>CAVQPB010000012.1:0-157686 GCA_963714525.1 uncultured Pseudomonadota bacterium
ATTGGCTCCCCGACCTGGGCTCGAACCAGGGACCTGCGGATTAACAGTCCGTCGCTCTACCAACTGAGCTATCGGGGAATATTCGGTGCGTTGCTGAGTTACTTTAAGAAGCTAGGAGTAAGCGCTATCGCACTCAATCGTAAGACGCGGATTATAGAGCATTTCGCTCTGTTGAAAAAGACCCCGGCTGGCGATCGCGTTTTATGGGTTACTACGCGGTGACGATTCTTTGCGGCTCGATTCGCTCTCGCGCACTCGCGGCGATCGTTACGGCACGGTTTAGTGTGACGACCTCACCGATGATGATGATGCTAGGACTCCCGATTTCGTGAGTTGCCACCTCTACGGCCACCGTCTCAAGCGTACAGATCAATACCCGTTGGCTCGGTAGAGTCGCGTCCTGAATCACGGCGATAGGCATCGTTGCGCGCGTGCCACAAGCGCAGAGCTCCGCTACTATGTCCGGCAAATTTGAGATGCCCATATAGACAACTAGGGTCAGTCCCGCCGCCAGCAACGGTTGCCATTGTATCGTTCCGTCGGCTTTCGTGTGTCCGGTGATAAAAGCCACACCGTGGCAAAGATCGCGATGGGTAAGGGGAATGCCGATCGATGTCGGAGCGGCAATCCCGGCGGTGATGCCGTTCAGAACTTCATACTCGATTCCCGCAGCCGTTAGCGCGGCGACCTCTTCGCCACCGCGGCCAAAGATAAATGGATCACCGCCTTTTAGTCGGACCACGCTATTGCCGGCGATTGCCTCTGCGATCATGAGTCGTTCAATGAAAGCCTGAGGTGTCGATTTGCAACCGCCGCGTTTGCCGACATGGACGATCCGAGCGTCTTCGCCTGCATGCTCCAATACGGCCGGATTGACGAGATCGTCGACAAGAATGACATCTGCATTCGCGATCGCTCGCGCTGCCTTAAGCGTTAACAGTTCGGGATCACCGGGACCCGCGCCGACTAGGGCCACCTTACCTTTACGTGTAGTCCTCATGCGGCCTCCAAAATTTCCGTTTGAATAATGCGGCGTAATTCCGGTAAACAGGACCCGCATTCGGTGCCGCATTTGAGCACGGTTTGCAGTCCATTCAAAGAGTCGGAAGTGCGTACAGGGATGGATTTCAAGTGGGCCATGATTTCAGATTCCGAAACGTTCAAACAATTGCAGATCACGCGGCCTCGCGGCGCGAAATTCTGCGGTGGTTTTGCACTCGGCGCAAGTAACACGCGGGTCAGGTGCGCAACGGATGTTCCTTGCGCGAGCCAATCCCGTAACCAATCCTTAGCGGCCGCATCGCCGGACAAACGCACCGCCGCGAGCTTGCCGTCTTTAATACGTATCTTGCGACCGATGTTGCGGCGTCGATCCTCGTAATGCAACACATCGTCGGCATCGTTCAATCCTAAAATGCGATCGATCTGCCCGACAAAGCTCGCCGATAACGGCACGCTCGCCGCGGCGCGCAGAATTACGTTCTCTTGGCTGTAACCGAAAAGTCCGACCGACGCATATTCGAACGCGCTGAGGTGCGCGCGCAATTCGGCTAATCGAGCGAGCGCCGAACCCGCTTCTTCCGGTTCGCCGGTCGCCATCGCGACGAATTGCCACGGCAGATCGATCTTCTCGACTTGCACGGCCGCGTGTTTCAATTCCGGTTGTTTCGAATAAGGATCGAAGGTCGGCAGGGTCAAACTGTTGATGCCCAGGCCCGCCATGAAGCGGCTACCCCAATGCATCGGCAGAAAAACTTGACCGGCGCGAAGCTCCTCGGTCGCGTTCACGGGGAGCACGGCATCGCCGCGACGAGAACGCACGCGAACTAAACCGCCCTCTTCCAGACCGCGCTTCGCCATATCCACTTTTGCCATGGAGAGAGCCGGTGTCGCGACATGCTCGAATAACCGCGCGACCTTCCCCGTGCGGCTCATGCCGTGCCACTGGTCGCGCATGCGGCCGGTGTTGAGGCGCAGCGGATATTGCGCATTCGCCGCCTCGGCGACGGCTTTGAAGGTTGTATTGAAAAACTTGGCTTTGCCCGATGCGGTCGGAAATTTTCCATCAGCATAGAGCCGTGCAAGCGGCCCTCGTTGAGCATCACTCGGAAACGGCCATTGCTGCGGGCCTTGGGTTTCGAGTAAGTCGTAGGAGAGCCCAGTGATATCGAGATCGCGTCCGCGCGTGGTCTCGCGATGCTCGTTGAAAACCGACTCGGTGGTTTCGTAGGGAAACAACGTCGCCGAATCAGGACGCAGAAATTTTTCTAAGCGCTGAGCGAAATCAACGACGATGCGCCAATCGGCCCGCGCTTCGCCAGGCGCGGCAATCGCCGGCTTAAAGCGAGTAATGCGCCGCTCGGAATTCGTCACCGTACCTTCCTTCTCGCCCCAAGTCGCAGCGGGCAGGATGACGTCCGCAAGCGCAGCAGTCTCCGTATCGACATACGCCTCTTGCACGATGACGAGTTCCGCTTTGTCGAGCGCTTTGCGTATTTTTGCTTGATCGGGCATCGATTGCGCCGGATTGGTACACGCGATCCACAGCATTTTGATTTCGCCGCTCGCCACGGCGTCGAACATTTCCACCGCCGTCTTGCCCGGCTTGCTCGGCACATCGGGCACTCCCCACAAGGCCGCGACCTCGGCGCGGTGATCGGCATTCGCCATATCGCGATGGGCCGACAGCAGATTGGCCATGCCCCCCACTTCGCGGCCACCCATGGCATTGGGCTGACCCGTTAGCGAAAATGGCCCAGAGCCGGGTTTGCCGATTTTTCCCAGTGGCAAGATGGAGATTAATCAACGCTGCGTTTTTTTCCGTACCGCGGCTCGATTGGTTCAGCCCTTGGCAATAGAGCGATAAGACCGCAGGCAATTCGCCAAACCACTTTGCTGCTAGCGCGAGGTCTGTTTCTGAGATGCCGCAGGTATCCGCAACCAGTTTCGGATGATAGTCGCGCACGGTTTGCTTCAACGCATCGAAGCCTTCCGTGTGAGCCGCGATGTAACCGTGATCGACGTGACCCTCCCAAAGCAAAAGATGCAGCAGTCCATTGAACAGCGCCACATCGGTACCCGGTAAGATAGGCAAATGCAGATCCGCAAATGCAGCCGTGTCGGTGCGGCGCGGATCGACCACAATGATCTTCATGTCAGGCCGCTTCGCTTTCGCAGCTTCGATACGTCGAAACAGAATCGGATGGGCAAAGGCCGTATTCGAACCGGCGATGAAGATCAGATCGGCGTGATCGATATCTTCGTAACAGCCGGGCGGCGCGTCGGCGCCCAGGGTCGCCTTGTATCCGGCAACCGCCGATGACATACACAATCGCGAATTGGTGTCGACGTTATTGGTGCCGATTAAACCCTTAGCGAGTTTGTTAAAAACGTAGTAGTCCTCGGTGAGCAACTGTCCTGAAATATAGAACCCTACGGAATCGGGGCCGTGAGTGCGAATGCAATCGGCGAAACGCTGAGCAAGAAACGACAATGTGTTATCCCACGATTGCCGCTGCCGCGGTAGATCGCGGCGCGGTCGTATTTCCGGAAACAACGCGCGGCCATCGAGCTTGGCCGTGAGATGTAAGGTAGCTCCTTTAGTGCACAGACGGCCGAAGTTAGCCGGATGATCGGGATCGCCCTTTCACCTGGATAATTTGCGTCCCTTCGCTTTCGATCAGAACGCCGCAGCCCACACCGCAATAGGGGCAGGTCG
This sequence comes from uncultured Pseudomonadota bacterium, assembly GCA_963714525.1. GTDB lineage: Bacteria > Pseudomonadota > Gammaproteobacteria > Burkholderiales > JALYOK01 > JALYOK01. The sequence continues at coordinate 3,719 of CAVQPB010000012.1, forward strand.
CTTTGGTGGTCGCCATGATCTAGGCTGCTTGAGCCTCGGTGGATTTTATTTTTGCTTGCGGTTTCGGGTCGAGAAACACGACACCCTCTTCGACTTTGCACGGATAACTTCGCGTACATCCTTCGTCGGGTTCAATGGCTTTGCCAGTTTCAAGTTCGATCACCCAGTTGTGCAACGGACATGCCACCCGTTTCCCAAATACAATGCCTTGCGATAACGGCCCACCCTTATGAGGACACTTATCGCGCAGGGCGAAGACTTCGTTCTCGTTGATCCGAAATACCGCGATATCTCCCTCATCGCGCCGCACCACGCGTGCGCCCAATACGGGAATATCTTCGAGCGCGCAAACTTTTATCCAGGCATTCTTCATAATATTACACCGCCAATGCTTCGAAGTCGCGCTGCGGCGTGACGCCATAGCGCTTTTGTCCATCTGCCTTCCATGGGTCTGGTTCGCCCGATAACGAAAACTGTAAACGCTGATACAGCGCCTTGCGGTTCTCAGCGTCGTCGACGACTTTCGATTTGCAATACTCGAGACCGACCCGCGCGACGAAATGCACGGTGCGCTCGAGATAAAAACCTTCTTCGCGATAAAGTTGCAAAAATGCGCTGGCGTATTCCAACACTTCTTCGCGGGTTTTCACTTTGACGAAGAACTGCGCGACCTCGGTCTTGATGCCACCGTTGCCCGCGACGTACAGCTCCCAGCCGGATTCCACGCCGATGACACCTACGTCTTTGATGCCCGATTCGGCGCAGTTGCGCGGACAGCCGGACACGGCGAGCTTGACCTTGTGCGGCGCGTACATGCGCCACAGTTCGCGCTCGAGATCGATACCCATGTTGGTCGAATCCTGCACACCGAAGCGGCACCACTCCGAGCCGACGCAGGTCTTCACCGTGCGTAACGCCTTCGCGTACGCATGGCCCGACGGCATATCCAGATCGCGCCATACATTCGGCAAATCTTCTTTCTTGATGCCCAAGAGATCGAAGCGCTGGCCACCGGTGACTTTCACGGTCGGTATCTTATATTTATCGACCACATCGGCAATGCGCCGCAGTTCCGACGAATTGGTCGTGCCGCCCCACATGCGCGGGATAACCGAGAAGGTGCCGTTCTTTTGAATGTTCGCGTGGGCGCGCTCGTTGATGAAGCGCGATTGCGGATCGTCCTGCGCCTCGTGGGGCCAAGTTGAGATCAAGTAATAATTCAGCGCCGGCCTGCACGTCGCGCAGCCGTTGGGCGTACGCCAATTGAGCATCTGCATCGTCTGAGAGATGGACAACAAATGCTCCGCCCGTATCGCTTGGCGCACGTCGCCATGGGTACGATCGGTACAGCCGCAAATCGCTTTGGTCTTGGGCGCGGCGGAATAATCGCCGCCGGCGACGAACATCAACAGTTGTTCCACCAAGCCTGTGCACGAACCACATGACGATGACGCCTTGGTGTGTTTACGCACTTCGTCCAAAGTGAACAGGCCCTTTTCCTTGATCGCCTTGACGATCACACCTTTGCACACACCGTTGCAGCCGCACACTTCCATTTCGTCGGTCATGGCGACAGCTTTGTTTTGCCCGAGATGTCCCGTGTCGCCGAGATTGCTTTCGCCGAACATCAGATGATCGCGAATCTCGTTGATCTTTTTGCCTTCGCGGATGAGCTTGAAATACCACGCGCCATCCACCGTGTCGCCGTACAACACGCCGCCAACCAATGTGTCGTTGCGGATGACGAGTTTTTTATAAACACCGCCCACGGTGTCGGTCAACAAAATCTCTTCCGTATCCTCGCCGCCGTTGAATTCGCCCGCTGAAAATAAATCGATGCCGGTAACTTTGAGTTTGGTGGAGGTCACCGAACCCGAGTAGCGGCCGATGCCCATCAGCGCCAAATGATTGGCGGCGACTTTCGCCATCTCGAATAACGGCGCCACCAGGCCATAAGCGATGCCGCGATGGTTCACGCATTCGCCTACGGCATAAATACGCGGATCGTAGGTTTGCATGGTGTCGTTCACGACGATGCCGCGATTGCAGTGCAGGCCCGCTGATTCTGCCAATTCGGTGTTGGGCCGTATACCTACCGCCATTACTACGAGTTCGGCGGGCAGTTCCGTACCGTCTTTGAAGCGTATGGCGCGAACCGCGCCCTTATCGTCGCCGAGTATTACCTCGGTCTGCGTCTCGAGCATGAACTTGAGTCCGCGCTGTTCAAGCGATTGTTGCAGCAACTTGCCGGCGGATTTATCCAACTGCCGCTCCATGAGCCATGGCATGAGGTGCACTACCGTGACATCCATGCCGCGCAGCATTAAGCCGTTCGCCGCTTCCAGGCCGAGCAGGCCGCCGCCGATGACGATCGCGTGTTTTGCCGTGGCGGAAACTTCGATCATGCGGTTGGTATCGTGGATGTCGCGGTAACTGATCACGTTGTGAAGATCGCGCCCGGGCACGGGCAGCATGAACGGATTGGAGCCCGTCGCCAGCAGCAGGCGATCGTACGGCGCTTCAGTGCCATCCTCGGCTACAACTAAGCGTTTGACTCTATCGATGCGCGCGATTTTCTTGCCGAGATGCAGCGTGATGTTGTTTGCTTCATACCAATCGACATCGTTCAACATGATGTCTTTGATGGTTTGCTCGCCGGCGAGTACCGGTGACAACAAAATGCGGTTGTAGTTAGCGTACGGTTCCGCGCCGAACACCGTGATGTTGTAGTGGTCCGGTGCGATCTTAAGCAATTCCTCTAAAGTGCGCACGCCCGCCATGCCGTTACCCACCATCACTAAGTTCATTTTCTTCATGCGATCGAGAGATTCCAAATTTTCAAAAGAGTCGCGCTGACTTTGAATTTCAAGCGCAGGATTGATGAAAAACTTAGCAAAATCAATGCCACGGAAAATTTCGTGTTGCAAATTCAAGGGTTAACGTTTGTTTTTGGTGGGCGCCGCTAGTTTGCCGCACGCTAGCCGCTGTTTTATTCATGTTGCAGCGCATCAAAATAGTGCGCCAAAGCGTACTAGCGCACCTTTACGGCGCGGCTGATGCGCGGGTACGCACCAAACTTGCGATCACGTTATTCGTCTGCGCAGCGGCTCGTTTCGCTCGGCAATGCGTCGATTGCCGTGCGCCGTATTACACGGAATAGTCGAACTGGCACATGGCTTGCTCAATTCCGATTACCTTAAGTTGGGAGTTGCAATGAATTCATCGTTCTGGAAAGCCGGCCATCCGCAGACCTTGCTCGCCGCGTTTCTTTATTTTGATTTGAGTTTCATGGTTTGGGTTGTGCTCGGGCCGCTGGGCGTACAAATCGCGAATGACCTTGATTTAAATGCCGCACAAAAAGGCTTGATGGTTGCAACGCCGGTGCTCGCCGGCGCATTGCTGCGCATCGTCATGGGCGTACTCGTTGACCATCTCAAGCCGAAGATGGCCGGCACCATCGGCCAAGTCGTTGTCATCGTCGCGCTTACGATCGCGTGGTTTTTCGGCGTACATAGTTATGCCCAAGTGCTCACGCTTGGAATTTTTCTTGGCGTCGCCGGCGCCTCGTTCGCCGTTGCGCTGCCGCTCGCGTCGCGTTGGTATCCGCCGGAACATCAAGGCACGGCGCTGGGCATCGCCGGCGCGGGAAATTCCGGTACGGTGTTGGCTGCGCTGTTCGCGCCGTCTTTGGCGGTCGCCTTCGGCTGGAACAACGTCATCGGCCTAGCGGTTATTCCACTGGCAATCGTGTTCGTGTTTTATCTCATCGTCGCCAAAGACAGTCCCGATTGCCCGCCGGCGAAATCCCTCGCCGAATATTTGAAAGTATTGCGCGACAAAGATGCCTGGTGGTTCATGTTTTTCTACAGTGTTACCTTCGGCGGCTTCGTCGGCTTGGCATCTTCGCTCACGATCTATTTCAACTCGCAATACGGTTTATCACCGGTAGTCGCCGGTTACTTCACCGCCGCCTGCGTATTCATGGGTTCGATGATGCGCCCCCTCGGCGGCTGGCTCGCCGATCGCATCGGCGGCATCAAATCCTTAAGCGTCATGTACGTGCTAGCGGCGATATTCTTGATCATCGTAAGTTTTGGCTTGCCTGCGGCATGGATGTCGCTGATTGTATTCATGTTCGCCATGTGGGCGCTGGGCATGGGCAACGGCGCGGTGTTCCAATTGGTTCCGCAGCGCTTCCGCAAAGAAATCGGCGTCATGACCGGCATGGTGGGCATGGCCGGCGGCGTCGGTGGATTTTATCTCGCATCGAGTCTGGGCTACTCGAAACAATTGTCGGGAAGTTATCAAATTGGCTTTCTCATCTTCGCCGCGCTGGCGATTCTGGCGCTAGGCGGCTTGACCACTGTTAAGACCCGCTGGCGCACGACGTGGGGTGCAGCTCACTTGACCGCGGCGCGAATCTAATCTGTAAGCGGCCATTGCCAGGGCGCCGCTCCTAGCTTGCCTCGTGGCATGGCATGCCTGGAGAGCCAGTATCCATGCGGCTTTCAAGCATGCTGCTTAAAAAATAGGCTAACGCAATTTCGGGCACAATCTATTTATTGTTCTTCAGTTAGATAGTTGTTTCGGGAATATTCATCGCAAGGCCCTCATCCCCACCCTTCTCCCAGAGGGAGAAGGGAATAAATCCCCTCTCCCTTTGGGAGAGGGCGAGGGTGAGGGCCCGCGCTAAATATTTCCAGAATCCGATGAATAACCAAGAACACATCGTCAACCTCTAAATGCCCCAACCCACCCTCCAAATCACCTCAGGCTACGCATCGCTCACCGGCAAGCGTGAGCACAACGAGGACTTCGTCGGCATGGTGCTGCCCAGCGAACCGGAGTTGAGCACGAAAGGAATTTTGGTGGCCGTCGCCGACGGCGTCTCCGGCAGCGGCGGTGGCCGCGAAGCATCGGAATACACGGTGCGCGGATTGTTGTCGGATTACTACGCGACGCCGGACGATTGGGAGGTTTCCATTGCGCTCGATCGGGTGTTGAACGCCATCAATCGCTGGCTGGTGGCACAATCCTCCGCCCATCCGGAGCGGGACGGCATGGCGACCACTTTATCCGCTCTGTCGCTGCGCCGCCGCCATTACTTCATCGCCCATATCGGCGACACGCGAATTTATTTATTGCGTGACGGTAAGCTTGCTCATCTTACGACGGACCACGTGTGGGATCGGCCGGAAATGCGCCACGTGCTCACCCGCGCGGTCGGGCTCGATCGACACCTTAACTTGGATTACGGCGACGGCGAGTTGGAACCAGGCGATCGTTTTCTGCTGGTCAGCGATGGTGTGTGGCAACCCTTGGGCGACAAGATACTGGCGGAACGCTTGCAGCAATGTACCGACGCGGATCAGACGGCGCGCGAGTTGTGCGACGCTGCCATCGACGCCGGGTCGCAAGACAATGTCAGCGCCGCTATTATCGAGATCACGCAGTTGCCCGATGCGGATCTCGAAGACAGCAGCGCGCAAGTACAATTGCTGCGCCCTCCTCCACGTCGGCGCGTCGGCGAGACCATCGACGGTTATACGGTGCTGGAAATTCTGCACGAATCGCGCGTGACGATACTCTATAAAGTTCGCGATGAGGAAACCGGGAATATCTGCGTGCTGAAAACCCTCGCGCCCGACATGGCCGACGACGACAACGAACGCGCCGCCCTCGCCCACGAAGAATGGTTGATGCGCCGCGTGGTGGCGCGATTTTTTCCGCAGCGTATTAACGTCAAACCCGAGCGCCGCACCTATCTGTATTTTCTGATGACGTGGCACGATGGCGTGACCCTGCAACAAAAACTCGATGCCGACGTGCACTTCACTATCCCGGAAGTATTGCAGCATGCCGCCAAACTGACTCGCGGCGTGGGCGCGCTGCACCGCCGCGCGATCCTGCATCGCGATATCAAGCCCGCCAATATTCATTTGGGCGACGACGACGAACTGCGCCTGCTGGATTTAGGTGTCGCGATTTCGGGTCGTGAGCCGCAAGACCGGACCCACGACCAAGCCGGCACGCCGAGCTTCATCGCACCGGAGCAATATGCCGGCGCAAAGCCGTCACCGCAAATGGATTTATACGCCGCCGGCGTCACGCTCTATCATATGCTGACGCGCAAATATCCCTATGGCGAAATCGAGCCGTTTCAGCGGCCCAAGTTCGGCGAGCCTGTGCCGCCGACGCGCTATCGGCCCGATATTCCGCAGTGGCTGGAAAACCTGATTTTAAAAGCTGTCGCGCGGGATCCAGAGCAGCGCTTCGAAACCGCCGACGAACTGCTGCTCGCCATCGAACGCGGCGCTGCGCGGCCGCTCCCTGCGCCTGTGCCCATGCCGTTCGCGGAACGCAATCCCGTCGCGCTGTGGCGCTCGTCGCGGCTGTGTCGATAGCAATCAATATTGTGTTGTTGTATCTCTGGTTAGCTCACTAGCGCTTTAAGATCATTAGAAATTGAACAGCACTGTGACCCAAATCTTGGTTAAATCGGGTTTGCGCGCCGCGCCGGCCAACACATCTTTCTCGCGAAACTTCGCGTATTCGACCTTGCCGCTTAACTGTTTAGTGAATGGATAAGCTACGCTGAAATCGAGTTCGTCGCCGAAGTTGATGCCACCGGTATCGGACTTGAAGCGATGCAGCTCAGCGTATAGCGTAGCTTTGGCGATCTTGCCGCCCGCACTTACATAGGTGTCCTTTATACCTTGGCGCGGCGTGGTGAGAAATTGATCGGCCCAACCTTGAAATAAGTGATTGGTGCCGAGCGGCGTTTGAAACGCATAGTCGCCGTTATTGCTCGCGAGCCGTTCATAGTCTAACCGGAAGAACCAATCACCCCACTTCGGCCCGATACCGACGCGCAAATAATCGGCGTCGATTTTGCCGTCGCCGTCGGCGTAATCGTCTTGCTTTGCATATTCCGCCGTGTAGAGCAGCTTGAATTTTTCGCCGAAAGGATGGCCGCCATCGGCGCGGATACCGATGATGCGATTCGACAGATCCGTGACGTTCGCCGCCGCACCAGCAAGCTTGGGATCATCCTGAAAATAGGCGTAGCCGATCAACGCATCGTTCGGCGTGAACTTGTAGGCGCCATGCAAAATCTCAAGCTTCATTTCCCGTTGCAGCGCGAATATGCTCTTGACCCGTTCCAGATGGCCGGCATAGAGCTCGGTGTTGGGTAAACTTTTATTCTCGACGGTAAAGCCATTGAACACCTGCATCACCTGGCGGAATTCCACGTTGCCGATGAAGCGCACATTATCGAGCTTGATCGATTGTTTCCCTAAGCGAAAACGCGTGTTTTTGAGTCCCGTGTAATCCAAATACACTTGATTGAAATCCGTATCGTCGGGATCGGCCACGAGTGGATATCTCGAAACGGCCGCCATGGTCGGATCATCGTTAAAGTCATCGGTGATGTGGGCGACGTTGATCGCTTGCACGGTCACGCCGAAACCTTTATAGGGTTTGGTCTCCCAACCGATCAGCGTGCGCAACGTGAACGCTTCGGCATTCTCGGGTTTCGTCTCTTGATCGACGTATTCGTAACGTGGACGCAGATTCAGCAACAGCTTGCCGCTGGTGAATGCTTCAATAAACGTTTCCGCTTCTTTCTCCTCGTCGGCAGCGATCGACGCCCCCGTAGATAGCACCCCGAGTAAAACAAAAAAATGCAGTAAGACTGTGCGAAATGAATCTTTTGGCGCCATGAGTTTTCCTTGATTGTTCAAAATGAATCGGCGGTTCGCTCATAATTTAGAAGCCAGTCGCAATGACATGCTAACTGATTGCCTCGTTGCAACCAATATGGAGTAATCATCGCCCTGCAACTCTTGTGCCAAGAGAACGCTCGTCGTTAACGTGTAACAATCCCGGGCATGGGGTGATTTCGCGGTAAGCAAGCCGTTGTTGCGGCGCACCAACATGTTGCATAGTGCGATAGATATGCACAGGCTTCGTGCTTGCATCGCCAGAACGCAGAAGTTGCTTGCCCCCTCAGCTACCGATACACTCTAAGCGCTTCAATCAAAATCAATAGAAACCCATCCTCGAGCCGGGTTTCGCAGGAGGATTCCCCTTGCAGTTACTGCAAGTCTTAATCAGCGGCATCTCGCAAGGCTGTATCTATGGCCTGATCGCGCTTGGCTTCGTGCTGATATACAAGGCCACCGAGGCCGTCAACTTCGCCCAGGGCGAATTGATGATGCTCGGCGCGTTCTGCGGGCTCGCGGCATCGAGTTATTTCGGTCTCCCCTATTGGATGGTCCTGCTCGTGGCGCTGGTCGTGCTGGCGGGTTTTGGTTTTGTAACCGAGCGGCTGGTGCTGCGTCCCATCCTCGGCCAACCGGCTTTCGCCATCGTCATGGTGACCATAGGCGTGGGCTACACTGCGCGGGGTTTGATTACCATGATCCCCGGCATCGGCACCGACACGCATGCATTGGCTGCGCCATTCAAAGATCAAACGCTACAAATGGGTGGACTGATCATCGGCATGGAACACGTCGTCATCATCGCCACCAGCGTGGTTCTATGTAGCGCTCTATTCGTCTTGTTCCGCTACACGCGCGTTGGCATCGCCATGCAGGCGGCGTCGCAAAATCAGCTCGCCGCCTATTACATGGGCATACCGGTGAAGCGCCTTAACGGTTTGATCTGGGCCACCAGCGCCGCCGTTGCGGCCGTGGCGGGCATATTGCTCGCGCCCATCACGTTCGTCCACGTGAACATGGGGTTCATCGGTTTGAAGGCATTTCCCGCAGCGGTGATCGGCGGCTTTGAAAGTTTACCGGGGGCGATCGTCGGCGGCCTGATTATCGGCGTGGTCGAATCCCTCGCCGGATTTTATTTGCCGGAAGGATTCAAAGATGTTGCCGCGTATGTGGTGGTGCTGGCGATGCTGATGGTGAAGCCGAATGGCTTGTTCGGCGAATCGATCCGTAAGCGGGTATAGCGTTGAGATTCATTTTCAAGACCGATTACGATCAAGATATCCGTTTGGTGCAGCACGGTGGCCAGTGGTTTTGGTACGGCATGCTGTTGCTGTTCCTGCTCGCCGCGCCGTGGTTGTTTTCCAATTATCTGATCGATCAAATGGCCTTGATCGGCATCTACGCCATCTGTGGCCTCGGCTTGATGCTGCTGTCGGGTTACACCGGGTTGATTTCGCTCGGCCATGCGGCGTTCCTCGGCGTCGGCGCGTATACCGAAGCAGTGCTCGCGGCAAAGGGTTGGCCGTTTCCATTATCGATGGCGATGGCGGTGATCTTGTCGGCAATCACCGGCGTCGTTGTCGGACTGCCGGCGCTGCGCGTGAAAGGCATCTACCTTGCCATCGCCACCCTCGCGCTGGGCGTGATCGTCGAAGAAATTTTGACGCGCTGGGAAAGCGTCACCGCGGGCAACACCGGCCTCATGGTAAAGCCGGTGCAATGGTTGGGGTTCAAAATCGATAGCACCGACGAGTTTTATTACTTAACCCTCGCGATCACAATCAGCGCAACCTTCTTAGTGCTGAATTTGCTGCGCTCGCCGACCGGGCGCGCGTTCGTCGCGATCCGCGATTCCGAAATTTCCGCGCAAAGCATGGGCATCCATTTGGCCAAATATAAAACCATGTCTTTCGCGCTGAGCGCTGCGCTGACCGGCCTCGCCGGCGGGCTTTATGCTCACAAAATACGTTTTCTCTCGCCGGAACAATTCACGGTGTTGCAATCCATCGAGTTACTGATGATGATCTTCATCGGTGGATTGGGTTCGATCCACGGCGTGTTCTTCGGCGCGACATTTTTGATCGTGTTGCCGCAAATGATTTCCGTCGGAAAAGATTTTTTGCCGCCGGCCATCGGCGGCGCCGCTGGATTGCAAGCGACGGTATTCGGCTTGATCATGATCGGCTTCGTGCTATTCGAGCCACTCGGCATCTACGGCCGCTGGGTCAAGATACGCACTTATCTGCAAACCTTTCCGTTTTACCGTAAGGGCGCATTCAAGCGCCAGAAAACGTTTCAGAAATCGGAACGCAATCGATGAACAGCGCGGCGCCGATGCTGGAGGTAAAACAATTGTCCGTTTCCTTCGGTGGCGTGAAAGCGGTTAACGATGTGAGTTTCGCCGTCGATCGCGGCGAAATATTTACTTTGATCGGCCCCAATGGCGCAGGCAAGACCACGGTGTTCAATCTGATCAGCCGCATTTACAACGTAACCCACGGGCAGATACTGTTTGAAGACGCTGAACTGACCGACGTCCCCGCCCATCGCATCGCGGCGCTGGGCATCGCGCGGACGTTCCAGAATATCGAGCTGTTCGAAAACGCAACGGTGTTGCAGAACCTGTTGATCGGCCGCCATGTGCATCGCGCCACGTCGCTTTGGGAGGAGTTGTTGTTCTTACCCAAAGTACAGCGAGCGGAAAAAGATTTTCGCGAACACGTGGAGCGAGTGATCGATCTGCTCGATTTGCAGCATCATCGCGACACTCATGTGGCAGGCTTGCCTTATGGCGCACGCAAGGTGGTCGAACTGGGCCGGGCGCTGGCTATCGAGCCGAAACTGTTGTTGATGGATGAGCCGTCGTCGGGGCTCAATGTCGAAGAGACCGACGACATGGCGTTTTGGATACAGGATATCAACCAAGATTTGGGTGTGACGATTTTAATGGTTGAGCACGACATGTCGTTGGTGTCGCGGGTGTCCCATCGCGTGCTGGCGATGAATCAAGGCGAGGTGCTGGCGGTGGGATCACCACAAGAAGTGCAGTCCCATCCCGGTGTGATCGAAGCCTATTTGGGTAAGGTTGCCGATGTCTGAATCGCTGCTCACGCTCGCCAATGTCGAGAGCGCCTACGGCCCGGTACGCGCGATTCGCGGCGTGAGTTTGTCCGTGGCGAAAGGCAGCATCGTCACGGTGCTGGGCGCCAATGGCGCGGGCAAAACCACCATACTTAAAACCATTTCCGGCATTATCGATCCGCAGAAAGGCTCGATTACGTTCAACGGCGAAGCGATCCATCGCAACGATCCGGCCGACATCGTCCGGCGCGGTATCTGCCACGTGCCGGAAGGCCGCGAAGTGTTTCCATTATTGTCGGTGCACGACAATCTCATCATGGGCGCTTATACCCGCCGCGATCGCGATGGCGTACAGCGGGACTTGGAGCAGGTCTACGGTTATTTCCCGATTCTGAAAGAACGCACCAAACAAGATGCAGGATTATTGTCGGGCGGCCAGCAACAAATGCTCGCCATCAGCCGCGCCATCATGGGCCAGCCGGAAATGATGTTGCTCGACGAACCCAGTCTCGGTCTTTCGCCAAAACTGACCCAGGAAATTTTCGATATCATCGTCCGCATCAACCGCGAGCGCGGCACCACCATGTTGCTGGTGGAACAAAATGCCGGCATGGCGCTCAGCGTGGCGGACTACGGTTATGTGTTGGAAGTGGGGCGCATCGTGATGGAGGACACCTGCGAGCGCCTGCGTGAAAAGGACGACATCAAGGAATTTTATCTCGGTGTGAAACAGTCCAGCGCACGCGGCGAACGGCGCTGGAAGAAGAAGAAAGTGTGGCGATAGTCTGATGAAAGTAACTCGATTTATTTACGTGCATGCTGGAGACGCAATACCAGTGAGGCTCTCCAGGCATGCATTGCTGCGAGCCACGCCCCATGCGGGTCGTGGCAATGCTTATTTTAACAATTGCCTTGCATAAATCATGTTGTGGAAACCTAACGTCGTAGTGAGTAAAGATATCGTTGTACCGGGCGACACGATCCCGCAGATGTTTCGCCACGCCGTCGCGCTGCGCGGCGATCGCATTATGTTGCGGCAAAAAGATTTCGGCATCTGGAAAGCGACCACCTGGCGTGAGTTCGGCGAGATCGCGCAAGAGATCGGCATGGGCTTGGCGGCGCTCGGATTCGAGCCCGGCGAACGCGTGTCCATCCTCGCCAACACGGTGAAAGAATGGATGTTCACCGACCTCGGCGCCTTGGGTGCGGGCGGCGTGGTGAACGGCATTTATCCGACCGATTCCGCATCCCAATGCGAATACCTGATCAACGATTCCCACTCGGTCTACGTCTTCGCCGAAGACGAAGAACAACTCGACAAAATACTCGCGATCCGAGGGCAAACGCCGCAACTGCGTAAGATCGTCGTGTTCGATACGGAAGGGTTAGTGCGGTTTTCCGATCCGCAGGTGATTAGCCTTGCGGCGCTGCGCCAACTCGGCCGCGATTATGTTGCCCAGCATCCGGGCGAGTGGGAAACGCGGTTGGACATTCGCAAGCCCGACGATCTGGCGATTCTGGTTTACACCTCCGGCACGACCGGCAAGCCTAAAGGCGCCATGATCAGCCACCGCAATTTGGTTCACATCGTGCGCGGCTATCATCAAGTGCTGAGTCAAGATGAACGCGACGAACGCATTTGTTTCTTACCGTTGTGCCACATCGCCGAGCGAGTCGGCGGCGAATTTTCTTCGCTCTATTCCGGATCGATTTTGAATTTCGTCGAGAACCCGGACACCGTACCGGAAAACGTGCGGGAGATCGCGCCGACGATGTTTTTGGCAGTGCCGCGGGTATGGGAAAAATTTTATTCCGGTGTGACGATCGCCATTTCCGAATCCACCAAGCTACAGCAACTCGCTTATAAATGGGCAATCGGCGTGGGCCGCGAAATCGCCGAGCTTTACATCGCGCGCAAACCGATATCGGGTTTCTTAAAGTTCAAATTCCAGATCGGCCGTTGGATCGCCCTCGACAATGTGCGCAAAATGATGGGCATCCATCGTTGCCGCCTGCTCGCCACCGGCGCGGCGCCGATTTCCCCGGACTTGATTAGATGGTATCTCGCCCTGGGCGTGCCGATGCTCGAAGTCTACGGTCAAACGGAATCTTCCGGCGCCTGTTCCGCCATGCCCATCGACCGCATTCGTCCCGGCTCGATCGGCCCCGCGTGTCCTTACAATGAGATGAAGATCTCTCCGGAAGGAGAAATTTTGGTGCGCGGCGGAAACGTATTCATGGGTTATTTGAACTTACCGGAAAAAACCGCCGAGACGATCCGGGACGGTTGGCTCCATACCGGCGACGTCGGCGAGGTGGATGCCGATGGCTTTTTCCGCATCACCGACCGCATGAAGGACATCATCATCACCGCCGGCGGCAAGAACATTACGCCGTCGGAACTGGAAAACCAGCTCAAGTTTTCGCCTTACATCACCGACGCCGTGGTGATCGGCGACAAACGCGCTTACCTCACGGCGCTGATCATGATCGATCAAGATAACGTCGAGAAATTCGCCCAAGATAACGACGTGCCGTTCTCCAACTACGCCAGCCTCACCCGCGCGAAACAAATACAAGAGCTCATCGCTGCAGAATTGGAGAAGGTCAACAAGCAGTTCGCCCGGGTCGAGCAGATCAAGCAGTTCCGGCTCATCGATCAACGCCTCACGGCGGAAGATGAAGAACTCACGCCGACCATGAAATTAAAACGCAAGTTTGTCCACCAAAAGTATACTGAGCTCATTGAGTCTATGTATCGTGCCGCTTAATTATCTAAAACGTAAAAGAAGGAGGTCTCTATGAACATCATTGCTCGTCTCGCCACCGCCCTAATGGTGACGACACTCACCGCCGGCCTAAGCTTTGCGCAAAGCCAAGGCGTCAGTAAAACCGAAATCGTCATCGGCACGATTCAAGATTTGTCCGGACCGGTCGCGGCGTACGGAAAACAAACCCGCAACGGCCTGCAAATGCGCGTCGACGAGATCAACGAAAAAGGCGGCATCAACGGCCGTAAATTTAAACTCATGGTGGAAGACAATGGCTACGATCCGAAGAAAGCGCTGCTCGCGGCGCAGAAATTGGTCAGCAACGATGAAGTATTCGCCATCCTCGCCCACATCGGCACGGCGCCCAATATGGCGGCGATGCCGATTCAGTTCGAGAAGAACGTCATCAATTTTTTTCCCTTGAGTGGCGCGCGGGAAATGTTCGAGCCCGCCGACAAACTCAAGATGTCATCGTTTCCGCCCTATTTCGATCAGATGCGCGTGGTCGTTCCGCAACTGGTCAAACAGAAATCCGCTAAAAAAATCGGCATCATTTATCAAGACGACGAGTACGGACTGGAAATACTGCGTGGAACCGAGGCTGGACTGAAAGCGGTGAATCTGGCGTTAGTCGAAAAGACGTCGTTCAAGCGCGGCGCCACGGATTTCTCGTCGCAGATCGCTAAGTTAAAGGCGGCCAACTGCGACTTCGTCGTGCTCGGCACCATCATACGGGAGACGGTCGGCGCCGTTGCCGAAGCGCGTAAAAATGGCTTTAATCCAACCTTCGTCGGCGGCAGCCCGATCTACACCCACTTAATACACGCCCTCGGCGGTAAAGCCGTCGAGGGCGTATACGGCATACACACCGTTGCCCATCCTTATTTGGACGACCCCCATCCGCCGGTGCGCGAATGGGCCGCGAAGTATAAAACCAGGTTTAGCGAAGAGGCGACGGTGTTCTCGGTTTATGGTTACTACATTATGGATATCTTCGCGAAAGCGACGGAGAAAGCCGGCGCGAATCTCAACGTGGATACCTTCAACAACGCCATGGAATCGACCACCTTTCCGCGTGACATGTTCGGCGCGCCGGAATGCCATCTCACCAAGACCGATCGCCTGTGCAATAGCAAAGTTCGCCTCGCGCAAATTAAAGATGGGCGCTGGGTGAGTATTTCCGATTATTTTTCGGCGGAATAAAATCCGGGTAGGGTGGATCAAGGCGCGCAGCGCCGGATCCACCAAACTCCAACTAAGAATGGCGCTTTAGTTTGTTTGGCGGATCCGCTGCGCTTGATCCACCCTACCCTAGTTTATTTTTTGGATACCGAAAACAATCGACGGTATGATCGTTCACCATGCCGACCGCTTGCATGAACGCGTAACAAATGGTCGAGCCGACGAATTTGAAACCGCGCTGCAATAAATCCTTGGAGAGCGCATCGGATTCAGGCGTTTTCGCCGGCGCTTCCGCGATGGTCTTCCAGCGATTTTGTTTCGGCTTGCTGCCCACGAATTGCCAAACGTAAGCGTCGAAACTGCCGAACTCTTTTTGTACCGCTAGAAACGCTTTTGCATTTTGTATCGTCGCGGCGATCTTGAGCCGATTGCGGACGATGCCAGGATCGGCAAGCAGGGACTGGACTTTGGCATCGTCGTAACGGGCGATCTTGCGTACATCGAAATTATCGAACGCGCGGCGGTAGTTGTCGCGTTTCTTTAAAATCGTGATCCAGCTTAAGCCCGCTTGGGCGCCTTCCAAAATCAGGAACTCGAACAACATGCGATCGTCGTGAACCGGCACGCCCCATTCCTCGTCGTGGTAGGCCATGTACAACGGATCGTCGTTCACCCAGGCGCAACGGATTTTCTTGGATTTCGTCATTGTGTCACCCAATATCGGCTCGTCTTGATAGAATTGAGTTTACCCGAACCCACAGAAACGGTGCCTATCATGACGGCCACTTCTCTCCCTAAAGAAATCTTCAAAGCCTACGACATACGCGGCATCGTTAACAAGACGCTAACACCCGAAATCGTCTACGCCATCGGCCAAGCTTTGGGCTCGGAAGCCACATCGCGCGGGCTCTCAACCATCGTCATCGGCCGAGATGGGCGTTTGTCCGGTCCGTCACTGAGCGCGAGTTTAGCGAAAGGCATCCAGGCCACCGGCATCGATGTGATTGACATCGGCATGGTCGCCACGCCCATGCTGTATTTTGCCGCGTACCAATGGGCCGGTTATTCCGGCGTGATGGTCACCGGTTCCCACAACCCGCCTGACTATAACGGCTTGAAAATGGTGCTGGGCGGCGAGACCCTGTACGGCGAAACCATACAACAATTGCGAACGCGCTATGAAAATGGAAACTTGAAACAAGGCCAAGGTAAATACAGCGAACGCAACGTCACGGAAGATTATCTTAATGCCATCGTCGGCCACATCAAGCTGGCGCGGCCGATTAAGCTGGTGGTCGATTGCGGCAACGGCTCTCCCGGCGCCTATGCTCCGACCTTGTTTCGCAAACTCGGTTGCGAGGTGATCGAATTGTTTTGCGATGTGGACGGCAACTTCCCCAACCATCATCCCGATCCCGCCCACATCGAAAATCTGCAAGATGTGATCCGCACCTTGAAATCCAGCGACGCGGAGATGGGATTCGCTTTCGACGGCGACGGCGATCGCTTAGGTGTGGTCACCAAAGAAGGCAACGTGATTTTTCCCGATCGGCAGTTAATGCTATTCGCCGCCGATGTGCTGAAACGCAAGCCCGGCGCGGAAATTATTTACGACGTGAAATGTACGCGCAACTTAAAGCCCTGGATCGAGCAGCATGGCGGCAAAGCCACCATGTGGAAGACCGGCCATTCGCTCATCAAAGGCAAGATGCGCGAAACCGGCGCCGAGCTTGCCGGCGAAATGAGCGGCCACGTATTTTTCAAGGAACGCTGGTTCGGCTTCGACGACGGCTTATACGCCGGCGCGCGACTGCTGGAAATATTGAGCCGCGAGAAAAATCCGAACGCAGTCTTGAACGCCCTGCCCGACGCCATCTCCACACCGGAGTTGCAGATCAAACTCAAGGAAGGCGAGAATTACGCGTTGATCGAGCTCCTGCAAAAAACCGCGAAGTTCGACAATCCGCGCGACGTCATCACCATCGATGGTTTGCGCGTGGAATACGCCGATGGCTTCGGCCTGGCGCGCTCATCCAACACGACGCCGGTGGTGGTGCTGCGCTTCGAAGCGGATAGCGAGGCCGCGTTGAAGCGGATACAGAACGATTTTCGACGCGTGATTTCGGCGGCGAAAGCGGACGTGGTAATGCCGTATTAGGTCACTGTTAAATTTACAAAACTCTTCATTAGAACTGTCATTCCCCGCGACAGGCGGGAATCCATTTGGCCCTTGCACGTCACCATGGATTCCCGCCTGCGCGGGAATGACAAGAACAACCGGAGGCTACATGGATTTAGGCATCAAAGGCAAAAACGCCATCGTGTGCGCGGCAAGTAAAGGTCTCGGCAAGGGCTGCGCGATGGCGCTGGCGAAAGAAGGCGTCAACGTCACCATTACCGCGCGCACCGCCGAGACACTCGAGCAAACCGCCGCGGAATTGCGCAAGCTCGGCAGCGGCACCATTACCGCCGTCGCCAGCGACATCACCACGCCGGAAGGCCGCGCCAAGGTGCTCGCCGCCTGCCCCAACCCGGACATACTGATCAATAACAATGGCGGCCCACCCGCGGGCGACTTCCGCAATTTCTCCCGCGACGATTGGATCAAGGCCCTCGACGCCAACATGCTCACCCCCATCGAATTGATAAAGGCCACGGTCGACGGCATGATCGCGCGCAAGTTCGGCCGCATTGTGAATATCACTTCCGCTGCGGTCAAAGCGCCGGTGGACATTCTTGCCCTATCCAACGGTGCGCGCACGGGCCTCACCGGTTTCGTCGCCGGGCTATCCCGATCCGTCGCCAAGCACAACGTCACCATCAACAATATTTTGCCCGGCCTGTTCGCCACGGACACCATGGTGAGCCGAATCCAGGCCGGTGCGAAGATGGCGGGGAAGAACTATGAGGACATGGAAGCGGAACGGATGAAGCCCATCGCTGCGGGCCGATTCGGCAATATCGAAGAATTCGGCATGGCCGCGGCGTTCTTGTGCAACGCGAACGGCGGCTACATTATCGGTCAGAATTTGCTTATCGACGGCGGCGCGTATGGCGGTACGTTTTAATGTAGGGCGGGATCCCATCCCGCCATTTCCACACGTTTGAATGGCGGGATGGGATCCCGCCCTACGCCACGAGCCGCATCCAGCTTGCTTCGTGGCAAGGCATAGCCTGACAGGCAAGCTACAAGCGCCTCCTGGCGATGCCAGTTTTGATTTACGGAAAGCTCGTTCCTAAAAATCGCGCCAGATTTTTGTAGGCGATTTTCTCGGCGACGTCGCGCGGAAGATTGCTGAGCCATCCACGGTACCATTGCGCGATGCTCGGCAGTTCCGGCCAGCGCGACGGCGTCCACGTATCGCTCCCCATCACGAAGCGGTCCGGGTATTTCAGAAATAATTCACGCCAACGGGGATCGATGTCGTCCCCGGTTACGATATCGTAGCGATAGGACAATTCGACAACCATCGCGGGATAGCGCGTCATCCATTCGTCCACGGTTTGCACCGGTGTGTTCATGCCCGCGTGTGCCCATAAAATTTTCGCTTTCGCATTGTGGGACATCAACGTTTCGATGGCTTGCGCGTCCGAGTGGGCGTGCAGATGCAATTTCTTTTCCACCGCGAGATTGACCAAGCGCTTAATCACATTGCTTTCCGCCTCGGCGCCGAATAGGTGAAATTCACCGATGCCGACGTAAATGCCGCGCTTTAATTCTTCCTCTAAAAAAGGCATCGTGTCGTCGGCGCGCCACCAATTCGCCCGCTCCACCAGCCAGGTTTCGTAGCTGGTCGCCTTGTGATAAACCCGTAGCTCCGGCACGAAGCGCTTCGGGTCGATGGCGTAAAGCTTCAGCGTGCCCTCGATGGGCGTGCTCGACAGCAACGCCTTGCCGATCTTGGCTTCGTCGAGAAGCTTGATCGCTTTATCCGGGGTCGTCTCTTCCCATGCATTGCCGCTGTAATGAAGATGGCCATCGAAAAAGCGGAAGCTCCTCCGCGCCGGCAAAAATGCTAGCGAATGCGATCAGACAAAATGCGGATGAGTTTGAACATGGGACGATCAATCGCTAAGCCAAAATAAAACCGCCGGTGCAATCGCTCACCATCGAGCGCCCACACCGGCGGTTCCTTGGAAGGACTGGTAAGTAACTAGCTTGCGCGACGGCGTAACCCTAAACCGAGCAGGCCCAGACCAAACAGCAAGACGATACCGGGTTCCGGCACTTCGTTACCGGGACCACCGTCGACGCCGCCTTCGATCACGTCGTTACCGCAGGTCATGGTCCAGTGGAAGCCGAGGTTGATGGGGCCGTTGGGGTCAATACCCAAGGCTGCAAGCGTCAAATCATACTGAACAAATGCGATACCATTAGCATCGTTATACTCATCTGTGCTCCACGTGACCGTACCTGAGCCTGTTTGTGTGCCGCCACAGTGCGGCGAGTTTCTTGGTTATCGCGAGTATGTCGATGCCATCATCTCCATCGGTACCAACCAACGGGCCCGCCATTTCATCTTGCGGTATAGCGAAATACCGAACGCGCCGCCATAAATATTGCTGTTGGTGGTGTCGAACACATACTCCCAACGCCTCGCCGTTGCTCGCGTCATCCGCATCGTAGGGCGCAGCGCCGAAGGGCGCCCATCCGTTCGTGCTGATGAAAAGATCGCCTGTGATCTAACATCGTAGCCCTGCACCGAAATTAAATACGCCTATTTGAGGTTGGGTCGTACCACTGCGTTGCAATCTTAACGGATAGAGTTCCCGCCGCGCGGTCAATCGTTACATCCATGCGATCGATATCGAACGAATTCGGCATCGCCGATAATGTCACGAGCGGGACTCACGTTATCTTGGCCACCGACGAACGTATCGGCTGATCGTTGTAGTCACCGGCGCGGCAAATGCGGACGCCCCAAAACCCAACAGCAACGCAGGCAGCAGCTTGATCAGATTGTTTTTCATGTTGATTCCCAACGAGTTGATTGATTTATTAGGCAAAATCGAGCAATTTTCGTGCCTTTAAGCTAATTTACTGTTCTGTAACCAAAATATTTTCTCGCGCTCGATCAAGTGTAAAATTTTTCGACACTTTTTCGGCTTTCGGTGCCCGATTTTCCATTAGATTTTCAGTAGTTGGCGAACGCCGCACGAGCCTCGCGGGCTAGATCGACGGCATTGGCGCCCGTCAGACTATTTAGAAACGCCAGCAATTGGCGCCGATCCTGCGAGGGACAATTCGACTTTCAGTTCCACGGCGCACCCCGCACCACTAGCATAAAAATCGATCACGCGCGCCAGGGTTGCGATGGAGCCGTCGTGCATGTAAGGCGCCGTGAGCGCGACATTGCGCAGGCTGGGCGTTTTATAGGCATGGCGGTCGATGGGATCATGGGTGACCTCGAAGCGACCTTCGTCCGGTTGTGTCGGCTCGGAAACATTAGCCAGATTCATCGGATCGACCATCACGCTTACACCCGGCGCAAGTTGCACGCTGATGGGCTGAGCGGCTTGTTGTTGCGTGGCGGCTTGGCTACCGGTGTTGTGAAAGCGGTTATCGGTGAAAGGGGCGGCGTGTTCGCCGATCGTGTGACAGGCGATGCAATTGGCGCGCTTGAATACATCGAAACCGGCTATTTCCTCGGCGGACAACGCTGTTGCATCATGGCTAAAATACCAACGATCGAAGCGCGAATCGCCGGCGAGCAAAGTGCGTTCGTAACTCGCCAGCGCTTGACCGATGGTTTCTTGATCTGCGGTTTGGCCGGCGAATGCCGCTTCGAACAGGCCGCGATAATCCGCTAAATTCTTTACGCGCGAAACCACAGCCTCAACGCTTCCGTTCGCCATCTCGTTTGGCGCCAGCAGCGGCCCCCACACTTGTTCTTCGAGCGAGGCTTTTGCGCCGTCCCGTTGAAAGCTGTCGTGTAACGCGACATTCAGTAGCGTGGGCGCGTTGCGCCGCAGGCTCTTGCCCTCGAAGCCGACCGATGTCGCCAATTCGTTTTGCGTGAAGCCTTGCTCGGGCACGTGGCACATGGCGCAGGACAAGGTGTTGTTCGGCGATAGGCGCCGATCCATGAAGAGTTTTTTGCCGAGGGCGATTTTCTCCGGCGTGATGGGATTGTCGGCGGGCACGGTAATCTGCGGCAAACCCAATCGAGCATCGGCTTGGGAGCCAATACCAGCGCTGCTCGTGGCAAGGCATGCCAGGAGAAGCGCACGGATACTGGCTTTCAGGGCTTGCCGCGAATGCACTTAGGGCCTGTTAACACTAATTATGAGAGTGCGAACGTACCGACAACCCGGCCAGTCGTGGTTTCGCGCCTTGCTTATGGCGTTTTTGGCTCGCAACGCATCTCCCTTAATTAGTGTTAACAGGCCCTAGTTCGCTGTCTTTTCCAGCAACAGCGTTTCGATATCGTTCATCACCACTTGCGGCAACAGAAACGAGGTGGTGTAAATTTCGCGCACGTCGCCTAGCGCGTCGATGAGAAATACTTTGAGCACATGGCTCAATTCCTGACTGGTCTTGCCGGTTTCTTTATCGACGACGAGTTGTACGTCTTGGCCAAAGCCATCGACCAACGGCTCTAGCGCCGCGGGAGAAGGCGTGGTCAGGAAAAACCATTGCACGCCCTTTTTGTCGCGCACATGGCTGCCGCCGTAGTGTTGCATCATCTCCGGCGTATCGCGCAACGGATCGAAGCTCAAGCTGACGAAGCGAATTTTGTTGTTGAACTCGGGGCGCGCGACGATGTGTTTTTTGAGATCGTCGAAGGTTTGATAAGCCCTGGGGCAGCCCTCCGGATCTGAACACGTGGTGTAGATGAACGACAATAGCGTGATTTTATCGCGCGTGAAGTTCTGTAAAGAAGTTGCTTTGCCATCGACATCCAGCACCGTGCCTTCCGGAACGGGCATGATGTGTTGCAGTTGATAGCTGCCGGGGGTCGGTGGCGTGAAGTCTAACGATGTTAGCTGTTCGGCTTCGTGGCTTGCAACGAACTGTGCCGAAAAAAACAGTATGCATGCAACGAGTACTGCAATACGCCGAAAACTGTCATCCCCGCGAAGGCGGGGATCCACGTTGACGTTCACAGGCCAAATGGATTCCCGCCTGCGCGGGAATGACAAAATTGATGCATATTTTCTTAGCAAGGGACTACTGTTTGACGGCGGCTACCTTGTC
Source organism: uncultured Pseudomonadota bacterium (assembly GCA_963714525.1). Classification (GTDB taxonomy): domain Bacteria; phylum Pseudomonadota; class Gammaproteobacteria; order Burkholderiales; family JALYOK01; genus JALYOK01. The sequence goes on from CAVQPB010000012.1 coordinate 25,678, forward strand.
ACTATCAACTTCATCAAACGCCGTCCGCAACGATTTCGTTCCGAACTTCATATGATGGGCGCGGCCTAGCTTTTCTTTGGTGAAATCGACTTCGAACGCCATGGTCAGATCTTTGCCGTCCCAGTTGAAGGCACGCAGCACTTGCTCGTTGTCGTCGCCTTTTTTGTCCCAGTTGGCGAGCAGCGACGAAGTAATGTAAACGCGCTTACCATCCCAGCTTTGCGACACCATGTTGACTTGCTTGCCCGTAACCTTTTCGAACGTCTGTGTCGGCGCCTCCGGATTGCTCAAATCGAAATAGCGCGTCTTGCCGTCCATGAAAGTGTTGACCCACAGGCCCTTACCGTCGGCGGTGATGCTGATATCGACCGGCAACGGAATCTTCGCGGGATCGCCGATAGTCGCGACTTCTTTCGCCTGCCATTCGCCCTTATCGTCTTGCTTGATGAGGTGTATCTTCGATGTCAGCGCGGCTGCAGTCACAGCCCAATTGTCGCCGGGCTTCAAACTCCAGCGTATCTCTAGCGGCGCGCCGGGCACATTGAAAACTTTCTTGGCTTTCATGGCTTTCAAATCCCACAACACCATGGTGTTGCCGAAGCGCTTCATCGCTTCGCCGTCCTTGATCAGCTTGCCGAGATCCATCATGTAATTGTTCCAGCCGGTGAAGCTGGACGTGAGCATGACATTCTTGCCGGGGTTAATTCCTATGTCGTAGCCGTAGCCGTCGCCGCCGTTGTCCGTGGGCATGTCGTACTTGGCGACGAAATTACCTTTGTTGTTATACATGGCCATGCCGGTGATGCCGCCGTGGTCCTTGCTGTTCGACAGCGCGCCGACCAGCATGCGGCCCGGCATGGCGTAGAACGTGTGTGGCCCCACATAGCCGGTTTTTTCGGCGAGATTGGAAATGGTTTTGATGAGCTTCGGTTTCGCCGGATTGCGATTGATATCGAACACATAGATGTTGCTGTTATCCAAACCGCCGGCCCACAAAAAGCGCCTATCGTCGGTAAAGCCCATGTGATGTGCTTCGCCGCGTCCGCCGACCGACTGTGTCGCGATCACTTTGCCGTATTGCTTCGACTTAGGATTGACATCGACGGTGACGAGCTTGTCCTGGCCGTCGCCCAGGCCTTCGACGCCCAAGACCCACACGTAAACGAAGTCTTCCTGGCCTTTAATGAGTTTGGTTGTGTAGGGCGAGTTGCAGGTTTCGTCGGCGAAACTCGGGCCAATGTAAGCTAAACCAAGCAGCGCGAGCGATGCGGCTAGAACGATACGAGAAATACGCAGTTTCATTTTCCCTCCAAAGATGAAATAGGTCGAACGTTTACCACCCGAATGATACTCGTTGCGGGCCCCTCTTTAAAGACAATATATTGGACCCATACTTGCCATTGACGCTTGACTACGCGTCGGGCAAACTTGACCGACCGTCCGCCATTAATAGAAAAAGTGCTACGCAACGCGCTTGTACCACCACCCTATTCCGTTGATCGTGCCATGCTCGAAAACGAAGTCGAGATCGATGTGTTTCGCGCCAGCGGGCCGGGTGGCCAGCATGTGAATAAGACAAATTCTGCCTTGCGGCTCAAACATCCGCCATCGGGCGTCGTCGTCATCGCCCAGGATTCACCATCGCAATTTCGCAATAAAGACATCGCATTCGAGCGGCTGATCGAGCGCTTGAAAAAACTCAATCACGTGCCGAAGAAACGCATCAAGACCCGGCCATCGCTCGGCTCGAAGGAGCGCCGCATCGCCGCAAAAAAACGTGAAGGCGCGATCAAACAGGGGCGCGGGAAGGTGAATCTCGAATGATAGTAACCCAACACCTGCGTATTCATGGCCAAGTGCAAGGCGTCGGTTTTCGTGCGGCGATGTATCGCGAAGCCGTAAGGTTAAATGTCACAGGCTGGGTGCGCAATTGCAACGACGGCACGGTGGAAGCGGTAATTCAGGGGCCGGAACAATCCGTCACAGCAATGTCGGCGTGGGCGCATCGTGGACCGCCGGGCGCGCGGGTGGATCAGGTTGAAGTGACGCCGGTGGATGGGGTTTTCCCCGACTTCGATTTACATTCTAGCGTTTGATTTTCTTAGGTTGTCATTCCCGCGCAGGCGGGAATCCATAGTGCCGTCGCAACAAGAAGCCCTCAATGGATTCCCGCCTGCGCGGGAATGACGACAATAGGAAAATTCTGGAAAACGACTAGGACGCTGACTTACGATCGCCTTCGTTATCGGCGCGGCGAACTTTGATGGTCCACTTGTTTTTCCACGCATTCACCACGAGAGTCGGATATTCGGCCTGGCCCAGGCTGCCGTTGTAGCGGCCGAGCGCGCGGAAATAATCGCCTTTTTCGATATCGAGATAGTGGCGTAGGATGATGCAGCCGTAGCGCAGGTTGGTGCGGATATTGAAGAGATTATGATCTTTGCTGCCGATTTGCTTGACCCAAAACGGCATCACTTGCATGAAACCGCGCGCACCAGCAGTCGACAGTGCGTACTTACGGAAATTACTTTCGACTTGGATTAACCCCAGCACCATTTCCGGATCGAGACCGGCGCGCACAGCCTCGTAATGCATGGTCTTAAGGAAATCGACACGTTGTTCTTCGTCGGCGAATTTTTTCTTTAGGCGATTAGACATTTCCGCCAACCAAACCCGTTCGTGGGACTCGGATTCGAAATAGGTCCGGGTGATGGGCGTATCGGCGACGGCTTTATGTAACGCGGATTTCACGCTGTCCGATAGACGTTCTTCGCGCTGCGCACCGGCCTGGGCGGTGCTTAACGCTAGGGCAAGCGACAACCCGACCAGGGCGCGCGGGACAATACGGAAATTTTGGACGAAGCTCATGCGCCTAATTTTAGCTGTTGTATGGCATTTTGCAAGTCCAGTTTGTAAACTTCTGTTTCGCCACGTCGTTGATATTCCAGTTGATTTTCTTTCAGCCCGCGGTCGCTGACGACAAATCGATGGGGCACACCGATCAATTCCTGGTCGGCGAACATGACGCCGGGCCGCTCGTCGCGATCGTCGAGCAGGACTTCCAGGCCCGCCGCAATGAGTTCATCGTGTAACTTATCCGCCGCCGCGCGAACGGCTTCGCTTTTTTTGTAACTGATCGGCGCGATGTAAACTTGGAACGGCGCCATCGCTTTCGGCCAGATAATTCCGCGCTCATCGTAATTCTGCTCGATCGCGGCGGCGACGATCCGCGACACACCGATGCCATAACAACCCATTTCCATATGTTGCGATTTGCCGCCCTCGTCCAGAAAGGTGACCGACAGGGCTTCGGAGTATTTTTTCCGCAGTTGAAATATGTGTCCCACTTCGATGCCGCGAGCGATTTCGAGTGTCCCCTTGCCATCGGGGCTGGGGTCGCCGGCGACGACATTGCGGATGTCGGCGATCAAGCCGGGTTCGGGCAGATCGCGACCCCAGTTCACGCCGGTCAGGTGATATCCATCTTCATTAGCGCCGCAGATAAAATCGCTCATCGCCGCGACGGTGCGGTCGGCGATGATCATCACTTCATTGGCGCAGGCCGACTGGGCCCATGTAGCCGACCGGCACGCCTGCTTTTGCTTGTATCTCATCAGAACTTGCTAGACCAAAATCACTTTAAGTCCGGAATCTTTCCTGCTTTCACTTCGTTAAGGCGTGATCTCCGCGCAACAAGCAGCAGAGCGTAATTCACGTTGAGCAGATTTGACGAAGACGGATTTTACGGTCTTCGATAAGTGGTACGTTTAGATAATTCCAGCCACTTCTTCGCAGGTTTTTTTGCCAGGCGTCGCGACCTTAGTTATAGGCTGGAGAGCCGCGCCCTGCTTGGCTTCTGGCGCGATGGCTTCGGCCAGCTCGATGTTCGCGGCATAATCCGACGCCGGACAAAACGCGATCGCATCTTCGCCGGAATCCGCCAGTACGTGAAACTCGTGGGAGCCGGTGCCGCCGATCGCGCCGGGATCCGCAGCGACGGAGCGAAACTTTAATCCCAGCCGCTCGAAGATGCGCGAATAGGCGTCGTACATCGTTTGATAGGAGATGTCCAACCCAGATTTATCGACGTCAAAAGAATACGCATCTTTCATGACAAATTCGCGCGCACGCATGACGCCGAAGCGCGGCCGGATCTCATCGCGAAATTTAGTTTGAATCTGATAAAAATTAATCGGCAGTTGGCGATAGCTCTTGATCTCGCGCCGCACGATGTCGGAAATGACTTCCTCGTGGGTCGGGCCAAAACAAAAATCGCGATCGTGGCGATCTTTGATCTTCAGCATCTGCGGACCGAATTGCTCCCAACGGCCCGATTCCTGCCACAATTCGGCCGGTTGCACGGCGGGCATCAGCAATTCCACCGCGCCGCTAGCGTCCATTTCCTCGCGCACCACTTGCTCGACTTTGCGCAACACGCGCAGCCCCAACGGCATCCAACTGTAAAGTCCGGAGCCGAGCTTTTTGATCAAACCAGCACGCAGCATCAATTGGTGGCTGACGAGTTCGGCTTCGGCCGGGGCTTCCTTCAAGGTCGAAAGAAAAAACTGTGAGACACGCATGGTTAGAAAATCTTATCGTCTGGTGGCGGGAATGGGATAACTCGGGACTGCGAACGGCAAATGGTGTAATTCGCCATTATAAAGAATCGGCCTACTGGCGGGAAGCGCGCTGCCACGCGCGATACACTCACGACATTAGCAAAAATATTTTCATCGGCCGGAGAGGCAATATCAGAGCGGCTCTCAGGCCATGCATTGCCACCAGGCAATCTCCGCGCGGTCTCCGGCGCAGTCACAAATCGATCATAAATCCGCAATGATTTTGAAATCTCTACCTGGAATCATGCCGTCAGCTCATAACCGAAGGTGAAATCGCTGAACGCTACCGACGCTTACGATCATCGCCTGCACCAATTCGTCGACCGTGCGAGCAACACAATTAAGACGGAGCGATTAATCGCCGATCCGTTCATCGCCTGGCTTTACTCCACCCGTAGGGAAAATAACTCTTACCTTTTTCGCCTTGCCACCAGCCGCCTGATGACCGGCCTGCTGGCCTATCTCAACTACGACGCACCGATCGCGAGCCGCTTTTCATCGGCGTCGCGCATTCTGCGCGAACTCGGTATCGACACGAATGAACTCGTCGCACCGTTCCCGAAACGTCCCAGCGTGCGCGACGTGTTCGAGCGGCGGATACGCTACGTGGAATGCCGGCCGTTGCCTAACGATCCGCGTTGCATCGTGTCACCGTCCGACGCCAAACTGTTGATCGGAAATTTTTCTGACGCCGGCCTACTACCGGTTAAAGAAAAGTTCTTCGCGCTGGAAGAATTGCTGACCCCGAATCGAAACGATTGGTACGATCGCTTTCGCGTATCGGACTGGGCGATCTTTCGACTGACTGCCGAGAAGTATCACTACAATCACGTGCCGGTGACCGGCGAACTCGTGGATTTTTATGAGATCGGCGGCAGTTACCATTCTTGCAACCCGTCGGCGGTGATTCAAGTTGTAACGCCTTACTCAAAAAATCGACGCAGCGTCAGCATTATCGACACCGATGTCCATCGCGGCAGCGGCGTGGGTTTGGTGGCGATGATCGAAATCGCCGCGCTTATGATCGGCGAAATTCAGCAGTGTTATTGCGATGAGGAATATGGCCCAGCAACGCCGCCCGCGCTAGGCAGCCTCATGATGCGCGGCGCAGTGAAGAGTTTGTTTCGACCCGGCGGCAGCACGGTCATCCTGCTGTTCGAGCACAACCGCATCCACTTCGACGCAGATCTACTCGCCAATTCCATTCGTCGCGACGTCGTCACCCGCTACGCCAGCAACTTCGGAAATCCGTTTGTCGAAACCGATGTTCGCGTACGTTCTGCGATCGCGACCCCCATCAGTACAACACAAGGAACACTATCATGATTGAACTCTTCGTCGGCAGCCTCTCGATTCTGTTTGTGTCCGCCCTCGCCTGGGCATTCAAATCGTTACCCGCGGAGCGCTGGCAATTCGTCGCGTCGATCCCTTTGCATAAACATAACGACGGCCATTGGATCGGCCTTAATCTCACTTTCTACGGATTGTTGACAGCGATTTCCTATGTCGTCTCAGTCGCCGCCATGATAGTGATGGCGGGGGCAGTGGGCGTGGGCTTGAGCGTGGTGCTCCCGCTGGTCGCGGTGTTATTGGCCATGATCGTGCCGTCGTCACGCTGGATGGCGCAATTGATCGAAGGCAAGCAGCATACGTTCACCGTCGCCGGTGCGGTGTTTATCGGCGTGTTGCTGTGCCCGCTCGCGGTGATTGCGACCAATCGGATCGGATTGCTGTTTGATGTGGGTCCGCTGCCGATTCTTCCGCTGCTCGCCGCGCTGGCAATCAGCTACGCCTTCGGCGAAGGACTGGGCCGCATCGCGTGCATCAGTTTCGGCTGCTGTTATGGCAAACCCGTCACGCGCATCGATCATCCTCTCGCGCGCAAAGCCTTCGAGCGCTTGCATTTCGTGTTCGTGGGGCGGACCGTATCATCTTGGCGATCAAAGCATCCAGGTCAGTGGCGGCTTCAGGCTTCAATTTCGAACGATACTTCAACAGCGACGAGCGCATTCCTTTGAGGGACGCGTCGGTGCGCTGCTCGAGGCGGCGCGTACTGTCCACTGCCGTGCTGGCGTGCCAAACGATATGGAATTTGTCGAAGGTGATGCGAGCGTGAGGCAGTTCCTCGCTTACTCCGTGGATGAAGGCCGGCGACATGTCGATGCTGACCGACTCGATTTGCTCGGCTGGGCAGCGATGCGAGTTCAGATCGTCGGCCAGTTCTTTGATGGTCTTGGCATCGCGACTCTCGGTGACGAACAGCACTCGGCGTGCGAGCGCGTCAGCGGCCAAGGTGATGTAGTCGTGGCCGCGCGAACGCGACGTCTCATCGATGGCCAGTGCGGTTACGTCGCTAAAGTCGGCGAGGCTCAAGGCGAGGTGCACGTAGCACTCGCACACCGCCATCACGCGGTGCACCGAATCACGAAAAAGATCGCCTACGAGAGCCAGCTCGACGGCGTGCCGGTGGTGCCGATACAAGCGCTGACTGCGACGCTCTATGTAGTCACGGCGTTGCTTGCGGTTTGGCTTTATTTACACGGATGGTTCGCCATCAGTCTCATCACCGCCATGGGCATCACGCAATTGTGGCGCGTTTACTCGGAAACGCTGCGCGCCGATCATCGCGGCGCATCGAAAATATCGGTGTATCAAATCCTGGCGCTGGCCACAGCGGTCATCTCCGCCCTTTACGCAGCAGCTTTTCGCGGCAGCACGAAAGAATTGCCGAACCTGGTGAATGGACTTGAAGCGATTTGGTCCGTCGGGCCGTTACTGGCTTTGCAGATCCTCGGCCTCATCATCTTCTACTACACAGGGCGCAGCGAAGTCACGCAGGCACAACTTCGGATTCACGTTTGTCATGATAAGACTTAGGAAAGTATTGCTTGATTCTAGATGCGCGTTTTTGGTTCGCGGGCTCTATGTGTTATCCGCTAGCTTGCGCGGACAGCAAGTCTCCGCTCTTCCACAAACGCGCGAGCGCGTCGGGCTCGATGGGTTTGCTGAAAAGAAATCCCTGCATTTCCAGACAGCCGTTTTCGAACAGGAAATGCCGCTCATTGGATGTTTCCACACCCTCCGCGACCACACTGAGATCGAGGCTGCGGGCGAGGGCGATGATGGCTCTGGCGATTGCGGCGTTATCGCGGTCGCTATCGACGTGTTTCACGAACGAGCGATCGATTTTCAACGCGTCAACGGGGAAACGTTTGAGGTAATTGAGCGATGAAAATCCAGTGCCGAAATCGTCGATCGAAATCAGGATGCCGAGCTGCTTTAACGTTCGCACCGTGGATTCCGCGTCTTGCATCAACATGCTTTCCGTGACCTCAAGTTCGAGATATCGGCCTTCAAGATTGCTCACGACCAACGCTCGCCGGATCACTTCCGCTAAATCAGGCTGACGAAATTGCAAGCTCGAGATGTTCACCGAGACGGGAACGGCGGGCAGCCCTGCGTCTTGCCAGGCTTTGTTTTGACGGCACGCTTCTTTGATCACCCATGCGCCGATCGGCACGATAAGGCCGGTTTCTTCCATGAGGCCGATAAAATCAGCGGGTACAAGCAAACCCTTAACCGGATGCCGCCAGCGTAATAGCGCCTCGTTGCCTACTACTCTGCCGCTGGCGCCATCCAACCGCGGTTGGTAATAAAGGATGAACTCATCGCGATCGAGCGCGCGGCGAATACTGCTTTCCAGCGCGAGCTTCTCGAGTGCCGTGGCGTTCATCGACTGGTTATAAAACTGATAGTGACCGCGTCCCTGGGCCTTGGCGTGATACATGGCGATGTCGGCATTTTTGAGCAACGTCTGCATGTCCGTGCCGTCGCTCGGACAGATCGCAATGCCGATGCTGGTGGAGACAAACAACTCATGGCCATCGACCATCGACGGCTCTGCGAGGATATGTAAAATGCGCTGTGCTACGCGGGCCGCATCTTCCGGTTGATCGATGTGGTTCACCATCACGGTGAACTCGTCACCGCCGAGCCGCGCAACGGTCTGTAACAACTCGCCGCTTTCCGAACGATGGATGCGGTCTTCGCTGCGCACTGAAGTGAACAAACGTTTAGCGACTTGTTCGAGCAACTGGTCGCCGACGCGATGCCCCAGCGTGTCGTTAATGCGTTTAAAGTTATCTAAATCGAGAAATAGCAACGCCACCATGGCGTCGTCGCGCACTGATTGCTGCAAGGCCAGTTCCAGTTGTTCCTGAAACAGAAAACGATTGGGCAATCCGGTGAGCGTGTCGTAGAACGCGAGTTGGCGAATCTGCTCCTCGCTGCGTTTGCGGTCGGTGATGTTTTGGATCGTGCCACGCATGCGCACGGCGCGGCCATCGGATCGGAAAAAGGTTTCCGCCTGCGCGTGTATGGCTTGCACTTCGTCGTTCGGCGCGATGATACGGTAGTCCACATCGAACGGAGACGCGCGCTTGAGCGCGGCGACCAGATGATCGCGCACATGGGTCTTATCGTCCGGGTGAACTAGATTCCAAAACGTGATCGATGTGTGCGGCGGATCGAAGCCAACGACCCCCAGAGAGTGATAAATCTCTTTGGACCAATGCATCGTGTCTTTTTCTATATCCCACTCCCAAGTGGAAAGTCCGGCCAGCCGGTGAGCCTCGGCGAGACTGCGCTGACTTTCGGCGAGCTCCGCGAGCGCGCGGCTGGAGCGCAAAATATAGCGGACACGATGGCCGAGTACCGGCCAATTGATCGGTTTGGTGACGAAGTCCGTCGCCCCTGCTTGATAAGCGCGATTGATGGAATCCACGTCGTCCAGGCCGGTCATCATCAACACGGGTACGGGCGATTGCGGGCTGAGGCGGCGCAGTTCATTACAAGTCGAAAATCCATCTTTACCCGGCATCATCACATCGAGCAAGACGATGTCCGGCCGCGATTGCGCGAACAGCGCTACGCCGGTGTCGCCATCGGGCGCCTCGATCACGTCGAAGCCGTCGTGCTCCAGAGTCGCGCGCGACAGCAAGCGTATCGCCGCATCGTCGTCGATCACCAGCACCAGGTCGGGCTTGTCGTTTTGCATGGTTGAGGTTAGCGTGCGGCGCGGTGTTCCAGCTTGAACGCAGTACACCCTGTCGAGGGGTGATCGCGCAACGAAATCGGGTTGGCCTCAATCGCGCCGACGAACGCAGCATCGGCCGGTGATTCAAACTTTTTTATCATGCTTGGCATGCCTCTGACATTGAGGGATAGTCCTCCGTGATCGGTATCCGGCCCCGCAACTATCACTGTGCCTACAAAGGTCCGGCAATCGATGGGAGGTAGCGGATGGGGATCGTTGCAGCGCGATCGATTCGCTATTGTACAACTCCAAGGGCAGCACGGGTTCCCGCAAATACGCCTTTGCCGCGTGACTTCTATCGCGGAGTATGCTGAGGAACCTACTTGCCGGTGAAATCGTTAGCGTAGCTCGGGTCGCGCTGCAGCCGGTGCATCACTCGCGCTGCGACAGCCGTGTCGGGAAAGTCGCTGAATACGCCGTCGATCCCGAGCCGGTAGAACTGCAAATATTCGTTGAGGGGATTACCGTGATAGTCGGCGGCAAGCCGATGTTGCTCGTTGCGAAAGGTCCAGACATGAACCAACAAACCGGCTCGATGCGCATCGTCGATCAAGCTTGAAGGCGGAAGCAGCTTACGGTTTGCCTCGTTATACGCGGCCAATCCGATCAAACTGGCGTCGCCCATGGCACTGGCGACGTAGCGTTTCCACAACCCGATGCCATCGGCATAGAGGCGAACTTCCGCTAAACCTTGCGCAGTCAACTGGTCACGAAAAAATCGTGCGTCACCGGTTACCGCCCAATCGTAGGGCCGATCAAACGGCGGATTAAACTCCAACGAACCGTCGAGCGCCACACCGCTCGCCCCGATTAACTGCACTAACTTGACCTTGGTGATGCCGCGCATATAGCGCAGACTCGCCGTTTCGAAAGATTGAATAAAGACCGGGGCATCGCGATGATTCCAACCGGCGCGGGCAAGCGTATCGACCAGACGATCCTCTAACGCTAGGCCAATGGTTTGGTGATAGGTGGGATGCTTAGTTTCGGGGTAAATGCCTATGGTGCGTTTTTTTTCAACGGATTTACGCTTCGCCAGTTCGATGACTTCTTCAAACGTTGCGATCTTAAATTTACTATTAAGGGATTGATCGCGATCGGCGAACTGTTGCACGGCGCCGAGTGTTTTGATTTCCGCAAGCGTGAAATCGGCGGCGAAGTAGCCTTCCTCTTCAACGCCGTCGATCATCGCTTTACGTTTGCGGTCCTGAAACTCGCTGCGAATTTTCACATCGGTGGTTTGGATGATGTTGGGTTCGTGGCGCACGATCAAATAGCCGTCTTTGGTCGCCACCAGATCCGGCTCGATGTAGTCCGCTCCTTGCTCGATCGCCAAGGCGTAGGCTTCGAGCGTGTGCTCCGGTAAATAACCGCTGGCGCCACGATGGGCGATGACGATGGGGTCTTTGTTTGACATGGGATGGTCGTCCGCGTGAGAAACTTCAACTAGGGAAATCGCGAGGAGAAGAATGGTCAAGACAAAAATCAAGCGCGCGGCGACCACGTCGTCGCCCTAGCGCTCAAAATCAACGCTAACGTCCTTGGAAACACTAAAAATCCACACGCATACCTTGGTGGAACACCGCAAACTCATGGGGCGACAGTCCGCTCCACTGTTCGTTCTTGGTAAGCGGCACGGTGGCAATGACGGCGATGCGATCGTTGCTGGTGGTAACGTCGTTGAAGTCGACCTCCACTTCAGCGTCCAGCAACTGCGCCTTGGTGAAGGGTGCGCGCCGTTCGACATAGGACAGGCGAGTCGAGCAATGGGCAAACATACGTTCCCCATTGCATAACAAAAAATTGAAGGCGCCGAATTCGGCGAGGCGATCGGCCCACGCGGCAATTTCCATGGTAAGTACGTCGTAGTCGGGCGCTTCGTTGCCGAAACGGCGCCATAAGCTTTCCAGCAAATTACAGAATGCTGCTTCGCTATCGGTGGAGCCGACCGGGCGATAACGATAACCGGGCGCGGGGTCATAGTTTTCAAGCGTGCCGTTGTGCGCAAATATCCAGTAGCGGCCCCACAACTCGCGCATGAACGGATGGGTATTATCCAGCGCGACCGGGCCGCGGGTGGCTTTGCGGATGTGGGCAACCACGTTGAGTGAGCGGATGGGATAGCCGCGCACAAAATCCGCGACTTGGGAATGCACCGCAGCGATGGGATCCAAAAACAATCGGCAACCCTTGCCTTCATAGAACGCGATGCCCCAGCCGTCGCCGTGGTCGTCGGTGCGCCCACCCCGCTGCTGGAAGCCGGTGAGGGAAAACACGATGTCGGTCGGCACGTTACAGTTCATGCCAAGAAGCTGGCACACGAATGCGAATCCCGATGAACTTGTTTAAGCCAAGCGAAATAGTAGCACCGCTATCGGCGGCAGTTAAGATTTTTTTGGCGAGCAAAAATTAAGGTCGAAGCTGAAATTTTTGCTAACGATGGGGGGCTGATGGGGTTCGAACCCACGACAACTGGAATCACAATCCAATTTTCGCGGCCATTAAATCAATAACTTACGTCAATAATTTCCTAATATGGCAAGCAAAATCAGCCATTTTCGCGGGGCAAAGCAACGGATCTTTGGAAGAATTATTGAGTAACGACCGATTGAGAAACCATTGGCCGACACCCGCCTTGACATGCATGCCATCAAAAATATGTTCCAGATAAAAATTAGTTCGGCCCAGCAAAATCGAAAAGTTGCAAAGAATACCGCGTGCCCTTACCAACGCCGGTTCTTCTAACTGCACGCTTCTCCACCAAGTCCTGCAAATCGCGTGTTGTGGTAGCGCGCGACGTTCCGGTAATGGCTATATAATTTTCTGCGCTTAAGCCTCCCTTGAATCCCGCGATTCCCTCGCGAAACATTCGCGCGACTACCTTTTGCTGACGTTCATTTAACTGGTCGCGAAAGTGATCGTAAAACTTGGCTTTGCCGATAATGAACGTCACGAGTTTCTGGGCGGCTGCTTGCGCCTCCTGAATCGTGTCGGCAAAGTAAGCGAGCCACTTGTCGATGTGCATGCTTTGATTACTCGCCTCCAGCATTTCGTAGTAGCTTTTGCGGTGCGTAAAAATGGTCTGCGACAAGGCGATCATCGCGGGTTTTCCGATCGATTGCGCCACGACTTTCTCGACAACTGCGCGCCCGATACGCCCATTGCCGTCTTCAAACGGGTGGATGCTCTCAAAATAGAGATGCGCGACTCCCGCCCGTGTGAGGGCGGGCAGCGGCCATTTCCCCTGCGGTGCAGTGGCGTTGAACCAGGCAATGAATCGCTTCATTTCTTTTGGCACAAGCGACGACGGCGGCGCCTCAAAATGCACCGTCGGTACATCAATCCTGCCGGATACTACTTGCATCGGATCAGTATGCGCGCGAAATGCGCCAATACGCTCGATGTCCCGCCTGCCATTCATGAGCATGCTGTGCCAACTGAATAACATTTCGTGGCTCAATGGTTGCGCAAAGTTACGGTAGAGATCCACCATCATTTCGGCGATACCCGCCTCTGCCGGTTTGACCGAGCGCCGATCGGTCGTAAGGCCAAGGTGTCTACGGATGGAGGATTGCACGCTGTCGCGATTTAAGATTTCGCCCTCAATCTCTGAAGTTTTAAGGGCTTCATCGGAAAGACGATCAATGGTAAGTGCGAGCTTCTCCGCCTCGGTGACATGCAGATAAGCGCCAAGAAACAATCCTGAGCAGCGCAAGAAATCATCCTCTAACTCCTTTAGCGCCGAAGATTCGTAGTGAAAATCAGGCCACTCTGCCTGTTGCCAGTTCCATGTTCTAACGGGTGCCATAAGTCACATAATCTATTTTATCGCTCATAGAATAGGGTATTTATGAGGCATAAGTCTAACGCATTTGCGTCATCGTTACACGTACCGTGTAACTGAAATGGCCGCAGGTAATGAGCCTAGTGGGACTGGCGAAACGTTATCGTCTCGCCAACTTCTGAAGATTTCAAACATAGTATCCGTGTCTCTATTGATGAATTAAACACACTTTTTCCGCCTAGGTTGCGGCAGGGTTGGCAATATTACTGGCACCGACGAAGTTCGTTATCGCGCAAATTACGTACCCAAAAATTGGTGGGCTTAATTCCTGTTGAATAACAAACGATTGTAATGACAACGACGTTACGCAGCGGTATGGTTAATTTCTGAACTGAAAGGCAAAATTATGAAAGCCACTACAACGCCCTCCCCACGCCGCGATACGTTGAACCTGCGCATCTCGGCAACGGCGCGTAATCTAATCGATCGCGCTGCGGAAGCAAGCGGAAAGACGCGAACCGATTTCATTCTCGAAGCCGCGCGCCGCGCGGCGGAAGATGTCCTACTCGATCGCACCTTTTATGCGGTGAGTCCGGAAGTCTATGCCGAATTTCTGTCGCGGCTTGACACCACCCCAAAGCCGAATATGCGGTTACGTAAAACGATGCGCAAACCGGTTCTTTGGGCCTCAACTTAAATGCTCAGTGCGCCGGAACCCCTGGTGACGCGTCACAATATTGATGCATTCGATTCCGGCGTTTCGTCCCTCGACGATTGGTTAAAACGCCGCGCGACGCAGAACCACGCGAGTGGTGCGTCGCGTACCTTCGTTGTTTGCGACAATAATACCGTAGTAGCGTATTACGCGCTTGCGTCGAGCGCCATCGCGCCGGCTGCAACCCCTGGGCGATTTCGACGAAACATGCCCGATCCCATTCCTGTCGTCGTTCTCGCACGGCTCGCTATTTATCGCTCACATCAAAGCAAGGGGCTGGGCCGTGCATTGTTTCAAGACGCGGCGCGGCGCGTCATTCACGCCGCGGAGACTATAGGTATTCGAGGCCTGCTGGTACACGCCATGTCAGAAGAAGCGAAAGCCTTCTATCTTCGCCTTGTTTTGGAATTATCTCCGATCGAGCTAATGACTTTGATGACAACCATTGCAGATTTACGCGCTGCGCAAACCGAATAGGCCAGTAGGCACTTTCCACCATACGATTGATCCAATGTGCATGCACGTTAGAAGTTTCGTGCCGGTGTGTACACCCATTCGGTCGGAGACGCAGATCGATGGTTGACCGAGAATTGTTGACCAAATTGCAGGCCGAAAATGCTCGCCTCATCGCAATACTGGAAACGCACGGTATTGCGTGGCAAGCCCCACCAACGCAACCGGCAACAGTGCAAACTGACCTCGAGCCATCCAAACTCAGCACCGATGAAAAAGTAACGCTCTTTCGTAGACTGTTTCGCGGTCGCACAGACGTCTACCCAATCCGCTGGGAGAGCAAAACAACCGGCAAGGCGGGCTATTCGCCGGCGTGTGCAAATGAATGGCGCCCCGGCGTTTGCGAGAAGCCACGCATCAAATGCACCGATTGCAGTAACCGTCAATTTATTCCACTCTCCGATGCGGTCATCTACGATCATCTCGCCGGTGAACGAACTCTTGAAGTCTATCCTTTACTGACAGACGACACTTGCCATCTTCTGGCGGTTGATTTCGACGAAGCCGACTGGAAAGACGACGCGTGTGCATTTGCGAAATCGTGTGATGAATTGGGAGTTCCAGTCGCGATTGAAATTTCTCGCTCCGGCAAAGGTGCCCACGCCTGGATATTTTTCTCCGACAGCGTTTCCGCGCGGGATGCGCGCCGCCTCGGCACCGCAATCATCAGTCATACCTGCGCGCAGACACGGCTGCTAAAACTGACGTCGTACGATCGTCTTTTTCCTAATCAAGACACGATGCCCAAAGGCGGATTTGGTAACTTGATTGCATTGCCATTGCAGAAGAAATCTCGCGAGAATGGCGGCAGTGTGTTTGTTGATGACGACTTACATTCCTATTCAGATCAGTGGGCTTTTTTGGCGTTGATCAAGCTCATGTCGCCGATCGACATCGAGCCAACCATCCTTCGCGCCACGAATGGCGTGCATCCTCTGGACGTTACCTTTATCGACGAAGAAGATAATAAGGAGCCATGGAAACGCCGCGTCACGGATTCCAAAAAGTTGCCGGGCCCAATGCCGGAATCGCTGAAAATAACGCTGAGCAACCTCGTTTTCTCAGACGGGTGAGCGTGTCGTCAATGTCCTCCACAGTGAACATGACACGTAGGTAGCCGAGAGCGTTCACCGCGGCCCTGCGGTGGTCGACGACCACGGGTGGCGCGAGAAATCGAGACAGCTCAAGACCACTGTGACCGTCCGGCGTTCGCATCATGGCCACCTCGACGCGCATGTTATGCAATCCGGTGACGCCATCGGCCCAGTCTCCTTTGATTGGTGCGCGCCCCTCAAGATTGAGGCCAAGTTCGGTAAAGAACTCAATGGCGCCATCAATGTCTTCCACGACGATGCCGACGTTGTCCATACGCTTGACGGTCATGTCGTCTCCTTGAGATTGCAAGCCCGAAAGTTCCACGGAATCGTCTTAGACATTAACGACTGCCTCGCCGAGCCGCCTCGATCGCGGCGATGTCGATTTTTGTCATCGTCATCATCGCTTCGAATGCGCGCTTGGCCGCCGCGTGATCGGGGTCGGAGATGGCGTCGACGAGGGCGCGTGGCGTGATCTGCCAGACAGGCCCCACTTGTCTTTGCACCACCCGCACGCGCTTTCCTGGCCGCCGTTGCCGACGATCGCGTTCCACAGGCGGTCGGTTTCGGCCTGATCGTCGGTCGCGATCTGGAACGAGAACGCCTCGTTGTGCTTGAACTGCGGCCCGCCGTTGAGCCCAACGCAGGGAATGCCAGCCACGGTGAACTCGACCGTCAGGACATCGCCCTGCTTGCCGTCAGGATAGTCGCCGGGTGCGCGCATCACCGCGCCCACCGCGCTGTCGGGAAAGGTCTCGGCATAGAACCGGGCCGCGTCCAAGGCGGTGCCGTCGTACCACAGGCAGATCGTGTTTTTGTTGAGCGCTTTCGTTGCTTTAGTCATGGTTTTCTCCGTTTGGTTGGTTGAAGGCTATGCGTGATTTCATAATTTTATCTCTCACCCACTAGTCGTTCGAGTTAAACCCGAATCGACATCCATGAACTATTTTCTTGCTACGGTGCCAATTTGAGCTGCCCTAATGCAGCCATTTCCGGAAGACGGCAAGGGGTCGCTCGCGATATCGCAACATTTTTTGATCGGCAAATTTGGTTTTCAATGCCGACAGAAATCCTTTCGCGACGACACATTTGCGCAAGGCCGCCACTCAATTTTTGTTGCGCCATGCAAACGCGCAGCCAACGCCTGACAAAAACTACAGCTACAGTTGCGCTCTTTCAGATGACATTACCTTCAAATACCCATTCAAGCCAACTGAATAATTTGATTTAGTCGCTCACGAACTTGTTTGAATTGTTCCTTTGACACGGATTTTAATGGATGCACTCGCGCACTTCGCTTACGCCAGTCAAACGATTCGGATTGATGGCAAAGTACATAGCTCATTTTGCCCGCTTTACGCCCCTTCGCAACTCCGATAGGGACGGCAAACGGATTGTCTACGTTGTATTCTGCGGTGGTCATTGGCAAACCGATGACGAGCGATGTTTTCTCGTTAAATATCTTGGGCGAAAGCACTAAAAACGGATGAGTATCGCGCATCTCAAGCCCGACTTGCGGATTGCAATCAATCCAGATAATTTCCATTCTGTCGGGTACCCAGGACAATCGTTTTTTCGTTGGTTTCTTGACGTCCTCGCCTACCAACGTTCTGCTCCAAGCACTTCGCCTGCAATCATCGCTTCGCCGCCATGACGTGCAGCGTCAAACTTTTCGAGCCGTTGTGCAAGTGTTAAATCTACATCGTCAATGGGGGTAATCAAGACTTGATTCCCTTTGACCGATACACGCACGCGTTGATCAGCAGATAAGTGCGCTTGACGTGCAATCGTCGCGGGCAAACGAACGCCGAGATTATTGCCCAATTGTTTGATATCCAATACAACTTCCGCCATGATCATTCCTTTAAAAGGTATAAACATAGTTTAAACATTCCGATATTGGCCGTTAATTCCGGCCTAGGCCAGTTCACTTACTTTCGTTGTCCGGGCTAATTTTCTCGACTTCGAGTGCGAATTTATCCATGGTTCTTGGGGTGTCGCGTCGAACCATATGGTGATGACTTATTTATTGATATCGAGCGTACGTGGCCAAGAATACAGGACGATTTTTCCGAAGATGTTCGGAAGAAAAAATAGTGGCTAATCTCAAACAGAACAAGCATTGATGGGGTGGCTGATGGGGTTCGAACCCACGACAACTGGAATCACAATCCAGGACTCTACCGCTGAGCTACAGCCACCATTGAGGTGAGTTACTCGATTTACCAGAAAGTAAAAACTGATGCCGCTAGTTTAAACCGGCAGCTTAAGTCAACAATCTAACAATTTCTACATTTAAATTTTAACATGAAATTCGAAATGAACGGCTTGTAGCGCGTGGCTTTTCACGCATTCACCGCGTCAAGGCTATGCAGATAGCCATCAACGGGGCTTGCCAGGAGGCAATAGGGATGCGCACCTTGCGGCATGCATCGCTGAGAGGCAAGCTGGGTGCGGGTTCTGGCGAAGTGCCCTTCAGGTATTGAAGTAACGTACCGACTACTGCGGTCCATACAACTGCATAGTGCAAACGTTACCGTTGGGTCCATCGCCATGGTAGAAATTCGCGACCTGCAGTTTGACAAAGCGCGTGGTGACGGGCGGAAACTTAAACTCGTGAAACGGCGCTCGCATGTTTTTGTAATTCGGAATCTCGAATTCGTCGATCTTCTTGAACGGCCCACGCTCGGCGTCCGCCGCGAACAGTGTAAGTCTCTTCAGATTGTAATAGGCCTCGGAATCAACATAAACCGCGAGCGTAGAGATGGCCGTTGGCTGTTCTTTGCGCAACCCCACGATAGCGAATGTCTGTCCACTGATAATCGAGCATTTCGGTTGTTTTGTTTCCAAGATCGTGCGCCAGTTCTCTTCGCCCGCGGCAACGATCTGCGCGCCGTGCTCGGGATCCAGCAAATTAACGCGTTCTTGCACAGCGGGTTGCGCCGGTGCTGCCGCCGGCTGCGCAGCTTCGATCTGGGCGTTGGTCGCTGTAGCGGGCGACGGTTCCGTACTGACAGTTGTTGGGAACGATTGCACGGCGCTAGGCTGAGCGTTCTGGTTGGCGATTCTTTCCGATCGACCGACCCAGCCGAGTTGCTTGAGCACAACCAGCAAAGCAGCGACACCGATTAACAGCGCGCCCGCCCCGATGACCCAGCCAACGGGCGTTTGCCAAAGCGACTTGGTTTTAGTTTCCGTCTGCGCGGCAACGGACGCGCGTGCCGCACCGCCTACGATTTGCTGCACACTGCGTTTGAGTTTCTCGTACTCGTGCTCGCTATTCGGGTTATCGTCGCGCAGGTTCGCCGTCTGCAAATGGCGAAACTCTAGCGGCGGCTCCACCGCATCGATCAGCACCGGCACCAGTGCGTTGCGTTTGCGTGCGCTCGACGCCTCGTTGACCACCCACTCTGAGTTAACCGAATGTAGCGACCACACGACGATCGCACACTTAGCCTGATCGAGCGCCTGCTGGATGACGCGGTGATAATTCTGGCCATGGGCGATGTCGCGATCCCACCATACCGAAAAGCCGAGCTGCTCGAAACGCTGCACCAGCGCCGCGACTTTTTCTCGGTCCGCGCTGGCATAACTTATGAATAAGTCGCTCATGCTGGCTGGCTCTCCCTCAAGCTACATCCTGGATATCATAACCTGTTTGATTGAAAACCTGATGTGGTCAGCGCATTTCCCTGGGACGAGTCGAGTAGAAGGACGGAAAAGCAAAAAGCTCAAGGCGCAGGTCGCAATGAACACCGTGGTACCGAGATCAACCTCTCATTGTTTTTCGGCCTAACTGGTAAGGCAGTGAGTGGTTGTAAAATACTAAAATGATCGAATACGCGCTCACAAAACACGCCGAGACAATGCTTAAAGAGCGTGGCATTCAACTCGATTGGCTGGAGCGAATTTTACTGGATCCAGTCCGGTAACACATGGATTTGACCGACCCAGCGCTTAAACATGCAATCGATCCCGTCGCCGAAAACGGCGATCGGCTCCTTCGCGTCATCTGTAATGACACTGTGAAGCCATTACGCCTGGTAACAGCTTACTTTGACCGAATGCCAAGGAAATCGCTATGAAAGTACACTTTGATCAAGACTCCGATGCTGTTTACTTTAAGCTCGATGATTCGGCCATTACGGATTCCGAAGAAGTTAAGCCAAGCGTCATTTTGGATTTCAATGAGGAAAATCAAGTCGTCGGTATTAAAACGCGAGGATATTCGGGCGGCACTCGCCTATGGTGCGGAGATGGCGCGCGAACACGTCATTCCTATTTCAATCGAAAATGCGGCGTGAAGTTTAAGCGCGATGAGAATCTGGGGCGCAGTGCGCTTGAGGTTCTAACCCTGGCGGGGCATGATGTAGACACGGTTTTGCAAGAGGGATTGAGCGGCACAGACTACGATCACTTGTTTGAAGTATATCAAACCGAGCAGCGTGCACTCATCACATTGGATCGTGATTTCGGTCAGACCTTACGTTTCCCGCCAACCCAAAGTTTGGGTATTGCAATACTTGAGTTACCGCCACGTTTGCATCCGCAATCGATAGTCGCGCGCTTGAGAGAACTTCTTGTGTTACCTGCTACGCGCTCGATTCAAAAGGAGCTTTGGATCGTCGAACCTTGGCGCATACGAATTCATAATCCCGCGCAGCAAGCATAGCCCAGTGAAATGAAATCCGGGGAAATAACATTCCTAGATTCCGCGATGTTTTATCCGGGTTAAATTTGCCCCAACGCGCGCTCTTTCAATATTTTAGCGATCGGCCTGCGAGCCAATATTGGTGCGGCTTCCAGCCAGACCGCCATGGTTTTGAAATGCGCGCGTAGGTATGAGAAGGATTACTTGTAACGCTCACGCGCCAACGCCGCGCCATCGGCGAGCGCTTTGAGTTTGCGTTCGGCGATGCCGCGTTCCATCGGCGCCATGCCGCAGTTGGTACAGGGGAAGAGGTGCTGCTTGGGGACGTATTTCAATGCTTCGCCTATGGTCGCGGCGACTTGTTCGGCGGTTTCAACTACGTCGGATGCGACGTCGATCACTCCGACCAATACATCTTTACCTTGCAACAATCCCATCAAGTGCGGCGGCACTTTCGAGTTCGCGCACTCCAGCGAAACTTGTTTGATGCTGCTTTTGGCGATGGCCGGAAAGATCGCTTCGTATTGCCGCCATTCATCGCCCAGAGAATTTTTCCAATCGATATTCGCCTTGATGCCGTAGCCATAGCAGATGTGGACGACCGTGGTGCACGTTAATCCGGCGATGGATCGTTCCAGCGCTTGGATTCCCCAGACGTTCACTTCGTCCATGAAAACGTTGAATGCCGGCTCGTCGAACTGGATCACATCCACGCCGTCCGCCTCCAAGCCACGCGCTTCCTGATTGAGCAGCTCGGCAACGGCCATGGCCATTTTCACTTTGTCGCCATAGTAGCGATCGGCGATGGTGTCGACGATGGTCATGGCGCCGGGCAAGGTGATCTTGAGTTTTTTCTTGGTGTGGGCGCGAGCGAGTTGCGCTTCTTTTTGATGCACGCGGCCTTTTAATTTCAACGGCCCGATGACGGTCGGCACCATCGCGTCATAGCGATTATTGCGTATGCCCATTTTGACTTTGTGCTCGAAGTCGATGCCCTCGACGAATTCGAGGAAGCCGTGAACAAAGTGCTGCCGCGATTGCTCGCCATCGGTAACAATGTCTAGGCCCGCATCTTCCTGCGCCTTGAGCCACAGCAAAGTCGCATCGCGCTTGGCCGCATCGAGTTCGGCGCCGCTTAACTGCCACGAGGGCCACAGGCGATTAGTCTCCGCCAGCCAAAATGGTTTTGGCAAACTGCCGACGATCGTTGCTTCAAACATAGAAGATCTTAAGGACGTTTTGCCAAACGGCTGCGGGCTTTGGTCGCCGCTTCGGAGCTCGGATATTTCGCGACGATATCTTCAAGCGTCATTTTCGCGGCGGCCGGATCGTTTAAATCGCTTTGTATGGTCGCGATGTTGAGCATGGAGTCCGGCACCTTGGGCGAATCGGGATAGCGCTTGAGCAGTTGTTGATGGCTTCCCAACGCGGCTTTCAGATCTTTCAAATTGTAAAAACTGATGCCGATCCAATACTGCGCGTTAGAGGCCAACAGACTGCTCGGAAACTGCTCGATGAAACCGCGAAATGCGTTCACCGCACCTTGATAGTTGCCCGAACGGAAGGTCTTATGGGCCTCTTCGTAGGATTTGATATCGCCACCCGCCTCGGTGGTCGGTTGCGGCCTAGGCGATGTTGCCGCTACCGAGGGCTTGGGCGGAGTGGTGGGTTTCGGCGTAACCACCGCGGTGGGCGGAGGTGAAGCTGGGGTCGTGCTCATCGGTGGCGGCGAGGTCACGCGGGAGGCGAGGTTACCGCCGGCGGTGTCGCTGGGGCCATCGTCACGGCCGGTTTGGTTTCTTCCTTCGCCGCCGGGTCCTCAGGCGTATTTTCAGACTTCGTTTCGCTGGTCGTGCTCTCGCTGGGTGCGCTCGCCGAACCGGGCGACTTTTCCATCGAACGCAAGCGCGTATCGAGATCGAGATACAACTCGCGCTGACGTTTTTGCGTAGTCTCGATCTGATTGTTTTGCAGCTCGATCTGTCCGCGCAGTTTGCCGATCTCGTCCTTCAACTGCTCGATCTGGTTCACCATCTCGACCAGCCCGAGATTCTTGATGCCTAGCTCGAGGGAGTTGATGCGCTTATCGATGTTGCGATTTTGTTTCTCCATCTCGCTTTTAACATCGGTGATTTCTTGGCGCGCCTGGTTGTCGACGTCTTCACCGAACAGCGCAGCAACACTGGCCTGCTGCGCGCCCAGTAGCATAAGACCCAGCACCCACGAGCGATTCATGGCAGTCACTCGCCTTGATAAATGACGTCGGCGCGTCGGTTTTGCGCCCAGGCGCTCTCTTCATTACCGGGGTTCTTCGGCTTTTCTTCGCCGTAGCTCACGCTCTCGATTTGATTATCTTTAACGCCCAGCACCGTCATGATCCGGCGTACCGCATCGGCACGTTTTTGCCCCAGCGCTAAGTTGTATTCGCGGCTGCCGCGCTCGTCGGTGTGGCCTTGGAGATAGACTTTTGCGCCGGCATTTTCCACCAGGAATTTCGCATGGGCCTGGAGCACCGGCTTGTACTCGTCCGCAACGGAAAAACTGTCGTACTCGAAATAAATGCTCCGTTGCGCCAACATCCCCGCAGCATCGCGCGGTGGCAACACGCCGCCCGCCCCACCCGCACCACTGCCATCGGCGCCCATATCGCTGCCGTCATCGGCGCCACCCGCGCCATCGCGGCCAGCACCACCGGCGCCGTTTGTTCCGGCGGCCTGGGCGTCTTGACCGCCCGCACCGGTTTGTCCGCCCGCGCCGGAGGCATCGGCGCCTATGCTCCTTTCCTCCACCTTGGCTTTGTTGGCGTCGCTAATGGGCGCTGGTTTACGTGTAGCACATGCAACGACTGACAGGGCGATCAACAGCGTTAGCAGGATTTTTCTCATTGCGTTTCCCTTTACGAAAAAATGAACGTTAAACTGGCGAAGCTTATTTCAACATCGGTCCCCAGGACGGTTCGCGTATATCGCCGGCCTGTGAGGTGAGGCGTTGCTTAATGCGGCCGTCGTTGGACACCGTGGCCAGCAGGCCGCGTCCCTTAACGTTGGTCGCATACAAAATCGTACGTCCGTTCGGTGCAAAACTCGGCGATTCGTCCAGGCCCGTATCGGTCAACACCTGAATTTGGCCGGTCTCCAGTTCCTGCATCACCACGCGATACAGGCCGCTGTTACGTTGGATGTAGATCAAGTTCTTGCCGTCCGGACTGTAGTGCGGCGACACGTTATAGGTGCCGCTGAACGTCATGCGCTGCACCTCGCCGCCCGCCACCGAGGTTCGATACACCTGCGGGCTGCCGCCGCGGTCGGAGGTAAACACGATGTATTTCCCATCCGGGGAAAACGCCGGTTCGGTATCGATGCCGTTGCTGCTGCTAAGCCGCGTCGGCGTACCACCGTCGGCGTTGATTAAATACAACTGCGAGCCGCCGTCCTTGGTCAGGGTCACGGCGAGGGTCTTGCCGTCCGGCGACCACGCCGGCGAACTGTTATTGCCGCGAAACGATGCGACGATATTGCGCGCGCCGGTGGCGAGCGACTGCACCATCACGATGGGTTTTTTCTGTTCGAACGATACGTAAGCGATGCGGCTTCCATCAGGCGACCAACTCGGCGAAATGATCGGCTCCGTGGACGCTAAAACCGTTTGCTCGTTATAGCCATCGGCATCGGCGACTTTCAGTAAAAAACTCGATGCCTGTTTCACCACGTAGGTGATTTTAGTATTAAAAGCGCCCGGCTCGCCGAGCAGCTTTTCATAGATCACATCGGCAATTTTGTGCGCCGTCGGGCGGATCTGCGCCGGGACGATCGAGTAATCCAGTGACGTGAGTTGGGCTTGCTTCGTTACATCGAGCAAATGAAAGCGAACTTGTAGTTTCCCCGACGCACCGGGCTCCACCGTGCCGATCACCATCGCGTCCGCGCCGCGACCACGCCAATCGACAAACGCCACATCCTGGGGCCGCTTCAAATCGGGCTGCAGGCCGGCCGGATCGACCAGCTTGAATAAACCCGTGCGGCTCAAATCAGCGGCAACGATCTTACTGATGCTTTGCTGATTTGGGTTCTGACCTGCAAACGGCAGAATGGCGATCGGTATTTGTTTTGCACCTTGAACACTGATCTCAATGGTCAATTCGGCGCGAGCAGCGAGGCAAACAAAAAGCCCCCACAAAAAAACAACATGTTTGAGTTGTTTCATATTCGGTATCGCGGTTGGCGTGAACGATATTGTAACCCCGAGCGCAAAAATCTCAATAAAAACTTTTCCGATCCGATAGTTATCGGACAATTCGAACCGGGAATGTTGGGAATTTACCACGCCCGCCGACGAATGCCTCGCCAGGAGGCAATAGCAGCGCGGCTACCGGCAATGCATGGCCTGCGAGGCAAGCCCCATGCGGCTCGTGGCAACGTAATTCCAATTCCAAATCAAAAATGACTTTGTCGACTTCGCCTTGCCGTGCTACAGCACTGTCTGCGGCTCGTCTTCGCGTCCTTTTTGATTTGGAAATGGAATTACAACTAACGCCGCACGTAGGTGAACGGCAACCGCAATTCGCGAAACTCGCGGAATAACTCCGGATTGTTCGGCGGCAACGGCAGCGGAACGGATTTGTAGATGCTGCGTTCGACTGCTTCGTCGTAGGCGGGATTGCCGCTGGATTTCACCAAGGTCGCGCTCAGCACTTCGCCGGTGGGCAACAACACGATCTTGAATTCGGCGCGCGGATTGCCGGTGAGGCCTTCGGGCGCGAAGGTGTTTTGCTCGATCTTGGCCTTGATCTTGCCGATGTATTCGTCTTTCAGGCGCTTGCCTGCCTCGGCTTGCGCACGCGCGCGCTCCATCGCTTCTTTGGTTGCCCGCTCTTTCGCAACGCGCTCGGCTTCTTGTTTGCGCTTTTCTTCTGCGACGCGCTGTTCTTCCTCTTTCTTTTTTTGTTCTTCTTCCTTACGTTTCTCTTCCGCCAGGCGTTTTTCCTCTTCCTGCTTTTTCTTTTCCTCTTCCTTGCGCTTTTCCTCGGCGAGCTGCTTTTCTTTTTCTTCTTCTTCCAACTTTTTCTTTTCTTCGGCCTTTAGTTTTTCTTCTTCGAGCTTTTTCTTTTCCTCTTCCTCACGTTTGAGCTTCTCTTCTTCGCTGGCTTTTTCTTTCTCTGCCTCGGCCTTTTGTTTATCGTTTTCCGCCTTGCGTTTCTCGTCCAGTGCGAGCTTTTTCTCTTCCTCGGCTTTGTTTTTTTCCTCTTCCGCTTTGCGTTTTTCTTCCAACGCCGCCTTGCGCTCCTGTTCGGCTTTCTGCTTTTCTTCTGCGAGACGTTTCTTTTCCTCGTCGGCTTTTTTCTTTTCTTCCTGAGCGCGTTTCTTCTCTTCCTCGCGCTCGCGCTTGCGTTCCTCCTCGGCCTTTTCTTTTTCTGCCTCGACTTTACGCTTCTCGTCCTCGAGACGGCGCTTCTCTTCCTCCGCTTTGCGCTTCTGTTCGAGCGCGAGTTCCGCTTCTTCGGCGAGTTTGCGGCGTTCCTCGTCGTGTTGCTTGCGCGCCGTTTCGCGTTCCAACTCGAGCTTTTTCTTTTCCTGCTCGTATTTCTGCTGTAGCGCGTTTTCTTCCTGCTTGCGCTTGGCCTCAAGCTCGGCGGCGGCGAGCAATTGCTTGCGCCGCTCCATGGTGAGTTCTTCCTTGGGTTTCTTTAAGTCTTTCTCGGCCTGTGGTTTTTCCGGCTTGGCGCGCGGCTGTTTCGCTTTCGGTTCGGATCTGGCTTGGATATCCGCTCCGGCGAGCTTAGGCTCGCGCGGAGACGGCCTATTATCGGTTTCCTTGGGCGGGTTCCGTGGGGAAGACGAAGGATCGGGAAGTTCTTCCCAGAGATCGACCTCAAGCGGCTCGGGCTGTTTGTTTTGCCAACTTACCCCGAATAGCAGCAGGCCGAAGAACAACGTGTGAACGACTACGGCTAACAGCAGGGCTTTAAACCGGCCCCGCTCGCTAGGATTTTGCATCGTGGAACTTAACCCTTCCTCGACTTCGCCAGCAGCCCGATTTTCCTGACTTTCGCTTCGCGCAGCATGTCCATGAGGTTGATGACTTCCTCATAACGCAAGCTACGATCCGCAGCGATGACTACCGGCTGATCCGGCGCTTTTTTTTGTTTGTCCCTGATGATACGGCTCAAATCGGCGCGGCGAATTTCGCGCTCGTCTTCGAACTCGGCGCGATCGCGGATGGTGATGGTTTTGTCGGCGTGCAAGGTCACCTCGATCGGCAACACCGGTTGGCTCACGGCGCTGCCAACGGTCGGCAACTCGATCTGGCCGGGATTGATCAGCGGCGCCGTCACCATGAAAATGACCAGCAACACCAGCATCACATCGATATAGGGCACGACGTTGATCTGGTTCATGAGACGGCGCGGTTTACGTAACATGGCTATGGGACGTACTTATCGGTGACCGTGGTATGCAACTGCCGCTGCAGGATATTGGAAAACTCTTCCATGAAACTCTCGAAGCGGATGGACAATCGATCGATGTCGTGGCTGTAGCTGTTGTACGCCACTACGGCGGGGATCGCCGCAAACAAACCCATGGCGGTGGCGATCAGCGCTTCAGCTATGCCCGGCGCGACGTGGGATAAGGTTGCCTGGGCGACATTCGCCAAGCCGCGGAACGCATTCATGATGCCCCACACGGTGCCGAACAAACCGACGTAGGGGCTGACGGAACCGATCGAGGCGAGGAACGCCATGTGCGATTCCAGGTTATCCATCTCGCGCTGGTAGGTGGCGCGCATGGCGCGGCGCGTGCCGTCCATGACCACGCTCACGTCCATGCCGGGTTGGCGGCGATGTTTGAGAAATTCGCGGAAACCCGCTTCGAAAATGCGCTCCAAGGTGCCAGTTTCCTTGCGGCCGCTGGTGGCGCCTTGAAACAGGGAATTCAAATCGGAGCCGCCCCAGAAGTCGCGCTCGAAGCGTTCCGATTCCTTTTGCGCGCGGCGGATGGCCGACATCTTGGTGAAGATGTAGGTCCAAGAAATAAATGAGCCGAGCAGCAATAGCCCCATGACTATTTGCACCAACACGCTGGCGTTGGTGATCAGGCTTAAAAGCGACATGTCGGTGGTTACGTTCACTTTAGGCTCGTATTAATTAGGGAAGCTCTGATTTATTTCGAGTTCTAAGCGAGACAAGGCGCGAACACAAAATATCGACGCAGCATACGAATAGTATGTGAGGAGATTTTTTTGTTCGTAACGCAGTATCGCGACGAAATCGGAATTAATCAGAGCTTCCTTAGTTGTGATCGAACCGCGTCCGGTAGGACTACGGGCTTAAGCTTATCCATGTCAACATAAACGATACGGACCTCCGCTTGGGTTAACAGCTCGGCATCGCGCCGCACGGTCTGGCGCAACTCGACAAAACAACTGCGAACGCTCAACACTTCCACGGTCGCTTCAAGCCGATCTCCCAACGCGGCCGGCTTAAGATATTCGATATTGACCCGATGCACAACAAAAGCCTGCCGCAACGCCGCGGCGATCTTGGGCAGATTAACGTCGATCGCATTCAACCATTCGACCCGGGCGCGCTCGAAATACTTGAGATAATTCGAGTGATACACCATGCCCAGCGTGTCGGTGTCCTCGTAGTAAACCGTCACCGGCCATGCGAATACGTAGCCCTCTTCGATCGCCTGCGCCAGCGGATGCGCCGGCTTCACCGCCATAGATCGCCACTTGCGCTAGTCGGGATGCCCGGCAGGCCGAGGTGCTGATAGGCGGCGGGCGTGGCCATGCGTCCCCGCGGCGTGCGCTGCAAATAGCCCTGTTGTATGAGATAAGGCTCCAGCACGTCTTCGATGGTGTCGCGCTCTTCACCGATGGCCGCGGCGAGATTGTCCAGCCCCACCGGCCCGCCATTGAATTTTTCGATAATCGCCAACAGCAACTTGCGATCCATGATATCCATGCCGACGGTATCGACGTCGAGCATGGCGAGCCCGGCATCGGCGATTTCCTGCGTGACATTGCCGCTGTGTTTAACTTCCGCGAAATCGCGCACGCGGCGCAACAAACGATTGGCGATGCGCGGCGTGCCGCGGGCACGGCGGGCGATCTCGAGCGTACCCTCGGCAGTGATGCCGACATTCATCAATCTTGCGGACCGGCTGACGATGCGCTGCAATTCTTCCGGCGTATAAAACTCCAACCGCGCGACGATGCCGAAACGATCGCGCAAGGGGTTGGTCAACATGCCCGCGCGCGTGGTCGCACCCACCAAGGTAAACGGCGGCAGGTCAAGTTTCACCGAGCGCGCCGCCGGACCTTCGCCTATCATGATGTCGATCTGAAAATCTTCCAGCGCGGGGTAGAGGATTTCTTCCACTACGGGAGATAAGCGATGGATCTCGTCGATGAACAGTACGTCATTCGGCTCGAGGTTAGTGAGTATAGCCGCGAGATCGCCGGCCCGTTCCAGCACCGGACCCGACGTATGGCGCAAATTGACCGCCATCTCGCGGGCGATGATGTGCGCGAGGGTGGTCTTGCCCAAACCCGGCGGGCCGAACAGCAACACGTGATCGAGGGATTCTTTGCGCTGGCGCGCGGCTTGGATGAATATCGTCAACTGGCCGCGGGCTTTTTCCTGGCCGACGTACTCGTCCAGCAATTTCGGACGCAGCGCGCGCTCCAATGCTTCCTCTTGCGGGGAAGCGGGCGCGGGAGAAATCATGCGATCCGTTTCAATCATGGCGATGCCGGTGTGAACGAATCATGTAGTCTGCTAGGATTTTGAAAGTTGCTTGAGCGCTTGCCGTATGCTTTCCGACACGCCCAAATCAGTTGGAATTTGCTTCAGCGCCCACTGCGCTTCGCGATCATTATAGCCCAGGGCCAATAGCGCATTGAGCACGTCGGCGGCGCTGGTTTTGCTGCGAATCGCTCGCGCTCGAGGCGTGCTAGGCGCGTGATCGAGCTTGTCGCGCAGTTCCAGCACTAAACGCTCGGCGGTTTTTTTGCCCACACCCGGAATCTTGACCAGCCGTCCCGTCTCTTGCATCGCCACCGCTTGTGCCAGATCGGCAACCGATAATCCGCTCAATACCGACAACGCCAGTTTCGGCCCCACGCCGCTGATTTTCAGCAACTGGCGAAATGCGCGGCGCTCGTCGTCGGTGCCGAAACCGTAGAGCAAATGAGCGTCTTCGCGCACCACCAGATGGGTAAACAAAATGACCGCTTCGCCCAACCCAGGCAGATTATAAAACGTGCTCATCGGCACATCCACCTCATAGCCCAGCCCCTGTACGTCGACGATCACTTGCGGCGGCTGCTTTTCGATCAGCCGGCCGCTCAAGCGCCCTATCACCGGATAAGTCTCCCTTTTTTCATGCGATACCCCGCCGTCACCAACGCCCCCATGCCCATGCCGCCATGGGCGTGGCAGATGGCGCAGGCCAGCGCATCCGCCGCGTCGGCTTGCGGCGCCGCCGGCAAGCTCTAGCAAGCGTTTGACCATTTCTTGGACCTGTTCTTTCTTCGCATGACCATTCCCCACCACGGCTTGTTTGACTTGCAGCGCAGTATATTCGAACACCGCCAATTCGTCCGCTACTGCGGCGCAGATCGCCACGCCGCGCGCCTGTCCGAGCAGCAAAGTCGATTGTGGATTGACGTTGACGAACACTTTTTCCACCGCCACATGCTGCGGCTGATAGGTGGCGATGATTTCGCGCAGTCCTTCCCATATAGTTTTTAGCCGCGCCGGCAAATCGTCGTCTTTGGTTTTGATGCAACCGCTCGCCATATAGATCAACCGGTCGGATTTTTCCAGCACGCCGAAACCCGTTGCGCGTAATCCCGGGTCCAGGCCCAAAATACGAGTCGTCGCCGCTGCTATTGACTTGGCTCCGCGCTAGGACCAGGCTCACGATCGAAACCCTCGGCTTCTAACCGTTCGCGGATGCGGCGCTCCAATTGCGGCCGCATCGCTTCGCTCCAATCACGCCCCGCTTGCACGCCTTTGTTGAACATGTCGGCTTGAACCGTGGCCATTTTCATGCCGATGGGCGAGCGATGGAACGCGAGCAGTTGCTCGATTTCCTGGTGCTCGAAAAATTCTCCGTAGACCGGCACTAACCGAGCGATCAGTCCATCCGGGCCGTCTATGCCCTCATCGATCGTACTTTTCACTTCCTGCTCGACGATCTCAAACGCGCGCGCCGGCAAATCAGGACGTGATTCACGCATGGCTTGCGACATTTGCTGCACCACCAATAGGCCCATGCGCCGCGCTTGTTGATCGGCGCCCGAGATCTTGATCAACGCTTGGATGTCCGCTTGCTTCTCTAACGTTAGATCGTCCGCCCGGGATGCACCAATGACGATTAACAGAAACGCAAACAGCGTAACAAGCTTGGCCCGATGCAACCTAGTCCCCAATCACCGCGGTAGTGTAAACATCTTGAACATCGTCGATGGCTTCCAGGGCATCGAGCAGCTTTTGCATTTTCACTGCTTCTTCCCCGGCCATTTCCACTTCGTTAGCAGGCTTCATCGTGACTTCAGCGAACTCCGCATTCAGCCCGGCTTTCGCCAACGCTTCTTTCACCTGAGCGAAATCATAGGGACCCGTTACCACCTCGGCGCTTCCATCCTCGTTAGCAATAACATCCTCGGCGCCCGCATCGAGCGCCGCTTCCATGAGCTTATCTTCGTTGGTGCCCGGCGCGAACATTAACTGACCGCAGTGCTTAAATAAAAATGCGACGGAGCCGTCGGTGCCGAGATTGCCGCCATATTTGGTAAATGCATGGCGCACGTCGGCTACCGTGCGCGTCTTGTTGTCTGTCAAACAATCCACCATCACCGCCGCGCCGGCGATGCCATAACCTTCGTAGCGAACTTCTTCGTAGCTCACACCCTCCAATTCGCCGGAACCGCGTTTGATGGCGCGCTCGATAGTGTCCTTGGGCATGTTGTTCTCATAGGCTTTATCCACCGCTAATCGCAGCCGCGGGTTAGAGCCGACATCGCCGCCGCCCATGCGCGACGACACCGTAATTTCCTTGATCAAGCGAGTGAAAATCTTGCCGCGTTTTGCGTCCGTCGCAGCTTTTTTATGCTTAATATTCGCCCACTTGGAATGCCCTGCCATGAATCACCTACTCATATGTTTCTAAACGTGTAATCATAACACCTTGATTCCTCATCCATGAGTATAGAAGCGCCATGACTGAACCGTTACTGATCGCAAAAGGGCCGACCGAATTATTTCTGCTACCCAATATGGCGAATCGCCACGGCCTCATCGCCGGCGCGACGGGCACTGGAAAAACCGTCACCCTGCAAGTACTGGCGGAACACTTCAGCGCTATCGGTGTGCCGCTATTCATGGCGGACGTCAAAGGCGATTTGACCGGCATCAGCCAAGCGGGCGGCAACAATCCCAAAGTCGCCGAGAGAGTCAAACAACTCGGGCTGACGGATCATAAACCCAGCGCTTATCCGGTGACGTTGTGGGACGTATTCGGCGAGCAAGGTCATCCGGTGCGAGCCACCGTATCGGAAATGGGCCCGCTGCTGCTCGCGCGCATCCTGAGCCTGAACGAAACGCAAGAAGGCGTGCTCGCGATGGTGTTCAAGATCGCCGACGACAACGGCATGTTGTTGCTCGATCTGAAAGACCTGCGCGCCATGCTGCAATTCGTCGGCGACAACGCCAGCCAGTTCACCACCGAATACGGCAACGTGTCCAGCGCCAGCATCGGCGCCATTCAGCGTGGACTGCTGACCCTGGAGCAACAAGGCGGCGACAAATTCTTCGGCGAACCGGCGTTGAATTTGGATGACCTCATGCAGACCGCCGACGGCGGCCGCGGCGTGGTGAATATTCTCGCCGCCGATAAGTTGCTGCAATCGCCGCGGGTTTATTCGACCTTCTTGCTGTGGATGCTGTCGGAATTGTACGAGCGCCTGCCGGAAGTCGGCGATGTCGATAAACCGAAAATCGTGTTCTTCTTCGACGAGGCACACCTGCTGTTCAACGATGCGCCTAAGCATATGTTGGAGCGGATTGAACTGGTGGTGCGGTTGTCGCGCTCGAAAGGCGTCGGCGTTTATTTCATCACCCAGAATCCGCTCGATGTGCCGGAGACGGTGCTCGGTCAATTGGGCAATCGCGTGCAACACGCGTTGCGCGCGTTCACGCCGAGAGACCAGAAGAATGTAAAAGCGGCGGCGGAAACCTTCCGCGCCAATCCCAAAGTCGATGTGGAAAAAGTGATCACCGAGTTGGCCGTCGGCGAAGCGCTGGTGTCTTTCCTCGACGAAAAAGGCCGGCCCACGGTGGTGGAGCGAGCGTTTATTTTGCCGCCCACTTCGCAGATCGGGCCCATCACCGCCGCACAACGCACCGCACTCGTTCAAAGTTCGCTGGTCGCCGGACAGTACGAAAAAACCGTCGATCGCGAGTCCGCTTACGAAAAACTCAAAGCCAAAGCCGAACAAGGCGCCGCGGCTGAGGAGCAAGCCCAGAGCGGCTCCGGCGGCATGCTGGGCGGAGTGCTAGATTCCATCGGCCTCGGCGGGCAGGGTGCCGCGAAAGGCAAGCCAGCCGGGCGTCAGCGCGAAGGTATCATTGAAGCAGCGGCAAAGAGCGCGGCGCGTGCCGTTGGTAGCCAACTCGGGCGCCAGATCCTGCGCGGTGTGCTTGGGTCGATACTCGGCGGACGACGATAGCAAGAAAAGATTAATGAGAAAACTAGCCCGCTGGCTGCTGCTGGCGGTGCCCGCGCTTTATATTTTGGTGTGCAGCGGGCTGTATTTTCAACAGAACGAACTCATCTTCCGTCCGGAGGTGTTACCGGCGGATTTTCGTTTTAGTTTTCCGCAAACCTTTCGCGAAGTGAATGTGCCGGTCGATGGCGCGACTTTGAATGCGCTCTACTTCACGGTTCCCCAGTCCCGCGGCGTGGTGCTGTTTTTCCACGGCAACTCGGGCAGCCTGCGCCGCTGGGGCGAAGTCGCCGATAGCTTTACCGGTCGCGGTTACGATTTGTTCGTGTTCGACTATCGCGGATACGGCAAGAGCAGCGGTAAAATTAAATCGGAACGGCAATTGCACGAGGATGCCGATCGCGTCTATGCTTACGTCCGCGAACGTTACCCGGTGGAGCACATCATCGTCTACGGGCGTTCCCTCGGCACCGGCATCGCCGCGCAGCTCGCCGTTCGCCACACACCGAAAATGCTGATATTGGAAACACCGTACGTCAGCCTCAAGGATTTGACCGCCACCTTCTATCCCTATGTGCCGGGCTTTATATTGAAATATCCGCTGCGTACCGATCTCGCTTTGCCGCAAGTGAAAAGCCCGGTGTACTTGATCCACGGCACCAACGACGCCGTGGTCCCCTATCCTTCCAGCGAGCGGCTGCTGGCGATTGATATCCTCGGCGAAAGAAATGATCACCATACCTGGCGGCGAACACAACGGCCTGCGCCTGACGCCGGTATACAACGCGGCGCTCGATCGTTTCTTGCGATAAGATATGACATAACTTGACCGCCCAACTGCATAAGGGAGCGCCCATGCCCGCCAAACCCGGTGAGCGCAAGACCCAAATCCTCGAGACCCTCGCCCACATGCTGGAGCATCCCCAGGGCGAGAAGATCACCACCGCTGCCCTCGCCGCCAAACTCGACGTGTCGGAAGCAGCGTTGTATCGGCATTTTGCCAGCAAGGCGCAGATGTTCGAAGGCTTGATCGAATTCATCGAGCAGACGGTGTTTTCCCTCATCAACAAAATCGCGGCGGAGGAGGCTCGCGGCCTTAAACAACTCGAATCGGTCATCGCGCTATTGCTCGCGTTCGCACAAAAAAATCAGGGCATGACGCGGGTGTTGATCGGCGATGCGCTGGTGAACGAAGACCATCGCCTGCAAGCGCGCATCAACCAGTTGCACGACCGCATCGAAGCGAGCCTACGCCAGAGCTTGCGCATCGCCGCCTCGCAAAACGATTTGGATCCCGCCATCGAAGCGAACGCCATGGCGAATTTGCTGATGTGCTTCGTCACTGGCCGCTGGCATCAATTCGCCAAGAGCGGCTTTAAGCGCATGCCGACGGAACTGTGGAGCCTGCAGTGGTCGGCATTGGGTTTGGGTTACGCCACGCCTGCCACTCAGGAAAGCCCATGATCCTAAAACCGGTTTTCGCCATGATGGCGGCAAAAAAAGCCACCGACCTTTACATCACCGCCGGTGCGCCGATTCATATCGGCGTTGACGGTGAAGTGCTGCCGATTAATCAGCAAAAGATGACGCCCGAGGTCATACAGAAAATGGGCTATGAGTTGATGTCGGCGCAGCAGATTAAGACCTACGAGGAAACCCTAGAACTCAATATGTCGCTGGTGATACCGGAGATCGGCAATTTCCGCATCAACGTTTATCGCCAACGCGGCAGCATCGCGCTCGTAGCGCGTTACGTCAGTTTCAACATCCCCAATCTCAAAGATCTAAATCTGCCGGTGTTTCTCAACGATTTGATTATGGAGAAACGCGGCTTGATCCTGGTGGTCGGCCCCACCGGCAGCGGCAAATCCTCGACCTTGGCCGCCATGCTCAATCACCGTATCGCCACCAAAACCGGCCACGTGTTGACCTTGGAAGATCCGGTGGAATTTCTGTTTCGCCATAACAAGTCCATCGTCAGTCAGCGCGATATCGGCTTGGATTCGCTGTCTTACCCGAATGCCTTAAAGAGCGCGCTGCGCCAGGCGCCGGACTGTATGTTGATCGGCGAGATCCGCGAAGCGCAAACCATGACCATGGCGACCAATTTCGCGCTGTCCGGCCATTTGTGTCTCGCGACGTTGCACGCCAACAATACTTACCATGTGCTCAATCGCATCATCCAAATGTATCCGCTGGAAAATCGCAACACGTTGCTGCAGGATCTGTCGGTCAGCCTCAAGGCCGTCATCGCGCTACGCTTGGTTCCGGGACGAGACGGCAAGCGGCTGCCGGCGTTCGAGTTGTTGGTGAACACTCAGCGCATTTCCGATCTCATCGAAAAAGGCGCGGTGAGTGAGATCAAGGAAGCGATGCAGGAAAGCCAGTCGCCCAGCCTCATGAATTTCGATCAATCGCTGTTGAAACTTTTCCGCTCCGGGCGCATTACTTGGGAAACCGCGTTGGCTAACGCCGAATCGCCGACCAACATGTCGCTCCAAGTCAACAGCACCGAAGTCGACACCGCGCGCAAAGCCGCAGCGGCGGCGCCTAAGCAGGGGGAAGTATCGTTCGACTTCAGCCTGCCTTCGTCCGAATAGAAAATTGCCCGGAGTTTCGTCATGTGCCTCTTGGTGATGGCGTATCGAGTTCATCCGATTTATCAGTTCATCGTTGCCGCCAACCGCGATGAATTTTTTCGCCGTCCCACGGCGGCGGCGGATTTCTGGAACGATAACCCCGACGTGCTCGCAGGCCGCGATCTCGAACAGGGTGGAACGTGGATGGGCGTCACCCGCGCGGGCCGTTTCGCCGCGCTGACCAATGTGCGCGATCCGAAATCCCTGCGGCCTGCGGCAAAATCCCGCGGCTTGATCGTGTCCGATTTCTTGCTGGAGAACATTGCGCCGACGGCCTTTCTCGATGAGTTGAAGGAAAGCAGTAGCCAATACAATGGGTTTAACTTGATCGTCGGCGATGGTGACGAGTTCTGTTATTTCAATAGCGTCACCGCCCAATCGGAAGCCTTGAGCCCAGGCATTTACGGACTCAGTAATCACCGTCTCGACACGCCTTGGCCTAAAGTGACGCACAGTAAAGCGTCAGTGGAAACCGCATTGGGCAAACACGGTGAAACATTGGAAGCCGATCTTTTTGCAGTGTTATCGAATCGCGCTCGCGCCGACGATGCCATGCTGCCCGATACGGGTGTGGGCTTGGAAAAAGAACGTTGGTTATCTCCGGTATTTATATCAGGACAAGAATACGGTACCAGGTGCTCGACGGTACTAATGATAGGCGCGAGCCAAACGTTGTTTGTCGAACGCACGTTTAACAACGGCGGTGAGACAACCGAAACGGGCCGCTTCACGCTATGAAGTCACCGTGCCACGAGGCGCATGGATATTGCCTCGCAGGCAGGCATGGCCTGCAACGGGCTCTGGTATTGGCTCGCAGCCTAGGCCCTTTTTAAAACAAAACTAAACGCAAGAACTAAATCTATCATCCATCATGTCTTCAACTTTAGAACTCACCAAACAACTCATTGCACAACGTTCCGTCACACCGGAAGATCTCGATTGCCAAGCCATTTTGCGCGAGCGCTTGGCGCCGCTGGGATTCGCGTTCGAACGCATCGGCCGCAACGGCGTGGAAAATATGTGGGCGCGGCGCGGTATTACGGCGCCGCTGATCGCGTTTGCCGGTCACACCGACGTTGTGCCCACCGGGCCGCTGGACCAATGGCTGAGCGATCCCTTCAAGCCCACGCTGCGCGACGGCAAACTGTTCGGCCGCGGCGCAGCGGATATGAAAACCTCTATCGCCGCTTTCGTCACCGCGACAGAACGCTTCGTTGCTCAGTATCCTGACCTACCCGGCTCGATCGGTTTACTCATCACTTCCGATGAAGAAGGTCCGGCGGTAGACGGCACGGTAAAAGTGGTCGAAGCCTTGCGCGCGCGCGGCGAGTTGCTGGACTACTGCATCGTCGGCGAACCTTCGTGCGTCAACAAACTCGGCGACATGATCAAGAACGGACGACGTGGATCGCTGTCGGGCAAGCTCACGGTCAAAGGTGTGCAGGGCCACGTCGCCTATCCGCACCTATCGAAGAATCCCATCCATCTCGCGGCGCCGACCTTGACGGAACTCGCCGCGATGGTATGGGACGAGGGCAACGAATATTTTCCGCCGACCACTTGGCAAATCTCCAACATCCACGGCGGCACCGGCGCCACTAACGTGATACCCGGCAGCATGGAGATTCTGTTCAACTTTCGTTTCGCCACCGTGAGCACACCGGAATCGCTTAAAAGCCGCTTCGAAGCGGTGCTTAAGAAACATGGCTTGGATTACGACCTTACCTGGGAGCTAGGCGGGAAGCCATTCTTAACGCCGCGCGGCAAATTGGTCGCGGCGATCGGCGCGGCCATTAAATCCGTGACCGGCGCGCTGCCGGAGATTTCGTGCACCGGCGGTACATCGGACGGCCGCTTCATCAAAGATATTTGCAATGAACTGATTGAGTTCGGTCCGGTGAATGCCAGCATCCACAAGCTCAACGAACACGTAAACGTGGCCGACATCGAACCGCTGTCGGAAATTTATTTCCGGACGTTGGAGAATTTGTTGGTGAAGCCTGGGAACCTCTGATTAAGTCCCTAATGTTCGACATCGCAAACCAACACCTCAAGACCGTGCGCGATGTGCTGCGCTTCGCGGTGAGCCGCTTCAACGAATCGGAACTTTCCTTCGGCCACGGCCTCGCGAATGCTTTCGATGAGGCGGCCTACTTGATCCTGCACTCGTTGAATTTACCCATAGATCGCCTCGATCCGTTTCTCGATGCGCGCTTGCTGCCGGATGAACTCGGCAAAGTTCTGGGTGTGCTGGAACAACGCGTCAAACAAAGAGTACCCGCAGCGTATTTAACCCACGAAGCATGGCTCGGTCAGCATCGATTCTATGTCGACGAAAGAGTGATCGTGCCGCGCTCGTTCATCGCCGAACTGTTACCGGAAGGGCTCAAACCCTGGCTGCCCGACGCGAACGACGTGCGCAGCGCCCTCGATCTTTGCACCGGCTCCGGCTGCCTTGCGATATTGATCGCGGAAGCCTATCCCAATGCCGATGTCGATGCGGTTGATTTGTCCGCCGAAGCGCTGGAAGTGGCGCAGCGCAACGTCAACGAGCACGGATTCGACGAAGCGATACGCCTGGTGAAATCCGATATGTTCGCGGCGCTCGCGGGTTGCCGTTACGATCTCATCGTCAGCAATCCGCCTTACGTGACTGCGGAATCGATGGCGTCGCTACCGGCGGAATATCGACATGAGCCACAACTGGCACTGGCGAGCGGCGCCGATGGCTTGGATCACGTGCGCGCGATCCTGCTCGCGGCAGCGGATCATTTGGAAGACGATGGAATTTTAGTTGTGGAGGTGGGACACAATCGCGCGGCGTTGGAGCGCGCGTTTCCCGACCTGCCGTTTATCTGGCTCGATACGGCGAGCGGCGCCGATTTTGTGTTTCTCCTTGAGCGGCGCGATCTGGGCGGGCGCGGCGATTGAAGGGATGGTTGGAGCGCAGCCAGGTTTCGTTCTCGCCATTCATGCCGACCCAGTTGAGCACTTTCTCCACCTCTGCCGGACCCAACTCCAAGATTTGTCCGCGCTTCAAGTAAGGCGGCATATTGAGAATGCCGTAGCGTACCCGCAGTAAGCGGCTGACGGTCAAGCCGATCGCTTCGAATAGACGCCGCACCTCGCGGTTACGTCCTTCGCGCAGCACCACACCGTACCAGTGGTTACTGCCTTCGCCGCCGCGATCGTCCAGGGTTTCGATTTTGGCGGGACCGTCTTCGAGATCGACGCCGGTCACCAGGCGCTGCGCTTGTTCTTCGCTGAGTTGGCCCATCACCCGCACGGCGTACTCGCGTTCGACTTCGAAACGCGGATGCATCAACCGATTCGCCAACTCGCCGCTGGTGGTGAAAATCAACAGCCCGCTGGAATTGATATCCAACCGCCCGACAGCGATCCATTTAGCGCCGTTCAAACGCGGCAGTTTTTCGAACACCGTATCGCGCTCTTCCGGATCGTCACGCGAAACGATTTCGCCTTCCGGTTTGTGGTAAATCAAAATTCGCGGCACATCCTCGGAAAAATTCATTTTGACCGGGCGGCCGCCGATGGCGACTTTGTCGTCGAAATTCACGCGCATGCCCAGGGTCGCGACTTCGCCGTTGACGGTAACTTTGCCGGCGGCGATTTCCTCTTCCATGGCGCGGCGCGAGCCGAGTCCGGCGAGGGCCAGCACCTTATGCAACTTTTCGCCGCGTTGCTCGCTATCCACCACTCGGCGCGGACGCTCCGGCACTTCGCCAAACTGCGTGCGCCGCTTGCGCATCGGTCGTTCAATTTTCATGGATCGCGACTACCGGTTCGAGTTCTAGGGAATTTTGAAATTCTTCCAACGCCGGCAACTCTTCCAGCGAGCGCAGATTCAAATCGTCCAAAAAATTCTTGGTGGTGGCAAACAGCTCTGGGCGGCCGGGGACTTCTTTCTGGCCGACCACGTCGATCCAGCCGCGTGCTTCCAGCGCTTTTAAAATTTGGCTCGAGACATTCACGCCGCGTATTTCCTCGATATCGCCGCGGGTCACCGGCTGTTTGTAGGCGATGATCGCCAAGGTTTCCATCACGGCGCGGGAATAGCGCGGCGGTTTTTCCGGATTGAGGCGGTCGAGATATTTCTGAAATTCGGCGCGCGCCTGAAACCGCCACCCGCTTGCCACATGGGCAAGTTCGATGCCGCGGTTCTGCCAATCCGTTTGCAATTCTTTAAGGACAATACGAATCGCGTCGGCGCTGACATCTTCGTCGAACAGTTTTTTGAGGTCGCTCGCTGTCAACGGCTCTTGGCTGGTCAGCAACGCCGTTTCCAGCACCATTTTCATCGCAGAGAAATCGTTAAATGCATCCATCGTTTCAATTCACGCCGGCGCGCTTGACGTAGATCGGCGCGTAAGGTTCGTTCTGCGTGAGACTGATCAAGCTTTCTTTCGCCAATTCCAGAATGGCAAGAAAGCTCACCACCAGTTCCGGCACGCCGGCCAGCGGATTAAACAGATCGGAAAACTCGACATAGATGCCCGCCGCTAACCGGCGCAGGATGCGCGTCATGTGTTCGCGCACCGAGAGTTCGTCGCGCCTAACCTTATGGTGCCGTTGTAATTTCGCCCGGGTCAGCAGCGCCAGCCAAGCGTTGCGCAGATCATCGACATTCACTTCCGGCAGGCGCTTCACCAAGGCATGCTCAATCCACACTTCGACCAGCGCAAAATCGCGCCCCGCTTGCGGTAAGACGTTCAGTTGCTCCGCGGCTTTTTTCATTTGCTCGTATTCGATCAAACGTCGCACCAATTCCGCGCGCGGATCGATCTCGTCGGCCGCGGCTTCGATCGGTTTCGGCAACAGCATGCGCGATTTGATCTCGATCAACACCGCGGCCATCACCAAATACTCCGCCGCCAATTCCAATTGGTTTTGGCGCATGGCTTCGACATAATCCATGTATTGGCGGGTAAGCTTCGCCATGGGAATATCCAGAATATCCAGAGAATGCTTGCGGATCAAATACAGCAATAAATCGAGCGGACCTTCGAAGGTCTCGAGAAATATCTGCAGCGCTTCCGGCGGAATATATAAATCCTGCGGCAACTCCATGACCGGTTCGCCGCGAACTTTAGCGTAGGGTTCCGTGTTGGGGAGCGGCGTACCGACCAGTTCGTTCATCGCAAAATTATACACTCATCGTCACGCTAAACATCACGGTAACACCGCGCCAGAAGCTAATATCGATGCGGCAGGTGGAGCACATCAAGCCAAGCAGGCAATCCCCATGCGCCTCCTGGCGATTAAGAATATCCGAGACCCATCGCATCCCGCACATCGCGCATCGTATCTTGCGCGAGGCGCCGGGCTTTTTCGCAGCCATCGGCGATAATGTTTTTCACCAAGGTTGGATCCTCCAGATAAGCTTTCGCCCGCTCGCGCATCGGCGCGAGTTCGTCGAGCACGCCTTCGATCACCGGTTGCTTGCAGTCGAGGCAGCCGATGCCGGCGGTGATGCAACCTTGGTGTGCCCAATCCTTAGTCGATTGCGACGAATAAATTTGATGCAATTGCCACACCGGACATTTCTCCGGATCGCCGGGGTCGGTGCGGCGCACCCGCGCGGGATCCGTCGGCATGGTGCGGATTTTTTTCGCCACGCTATCGGCATCTTCGCGCAGAGTGATGGTGTTGTTGTAGGACTTCGACATCTTCTGACCGTCGAGGCCCGGCATGCGCGACGCTTCGGTCAGCAACGCAGACGGCTCCGCCAAAATCATTTTGCCGCTGCCTTCGAGATAACCGAACAAGCGCTCGCGATCGATCATAGCTAGGTTTTGTGTCTCCTGCAGTAACGCCTTGGCGCCATCCAGGGCCGCTGCGTCGCCCTGCTGTTGAAACTTGGTGCGAAATTCCTGATACAGGCGCGCGCGTTTGCTGCCGAGTTTCTTAACTGCCGCTAGCGCTTTTTCCTCGAAGCCCGGCTCGCGGCCAAATAGATGATTGAAGCGCCGCGCCACTTCCCGCGTCAATTCCACGTGCGGCACTTGATCCTCGCCGACCGGCACCTGGTTGGCGCGATAGATCAAAATATCGGCGCTCTGCAACAGCGGATAACCCAGGAAACCATAGGTAGCGAGATCCTTTTCGCTCAGTTTTTCTTGCTGATCTTTATAGGTGGGAACTCGCTCCAGCCAGCCGAGCGGCGTCATCATCGACAGTAACAAGTGCAATTCCGCGTGCTCCGGCACTTTCGATTGAATGAACAGCGTCGCTTGCGCGGGATCGACGCCCGCGGCGAGCCAATCGATCACCATGTCCCACACGTTATCTTCGATGATCTCCGGTGTATCGTAATGGGTGGTGAGAGCGTGCCAATCGGCGACGAAAAATAAACACTCGTATTCGTGTTGCAGCTTCACCCAATTTTTGAGCACACCGTGATAGTGACCAAGATGCAACGCGCCCGTGGGACGCATGCCGGAAAGAACTCGATCAGCGTACATGAAAACTCCGCATAACGATCAAAACGATTGCAACCCAAATACAGTCACTGCGCCATTCACCAAGCCATTCACCAGCGGCCCCAAAATCATGCCGAGCGCCCCGCTGAATAGCAGTAACGCAATCACAATCAAACCATAGGGCTCGATGCGCGCCAGCATGTTTGCATAAGGGCTGGGCAACAGGCTTACGGCGACACGGCCACCGTCCAACGGCGGCAACGGCAGCAAGTTAAACACCATCAAGATGGCATTGACAAAAATACCAGCGCTGCTCATTAGGCGCAATGGCAAAGCGTAGCTGGCATCGCCCATCAGGATAGAAATTTTCGCGAGGATTGCCCAGACTATGATCATCACCAGGTTCGCGGCAGGTCCCGCCGCCGCGACGAACAACATATCTCGCTTTGGATTACGCAGCGCGCCAAAGTTAATCGGCACCGGCTTAGCCCAGCCGAACAAAAAACCGCCGGGAATAAGCAACATGATGAGCGGCAAAATCACGGTTCCGAACGGATCGATATGCGGGATAGGGTTAAGGGTAACCCTCCCCAGCATATAGGCGGTGTTGTCGCCGAATAGTCGGGCGACATAACCATGGGCGGCTTCGTGCAAGGTGATGGCGAATATGACCGGAATGGCGAAAATTGCAATCTTGGGAATAATCGAATAAAAATCCATTAACTATGCTTTCGCAGCCTCCAGGCCAAAAGAATCCACGTTACCCTTGCCCATGCGCACCAGCACCGGTACCTCGCCGCTCAAGTCGATAATCGTGGTCGGCTCGGGGCTGAGATATCCGCCATCGATAATGAGGTCCGCTTGATGTTCGAGCCGATCACGAATATCGTGAGCCTCGGTAAGCGGCGCGTTGTCTCCCGCTAAAATTAAAGTGGCGCTCAGCAGCGGCTCGTTCAATTGTTCCAACAGCGCCTGCGCGACGCGGTGATCCGGCACACGCAGGCCGATGGTGCTCCGCTTCGGATGCAACAATCGGCGCGGCACTTCCCGAGTGGCGCGCAGTATGAACGTGTAACTTCCGGGCGTATGAGCGCGCAAAAAGCGATATTGTACGTTATCCACGTGGGCGAACTTCGCGATCTCCGACAAATCGCGGCATACCAAGGTGAGATGGTGATGTTCGTCGACACCGCGTATGCGGCGCAATCGTTCCACCGCGGCCTTATCGCCGAGATGGCAACCGAGGGCGTAGCAGGAATCGGTCGGATAGACAATCACACTCCCGCCGTGGATCATCTGCACCGCTTGTTGGATTAAACGAGGTTGTGGATTTTGCGGATGGATAGAGAAGAATTGCGCCATTCAGCACCGGTAACGACGCAACACAATATTATTGTAGCGACGGAATGAGCGACCACACCGGCTTAAGCGTACTAGGCAGCGGTGGTATCTTTCCGAGTTGGACCCGGCCATCCTCGTCGCCGTGAAAATCCGAGCCGCGTGACGCCAATAAATCGTACTCGGCGGCAAGGTGCGCGAAGCGCTCTACCTGATCCCTGCTGTGATTGCTGGTGACGACTTCGACCCCTAATCCGCCGGCGGTTTTAAATTCCGCCAGCAGTCGCTTCATGACGTTGGGTCCGATATCGTAGCGACCCGGATGGGCAATCACGGGTATCCCACCGCTTGCCCGTATCCACGTTACCGCATCGCTCAAGCTTGCCCATTCGTGCGGCACATAGCCAGGCTTGCCC
Organism: uncultured Pseudomonadota bacterium; assembly: GCA_963714525.1. GTDB lineage: Bacteria > Pseudomonadota > Gammaproteobacteria > Burkholderiales > JALYOK01 > JALYOK01. The sequence continues at coordinate 69,714 of CAVQPB010000012.1, forward strand.
GGCACTAAATACTTCTTGAATACCGACTTCACGTCTTTGACATGGCCTTGCTCCACCAGACACCGAGCGAAATGGGTGCGGCCTATCATCTCGGGATTCACCGCAAACGACATCGCCCCTTGCAGCACGCCGCCGATACCGACGCGCGAGAGAGATTCCGCCATCTTTTCCGCGCGCTTCATGCGGCCGGAGCGTATTGTTTCCAAACCCGCACGCAAGCCCATGTGCGTGGGATCGATATTTAGGCCGACGATGTGCACGGTTTTGGCTGACCAGGTAACTGAAACTTCAACGCCATCGACGAATTGAATACCTAACTCCTGCGCCGCTTCGCGCGCGTCGGACAATCCACCGAGACTGTCGTGATCCGTCAGCGCCAGCACATCGACCTCGTTCTCAGCAGCCAAACGCACCACCTCGCGCGGCGGATACAGGCCGTCGGAAATTTCCGAGTGACTATGAAAATCGATGTTGCTCATGAACCGATTCAATTAACGATAATTCATCATAACAGAGTCGGTGATTACAACGAATTTTGGTTACAGCGCTTGCGGCCCTGGTGGGTGCGGTGAATTTTCGCGCAACGCCTCGCCGCCCTTATCAAAGTTTGGCCCTTGGGCACGGCACCGAGTATCATTTCATTCTTTGATCGATTTCGAGGAAACAGCAATGGGCGCGCGGGAAAATTTCATCGGCGGTAACTGGGTGGGCAGCAGCATGGCGAAGCCGAATATCAATCCGTCGAATGTGGACGACGTCATCGCCGATTACGTTCGCGCCGACGAGAAGCAGGCGAACGAGGCCATCGATGCGGCGGCCGCCGCAACCGCTGCGTGGGCGGACGCCACGCCGCAAGTGCGCTTCGACGCTCTCGACAAAATCGGCACGGAGCTCCTGGCGCGCAAGCAAGAGCTCGGCGAACTGCTGTCACGCGAAGAGGGCAAAACATTGCCGGAGGGCATAGGCGAAGCGACCCGCGCGGGACATATTTTCAAGTTCTTTGCCGGTGAGGCGCTGCGCATCCCGGGCGAAAAATTGGCGTCGGTGCGACCGGGGCTCGATTGCGAAATCACGCGCGAACCGGTGGGTGTGGTCGGCATCATCGCGCCGTGGAATTTTCCGATCGCCATCCCCGCCTGGAAAGTGGCGCCGGCCTTGGCGTATGGCAATTGCGTGATCTTGAAGCCCGCCGATCTGGTGCCGGGTTGTTCGTGGGCGTTGGCGGAAATCATCAGCCGCGCCGGCTTGCCTGCGGGCGTGTTCAATCTGGTGATGGGTGCGGGCAGCGTGGTCGGTAACGTGATCCTGAACAATCCAAAGGTGAACGCCATCAGCTTCACCGGCTCCGTCGCCACCGGCGCCCGCGTGCTGGAAGCCGCGGCGAAACGCAAAGCGAAAGTGCAGTTGGAAATGGGCGGAAAAAATCCGCTGGTGATTATGGACGACGCTGATCTCGCTACGGCGGTAAACTGCGCGGTGCAAGGCGCGTTTTTCTCCACCGGGCAACGCTGCACCGCGTCGAGCCGCATCATCGTGCAGCAAGGCATGCACGATAAATTCGTTGCCGCCGTGATCGAGAAACTGAAAACCTTGAAGGTCGACGATGCGCTCAAGCAGGGAACAGACATCGGCCCGGTGGTCGATCAAGCGCAACTCGATCAAGACTTGAGTTACATCGATATCGCCAAAAAAGAAGGCGCGAAGCTTGCCTTCGGCGGTGATCTGTTGCAGCGCGAGCGCAAGGGTTTTTACTTGCAGCCGGCGCTGTTCACGGAAACCACCAACCAAATGCGCATCAGCCGCGAGGAAGTATTCGGGCCGGTTGCGAACGTCGTGCGCGTGAAGGATTTCGACGAAGCGCTTGCAGTAGCCAACGATACGGAGTTTGGCTTGTCGTCCGGCATCTGCACGACATCGCTCAAATACGCCACTCACTTCAAGCGCAAAGCGCAAGCGGGCATGGTGATGGTGAACGTGCCCACCGCAGGCGTCGATTACCATGTGCCGTTCGGCGGCCGCAAAGGCTCGAGCTACGGGCCACGCGAGCAGGGGCGCTACGCGGCAGAGTTTTATACGACGGTGAAGACGGCGTATACCGGCGTTTAGTTTTTTTGGAAATGACCAACACCCTTTGTTAACTGTCATTCCCGCGAAGGCGGGAATCCATTTGGCCTCTATTTCTCCAGGCGCCCTATGGATTCCCGCCTACGCGGGAATGACATGAATAAATGTCATAGGATTTCAATCATGGCAACCAGCCTCCACCCCATCCGAGTACGCTTCGAGCACCCTAACCTCTCCACGGCGGAAGCCTGGGCCAAAGCGCCAGTCGAGCCGACTGCGCCGGAACGCAGCGAGCTGAAAGCGCGCATCAATGCCTTGCTGAAAGCCCAGGACGCGGTGCTCGTCGCCCATTACTACGTCCACGGCGATCTGCAAGACCTCGCCGAGGAAACCGGCGGCGTCGTGTCCGATTCGCTCGAAATGGCGCGCTTCGGCTTCAATCACCCGGCCAAGACTATAATCGTTTGCGGCGTGCGCTTCATGGGGGAAACGGCGAAGATTCTAAATCCCGAAAAGCGCGTATTGATGCCCGATCTGGAAGCGGAGTGTTCGCTGGATTTAGGTTGCCCGCCGGATCAATTCGCAGCCTTCTGCGACGCCAACCCCGATCGCACCGTGGTCGTCTATGCCAACACCAGCGCGGCAGTGAAGGCGCGTGCCGATTGGATGGTGACCTCCAGCATCGCGGAAAAAATCGTCAAGCATTTACACGATCAAGGTAAAAAAATTCTGTTCGCGCCGGACAAACACCTCGGCGAATATATTCAAAAACAAACCGGCGCCGACATGTTGTTGTGGCAAGGATCGTGTGTCGTGCACAACGAATTCAAAGCGAAACAATTAGCAGAAATGAAGGTGCAGCATCCCAACGCGAAGGTGTTGGTGCATCCGGAATCGCCCGACGATGTGATTCGCCTGGCCGACTCAGTGGGCTCCACCACGGGCATCATCCAAGCGGCGCAGCGCTCCAGCGCGAAAGAGTTCATCGTCGCTACCGACAACGGCATCCTGCACAAAATGAAAAAATTGATGCCGGAAAAAAACTTCATTGAAGCGCCGACCGCAGGTTACGCGGCTACCTGCCAGAGCTGCGGCCACTGCCCGTGGATGGCTATGAACGGCCTAACAAATCTCGCGGCGGTGCTGGAAACCGGCAAAAACGAAATTCATATCGATCCGGAAATCAGCCGCAAGGCGAAGATTTGTATTACGCGGATGCTGGATTTTGCAAAGGCGGAGAAGGCGCGGACGGAAGGAAACGCTTAGGTTTCTTATTTCAGTTTTGCCAGAAGGCGCGTGGATACTGCCTCTTGGGAATGCCTAGCCTGCAAGCCGCGCTGGTATTGCCTCCCAGGCATGCCCACCTAAAAAATCGTAGGGTGGATCAAGCGCAGTGGATCCACCAATCGCGTGATGGTGGATCCGCTGCGCTTGATCCACCCTACCCCACTCCTCGCGATGACCTAAGTCAAAATTTCTATTCGTTGTAAATCTTGCTGTCGAGATAATTCTGGCGCAGATGCCTGAGCGCCACCAGCAACGCCGCGCTCACCGGCAACGCAAGTAACACGCCAAAGAATCCGAATATCTGCCCGAACGCAAGCAGCGCGAAGATCACCGCCACCGGATGCAGCCCGATACGATCGCCGACCAGCCACGGCGTGACGACCATGCCTTCAAGTAATTGGCCGACACCGAACACCACCCAAACCCACACCATGCCCGGCAGGGCCTGAAACTGCATCAGCGCCGCCAAGCTCGCCAGCAGCAAACCGGTGATCATGCCGACGTAAGGAACGAACACCAGCATGCCGGTGATGATGCCGATGGGCAGTGCGAATTCAAGACCGGCGAGCCACAGGCCCACGACGTAATACACGCTCATCAGCAACATCACCGACACTTGGCCGCGCAGAAATTCCGATAACACGGCGTCGATTTCGCGAGCGATGGCGCTGACGCGATTGTGCCAGCGGCGTGGGATGAGGTGATCGATTTTTTCCACCAGCTTGTCCCAATCGCGCAGCAAATAAAACAACACCACCGGCACCAGAATAAGATTCACGAAAAATCCCACCAACGCCATGCCACCGATTTTGAGCGAGGCGAAAATTTTGCTCGCGAGACCATCCGCGCCTTGCACGTATTCGGTAATGGTCTGCCTGAAGCTGCTGAAATCCAGTTCCAGATTGAGCCCAAACCTGGCGTTGAGCCATGGAATGAGCCGCTCGTTCAAGGCGGTGATATATCCCGGTAATCGTGCGCTGAGTAACGCAACTTCTTTTTGGAATAGCGGCACCATGATCAACATCAGCAACACAAATAGGCCGATCAACAACAGCAATACCAGAACCGTTCCTAGTGTGCGCGGGACGCGCCGCCGCTCGAGACGATCCACCAAAGGATCGCAGATATAAGCCAAAATCGCGGCGAACATGAACGGTGCGAGGATCGGACCGAGCATGTAAAACAACAACGCAACCACCAGCGCCGCGCCGGCGAGAAAGTAAAGACGCGAGTTATCGGAACCGGGCAAAATCATTTCGGGTAAAATTTCATCTTGACTGCGGCACTGTATCCTGAAGAAAGCGAGAACTCAACTTGACCAAGCCGGAGACCCCGAACGACTCCCTCTCCTATCGCGATGCCGGCGTGGATATCGATGCCGGCGATGCGCTGGTCGAAGCGATCAAGCCCTATGCCAAACGCACCTTGCGTCCCGAAGTATTGACCGGTATCGGCGGTTTCGGCGCGTTGGTGGAAATTTCGAAGAAATATAAAAATCCGGTGCTAGTCTCCGGCACCGACGGCGTAGGCACCAAACTCAAGCTCGCCTTCGAATGGAACAAACACGATACCATCGGCATCGATCTGGTGGCCATGAGTGTGAACGATATTCTGGTGCAAGGAGCGGAGCCGTTATTCTTTCTCGATTATTTCGCTTGCGGCAAACTCGATGTGCCGACTGCGACGGAGGTTATAAAAGGCATCGCGGCCGGCTGCGAACAAGCGGGCTGCGCGCTAATCGGCGGCGAAACGGCGGAAATGCCGGGCATGTATCCCATCGGTGAATACGATCTCGCCGGCTTCGCCGTCGGCGTGGTCGAAAAAGACAACATCATCGACGGCAAATCCATCGCGCCGGGCGATGTGGTGTTGGGTCTTGCGTCGAGTGGCGCGCACTCGAACGGCTATTCGCTGATCCGGAAAATCATCGAACGAGCTAAACCCAATCCCCACGCGGCTTTCCAAGGCAAAACCTTCCGCGAGGCAATACTGGCGCCGACCCGCATTTATGTGAAGCCGATGCTCGAATTGATGCAACAAGTGAACGTCAAAGGCATCGCCCACATCACCGGCGGCGGCCTCATGGAAAATATTCCGCGCATTTTGCAGGATGGGCTAACCGCCGTAATCCAGAAAAACGCCTGGCCGCGACTGCCATTATTTTCGTGGTTGCAGGAGCACGGCAATGTCGCGGAAAGCGAAATGCATCGCGTGTTTAACTGTGGCGTTGGGATGGTAGTGGTGGTTGCGCAAAACGAAGCCGTCGCCGCAATGGATTTCTTGCGTCAATGCGGCGAGATGGTTTGGCAAATCGGTACGGTCGAAAAGCAGTTAGCCGGGCAAGCACAAACGGTTGTCATCTAGGAACCCAACAGTTTCGCATGTCATTCCCGCGCAGGCGGGAATCCATTGTGCCTTTGCTATTTCAACTGCAATATGGATTCCCGTTTTCACGGGAATGACATCCTTAATCCCCCGCCACCGTCATCTTCTCGATCAAAATCGAGCCGCATAATTTCGAGCCGCGCACGATGACGTCGTTGCCGACGGCGACGATGCCTTTGAACATATCTTTCAAATTTCCTGCGATGGTGATTTCCTCGACCGGATATTGGATCTCGCCGCCTTCGACCCAGTAGCCTGACGCGCCGCGGGAATAATCGCCGGTGACCATGTTGATGCCGTGGCCGAGAAGTTCGGTGACCAGCAGCCCGCGGCCTAGTTGTTTGACGAGCGCCGCGAAATCTTGGCCGGTGTCGGGCACGATCAAATTGTGGTTGCCGCCGGCGTTGCCGGTGGTTTGCATGCCCAGCTTGCGGGCAGAATAGCTGCCGAGAAAATAGCCCTGCAACACGCCGTCTTTGATCACCTCGCGCTCTTTGGTGGCAACGCCTTCGCCGTCAAACGGAGTCGACGAGAATCCCTTTCTGAGGTGTGGCACTTCGCGTATCTGCAGAAACTTGGGGAAAATCTGCTGGCCCAGGCTGTCGAGCAGGAACGTGGACTTGCGATACAAGCTACCACCGCTGACGGCGCCGACGAAGTGGCCGATCAAACCCTGGGCGATGGGCGCTTCGAACAGCACCGGGCAGTCGATGGTCTTGAGTTTTCGCGCGTTGAGCCTTCGGATCACGCGCTCGCCGGCGATTTGCCCGACTCGCTCGATTGGATCGAGGTCGGCGCAATCCCGCGCGGTGGAATACCAGTCGTCACGCTGCATGGCGTCGCCTACCGAGGCGATGACCGAGCAACTCGTCCCGTGGCGGGATGACCGATAGCCACCGAGAAAGCCGGAACTGTTGCCGTAACAAAAATGGGAATCCTGGGTGGAAACCGACGCGCCATCGGAATTGTCGATGCGTGAATCGACGGCAAAGGCAGCCGACTCGGCCCTTTTGCCAAGCTCGATGGACTGCTCGACGCTAACTCCCCACGGATGATAAAGGTCCAAGTCGGGCAAGGGTCCCTTGGCGAGTAGATTAGCGTCCGCCAAACCGGAAAATTCGTCGATGGCGGTGTGTTTGGCGATGCTACAGGCTTTTTCCACCGTGTCGCGCATCGCTTTAGGGCTCAGATCCGACGAGCCGGCATGGCCTTTTTGCTTGCCGAAATAGACAGTTACCGACAAACCCTTGTCGCGGTGGTATTCGATGGTTTCGACTTCGTCCATGCGAACGTTGACGCTGTGGCCCCATCCTTCGGAGACTTCAGCTTCAGCGGACGATGCGCCGAGGCCCTTAGCGAGCGTGAGTAAATCGATAGTGTACTGCGCTAATTGGTCGGCGGAATATGAGAATCCCCCAGCGCCATTTATATGTGCGGACATGATTTAATTTCTTGCCATAAACAATTGAGGTATCATAATAAATTAACAACGCACTAACATGAATTCCATGCCGCAAGACCCACCCAGCAAGTCCCAGAAGAAACGGGAAATGCTAGGTCTGCAAGCGATCGGCGCGGCGCTGGTCGAACTTAACGATGCTCAGTTAACAGACCTCGACCTGCCTGACGAATTGGCGGCAGCGATTCAGGAAATGAGGCGTACTAAAGGTCACGAAGGTAGAAGGCGACAGTTGCAGTATATCGGACGAATCATGCGCCAGGTTGACGGCGAGGGAATTGCCGCCAAGCTGGAGTTGTTGAAACAGCCCGCGCGCCGCGAAGTTGCACAGTTGCACGGCGCGGAACAATGGCGCGAACGCTTGCTGAACGACCCGAACGCTCTACTGCAGTTGGGTGAGTTACGGCCGGATTTAGACCGAGAGCCCTTAAGAAAATTAGTGCGGGAAGCGCTCGATGAAAAAGCAAAATCCCGGCCGCCGCGCGCTTATCGCGAATTATTTCGCGTACTTTCGCGGTGGTTGGTCAACTAGGGACATCGGTAGATGGCGTACGAATTCGACGCGGTTAGGATGGGCCTCATTACCATCAGCGATCGCGCTTCCAAGGGAATTTACCACGACGAAGGCATCCCGGCGCTTAAAGCGTGGGCCGAGCAAGTTTTACTGAATCCGATCACTTTCGTGACCAAAGTCATACCCGACGAACAACCGCTAATCGAGGCAACCCTGAAAGAATTCGTCGACATTGAACATTGTGCGCTGGTTCTGACCACCGGCGGCACCGGCCCGGCGCCTCGCGATGTCACGCCGGACGCAACGCTGGCCGTGGCGGACCGCATAATGGAGGGCTTCGGCGAGGCCATGCGCATGAATAATTTGAAATATGTGCCTACGGCCATCCTTTCCCGCCAAGTCGCCGTCATCCGCAATCACGCGCTCATCATTAATATGCCGGGTCAACCGAAAGCGATCAAGGAAACCCTCGACGGCATTTTTGCCGCCGTACCCTATTGCGTGGATTTAATCGGTGGGCCTTACATCGAAACCCGTGAAGAATTGATTAAATCGTTCCGACCAAAATCGGCGCTTCGACAACGAGAGGGCGGCTAAAGTATGCGTTTTACAGTTTTCTTGTGCAGCGTGTTTTCACTTATGATCATGGCCACTACGTTCGCATGGGCCGCTCAGCCGGATATCGAACGGGTTACCCAAGAAATCGCAGCAGCGGAAGCCGCTGTTAAGCTCGCTGCGGAGCGCAAGGCGTTGTGGACTAGCGCAGGCGAAGCGCTAGCCTTAGCGAAGAAACATCTAGCTGATGGTAAGGTTAACGAGGCGGGTGCACCGGCGGCGCTAGCGAAAGAGTTGGCGGAGCTTGGGATTGCCCAGACCACCTATCCCCTATTCAGCGAATGAGGTTAACGATGTCCATTCCCTCAATGATCGCTAAACTGCCGCTCGGTTTAGCGTTACTCTTTTTATTTGCCGGCAGCACGAGCGCGGACGTCTACAAGTGGGTAGACAAGGACGGGAAGGTTCAGTATTCGGACCAGCCGCCCTTATCCGGTGATGCAAAGAAAATGAAGAAAAAAACTAAAGACACGGGTAACGCCGCGCCTGCGTCGACGGGTACCGGAGGAAAACCGGCTGCGTCCGTGACCGATCAAGAGCTCGAGTTCCGCAAGCGTAAAATGGAACAGGAAGAAGCCGAAAAGAAAAAACTGGCGGAGCAAGAAATCGCCGAGAAAAACAAAGGCTACTGCAACAATATGCGCGGCGAGCTACAAGCAAACAAAGACGGTGTACGCATCGTGCAGTACAACGACAAGGGCGAGCGCGTAGCGCTTGACGATAACCAACGCGCTCGTTCTAGGACGCAATTGGAAGAGCGCATTGCAAAGGAGTGCAAGTAGTTGCGGACATAGACTGGTGTCCCGAACGGCAGAGGACTTATCGGTTCGTGAAGCCGCTGCCACGTTACGCTGCGATTAATCAACATAGTAAAGAATATCATGGCTGGACCACACGATCGGGTAGGCGGATTGACTAACCCGCCGCTACAAAATCTGGAACGCGCCAACGCTTGGCTCGATACTTTGCCCCGCGATAACCTGGATGCGGCCCGCGAGCACATTTTGCATGTGATGGGGACGTTTGCACAGTCGCGGGAACTGCTGACTGTTGACGGTGTGAACACCTTGTTGCACCTGGATGAAGGCTGCCAACCGGCGTTGGCGGATATCCTGCGCGACTTTCTGCAGACCACTAACGACGAGCGGAAAGTGCATGATGTCTGCCGCGATATGGATGTGATTTACGGCGAGTTGGCGAACGCCTATGCCCGTTTCGTGCGCGTTTACCATGAAACGCGAACCAGCACTAAACAGATAGCGCAGTTCATGGCATTAGTACTCGGCCGCACGCTATATAGTTTGGGCAATCGGGCCAAGTGGAATTTCTTCCGCCAGCGCGTAATGGACTTCGAAGCGTGGAAAACCGTCCATGCCATGTATCGCTATGCGGAACAGGATAATGTCTTGACTGCACGCCTTACGTTGTACGCGCGACCCTACGAAATCGCAAGCATGCCCGGGGCGCTTTACGTGCGCACCGTGATGCTCGACACCCTGGGCGGCGGCAACTTCCTGCCGGCGCAAATCGAAACGGCGGATCATTGGCTGACGTCCTGGAGCACACACGTCACCCCGGATCACGGCTATATCCCCGAGAAGCATTTTTACGCGACGAATCTCAATGGCGCGAGCGGCGCATGGCGAGCCCATGCACCCAAAACCCACGAAGACAATCGATACGTTCCGACGGAGTATCTGGCGATTGAAATCGGCCGCATGAAAGACCGACTGCGGGAAGGGGAAATTCAATTCGATCTTGGCCTCATCGCCAAACAACCGATACAAGAATACCTTTCTCTGCTCGACCGGCTAACCCTACTTTGGTCGCCGGAAGCGGTGGCGCAGGATCAGCGCGGCAAAAAACGGGTGGCGATTAATAACGAGAATGTTCAAGCGGTACGCGGTCTAAACGGACTGTGCGAATGCGCGCGGCAAGATTACGAGAAAGCCCACGGTCCCATGGACTTGAACCGCGGACTTTCCCGTGACGAAGAGATGGATTTACAAGTCTACGGCTTCATTACCGAACGGACGCGCGCCAAGTTACGTTCGCGCCCATTGGATGCAACCCAACCCATACCCGCCGTCGAGCAATGGCAATTACGCGACGAAAGCGTAAACGGTTATGGCGTTGCGTTTCCGAGCACCCAGTATCGAGACCTCAAACTCGGAACCCTAGTCGGACTGAAACGTCGGCGAGCCGAACGCTGGGTGGTGGGCGTGGTCACCCGCCTGCAAAACAGGAAGCATCCGGATGAAAGTATCGCGGGTATCGAAATCTTTACGCACGCGCCGATCATTGTCATCGTTAATGAAGATGTCGCCGCCGCCCAAGCGGAAACCAGCCGATCTTCCTGGGGCCTATTTATTCCGGGTGACAAGCAGGCCGGCCGCCGCGACAGCCTAGTAATTGATGGTGCGCTTTACGCGCAAAAGAAACAAATCGTGATGAGTGCACGCAATGTGCGATACATCATTCAACTGCAAAATGCGCTTCGCTCTGGCGAAGGCTGGCATCGAGCCGAATTTGTCGTGGTTGGAAAACGCGAAGTAAAGCAGCCTTAAGCCACCGCTCAATTTAGCGCTGCATCTCCGTACTACAATACGGCCCTATGACTAGGGAACCTCTGATTAAGTCTTTCGTGGTCGCGCTGAAGTTTGCCGGGTGGCAGGCGCGACGCGGCGAGCGCAGTGTGGCTAGTCCACATAAGCGAGTCGCAACAAAGCTTGCCGCCCGGCAAACCCCAGCCCTCTGGGTTGGGTCGAGAAGGGGCCGCTCGAGTTGTTGCGCCGCTCGCCAAGGGAACCACCCTAGGCGTCGCGCCGACGCCTAGCGATCGACCCCTTCTCGACCCAACGCGAGCCACGATGGACTTAATCAGAGGTTCCTTAGATGTCGTAGCGTTAGGCGAGCCGATGTATGAGTTCAGCCAAATTCCCGGCCAGCAGCGACAATACCTGCAAGGCTACGGCGGGGACACCATGAATTGCGCCATCGCCGCGGCAAGGCAAGGCGCGAAGGTCGCCTACATTACACGCTTAGGCGACGATGAGTTCGGTCGGGAATTCCTAGGTTTATGGCGAAGTGAGCACATCGATACTTCGGGTGTCGGCATCGATAACGACGCCCACACTGCCGTCTATTTCATTCGCCATGGCGCCAATGGTCATGTGTTCAGTTATCTGCGCAAGGGATCGGCGGCGAGCCGGATGACACCCGATCACCTTGTGCCGGGGCTGATTCAATCGGCGCGATTTTTTCATACCTCGGGCATCTCTCAGGCAATTAGCCAATCGGCGTGTGATACGGTATTTGCTGCCATCGAAATAGCCCGCTCCGGTGGCGTAATGGTGTCCTTCGATGCGAATATACGCCCACGCTTATGGTCATCGAGCCGCGCGCGCGACATTGTCGCGAAAACCATTCCATTGACGGATTACTTTCTCTTAAGTCTGGAAGATGCGGAACTATTAGGCGCACCCAAGGACCGAACCGATATCATCCGCTGGGCTCATGATTTGGGAGGACAGCATGTCGTGCTGAAACTCGGGGCCGAGGGCATACTCGCCAGCGATCGCCGTAACGTACACCTCGTTCCAGGTCATTCGGTAACTAGCGTTGACGCAACCGGTGCCGGCGATTGTTGTGCGGGCGCCTTGCTAGCGAGGCTCGCCTTAGGCGATGGTTTCCTATCCGCGTTGCGATACGCCAACGCGGCTGCCGCACTGACTACGATGGACTATGGGGCCGTTGCGCCGTTGCCGAAGACTGAAGCCGTGCTCGAATTTTTAAGCGCCTCATCGCCTTCGAAATGACAGTCGATGGGTTTTCAAGTACGCTTCGAATTCATACCTAGCGCCAACGGACCATGAACGCCCCCTTAATTTCCATCCAGCAAATCGCTGAAAAAGAACGCACGCCGTTGCCGGAAACGCTGCCTTTCGGCCGCCACTTCACTCACCGCATGTTCACCCAGCGCTATTCGCCGGAAAGTGGCTGGTACGATGCAACCATCGGACCCTACCAACCCATCGCCATCGATCCGGCTGGACAAGTATTTCATTGTGGTCAGGCGATTTTCGAGGGAACCAAAGCGTATTTGCGTCCCGATGGAAACTTTAACTTGTTCCGACCGGAGCAAAACGCAGCGCGCTTCAATCGTTCCGCCGAGCGGCTCGCGATGGCTAAAGTCGATCCTGAGTTTCATGTTCAAGCCATCACGGAATTGGTAACATTGGAACAGGCATGGATGCCCCATCAGGCCGGCGCATCGTTGTATATTCGCCCGGTATTGACGGCGACTGACCCAACGCTCGAAGTCCGCGCGAGCAAAACATTTTTGCATTACATCATTTTGAGTCCGACCGGCCCATACTTTGCCGTCGGCGCCAAACCCGTATCGGTGATGATCTCTCATGATTACGTGCGTGCGGTGCGTGGCGGTACCGGCGAAGCCAAAACCACGGCGAACTACGCTATCAGCCTGTTTGCCATAGAGCAGGCGCGAGCGAAGGGTTATCAGCAAGTGCTGTGGTTAGACGCGCTCGAGCGGCGCTACGTGGAAGAAGTCGGCGCGATGAATATCGGCTTTGTATACGAAGGTAAACACATTCGCACCCCTGCGCTGTCAGGCAGCATACTGCCGGGTATTACCCGCGATTCCATCCTGCGTCTCGCGCCCGATTTGGGCTTCCGAGTAAGCGAAGATCGCATCGAAGTCGAAGAAGTATTACGCGATATCGCTAGTGGCGCGGTCACCGAGGTCTTCGCCATGGGAACTGCGGCGGTCGTGGTGCCGGTCGGCACACTCGCTTACAAAGACCGAGAATTTCACGTGGCAAACAGCGCCAAGGCGCCCGTGACCACCGCGTTGTATCACGGTTTGACGGACATACAGTACGGCCGCGTGCCGGATCCCTACGGCTGGACGCGGGTTGTTACAGTGAAGTGATTGCTTCGACGACGCGATCGGGCGTCAATTGATTCATGCAATTGAAATGCCCGAGCGGACACTCGCGCTTGAAGCAAGGACTACATGCTAAATTCAGCGACAACGCTTTCGCGTGCGCCGACAGCGGCGGCGTAAAGCGCGGGCTGCTCGATCCGAACAGCGCAACTTGCGGCCGATCTAGCGCAGCCGCGATGTGCATGAGTCCCGAGTCGTTGGTCACCACCAAATCCGCACTTGCGAGCAAATAGACGGCATCGGGTAGTTTCGTTTTGCCGCATAGATCTAAAATCTTGCCTTGCGATTTTTCCGCGATGGCCGCGCCAACAGGGGCGTCTTTGCTGGACCCCAGCAGGCATAGGCTGAAACCCCGCTCTAGAAGCCGCTCTCCAAGCATCGAAAAATATTCGGTGGGCCAGCGTTTTGCGGGACCATATTCTGCACCGGGACAAAATATCGCAATTTTGCTCGCGTGATTCAAACCGAAATTGCGCAACACTTCAATTCGCTTCGCGTCGTCAAACTCTAGTTTTGGATTCGGCGCCGAATGCGGTAACGCAACGCCGCGCTCTTCGGCCAGCGCCGCGAAACGCGCCACCATCAGCGGTATCTTCGCTTCATCCAGGCGACGAATGTCATTCAGTAATCCCAAACGAAATTCGCCGCGGTAACCGGTTCGCAGTGGGATCGCCGCAAAGAATGGAACCAAAGCAGACTTTAGGGAATTCGGTAGGACGATAACCTGATCGTAGTGGTTCGCTTTTAGAATGCGCCCGAGATTTCTGCGCGCGGCAAAACCCAGTTCGCCGTGGCCAAACGGATTGTCGATCACTCCATGAACTTGCGGCATGAATGCGAATAGCGGCGCAACCCATGCTGGTGCAAGCACATCTATTTCGACATTCGGAAACTTTTGACACAGGCGCGCGAGCATCGGTTGCGCTAACACCGCATCGCCGATCCACGCCGGCGCGACGATAAGAATCTTACTGCGCGACAAGCTTATAACGTGTTCCGCAGTAAGGGCAAAGCGCCTCGCCAGTTGTTTCGATCGGTAAAAACACCCGCGGATGAGTGTTCCATAATTTCATCGACGGCAGCGGACAATGCAAGGGTAAATCCGCTGCGGTGATGTCGATGAAACGTTGGTTGAGCTCCGTCGGTTTGGCTTGTGACATTAGACGTAGTGCAACCAGTCGTTGTATTTTTCCGAGCGGCCGCTGACGATATCGAAGAACGCCGTTTGCAGCTTTTCCGTAATGGGACCGCGGCGGCCGGCGCCGATCTGGCGGCCATCGAGTTCGCGGATGGGCGTGACTTCAGCGGCGGTGCCGGTGAAGAACGCCTCATCGGCGATATACACGTCGTCCCGGGTAAGCCGTTTCGTGATTAAATCCAGCCCCAAGTCCTTCGCTAGTCGATGGATGGTGTTGCGCGTGATGCCGGTCAATGCGGACGCGATTTCCGGCTCGCATATCGCGCCGTCCTTCACGATGAACAAATTTTCGCCCGCACCCTCGGCGACGAAACCGTCGACGTCGAGCAGCAAGCCTTCGTCATAGCCATGATCGGTCGCTTCCATGTTGGCCAGAATGGAGTTCGCATAGGTGGATGCGATTTTCGCGCGCGGCATGGTGACGTTGACGTGGTGGCGCGCGTACGAAGATGTTTTAACGCGGATGCCTTTTTCCAAACCATCGGCGCCGAGGTAAGCGCCCCAGGGCCATGCGGCGATGGCGACGTGCACCGACGCGCCCTTGGGCGATACGCCCATTTTCTCAGAACCATAAAACGCGATTGGGCGGACGTAGCAGGACTCTAATTTATTGTCGCGCACCACTTGCCTTTGCGCATCGATCAACGTCGCCTTGTCATAGGGCAGCTTCATCATGTAAATGTGCGCCGAATTAAACAGGCGGTCCGTATGTTCCTTCAGCCGGAAGATCGCGGTGCCGCGCGCGGTTTTATACGCACGCAAACCTTCAAACACTGCGAGTCCATAGTGCAGGGAGTGGGTCAGCACGTGGGTGTTCGCGTCGCGCCAGGGCACTAATTTTCCGTCGTACCAAATCACCCCATCGCGGTCTGCCATCGACATTATTAACTCCCACAATCCAAAAGCATTATTATAGCGTAGCGGGTTCTCATCGCCGCCTCTCACTCCACAAAGGGATTCACATGACCATCAAAGCGCTCGCCTTCGATGCCTACGGCACGATATTCGATGTTCACTCTGTCATCGCGCTGTGCGACCAACTTTTCCCCGGCCGCGGCCAGGCCTTGAGCCAACAATGGCGCACCAAGCAACTCGAGTACACGTGGCTGCGCAGCTTAATGGGCGCCTATGTCGATTTTTGGCAAGTGACGGAGTCGGGATTGCTGTTCGCGTGCAAAGCGCTGGGGCTGGAATTAACCGCGGACAAACGCGAGCAGTTGATGAATGCTTATTTACACCTCACGCCCTACCCCGACGTGGCGCCGGCGCTTGGCCGAATGGCGCATTTGCCCCTCGCGATTCTGTCAAACGGTGCGCCGCGAATGTTGCACGATGTCGTGGCGAACGCAAACTTGAGCCGGCATTTTCAGCATTTACTCAGCGTCGATAGCAGTAAAAATATTCAAACCTCATGCCTCGGTGTATCAACTTGCGCCGAACACATTCGGCATCAGCGCGGGCGAAATCGGCTTCGTGTCGTCCAACAGTTGGGATGTGATCGGCGCAACCCACTTTGGCTTCCAAACATTCTGGATCAACCGCGGCAATCAGCCGCTGGATGAACTGGGCTTTCAGCCCCACCGTGTAGTTTCCAGCCTGGGAGAAGTTGCTGACGCTCTGCCGAAAACGAGTTAAACTACGCCTTAAATATCCTTTGCAATTATCTGTATCAAATAATATTTAACACAAAACCTGAATGCTGCAATCTACCCACCCTGCGTTCGATGGCGCTGCGAAAGTCGATCAGGCTGGGCTGGTAGCAACGAGTCGCAGCGACGCCGACAACAAACTGTCTCGTGACCTCTTAATCTTCGCCGCGGGGCTCATGACATTCGCCACCATCTTTTGGCTGGCGATCTATTGGTGGATGGGCATCCGCCTCGATAGCACCTTACCGCTCATATGTCAGTTGTTGTCCGCCATCAGCGTCGCCATATACTGGAAAACCGGCAACCTCGCATTTCTGCGCGTGTTCCAATTGTCACTGTTTCTATTTGTGCCGTTCGTCATGCAATGGGCGATCGGCGATTTCGTCTCGTCCAGCGGCGTGATGCTGTGGGCAGTGCTCGCGCCGATCGGTGCGCTTATCTTCCACGGCGAAAAAGAATCGTTGCCGTGGATCGTCGCCTATCTGATTTTCACCGGCGTGTCCGGCGCGCTGGACTACTACTTGCTGGTGGATCGACACCTGAAGTTACCGCTACAAATCGTCGCGGTATTTTTCGTGCTCAACTTCGCGGCCATATCGACCATCATCTATTACTTGGTTCGTCATTTTATCCGCGAAAAAGCCACCAGCCGTCTCGCCCTTGAATCGGAACAAGCGCGTTCGGAAAAACTACTCCTAAACATTTTGCCCGCGCCGATCGCCGAACGCCTCAAGCGCGAAGAACGCACCATCGCCGATGGTTACGCCGATGTGTGCGTGCTATTTGCCGACCTAGTGAACTTCACCAAACTGTCGGAAGAAATGTCGCCGAATCAAATCGTGTCGCTGCTCAATCAAATCTTCTCTGCGTTCGACCAACTGGCAGACAAGCACGGACTGGAAAAAATCAAAACCATCGGCGATGCCTATATGGTTGCGGGCGGCCTAAATTATCGCATCGATCACGATTACGTAATCGCCACGGCGGAAATGGCTAAAGACATGCACGCGGCAGTCGCGCAGCTAACGCCCAGTGGCCGCGAACCGCTCGCGCTGCGCGTCGGCATCGCCACCGGCCCCGCCGTTGCGGGCGTGATCGGCACCAAGAAATTTATTTACGATTTATGGGGCGACACGGTCAACATCGCCAGTCGTATTCATGGCGAAGCGGCGGTTAATACCACGCTGGTCGATACAACCACTTACAAACGTCTCTATACCCGTTTTTCATTTGCGGAACCGCGACGTGTGGGGCTCAAAGGAAAGGGTGATGTGCAGGTCTATGAGTTGCAAACGATCGGCACGTCAGCATGATAGATGTTCGTAGTCGACCCAAAGCGCAATTTGCGTTGTGCGATGCGTCACGTCGCTATCGGCAGCTTTGCCGACGTTCGCGAATGTCGATTTTCTGGCACGGCGAGCCGACCTAATCAATCGTACGCGGGCTTGGTCTCTCAAGGTTCAGTAAAGCAATTCTATTCTTCGCCGACTTAAATAAATGAGAATAACTGAGCTTTGATCGACCATTTGAAACCTTGCAACATTTCCAATTGGTTTTTCACAACGCCGTTGAATGTTTGTTAACATCAATTATTCACGAAACCATTTATCGTCTAGGCAAACATTCGAGCGACGCTTGAAATGGAACGCCAAATCAAAGATTTGTTGCTAGGAGATTCCATGAAAATTAAATTTTCGTCACCTATCCGTCGCCGATTCTTTCATCGGGTATTAGCGGTATTCGCTGCGACCTCCGCATTGGGAGCGCGCGCGGATGGGAATCGGCCTGGGTCCCCATCTGGGCCGAAGAAACGAACGCGTGAATCCGTTGGCTATCGCGATTTTCCCTATGAGAATCGCACTTGTGGGAAATGTATGCTTTACGTGGGCTACGGCGAATGCGCCGTTGTCGAAGGCAAAGTGAGCATGGATGGTTGGTGTAATCAGTGGACGCCTCCAACCATTGGACGATCGCAGACACAATTGCAGGAAATACGCAGCGTCGAAATAGAGGGGACGAAAACAAACCGCACTTAAAAGGTACTTTCATATTGCGAAATACATAGGTATCAAAATCGTCGCCCGAGGCTTTGGTGGCTAGATCAGACAACCTACAACTGATCGTACGCAAGCAAAGCAAAGTGTCCCGCAATACTATTGTGTTCGACGGTGGCGATGGGCTAAAAATTGTCGTCACTCGGCATGAGGCGTAGGCAAAATCACCCGGACAGCAGCGCGTCAAGCATTCGTGCGTCGGCGCGCTTTGCGCCGAAGCCTGATTGCGCAATCAGGTCGTCTAGGCCAGTGTCCAGTGCAGCGCGATCTTGTTGACGCGCCCAAAACACGGGGCCGCCCTCCCAGCGAGGAAAACCATAGCCTTGCACCAAAACGACGTCGATATCGCTAGGTCGGGCAGCGATGCCTTCTGCTAGAAGCAGAGCCGCCTCGTTGACGATCGCCAGTCGCGTGCGACGGCAAATTTCTTCTGGCGAAAGTTGCCTCCGGTCGAGACCGCGCTGTAGACTCGCTTGCGCTATGATTTGGCGTACGACGTCATCGGTAGTTTTGGACTGCTTTCCGTCGGCATACATGTAATAGCCCGCGCCGGCCTTACGACCCAAACGCCCTTGTTCACAGAGGCGGTCGAGGATTGCAACGTAGCGTTCGCGCGGATCGCGCGCGACTGCTTGTGACTGGCGCATTCGCCAAGCGATATCCAGCCCCGATAGATCAGCGACTGCGAAAGTCCCCATTGCGAAGCCCATTCCGGTGAGTGCGTTATCTACGTCCTCGGGCCACGCACCGTCCTCCAGCATGAACTCGCACTGTTTTCGATAAGCGTTGTAGATTCGATTGCCGATGAAACCGAAGGCGTTGCCCGCGAGCACCGGTAACTTTCCGAGCTTGCGGCCTAATGCCATACCTGTGGCTAATACCGTTGCGTCGGACTGCGCGCCGCGTACCACTTCTAGGAGCTTCATCACGTTGGCAGGGCTAAAGAAGTGCAATCCCAGAACTTCTTGTGGGCGCATCGTGGCCTGCGCGATAGCATCTATGTCGAGGTAAGACGTATTGGTCGCGAGCACGGCACCGCTGCGAGCATGCCGATCAATTTGCTTGAAGACACTACGCTTTATATCCATGTCCTCGAACACGGCTTCGATTACTAAGTCGGCCTGGCTGAGTTTTCCCCAATCAACGCTTGGTTGCAGTCGCGACGCGGCGGACGAAGCAACGCTCGCATTCATCTTCCCGGCAGCAACTCGGCTTTGGTAGTGGTCAGCAATTCGCTGGCTACCGCGTTGCAATGACAACTCATCCTGCTCGAACAACAGTACACGCAATCCAGCGTCTAGCACGCAAATGGCGATTCCTGCTCCCATGGTACCCGCGCCGATTACTGCAATGGTCCGTACTGCACGCGGCTCCACTTTCAACGATTCCGGCAACTTCGATGCTAGACGCTGGGCCTTGAATTGATAGCGCAGAGCTTGGGCGGCCGTTGTCGGTACCAGACTCATGAAAATAGCTCGCTCACGCCGCAAGCCTTCATCAAACGGTAAGGCGGTGGCGGCCAGTGCGTCTAGTTGGCCGGTGTAGGCCGGTTGCAGCCTTTGGCGCGACGTAAGTTTATTTCGCGCGGCTTCGACAAGGGCTTGTGTCGCACTGCCGTCGAGTTGACGATCGCGTGCGCGCGGTAGCATACCGAGATCCGCAAGTTCTATAGCTTTCTGGACCGCAGCCGCGACGACGTCAACTTCAACCAATGCGTCGATCAGTCCGGATTCGAATAGTTGGCGAGCAGACTGAGCTTGACCGCTCTGAATCATGGGCAATGCGGTGGCGAGTCCCACTAGACGGGGAAGCCGCTGCGTGCCACCAGAGCCGGGTATTAGGCCGAGATTGATCTCAGGGAGACCTAGCTTTGCTGTTGCAAGCGCGACACGTGCATGGCAGGCTAACGCCAGCTCTAGGCCACCACCCAACGCCACGCCACCGATTGCGGCTACGACTGGTTTACAGCAATTCTCAATTCGCGCCAAAATTGAAGGTACGATTGGGTCTCGCAATTGTTTTGGCGTACCGAACTCGGTCACTTCGGCACCCGCGCAAAATGTTTTTTCATTTCCGGCAAGCACAATGCCGCGAACGGTTGAGTCAACATCCGCGGCTTCAATTTCATCCATGATCCGACTACGCAGTTCATGGCTGAGCGTATTGACCGGCGGATTGTCTAGGGTAATGACGGCGATGCCGTCGTAATGTGAACGCATGCAAATGTCCTCAATGGTCACGCTTCGCGCATCAAGTGCTTGCCGATGATTAGTTGCTGAATTTGGGTCGTGCCCTCGTATAGGCGCAGCAGACGCACATCACGAAAAAAACGCTCGACTTTGTATTCGCGGATGTAACCGGCTCCGCCGTGAATCTGCACGCCGCGATCGGCGACACGACCGACCATTTCAGTTGTGAACATCTTGGTACATGAGGCGTGCATCGTCACCTCAGCGTCGAACACGCCAAAGGGCTTGGCGTCGTATTTCTGCGCCGTGCTTTGCACCAGAGACCATCCGGCAAGCAATTCTGCTTGGCTATCCGCCAATAGTGCTTGCACCAATTGAAAATCGCCAATGCGTTGCCCAAATTGTTTGCGTTGGCGCGCGTATTCGACGCTCTCTTGAAGGATGCGGTTTGCCATGCCACAGGCGAGCGCGGATATGTGCAGACGACCACGGTCCAGGACTTTCATTGCAGTTTTGAAGCCTTTTCCTGGTTCGCTGCCGATAATGTTCTGGGCGGGTACGCGAACGTCATCCAAGTTGACGTCGCAAGTCTTGGTTCCGCGCTGCCCCATCTTATGGTCAGGTTTGCCTAAGCTTAGTCCGGGCAAATCGGACGGCACAATAAATGCGGAGATACCACTCGCACCTGGCCCATCGGTGCGGGCCATCAACGTAAAGGCACCGGCGCGCGGTGCATTCGTAATATAGCGCTTGTTGCCGCTGAGAATATAGTGATCGCCCTCGCGCACACCGCTAGTTCTGATTGAAGCAGCGTCTGAACCGGCATCGGGCTCGGTTAATGCGAACGACATGATCAATTCCCCGCTCGCGATGCGTGGCAAATATTGCAGTTTTTGTTGAGGTGTGCCATCCATCAAAATGCCCTGCGAGCCGATGCCGATGTTTGTGCCGACAACCGACCGAAACGCCAGCGCGGTGTGGCCCAATTCATAAACCACTTGGCATTCCTGCAACATCGATAGGCCTATTCCACCGAACTCTTCCGGGATTGATAGACCAAATAGCCCCAACTCTTTCATCTCGTCGACGATAGCAGACGGTACTTCGTCGTGCTCCTCCACATCGTCCTCTGTAGGCATCAGGCGCTCGCGCACGAAACGACGCACCGTATCTAACAGGATGGCAAAACTCTCATCATCGATAAACATAATCATTAGTTTTCTAACGTAACTTACGGGGAATTTTCTGCTCCGTCGCTATTCTCAATGGAATGCGTCGCGAGACAAAGACTGGTTACGCATCAAACGATACGTTTTTGCAAAAGTAATATTACGGTTTGAGCTTCGTGACGTCCAATTATTAATTACTTTACAATTCATTGATAGATTCGATTGATTTAAAGAATTGCCGGGAGCGTTACGAAAATGGAACTACGCCAACTACGCTATTTTGTCGCGATCGCCGATGCCGGAACGATGGCACGAGCCGCAGGCTTAGTCTTCGTTACCCAATCGACGTTGTCTCACCAATTGGCTCAGCTTGAGAAGGATGTTGGCGATGCACTGTTCGAGCGCGTCGGTCGCAACTTGCGCCTATCTGATGCGGGGCGCCAACTGCTCGGGTACGCTCGCAGTGTGTTAGCGTTGGTCGACGAAGGTAAGCAAGCGGTTCAACAGGTGCGCGCGCTGGCAATGGGTTCGTTGCGGGTGGGCGTTATCCACTCCATGGTGACCAGCCTCGTTCCATTAGTCGCAGCGGGGTTCGTGCGTCAGCATCCCGGCGTCAAGCTGCAAATGCTCGAGCTCTCAGCAATCGAAATAGAAGCGCAAGTCGTAGCGGGCTCTCTTGATCTGGGGGTAGCATTTTTTCCACCTACGAGCGATGCGGTATTGGGGGAGCATCTGTTCGACGATACGCTAGCGCTCGCGCTGCCAGCAAAGCACCCACTTGCCGCCGCCAGGAGGGTGCGATTTGCCCAGCTGGCTGACGTGCCTTTAGCGATGTTGAGCCAAAAATTTCAAACGCGGCGCTTAGTGGATTCATACTTCCAGCAGGCAGGGGTGAGTCCTAAAGTCGTAGTCGAAATGGATTCTGTCGACGCGCTGCATCGCATCGTCGAGCAGGGCGTGGCAGGTGCGTTTCTTCCTGCGCGCACAACCCGCCCGCTGGCGCGCGTGCGCTTGGTGCAGGTCACCGATCCTAAGCCGATACGTGCCGCCGGATTAATCTGGCGGCGCAACGGTTACCGTAGCGCGGCGGCGCGGGTTTTCGTAGAAGAGCTCAACAAGGTGTTGCGGCGAAAAGCTGATTGACCACAGTCACCATTGCGTAAATGACCTGGCGAAAATCTGCTTAAGATTCCCGTCATGCAAATATGACAACATTTCTATTTCTGCGGGTCGTAGAGTTTCTCTTTTATGAAAAGTAATGGCACCAGCCCGGCCAGAAAATATGCTGCGCCCATGACCAAAAACCCAAGCCCGATCGAACCTTCTGTTGCCAAATATCCGATCGTTGCTGGCGCGATCGCAGCACCCATACGACCCAGGTTGTATGCGCCGCCAACAGCCGAGCCGCGGATTTTCGTCTCAAAGCTCTCTGTCATGTAGGTGGCATTCACGCCGTAGGGTACGCCGTACAGGAAACCGAATATGGTCATAAGATAGACGATGTTATCCGGCGAGTTGAAGTACACGATCACCGGCAAGAATATCGCCGCGCCAAATGCGCCAAGCGCGAATATCGCGCGGCGGCCAAAGCGGTCAGCTAACCAGCCGGCGATGATTTTACCTAAGATCATCGCGACGTATGTCCCAACCATATAGGTAGTCATAGATTTGAACTGCATACCGAGCTCTTTTTCCAAATACGTGGGCATCCAGTTGTTGACGCCGTAATATCCAAACTGAAGAAACGTCGCCGTAAGAAGCCAAAGGATAAACATTCGGCGGTGGCTTGGGTTGCCGAAGATAAGCTTATAGGCACTTTCTTGCTTGACGTCGTTGACAACGCCAGCGGCTTTGTCAGCGACGCGCTTCGCACGCGCAGCGACCCAGCTTGGCGGTTCGGGAACCATGCGTTGCATGAGAATAGCGAGAAAAACGGGGATGATGGAGATGTAGAACAACCAGCGCCAGCCATACGCCGGTAGGATCCATGCCGCCAGCAGCGTCGCGACAACGTACCCGACAGACCAGCCCGCCTGAAGCGTGCCCAAAATGGTGGTGCGGCGCTGCGTAGGAACGTATTCAGCCATTAACGTGTTGCAAACCACATATTCGGCCCCCAATCCAAGCGCTGATATGAAGCGGACAATGGCAAACTCTCCAAAGCTGTTGGTCGTTCCGAGTACTGCGGTGCCAATCGAGAACAGGACGAAAGTCCATACGACCGTCTTGACGCGTCCGAAACGATCCGCCGCCCAACCGCCAACGATGCCGCCGACCGCCATACCAGCCATCGTGACACTGCCGAGCATGCCGGCCTCAACGCTGGTCAGGCCAAAATCTTTCTTGATGCTCGATAGGCTATACGAAAGGAACATCATATCGGCCCCGTCAATCATCAGCCCGAGGAAGCCGAAGACAAAAACGGTAACCCAAATTCTCTGATTAGTATTTGCGGGGTAGGCCCCGCTTGCTGTTTGATCCATTTTTTTCTGTCGATTTACTCGTTAGTAACACGCTTAACGTAGGCCTGAATTTCGCGAATCTCGTCATCGCTCAAGAGTTCCTTCCACGGCGACATTGCGGTCCCAGGACGACCATCCTTCACTGTGACAAAAAACTCTTCATCGCTACCGCTGAAATTTCTTAAGTCGGGGATGATGCCCCCAGAGATCACGCTTCGGCCGTGGCACTTAGCGCACGCTTGGTGATAAAGAGCGTAGCCTTTTTTGCTGGGTTCCTGCACCGCTGCAACGTCGGGCGTTTTCACGGCACCGGCTGCGGCGACGAGAATCGAGGATTTCTTTTGAGCTAAGAAACCCGGAAAGTTGTATTTGGCAAGAATCTGATCGCGCCGACCGGAACGAATAAGCTCGTCGACGACGTCGTTTATCGCGCTTAAAAGCTCGGGCTCGTCTTTACGCACGGCAATCGCGAGCGGAAAACTGAATTCCTTGCGGCTCTCGGGCAATATCATCACCGGAACTGTGTTCTGCTGCTTAAGCGACCAGCCAACCATTGGCGCCCACATCACGGCAGCGGCGACTTCACGATCGATTAGCGCCTTGAACAGTGCAGCTTGATTGGGATAAAGACCCCGCTCATACCCCAGGCCGAATAAGCGAAAATCCGCGATGCTATGCATCTCGACACCAATACGCTTACCTTTCAGATCTTCCAGCCGGTTCGCCTGCATATCAGAAGCAACGACAGTTACGAATCCCGTCGTTAGATATGGCTTGGAGAATGCAATGCTTGTACTCACGCCTTCCAGCCGTTTGTCGAGCGGCAATCCGAGCATGAAATCGCATTTTTCCGCGGAAAGTTCGCCGAGGACACGCGCAAGGTAGGCTGTGACGAACCAGTTATATTGCAGCTTGACGCCAAGGCTCTTGGCGATTTCTCCCGCGATCTCCAGGTCATAACCCGGCGGATTGAGTCCCGCATCGGACAACGGCAGATTGGCCGGATCGGCGCAAACTGTAATCGAGCCAGTTGCACGGATCTGATCAAGCGTAGCTGCCGCCACGCGTACTGCGGACACACCGAACAAAAACGCAACGAGCGACAAACACGAGAATCGTAGCGCCAGAATTTTAACGGTCATGCTGTTTTCTGTAGTGATGAACTATCAAAAACGGGGCTTACGCCCCCTTCCAGCGATAAGATCAGTCTTGAAGCGCAAAGACCCAGAGCGTTGCGCCGCGGTTGATCTTCTTCAGGTGCTCAGGCACCGCATTCCCGCCCCAAAGCGGGAACCCACCGCCAATACCGGAAACCACGGCAACGTACTGCTTGCCGTCAATCGCGTAGGTAATCGGCGCACTGATGATTGATGAGGACGCTGGGAAGCTCCACAGTTCCTTTCCATTACCGGAGTCCAGCGCGGTGAATTTACCCTCAAAGGTGCCGAAGAACAGCAGGTCGCCGGCAGTCGACATTGCGCTCGCAGCGACCAACGGCGTCTTATTATGCCAGCGCCATGCAATACTGTTTTTCGCAAGATCAACGCCGACCATCTGGCCGACGCCCGGACCTTCGTGTTCGCCACCGATACCAAGATAGAGTACGCCACGGCGGTATGAGGTCTCCTCGGCGGTCCAGGTATAGCAAAGGTCTGTCATGGGAATGAATGCCATACTACGCGCCGGGTTCACTGACATGTGAGCCAAGCCCTTTGCACCAAAGTAAGTTGGACACACGTTAGTTCGCTTGCCTGGGGCGTATAGCTTAGCGGGGTCGATCTTAGACTTTCCGCTCGCTGGGTCGACACTTCCCCAATTCACTTTGTCATAGAACGGCATGGCGCCCTTGAAGTTGCCATTGGTCCTGTCCAATGTGTATAGGTATCCGTTTTTGTTGGCTTGCACCAAACTTTTAACCGTCTCGCCGTTTCTGGTTACGTCCACGAGAATTCCCTCAGCCATCGAGTCGTAATCGAACGCGTCGGCCGACGTGAATTGGAAGTCCCATTTCTTCTTGCCGGTATCAACGTCCATTGCAATCATCGAGTTCGCGCCCCGATTGTCTCCCGGACGCATCGCGTAGTTCCACGGCGCCGGATTACCGGTACCCCAGTAGACCATGTTAGTCGCCGCATCATACGTGGCAGTCAACCAAGCCGCGGCGCCACCGTACTTCCACGAATCGTTCCCCCATGTCTCATTGCCGGGTTCGCCTGGCCGCGGCACCGTGTGGGTCTTCCATAGAGACTCGCCGGTTTGGGCGTCGAATGCTTGAGTGAAACCATCGACTCCATATTCACCGCCGGCCACGCCGACCATCACCTTGCCTTTGGCGATAACCGGGGCCATGGTCATGCTGTAACCGCCCTTGTAGTCCTCCAGGGTCTTCTCCCATACTTTCTTCCCGGTCTTCGCGTCCAGCGCGACAAGTCGAGCGTCCAGCGTCGTGACGTAAACTTTGTCCTGATAGACCGAAGCGCCTTTTGAAATTAGCCCGCAGCAAGTAAATTGACCGATGTCGGCCGGAAGCTTGATTTCGTGCCGCCATAGGCGCTCACCGGTCTTCGCTTGCACCGCTTCGACCCACTGATTTGATACCTGGAGAATCATGATGCCATCGTTCACGATCGGGGTGAGTTGCTGACCTTCTAAGGTTCCGAGCGCATATGAATATTCGAGCTTGAGCTTGCTAACGTTTTGACTGTTGATTTGTTTGAGCGGGCTGAAACGTGTCGCATTGTAGTCTCTGCCGTACATCAGCCAGTCGTTGGAATCCGTGTTGGCCTTCAGCAGTCGCTCGTCAGTCACATTCGTCCACTTTACCTGCGCAAACGCAAACGGTGGGACGACGACAGACGCGACGACTAGCGCCATCGGCAGCTTAAATATGAGTTGATTGAGTAGGTTTTTCATAGGGCCTCCTTAAGAATTATGGGCATGTTTACGACTACTAAAAACTACATTTATTGCAGCACCCCGGCGCGCTGAAGTTCCGATATTCGGCCCTCGTCATATCCACATATCTCGGACAGCAATGAGCGCGTGTGTGCTCCGAGTGCAGGTGGATAGGGCAGCACCTTGCTGCCGTCGAACTTGATTGGATTCCCGACAAACTTCAATTCAGCACCACTGATAGGATGCGTTAATTGCTCAACCATTCCGCGCAATTCAGTGAGCGGCTGCGCCAACGCTTCAGCGACGTTATTCACAGGGCCCACCGGCACACCCGCTTTGCTGATGCGCTCGATCCAATGCGCAGCCGGTCGCGTTCGAAAAGTTTCACCCAGCGTTCGGGCAAGTGCGTCAACGTTGCCAATACGAGCCGTGGGCGTTGCAAATCGGGCGTCATGTGCAAGCTCTTGACGGCCGATCGCGACACAAAAGAGTTTCCAATGTGCTTGGGTAGACGCCGACACGACGATGTATTTGTCATCAGCGCAAACAAAGGCTTCGCTCGGCGCAAGCGTTGTGTGTCGCGATCCGCTCGCGCGCGGCACCTCCCCGGTCACGAAATAGTTCTGTGCTTGCCACGTCAACAGCGCGAGCTGACAGTCAAGCAATGTGGTTTGTACTTTTTTTCCAACGCCGGTTGCCCGCGCCTCTAAAACTGCCGCAAGTACAGCTAGCGCAAGATACAAGCCTGCAGTTAGGTCAGCGACTTGGTAGCCACCGCGCACCGGCTTGCCGCCCGGTTCCCCGGTCAAGTTCATAAACCCACCCATCGCTTGCGCGATAATGTCGAAGGACGGCCTGTTCGCGTACTCGCCTTGATCATGAAAGCCGATTAACTCCCCGACACACAATCGTGGATTGACCTCATGTAACCTTGCGAAATCGATTCCTAGTTTTGCGGGTACATCGGGGGCAAACCCATACAGCACCGCATCGGCATTGCGAACTAAGTCATAAAAGGCGGTTCGTCCCAAATCGTGCTTTAGATCGAGCGCAACGCTCTTCTTGCCACGATTGATCGACAGAAAAAATGCCGAATCTCCCTCAAAAAAATGCGGCGGAAATGCCCGCGACAAGTCACCGCTTGGAGGTTCGACTTTGATGATTTCTGCGCCCAATTGCGCGAGCAAATAGCTCGCAAACGGGCCACCGAGCACCCATGTAGCGTCAATGATACGAATGCCACTGAGCACGATATCTCTATACGTTAGTTTACGAAGTACCTAGTTAAAGACGCGGGTAGCCATCACACGCCGTCGACGCCTGATGGCATCCGGTACATCGATCTATTTGAGGTCAGCCTTGACGGCGTCAAGGGCTGCTTGAGCGCATTCCTCGTCCTGATCTGCCGATGCGCCGCTAACGCCAATTCCGCCAACATGTGCAGCACCAGACATGATGGGTAGCCCGCCAGCAAAAGTTGCCGTATTCGGCGTCAATTCCAAGCCTGGTATGGCCTTGGCAAATTCGCCAAACTTACGGCTTGAAACCGGTACGCCAGCAGAAGTATTGGCCTTACGCTGCGAGACTCCCACACTGATTAAGAACGAGTCGTCCATACGGGTAAATTGTTTGAGTTCACCGCCGGAGTCGACAATAGCAATCACAATTTTCCAACCCTTTTCTTTTGCGAGCTTTTCGCATGCATCGGCCATTTTCTTAGCGGTTGCTTGTGTCAGGATTGGGCGTGTCTCTTGCGCTACAGTGAGATTTGCGCATGCGATTAAGGCGCCAGCGGCGAATAGCTTTGTCTTGGTTAAGTTCATGAATTTCCTCATTTTAGTTTCTGTTAAATAAAGCAGGTTCAGCTTCGCAAGGGCACACGATCACCGCGAGGCACGCATT
Organism: uncultured Pseudomonadota bacterium; assembly: GCA_963714525.1. GTDB lineage: Bacteria > Pseudomonadota > Gammaproteobacteria > Burkholderiales > JALYOK01 > JALYOK01. Next base: position 98,525 of record CAVQPB010000012.1, read on the forward strand.
GTGCCTCTCGTGAGATTCAGCCTGGGCGTCTAAAGAGTGTTAACTAGATTGCGTTTGCACCCATCTGCTTGTGGATGTACTCCGCTTGCCGAATCGCAAGCGCCACAATCGTTAATGTCGGATTTGGCGCGCCGGAACTCGCGAACTGACTCCCGTCACTGACGAACAAATTCGCGATGTCGTGGGTTTGACCCCAACCATTGCAGACACCGTCCGCCGCCCGCGCACTTTGTCTAAGCGTTCCCATGTTGTGGCTGTTCGGGAAAGGCGGCCGGAAAACAATGTCTTTTGCTTTGCCGGCATCGAAGATGGTCTGCAATGTCTTGCGGGCATGAGCAACAACTGCAGTGTCGTTAGGATGGTCTTTGACGGGCGCAATATGGGGTATCGCTAAACCGTACTGGTCCTTCTGCGACTCGTGCAGTGTGACGCGCGAATCTGCTTGCGGTAAATCCTCTCCACAAGTCCAAACTGCAATCATGCGGTCATACTGATCGAGCAGATTCGAGACTTTGCGCCCCCAACCGCCTGGCACGATACCGGAGGTGAACGGAAGCCCGACGTCGAATAGCTCTAAGTGATATCCGCCCGCGAAACCACGGGACGGGTCGTGGCGCGCCTCACTGCGCATAATCGCCGGTGCTTGGATGCCACGGTGTGCATTGATCGGATTTTCAAACGTTGCGAACATGTGCTGCGTCGCATGTCGCAGGTAATTGCGTCCCACTTGCCCTGAGGAGTTAGCTAGTCCGTCCTTGAACATACTTGAAGCGGAGTTGAGTAGCAGGCGCGGACTCTCAATGGAGTTACCGGCAACGCAGACGACCCGCGCTTTTTGCACCTGATGTTTGCCGTTCGAGTCTGCGTAAAGCACACCATTGACCTTGCCTTTGTCATCGTGCAGAACTTGCAGCGCCATGCTGTTGGGACGCAACTCGAAATTTCCGGTCTCCATTGCCTTCGGAATCTCTGTATATAGCGTCGACCATTTGGCACCGACCTTGCAGCCGGATGTGCAAAAGCCGATCATTTGACAGGCTGGGCGTCCGTCCCGGGGCGCCGAATTGATTGCAGACGGCCCCATTTCGAATGAATAGCCGGCCCTTTTGGCGGCATAGTTTACGACCTTGAAGGCATTGGTTTCCGGATGGCGAGCGATCCCGTTGGTCCCGGTAACCCCCATCTTGCTTTCGGCTTTGTTGTAATAGGGCCCCAGGTCTTTTAACTCGATCGGCCAATCAAGAAGATTCGCGCCCGCAACTGCCCCATAGGTGGTGCGGCTCTTAAATTCGTAGTCCTTAAAGCGTATCGAATAGCCCGCCCAATGGACGGTAGAACCGCCGACAGCTTTTACAATCCAAATGGGCTGGCCGGATCGCGGGTCCAACCAGCTTAGCTTGCCATACATGGTGAATTCGTCGTTTACAAAATCCTCTTGCTTTATGTGGTTTCCCGCTTCGAGGCAGATGACTTTCATGCCTTTCTGACATAGCTCGTTGGCCAGTGTTCCACCACCAGCGCCCGAGCCTATTACCACGACGACGCCGTCGTCGCTCAATTCAAATTTTGCGACCATTTCTTTGACCTTTCTTTTCGGTTAATTCTGGGGAGACTCTGGACGGATGGCTAATCGCGAGCGCGCTTAGTTGTTGGTCCAGGTGACGTCGTTAAAACCGCGGTTGATGTAACCGCCCTTTTCCCAGGAAGAACCTTCAAAGCCTAACTTGGCCCACACGGGTTGACTGTTGTAGAAATAGTATTGGGCCTTGCCTTGCATGGCAGCGAAGAAGGGGGTGGATTCCATTTTGGTCATCGCCGCGATCTGTTTGTCCGCACCAGCAGCAGCGAAATTGCCACCAGTGGCGTCGTTCAATTTTGCGAGGCCTTCGCGTATTTGCGCAGCGAGATCCTTCGAACCCGCCATCTCTTTGTCGATCGATTCAACGACGACTTGGTAGTACTCATCGCCAATCTTGTCGTGGGGATACAGTTGACGCGCCATGGCTAGCATTGTTTTCGCTTCGGACGCGGTCAATGTGCTGAGGTCCGCGGCTAAAGCCTCTTGCGGACTCATCCAGGAATGTATTCCGGTTGTGGAAGTGAAGACGTAAAGCGACGCGGTGCTTGCTCCCGCGGCCTTGAAAAATGCGCGCCGCGTTACCTTAGTTTCAGACATTTTTTCTCCTCCAGAAAATATGCAACTCATGCTGTCACGCATGGTCGTTACCTTTGTTTCGACTGGGCCGAATGTCTGCGTTTTTAACTACCTGCAGACTATCCCTACGAATCTAAGAAGCCGTAAGGGAGATTACGATTCAGACGCTGACCAGTCCAATGAAAAATCGACATGTTATTAATCGAATCTGTCGATTGATAATCTGCAATCGATAGATTTCTCTTGACACCATTTCTTCTTTCGCAAAAGATACAAGTCGCGGGTAGTTAACCATTCTCGGAGCAACGCGGATGCGGCCAGTACCCCGAATTTAAACAACATTAGAGTGGAGAATCCAAATGAGTGAAAGACCATCTGGTTGGCTATCCGACCACGAATTGCAATCAGTCGATCCTGCAGATAAAGCCGCGTTCCCGTCGCCTATTCCGACGCAGATTGTTTCAAACGGCGAATACAATCCGATGCCGCAGACTGCGGAGCAACATCAAGTCGAGGGCCTAATTCAGGAATACACCGACAAATATGCTAAGTATCAAGGCGTCGATCGACGCAGTTTCCTTAAGTCTGCATCAGGCTTTGCCGCTGCGTTTTTGGCCATGAACAAAGTGTACGGACCAATGTTCACGGTATCCGAGGCCGAAGCCGCCGACAAAGATATGGCCGACGATCGCGCCAAACAGTTGTCCAAGCAATTCATCTTCGATGACCAGACACATTTTGTGCGGGACGACTTCGATAAAGAAGGGTTATTGGGCTTAGGCAAGTACGCGCTTGAGCATTGGAACCCTGAAATGGCGAAGACGCCGATGACGCTGGCGCGATACAAGTTTGAAAACTACATGAAGGAGATTTACATGGACAGCGACACCAAGGTCGCACTGCTGTCCAGCGCACCGTTCGACGATCCGGCTTGGTATCTACTGTTCAACGATCAATTGCGTGACGCGCGCAAGCTCGTGAACTCGATAACGGGTAGCCGCCGCATGTTGTCACATTCGGTGTTTACACCTGGCACTGCGGGTTGGATGGATGAAGTTGATAAGTCGATTGCTGAGTACAAACCGGATTCTTGGAAGGGCTACACCATTGGCGATCCTCTCTCGCCTAGTACGAAAGGAACTGCATGGCGTCTCGACGACGAGAAGCTGGTCTATCCGTTCTACGAAAAAGCGCGCAAGTCCGGCCTTAACAAGATCATCTGTATCCATAAAGGCTTGCTCCCGCAGGACTACGAGAAATCCTGGCCCGGCATTTGGAAGTATGCCACCGTGGACGACGTACCGAAAGCTGCGAAAGACAATCCGGATTTCACCTTCATCATGTATCACGGCGCGCTGCGCGCTTTCCTAGAAGATCCGGCTTACGAACTTGACCTGTTTGAGAAAACCGGAGAGATTCGCTGGGTTACCGATCTTGCGCGCATGCGCGATAAGCACGGATTGACTAACGTTTATGGCGAATTGGGCACCACCTTCGCGACCTGCGCCGTGGCAAATCCCCGCATGGCCGCCGCTGTCGTTGGCTCGCTCGTAAATGGATTGGGCGCCGATCACGTGGTGTGGGGTACTGATTCGGTATGGTACGGATCGCCTCAGTGGCAGATTGAAGCAATGCGCCGGCTTGAAATTCCCGATGACATGATGAAGAAGCACGGCTGGAAGATCAAACTCGGCGACGCCGACAGTGAAGTCAAGCGCAAAATCTTTGGCTTGAACTCGGCGCGGCTGTATAACTACAAGATCACAGCGGACGTCATGGATAAGCTAGGGCACGATAAACTTGCAGAGATGAAGGATGTCTATCATCGCGAAGGTGTCGAGCGCAACAATCGCTTCTATGGTTACATTGGTAAGCGAGTAGAGGCCTGATCATTTTGTAGAGCGATGTATGACGGGGGCTGTAACGCCCCCGTCTTTTTTTGAGAGGTCAATTGCGCTGTCGGTATTCGAGATAAAATCCGATAGTACTCCCGCCACATATGCAGCAGAATTTAAACATCCCGGAATTTGAACCGCCGACTACGGACTATATCTACTCTGGCGACACGTTCCCATAAGTATCGAACTATGTTTCAAATCAAATCACAATTCAAACGAACAATGTTGATGGCCAGCGTGATGCCCTTTGCATGGGTATCGATGGTGAGCAATTCTGCCGTGACCGCCGAGGCGGATCCCACACTTTCCGCTGGTGACTTCACGGTTAAACGCGCCGACAAAACGGCCTACTCCGAGCCAGCCCCGGTACTGAGCTATAAGCAGCAGCAAGTATTCATGATGGGACGCTTGCACTTCAATATTCGCTGGGTAACGATTAACTCTTTGGAAGGCGATTGGGGATTAGGTCCGACCTTTGTCGCTGATCGTTGCTCAGCCTGTCACGTTGGTGGCGGTCGTGGGAGTCCGCCGCTATCTCCCGATCTGCAATTGCTGTCGATGCTACTGCGATTGAGCATTCCAGGGAAAGGCGAGCATGGAGAACCGATGCCGCATCCAAACTACGGAGATCAAATTCAGAACCGTGCCCTCCAGGGTCAAGACATTAACTATCTGTTTGCCGGGACCGAGCCAGTACCGGCGGAGGCCGCCCTTTATCTTGATTGGACGGAGAAAATAGTTGCCTTTGGTGATGGCGAAGAAATCAAATTGCGCGCGCCGAAACTTAAAATCGAGCAACTTAATTTTGGTCCCCTCGGACCGGATACGATGACATCGCTGCGAATCTCGCCTCCGATCTTTGGGCTCGGGTTACTCGCCGCTGTACCGGAAGCGACTATTCTCAAGATGGCAACCGAGCAGAAGGGACGTGGTTTCAATGGACGTCTCAATTACGTTTGGGATGCGATTGCGAACAAGACAACGCTTGGCCGCTTCGGCTGGAAGGCCAATCAGCCGAGTATCAAACAACAGATTGCGGCAGCAGCGATCAGCGATATGGGTGTCAATTCCCATCTTTATTACGACCAAAACTGTCCGCCCGTTCAAACAAACTGCCGAGAGCAATTGCCGGCGAACGATCCGGAGTTGATTGATTCCGATTTGAACGAGCTCGAATTTTGGACGCTCGGACTTGCAGTTCCGGCTAGACGCAATGTAGATGATCCTGAAGTAAAGCGCGGCGAAAAATTATTCGAGGCGGCACAATGCACCGCCTGCCATTTACCCACCTTGACAACAGCAATGGATTTTCCCCCGTTGCCGCAACTCGCCAATCAAGTTTTCCATGCCTATACCGATCTGCTATTGCACGACATGGGTGACGAACTCGCCGATGGGCGCCCTGATTTTAATGCCGGCCCTCGGGACTGGCGCACGCCGCCGCTATGGGGGCTTGGCTTGTCAAAAACCGTCAGCGGCAGTACGGCCATGCTTCACGATGGACGCGCGCGCGACGCACAGGAAGCGATCCTATGGCATGGCGGCGAAGCGAGCGTTTCGCGCGATGTGTTCAAGGGGATGGAAAAAGAGGATCGCGGTGCATTGCTAAAGTTTCTCGAATCGCTATAAGTCTAGCGGCTGAATCGCAATTTGTGAATGGCTCTAAGCATGTAACGCCTCAATAGCGGCTTTTGGATTTGATGCGACGATCTTCAGCAGTGCTCGCGCCGGACCAGCAGGGCGCGTCCGGTTTTGTTCCCAGTTTTGCAACGTGCGCACGTTTACGCCGATCAGCTTGGCAAATTGCGTTTGACTAATCTTTGCCGCCTCGCGGATACCGCGAATGTTTGGCTCGGTAATTTCCGTCACCCGCGCACCACGGACGACTTTGCCAGCCACGTGACGCTTCATTTCTCGAACGCCCTTGATCAATTGCTCAAAATGTTGCTTATCCATCTTTTAATTCCTTCATCAGTTCTGCAAGAGCTGCAATTTGCTGTTGGGTCAAATCCTCACGCTCACTTTTGACATAGCCGTAAATCAAGTAGATGTGAGCCTTCGGTACGTGCCAATAGTAAATGACTCGCGCACCCCCGCGTTTTCCGCGGCCCTGCGCCGCCCAACGAATCTTTCGCAATCCCGAGCCTCCACGAATCAAATCGCCTGACTCTGGCGATAGAAGCAAGAAATTCTGCAATGCACGCAGATCATCGTCTGTCCAGTATTCATTGCGAAAATCGAAAAAGGGCGTTAACTCGACAAAAACTATATCTGTAGTATACGCGTTCTGCGTATACGCTTCAAGCGTATTAAGGTGCCCTACACCTGACATTCCAAGCCCATTATTTTTTAACGCGACAGATCGTTTTGTTTCGCACTTAAAATCGCAGCCCCGCAACTTGCTGTCGATGGCAAGATTAAAGAGTGCGAGTTCACGTACGCGTTTCTCCATCTGAAGTCGGAAACGAATGGCGTAAATTACTTTCAACTTGAGCGGCGCATTTTGACCGAGAAGCTTGCCTTTATTCCACGAAACGCGTGAACGCGCGATACCTTGAGATTGAACTTGAACATGGGTTTCCATTTGGGCCTCCTTTGGCCTAGTGAATGGAATGTCACCTTGAACAGATTCGGCGGAATCGCGGCCCTTCGAACGGCAACTTAAACCCCGCCGGCAATCCCATCCCGGACGTAAACCCACCCATGCGTTCTTGCGCGGTGGCGTCTACTTTGCGTGCCGCGTCGTTGATCGCTGCGGCGATGAGGTCTTCCAGCATGTCTATGTCATCGCCAAGCAAGCTGGGGTCGATGGTGGCGCGTGCAGTCGTAGCGGCAGGTCATGATGACTTTCACCATGCCGGCGCCGGACGGGCCTTCGACCTCGACCGTCGCGAGTTGCTCCTGCATCTTCTTCATGTTCTCTTGCATCTGTTGCGCTTGCTTCATTAGATTGCCGAGTCCGCCTTTCATCATGTTGTTCCACGGCGATTTTGGGCTTGTCTTGGAACGCTTTGTCGAGCAGATTTTTATGCTCTTCGGCGACGGCGAGGTGTATGTGATTGTCGGTGTAGCGCTTCAATTCCGCGGGGCTTGCGGGCATGTGCGCCATGCGATTGGTTTATAGCGTGGCGACTAGCGCCGGCCAATCGCCATCGAACTTGGTGGTTCCATTGGCCTGCAAGGCAGTACCAGTGCGGTCGCTGGCAGGCATCAGCCTGGGAGCCGCAGTGGGAGCGGCTGTCGAAGCATCAGAATCGGTGCGGCGATACGTCCAGTCGACCGGATCGCGGTTCGACCAGGATGCGATCTGTATCGTTGACGGCGAAGAAATGCGAAATAGCATCAGACCGCGTCGTCGGAGCCGCCGCTGCGCTTTGCAGCCCTCTCTGCGATCTCGCGACGGATCCGTTCTACTTCCATGCGCCGCGCTTCTTTCGTTCCCCAGCGCGGCTGTTTGGCGGCGAGTTGCGCTTGCTCCTCTTGTCGTTGTCGGCGCATTTCGGCCTGCTTGCGCAACCAAGCTTCTTCCTGCTCACGTTCGGCGGCCATTTTTTGCGCCAACCTCTCACCGCCGATGGGCGTCGACATCGGCGCTAGCGTTGCTCGATCCAGCAGCGCATTGATGTGGCCCCAGTGGTGGGGATCCGCGGCTTCCGCAACGAGGCGCAGATTGAGCGCATCAACTATCGGCAGCCACGATTCGCCCGAGGCGTCGTGTTGCCGCACTGCCAACGCGGGGTTGAACTGATACCAACCTAGTGCGAGGCGCACGAACAGGCGACGGTTGTACGCGTAGTCGCGATCCACCTCGTTGCGCGACAACAGATGTGAGAGGTGCTGCCGCTTATTACGTTCCGGCCGCAGCACGCTACCCGGCAGGTGCTTCCATGCCTCCAGAATGGCCGCCGTCTCGAAGCCGCCGCGCTCGCGCCAGAGATAGACGACAAACCGCGACTTAAACAGCGCCCACAGCGTCTGGAACAGGAAATATTCGGACAGGTGCCGGTCGATACGCACCAGCCGTTCGCCGCTCATCACGTCGACCGCCACCGGCGCAATCAGATCGTACAGTGTGGTGAAAGGCCCCTTGGCAAACTTCGCGTCGCGGAATGCTTCGAGCATCGCCCAGTGCAGCGCGTTGCGGCCGAGGTGGTCGGTGAGTTCCGCGTTGGCGCCGCGGGCGAGAAGCGCCTCCACCAGCGCCACATTGCCCGCCGCCGCAGCGGCCATCAGCGGTGTCTGATTCATGGGCGTGCGGTGGTCGACACCGTGACGCTCGCACTGCTGCAGGATGTCCTTGAAGCGCGGCGCGAAGTAAGTGATGAAATGCTTGCGGCCCAAGGTCGGCCGCTGTTGCGCGAAGGCGCGGGCGGCGTCGAAACGTGCCTCGGTCGCGAGCCAGCCAGCGAGTACAGGCTCATCAAAGCAAGTAGCATACTCGTAGAGTTGCTGTTTCGCCTTACCACCGGGGGCTTGCTCGCGGAATACCTTGGTGAGCGTGTCGCGCAACCGGGCTTCGTCGAACACAGGCCAGGGTGCCGGCGTCTGCTTGAGGATGCCCTGACGGATGGCGTCGGCTTGCTCCTGCTTGCCTTGCAGTTCGAGCTTGCGCGCTTCCCTCTGCCAGTCGTCGAGGCTCGATGCTGTGGCCTCGACTTTGACCTGTTCGGTTCCTTGCTGCACGGCCAACAGACGCAGCAGCGGATGGCCGGTGTCGGACTCGATCAAGTACACATTGCGGATAGCGCGAGTCAGCGCTACGTAGAGCGCGTTGATGTAGAACTTGTAGATCTCGAGCGACTTGTCGGCCTTGTCCTTCGCCCGCCGGTAGTCGAGGTCATCTACGTTCAGGTCGACCGCCGCTACGCCCTCGACGATGTCGGCGAATTGGTTGCGATTACTGGAAATAAAACGGTAAAGAACGATGTTCTCGTATTCCAGTCCCTTGGCCTCGTGGATGGAGAAGATCAGCGGCGTCTGGAAATGAAGGCGAGCATCCGCCTTGTCTTCGTCGCGCATCACCAGCACGGCAAATTGCGTCGATTGCCGCGTCTTCTGGTTGAGCTCCTTCTTGATGCCCTCCTTGTCGGACAGTACGTTGACCATGCCGTCCTCGTCCGCAATCGAATTGACCAGAAAGTTGCTCTCCCGATCGATGGAGCCGAAGCGCCGATGCTTGATCTTGAGCAACGTATTGGCCACCCGTGTCGTTTCGCGAGCATTGCGAAAATTGGCGCGCAACACTTTCAAATCTTGTTTCTGTGCCATCGCCTCGTCGCGCCAGAACAGACTCTTTACCTTGCTCCAAGAGAAGAAGTTAGGGTGGACGATCTGGTTGGAATCGCCGCACAGCAGAAAGTGGCTGGGCTTCTTCAGGGTCGCCAGCACTAAGGCGAGCTGCGCATTGGTGAGATCCTGCACTTCGTCGACGACAACGAAATCGTAGCGCGGGGAGGCGAACGGACGCCATTCGTGGGAGACAAGGTTGAGGTCGTACAGCTTGGCTTCGGCGAGCCAGGCCCGGTATTTCTCAAACAGGTCATAGAGCCGCGCGCGCTCGGTCTCGGCAAAGATCGATTGGCGCACACCGAGGGCAAGGTATGCTGCCCGATCGAGCGATCCGGCAGCGTCTGCGGTGATGACGCCGCGGATTTCCTCAAACGCTTGGTGGGCGTCGATGCCCTTGAACGCCTGATGCTGGCGGGCGAACCAGGTAGCGAATTCGCGCCACCCGGCCTCGCGCCCTGCCGGCACGCGCAGGCTCTCGATGAACTCCCGGAAGGACAGGAAATTTGCATCCTGCCCGCTGTGCTCGAAGCCGTGGCTGTAGTACAAGTTCCGGGCGCTTTGCGCCAGATAGGCAGAGTGGGTGACGTACAGCACCTCTCCCTCGGCGTGCTTGAGCTTTTCCAGGGTCAGTGCCGTTTTGCCGCTGCCGGCGCTGCCGACCACAATCAAGGGCGGCGGCAAACGATAGATCGTCTCTTGCGCATCGTCGAAAGAGATGGCCTTGTCAAGCAGGTGAATGTCGCGCCGCTGCGGGTGGACGTAGCGCACCGGCATGGCTTCGGTGACCGCGGCGGCGGCGCCGATGTCTGGAATTTTCTGGTCGTCGATCACAGCGCCGCGGAGGAATCGGGACTTGTCGTAGGCGTGCTGTTCGATCACCTCCAACATTAGGGCATAGGCGCTGCCGCCATGCCGGACCAACAAAAATAGTAGACGGTTGGCGTAATCCAATTTGGCGCGATAGAAATTCCCATGGCTTACGTGAGTGAGCTTTTTCACATCCGCTTGACGGAAATCGTCGCGCTCGATAGCGTCGCGCACCTTCGCGTATTGCGCCTTTACGCGGGAGGTATCCAGGCCGATGTACTCGAGGATCTTCACGGATAAAAACCAAGCGGGTATCGCATCATTTGAGTGTGGGGTCAAGCTTTGCGCCGCAGGTGGCGATCACTTAGCAGGGCTTAGATCAATATAAAGGAGCACATTTGGTCGCTCCTTTCCCGCTTCACATTTCACGTTTCCCCGCCTCACCCTGCACCGCACTTAAAACGGCAACTTAAACCCCGCCGGCAGACCCATCCCGGCTGTGAATCCGCCCATGCGTTCCTGCGCGGTCGCTTCGACTTTGCGCGCGGCGTCGTTAATCGCTGCGGCGATTAAGTCTTCGAGCATGTCTTTGTCATCGGCGAGCAAACTCGGATCGATGGTGACGCGCTTGCAATCGTAGCGGCAGGTCATCGTGACCTTTACCATGCCCGCGCCCGACTGGCCTTCCACTTCCACCGTCGCAAGTTGCTCCTGCATCTTTTTCATGTTCTCTTGCATCTGTTGCGCTTGCTTCATCAGATTGCCGAGTCCGCCTTTCATCATGGCTTGGGTTCCTTTAGGTGATGGGTTTGATGGACGATTCGATCAGTTTCGCGTCCATATTCTCGATGAGATCGCGCACGAAGGGATCCTGCTCGATGGAGGCGATCGCTTTAGCTTGTTGCTCGCGTTCGGTGCGATTGGTGATCGCCGCGAGTGAACTGGTGACGTCGCCCACGCCGATGATAAAGCGCACGCCTGGGCCGAGTTGTTGTTCCAACGCGATTTTTAGTTTGTCTTGAAACGCTTTGTCGAGAAGATTTTTGTGTTCTTCCGCGACGGCAAGTTCGAGACTATTTTCGGTATGGTGTTTTAGTTCAGCGTGGCTCGCTAGCATATGCGCCATGCGGTTGGATTGCAGCTTAGCCACCAGCGCGAGCCAATCGCCATCGAATTTACCATGGCCATTGGCCTGCGAGGTAATAGCAGCGCCGTTGCTGGCAGGCGCTTGCCGGGGAGCCGCACTGGGAGCGGCTTTCACGGCATCTACTTTTGGTTTGTCAGCCGGTCTCGTCGCCATGGGTTTCGTCGGTTGCGCCCGTGAAGTGGCGCCGCCCTCCTCCACCGCGAACGCCAACATGCGCATCAAGGTCATGGTAAATCCGGCGTATTCGTCCGGCGCCAAACCGAAATCGCGGCGGCCGTTGACGCTGATTTGATAGTTGAGTTGCACTTCGTCTGGAGTAAAGGATTGCGCCAGCGCGACGATGCGCGCGAAGTCCGGCGTCGATTCCGGCAACGCATCGGGCACGGTTTGGCGCAACGCAATTTGATGCAGAATCACGCCGAGTTCTTGCAAACCTTCTTCGAACGACAACGCCCGTTCCTGCATACGATCGGCTTCGGCGATCATCAAAGGGCCGTCCTGTCTGGCGAGCGCATCGAGGATATTGAAAAGATAATCGTGGTCGACGGCGCCAAGCATGGCGGAGACCGGTGCGCGTTCGACCTTGCCGCCGCTGTAGGCGATGGCCTGATCGAGCAGGCTCAAGCTATCGCGCATGCTGCCGCGCGCAGCGCGGGCTAGGATATCCAGCGCGCTCGTTTCGAATTCGATGTTCTCCTGCTTTAACACGTGTGCCAAGTGTCCGGAAATGGCGTCAGTGGCCATTTGCTTGAGATTGAATTGCAAGCAGCGCGACAACACCGTCACGGGCACTTTCTGCGGATCCGTCGTCGCCAAAATAAACTTCACATGCTCGGGGGGTTCCTCCAAGGTCTTTAACATGGAGTTAAACGCCGAGCGCGACAGCATGTGCACCTCGTCGATGATGTAAACCTTGAAGCGGCCCGACACCGGCATGTATTGCGCCTGATCGAGCAGCTCGCGCATCTCTTCGACCTTGGTGTTGGTCGCCGCGTCCACTTCCAACAGGTCGACGAAGCGCCCTTGGTCGATTTCCGTACAGGCGCCACATGTGCCGCATGGCGTCGCCGTGATCCCCGTTTCGCAGTTCAAGGCCTTGGCCAAAATACGCGCGAGGGTCGTTTTTCCGACCCCGCGGGTGCCGGTAAATAGGTAAGCGTGGTGCAGGCGCTGTTGCGTTAACGCGTTACTTAAAGCCTTCACCACATGGTCTTGACCGACCAATTGGCCAAAAGTCTTAGGCCGCCATTTGCGCGCGAGAACTTGATAACTCATAGAGAGAATTCTAACAGATACCACTTTCGCACTAGGCCATCCGCTGTATTTACCGAGCTGCATTGCAAAGCCTATCTTGAACATAACTTTTGAACCTTTTGTGACTTTTCTGCGAATCATGATGAGTAAAGTAATTGTTAACAACTGTTACAACCGAAATCAGCCTCGTTGACAACCTGGATTTCGGCATAAGGATTGCTTAAGTACCAGTGCGGCCGCGTAGACCGCTTACCAAGGAGCTGAAATGTGTAATGCGCTTGGATACACGAATCGCCTGATTCAATTTCTCGCAAGTTCCGTTCTGGGACTGGCTATCTCATTGAATGTATTTGCAGAAATCGATCGCGCGACACTGGCGCGATTGAGCTCGAGCTTGGTTAAAGTCCAGGTTTCGACCAGCCAAGGCGGCATGGGAATGGGCACAGGCGTGGTGATCGCCCGCGGCAAAGTCATTACCAATTGCCACGTTACCAAAGATGCAGAACGCATCCAATTGGTGCAAGAAGGCATCCAATGGGACGTTACCGCCACCGCGCCCGACATGTATCACGATCTTTGCTTGCTGACGGTTTCCGGCCTTAACTTGCCGCCGGTCAAAATCGGTTCCGCGAATAAGCTCAAGGTTGGCGATGAAGTCGCAGCCGCCGGTTTCGCTTTCGGCGGACGAGCACATTTTAGCCAAGGCAAGATCCACGGCCTCTACGCATTCGACAACAGCCGCGTGGTTCGCACCAGCGCACAATTTTCTCCCGGCGACAGCGGCGGCGCATTGATCGATCGCGAGGGTAATCTCGTGGGCATCAATAGTTTCTTTGCCGGCGGCGTCAGCAACTTCTTCGCCGTGCCCGTGGATTGGTTCGTCGATCGAATCGCCAACATGAAAGCCTATCAACCGATCGCACCGCTCGCCGAGATGCCGTTTTGGTATCGCCCGACGTTAACCGAATTGCCGATGTTCCTGCAAGCAGCGAACTTTGAAAACCGTGGGCAATGGAACGATTTGCTCGTCGTTATCCGACAACTGGCTGCGCAACGAACCGAATCATCCCGAAGCTTGGATCGCCCGCGGCAACGCGCTAAAGCAAATGGGCGACAGCGACGGCGCCAATCAAGCCCTCGCTCGAGCATCGACGATCTACGCAATTTTGGATCAAACCGCCGCACAACGGATCTCCGCGCCGAACGCAATGACCGCCTTGGCCAAACAGTGACGCAAGTGCGTAAACTGATATGCAGAAAAGGTGGGGGTGGCGAGCCTAACCCCCGGCACTTGCAGTAAATAGCTGTGGCTGCTTGCTTCCGCACCTGACCAGATTCACTACGCTGCAATGCGGGGAGGCCCGCCGTTGAGAACAACCGTCTGAACAAGACAATCCATCAGAGCGTCGTCGCATTATACCCGCTCACACCATGCTCACCCATAGCGCTCTACAGTAATTCCATTTCTAAATCAAAAATTACTTTGTCGGCTTCGCCTTGCCGTGCTATAGCACTGTCTGCGGCTCGCCTTCGCCTCCTTTTTGATTTAGAAATGGAATAAGTCGTCTGTTTCTTTGCCGTTAACCATCAATAAGTGACAAGAAAGGGCAGGATTCCAGGCGTGCCCGCCCCGGTATCCCGGGCTAAAGGTCGAGGCATGCATATTGCTTTACTCCCTGACGTCATCACACCACTTGTAGCTAAATACTCGACATGGCCCCTAGCAAAAAAGTCATCGCGCTATTCGCCTTCGCAAGCCTAACTACCTGGCAGGCCATAGCGATTGGACCGGACCCCTACTTACGGCCGGATTTCGCCCCTTCGCCAAAAGATAATCTACCGACGCAACAACGTACAGAACTCGGAAAGAAACTGTTCTTTGATCCGCGCTTGTCAGGATCCGATTGGATAAGTTGCGCGAGTTGCCACAATCCCGGACTCGGCTGGTCCGATGGTTTGCCGCGCGCAATAGGTCATGGCATGGGCGCGCTAAAGCGCAGCACTCCAACCATCGTCAACGTCGGATTCAACAACCTGCAAATGTGGGACGGCCGATTTGCTTCCCTCGAACAACAAGCATTGGGCCCTATCCAAGACAAAGGCGAAATGAACCAAGACCTGGGTGAGTTGGTTAAAGAATTATCTGCCATCGAAGGATATCGTCTATCGTTCGATGAAGCATATCCGGGCGAAGGAATTTCCGGTCCCACGATCGGTAAGGCCTTGGCCGCGTTTGAGCGCACGGTGCTGTGCTCGGAATCGCCATTCGATCGGTGGCGTAAAGGCGAGAAAAACGCGATAAGCGAATCTGCAAGTCGCGGCTTCGCTTTGTTCGAAGGTAAAGCTAACTGTACGGCTTGCCATCAAGGTTTTAACTTCACCGATAACGGTTTTCACAATATCGGCCTAAAACCTGCTAAAGACGAAAATGATCTTGGCCGCTTCGCTGTGAAAAAGGTTACCGTCAACATGGGTGCGTTCAAAACGCCCACCCTGCGGGATGTCGCACTTACCGCCCCCTTTATGCACAACGGACTTTATCGCACCCTGGAAGAAGTCGTCGAGCACTACGACCGCGGCGGCGACGTTACCGATAACTTAAGCCCAAACATGGCGCCGCTGAACCTGAACGCTCAGGAAAAAGCCGACCTCGTGGCGTTCATGCGAACGCTGACCGGTAAACCGGTACAAATCGCTTTTCCGCAATTACCACAATAACCCCGGAGTCAATGAAATGAACCTTTGCAATAGGGTCGGCTTAATACCTATGTTCTTTTTTATAGGTCTGTCGGCGCAAGCAACCGAATACCTTGTGGATCAGAAGGAGAAGAATTTTTCCGCGCCGCATCTAGCTATCAAGGTTGGCGACACGGTCACTTTTCGAAATTCAGACAAATTCTTCCATAACGTTTTCTCGATGTCCGATGCGAAGACGTTCGATTTGGGATCCTATCCGCAAGGAAAATCCAAGACCGTGACCTTCGACAAACCCGGGGTCGCCGAAGTTGAATGCGCGATCCATCCGAACATGAAGCTTACTGTAGAGGTAAGCAAGTGATTTCCTCAAAGTTTTCGATCGCAGTTTTGGCATCACTCATTTGCCTAACCAGCGCCGCGGGCCAGGAAGAAAAATCCGTGTCGATTGAGCGCGGCTCTAAGGTTTACTACACCTACTGCGTATCGTGCCATGGCGTCAGCGGCGAAGGTAATGGTCGGCGTGCGGCCAAATTGCAGACACTACCCGCCAATTTCACACGAAGTGTCTCTACCGATGCCTATATCGAAATGGTCATACGCAAAGGTGGTGAGCAGGTAGGACGCTCGAGTTCTATGCCGCCCTGGGAAGACGAGCTTTCTAGCGAGAATATCAAAGACGTTATTTCGTTTGTTAATTCGTTCAAGAAAAGCTAGCGCCTGTTGACGAAAAAGTTTTAGAACTCCTGCCAATCGTCCGTCGCTTCTGGCGCAGGAGTTAGCGCCGGTCGTGGCCGCGTATCCCTCGCTTGCACCTCACGTCGTAACGTCCGCGCGCGCACTGTACCTAGATTCGCCGGCGCGTTAAAACTCTTAGCTGCCTGCATCCCTTCCAACTTAAATGCGTTCACTTCCGCCAGCAATTGCTGGGTCTGCATTTTCTGCGATTCCGCGGCGGCTGCGGCTTGTTCGACCACCGCGGCATTCTGCTGCACGGTGGTATTCATCTGCGTTAACGCTTCATTGATCTGATCGATGCCGCGGGACTGCTCCCGCGCAGTGGCGGAGACCTCGCTCATAATGCGGCTGACTTCCCCGGTCGCGGCGACGATGTCGACCATGGTGCGCTCGGCTCGAGTAACCAACTGATTGCCTTCTTCTGCCTTGGCGGTGGATTCGGTGATCAAAGTCTTGATCTCCTTGGCTGCCGTTGCGCTACGCTGCGCGAGTTGTCTAACTTCCGCCGCAACGACCGCAAACCCGCGCCCTTGTTCTCCTGCTCTAGCCGCTTCCACCGCCGCGTTCAGCGCTAAAATGTTGGTCTGAAACGCGATGCCGTCGATGGCGCCGGTGATATCGGCGATGCGCCTGGCGCTGGTATCAATCTCATCCATATTTTGCTTCACTTGCGTAACGATCGCACCGCCTTCCTCGGCAACCCGGCTGGCTTGCCTTGCGAATTGATTGGCTTTGTCGAAACTGCCGGCGCTTTCGTTAACCGTCGCGGTGAGTTCTTCCATGGTCGAAACGGTTTCTTCCAATGTTGCAGCCTGTTGTTCCGCGCGCGTTGAAAGATCGAGTCCACCGGCGCTGATTTCGTGGGCGGATCTGCTCACGGCTTCGGTTGACGAACGAATCTTAACCAGCATCTCCTGTATTCTATTCACGAAACCGTTAAGCGACGTCGCAATATGATCGAATTCGCCACCGAGAGCGGGTAAGCGGAAAGTAAGGTCACCTTCGCCGGCACGCAAATCCTCCGTCGCCCTGACGATCTGAGTAATCGGCTTAGTTACCGTTAGCGTGACCCACCACATCGCCGGTAGAACGGCGAAAAAAACTGCGACACCGAATAGCAACATCCAGCGCTTTTGCGTTTCGTACATGTTCGCGAACGATTGAATCTCGCTCTCTTTCGCTTTACGTTGACGCACCACTAATTGTTTCGCAACCCGTTCAATACCTTCGCTTACCTGGCGATCTATGTCCTTCACTTGGTTATCGACCTCGAACACGCCGCTGGTTTGATAGTTGCCAAGAGCGAGACGATACTTCTCACCCAGATCGGCGTGTTTTTGGATGGTCTGGCCTAGCCCAAAATCGTCTGTACCCATACCTCTCGTCGCTTGCAGCAGTTCCTTCAACGTGGCCTGCACGCCTTGCTCTTCGGCACTGAATTGCTCCAACGCCTGTCGCAGCGCAGCTTCATCACCGCCACGCACGCCGCGTAGCAGAAGCTTTTTCCATTCCTGCAACTGTGCGCCGAAGTGGATTTGTACCGTCCGCACCATTTCCTGAGTCACATCCATGCGCTCGACGTTGGCCATAGCGCCCACAGCCGCCGATCGAATCTGATGCATGCCGTAAAGTGCACTAGCCAACAGCAACGAAATACCGATGGACGCTAAAACGATCGTGATCAGCAAAAATCGCGTAGACACTTTCAAACTACTGAACATCGGCCATGCTCCAATTGCAAATGTGATTGAGTTGCTGTCTGCCGTATCGGTCTCGCCATCCCATTATTACGAGAAGGGTCACCCTGCGAGGCATGCCCAATGCGGCTTTCAGCCGACCCGCCCACAGAATCCAATATCCATGGGCATTTCAGAGGTGCCTGTTTTTCAGGCGCATTAGGAGCTTAACGCGCTAACGAGCGCTAATCTTGAGAACTAATATTAACAGAATTCTGTCTGCCATTGATATTATTAAGTATATCGACTTTGACAAACTTTGATAACGAGGCAGAGCAAGTTTAGGCTTAGCGATCTATGGGTGAGACGTACGGAAATTTACTGCACTACGAAGTTTTCGTTGCGGCGGGTGGGGCAAGGATAAACGATCGATCGACAAATAAGCATCGAGCCGCCTAAACGTGATGATAGTCGGGCTAAAAATTAACGCTCATCATGTACGCGCGCGGCTAAATAGCCAAACCAATGCCCTGAGAGCCGCACCAGCATTGCCTCTCAGGGCGATTCAAGCGCTATTTAGCGCATGATGCGTTTGACTTGCAGACTTTGCTGCAACGTGAGTTCGTGTCCGCGTTCCGCGAGTTCAAGCACGCGATTCGCTCGCTCGCGGCGGGAGCCGATGCGTTCTCGGATAAGAATTTTTTGCACGGTGGGGGAGCTGATCAGAATGTTGTGATGCTTTAGATTTTCCGCGAGCTTGCAACAACCCCAAATCGGGTTGCTCAACGCCGCCTCGATCACTTTAACCACCACTTCCGGCGGCGTCGTTTGCGGATGCGCCTTGCGGTCCGACGTCGGTGTAATACGGGATAATGGTTGTCCGAACCAACGGATATCTTCTCGAACTAAATCCATATCGGGATCGCGTTGATGCCTCAGTTGTCCCACTCCGGCCGCACGTTCAACGGTGTTGGGAAAGTTAACTATCGGTAGTCGTTTCGTGGCGGATTCTCCCATGACGTTAGTTACAATACGCGCAGCTCTTTCCCGCACATGCATGTAGCACGGTGCTGCGCGTCGATGTCTTTCCATGTTTAGTCACTCCAGGCCCACGGACACTCGCACCGGCGAGACGCTCCGCATCTGACGCCGGTTCCCAGCGATTTTTGGTCGCGATCGATGCGAATCCGGTCACCACCAGAAACACATGACTGGCGTTGCCGCAAACAGGACAATTAGCGGGTTCATCGCGGCGCGCTACCGGTCGAATGGCTTCGAATAATTCATCGCATTCCACGCAGTGATAGTCATACATTGGCATCGCACGCTCCTATCATTTGCCTAGCCTGCCCCAATACTGCTTATCGTTAAGCATGCCTTTGGGCGTGATGTCCTGATCGAATATGCTTAGTGGGATCGACACCGTACACGCGCAGTTCGGAATGTCGACGATGCCGCCGATGCGACCCTCGACCGGCGCGGCGGTGAGCAACATATACGCCTGGCTGCCGGTGAAACCGAAATGGGTTAGGTAGTCGATGGCTTTCAAACACGCTTGACGGTAAGCGACCGTGGCGTCCATGTAATAGTTCTTGCCGTTCTCGACGCTTATGCCTTCGAAGGTGAGGTAGCGTTCGAACGAAGGCTTTACGTTGCTCGGCAGAAATATCGGCGCGCTGAGGTTGTATTTTGCCATGCCGCCTTTGATGAGATCGAAACCGATATGAGTTGCGCCATCCATTTCGATCGCGCCACAAAAACCGATCTCGCCGTCGCCTTGAGAGAAGTGCAGGTCGCCCATGGAATAGCCGGCGCCTTTCACATAAACCGGGAAGAAGATACGCGTCCCAGTAGATAAATCTTTGATGTCCGTATTGCCGCCGTGTTCGCGCGGCGGTACGGTGCGGCACGCTTCTTTCGCCATGTCGTGGAATTTTTGCCCGCCCACGCCGCGCAACACCGCGGTTTCCGGGTAGGGGCCCTTGGCCAATCCTTTTTTTACCAGCGGCGCTTCGCGTTTATTCCATTCGTTAAGTAAATCGCGTGATGGCAAGGTGCCCATCAAGCCGGGATGAGTAAGGCCGGGGATGCGTACGCCGGGGATGTGGCGCGAGGTCGCGAACAGACCCTTCAAATCCCAGATCGCCTTGTCGGCATCGGGGTAATAGTCACCCAGAAATCCACCGCCGTTGCTCTTGGCGAACACCCCGGAAAAACCCACTTGCGTGACGGGTTTGATATCGAGTAAGTCGACGACCAATAAATCTCCGGGCTCCGCGCCCTGTATTTCAAACGGTCCGGTGAGCGGATGCGCGCGGGTGAGGTCGATGTCGCGCACATCGGCGACGTCATCGTTGTCGAGGATCTGCGCATCGAGAAAATCCAAAGTCTCGATAATGATTTCTTCGCCGGGTTTGACCGAGCCCAAGAACGGCAGCTCGGGATGCCAGCGATTGTGGCCAAGCGCCGCTTGTTGTGCTAATGGAACGCCGGGCTTGATAGTGAAATGTTGCATGGCTTCTCCCTCTGAGGATTAATGAATTGTTGTTTGATGCATTCGGCGTCCGCCTTAAAACGGTGGATAGGCCTGGGCGAGACATCCCGCCTGATAGCCGCCATTCACCGTCGTGTCCTTGATCGTGATACATACCTCGTTGATCCAATCACCCGGGGCGAGCAGCGTTCCGTCGGGCAGGATGCCGCCGGCCGCATCGAAGCGCAGCAAACACACGGGACAGGTCTGCACATCCGGTGTGGTGCGGCCTTTGCCGCCATCGGTAAACCCCTTGTTACCAAAACGGTTGTAATGCATATAGCCAATCATGTTGGGAACCTCCTCTGCTTATACGGATAAAAACTGTTTGATCTTGGCCGTGTCGACATTCTCTCTACGATCTTCGTGTATCAACCGGCCGCCTTCGATGACGAACAGGCGATCCGCCACGTCGAGTGCAAAACTCAGCACTTGCTCCGACACGATAATGGTGATCTGACGTAGCTTGCGAATTTCGTTCAGCGCCTTGGCAATATCTTTAATGATGGAGGGCTGAATGCCCTCCGTCGGTTCGTCGAGCAGCAGCACTTTGGGATTGGTCACCAACGCACGGGCGATCGCCAACTGCTGTTGCTGCCCGCCCGAGAGATTACCCCCCTTGCGTTTTCGCATATCGAATAACACCGGGAACAGGGCGTAGATGTCTTGGGGAATTTGTTTGTCCTTCGCATTCTCCAAGCCGGTCTCGATATTTTCCTGTACCGTCAAGGTCGGGAATATCATGCGGCCTTGAGGCACATAGCCTAAACCCCCCGCCACTCTTTGATAACTTTCCGCATTGGTCAGGTCCTTACCATCGATGGTGATGGAGCCTGAGCGCGTCGGAAGAATTCCGATCAGGGCCTTGAACAAGGTAGTCTTACCCATGCCATTACGGCCCATGATGGCCACCGTTTCATTTTGCTCGGCGACGAAAGAAATTTCTCGTATCGCCTCGCTTTGGCCGTAGCTGACTTTTAATGCATTGACTTGCAACATCGCTGCTAGTGTCCCAAATACACTTCGATGACGCGCGGATCCGCCTGCACTTTATCCATGCTGCCTTCCGCCAGAACTTTGCCTTGATGCAGCACCGTGACCTTGTCGGCGATCTTGCGCACAAACTCCATGTCGTGCTCAATCACGATCATCGAGCGATCGCGGCAAATACGGTTAAGCAAGTCCGCAGTCTGTTCGCGTTCCCGCGCGCTCATGCCGGCTATAGGCTCATCGAGCATTAACAACTCCGGGTCCTGCATCAGCAACATGCCGATTTCCAACCATTGCTTCTGGCCATGGCTTAACAGACCGGCTTCGTTGTCGAGCTCTTCCTTCAAACCGATTTCGGCCGCGATTTCATGCACGCGAGCGACCACATCTTCCGTGCGTTCGAACATCAAACAGCCGAATACGCCACGGCCTTTGGGAAAAGACAGTTCCAAGTTCTGAAAAACCGAGAGGTTTTCGTAGATGGAGGGCGTCTGAAATTTGCGTCCCACTCCGGCGCGGACGATGGCGTGTTCCGACAATTTTGTCAGTTCCTTGTCGTTAAACTTAACGCTGCCCTTGGTCGCCTTGGTCTTGCCGCAGATCAAGTCCAATACCGTGGTTTTCCCGGCGCCGTTGGGACCGATCACCACGCGAAGCTCGTTTTTATCGACATAAAAATTCAAGTCATCGACGGCTTTAAATCCATCGAAGGAAACGGTTAAGCCTTCGACGGCCAAAATGAGTTTTGAGCCAGACATCGCTAGTTTGTATCCTAAAAATTAAATCGCTTGTGGCTTAGCCGACTGCAACGAGTCGGCGGTCGGCTTTACTGGCGGATCTTTCAAATATAAGCCGCGTTCTTGATCGTCTCCGATGGACGGTTCCGAAGACGGCATCTGCTTCTTGCGACCGCGACGATTCTTCCAACTTTCGAATAGCCCGGCTAGACCATTGGGGAATACCAGCACCACGGCGATAAACAGCGCGGCCATCAAAAACAGCCAGAGATCGGGAAAACTTTCCGAGAAAAAAGTCTTGCCGAAATTAACTAATAGCGTTCCATACACCGCGCCCTCTAGCGACATGCGTCCACCGACGGCAGCGAAGATAACCATTTCGATCGAAGGCACGATACCAACGAAAGACGGCGACATGAAACCCACTTGCAAGGTGAACATTGCGCCACCGATGGCGGACAACATTGCCGACAAACAAAATACAAAGATCTTGAAATTCGCCACGTCGTAGCCGGAAAATCGGACCCGATCTTCTTTATCGCGCATCGCCAATAGCAACAAACCCAGCTTGCTGGAAATGATCCAGCGGCAGGCGAGTATGGCAAGGATGAGCAGGGCGACATTAATAAAATAGAGAATGTATTTAGCGCTGTCGGTTCGGATATCCCAGCCATGTAAGGTCTTGAGGTCGGTAATGCCGTTTACCCCGCCGGTATAGCCTTGCTGACCGATAATCAATACCGACAGAATCAATGCGATCGCCTGGGTAATGATGGCGAAGTACACCCCACCCACACGGCGCTTGAACATCGCCACGCCGATAATGAACGCGAGCAACGTTGGCACCGTTAACATCGCGATCACACTGAAGCTAAAACTGTGAAAGGGCTGCCAAAATGCCGGTAGTGCGGTAAGCTGATTCCAATCCATGAAATCCGGTATCCCCGGCGTCGATTGAATTTTTGTGGTAATCGGGTCCGAGGCTTCCAGCTTCAAAAACATGGCAATGCAATAACCGCCGAGCCCAAAGAACACGCCTTGTCCCAAACTCAAGATGCCGCCGTAGCCCCAGAGCATGACCAGACCGATTGCGATAAAGGCGTAGCTTAAATATTTACCGACGAGGTTCAAGCGAAAAATGTCGAGGGCCAACGGAAACACAACGATCAACAAGGTGGCCAGAATCGCTAGGTTGATCAAACCCTGCCGGCCGCCCGTCACATTTCTAAAAATAGTTCGCATACTTATTTATCCGTTCGCGATCAGCGTCGAATCTTGCTGACAAAAAGACCTTGGGGACGCAGCATCAACACCGTCACGACGAATAGCAAGGTGAGCACTTTAGCCATCGAGCCGGTCAGGAAAAATTCGGTGATGGACTGGGTTTGCGCGATGCCGAAGGCCGAGGCGATCGTTCCGAGCAAACTGGCAGCGCCGCCAAAGGTCACCACGAGGAATGCATCGACGATATATAAGGAGCCGCTAGTTGGCCCGGTTGAGCCGATAGTGGTGAACGCGGCGCCGGCGATACCGGCAATGCCGCAACCCAACGCAAAAGTGAGGCGATCGACTTTTTTCGTGTTGATGCCGATGGCGTTGCTCATGGTGCGATTTGCCACCGTGGCGCGAACGCGCAAACCCCAGCGTGAGCGATACAACATCAGAAATACGATACCTGTCACCAGTAGGGTGAGCCCCATCACGAACAATCCGTTAATGGGGATATCGATGGATTCACTGGGCTTTACCGAACCTAACAGCCAGTCGGGCAATGTTGGACTAACTTCTTTCGCGCCGAACAAGGATCGAAATGTCTGTTGCATGCCCAAGCTCAATCCCCACGTGGCGAGCAATGTGTCGAGGGGGCGATGGTAGAGATGGCGTATTAGCAGGAACTCCGCTGCGTATCCCGCTAAGAATGCGATCCCGAACGCAACCAATATCGCGATCGGAAAATAGTAGGGCTGAAAGCTCGGTAAATAGATGGCAGCGAGTTGGGAACAGCCGAAAATGGTGTAGGCGCCGATGGTCATGAACTCGCCATGGGCCATGTTGATCACACCCATTTGTCCGAAGATAATCGCAAGGCCCAAGGCCATCAGCAGCAAAACGCTGAACAGACTCAGTCCCGCAAAACCTTGCATCGCGACGATGCCGCCGATTTCGGCTGGTGTCATGCTAATTCCCGTTGAGTATTGTGGCTAGAGTCAAAAAAAGATGGGACGAGCCAGGAGGAGAAGATGCTCGCCCCATACCACACACTCTATTGATAGCCCTTCGGGAAAGGATTGGGCTCAATTAGGTCGGATTCATACAGCACCTTGTATTGGCCATTGTCCAGCGCCTGGCCGATACGCAGCTTGCTCCAAAGATGATGATTCTCATGAATCTTGACGTAGCCTTCTGGCGCGGTTTTCAGTTCGATGCCCGGAGAAGCCGCTGCGACTTTGTCAACATCGAAGCTGCCCGCTTTCTCGACGGCCGCCTTCCAAAGCCATGGCCCGAGATAAGCAGCCTGCGTCACGTCACCGATAACCGCATTCTTGCCATACTTCGCCTTGAATGCCTCGACAAATTTCTTGTTGTTGGGGTTATCCTGGCTTTGAAAATACTTCATTGCCGCATAAAAACCCTTTACGTTTTCACCACCGATTCCGAGAATCTCGTCTTCGGTAACTGAGATCGTGAGCAATGTTTGTTTCTCAGCGGTCACGCCGGCGGCCTTCAACTGCTTATAGAAAGCGACGTTGCTGCCACCCACCACGATGGCGTAAATCACATCGGGTTTTTGCAGCTTGATCTTGTTAATGAGTGAATTGAATTGCGTATGACCGAGCGGATAATATTCTTCGCCGACCACTTTCAGCTTCATCACATTTTCAATATGTTTGCGAGCGATCTTATTCGAGGTGCGCGGCCAGATATAATCCGATCCGATCAAGAAAAACGTCTTCGCCTTCTTTTCCTTAACTACCCAATCGAGACCGGCGAGAATTTGCTGGGTTGCCTCTTGCCCCGTATATATTACGTTCTTCGATTGCTCGAGACCTTCATAAAACGTCGGGTAGTAAAGCAGGCCGTTTTCTTTCTCGAAAATCGGCAACACCGCTTTACGTGACGCCGATGTCCAGCACCCGAACACCGCAGCCACTTTGTCGTTCACCAATAATTTTTTCGATTTCTCGGCGAAGGTCGGCCAATCGCTGGCGCCGTCTTCATAGATTACCTTGATCTTGCGCCCGAGCACGCCGCCCATCGCGTTGATTTGTTCTATCGCCAAGGTCTCGGCTTGTATCGATCCCGTTTCGCTGATCGCCATCGTCCCGGTCTTCGAATGTAAATCGCCGACCGTGACCTCGGTATCGGTTACCGCGAGACCCGTGGTGTTAACTTTTGCGGTCGGAAAGTCCGCACCGAACGCAACTCCGATTTGCAACGCTAGTAATGCGGACACCGCACAGATAACCATTTTATTGATCACCTGTTTTTGTATCCCCTGATTCGACTGATCCATCATTTTCCTTTTTCCTTAAGAGACAAATTTTGGGCAACACGACTGATCGCTCGTCATACCAACCGGTGAGCACAATTACAATCTCGACAATGGCAAGAGCTGTGCCACATCGAAATAATGAGCAAATCGATACCGGAATTTTGTTGGATTAGTTCCATCTCGAACGGAAAACTAGCAGCAGATATTCAGAGGGTTACGCGCGGTTGACCGCAACCGCCTTCATGCGAAGGAAAATTAGAAGAATCGATGTTCCGGAGGACTGGCAAGAAATATATTTGTCACAAAACGGAAGACGCGGCACTAAATTGATTCGTGCGGGCTCCGTAATGAAGCGCTTTCTACTAACCTTCGATTACGCGGTACCGCTTCTCTCTGTAGTCCTGGTCTTGCCCGCTGTACGCCCGGCCTCGCGTCCGCATCGCGTAGATACACTGAGCTAGCTTGTGAGCAGTGGCCGTCGCCGTGCGAGGGCTGAGTCCAGACGTGAACGAGGCCGACGGGAATACGCGCCCAACGCCGATTGGCTGCTGCGCAGCGCGGCTTTGGGACTAGAACGATTGGCCTATCGATCCGGGGCGTGGCGTGGTGTATTCTGTAAGAGCGAGAACGGCAATTGGCGCCTGCGGATTCCACCATATCATCCATATGGCGCTGCCGGGTGAGGCGATGCTCTGCTTTACTCGACCTTATGCGATCAATGGCGTTAGAAGTGCTTCGGAGGAAGGAGGGTCAATGCATTCAAAGCCCGTGAGCCGTAGATCAAACGCGACTATAGACTTGAACCTAGCGCTGGGAACGCGGCAAGACTGGCCGGAGGGTTTGTGGCATTACCGCCCGATACGCGATGCCTCGTGGCGAGAGTGCGTTGCTCTACTACTAAGCGCTGTTATCGTGATCTCGATTGGGCTCATGTGCTCTCGAGTTACATTTGCACAAACTCCAGAACAGGTAGAAGAAGTCAAACGGCTGAATCGTGAGGTAGCTCAACTACATCAGCAAGGCCAGTACCCGGAGGCACTCGAACGGGCGCTACAAGTAGTAGAGCTCGCCGAAGAGACGTGGGGCCCCGAGCATCCGAGCACGGCGACTATCGTTAACAACCTGGGCGTGCTGTATTACGCGATGGGCCAAAGCGATCAGGCGCTGCCGCTCTATCAGCGCGCGCTGGCGATCCGAGAGAAAGTTCTCGGCCCCAAGCATTCGGACACGGCGCAAAGCCTCAACAACCTGGGCTCGCTGTTCCGAGCGATGAGCCAGTACGATCAGGCGCTGCCGCTCTATCAGCGCGCGCTGGCGATCCGAGAAAACGTCCTTGGCCTCGATCATCCGGATACGGCACAAAGCGTCAACAATTTGGGGTTGCTGTACCAAGCGATGGGCCAATACGATCAGGCGTTGCCGCTCTATAAGCGTGCGCTTGCAATCAAGGAAAAAGCTTTGGGCCCCGAGCATCCGGACACGGCAACCAGCGTCAGCAGTCTGGGCTTATTGTACCAAGCGATGGGTCAAGCCGATCAGGCGCTACCGCTCTGGGCACGCGCGCTGGCGATCCAAGAGAAAGTCCTCGGCCCCGAGCACCCGGATACGGCGCTAAGTCTCAACAATCTAGGTGGCTTGTATCACTCGCTGGGCCAATACGATCAGGCGCTGCCGCTCTATAAGCGTGCGCTGGTGATCCAGGAGAAAGTACTCGGCGCTAAGCATCTGAACACGGCAACCAGCATCGGTAATCTGGGCTACCTGTACGAAGCGATGGGCGAGTATGACCAGGCATTACCGCTCTATCAGCGCGCGTTGGCGATCCGAGAGAAAGTCCTCGGCCCCGAGCATTTGGACACGGCAAACAGCATCAACAATCTGGGCTCCCTGTACGGATCGATGGGCAAATACGATCAAGCGCTGCCGCTCTATCGACGCGCGCTAGCGATCGCGGAAAAAGTCCTCGGTACCGAGCATCCGAACACGGCGACAGTCATCAACAACCTGGGCGTGCTGTACTACGCAATGGGCCAATACGATCAGGCGCTACCGCTCTATCAGCGCGCGGTATCGATCCATGAAAAAGTTCTCGGCTCCGAGCATCCGGACACGGCGAATAGCATCAACAATCTGGGCTCCCTGTACGGATCGATGGGCAAATACGATCAAGCGCTGCCGCTCTATCAGCGTGCCCTGAAGATTCGAGAAAGCGTCCTCAACCCCGAGCATCCCGATACGGCGAAAAGCGTCAACAGTTTGGGCTCAGCGTACCACGTGATGGGCCAAACCGATCAGGCGATGCCGCTCTATCAACGCGCCTTCAGTATGCTTTTGCCGAAACCTTTACCGCGTGACCGCGGGACGTATGCCGGAACGATATGCGTACAGCATTGTCTGAGATGCTTTGCCTTCGCGCCCTTTTATTGGAAATGGCGGTCAATTAGTAATCACAGGCACGCCAAGGCGCACGCAGCCTCGATCGCGAGTTACAGCGCGCACTCGCCGGTCAGGTAGAGCCCACTTATCGATACTTGGCCAAACTCCTCATCCAGGAAGGCCGTGTCGCCGAAGCCGAACAGGTTCTCGGCATGTTGAAGGAATACGAGTTCTTCGAGTTCGTGCGGCGCAGCGAAACGAGAGATATCCGCAACTCAAGCGCGGATTTCACGCCTGAAGAAAAAGCGCTTGCAGACGCTTTGGAGACCAGCGCACGTGAGCTGTCGCGTATCTACTCCGAAAGCGAGGTGTTGCGCAAACTGAAACAGCGCTCCGCCGAACAGGAGCAACAACTTGCGCGCTTGGACGAACAGAAACGAATCGAGAACGAGCGGTTGGTCACTTTGTTTGACGACATCAAGCGGCAGCTCGCACAGCAGGCCCCGGTGCAGCAACAGGAGCAGGTTAACTCCTTAGTGAGAGGCAAAGGCGCGACCGAAGGGGCGCTCAAGGCACTGCAGCAACTGAGCAACAACACGCCGGCGCTGATCTATTTCCTGCCCGAAGATAAAACCACGCTATTCCTTGTCCATACCAAAGACGGACTGCGGCAAATCCAGGGCGGATTGGGCGCCCAGGCGCTGAACGAGAAAATAGGTCAGTTGCGGCAGGCGATCGAAAAGCGAGACAGCGGCTACTTGAGTCTTGCGGCCGAACTGTATGAAGCGCTGATCACACCCGTGGAACCCTACTTAGAAAGTAGCGGCATCGACATGCTGATGCTGTACTTGACCGATGCGTTGCGTTACCTGCCCTTTGCCGCCTTGTACGACAAAAAGACGAACCAGCACTTGATCGAAAAACTTCCGCTGGCCGTCTATACACACGTGGGCCGCGATAAATTGGAGACGGCGCCCCAAGAACAGTGGTCAGCGGTAGGCTTAGGCACTAGCCAAAAGACCCCGAACCATCCGGCGCTGCCATGGGTGAAGAGAGAATTGGAACGGGTGGTACGCCAGGCACAGGATAAGGAAGCGAACGGCATCATGCCCGGCAAACGCTATCTCGATAACGACTTTACCCATGGTGTGCTCATGGGATTGCTCAATCCCGAGACCGCACAACCGGTCATGCACGTTGCGACCCACTTCTCGCTGGCGCCAGGCAACGATAACGATTCGGTACTCGTCCTTGGCAATGGAAATGGGCTGAAGCTATCCGAGATAGCAGCCAATGCGCAGTTAAGCGGCTACGACTTGATCAATTATCGATCGCGATCCCCTGCCCGACGCCGATGCACATCGTACACAGCGCGTAACGGCCTTGAATGCGCTGTAGTTGGTACATCGCGGTCGTGATCAAACGGGCGCCCGAGGCGCCAAGGGGATGGCCGATGGCGATGGCGCCGCCGTTCGGATTGACGCGAATATCATCATCGCGCAAACCGTGATCGCGGGTCACCGCCAAGCCCTGAGCTGCAAAAGCTTCGTTAAGTTCTATCACATCCATCTGCGAAAGTTTGAGGCCGGTCTTTTCCAACACTTTGCGCATCGCCGGCGCGGGGCCGAAGCCCATGATGCGCGGTGGCACGCCCGCGGTGGCCATGGCGAGAACGCGCGCTTTGGGTGTCAGGCCATACTGTTTGATCGCGCTTTCCGACGCGAGCAGCAACGCACACGCGCCGTCGTTGACGCCGGACGCATTGCCCGCGGTGACCGTGCCGTCTTCTTTGACCACACCCTTTAGTTTCGCCAGCGATTCGAGGCTAGTCTCGCGCGGATGTTCGTCTTTATCGATGGTCAGCGGATCGCCTTTCTTCTGCGGCAGCGTAACGGGAACAATCTCGTTCTTAAAAAAGTTTTCTTTAAACGCCGCGGCATAACGTTGTTGACTGCGTAACGCGAAGGCGTCCTGATCGGCACGACCGATGTTGAAATCCGCGGCCACGTTCTCGGCCGTCTCCGGCATCGAGTCCACGCCATACATTTTTTTCATCAGCGGATTGATGAAGCGCCAGCCTATGGTCGTGTCTTCGATCTTCGCGGCGCGGGAAAAAGCGCTGTCGGCCTTCGCCAACACGAACGGCGCCCGCGACATGCTCTCGACGCCACCGGCGATCATCAAATGAGTCTCTCCGGATTTAATCGCGCGCGCTGCTGTGCCGGTCGCTTCCATGCTCGAGCCGCATAAACGATTCACCGTGACACCGGGCACGTCGACCGGCACGCCGGCGAGCAATGACGCCATGTGCGCGACGTTGCGATTATCTTCGCCTGCTTGGTTGGCGCAGCCATAGATGACGTCGTCGACCATTTTCCAATCGACTTGTGGATTGCGTTGCATCAACGCTTTGATGGGCAGCGCGGCAAGATCGTCGGTACGGATGGACGACAACGAACCGCCATAGCGGCCGAATGGCGTGCGGATGGCGTCGCAGATGTAGGCGTCGGACATGGAATACCTCTGTAAGGTGAAAGGTGAAAAGTGAAAGGTGAAAAGAACGGCAAACCGCCCTCACCTTTCACGTTTCACATTTCACAGCTTTCTCTTCACCTTTCACATTTCACTTTTCACGTATTCTCAAACGTCGTTGCACCGGAAACAAATGCAAATCAAAACGTTTCGATATGGCGCCCCACAAACCACTGCGCAGTCTGACGACGATGACAATCGCGAGCAAACCCAATCCGATCAAGTACCAACTTCCGTAATCAGAAAAGAATTTGTTCAAGAACCAAAATATCAGCGCGCCCAAGATCGGCCCTTCGATGGTGCCGATGCCGCCGATAAGTACGATGAAAATCGTGAAGGCGGTCCAGTTCACTCCGAAAGCAACGTCGGGCGAAATGCGCAGATTGCTGAGGTAATACAATGCGCCCGCCAGGCCCGCGCCAAAACTTGCGAGTACATAGACGATCAATTTGGTCGATTTTACATTGATGCCTTGGCTTTCCGCCGCGATTTCGCTGTCGCGGATCGCCGTGAGTGCCAGGCCGAATCGCGAACGTAGCAAGCCGTATACCAAGCCGACAGCGAATACCACCGCAGCCAATGCGAGCCAATAAGTGATCATTTCTCTCGTTGCTTTCGGGATCCCTGCCAGCGCCGTTAAGCTGGTGCCCGAGCCGCCGCCGAGCGCGGAGATATTGGCGAAGATCAACCGGAACACTTCGGCCACCACCCAGGTGCCGATGGCGAAATAGCCGCCTTGCAAACGAAACACAAAACGCGAAGTGGGAAAGGCAAACAACGCGGCGATCAATGCGGCAAGCGGCACCGAGAGAAACGGATTCACGCCGAGCTTGTTCGCCAAGATCACCAAGAAGTATCCGCCCAAGCCGACAAACGCTTGCTGGCCGATGGATACCATGCCGCCGTAACCGGCGAGCAAATTCCACATCATAGCGAATACGAGATAGCAAGAAATTTCCACCACTTCCCGCATCCAGCCGGAATTGCCCCACCACGGTAGCGTGATAGCGGCCGCGAACAACGCAACCCCAACAATGCTCGCTGCTCTGCTCGCGCGCGTCGCGCGCTCGATGGAAAATGATGTTGTGTCGACGGGTGTGCTGGTCATTTGGTTTTCGGGAATAAGCCGTTCGGCTTGACGATCAGCATCGCCAAAAATACTAAGTGTCCAATCAAGATGCCCCAGCCGGGATCGATGCGAAAGCCGATGGCCTGCGCCACGCCGAGTATGATCGCGCCGGAGAAAGTACCCCAGAACGAACCCATGCCGCCTATGATCACTGCTTCGAACGCGTACAGCAGCAGGCCCGGCCCATCGGTCGGTGCGATAGTGGTGCGCATGCCTTGCAATATGCCCGCGATGGCGATCAACATGAAGGCGATGGCGGTGGCTAGCCCGTAAACATGTCTGTGGTCTAGGCCCATCAACTGCGCGGCTTCTTTGTCGTCGCTGGTGGCGCGAAATGCACGGCCGATGGCGGTGTTGCCGAATAGCCATTGCATCGCCGCCGCGGCGGCGACGGCGATTGAAAAGATGATCAGCGGCAAGATGCCGATGTAAACATTTTCCGCAAGCTGCAAACTTTTTGTTTCCAGACCCAAGGCGCTGATCGAGCGGGTGTCGGCTGAAAAAATCTCCATCAGCAGATTCTGTATCACAATCGAGAGCCCAAACGTGACCACCAACGACGGCAGCGGATCGTTCCCCAGGGTGCCATTCAACACGCCGCGCTGCAGGCCGTAGCCGAACACAAACGCAAGCGGCAGCAATAGTAAAAGCGCGATCCCAAGATTGATGCCCAAGCTTGCGGTGGCGGCAAACGCCGCAAATGCCGTGAGAATGATGAAATCACCGTGAGCAACATTGGTGAGGCGCATCACGCCGAACATCAGCGATAAACCCATGGCGAACAGCGCGTACAGGCCGCCCAACATCACGCCTTGCAAAATGGTGTTGAACCACTCGATCACGGATCAGCCTTGTTCATATGCCGAAATACGCCATGGAGATTTGATCGCGCGTCACTTCATTCGATTTTCCTGTGAGCGAAACCTTACCCTCTTGAAAACAATACAATCGGTTCGACACGCGCTGCGCCAGGCTGACGTCTTGCTCGACGATGATGGCGGTGAGACCACCGTCGGTGATCTTGGGCAGCGCGTCGTAAATATCTTTTACGACGATGGGTGCGAGCCCAAGCGAGAGTTCATCGCAAATCAACAATTTCGGATTTGCCATCAGCGCCCGGCCGATCGCAACCATTTGCTGCTGCCCACCGGAGAGCGAGGTACTCGGCACGGTGCGTTTCTCGCGCAGGACGGGAAACAACTCGAATACTTTTTCTAAGTTCCAGGGCCCCGGCCGTTTGGTGTAACCGCCCAGCAACAGATTTTCTTCAACGCTCAAACTTTTAAACAAGCGCCGGCCCTCCGGCACCATCGCAACGCCCAACGCGACGATCTTCCCCGGCGCCCATCCGCCGATGGGTTTTCCTTCAAACTTAACATTCTCGCGCTCGGCGCCAAGCAAACCCGTCAATGTTTTCAAGAACGTCGACTTGCCCGCGCCATTCGCACCGATGATCGCAATGATCTCGCCCGCATCGACTTCAAAATCGATACCGAATAGCGCTTGGAAATCGCCGTAATGGGCGGTTAGGTTGTGGGTGGTTAGGAGCATCGGAAACGCGTAAAGGGTGAAAAGTGAAAGGTGAAAGGTGAAAAACGATCGGCCTGCGAACCGCACCCAGCTTTGCTCTCAGGCAATGCCATGCCAGAGGCCACACCAGATTTGCCTCGCGGAGCACAGCCTCCTCTAAATTTCAACACCAGGTCATCAACCATCTTTTCACATTTCACATTTCACATTTCACATTTCACATTTCACATTTCACATTTCACATTTCACATTTCACATTTCACGCTTCACACCTCAATCCCCATATAAACCCGCTTAACCTCGCTGTTCTCCATCACCTCTTGCGGCAAACCTTCCGCCAGCTTGGCGCCGAAATTGATGACCAGTAAACGATCGGCGACGGCGAGCAACGCGTGAACTACGTGTTCGATCCAAATGATACTGACGCCCGATGCTTTGATCGCTTTGATCTCTTCTACGAGTTCTTTGGCTTCGTGCTCCGTGAGGCCGCCGGCGATTTCGTCAAGCAGCAATAATTTCGGATTGGTCGCGAGGGACCGCGCTAGTTCCAAACGTTTGCGATCTAGTAAGGTGAGAGACCCTGCCAGCAGGTTCGCTTTTTTCGCGAGGCCGGTTTGGCGCAGCACCTCGACACAGATGGGATAGGCGTCTTGCTCTTTTTTTTCTCCGCCGAACGTCGCCGCCACCAGCAGATTTTCGAATACCGTCATGCCGGAAAAAGGATGGGGAATTTGATAGGAGCGGCCTATGCCTATCCGGCAGCGCCGATGCGGCGGGAGCGCGGAAATATCTCGCTCGGCAAACAGAATCTTACCGACATCGGGCTTCACATCGCCGCTGATTAAATTAAACAGCGTGGTTTTGCCCGCGCCGTTCGGGCCCAAAATGCCCAGCGCTTCATTCGCTTCCACGTGAAAAGTAACGTCGTCGGTGACTTTCAACGCGCCGTAGCTTTTCGACGCATGTTCAACGGTTAGAAGCGCAGTCAATTGGGAATGGGATATGGAAAATTAAAATCTGATGCTTTAGGTGGGGCCCGCCCTCACCCCTGCCCCTCTCCCAGAGGGAGAGGGAACTAACTCCCTTCTCCCTCTGGGAGAAGGGTGGGGATGAGGGCCAAGCGGCTACTAAGCGCCGATCGCCTTCAGCTTGCCACCGGTGGGAATGCTGGGTGCGGTCTTGTTATCGACAATCACTAAATCGAACTTCGACTTGCCTTTCCCCTTCACCCATTGGCCGCCGACCAGCGGTGTCTTCGCGACATTCTTCACCGGACCTTTACCCCAGGCGATCGGGCCGACCACGGTGTTGAGGTTGGTCGCGGCAATCGCATCGCGGATGGTCGCTTTGTCGTCGATGTTTTTGCTGCGCTTCAATACATCGGCAGCGACTTCGAACAAGGCATGGGCGAAGCCGATGGGCTGGGTCCATTGTTTGCCCGTGGCTTTTTCGAAACTCTCGGCCAATTGTTTTGCGCTCGCACCACTCAGCGAAGACTTAAACGGATGGGATGGGCTCCACCACACTTCCGTGGACAAACCGTCGGCGGTGTCGCCGATCGCCTCCACCGCGGCGGGGAACAGCAACGCCTTGCCGACGGACGCGATCTTCGGTTTGTAACCTTGCTGCGCGGCCTGGGTCCAGAAGGTTTTGAAATCCGGCGGAATCACTACCCCCGTCACGATTTCGTTGTTGGCTTTTTTGAACGCCGCTATCTGTGCGCTGAAATCCTGCGTCAGATTCTGATAGCGGCCTGGGTCGGTGAGTTTATACCCTTGACCGGCGAGCGGTTTCGGCAAGCCCAAATTCGGATCGCCCCACGCATTACCGTCGCCGTCGTTCGGGAACAATCCGCCGACTTGTTTGTTCGTTGGCACTTGACCCCACATGTTGGTGAACACGGCGATGATATCTTCCAACCCCCAGAAGAAATGGTAGGTCCAGTTGAAGCCGAGATCGGGTTTGCCGCCGCGGCCGAAGAACCAAGGCTGCCAAGGACAAACGCTGGTCACGCACGGCACTTCGTTCAACTCCGATTGATCCGCCACCGGGTTGGTAGTCTCGGGGGTGCCGCCCGCCAACATGATGTCGACTTTGTCTTTCAAAATTAGATCCGCCGCCACTTCGCCCGCGCGATTGGGATTGGATTGGCTGTCCTTGGCGATGATTTCGACCGGGAAATTTTTCCCGCCGATCGCCAAGCCGCCTTTCATGAGTTCGCGTATGGTGCCGACGACAAACTTATCCGCTTCGCCGAACGGCGCGAGCGGCCCCGATTCCGGCGACACGTAACCGATTTTGATCTTGCGCCCAGCCTGGGCAAAAGCGGTATTGATGTAGGGAAAGCCCAAGGTCGCAACGGCCGCGGCGCCCGCTTGTAACGCGCGGCGGCGCGAACGGTCGATCACGATTGGGGTTTTGCTGTGCTTATCTTGCATGGTTCGCTCCTCTTTGTTTAGTTCAAATGTTATGGGTTATGGGTACCCTATAGCTTTAACGCAGCGTCTAACTCGGTCGCCGACCAAAGTATGCATCGTCGAGCAATTTTCTGATGGGGCCTAGCTCGATCGGCCTGGGATTGTAGTAAGGATTCTTGGTCGCGATCTCAGCCGCCTTATCAAGATCCGATTCTTGCATGCCGATGTCCTTTAGCGCTAGAGGCGCGCCGATAGATTTTACCAACTCATATAAGCCACGAGCCGCATCCAGCTTGGCTCCCAGCCCTAGTGCCTTGGCGAGCCGCACCATTGCTTGCTCTACAGCCGGTGCATTATAGGCAACCGCATGGGGCAAAACGATGGTGTGGGTCTCCGCATGAGGCAAATTAAAGCTGCCACCCAGCGTGTGGCACAGTTTGTGATGCAGCGCCATGCCGACCGCGCCGAGGCTCGCCCCCGCCAGCCACGCGCCGTAATGGGCATCGCTGCGGGCGCTGATGTCCTGGGTATTGCGCACGATCTTGGGCAGCGCATTGGCCAACACGCGGATGCTCTCTTCCGCCATCAGCGAAATAATCGGATTCGTGTCTTGCGCATACAGCGCTTCGACGCTGTGGGCAATGGCGTTCATGCCGCTCGTCGCCGACAGTTGCGCGGGTAAGGTCAAGGTTAACTCCGGATCGTAGATCACGGTTTTCGGCAACACGCGTGCATCGCGTAGGGTTTTCTTGATGCCGTCTTCGGTCATGCCGAGTATGGGCGTCATCTCGGAACCGGCGTAAGTCGTCGGGATCGCGAGTATCGGCAAGCTCGATTCCAGCGCGATCGCTTTGCCTAAGCCGATAGTCGATCCACCGCCGATGGCCACGGCGCAATCGGCGTTAAGCCGTTTTGCCTCTTCTCGCGCCGCGCGCGCGGTCTCGATCGGCACGTGCATGACGGCTTTAGCGTAAACGCCCACGGCGCGCTCGCCCAAGCGTGCCGCCACCGCTTCCGCTTGACTGTGTTGCTCGGGTGTCGACAGCACCAGCGCGCGTTTGGCGCCGAGCAAATCGATCTCGCGCTCTAAAAATTGCAAGCTGCCGGCGCCGAACACGACGCGCGGAAACTGAGCGCTGAAAATGAACGGATTCATGCAGCCGCGAGGGATTGCGTTTGCGTAAGCGGCACGCCGGTTAAGCGCTGGAGTTCCGCGAGACTCAAGCCGTCGGCCATTTCCACCACGCGCAATCCCGTCGCCGTCACGTCGATCACCGCAAGGTCGGTATAAATTCGGTTCACGCACGCAATGCCGGTGAGCGGATAAGTGCAATGCTCGACGATCTTGCTCTCGCCGGTTTTGGTTTGATGTTCCATCATCACAAAAACTTTTTTCGCGCCTATGGCCAAATCCATCGCGCCGCCGACAGCGGGAATCGCATCGGGCGCGCCGGTATGCCAGTTCGCCAGATCGCCGCCTACCGACACTTGAAACGCGCCGAGCACGCAGAAATCCAAGTGCCCGCCGCGCATCATGCCAAAAGAGTCAGCGTGATGAAAATACGCGCCGCCCGCAAGTATCGTCACCGGCTGTTTGCCGGCGTTGATCAGGTCTTCGTCCTCTTCACCGGGCGCAGGCGCAGGCCCCATACCGAGCAGGCCATTCTCGCTGTGCAAAAAAATATCGCGATCCTTGGGCAAATGATTCGCCACCAAGGTCGGCAGGCCGATGCCCAAGTTGACATAGGCCCCCTCGGGAATGTCGCGCGCCACGCGCGCAGCGATTTGGTCACGGTTGAGTCTGTTCATTGCACCATCCTTTTCTACATGTCATTCCCGCGAAGGCGGGAATCCATACTGCGCTGGTCATTGCCGTCGCCAAATGGATTCCCGCCTTCGCGGGAATGACACAATTGATTTGCGACGGTATGCATGTCTATTGATCGCCGACGTAAAACTATGCCGCCGCCTTCAACTTCGCAGCGACCTGAACAACCCTTTTCACATAGATCCCCGGCGTCACGATCGCCTCCGGATCCAAGCCGCCCAGTTCGACTATCTCTGCAACTTGCACGATGGAGCACTTCGCCGCACTCGCCATGATCGGTCCGAAGTTACGCGCGGTTTTGCGGTAAATCAGATTGCCCCAGCGATCGGCCTTCAGCGCCTTGACCAGAGCAAAGTCTGCGTGGATCGGGTGTTCCAGCACGTAAGGCTTGCCGTCTATGATGCGCGTTTCCTTGCCCTTGGCAAGGTCCGTTCCATAGCCCGTCGGCGTGAAGAACGCGCCGATACCCGCTCCCGCCGCGCGGATGCGTTCGGCGAGATTACCCTGCGGCACTAACTCCAATTCGATTTCACCGCTGCGATACAACCCGTCGAATACATAAGAATCGGCCTGGCGCGGAAACGAACAAATGATCTTGCGCACGCGCTTGGATTTTAGTAACGCCGCCAGGCCGACCTCGCCGTTGCCCGCGTTGTTGTTGACGATGGTTAAGTCCTTCGCGCCTTGCGCGATGAGCGCATCGATGAGTTCGCGCGGTTGACCGGCATCGCCGAAACCGCCGATCATGATCGTGGCGCCATCTTGTACATCGGCTAGGGCTTGTTCGGCTGTTGCAACTATTTTGTTGATCATGATTTTTCGGTCCGGTGGGTTACGGCACTTCGTGCCTAACCCACCCTACATTTTTTATCTGGGATACCACGGCGGAATGTTTGCGTCGACATTGATCCATACCGACTTCACATCGGTGTATTGCATCATCGCTTCGAATCCCATCTCGCGGCCATAACCCGATGCACCCACACCGCCGAAGGGCGACGCGGGATTGACGCGCTTGTAGCAATTGATCCACACCATGCCGCTGCGCATTCCCTGGGCGAAGCGATGGGCGCGGGTGAGGTCCTTGGTCCACAACCCGCCGCCCAAACCGTATTGGGTGCCGTTGGCGACGGCCATGGCTTCTTCGTCGGTCTTGAATGTCGTTACTGTCACGAAGGGTCCGAACACTTCTTCTTGCGACACGCGGTCCGTCGGCTTCGCGCGCACGATGGTCGGCTCGACGTAGCAACCTTTGCTGAGGGCCGCATCGGACGGCGCTTTGCCGCCGGTGATGATTTGGCCACCCTCCTCGCTCGCTACCTTGCAATAGGACAACACGCGATCGCGATGCAGCGC
The DNA here is from genome assembly GCA_963714525.1 of uncultured Pseudomonadota bacterium. Taxonomy (GTDB): domain Bacteria; phylum Pseudomonadota; class Gammaproteobacteria; order Burkholderiales; family JALYOK01; genus JALYOK01. The sequence continues at coordinate 137,104 of CAVQPB010000012.1, forward strand.
CGAAGTCAGCGGCCCCATCTCGGTCGAGGCATCCAACGGATTCCCAACCTTGATGGACTGTGCGAGTTTGACGAAGCCTTCCATGAATTGATCGGCGATCTTTTCGTGCAAGATCAAGCGCGAGCCGGCGATGCACGCCTGGCCCTGATTATGAAAAATCGCGAACGCCGAACCGTTGATGGCGGCGGGCAAAAACGCATCTTCGAACACAATGTTCGCGCCCTTGCCGCCGAGTTCCAGTTGCACGCGTTTCAAGTTTCCGGCGGAGGCTTGCACGATTTTGCGGCCCGTCGCAGTGGAACCGGTGAATGCGATCTTCGCAACGTCCGGATGTTCCGCTAGGTATTGCCCGGCGATGTGACCGTAGCCGGGAATAATGTTGACCACGCCCTCAGGAAAACCGACTTCGGCCATTAGCTCTGCGATACGTAAGGTCGACAGCGGCGTGATCTCCGCCGGCTTCATCACGACGGTGTTTCCGGCCGCGAGCGCCGGCCCCATTTTCCAACTGGTGAACATCAATGGAAAATTCCACGGCACGATTTGCCCGACCACGCCGAGCGGCTCGCGCATACCCAAGTTCAAAAATCCCTGGTCGACGGGGATCACGCTGCCTTCGAGCTTGTCCGCCATGCCACCGAAATAGCGAAACGTCACGGCCGTACGCGGCACGTCCAGACGAGTGGAATCTTTGAGCGGATGGCCCGTGTCAAGGCTTTCGAGCTGGGCAAGTTCTGTAGCTTTCTCTTCGATTTTATCGGCGAGTTTCAGCAGCAAGCGGCCGCGATCCATCGCCGCCATCTTGCTCCATTTCGGGAACGCCGCTTTCGCCGCGGCGACGGCGCGATCGACGTCTTCTTTTCCCGCGAGCGCTACGTCGGCGATTTTAGAGTTGTCGTGGGGGTTGAGGTCCGCGATCGTTGCGCCGTCGGCGGCGTTAACGAAATTACCGTTAATGAAGAGTTTGGTCTGGATTGAGAGGTCGGTCATCGGGCCCTTAGCTAAAAATTATGCGGTCCCCTCTCCCTCGGGAAGAGGCTAGGGGTAAGATGAGGGATTCGCAACGCATGCGTTGCGCTCATCGAACAACTCTGGCTTTCAAGCCAGAGTGCGCACTGCAAGTGAGGGACGGCGGCTGCAATTGCAATCGACGCCCCCTCACCCCTGCCCTCTCCCCGTACGCGGGGCGAGGGAGAATTGCCTAGAAACTAACCGGATTCACCGGCGACTTGCCCGCCTCAATGTCATACACGACTTGCGGCGAACCGTTCTCCCACACCAATAGCATCGAGCGCTTCGGCGAAAAACCTTGGTGGCGGCAATCGGCGGGCATCGCCGCCATGTCGCCTGCCTTCATGATCACCCGTGCGCGCGGCGCGCCGGTGGTTTTGTCGCCGCAGTTCCACTGAATTTCGTCGCACATCTGGAAGAACCATTCGATGCGGTCGTTACCGTGGATCACCGGAAGGATATGCTCTTCCGTGGTCGGACAACAGAAGCTGTATTTCACCACCGAGGTGAAGGAAGGATTCCAAGTCACGTCGGAGCGAGATAGATACGCGAAGAGATTAAACGCATGCACTTCGTTCTCGAAGCCCGGTTCCGGATGCAGTTCAGGTTTGTCCTGCGGCACGTCGGCGAACGCGCGATTGACCGTATAGCCGTTGGCATCGGAACGCATGGCCAGATCGTCCTTCAAACCCACGCAACGCTTGGCCAGTTGGCGTTGGCGGCGCAGCGCATCCAAATTACTGCCGTGTTTTTTGCCGTACGGTGTGCCGGTTTCCTGCGGCGCGGCGAAGGGATCGTAACCTTCGTTCACCCAATCTTCCAACATGTCGACAAACGTGGCGCGGGTTAATTCCGTCGAATGGTTTTCGAGTAAATCCACCCCGGCTTTGCTGTAGTTACCGTTGTATGTGCCGGCGTAAACGTCCACGGATTTGTATTTATTGCAGGTGCCAAACACATCGTCGAAATTCACATAGCCATAGAAGAATCCCCACGCGACATCGCGCATCAGCGGTCGCAAAAAATTACCGATATCGGCGCTGTGGCTCATGGACTTGCCGTTCCTGCCGGTCCATTTAACGTGGGCAAAATACTCGTCGCGGGAAAACGAAAAGCCGCCGAGCTTGAATTCTTTGTAGCCGTGGGCGTTGGTGCCCGTCACGTGGGCTTGGATATTTTCAACGGGTGCGTTCATGTTTGTCTCCTTAAAATCTATTCTAAGGCGAAAAGCAGATCCTTCGCAGTGCTCAGGATGAACTGATTTACGTCAGTTCGCCTTGGCAAATCTCGGCCCATTTCTGCACGGACAAATCGCCTAAGGTCGTCTGCAGTACGATCACGCCGGGCTTGGCGGCGCGGAATTGGTAGGCGCTGTTGGCCGGCAGCATGCCTTGATGGCCGCGCTTCAATTTCATCCAGCCCATTTTTTTGCCGACCGGTTCGCCGGTGAGCTTGATCGCGCCGTTTTTTTCGCCATCCGCAACGGCGAGCTTATCCAATTTAACCAAATGGATTTCCACTTCACCGTCCATGCACAGCGCAAACTCATCGTGGGCGGCGCTAAACCAAGGCGAATTTCCCTCGGCGCGTACCGCTTCCAGCACATAAATTTGATTGATGCCCATCACGACTTTTTCGTAGGGCTTGGACTTGCTGCAAATCTCGAAGACATTGGAAAACGCGTAGTTCTTCGCGTTGTCGTTGATGACCTCGACTCTGCCCTTCTCGTACTTATCCAGCGAGCCGAAGACGGTGTTGTAGCTAGCCATGTTCACTCCTCCAACAGAGATATTTGTTCGCATAACGAACTGAAGTTCTTAATATGAACGATACGCCAGGCTGGAAATCCTGTCAACCGGATCGACGATTTTCTAGGCCTACCCTGGAATGCACGTCCCGCTTGCCTTGCAGGCTATGCATGTCGGAGAGCCTGGTCCCGCCTTGGTTTCAAGCCGATCGTTTTGCCCGAACGCATTGCGATAGAGAGTTCGTTATGCGAACATGGGTTCTTAGAGAAAACTACAAGCCATGAAAACCATCGCGGTCCAGAAGAAAATCAAGAGTCAGCCTGAAGCAAAACACAGCAAAGCTCAGGACTTGCCGCCGCCCAACGACCAATTCGTGCAATCGTTTGCACGCGGCCTTGCGGTGATCCGTGCGTTCGGCCCAAAAGCGAGCGAGATGACCTTGACGGAAGTCGCGGACCGGACGGGCCTCACTCGCGCCGGCGCCCGTCGCATTTTGCTGACCTTGCAACATTTGGGTTACGTCGCCGCTAACGATCGCAAGTTCTATCTTACCCCACGCATTCTGGATTTGGGCTATTCCTATTTATCCTCCATGAAACTGTGGGATTTCGCCGAACCGGCGATGGAGGAGCTGGTCGATAAAGTTCACGAATCCTGTTCCGTGTCGGTACTGGACGGCACGGAAATCGTCTACGTGCTGCGGGTGCCGACGCGTAAGATCATGACTATCAATCTCTCCATCGGCAGCCGCTTACCAGCGTTCTGCACGTCCATGGGCCGCGTGCTGCTGGGGGATTTGGAAGAAGCAGCGCTAGACAGCGTATTGAACCAATCGGAACTCAAACCGCTTACTAAGCGCACGGTAACCAGCCAGGCTCGACTGAAAAAAATCATCACGGAAGATCACAAAAAAGGCTGGTCACTCATCGATCAAGAATTGGAAGAAGGGCTGTGCTCGATCGCCGTCCCGCTGATCGATTTCAGCGGCCGCACAATCGCCGCCATGAATATCGGCGGCAACGTCACGCGAACTTCCGGTGCTGACCTGATAAAGAAAGTGTTGCCAGAATTACAAGCGGCGGCGAATACGATTAATACGGCGCTGAGGTTGCGGCGGAGTTAGATGTAGCCATGAACTTTTCACCTGTCATTCCCGCGCAGGCGGGAATCCATTGGGCATTTCCAAGTCAACATGGATTCCCGCCTGCGCGGGAATGACAATTGATAGGATTTTGCCGAATAATAAAGGCAGCCCAATCCGCCAGTCCTCGTGCAACTCAAACCGATTACAATAGGGGCTATGTTATCCACCACGTCTGTCTCAGCCCCAAAAGTCCATCTGCACGCACCGCTGCAACGGCTCGAAGCGATACTGTGCAAACTCGATCAAACCGCAATTGCCGTCAGCGGCGGCGTCGATAGCCTCACCCTCGCGCGCATCGTCCACGACGTACTTGGCAATAAGGTCACGATGTATCACGCGGTCTCCCCCGCCGTGCCGATGGAGGCAACCGAACGCGTTCGCGGCGCTCGCTCGACAATACGGCTGGCGACTCGAAATTATCGATGCCGGCGAGTTTCGCAGCGAAGATTACATGAAGAATCCAGTCAATCGCTGCTACTTCTGCAAAACCAGTTTATACGACGCGATCGATGCTATCGCCAAGCAAACCCACGCGCAAATCCTGTCGGGCACTAATACCGACGATCTCGGCGAATATCGTCCCGGCCTGGAAGCGGCGAAGCAGCATAATGTGCGCCATCCGTTCGTCGAAGCCGGCATCAGCAAAACCGATGTGCGCGCGCTGGCGCGAGAATTGAGCATGGACGATATTGCAGAATTGCCGGCCGCACCGTGTCTTTCGAGCCGGGTGGAGACAGGCATCGCCATCGATCCCGAAACCCTTAAAGCCATTCATGCCACCGAGAAGTTAATCAGCGCGGAATTGAATCCGAAAACAGTGCGCTGCCGTGTGCGTGCAAATGGAGTTGTTATCGAACTCGATAAAGTGGCGCTTGACTCGCTCGATCGTAAAACCCGCGGTGAACTCACGCACCAAATTCGAGGCCTTTTTTTACGAAAGAGTGCGGCGGCCTCGATAGACTTTGCCGTCTATCGAACCGGAAGCGCGTTCCTCATAAACCGTAACCGCGATTAATTACTAGCGATAAATTTATAAACCGTTGTCATTCCCGCGAAGGCGGGAATCCAATTTCGCTCGAAAAAACCAATGGATCCCCGCTTTCGCGGGGACGACAATTTTTCTTTTCTGTCATTGAAGAGTTGTTCAATTGAACGCACCACCCGAATCTTCTTCGCGACTTGCAACAATCAAGCAGGTAGGCCTCGCCATCGAGCGCTTCGAGGACAACGCGCTCCTCACGGGTCGTGGCCGCTTCGTCGACGACCTCGGCGTTAAACCCGGCACGTTGTACGCCGCGATCCTGCGCTCGCCCCATGCCCACGCACGACTGATCGGCATCGATAGCGACAGGGCGAGTCAACTTCCCGGCGTACGCGCGATCGTCACTCGCGACGATATAAAACGTTGGTCTCAACCTTTCGTCGTCGGTGTGAAATCGCCGATGGAATGCTGGAGCATCGCCGTCGACAAAGTCCGTTACGTCGGCGAGCCGGTGGCTGTGGTCGTCGCGGAAAATCGTTACATCGCCGAGGATGCGCTCGATCTCATCGACGTGGAATACGAAGCCTTAACCGCGGTTGTCGATGTGGTCCACGCCAGTAAGACGGAAGCGACGGTGTTGCACGTTGAGGTCGGCAGCAACGTCGTCAGCGATCGCAGTTTCCGTTATGGCGATCCCGAATCTGCATTTGCGAGCGCCGCCCATTGCATAGCATTAACCGTCGACTATCCGCGCAATTCCTGCACGCCGATCGAGTGCTTTGGCTGCGTCGCCGAATATTTAGGTGACGATGGCTACGACGTACTGTCGAATTTCATGGGGCCGTTTTCGCTGCACACGGTGATGGCGTTGGCGCTGAAAGTACCGGGCACGAAACTTCGCCACCGCACGCCACCCGATTCCGGCGGCAGCTTCGGCGTGAAGCAATCGGGCTTGCCTTATATCGTGCTGATGTGTCTCGCCGCGCGCAAGGCCGGCGCGCCGGTGAAGTGGATCGAAGATCGCTTGGAGCATTTGACCGCTGCGACTTCGGCGACAGCTCGCCACACTACAATCGAAGCCGCCGTCCAGGCCGACGGAAAAATCACCGCGCTGCGTTACGATCAAATGGACGAGTGCGGCGCGTATTTGCGTGCGCCGGAACCGGCGACGTTTTATCGCATGCATGGCGCGCTTACCGGAGCATACGATATTCCAAATCTTGCCGTGCGCAATCGCGTGGTGCTCACCAATAAAACGCCGACCGGTTTAGTACGCGGCTTCGGTGGGCCGCAGGTTTATTTTGCGTTGGAACGTTTGATGCAACGTATCGCCGTCGAATTAACACTCGATCCCATCGATGTCTATCGACGTAATTTCGTGCAGCCGAATCAATTCCCCTATCGCGCCACCGCTGGCGCGCTGCTTGATTCCGGCGACTATCATGCTGCACTATCAATCGGGGTAGGCGACTCCAGACTGACACGGCTGCAAGCCAAGCAGGAAGCGGCTCGTGGCGAGGGTCGCTCGTACGGAATCGGTTTCGCCGCCATTGTCGAGCCATCGATTTCCAACATGGGCTATATCACCACCGTGTTGACACCTGAAGCGCGAGCCAAGTCGGGGCCAAAGAACGGCGCGATTTCCAGCGCGACCGTTTCCATCGATCCCCTCGGCGGCGTGACGGTGATCGTTGCGTCGACACCGGCGGGGCAAGGCCATCGCACCGTGCTGGCGCAAGTGGTCGCCGATGCATTCGGTTTGAAGCCACAGGATATTCAAGTCAACGTTGAGTTCGACACGCAGAAAGATGCTTGGTCCGTGGCCGCGGGAAATTACTCTAGCCGCTTCGCCGGCGCAGTTGCGGGTACCGCTCATTTGGCCGCGGTAAAGTTGCGCGATAAGTTGGCGCGTGCCGCCGCGCAACAGTTTGGAGTCGACACCGATTCCATCGCCTTTGAAAACGGCAAAGTATTTTCGCGCGTACAGCCAGAGAAATCGCTAGCGTTCGGCCGGCTTGCCGCCGGCTTTCACTGGTCACCCGCCCTGGTGCCATCGGAAGAATCGCCCGGCTTACGCGAGACGGTCTTTTGGTCACCAGAACAACTCGCCGCGCCGGACGCAGACGATCGCGTCAACACCTCGGCCGCCTACGGTTTTGTGTTCGATATCTGCGGCGTCGAGATCGATCGCGATACGGGCCGGGTGCGCATCGACGAATACATCACCACTCACGACGCGGGAACGTTGCTCAACCCCGCGCTCGCCGACGGCCAGATACGCGGTGGTTTCGCGCAAGCGGTCGGCGCTGCGCTGATGGAAGAATTTCGTTACGGCGACGACGGCGCATTTCTCTCCGGCACCTTCGGCGACTACTTAGTTCCCACGAGCTGCGAAGTACCCGAGCCGACGATCCTGCATTTGGAAACACCGTCGCCGTTCACGCCACTGGGCGCTAAGGGCTTAGGCGAAGGCAACAACATGAGCACGCCGGTTTGCATCGCCAACGCGGTCGCCGATGCGCTGGGAGTAAAAGATGTCACGCTGCCGTTAACGCCGAGCAAAGTGCTGGCGCTTATTCTGGGCGATAGCCTGGAAAGCCCTATCCAGAGAGCTTCTCCAGGCATACCACGCCAGGAGCGGCCTGGTTTGGCGGCCTCCGGCACGACCGATTTGAATGTCACGCCAGAGCAATTATTCACCGTGCTCAGCGATCCGGACAAAGTCGCGCAAGTCATTCCCGGTTGCGAAAACTTTACCATCATCGGCGAAAATCATTACCGTGCCGATGTGGTGATCGCCATCGGCATCGTCAGGGCGCGTTTTCAAGTGGAAGTGAAATTATCCGAACTCGATCCACCGCGCTCGTTCGTGCTAAGCGGCAAAGGCATTTCGGCGATGGGCGTCTCGGAAGGTAGCGCGCGCGTCAATGTCGCTTCGCGGCCCGAGGGCGTGACCCTGCGCTACGAATATGGCGCCCATATCAGCGGCAAAGTCGCGGCGGTCGGTGGGCGCATGTTGCAAAGCGCCGCGCGCTTTGTGTTGAAGCAGCTGTTTGAAAAATTGGGGCGGGTGGCGGCGGGAGATTCGCCGCCGCCGGCAGCTAGGCGCAGTTGGTGGCGGAAACTGACTGGTGAACAGGGCGATGGCTCATAAGCTTCGAACAGTTTAGGAATGATAGACATGATGGCAATAGGTGCGAGCTGTGCCCTCACCCTAGCCCTCTCCCTCTGGGAGAGGGGATCGCCTCCCTTCTCCCTCTGGGAGAAGGGGTGGGGATGAGGGCGCGCCCGAAGCCGAGCGGCAAGCCGCCAAACCTCCACCCATGAAACCCCCAAAGTTCGATTACATCCGTACGGAAAATGTGGACGAAGCGGTCGCTCTGCTCGCTGAGTACGGCGACGACGCGCGCATCCTCGCAGGTGGCCAGTCCCTCATGCCCTTGCTCAACATGCGCTTGGCACAACCGCAAATACTGATCGATATCTCACAAGTTAGCGAGCTCGATTTCGTCCACGCGGATAATAATGTATTAAACATCGGCGCGGCGACGACACAAGCGACGTTAGAATGGCGTAAAAATTTAGGCAACGAAGTGCCCCTGATGAGCCAGGCATTTCCATACATTTCACATTTTCAGATTCGCAATCGCGGCACCGTGTGTGGTTCCATTGCCCACGCGGACGCGAGTGCCGAGCTGCCGTTGTGTTTGCTGGCGCTCGGCGGCGAAGTGTTGCTGCGCTCCAACCGGGGCATGCGCGCAGTTGCTGCCGATGAATTTTTCCTTGGGACTTTACTCACCGCACGCGAACCGGATGAGCTCATCCAGTCCGTTTGCTATCCACTCGCAACATCCAATCAACGATTTTCGTTCGATGAATTTTCCATCCGTCATGGTGACTACGCCATCGTCGCCGTCGCGGCCGTTGCGGATGAACAAGGTGTTACGCTCGCCGTCGGCGGCGTTGCCGACCGGCCTGTGAGGCAATACTGGCGCGGCGTTTCCGGCAACGATATGGAAGGTCTATTGCATGATTTTTCGAATTCGCTTGAAGCCCAGGACGATCAGCATGCAACTGCGCAGTATCGACGGCATCTGGTTCGCTCACTCGGCAAAAGAATAGTAGCGAAAGTTTTCTCGTGAAGCCGATCAAATCAATCGACCTCGCGACGATCTCGCTGCGCTTGAACGGCATCAAGCGTACCGGCCATGCCGAATCACGCACTTTACTTTGTGATTTCCTGCGTCACGCCCTCGGTGCGACCGGCACCCACGTCGGCTGTGAGCACGGCGTGTGCGGCGCTTGTACCGTACGTATCGACGGTGTCGCCACACGCTCGTGTTTGATGTTGGCAGTGCAAGCGGATGGCCATCGCGTAGATACGGTTGAAGGCCTCGCCGAGGGCGACGGCTTGCTGAACGATTTGCAGCAAGCATTCAAACGCCATCATGCATTGCAATGTGGATTTTGTACCGCGGGAATTTTGATGTCGTGCATGGATTATCTTGAACGCGTGCCGAATCCAACAGAGCAACAAGTTCGCGAAATGTTGTCCGGCCATTTGTGTCGTTGCACCGGTTACACCAACATCGTCAACGCCGTGCTGGATACGGCCAGGAACCGCGCCGGTGCTTGATCTTGGCGGATTGTTTTTGCTTGTCATTCCCGCGAAGGCGGGAATCCATTTGGCCTTTAAGGTGATGGATGGCCGTTCCTCGAAACATCGGCCTTCGGCCTCGTTTTCCCGCTTGCGCGGGAATGACAGTTGAAAAGGAGTTGGATTTGAAAAAACTGCTTCACCCTGCCCTCTCCTTAACCGAAAATCTCAATGGCTTTAGGGTCGAAATCGACGCCGAGAAGGAACGCGCCGACATCATCCTCGACCGGCCGCCCTTGAACGTCATCGTCATGCCGCAGCGTGATCAATTGCAGTTGGTGTTCGAAGCCTTGGATGCCGATCCCAGTGTGCGCGTGATCGTGTTGCGGGCTGTCGGCGAACATTTTTCCAGCGGCGGCGATATCAAAGGGTTTCTCGAAGCTTCGCCCGAACATGTTTCTAAGCTCGCGTGGAACATCGCCGCGCCGGCGCGATGCAGTAAGCCGGTGATCGCCGCCAATCGCGGTTATTGCTTCGGCGTCGGTTTCGAAATCTCGCTTGCCTGCGATTTTCGACTTGTCACGGATACGACTCAATACGCTTTGCCGGAGCAGAAACTCGGTCAAATCCCCGGCTCCGGCGGCTCGGCGCGATTGCAAAAAATGATCGGTATCGCGCGCACCAAAGATGTCGTGATGCGCTCGCGCCGAATCTCGGGCCAACAAGCCTACGATTGGGGTATCGCAACCGAGTACGTGAAGGACGAGCGAGTTGGAGAAAGTAACCGACGCACTCGTCGAGGAATTACGTGCCTTTTCGCCTCTGGCACAACGCACCGCGAAGAAATTATTGAACGATACGGAAGACGCAACTCTAAGTGTGGCGATCGAATTGGAAGGTCATTGTTATAGCCGATTGCGTACGTCGGACGATTTCCGCGAAGGCGTCGAAGCGTTTCACGGTAAACGCAAAGCGCGGTTCAAAGGGACGTAGTGCTGTGTTAGTATTTTCGCCTTGAGCGAAAAATTCTGAAGGAAGCATTCATGCGTAGTGGCGGCAAAATTTTGGTCGATGGTTTGCGCGGCCACGGGGTGGACTTGGCGTTTTGTGTGCCGGGCGAAAGTTATTTGGCGGTGCTCGACGCGATGTACGACGTGCGCGAGCAATTAAAGCTCATCGTCTGCCGCCAAGAGGGCGGCGCATCGTTCATGGCGGAAGCTTATGGCAAACTCACCGGACGCCCCGGCATCTGTTTCGTCACGCGCGGCCCAGGCGCGACCAACGCCAGCATCGGTGTGCATACCGCTTATCAAGATTCGTCGCCGATGATTTTGTTCATCGGCCAAGTCGGCAGCGATTTCGTCGAGCGCGAAGCCTTCCAGGAAATCGACTACCGGCGCATGTTCGGCGAAATGAGCAAATGGACCGCACAAATCGATCGCGCCGATCGCATTCCCGAATATTTGAGCCGCGCTTTTCACCTTGCGACTTCGGGCCGTCCCGGCCCGGTGGTATTGGCGTTGCCGGAAGATATGTTGGTGAGCGAGGCCGACGTCGCCGATGCGCCGCGCTATAAAACCGTCTATTCCTATCCGGGCTTGGCACAACTCGAACAATTGCGCGAGCTGTTGAATGGCGCGCAACGACCGTTCGTGTTGCTCGGTGGCGGCGGCTGGACGTCCGATGCGTGTGGCGCCATTCAGGCTTTCGCCGAGGCGGCAAATGTGCCTGTGGGCTGTGCCTTCCGACGCCAAGATTTGTTCGACAACACTCACGCCAACTATGTGGGCGACGTCGGCATCGGCATCAATCCGAAGCTCGCGCAACGAATCAAAGAAGCGGATCTGGTTATATCGATCGGTTGCCGCCTCGACGAAATGACCACCAGCGGCTACACGCTGTTCGATGTGCCGCGGCCGAAACAGAAATTCGTGCACGTGCATCCGGGCACCGATGAGCTGGGCAAAGTTTATCAAGCGGATTTGTTTATTAACTCCAGCATGCTGCCGTTCGCCGGTCTGCTGCGGGCGATGATCAATATCGATGGCGGCCGTTGGAAAGCGTGGACCGAAGCGGCGCGCGCCGATTATCTCGCCAACATCGTGCCAGGACCTTGTCCGGGTCCTGTGGATATGGGCCAGATCATCATATGGCTAAAAGAAAATTTGCCGACCAATGCCATCCTCACCAACGGCGCGGGCAATTTTTCGCAATGGGCCACGCGCTTTTATCCCTATCGGCCGTGGCGTACCCAACTCGCGCCGATCAACGGCGCGATGGGTTACGGCGTGCCGTCTGGTATCGCGGCGAAATTGGTGAATCCTCATCGCACCGTGGTGACGTTCTCCGGAGACGGCGATTTTTTGATGACCGGCCAGGAACTCGCCACCGCGATGCAGTACAACGCGCCGGTGATATTTATCGTCGTGAATAACAGCATGTACGGCACCATACGCATGCACCAAGAGCGGGATTATCCCGCGCGGGTACATGGTACGGCGTTGCAGAATCCCGACTTCGCGGCGCTGGCGCGAGCCTACGGGGCGCTGGGCGAGACCGTAGAGACGACCGAACAATTCGCGCCTGCGTTCCAGCGCGCGATGGCGGCGGGCAAACCGGCGTTAATTGAAGTGAAGCTCGATCCGGAAGCGATCACGACGCGGACAACGTTGAGTGCGATTCGGAATCGAGTGAAGTAACGATTAATTCATCGATGCCTTGAGAGGCAATACTAGCGCGGCTCTCCAGCTAGGCGCTGCCGCGAGGCAATATGGATGGGGTTGGTGGCCTATCGATATCTAATTCCATTTCCAAAACAAAAAGGACGCGAAGGCGAGCCGCAGACAGTGCTGTAGCACGGCAAGGCGAAGCCGACAAAGTTATTTTTGATTTGGAAATGGAATAACTGATGCAGGGCGCGTCGGCCCCTCATCCCTACCCTTCTCCCAGAGGGAGAAGGGACTGATTCCCCTCTCCCTCTGGGAGAGGGTTAGGGGTGAGATGAGGATTTCGCGACGCATGTGTCGCGCTCATCGAACGGCCCCGGCTTGCAAGCCGGGGCGCGCACTGCAAGTGAGGGTCGCGGCGAAATAAAGCTCTATCGCAACGAACTTAGTTGACGCTCGTTAGAAACCTATGTACGCAACCGCATATCCGCCTAAACGAATCTGTTTTGCTTCCCCTAGTAACTGACCCGCTTTACGAAACGCTTTGGGATTAGTGGTGGCGGTGACGAAGCTATCTTCGTCGAGCACGCCTAGGGTTGCGTCCGCGCCGATGCCTGAAAGGTCGACGAGTTGTTCATCGGCGGTCAAGTTGGCCACCATCACGGTGGTTCCCGATTTACCATTCCAACCGAAACACGCGACGGCGCGATTGTCGGAACACGATAACGACAACATCGGATTTCCTGACGCGCGATTCAGCGCGCTCATGGTGTGGAACACGGGATACACCGCCACCGCTTCGAGATCATCGAAGAAAGGCTGGGTGTGCTCCGCCTCGCGATAGATCATGCCGAGCGGACCCGTGGGCGCGCCCATGCTGATGGTCGCGACGCCGGCGCGCGCCAAAGTAGCGACATAACCCAAGGTCCAGGCTGCGGAAAATAACCCACGTTGCCGCGGATCCATCTTCGCGAGACAAACGCGCTGGTTATTTGGATTATCCGCATAAGTAGCGCCGTGGGGATTGTCGCGCGCGCCGATGCCGCTCGGCCCCACTCGATGGGCCGCACCCCCAGAAAATGCTTTCGCCGTTTCGATCTGCCACGGCAACGCTTCCAATGTCTCCATCACCGAGCGATCGTCGGCGGCGTGAACGATCGGGCAAGTAGTATTGGTGATGAAGTCAAGTAATTGTGCCGGCGGGCGCTTGCGATTGAGTTCGGTAAAAAACGAAAACATGCCGCCGCCGATTTTGGCGCGCGGAAACGCGTGACGCGCGGCGCGATATAGGTCTTCAAGAGGTGGGGCAGGCGGATACGTCCCGCCGGGTAACACAGATTTCAGATGGCCGACGGGACACACGGCCACGGCGGAAACTTTCAATCCCGCGGTGGCGGCATTTTCAGACACGCGATCGAGTTCGCCGGCGAAATCGTCCAAGCTTTGCACTACTACTTCCAGCATGACCTCGGCCCCGATCTTTTCGCTTAACCGACGGTACTTAGTCAATTCAGCCACGCCGTGCTGTTGCCGGGGATCGAAAAAACACACAATAAAATTCGGCGCCAGCATTTTTACTAGTTCCGTTTGCGACAAGGCATGCTCGGTTTCTTCCACCGGCACGCCAACGCCGATCGGCGGGACGATCTGATCGCTCGCGCCACCTACTTTGATCTGCACACTTTTGCTTTTGCTCGATCGATTATTTTTTGGCAGCGCGCCCGAGAAACTCAAGCTCACCGATTGCTGCATCACCTGCCCCGCGGGCAAGGTGTAGGGCCAGGGCTTCGCGAGGGGACGGATGTAGGTTTTGAACGACGCATCGGTCCAATTGCGATGATCTTCCATTTCGTAGGCATCGCCCTCCATCTGGCAGCGTGCCCACACCCCCGGTACGACCTCGTGGGACAGCGCGCGGATGTTGCGGAACGGGCAATCGGGATTCACTTGTTCCGGAAAGAGGCTATTGGTCACCGAGCCATCGGTGTGCTCGACTTTAACGGCGTGTCCGACCACGCCTTGCAGGGGGTGGAGAACGACGAAGCCGGTGCGATTAGTCAGGAAATTCCGTTTCGGCGTTGCGGTCGCGCGAAACGCCAGGCTGCCGTTGCTCTTGCCCTCGATAGTCGCAACATAATCAATCTGCTGGCCGAGGCGGCTACAGGTAGCCTGATAGGAAACGGAGAAGCCATCTTTGCGTTGATCGATGCGTAGGTTGCTCAACACCGGTGTGTAAGTACCCCAATTCTCATCGCGCACCAAGAATGCAATGGCGCGCAACACTTCCTCGCCACCGAGTCTGATATAGCGCAGATTACCGTTATCGAATTCCACCGACATGGGCCCGGCCGTCAATATCTGCCCGACCGCATCGGGCTGTTCCGTACCCGTCAACTTGACGGCATGGGAAGGGGTGGTCATGACCATGTTGGGCTCCGTTACTAGATCACTTTTTCTGTTGTCGGATCGATCAGAATCACTCGATTCATATCGATGCTCAATTCCAAGCGCTCGCCGGCTCGCTGCACGTCGTGGGCTTCCAGTTCCGCGACCACCGTCACCCCGCCGAGCTTAAACTCGGCGAAGGTGCGCGATCCGGTAGGCTGCACGAGTTCCACCGTGGCTTCCGCATAGGCGAGCCCGGCGCGCTCGGCGCCGCGCCGGCTCATGTGTTCCGGCCGTATGCCGAGCGTTACCGGTTTGTCGGCGTAGCTAACGGCGTGCTCGAAACGATACGCGGGTAGCGGCAACGTCACGTCTCCAGCTAGTTTGACCGCGAATCCTCCCTGCTGTCTCGTCAGGGTTGCCGGAATAAAATTCATCGACGGCGACCCCAAAAATCCCGCGACATATTGAGTCGCGGGCCGCTCGAACAATTCCAACGGCGCACCCTGCTGTTCAATCTCTCCTTCGCGCATCAGTACAATGCGATCGGCTAGGGTCATCGCTTCGATTTGGTCGTGGGTTACATAAATCATCGTCTTATCGAGTTCTTGATGCAACCGCTTGATCTCGCCGCGCATTTCGTCACGCAATTGCGCATCCAAATTAGATAAGGGCTCGTCGAATAAATACAAGCGCGCATTGCGCACCACGGCGCGGCCGATCGCCACGCGCTGCAACTGGCCACCGGACAACTGGCGCGGATAACGCTTCAATAAATGACCGATCGCGAGCATGTCCGCTGCCCGCTTCACTTTGGCATCGATTTCGGATGCGGATGTCTTGCGTACGCGCAGACCGAACGCGATGTTATCGAATACCGTCATGTAGGGATACAAGGCGTAATTCTGAAACACCATGGCGATGTCACGATCCTTGGGCTGTACGTGATTCACCACCTGGCCGGCGATCTCGATCGTGCCTTCGTCCGCTTCTTCCAATCCGGCGATGGTGCGTAACAACGTGCTTTTTCCACAACCCGATTGGCCGACGAGCACGGTGAATTCCCCCGCCGGAATCTCCAAGTCGATACCTTTGACGACATGGTTGTCGCCATAGTATTTGTGTAGCGCGGAGATTTTTAGGTCAGCCATTTTTAAGGGCGTGAAGAGTGAAAGGTGAAAAGTGAAGGGTCAGTTCTTCACACGTTACTTCGGCTCGTCATTATTTGGTTTCATAGTGATATCGGCATTGCAAAATGATTAGCCCTGTTTCATCGACGCCATAAACGAGTCGATGTTCGTCGTTAATACGCCGCGACCAATACCCCGAGAGGCCGAACTTCAACATTTCCGGTTTGCCTATTCCGTTAAACGGTTCCCTTTGTATTTCTTTAATCAGCAGATTGATGCGTTTCAGCAGTTGTTTATCGGTCTGCTGCCAATACAGATAATCCTCCCAGGCATCTTCCGTCCACTTAATCACGTTCGATCGGCTTGCGCGCTTTGATCTTTCCTTTCGCCACATCCACCACGGCTTTACTCAAGCGCGCTGCGTTCGCGGGGCTGCGCATTAAATAAGCGGTTTCTTCATAGGCGTTGAAATCCTCAAGCGACATCAACACCGCGGAGCTGCCGTTTTGCCGGGTGATGATGATCGGCGCGTGGTCCTCATTGACTTTATCGATGGTCTTGGCCAGATTGTTGCGAACCGAGGTGTAGGAGATGGCTTCCATTAGCATTTCCTTACAATAATGTACATGTACGTATTATTGCACAATGATCGATCTTGCTCAACCCTTAACGGCGCCGAGCGAAATTCCGCGCACCAAGTAACGCTGCATGAACACCACCGCGATAAACACCGGTAAGGTACCGAGCACCGACATGGCGGCGATCTTGGTCCAGAAATTCGACTGGCCGCCGAAGTAATGAGTGACCTGCACCGTATAAGTAGTCACTTCGGTGCGCGTCAACACCAGCGCGAACAGAAATTCATTCCAGGCGAACACAAAGGTGAAAATCGCCGTGGCGAACAGGCCGGCGCGGCACATGGGGAATACGACTTTCCAGATCACCTGCCAGCGGGTGCAACCGTCGACCAGCGCCGATTCTTCCAGGGATTTGGGAATGTCTTGGATATAACCGCGCATCATCCAAATCACGTAGGGTAAATTGAACGCGGTGTAGAGCAGGATCATGCCGATGTAGGTGTCGACCCAGCCGAAATAAACGTACAGCAGAAATATCGGAAACACCACGGCGATGGGAGGCACCATGCGCTGGGAAATGATCCAGTTCGACAGGTGCTCGCCGCCGGTCTTGTAGCGCGCCAGACTGTAGGCGCAGAGTGTGCCGAGGAACATGGCGAGAACCGTCGACCCACTGGCGATGACCAAGCTATTCCACACCGCCTTCGCGTCACCGTCTTTGAACAACACGGCATAGTTGTTTAACTGCAAACTTTCCGGCCACCACACCGGCGGGAATGCGTATATCTCATCGGCAGTCTTGAATGAAATCATGAACAGCCAATAGATGGGGAACAGAAAAAACAGGGTGATCAGAATAGCCGCGACGAATCGCGCGGCCTGGCGCCAGCGTTGCCGGGTCCGGGTAGTCATCATCGCGACAACTCCACTCGGCGCAGCGCCCACATCAACACCGCGCTCAACAGCACGATGATCAGTAAGGCCACCGCGGCCGTGTAGCTGGTTTCGAACTGACGGAAACCCTGGTTGTAGGTGAAGATTGAAATAGTCTCGGTCATCGTGCCCGGCCCGCCCTTGGTCAGGGCCCAGACGATGTCGAACAGACGAAACAGATCGAGGGCGCGGATCAGCAAGGCGATCGCCATCACTGGCCAGATCGACGGCAGCACGATTTTGAAAAACGTGCGCCAATAACCGGCGCCATCGATGGCGGCGGCTTCTAATTGTGATTTATCGACGTTGGCGAGAGCCGCAAGCAGCAGCAAGAACATGAACGGCGTCCATTGCCAGATCTCGGCGATGAGAATCGCCGGGTAAACGAGATTGGGCTTGATGGTCCACAGCAACGGCATGTCCTGTCCCATCACCCAGCCGATGACGTGATTGATGGGGCCGAACCGGTTGTCGAACATGAGGGACCAAGTGGCGCCTGCGACGATGGGAGAAATCACCACCGGCAACACCAGCAATGCGATGAAAATTTGCCGGCCCGGTAATTTGTCGAGAAACAGTTGCGCCATGAACAATCCGAGCACTAACTCGATCGGCAACGCGATAACGAGAAACACCACCGTATGCCACAGCGCCTCCCACATGCGCATGTCTTTGAATAGGTAGCGGTAATTCGCGAGACCGACGAAGTCGGTATTGTTCTCGGTCATGGTGATGCCTTGAAAGCTCACCACGATCAAATAAATCAGTGGAAAAATCGCAACCAGCAACAGCACCAAGATCGAAGGCGCGACCAACAATCGCTTAAAGTGGCGGTCGACGAAACCGCCGTGGGAATGTGACGCCGTAGTGTTCAATTAAGCTTCTGCAAATTTGGCGTGCCCGGAACAAAGAGCGCCGGTCGAACCGGCGCTCTCGTTACCTCACACTAAGCCTTGCCTATTACTTCGGATAGGCGCCACCTTTGGCTGCCCATGCGTTATAGACGGCTTTTTGTTTATCGACGCCGATCTTCGCAGTTGTTTCGTCCCAGGACTTGGCGACATCGTCCAAAATCGCTTTCGGATCGTCCCCCGCCCACAGGCGGCTGATGCCTTGGCGTAACGCTTCTTCGTATTTGTCTGTTTGGATCAGCGACAGATCGAGCAAGCCGGTTTTCGAGCCCGCTTGCAGCGCAGCGAGATAGTCTTTCGCATCGGGCCATTTAGCGAGATATTCTTTGCTGGTGAAATGCGAATCGCGGAACGGATCGCGCAGCGCATAGGGTAATTGCACACGCTGCATCGAGATCTCTTCGCTGTTCAGCCATTGAATAAAGAGATAAGCAAGTTCTTTGTTCTTGCTGGTCGATGCGACCGACAGTGCAAAACCCGCCGCCAATTGCGGATGTCCGCCGGGAGGCAAGGCATAGCCGACCTTGCCTGCGATGGTGGATTTCGGCACCCAATCCAAGGCCTTTTCGTCGGCCAGATATCCCGCGGCGAAACCGGCCATAGGGCGGCCAAGAAATTGTCATCGCGCTTTGACCCTTGACGAAGGTCGCGAGATTTTCAACGAAGCCGAATTTCTCCACGCCCGCCGGCATGAATTTGTTCTCGGCCAGCCATTCCTTCAGTACTTTCACGCCGGTGGGATTGTTGATCTGCGCCTTCATGTTAGCGTCGAAGAACTTGCCGCCTTCGTTGCGGAAGCGCTCCTGGAACATGAAGTTGCCATAGCCCGGCTCTCGGAACTGGGCGGCGCCGTAGACACCTTTGTCCTTCATCGTGTCGGTCAGGAACTGGCCGATTTCGCCGAACTGTTTCCACGTTTTCGGCGGCGCCAAGTCGTAACCCAATTTAGCCTTGAACGCTTTTTGAATCGCCGGATCGGCGAAAATATCCTTGCGGTAGTACATCAGAAACACGTCGCCATCGTCCGGGAAACCGTAGATCTTGCCGTTCACTTTCATCTGATTGTCGCGATAGGTCGGGGCAATTTTTTGCAACTCGGCGCGGAAGCCGTATTTGTCGACCATCGCATCCAATTGTTCCAGCGCGCCCGCCTGCACCAGGTCGGGCATCCACGCGGGAATGACGTTGAGCGCGTCATAGGCGCCGGTGCCGGCGCGGTATTCCTGCATGATTTTGGTGAACATTTCGGCGGTGGAAACTTCGACCACGCTGATCTTGCAAGTCGTTAGCTTTTCCCACATTGGGCCGGAGAAATTTTTCGGATCGAGGGATTGCAGCCCGGCTTCCCACACGATGGTGATGGTCTTGCCGTTGCACATTTTCTTCGCGGCATCGACCGCTTTTTGCGCAGCGCTTTGCGCGCTCGCCACGCCGCTCAACGACGCTATTGCCAACGCAATCGCCGCGGGAAGCGCGAACTTGAAACATTTTGCTTTGAATGTCATTGCAGTCTCCTCCTGGATAATAATTGTCCGTTCGTTATTCTCGTTCACTACCGACGTGAACGTGCTATGCAAACCGATTGTAGCCCAAGACGCAGAGTCTTTGATAGGTCGCTGCCGACTTTTACGCAGCAGAAAATAGGCCGATTCTCAGATACTTCGAAAAGGTTTTGACCCCCTCGCCAGAACCCGCTCCCAGCTTAGGCTCCTGGCGACCATAGCCCGGAGAGCCGCACCGGATGGGCGTCTTAGGCACCCTTAATCTCAATGTAAATATTGCTACAAAACTACTTGACTTGGATTAGGTTTACGCGCTTAATAGCGCCGTTGGTCAGACTCAAGCTCCTAATCTGCGGTACTCCCCTTATTTCGTACTTGATCGTCCAGCGCGGAGGGCGCAAGCCTTGTATTGTTTTTTTTAGGATTTAGGATACGAAATATGGCAACAGGTACGGTTAAATGGTTTAACGACGCTAAAGGTTTTGGCTTTATTACTCCCGATGGTGGTGGCGACGATTTATTCGCGCACTTCACCGCGATTCAGTCGAGCGGCTTCAAGACTCTCAAAGAGAACCAAAAAGTCTCTTTCGACGTGACGACGGGACCGAAAGGTAAACAAGCTTCGAACATTCAAGTCGTTCAGGCTTAACCCCTCTGATTGAAAAAACCCCGGCTTGTCCGGGGTTTTTTTTCGTCTGCGATTTGCTTGCAATACCCGTTAGATTTGTCATTGCGAGCCCTTCGCTTCGCTCGAGGGAAAACTCCGCGAAGCAATCTCGCATTTCATTTTTACCATAAACCTAAAATCGAGATCGCCACGTCGCCTTTCAGGCTCCTCGCGATGACATAATCGTTATTCTGGTAGGGTGGATCAAGCAAAGCGGATCCACCAACGCGCGAAGCGCAAAAAAAGAAATCAGAATTATTTCGTTGATGGTGGATCCGTCCCTGCGGGACTTGATCCACCCTACAATAATAGATTCATGAATCACTCCA
>CAVQPB010000013.1:0-131740 GCA_963714525.1 uncultured Pseudomonadota bacterium
AACCGGGGTTTCCACGAGCTCGCCGGCGGAACCGAGGTCTGCGGCTACTTCGACGGCGTGATGCGGCACCGTCTGCTGCCATCTGGTCGGGTCCGCTTCTTCCCGATGAGCGACCATCTCGGCGATCGGCGATTCCGGTCCACGCTCACCGGGCGGGAGTCGGAGGTCGTGGTGCGCCGCGCCGTGGTCGACGCGACCGTCCTGGCGTCGCGTGGCGCGCCACCGAGCCCCCGCCATTCGAGGTGACCGAGGACGCCCGCTGCGTCCCGGTCGGCGACCTGGTCCGCGTCGCCGACCCGCCCGCCGGCTTCGTGATCATCGGCGCCGGCAAGACCGCGATGGATGCGTGCACCTGGCTCCTCGAGCAGGGCACCCCGCCCGACGCCATCACGTGGATCCGGCCCCGCGACGCCTGGCTCATGAACCGGGCCAGGTTCCAGCCCGGTCCGGCGCGCGATCTTAATCTTCGAGGGAGTGGTCATCGAGCTCGAAGCCGTGGCGACGTCCGACTCGGTCGAGGAGGCCTACCAACGGCTCGAGGAGGGCGAGGTGCTGCTCCGCATCGACCGATCGGTGCGGCCAACCATGGGCAAGGGCCCGACCCTGACCGTCGCCGAGCTGAAGGGGCTACGACGAATCGAGAACGTCATCCGACTGGGCCACGTGCGCCGCATCGAGCGCGACCAGATCGTCCTCGCGCAGGGGTCGATCCCGACAACCAGCGGCCACCTCCACGTCCACTGCGCGTCCCCCGGCCTGCCCCGGGTCCCCCCCCGCCCGATCTTCGCCGAAGACGCGATCACCCTGCAGTGCATCACTCGCATGAGCCCGACGCTGTCGGCCGCCGTGACCGGCTACGTCGAGACAACCGATCGGTCGTCCGCGGAGAAGAACAGGCTCCTCCCGCCGAACCCCTACTCCGACACGCCGTTCGACTTCCTGCGGGCGGTGATCATGGGGCTGCACGCCGAGATGCAATGGGCCGCCGAACCCGATGTGCAGGCCTGGCTCGACAGCTCGCGCCTCAACGTGGTGAAGAACCTGGCGGCGACCGACGACGCCGCGAGGCTGGGCGATCTTCAGGGCCGCTTCCTCAGCGTGGTCTTCCCCGGCGCTGGAACGGCTCCGGGTGTTCCGGGCCACTGCATCCCCCGCCGAGCAGGCGCTCATGTTCGACCCGCAGGTGACTGACGCGTAGGTGGCGACGGGGAGTCGCCGAATCCCACCGCGACTCCGGCGACGCTCTGCGACAGCCAGGTGGCGAGATCGCAGGCCCCGGCCCTAGGTGAGGCCGTGCTCGTAGGCGTAGGCGGTGGCGGCCGCGCGGGTCGACAGGCCGAGCTTGGTGAACATGTGGCTCAGGTGGCTGGCGACGGTCTTCTCGCTGATGAACAGCAGTTCCGCGATCTGGCGGTTGGTGTGGCCCTGGGCGACGAGGGCGAGGACCTCGACCTCGCGTGCGGTGAGCCCGTCGGGGAAGACGCCGGGTGGCGCGCCCGACAATGATCGGACCCACGCGAGGTCCGGGGCGGCTCCAGCGCGGTGAACGCCGAGCGGGCGGCGTCGAGCTCCATGTCGGCGCTGTCGACGTCGCCCAGCGCGCGGCAGGCGACGGCGATGAGCACCCGTGCCCGGGCGGCCTCGTGCCGCGCCTCGAGGTCGTGCCAGCCTCGCCACGCCCGGCGGAGCGACGTCAGCGCCGCTGGGATGCTCTTCGGCGAGGAGGACCATCCCATTCACATGATCGGCGATCGCGTGGAGGAGGGGCTGGTTCAGCACGCCGGCGACCGCCGCCAGCTCGTCGGCCGCCGTCCGCGCAGCCTCCACATCGCCCGAGGCCAGGACGATCTCCACGTAGGGCCCGAGGATCCTGGCCCGCGTGATCGGGTCGTCGGCCTCACCCAGGGCCCTGCGGATCGTGGCGTCGGCGACGTCGACGCGGCCCTGCGCCAGGCGCAGCAACGCAACCCCCGGTTGGGGTTCTCGGCCCGCCTCGCGTGCGACCTGGTACGACTGCTCCGCCGCGTCGAGCTCGCCCCGGAGGCGGTGCAGCTCGCCGCGGAGATACGAGGCTGCGCCGACGACGCGGTCCGGTCGGATCGGCGAGTCGGGCGAGCGCCCGGCCCAACTCCCCGAGTGCGTCGGTCCACTCGCCGCGCAGCATCATGACCTCGGCGCGGTGCAGGAGGCACTCGCCCCGGTACAACACGAGCTCGGGCTGCGCGTCACACCAGTGCTCAGCGCGACCGTCCAAGCGTGGGCCCGCCGACGTCGAACAGCTCGTGGCACCCGTCGATCACCGTGCAGTAGGAGTCTCCCGTGGCGATCGCCGACACCTCGGCGGCCTCGACGGCGACCATGGCCTCGTCGAGCAGCGCGACGCCGCCGCTCGATGTCGCCCAGGTAGATCAGGCACCGGCCCTCGCCGATGCGGGCCAGCGTGCACAGCTCGGCGTCGCGGTAGCGCTCGCCGATCCCCGCAGCCTCCCGGAAACCTCGCTGGCCGGCGACGGCATCACCGCTGAACACGGCCCGCAACGCCGCCGCGTAGCGCAGGTAGCCCTGCTCGACACAGTCGAGCTTGCGTTCGTCGAGCAGGCGTTGGGCCCGGTCGACCCATCCGCCGCCCCGGGCGAGGTCACCGCCGTTCAACAGCGCGAACGCCAGCCAGAAGCCGCAGCGAGCGGCCCGGGCGACCTCACCGATCTCCGCGCAACGCTGGTGGGCCCGTGCCCAGACGTCGGAGCTCTCCCCGAGTGCGCCGGCGAGATAGGCCGCCGACGCGAGCCGCTCGAGATCGTCGACCTCGAGCGGCTCGTCCCGCTCGGCCGCGGACAGATCCTCGTAGGCCCGAGCCCAGGCCTTGCGGTCGAACGCTGCTCGTCCCCGATCGATCTGATCACCCACGGGCAGAGCCTCCCCGACTCGGGCGGGCCCCGCTGGGGCGCGTCCCGTCAGTCCCAGAAGGATTCGCTGCCTGCCGGCGCCGCGCAGATCATCCACAGGTCGGCGATCTGGTGGCCGTCGAACTCGTAGATGAACACGTTCTTCGTTTCCAGGGTATGACCGTGACGGCCCAGGACGGCGTTCTCCCACTCGGCGGCCCACGTCCCCTCGGCGGCGCAGAAGAGCTGCTCGATCTTCACGTCGCCGTCGGTCAGCTCGAAGATGGCGCCGAGGGCACCGAGGAAGCCGTCGACGCCTCGTGATCCCCGGGCCGGGGAAGCGGACCGCGCATGTGGAACGTCATGTCGTCGGTGAACAGCGCCGAGAGGGTGTCCCGGTCGTTCTCGAAGACGGCCTTCGTCATGCGGTTGATCACGGTCACGTTCGGGTGCTCGCTCATCGTTCTCCGATCGTGGGTCGACCTGACCCTCGAATCGGACGGTAGGGACCTGCCTTCCGCCGACGCATCGGGCGAATCATGGAATTCGCACGGCACCCCCATCCGTCATCCTGTGGATGGACCACGCACAGAAGAACGGGTTCGGGGCCGACTCCCGGATCGCTGTGCAGCTCAGCCGGCTGGCGTCGAACGGTGGATTTCGGAAAATCATCTGAACACTCTTGTAGTGAATACAGGGATGTTCTAATCTCGCCCCGTGGCGACCCGAGCAACACCGACGAAGCGAGGCGCAGGGGCCGACGGACGGGCCCGACGGCAGTACCAGTCGCCGCTACGGGCCCAACGGGCGGAGGAGACGCGAACGGCCCTGATCGCCGCCGCAACCCGGATGTTCACCGTCAAAGGGCTGGGTCGGTACGGGGATGCGCGAAGTGGCGGCCGAGGCCGGTGTCTCCACCGAGACGCTCTACTCACACTTCTCCTCGAAGCGGCGGCTGCTCGACGCGGTGATCGACATCGCCGTGGTGGGAGACGACCGCCCCATGGCCCTGGCCGAGCGACCGGAGTTCGCGGCGATGGCCCAGGGCTCCCGTTCCGAGCGGACAGCGGCCGCGGCTCACCTCCTCACGGTCGTCCACGGGCGAACCGCCGCGTTCGCGAAGGTGATCCGCGAAGCCGCGTCGAGCGAGGCCCAGATCGCCGAGGTGCTGCGGGCAACGCGCGAACGCCAACGTCGAGATGTCGAGGCCGCCATCGGACTGATCGTGGGACGGAAGCCGACGGCCACCGAGCGTGACGGGATCTGGGCGATGGTGAGCCCGGAGCTGTATCTGCTGCTCGTGGAGGAGTCCGACTGGACCCGCGACCAGTACGAGGCATGGGTGGCCGAGACGCTCGAGCGCGTCCTTCCCCGCTGACGACCCAAGGAGGCTCTGCCGTGACCGTCGAACCCGAAGCACTAGCGGACACCTCGATGATGCGCATCACCCACCAGGCGCTGCGCCGCGACCTTGACCGCGCCGTCGTCGTGCTGCGCCGCAGCCCCCCGCCCGAAGCACAGCAACGTTCGGCCATCGCCTCGCACCTCGAGTGGATGATGAGGTTCCTTCATGACCACCACGCGTCCGAGGACGCCGGCCTCTACCCCGTGATCCGAGAGCGCCGGCCCGACGCGGCCGCGCTGCTGGACGCCATGGGCGCCGACCATGAGGCGATCGCCGTGGCGATGGCGGAGGTGGAGCGCGAAGCCGCGGGCTATCGGACGGACGACGACGATGGCCGGCGGGCGGCGCTGCTCGCCGCGCTCGAACGGCTGCAGGAGGTGCTCCTTCCGCATCTGCGCCGGGAGGAGGACGAGGCGATGCCGGTCGCCTCGGCCACGCTCACCGCAGCCGAGTGGCGCGCCATCGAGTACGAGTACAACCTCGCGCCCAAGTCCTTCGTCCAACTCGGGCGTGAGGGCCACTGGCTGATCGACGACCTGAGCCCGGCGGACCGCGAGACCGTCGTCGGCTTGGTCCCGGCCCTCCCCCGGTTCGTCCTGCTCCACGGTTTCGCCCGTGGCTATCGCCGCCAGAAGAGGGCGTGTTGGGGCGCGCCGAGCGACGGCCGACACGTCCAGAAGGCCGGCCGCAGCGAGGTCGTCGTCGACGCCCCCATCGACGCCGTGTGGGATGTCGTACGGGACGTCACCCGGGTCGGCGACTGGAGCCATGAGTGCGTGTCGGCCGATTGGCTCGGCGGGGCGACGGCGGCGGTGCCCGGTGCCCGCTTCCGCGGTCGGAACCGCCAAGGGCTCCTGCGCTGGGGCCGGGTGTGCGAGGTCCGCACCGCGGAGCCGTACGAGTTCGCCTGGCGCACCGTGCCGACGACCTTCTATCCCGACAGCTCCGAATGGTGCATCCGGCTCGAGGAGGGTGACGGCGGCACGCGCATCGAACAGTCCTTCCGCGTGCTCCGGGCGCCCAAGGTGCTGGACGTCGCCTACGCCACGATCCTCCCCGCTCACCGCGACCGCTCCGAGGCCTTGGCCGAGGATCTCAGACGACTGGGCCAGGTGGCCGCCGAGACCTCCGCGGTCTACAGCATCCCCTGACGGGCTCGTGCCGTCGGCGCTTCGAACAGCCGCGGCACGGCCCATCGTGGGGGTTGATGAGCTCGTCGGCTTTCCAGAACCCTCAGCTCGTCGGCATGTGCCGGGATCCCGGCACCGACTCGGACACCTCGTGGGTGGGGCGGGGCCTCCCCATGTACGTCCACCACTGGCCGTCGAGGTGGGCCTCGTGCTCAATCCGCTCGGCATCGGCCAGCCTCTGGTACTCGGCGTGGGGGGATGGGGGGCTGCGGTCCGACTGCGCCGCGACTTCGTCGCCGCATCCGGCCAGCAGCGCCAGCGCCACAACCCCTGACGCCACCGTTGACTTCGTGTTTCGCTCCATGTTGTTGCCTCCTGGCAATGAACCTTGGAGGCAACGTAAGAATCGGGGCGTGCCGCCGCCATCGGGCAGCTGACCCATTGCGCCGAGTCGAAGTGACCTATTTCTCCGTGATGGTGTCCGGGGTCAGGCCCAGGCGATGGGCGACGCCTGCGGCCTCGACCCGGGTGGCGACACCCAGCTTGGTGAGGACGCTCGACACGTGGTGGCTGGCGGTCTTGCGGCTGATGTAGAGCGCCTCGCCGATCTGGGGGTTCGTGTAGCCGGCGGCGACCAGCCGCAACACATCGAGCTCGCGCGCCGTCAGACCGAGCGGCGCCAGCGCTGGATCTGGTGGGAGCGGGCCCGTCGCCGGCAGCGGCTGGTCGGACAGCTCGATCCGGGCTCGGCGAGCGAGGGACTCGATCTCCTGGCGGAGCGGTTCGGCCGCCAGCTGTCCGGCGGTGACGTGAGCGGCGGTGAGAACACGGACGGCTCGGGCGCGGTCGCCGCGGGTGGCCAGGAGGGCCTCGGCTTCGCGGTAGCCGGAGTAGGCCGCGCCCCGCCAGTCCCCGTCGGTCGCTCCGGTGGCGGTGACCCGGCACCACTGGTCGGGGTCCGAGTGTCCTTCCGCCCGGCCGACCTCGGCGTCACAGAGCTCTTCGTGGGCGCGCAACGCATCCGGCAGATGCGCGGCGGCGTACGCGCTGGGCCAGAACGGCGAGCGTCTCCGCCGCGACGGTTCGAGCCGCCTCGATCGCCGCCTGCTCGCCCGTCGGATCGCGCCGAGCGCGGGCGACCTGTGCCCGGTCGGCTTCGATCTGGAGCCCGAGCCCGGCGAGCGTGACGATCGAGACCACCTCCGGTTGTGGGCGAGCCGGTCATGATGATGTCGAGCCCTTCCACCACCGCCCGGTGGGCGGCGGCGAGATCGCCTTTCGTTCAGGGCGGCCTGGGCCTGCGCCAGCGAGAAGCAGGCCCTCGGCCTCGGGGTCCCCAACGCCCACGTTCCCGGCGGCTGCCATGGCGGTCATCGCGGCATCGTCTCTTCCACGCGAGGCCTCGAGCATGGCGGTGAGCGCGAGCCCCAACAGCTCCATGATTCCGCCACAGCGCTGGTCGCGGAGCCGCCCGAGCACCTGTGCGCACTCGTCCCACCTCCCGGCGAGAAACAATGCCTCGGCCCCGTTCCACATGCCCAACCCGAACGAAGCTCTGGGGAAGTCCCAGCTCCACGCCGGCGTCGAACGCCTCCTGGGCGGCTACGGCGGCCTCGTCGAGTCGCCCCAGCCTGAGCAGGGTGTCGGAGAGGTCGGCGTACGCGGTCGCGACCTCGTCGGCGTCGCCGATCTCGCGACCGATGGCCACCGCGTGCTCGAACTCGCGGATCCCGGCCTCCGGATCCGTGCTCGTCGCGGTCAGGCAGACGGCGAGGGCACGGCGGGCGAGGGCCTCCTGCTTGCGGGCGCCGGTTCTGCGCGCCGCCTCGATCGCCGCCTCCGCGACCTGGGATGCTTCCTCGTACCGCTCAGCCAAGCACAAGCCGTGGGCGTGATAGGCCAGGATGCCGACGCGTCCCGGGGTCAGGGGTTCGGACGGGAGCCGCGCCAGGGCGTACGCCGTCCACTCGAGCATCTCGGTGTCGCGGCCGTTCCAGCACAGGTAGTGACACCTCCGGGCATACAGCAGAGCCAGCTGCGCCGGCGCAGTGGCAGTGCGCTCCAGCTCAGCGATGGCGGCGTCGACGTAGCGGATGGCGCGCTCGTGGTCGCCGGCCCCGCTGGCCACTTCGGCCGCGCGATCGAGCAGGACGGGACGTCCGAGGCCGACCAACATCTCAGGATCGGCCACTCGATCCCACAGCTCCAGCGCCCGCTCGTAGTGACCGAGCGCTCCGGTGAGGGCCAGCACCGCTCGGGCCGCGTCGCCGGCCGCGACCGAGGCGGGCAAGGCTCGTTCGAGCTCACCGGCGGCGAACCAGTGCTCGGCCACCGCCTCAGCCACCGCCCACCCCGCCGCCGGCCCGAGGGCCGGGTCGTGGGTGAGCGTCCGGGCCGCCGCCAGATGGAGCTTCTGTCGTTCGCCCGGGAGCAGATCGCCGTACACCGCCTCCCGGGTCAGCGCGTGGCGAAAGGCGTACCCCTCCCCTGAGCGATCGGCCACCAGAAGGTGCTTCTCGGCCAGCTCCCGGGCCGCCGTCAGCAGCACCTCGTCATCGAGGCCGCAGGCCGTCGCCAGCAACCCGTGCGAAACCTGGAGCCCGGCCACGGCCGCCAGACGGACCAGATCCCGAGCCGGCGGCGTCAGGCCCGCGACACGGGCCAGGACCAGGCTCTGCACCGTGCCCGGCACCAGGACATCCCGCTCCCGGGCGGCGAGGAGCTCCTCGGCCAGGAAGGCGTTGCCGCCCGAGCGCTCGTACACCTGCTCGGCCAGATCGACCGACGGAGGATGGCCGAGCACCTCGACGGACCTGACAATAATACGATCATGAATCACTCCAAACTCCAACAAGCGATCCAATTCGCCAACGACCACGAGACCAACTGGCCGCGCGACAACGGCGATGGCTGGGGCATCCATCATCTCGATCCCGCGCCATGGAATCGCCTGCTAGGCCCGGTGACGCCCCGTGGCCCAGTCTCCGGCTTTATCACGCTCGACGGCGAAACGGCGATCACTTGGGGCGAACCGGAACGCGCCGACCTCACCTTCAGCGTTGCGAAGACCTACTTGGCGCTGCTCGCGGGCGTCGCCTTCGATCAAGGATTGTTGCCCGATGTCGATGAGCCGGTCGGCGCACGTATAGAAGGCATCGGCTTCGATAGCGGACAAAACGCGTGCGTGACGTGGGCCCATTTGCTGCAGCAAACCAGTGAGTGGGAAGGCGAGTGTTTCGGTCTGCCGGACCAAGTGGATCGTTACCGCACGCTGCAATTTCAAAACGTCACCGCCGCCGGCAAAAAGGGTGACCCGCGCCCGCTGCAAGCGCCCGGCTCATTTTGGGAATACAACGACGTACGCATCAACCAACTTTCACTTGCGTTGTTGCACCTGTTTCGCCGCCCGCTGCCAGAAGTATTTCGCGAGCACATCATGCAACCCATCGGCGCCAGTGAAAATTGGCAATGGGTGGGATACGACCATGCCTGGATCGAGCTCGACGGGCGGCGTATTCAGTCCGTGCCGGGCGGCTCCCATTGGGGCGGTGGGGTGAGCATTAGCAGCCTCGACCAAGCGCGTGTGGGCGAGCTGCTGTTGAACGATGGCCGCGCACACGGCCAGCAAGTGATCTCGCCGCAATGGATTAATCGCATGCGCACGCCCGGCGCAATCGCACAGTTTTATGGCTATCTAATATGGCTCAACACCGGCCGACGCATATTTCCAAGCATTCCGGCGTCAAGCTATTTCGCCATCGGCGCTGGCAGTTCTTTCACCTGGATAGAACCGCAAAACCGCATGGTGCTCATCGTGCGTTGGATCAATGCCGACTACGCAGACGAATTTTTTGGACGCGTATTTCAGGCCATCGGCAGCGTCGCCTGAACGCAAGCCTAGAATAGATTAAGCGTAGCGGATCCCTTGATCATTTAAGCTTTTGCTACTTTAGCGCGGAGCCGTTCTTCGTTCTCGCGCAATTCGGGCGTGAGGGCCGGGCCGAAATCTTCGGGAGAGAAGATCTGGCGAATTTCGATGATGGCCTCCGAGTTCGGCATCGGGTTCGGGCAACGCTTGACCCATTCAATGGCTTCCTCCTTGGACTCACATTTCCAGATCCAAAAGCCCGCGACCAGCTCCTTGGTTTCCGCGAACGGGCCGTCGGTAACGATCCGTTTGTCCCCGGAAAAAGTCACGCGGGCTCCTTTTGAACTGGGATGCAGTCCTTCGCCGGCCTCCATCACGCCGGCTTTGACGAGTTGCTCATTGAACTCGCCCATCTGCGTGAGCAGCTCGGTGCTCGGCATTTCTCCTGCTTCGGATTGCTTGGTCGCTTTGACCAGGACCATGAATCGCATTGTCTTGTCTCCTTTGCGTTTGCGGTTGAAAAGTTGGCATTTTACTTCGCGGTATCAATGAACCTAGAAACGGCGATTACCCCGCGTAATTTTCGGTAAGCTATTGAGGTGACAAGCGTAAACCAGCGATAGGAGGCTCACCCGATGGGAGAAGCGAAACGGCGGTCAAATGTTGCGGTGCGAGAAGCGTTGGAGGCACTGGCGGTAGACACGGTAGGTGGTCGAGTCCAGGTGCGTTGGAACACAGATCGCGCCGCCACACCGTTGGGTCAGTTGGCGTTCTTCATCGAGTTCTTGAATCTCACCGGGCTGTACCGCCGCTGGGAAGAAGACTGTCCGTTGCAATATGTCGGGCCGCATGGCTCGCGCACCCAAGACATCATCGGCACATGGTTTTTATCCGTGTTAGCCGGCCACCGACGCTACGCCCATATTGCCGCACTCCGGGCCGATGCCTTAAGTCCACAGTTACTGGGATTAACGACGGTCGTATCCGAGGACACCGTACGACGCGCGCTGATCGCCCTGGATGAAGGCGCCGGACGCAGGTGGATGCAAACCCACTTGGATGCCAGCGTCTGGCCACTGCTTAATGCGCCGTGGATTTTAGATGTCGATGTCACCATCAAGCCGCTGTATGGCAAGCAAGAAGGGGCCGTGCTCGGGTACAACCCAAAGAAGCCCGGACGACCGTCGCATGCATACCATACCTATCAGATGGCGGGGTTACGCTTGATGCTGGGTGTAGCAGTGGCAGCGGGCAACCAAAGTCACAGCAATACGACATTGCCGGGCTTGATCGAATTAATGGAACGGCTACCGATTGAGAAACGTCCGCACTTAGTCAGAGGCGACGCGGGCGCGGGCGGTGAACCCACGATGGCGGCGCTGGAGGCGCAGGGGCAACCCTATCTATTCAAGCAACGACTCACTAACAACGTCAAACGTCATATTGAGCGCGCCTTTGCCCGCGGCGACTGGTCCGATGCCGGACAAGGCTGGCAAGGCCAAGACGGCGAAATCCAATTATCGGGCTGGAGCCGAAGCCGACGCATCGTGGTGTTGCGCCGGCCCTTGATCGGCGAGACGTTATTGTGTGAGAACGAAGAACAGTTACAACTGGCCTTCGTAGAAAAGGAACGTCCGATCAAAGGTTACGAGTATGCGGTGCTGGTGACGGACCTGAGCCACGAGCTGCACATGATTGCGCAACTGTATCGGGATCGCGGCGATGCCGAAAACACCTTCGATGAAATCAAAAACCAATGGGGCTGGACCGGGTTCACCACGCACGATCTGAAACGGTGTCAGTTGAGCGCGATGGCGGTGGCGTTAGTCTACAACTGGTGGAGTACATTCGTGCGGTTAGCGCACCCCGAGGCCAGACTGGAGGCGATTACGGCGCGCCCGCTGCTGCTCTCGGGTATTGGGGAACTCACTCATCATGGCGGACAAACCCATTTGGCGATCACGCCGATGCACGCCAAGGCGGGATTCGCGAAAGATTTACTGACTCAAGTCAGTCGGCGATTGAACGAGTGGAAACACACTGCGGAGCAATTGAAAACGATAAGCGTGTGGCAGCGCGTGTGCGAGTTCATCGCCACCGCCGTGACCGGATTTAACTGGCTTGCACCGCGAAAATCAACTCAATTGATGCACTGCGCAACGGGGTAATCGCCGTTTTTAGGATGAATAGTCGAATGAGACTCGCCGCAATCGACATCCGTCTTTCAAAATCGAAAAAATCTTTCGACCCTGCGTAGCGCGCGATTAGGGTAGCGATCCTGACTGACCTTTTACCGTGGATTGACCATAAATGTAGGATGTCCTACAATTAAACTTTAATGTAGCTCGATTAAATCCAATGAAACAGCAAGTCAGCTTGAGAGATGCAAACCAGCATCTTTCGCGTTATGTCGAAGCAGTGGAGCGTGGCGAAGAGATAATAATTACTCGCCGCGGCAAGCCCGTCGCGAAAATTGTTCGCATCGTGAATGGTCAACGATTGACCGCCGCGCAAAAGGCTATCCGAGAGCGCATGCTAGCGCGGATGCGAAAGGGTTATCGCTTGGGCGGTCGGGTGCCCTCGCGCGAGCAGTTGCATGAGCGGTAAATGTGTATCGCTTGATACCAATATTTTGGTGTACTCAGTGGACCTTGACGCTGGTGAAAAGCACGACAAGGCGATCGAGTTATTTGCGCAACTATCGCCCTCAAACTGCGTCTTGAGCCTGCAATCGCTATGCGAATTCTTCTCCGCCGTAACGCGTAAGAAGCTAATGCCGGTCGAAGATGCGATGGATCAAGTTGAAGACTGGCAACAATTCTTTCCAGTGATCTCGGCGAAGACTACTACGCTCACGCGTGCGTTGGCGGCTGTCAAGCGCCACCAACTCTCGTTTTGGGACGCAATCCTTTGGGCGACAATTCGTGAAGCGGGCGTTGCGACGCTCTTATCAGAAGATTTTCAGCACGAACAGCATCTGGACGGTGTCCAGATCATCAATCCGTTTAGATTAAATGATTTTCGCAAACTACTGTTGTAGTCAGACCGCTTAATCCGTTCCATAAAAACCGAGTGATCGAGTGCGGCCAATTCCTGCCTCCCAGCGCCGCGACGGACTCTTCGTCTGTGCGACTGCTCCACTCCGATACCTGCCGGTAGCCCTACGCGTGCAATTCGGCCACAGCAGACGTTGGTGAAAAAAGAGGATCGAACGGCCGCTTGCTAAATCAGGCTATGTCAGTACACGACCCTGAGCAGGAGGAGAAGAAATCACGCACCCGGTAGTCGAGGGTGTCGAGACTGTCCTGGAATCTCGGCGTTTCGGGCACGACGATGCTACACCACAGCAGTATCTGCTTCAGCTTCTCTTTCGCCTTCTTCACGTTGGCGTGCCAGAAGCACCAGCGCAATTTGGTGGATAACCCGGGGTTTTGGAGCCTATTTGTACATCCTCTTGTGCTCTGCAACACAGAGGGAAACCCTTCTCGCCAAATCGTCTACGGCCTCGCTTCTAGCGTAGCGATTCGGTTTTGTAATGCGCGGATATCACTCCTTAACGATTTGATAGTCTCTGCGAGGCTCACCGTCTCAGTGGGGGGGGGCACCGATAAAATGTCCCCAATGGCATTGAAGTGTTGGATTTGAAATTGGATGTCCCCAGTTAGATTAAGATTGCGACTCATAGCTATGCCGCCGTTAATGGTTATGGGGCCGTTAAGGGTTATGCCGCCTCGCGCGCGTTCGCCGTCGCGAAATACTAGTTCGCCGTTAATAGTTACGCCACCCTCGTAGTCGTTTTGAAAATTGATGGTTAAACCATCATTCAGATCGTGTACCAGCGCTCGTCGATGAGGAGGTCCACCGCCCTTTCGGCGCTCGGCTGAGTCAAGCATGAAGTCAGAACCAACAACCTTCACGACGCGGGCATCTAGTACTAAAAAAGTCCCATCACCCTCGTCTAATCTCACGTCTGTAGCCATGTTTGCACCCTTTTTGAATTGAACTGAAAACAAACCCCAGCAACATGTAATCGTTAGGACATGTCTAGCGCGCCGGATTTTCAACGCTCTTTGCGCTGGCTCGCCGCTCAATGAGGCCCCACTGAAACCATCGCCGACAATGGTTCGTTTTAACTTGCCACCCCAGGCATGATCCGGATACTTCCCCCTGGAGCAACCGCCGCAACCGCCGCTGCCATCGTGTTGAACGGATGAAAAAAATGGCCTTCGTTTGGTCCCCTCCAGGCAAAGTTAACCCAAACCTCGCTGCCAGGACCGGCCCGCTCTACCTCGCCCGTCTCTGAAGTTCGCGTCGGGGGCGACTCGTCCCGCATATCCAGAGTGATAGTTGTGTTCAGGAAACGGTTGCCGATTTGGATAAAACCGTCGTGGCCGCTGCTGTTCATGACTGTCCCGTTCACAAACCGCACTGGATCCTGTTGACTCGCGTTCCCAAAGCTGTCGATAGCGGCGTCCTTGCCACCTGCGAAGTCGACCCGGTCCACCCTCGCACGGTGATCATCGCCGTCACTCACAATGACGAAGCTCACCGTGTTCCCGTTCTCCGTCTTATATTGCTCTGTTACATTGTTGTGAAGGCCTCGCCTCATCATGTCCTTGTTTCTCTCGAATACGTTAATCCTGAACTGTTCGAACGTCAATTCGGGGTGCAGCCATGTATCGAACGCCTCCATTACGGCGAATTGTCCCTGTTGCAACAGCGCGAGATAAAAGCCCGGACCTTTGCCCGCGCTTCCTCTATTCACAAATTGAAAGCCTCCTAGGCGTGGACCGCTGTCCGCCGCTATCGCCTTCTGACACCATTCGGGCAGGTGAACCTGAGGTCCACAGGCAAAATCCGGTGCAACGCCATAGTTGAACACGCCAGCCACATCCGAAAAACGTCCGAACTGAATCAGATCGCGAGCCAGCGTCGGATCGCCGCAATCAAATCCCGAACCCGTTGTCGGCATGAAAGATGTCGTGACCGCCACCCCCAATTGCTGATCGTTCTTCCGCCTTAGTTTGGCGCTCAGCGACACGGGGCCAGGATCGATAGCCCATGTGGCAAAGTTTCCACCGGCCGAGATCAAATAGCTCGGTGAGCCCGCGTATATCTCCTGATCCTCTGAAGTGCGCCCCGTGACTGCCACGTCGTCCTGCCGAATTCTGTGGACCCTTTGAAAGAAGCGACGGTGCGCATCATTCACAAATAGATCGTGTATCGGGCCCGGCAGCCGGTAATCACACAGCGCATACATGACTGCGTCGTTGCCCTCCCGCAGGTCGGTGTTGATATGCATTCCCCGGGTTTCATAGATCCTGGTATTTCCGGCCAGAATGGCGAAATGCTGTGCTGAAGGGTCCGCCCCGAAAGTGGTCTCCAGCAGGCTGGTGTCCATGAACCCATGATCGTCGCGCGCCGCTCTCTCAGCCTCATTCCTTCGCCGAAACGGAACCATCCGTCTTAAATCGTTGCTCGATACTGCAAGATGTGCTGATAAATAATCCAGAACCATTCGCGCCGCCAGACGCACTTCATGGTCATAGGCAAAGCTGTGCAAGTTGAGAATCGCATACCTTGTTTGGGTTTGATAGGGTTTAGCGTTATATTCTGAAAAACCATCCTGCAGGATATTGCGCAGCAACATCAGCACCAGATCCATACAATTGGGTCCGCCCATCACCGCGCCGTTTCTGCGGTTGTCATACTTCGAATCATGGCCTCGCTGATAAAGCAGTTGATTAGTCAAATAACGCGCCGTAATGATCATCAGGATATGATTTTCCGTCTCCCCTATCCTTATTTTTACGCCGAGCGGACTCACAAACCCCGCCCGGCTCCAGTCATCCGGAGTACCCTCGCTCGTAAAGGTATCGTCCAGGCGCGGCCGGTGTATGCGACCCCGTGCCAGCAGTTGCGTGATCAAGAGTTCGCGGGCATTCGGTGTCAGTTCCTCGTAATATCGATAGGCAATCTGCAGCAGGTGCATCTGAGACATGTCGTAGTCCCCTGGCGCCGGATCGCCCAGGGCCAAATCGAAGGCCCCGTCGACCCCCGGACCGAATGTCCCGCACCATCCTGGATTCGAGATCAAAATTGCTTCAGACACCATCTTCACGGACAGGGCATCGTGCTCCCCTGGGAAAAAATCCGGGTAGGCTATGACCGCCAAGCTTTGGGCTGTCGGAATCACCACATCCGGTGCGTCCTCCCCGAACGTCTTGGTCTCCGTAAGTTCCGCAAACGCATCGAATGGCTCAAAGTGACCTCCACCTGGGCCACCTGGAACGAAGCGCATTCCGTCGACATTGATTGTTCCCACAGCGCCGCCGATGGCAGCCGCCGCCCGCGCATCAAAAAGGCCAACTGCCGCCGCCACCGGGTCGGGATCCCCAAACGACAGCATATGAGCATTGGTGAGGTCGATGAAGTTATTGTCTCGCCCGCTCTTCTCGGGGTCTTGCGGCACGGGCCTGGTTCTCCGGTACAGCGGACGCGTGCTCTCAGCAACCGTAAAATTCGTGTTTTGCAACGCGTCCATTACGTTGCGCAGCGAAGGTCGCCCGACATCGCTCACGAACTGTACGACAGCCGCAATCGAACGAATGCTCGCCCCTGATCCCACCCCTACAAACTGACCTGCCTCTCGCAAACTGTTCATCTTTTCCCCCAGCCTGGCTTTACCTGCCCGACGTCAATCCTGCCTAACGTGATTGTGGCGTCCTGGTAGGAATTCACCATACATCCAATCGCCTCTGTCGGGGAATAGATTCTTTTGGGAGTGTTAAAAATCTTGGGGATCCCGCTGCCACCAATCTGCGGCACCGGAGGAAAATGGTAGAGTCGACCGTCGTTTACCTCAGTGTTTCTAACGGTACCGACATTCACAAAACTGTAACGCAAGGGCTATTCGCGCTACACTGCTACTAAGTATTCGCATACCACAGGTGAGACGCTCGTCGCGCCCCTTCTGCTGATTCTCGACGAATTCCCGACCTACAAGTTGGTCGGGGAGGGTTGCCATCCATAAAGGATATCGCGAACGATGTTAACTTTTCAACAATTAAGCGACCTTGTGGGCATGTCTGTGCTTGGAGTCAGCCACGTCGGGGCTTCGTCCCACACCCGGCACGATCGTTCCCAAAGGCAGCGCCGTGGTAGTCGAGGTGAACTTCCGGAGATGAGCTCGCACTGTGCGGTTCGTGGCGAATGCTTCGTCTATCAAGGACCAATCGCGTGACTTTGAACCTGCGCGAGGCCTTTGCGAATTCCGGCGGTGGCGCGTTATCCAGCGTGCGAGACTTGGCCGACGATTTCGAGTTTGCACCGCCCGTATCCGTGCGCGAACTCATGGCGTTCACCGAGTCCAACGCGGAGGGCAGGCGGCCGTTCTACCTGATCGCCCACCGCTGCAATGACCTCGAAAAACTACGCAAGATGGTGCGACTCGGGGGCCACCGCGATCGAATGTGACATTCGTCCGAGCAGTCGCTCCGGCGAATTCGTCGTCAACCACGACGTCAGCATCTTCCCGCAGCGCGATGCCTTGGGCCCGTACTTGGACGGCCTTGTCGCAATCCTCCGGGCCAACCCCCAGGTCGCTCTGATCATGTTCGACTGCAAGGACGGCACAATGGACTCGGCGCGGCTGCGCCAGCTCGTGCGCAGTCGACTTACTGAGGTCGTCGCCGTTAACGTCTTGTTCTCGGTGTCGGCGTTCACGGACCGAAACTTCTTCTTACCCCTCGTGGTCGACATGCGCCCGCGCGAAGGGTACGCAATCGACCAGGATGACGACCCCGAGCGGGTCGAGCGCTTCTTTGCCGACATCGGTATTCCCCGCCAAGCGTTTGGCGACGGGATAGCTGTGCCGGCCCCGAAACCATCCCTGCACCGAATTATCCTGCGCGCGGTCGCACAGAAGTGGTCCCGGCGCAGGTTCCGGATGGTCTATACGTGGACGTTGGCCGACAAGGACTCCATGCGCAATTACCTTCGCATGGGCGTCGATGGCATATTCGTCAACGATGTCGCTGAACTCGCATCAATTTTGCGGGAGCCTGTCTTCGCCACTTCCATCCGGCTGGCCGGACGAGCCGAGGATCCTTTCGTGCCGCTGCCCCGGCATGCCTACGTGATCAGCGCGGTGACAGGCACCAGGCAGGGCGCCGGAACGGACGCGCACATCACGGTCGAGTTGCAGGGCAACCGCGGACAGATGACGGCCACGCTGAACTCGCGCCCTGCGGGCCTTTTCGAAGCGGGGCATGTGAATGACTTTGCCGTGATCGGCCGACATGTTGGGCGTTTGCAGCAGATCACCGTTTCCGTCGATGACGCTGGTCTCGGGGAGGCATGGTTCGTCGAGTCCCTTGCCATCCAGGCCACCGGCTCCCAACGCCGGCACACCTTCAGCGTTCATCGCTGGATTGAGCCCGATTCCCCGCTCCTACTCAACGTCGCCTGAAGCGATCCAGGGCGGCGCCGCTTCGTCCGCAAGTCGTTCCGGCTACGGGCCCCAGGGCGAATCGAAGTCAGGCCCCCACCCGCCAGAGCAAACAAACAAACGACCTTCGGGCGACAGAGTTCCGAGGCGAGGGACAAACGTCTTAGTGCCATCATCGACGACAAATCGAGTTACGCCCTAAACATCTGTAAACAAGGAATGCAACCGACTGGCAGGAGTCGGGGCTTGGCATTCAATTCTTGGGAAGTTGCCGCTCAAAACAGGAAATTTTGATTCTTAGTGAAATTGATTCCGAGTGACTCCTATTCGCTGCAAACCTGCCGCCAACTTGGCGCGGGCTGACCGACCGGAATGGCCGGTTGCAGTCCGTGAGCAGCCGCGCCGAGCGACTCCTTCACTCCGATTCCCGCCGTTGAACCTCGTAGGAGATGAAGGACGGCAGTGGGTCGATTTTGACCGCATAACCAGCAAAGTACTGATCGGAGACAATGCCCTTGGGCGCTAGACGTAGCCGCCTGCGCCGCTCAACAAAGCAATCAACTGTCGCTGATTACTCATCGTTATCCCACCCCACCAGATCTTCCCGAGCGCCAGCCCAAGCGCAGCGCAGCATCACTCGTTTTGCGCATCTGCAGAATCGCAGTTGCAAATAGCGTTGCAAAAACCAAATCCACTAGGCCCGTGGCGAGGAGTGCCGCATTACCTACGCCGCTGGAAAACAACGCCACGCACGCGACAAAATAGGCGAATTTTCCGGCGGCGCCTGCTGCAAAAACTGTGACTCTGGCGGCTGGCACGAATGCGGCAATGAAGTAAGCAATGCCCCAGGCGATGACGTTGATCCATACGCCACGATAGAAAAATAACTGTAGCGGTTCAACCAGCGACAGCGACGCGGTGTACATCTGAGCGAAGTGTTGTGCTGGGTCGATCAGGGCGCTGGCTCCTCCCAATACATTCCAAGCGGCGGCGGCCAGCAACAGCGGTTTTTGCCAATTCATGATCATTTCTCCTGTAGTGATGTAACGCCCAGACATCTTCACATTTTCTATTTCCACAATAAAGATGACTTATGGCAAAATATTTATTCTATTTTAGAAACAATGACTCATGGACCAGCTCATTGCGATGCGTGCCTTTCGTCAGGTTGCCGAATTGGCGAGCTTTTCCGCTGCGGCGGAGAAGTTGAACATGTCCAACGGCGCTGTAAGTAAACATGTTAGCGCCCTAGAGAATCACCTTGGCGTGCAGTTGCTGGTGCGCACCACGCGGTACGTGGGCCTGACCGACAGCGGGCGGAGTTATTTGGAGCGCTGTGCGCGGATTTTGGATGACATCGGCGAATCGGAAATAGCGCTGAGTCGGCATCACACAACGCCACGCGGAACGTTACGGGTCAACGCGCCGGTGTCCTTCGCTATCCTGCACCTCGGCGCGCTATTCGCGGAGTTTCTGCAGCGCTACCCTGAGATTCAGCTTGATCTCAATCTCAACGATCGTTTTGTCGATCCCGTGGAAGAAGGTTTTGACATGGTGATTCGCATCATCAGACAGCTTCCGGACTCGAACCTCATTGCCCGAAAACTAGCCGATATCGACTATGTGATCTGCGCAGCGCCAAGCTATCTGAAACGCGCTGGCACACCGCGTATCCCGGAAGATTTAGCGAGCCATGAATGCCTGCTTTACGTCCAAGGCTCGCCGCACAACGAATTGCGTTTGCAAGGTCCAACGGGCGAGTGGCGCGTCAAAGTGCCGCCCGCGCGCTACAGTCGAGAACAGCTTGCACGGAGGGTCAGTCGAACAACAGCTTGCCACTGCGCGATGCGCTCGTCGCGGGACTCGGCATCGCCCTTATTCCGGCCCTTTACGTCAACGATTTACTCGACACCGGCAAACTGGCGCCGGTGCTGCAGCAATACCAATTCGAACCGAGCAACTTGTATGCAATCTATCCGCGCAGCCGCCACCTGTCGGCAAAAGTGAAAGCGTTGGCTGCGTTTATGCTGGATCACTTCGCGTCGCGATCAACTGATCGGCAACAAAACATCGCGGGTACAAAAGCACAGGCGCGCCGAGGCCGGACTTGAATATAGAGCACCACGCCACGACGTCCATCCAGTTTGCCTCGTGGCGATGCCTGCCCTGAGAGGCAATATCCACGTGCCTCTCCAGCCATCGACTCGTGCGGTGCGCTTCACTCGCTAAAGCGTGCGTAGAGACCACTGCGGCCGCCAACTACAAAGTTGCAGCGATCCTAAGACCAGTATCGAAACGGCTCTACGCGATCGAACTTGCGACGGAGCTAATCGAAGCTAAATCTTCTCGTAGACTGGCAAGGATGGGCTCAAGCGCCGGTCGATCGAGCTTGAGCATGCCTAGCCATGATGGCTCGATGTCCTCGACTAGTGGGTAAAAGCCGGGATTATTCGCCCCTTCCACCAAGCCACTGAGTTGATCCGCGACTGCGACACACGCAGCCAACGGTTTAGCCGCCGTTGGTTGGTGATGGTACAAAATCGCATCCACGATAGTCGAAGGCAAACCGATGCTCCGCCCTATAACGGCGCCAAGCGCATGATGCGGCGCCGTCAGACATAGGCGTTCCAGGTCCATGGAGCGCGAATGCGCATCTGCCTCGACGCGCCGGCATAAACAACTTATTTCCTTCGGCAATTTCGCGGCCAGCGCCAAGTAGCCGATATCGTGTAAAAGTCCGGCGGAGTAGGCCGTGCCCGGCACAATCTCCAAGGGCGTAAGCTTAGCGATGTCCCGCGCGGCGACCGCCACCAACATTGCATGAATCCACGCGCCACGCCGGTCGAACGCCGAAGTTTTGCCGCGCGTTCCTTCGGAAACGATCATTGCCACGCAGCTTGCCTTGGTCAGTTCCGTGCCCAAGCCCATTACAGCCTGACGGATCGATTCTATCGGCCGCCCAGGTGAAAAAGCGGTTGAATTCGCCAGCCCCAACACGCGTGCGGTGAGTTTTGGGTCGTTAGCAATCGCCACCGTCAATCGCGGGATCGCATCATTCGCGTTATCGTCGATGCCGGCGATGGTCGCTGCATAGGGGCTGATCACACCGAGTCCGCTCAGCAGGCTCTCTAAATCCGTTTCACTAGCGGGCGCGGAATTGGCGGTTTTGCATGCACACGTGGTCATGCTCGCGATTGAGTCCATATCAGTGTCTCTATTTTCTATCAGGCAAGGCGCGTTGGATGTTTGATAGCATTATCGACTCGAAAGAGACTTTCCTGAGGCCGCGATAACGAATTGTAGTGATGGAACTGCGCCCTATCCGAACCAAACGCGACTATGAGGCGGCACTGAAAAGCGCCGAGACACTTTGGGATGCCCCCGTCGGGTCAAAAGACGCCGACCGGCTCGACGTGTTGACTTTGCTTATTCGGGCATATGAAAGCGAGCATTTTCCGATTGCCGATCCCGAACCAATTGATTTTCTTTTGCACATGATGGATGCACGCGGCCTCACGCGCAAAGACCTGGAACCTTTCATCGGCTCGCGCGCCCGCGTCGCGGAGATACTCAATCGTGTACGCCCGCTGTCGTTGGAAATGATTCGACGCCTCTCGGTGGGACTTGGGATTCCGGCTGATGTATTGATTCAGACTTATAACGTCAAGCGCGCTGCTTAATTGGTTACCAAATAAACGATCAGCCAGTCGCGTTGCGTTACTTCGCCGCGATGGCAAACGGCCTGACTCACGTAGGGTGGGCAAACTCGTTGCCCACGCGGAACGATCGATACTTTCCCGGCAATCCAGTTCCACCCATCATCGATTGCACGAAAAACGGGGTCGGCTAATGAAGATCCGCGGGATGGAATCCCGCCCTACATTTTTTTGTTAGAGATGCGCCACGAACCGCATCCTGCTTGCCTCGTGGCAATGCCCACCCGGAAAGCCGCACCAGTACCGGGTGGCCTCGGGCCATTGACTCTGCAGCCGGTTAACAGATTTACCGTCGATGTATCGCCGCTCCTTACGGCTCACTGCCGTTAGCGCTTCGCAGTAGCAGAGTTCGTCCTTATCGACGCTTGGCATAGGCACGGCAAGTGTGACCGCGCATTTGTTCGCCGACTATTCAGCGGCAAAAGACTGCGCCTACACCCTTCGATGCTGATCGCTGGCGACGCAATGCGTGGTGGATATCCACACTATTTCAGTAGCTCAGCTAGCTCGGCGCGTACTTCGAGCCTTGCGGCTTCCGTGGCAGCGCTGCCGTAACCCACAGTTACACCTCGGCTGACACATGACGCAGGCTCGCGCGTCAAGGAGTCGAGGATGGATGAACCACGCCACCAGCAGGCCGCCATGCTCGGGGCGTTGGGTAGATCGACGACAGGTAGAGAAGGATCGTCAAATGCATGATGCGCCTTCGGATAAACATGTATTTCCGCGTTCTGGCCCGATGCTTTTAGAGAATCGACG
This sequence comes from uncultured Pseudomonadota bacterium, assembly GCA_963714525.1. Taxonomy (GTDB): domain Bacteria; phylum Pseudomonadota; class Gammaproteobacteria; order Burkholderiales; family JALYOK01; genus JALYOK01. The sequence goes on from CAVQPB010000013.1 coordinate 22,213, forward strand.
AATTGTTGGCAGGGCTTGGCGGGCGTCCAATTGTCCAATTCTCCGGTATGAATACGCAGCGCGGCAGAAATTGAATTGAGTTCAGGCACGCTGACATTGCAGTATGGATACATGGCGATAAATGCACTAAATCCTGCGCCATTGCGAGACACGAACGTATCCTTCGCCCATTGGGTAGCGGCGTCGACAGTGAGTAAGCCTCCATGCGAGGCACCCATTAGCGCGATACGATGCGCATCAATCTTTGGATGAGTCGACAGCACACTAAGCGCGCCGTAAACATCCGGCAGACGTTGCAGCGGCCTTAGCCGCTGCAAATCCTCACAAATACTCGCGAAGCCGCGCGGCCGGAAGCTATCAACAATAAAGGTAGCGTAGCCCCATTTGCGCAGCAAGGGCGCCCACGCTTTGTCCGAATGTCCGGTGCCTGCACAGCCATGCGCGAGCACGACGCCAGGGAACGGCCCTTGACCGGCTGGAAACACAAGTTCGCCGGATAGTGGGATAGATTGATCTGCAAGCAGGGTAAAGCCGGGAGATCTACCGGAAGAGCCACCTTCAATTACACGGGGCATCACCAAAGGTTTGGCGCTGCTGAACCAGATGGTGCCCGCGTCGCTATGGCTTAAAGTCGTCTTAATCGACTCGGGGGTTTGGGCTTGGACTGCGCAAAAAACTAACGCGATGAGCAACGATACGTAAAGCTGTTTCATTCGAATACCCTTGGGCAACCCCATCGTCTTTAACCCTCAGCGCCTAGATGATATTGTTGAGTTAAGTATACGCCAGGGCGAGTTGCATATTGTCCTGCGCTGCGCATCGTTATCAGCGACCCCGTTCGGTTAATAAGTCGTTCACCGATAGCGTTTTTCGCAAGCTACCGAATGCGACGCGGACGACCCATCCCGCGAATAGGGTATATGCCAATACAATCGCCTAGGACTATGATGTTCTGGCCGGCACTTGCAACGCGGCATTTCAAATCGACATTTGCGAGGCATCGTGACTACAGTAATGATCGTAGAAGACGACGCGGCCTTTCTGAACCGCTTCTGCAAGATTGTCGCCACCGATCCAGAACTAGAACTCTTCGCCGCCGTTAGCGACGGCGCATCGGCGCGCCAAGCGCTGGCGAAGCACGCCCCCGATGTATTGCTCATCGATCTAGGGTTGCCGGATATCAGCGGCATCGACATCATCCGTGAGACCACTCAGCACCACCCCGAGACCGACATCATGGTCGTGACGGTGTTTGGCGACGAGGAACACGTCATCGCCAGCATCGAAGCCGGTGCGACAGGCTATCTCCTCAAGGACAGCCTTCCGGAAGAATTCGTCAATGTCATTAAAGAACTGCGGGCGGGCGGTTCACCCATCACGCCGATCATCGCGCGGCAACTGTTGAAGCGCTTCAAGGCGCCCGCCGTTACAGCCCAGCAACCGCTGCCGGAAGACGCCGGCCTATCGCCGCGCGAAGCCGAAGTGCTGGCTTTCATTGCCAAAGGCTTTACGTTCAGCGAGATCGGGAAGCTATTGGCAATCTCGACTCATACCGTTACGGCTCACGTCAAAAGAATCTATCAAAAGCTTGCCGTCCACTCGCGCGGTGAGGCAGTGTACGAAGCAAGCAAGATGGGGTTGCTGAAATAGGGCCGTGGTTATGAAAACGCTTCGCGCTCTTCGGTATTTTTTAGCAATGATTTGCGCGATTCTGGTGCCGACGATAAGCCTCGCCAACGAACAGATATTGCGACTCGATCGCGCCGAATTTGTCTTGGATCACGGTGAACTGCCGCCACCGGATTCAGCAGCATGGAAGCCGCAGCAGTTGCCAGATAACTGGGGTGAGTCGCGGCCAAACATCGGCGGTTTTGGCTGGTATCGACTGCGCTTTCACTTGGTCGGCCAGCCACAGCAACCTTATGCTCTCTACTTGCCAAGAGTTGTTTTGAATGGAGCGTTTTATATAAATGGGGCATACATCGGTAGTAGTGGTCAGTTTAAAGAACCGGTAGCACGTAACTGGAATCGCGCCCAGTTTTATTTGATCCCAACGCCCGCCCTCCGACTTGGCCCGAATACGCTGCATGTGCGCCTATGGACCTCCTCGAATAGCAAGAACAACCTGTTACCTATTTCGCTGGGATCCGCGAATCGACTCAGCCCACGTTTCGAATGTCGTTATTTTCTACAGACTACGCTGACGGCAATCTCTTGTGCGGTAATTGCTGCGAACTCTTTACTAACACTTTATCTATGGAGCCGACGGCGCCAGGACAGCGTGTATGGTTATATCGGATTCGCAATGTTGTTCTCGATCATACCGTGCGCAAATTTCTACGTCCGCGATCTCCCGATATCTTCGATTGCTTGGGATGTGCTCGTAATCACAATGGATTGCGGTTCAGCCATCTTCGTGTGTTTTTGCGCGTTGAGAATGGTCGATTTACGTTGGCCGCGATTTGAAACGCTGTTGTGGTTATTTCTGCTGGTTGCACCAACAGCAATGGCTCTCGGTGGAAGCGGGTCTTTCCTAGTAGGTAACGCCTTGGGCACGGTTACAGTGTTGATTTACCTCACGTCCGTAGGAGCTCTCTTCGCAAGACGATTCTTATGGCACCGCTGGAAGACGGAACCGGCAGTTGTCGCGCTTATTATGGCCGTCGTTGTTGGTGTTCACGATATCGGAATGTTTTCCGGTATTTTTCCATCCGACGGGATTTTTTATCGCCCTGTCGGTGGTGCCGTGGCGTCGACCATTGTAGGCTGGCTTCTCATTAGCCGCTTTGTCGACTCACTTCGAGAATACGCGAAGCTCAACGTTGAACTTGAGGCCCGAGTCTTGCAAAAACACGCCGAACTGGAGGAAAACTATAAACATATGAATCAACTTGAACGTCAGAGCGCCGCCGTCGAAGAACGCCAGCGCATCATGCGCGATATGCACGACGGCCTTGGCGCGCAACTGATCTCCACGCTGAGCCTGGTCGAGCACGGTGACCTCGCCAAGGAACAACTCGCTGCCGTTCTGCGCGAGTGTTTGGACGATTTACGTTTAACCATCGATTCTCTGGAATCCACTGAGAACGATCTCCTCACCGTGCTGGGCAATTTCCGCTACCGCCTGGAGCCACGCCTCAAATCCAGTGGCATTCAGTTGGACTGGCAAGTGCAAGACCTGCCAAAGCTTGCCTGCCTCACGCCGCAAAATGTGCTGCATGTATTGCGCATTCTGCAGGAAGCATTCACCAATATTCTCAAGCACGCTCGCGCCAATAACGTAAAAGTGGAAACCGGTATCGCCGGTGCGCCGGGCAAAGTCTATGTTTCTGTGAGCGATAACGGTATCGGCTTGACCGAAGAACACCCGGGCCATGGCCTCGCCAACATGCGTCGCCGCGCTCAGGCGATCGGCGGTACGCTGGACATCGTCAGTGCGGCGACGGGTACGATGATTACACTATCACTGCCAAATGCCTGAGATCAGGGCGCCTTCCATAACGCTGCCGCCGATTTCGACTGCCCGACTTCAGGCACCAAGCAGCGGCACTACGTTCGCCGTTTCCGGCGATATCCGTAACCCAATTGCTAATCGGCATCCCCTCTTAGCGGGATGCGTTTCCATACTTGCGGGATACCGCCACGATGGGCTTTCTCGTACGCTGTGTCTCATGAGATACACGGAAAAATCATGAGATTACTTGAATCATTCATCCACTGGCTAGAACGCCGATACGACGCGAAAGCTGGAGAAATACTGCCTGACTCACCGCCAATATTTTGCAGCGGCAACTCGTCCTTGTGTATGCGACCACAGCAACCATCGCGATCACTATCCAAGGAGCGAATGCTGGCTGTTAGGAATCGCAACAGAATGTTTTTACGACATCGCCATGCATCGAGTGCGCGTGGCCATGCCTTTCAATCCGCACTCAGTCGATCAAAAGGAGATTCATCATGAACGTTAGTCACATTATTGCAGCGAGCATGTTAGCAACCACATTGGCCGGAATCACCACTGCCGGCGCCACGGAAAGCAATCCCTTACATCCCAGTTATTTTTGGGACAAGGTGCAGGTAAAGGCAGTTCAACCAAATACCGACGTCGCCATCGCGGCGCCGATTACTAATCCGTTACATCCGGGGTATTTTGCGGCCAAAGTATGGACCACACCGTTCGTTGCCACTGGGGTGTCCCAAAACGACAGATACGTCGATGATCGCAATCCGTTACATCCCAGCTACCGCCGGTCGTAGGACTCGGGTGAGGTGAACTTGTACCCAGGGTCAATCAACGCTTGCTGGTTACGGCCGCCCTCGGAGCATAGCCTCGTGGGCGGCCACAAGCGAGTGAGTATCCCGTGTTCGCGGGATAGTCCGAAGCCGCCTATTTCTCTATGCTTTCTTCACCTTTCGGAGCGTAGGAAATTTAGGCTAGACCTATTCACATCCTACTTGAACAAGTAGGGATTTGATCGATCGTAAAGCGTATGATTTTCCACGTGGCTAGAAAATCGCTCGGGCCACTTTTCATCAACCCAATAATGGAGACTGAATATGAAATCCATGATGATCAAGACTGCCGTGCTCGGGTTGGCTGCCGCCTGCAGCGGCGTGGCTTTGGCCAAGTCGGGCGAGGTCTCAATAATTCAATGTGGCGGCGGAGAGGTGCAAAACGTCGCGACCAGTACACGGCATTCGTTCGGCACATACAAGACGTACGGTACGGTGCGAACAAGCCCAGCGGGTGGTCTGTTCGACATGATGTCCACCCAATGCCTGGGTGCGTCGCGCTCCGTCGAGGGCAAGCCGAGTGTCTGGGGCCATTGCGAATGGGTGGACAAGGACGGCGATAAAGTCTTGCTGCATTTCTCCCGTTCCGAGGGCCTGGCCGGAAAGTTCGAAGTCGTCCACGGCACAGGAAAGTTTTCCGGGATACGCGGTACTCGTGACTATCAAATCACACCGTTTCCCGCCATACCCGGTGCACGTGCAGTTTGTGACGAAGGGAAATTGCGGTACACGCTGCCGGACTAAGCGTGATCCGCAACGGGCGTGCGCCATGCGCACCAATCGGTGCATTTAACGCGCCCAAATACACGGGTAGCGCGTGCGTGGCGCCCGCTACCTATTGAGCCCGCGTAGGGCGTGTCCCGCCCACCAATTCAAACGATACCTCCCTCCAGGTACACACGATTGCTCCCATTTTGGGAGCATGCTAAAATTCACTTATGCGGATAATCGCGCTGCGAATATTGCGACAGTTTTGGACGAAGCACCGACGGGCTGAAATACCCCTAAGGGCGTGGTATGCCGAGGCCAGTCGCGCTGATTGGGCCGAGCCTACTGACATTAAGGCAGCATATCGTTCAGCAAGCTTCCTCGCGAACAACCGCATAATTTTTAACATTAAAGGCAACGATTATCGGCTCGTGGTCGCAGTGCATTACAACCGGCGGATGATGTTCATCCGGTTTGTCGGTACGCATAGCGAGTACGACAAGATCGACGCCAACGAAATTTGATGAGGTGAATGATGGAACTCCGCCCAATCCGAACCAAACGCGACTATGACGTCGCACTGAAAGAAGCCGAGTTGCTTTGGGACGCCCACGTCGGATCAAAAGACGCAGATCGTCTCGAGGTACTGACCTTACTGATTCAAGAATATGAACGCGAGCATTACCCGATCCCCGATCCTGAGCCGATCGACTTCCTGCTACACGTGATGGATGCGCGCGGTCTCACGCGTAAGGATCTGGAACCTTTCATCGGCTCGCGTGCCCGCGTCGCGGAAGTGCTTAATCGCGTACGACCGCTTTCACTAGAGATGATACGTAACCTGTCAGCGGGCCTTGGGCTTCCGGCGGAAGTTTTGATTCAGCCTTATGATGTGACGCGCGCCGCTTGACGTAAACCTAGGGTTGCTAACTTGTTGCCCAGGCGCAACGATTGATATTTTTCGGTGGTCCGGAAGATCGGCGGGATAGGATCCCGCCCTACATTTTTTGTTTCGCGATGCGCCACGAACCGCATCCAGCTTGCCTCGTGGCAATGCCTATCCGGAAAGCCGCGCCAGTATTGACTCTTCGACCGATCGAAAACGGTCTCAAATAACAAGCGCAAGCGATCGCGCGAATTCACATCCCACCTGACCAGGTAGGGATTTAACGAAATCTTGAGTGTAGTATTTTTCGCGTTGCTAGCGAGTTTTCTACGCGGCTTCTCGCGGAAGACTCGTGGGTGATAGTGCAAAACGCAGCGCCCAAACAATCTTAGCGGAGGAAATGTGAAAGGCCTTGGTACCAAATCTTTTTTGTCGGGTGTACGCGGCGCATCCTTCTTCGTACCGTGCTGGCAAATCGTAGATCGGCACATCTCGCGTCTGCCGGCGGCGCGGTAGTTTTGAATCTACTTCCCAGGCATGAGGAACAAGTGATGAACAAACCTTCTTATGCAAAAAGAGTTCGCTTAACGGCGGCAGTTATCGCGTGCGTATTCAGCGTCGCGCATGCCCACGCTGCCATCGATAATGCGTTATTCGAGCGGCTTGCGCGATCGGTATTCAAGCTTCACATAATCGATCGAGATGGGCTTTCGACCACGGGAACTGCAGTGGCCGTGAGACCGGAAATGATGGTGACTGCTTGCCACGTAATCAAGAACGCAGCGCAAGTTCAACTCGCGGCAGGGGGACGCAAATTCGAAGTGACGCAAGCCGCGCGAGACATCGAACATGACCTCTGCTTGCTCGCCGTTCCAGAACTCAATGCCCCGCCGGTCGCGCGCGGCAGCGCGCTCAAGCTAAGGCCCGGCGAGCCGGTCGCGGCCGCCGGATTCGCTTTCGGCGGCGACCTGCACCTGATGTCGGGCGTGGTCGAGGCCGTATACGATCACGACCGCAGCCGCATGATTCAGGTTACCACTGAGTTTTTGCCAGGCGATAGTGGCGGGGGCGTGTTTAACGAGTCAGGTGAACTGATTGCGATCGCCGCATTTCTTCTCGGCGGCGCCGATGCCGCATACTTTGCGCTGCCGGTCGATTGGCTGCCTAACCTTACCGAGTCATCGTTGCGCTTCGTCGCGATCAAGCCCGAGCGCGATGCTCGGCCGTTCTACCTGCGTCCCCTGGCTGAATTGCCGTACTTTCTGCAAGCGAGCCGCCATCTGCATTATCAACGCTGGGACACGCTGCTGCAGGTGACCGAACTTTGGCTCAAAACCGAGCCGGAAAATACCAATGCGTGGCGGATGCACGGTGACGCGCTCGCGGGCAAAGGCGAGTTTGTAGCTGCGGCGCGGGCGCTGGAAACGGCAGTAGCGTTGGATCCGCACTCTCCGCCGGCACTGGTTCGATTGGGGCTCGCCTATGCGCGACGCGGGCAGATAGATGAGTTACAACGTGTGTTGCGTTCATTGGTAAAACGCTCGCAAGGCTCGCCGCAGCGCCTGGTAATTTCAGACAAGTAACAGCCTTTAGGTCGGCCCTCTTCCCAAACTATCGCCCTTGCGCTAATCTTATTTGAATAGCTACCTCAAGGGAGGGCAAGAGCAATGAAGCACATCAAATGGTCGGAGATTCCCGCAGAGCAAGTCAACGAAAGTTTTGTTCGCCGTCTCGCCTGGGACGGCAAAATCATGGTCGGGCAAACCTTGGTTAAGCAAGGCTACCAAGTGCCTATGCATGCCCACGACAACGAACAAGTCACTTGGGTGATGAGCGGCGCCTGGCGCTTTGAAATAGAGGGCAAGACGTTACTCGTCGGTCCGAACGAAATGATCACCATTCCCGCCAATGAGCCACACAGCGCCTATGCGGTCGAAGACTTAGTTGCGTACGATATTTTCACGCCACCCCGGGAAGATTGGCTCACGGGCGCGGATTCTTATTTACGACACGGCGGATAATTTCAGCGGCGATGTTTTTCGCGCGCTTGAGTCTTAGCGTAGATCCAACTCCGACGGCATGGATCCACCATTCATACGATCGTGGATCAGCTACGCGTTATTCACTCTATTCTTACCATGCTGAAAGTTCCTCATGGGATGAGGCAAACAATGGAACTATGCCACTTTGCGTCTTCCGGGGTACAAAACCTAGTCTGACTGGTTGACAAAGATGGCAATGACGATAGCGCCTCTTGATTGTGATACTAATCAGGCAACATCTGAAAACCCGCTTGCGCGAAATGTTTATCGAACGTCAACGCAGTTTTGATTTTAAGTTGTTTCATAACGACGAACGAGACGCAATCGGTAAGCGAATAGCGTTTGTCTTGGTGGCGCTCTAACCAACGCCAACTCTCTTGAAACAGCGTCGCGTCGACATGAATCAGCTTTACGGAAGGGCTGGTCATCAAATATCGGCCTATGTCGATGGCTTTGCTATGGTGACCGCGAGAGTTGAAATACGTGGCTACTTCGTCGATTACAAACGAAGTGGTAACCAAGGCGCTGGGTTTGCTTAAAAAATTCTGCCAGAACCGACTCGCAGAATGATGGAACTGATCATCAACCGCCTCCAACGCAATCAAGAAGCCCGTGTCGAGGAACAAAACTGTCATCGGCGACCATAGAGATACTCGTCGTGATTTACAGACGCGTCGGTCGTACCGCTCTCGATCGGGTGCTTGCCCAACTCGGTGATAGGATCGTCAGTCAGCGCCGTCGGCTCGACCACGATCAAGTTCCGCTCCTTTCGAATCTCGACCTCTCTCACCCCCTTGAGCAGACGCTTGGGGATGAGTACGCCGTTCTCTTTAACCGAAACTTTCATGGCTGTGGCCGGGGACTAGTGAAGAAGCTTGATTTTACACTACGTCTTAGAAATCTGAGGCCTGGCAAGTCGGAAAACACAGTTGTTTGGCGGGAGGGTCCCGCCCTACATTTTCTTGTTGGCACTGTGCCACGAGCCTTATCCTGCTTGCCTCACGGAACGTCATGGCCGAGAACCCCGTAGATATTGGCTCTCAGGCCATGCCTAGTTAGGCTCTAAAACGAACTCGCGCTAAGAAACAGTTGTTACAGCCTTCGCTTTAATCACTACCCAAACAGGCCCTTGGCTCGGCGAGGACTTCGTCGCTTCCACCACCCATACCGGTCCTTGGGTTTTGCTCTGGTCAACGTTTGCCACCGATTCTGCGGCGCCCTTGTCGACGGCTTCCACCGCCGCGAAGCTCGTTAACGGCATGGCCGCTAAGGCTCCGATCAAGATGAGATATCGCAACATGATCGTCTCCTAGGCCGCCGCTACCGATTGGAACTGCTGCGTCAGACCGAGTTGCTCGATGGCGAAGGCGAGATCGGGATCGTCTACCCAATGCTTGTAGCTATCACCGGGCACGCGCGCATCGGCTTGCTTGAGATCGGGCATCAGTTCCAGCACCGTGGGCCATAGGCGCTTCACTGCATCGGCCTGTTTCAAAGTCGACGCGTAGTTGAAGCAGTTCCATGCCACTTCCCAGTTATACGGTTCGAATTCGAGCAATGCTTCACCGGCTTCTAAGATGGCTTGAAGATTAGGCCGCGCCTTGCCCGCACGATAATTCAGCACGTCGCGGTTGACGAGAATTTTCCAAAGTAATCGCAAGGCCGCCGGCTTCGGATTGGCAGCGCCGTTGAGGTGACCGCGCGCATATTCTTCGGCTTGCGCCAAGTAGTTCATCGCATCGGCGTGGTAGCTTTCTTGGTGTGGACGGAATTTCGCGAATTCGCGTTCGTCTTCGATACAGTCGAAATCCTTCGATGCGCTTAGGGTAGCCAGCGCGAAGGCCGCCGCGGCAGCTTCGAATAAATGTCCCGATTTGGTGAGTAGCGCGAGTTCGTATTTGAGCGCCGGATCGATGGCGGCGATGAAGGTCGCGAGTTCGTATTTCTCTTCGCCGAAATAGCGCAGCCCGCGCCATTTTTGCAGCCAGGCGTGGATATGTTCCGGATAGCCTGATGGGTAATGCTTGTCATAGGCCTCAGCGAGCGCTTCCCAGAGCTTGCGATTCGGGCTGTGGCTGCCGCTGCGTAGCCGCGTGATGGTCTTGCGGTCGACTTGCAAGGCAATGGCCGTGTCCTTCACCGAACGATGGCGGCGCGCGGCCTCGTAGGCCAGCAGCAATTTCTGCGCCTCGGCAGCACGGGCACGGTTGGCAAGCTCTCTGTTCAGCATGTCGTTCTCCTTGTTACTTTCAATCCAGTTAAAGCGAGGATAAATGTCGCAGGTCGTTGGCTGGGGACAACCGCTATCGAGAATGTCCCGCGAGAAAGTCGCCGGTCGATGCCGTCTCGGCGACCCGTATGAGACTTACTCTACACCCCATGGCAAGCCTATAGCAACCCACGCTTGCCTGGTGAAATCATAGAAGAAGGGACAAAAGATGATACGGATCAGATTGTTACTTTCCAGCCTGGCGGTGTTAGCCAGTGCCGCTCTAGCGGATTCCGCCTTGGCGGCCAGCGAGTCGGAAGCCTTAGCCACAAAGCCACTGTGGCCTTGCGGCGCATCCTTGCTGCCCTGTCGTTTGCCGCGCGCGACGCCGGTTATGACGTTGCCCTATTGGCGGATCGGCCAGCCGAATCGGCCGATTCGCGCGTCCTACACCCCCGCATTTCCCAACCGCAAAACCCGCTAATCAGGAGCTTGGCATGAGAAACTTTACCCACTTCGTCGTTACCAATCCCGCGAACTCTCACCTCAACTACGTCGCGCCGTTCTCCGGCAACCGCGACCTACAGCCTTATCCGCAACGCATGGTGCAATGGGGTTGCGCCGGCCCCTGCCTGATCGCGTGGGGCCGAAATATCGTGCCGCGCAGCCCGCTGTCCGACGACTTGTTCTTGCGTCCGCCGTCGCTAGCATTTACCGATCGCCCGATCGGTAAATGGTTTAAGAAACGTCGCGCAACTTAAAACACCAACTCCTTCCGTTTGGGCTTAACCTCCGGCCCGAATGGCCATTTACACGCGGGTTAGTCGCACTGACCCGCGTTTTTTTTATTTATCCATCACGCATTCGATCTTCGGTGTCTTGCCGAGCATATCCTTGGGAAAAGTCGCGACCACCGCGGCGCGTTTGGGAATAGGGTTGGGAAATTTCTTGAAATCCTCGACTACGTCCTTGAAGCCTTGTTTAGCGTCGGTTGCGACGTCGGTGACGGATTCTTTTACCTTGTCGACCATCTTTTTATCATCCGCGGTAGGGTCCGGCTTGGGTTCGTCCGCCTTCGCTTTTTCGCGCGCCGCCGCAGCGGATTGCGGGTTGTTCTGTTGCCAGGCCCAGCGTAATGTGCCCGTTTTTTTCTGCGCGTCCGTGGATAGGCCTGCGCAAGTGGCAACCGCGTTTCCGTAAGGATTGTTATGGCTGTCGACCACCGCCATGTCGCGCGCCCAGTTTACTTTGGGCAACTGTTTCGGATCCCAGCCCCAGGCTTCCAAGGTCGATTTAAACTTTGCTTCGTTGTCGAACACGATACAGCGCGGCACGGGTTTCCAAGATAATTTCACCGAGCCGACGATGCACTGATTCGCAGATTTTGCGGAATCCTGCGCGGACGCCGCCATAGCCGTTGCTAGTAGCGCTGCGAGTAACACTGACTTTATTTTCAATCCGACCTCCTGTGGGTAATAGAAATCCAGGCTTGACGCGGCTCACCTTTGCTCCTGGGGAGTCTTGACAAGACTTTGGAAAAGCTTATATTTAAAAACAAAATAACAAAAGGCACTACCAAAACACCGAAGAATTTTTATGATTCCGAAAAACTACGAGGCTGACAATCCAGAATATTACTACGAGGGCTTATTGCCGGTATTGGCGGGCCGCTTTCGTCGTAAGCTCGTCGGTTACTTCAACGGCAACATCACCCCAGGAACCCGCATCGGCCGCGAGATTCGTTTGATCAAGCTGCCGGAATTGACTTGGGTCTATGGTTATCTCATTCGCGAGGAGCAATACGGCGTCGTTATCTACGTGCCCGACGGCGCGTCGCTTGCCAGCGTGGAGGGTTTTCATCCGGTTAGGTCCGGGCGAGAGATTCGGCAAACGCAATCCGTCATCGCCTCGCCACCAGCGCATCAGCAAAACTTGGCCGCATCCGCTGCCGCGGACCTCGACGATAATCTCGACGAGTTGACCGATTTCATGGAAATCGGGTATCTCGACGGCATGCCGCGACCCTAGCTAGGTCCTGTTAATTGCGCGGCGAAGCGTGGATAAACTTCCGCCACCTCCTGGCGAATTTGCGATCGTATCAACTCAAGCTCACCCGCCTGCGGCGCGACGGTAAATGGGCAATTCGGCGGCGCATCGAACTCGAAGCCCGTGTTATCTCGGATCTCTTCGATGGTTCGGCCCGGGTGAACGCTGGTTAAGCTAAACCGGCGGCGCACACGATCGAAGCCGAACACCCCCAAGCTCGTCACCATGGCATGGGGCCCACCGGGACGATAAAGTCCCTCATCGCTGCCGCCCGGCGCGCTGATAAAATCCACCTTAGGCACCATTACCCGCCGCGTGTGTTCCTCGCGAAAAATAATAACCCGTGGGATCAAAAAATAAAGGTACGCGGATCCGAAAGAACCGGGCCAGCGCACGTCGACCTTGGGATAGCTTCCGGTGCCGACCAGATTGATATTGCCTTGACCATCGATCTGCCCCCCGCCGAGGAAGAACGCGTCGATGCGGCCCTGCGCGGCAAGATCGAATAATTCGACGCCACCATCCGTGAACGCGTTGTGGTGCTGAGAGCCGATGATGCTCACACGGGTGGCGCCGTGTGACTGGGCGCGAGCTAACAACGCCGCGGAGCCGGGTATAGGGGATGCAGCGCCGACTGCGATATGTCGGGTGCCCCTAAGCAGCCCGGCAATCACTCCTATCAACAATTCGGTCGCGCTGAACGCGGGGTCCAGCGGGGGATTACTCACGCTAGCGTAGCAACGGCGATCTGTTCCGCGCACCACTCGGCCACGAACTCGCGAAATCCTGCCTGGCTTTGTGCCAAGGCGGCGTACCGGCTCAGCATCTCCTGATCGTCGCCATACTGATCACCAAACGCCAGCGGCGCCGCGCCATCGGCAACGCGGGCGATTGCCGTGACGTACAACGCCGGTATGGTCGCCCCTGACCGGGCTTCGTCGTCGAGCAGATTTCCGTCGCAGATCTCTTCCACGGTGACCAAGGTTGCCCGCGCCGCATGGGCCAAGGTCAATAAATCGCGATTGCGGCCGATGAAGACATTGCCGAAACGATCGGCCATCGGCGCGTGAAACAAGGCCACATCGGGCCGAATCGCGGCGAGTGCAACGATTTTATCGCCGGACTGAAACGGATTGTCGATCACGCGCCAATCATCGCGCTGCGCCAGAATATCGCTACCGATAATACCGCGCAGCGGTATGAATGGCAGCCCTTTTTCGGCCGCCTGCAAACCCGCGTAGATGGCCGGACAAGTGGAGTCGAGTATTTTGATTGTTCCCCGGCGCACGGCTTCGCTGAACCGCGGCGCGGGCCCGAACTCGCTTAACGATACCGCCGATGTTTCAATGCTCGCAACGCATCCGGCGCCGATAAGAATATCTGCCTGCAGACCGCCGACGGGAACACAGATTAGACGCAAATCGCGCACGCCACGGCGCACTAACGCACGCGTAGCCGCCATCGCCACGCCGCTTGTATCTTTCGGCACGGCGAGCTTGCTGCCGTCCGGAATGTGGCTGATAAGATTATTCAAATCCGTAGCAATGGAGGTGTTCATAGGGTCTTCCTCGACACGAATTCTTTAACGGTGATGCGATGCAGCGTGCGCGGAAACTTCGGATCGGTCAATGTCGCCGCATGCAGCAAGGATGGGTTATCCCACAGCACCACATCGCCGACGCTATATTTCAAGCGCAGTTGATACTTCGGCTGGGTCGCATGAGTTTTTAGCTCGTCGAGTAACTCGATTGCTTCATCTTGCGGTATGCCCACTATACCCATCGAGGTGCCGGACACCGCATACAGTGCCTTTTGGCCGGTCGCCGGGTGCGGCCGTACCAGCGGATGCTGGACCACGTCCATCTTCTCCCACTGATCTTTGTTCAGGCTCGACGCGGCGGTTCGCGACTGCTCGTCGAGATCATCGCGGTTGCCGTAAATATTTAGCGTGATCATGCCCTCGATGCGGTGTTTCATCGCATCCGGCAAATCGTCATAAGCGGCGCGCATGTTGGCGAACATCGTGTCGCCGCCTGCCTCCGGCACCTGGATGGAATACAACATCGTCGCCTTCGCCGGCTCGGCTAAATAGGAATAGTCCGTGTGCCAATAGGTCCCGGCATCGGCAAGCCCGGTGGGTTCGCCATCTTTTTTGACATTGGACAAAATCAAAATTTCCGCATGCTCGGGATGATGAAACTGATCGATCACGTGCGGATCGGGCCGGCCGATGCGCTGCGCAAAATCGAGAAATTGTTTCGGCTGCAACCGTTGTCCGCGCAGCACCAACACCTGGCCGCGGTAAAACGCTTGCTCGATTTCGGCGAACAAAGGGCCGTCGAGCGGTTGTGACAAATCGACGTCGGTCGTATCTAAACCAAAACCAGGCGTGAGAGGTTTGAATGCTAGCATCGCAGAGTCTCAATTAACCAAACATAAGCGTAACGCGCTATATCGTAACGAGCAAGCACCGCGCATGGCCTGTGAGGCAATACCGGTGCGGCTCTCCAGCCATGCCTTGCCAGGAGCCAGTATCCATGCGGCTTTCCGCCATGTGCTATTTCGCAAACCTGTAGGGTGGATCAAGCGTAGCGGATCCACCTTGCGCCCAATGGTGGATCCGCTACGCTTGATCCACCCTACCCTGGCGAGTTACTTAACAAACTCCGGCGACAGCCAACGCGGTAACGCAAGAAAAATATCCGGCGCGACGATGATCAAAATCAACACCGCCAGCATGGGCATCAACATGATCATGACGTCTTTGATGACGTCGACCAATCTCACCTTTGCGATCGCGCACGAGATCAATAAACATAAACCATAAGGCGGCGTGACCAGACCGAACGCCAGCGCCACGATGCCGATCAATGCGAAATGGATCGGATGCATGTGCACAGATTCAGCCAGCGGTTGCAGAATGGTGCCGACTATGATGATGGCAGGAATGGCGTCGAGAAAACAACCGACGATAAGAAATACAAACGCGATGAAGAAACCCGTGCCGGTTAGGCCCAATTCCCACGATGTCACCGTGGATAGCAACGCTTTTGGAATCTGATAATAGGCTAGTAGCCAGCCGAACGCCGACGCGGTACCGACGCAGAACAGCGCCACGGCGGCGAGGCGGCCCGTGTCCAAAAACGCGTGATGCAATTCTTTTCGACCCAATTCGCGGTAAAAGAATAGCGATAACCCGAGGGAGTAGAGCACCGCAATGGCGGCGGATTCCGTCGCCGTGAACCAACCGAACACTTTGCCGCCGATGATGATGACCGGCGTCATCATCGCCGGAACTGCCACGGCAGCCGCGGCGCCTAGTTCTTTTAAATTCGCGCGTGGGTAGGTCGGGTAGTTGCGGATCTTGGCGTACGCGTGCACCGTGAGCATCTGCACCGCGCCCAGCAACAATCCGGGCAAGATTCCGGCGATGAATAACCCGCCGATCGATACGGACAATACCCCACCCCACACGATCATCAAGATGCTCGGCGGAATAATCACGGCGAGCACCGCCGACACGGCGGTGATGGCGACGGAAAAGCTGACGTCGTAGCCTTCTTTCACTTGCGCGGAAATAAAGAGCTTGCCCTGGCTCGCGGCATCCGCCGTACTCGAACCGGAGATGCCGGCGAAGAAGATGCTCAACACCACGTTGACCTGCGCAAGCCCGCCGGGGAAATGGCCGACCAAGGCGCGCGACAAACGCAGCATGCGATCGGTGATGCCGCCGGCATTCATCAGATTCGCCGTTAACAGAAAAAACGGCACGGCGA
This sequence comes from uncultured Pseudomonadota bacterium, assembly GCA_963714525.1. Lineage (GTDB taxonomy): Bacteria > Pseudomonadota > Gammaproteobacteria > Burkholderiales > JALYOK01 > JALYOK01. The sequence continues at coordinate 38,173 of CAVQPB010000013.1, forward strand.
GCAAGATAAAAGAGTTGTAGGCCTTGAAGGTTTCGTTGAACAACACCATGGTGGACAGCCGTTCTTCGAACATCAACACCGGAATACATGCGAGGCCGAGCGCGAACGCGATCGGCACGCGCAGGAACATCAACAGAAAGAACAGGCCGAATAAGACGAAGCTGGCTTCGCCCGGACTCACGGCTTAACGCCGTCGCGCAACACGCTAAAATCGTCGGCGAATTTTTCGATCAGGAATAATAGCCAAAATGCGCCGGCCAATGGCCAGGCGATGAAGATCAGCCACATCGGCAACTCGGCGAGTTCGGAGGATTGATTTGCGCCGAACAACGTAAACTGGTAGCCAAAATAGAGGAAAACCAGCGCGAACACCAGCATCGCGACATGGGTAACGAAGCGCAGAATAGCGTTGGCTCTAGGCGCGAGCGACGGCAGCAGATCCACATCGAAATGCGTTCCCTCGCGCACCGCGATCATAGCGCCGATCATGATCATCCAGATAAAACAAAAGCGCGCGAGTTCTTCAGTCCAGATGTAACGCGGTATGAAGCCGACGTAGCGCGAGAAAATCTGCAGCATGACCGGAATAATCAAGATCGCCACACTTGCGATCAATAGCCATTTCAATGCGCCGTGCAATCGGTTGAGTACGGCGCGCAATAATGGCTTCATTTGATCGAATCGATCTTCGCCAAAATCGCTTGCGCGCCGATATCCGCTGCGTACTTCGCTTTCACCGGCGCCGCTAACTCGAGCAACTTCGCGCGATCGGCAAAGGGATGCAATTTGATTTTGCCTTCCTTCACCAGCATGTTCAGTTTGGCGTCGTTCTCGCCGGACTCGATGCGGCGGCCATAGGCGCCCGCTTCGGGCCCCGCCTTCACGATTGCGGCTTGAAGGTCCGGCGGCAAGCGCTTGAAAGTCTTGCCGCTGAAACAGATCGGACGGATCGTGAACGAATGCTGTGTGAGCGCGACTTGGGGTGCCACTTCGTAAAACTTCATCTGAATCATGCCTAGCGCTTCGTTATCGAGCGCGGCGATGACGCCGGACTGAATGGCGTTATAGGTTTCGCTATAGGCAATCACCGTCGGCGCCGCGCCGATAGCGCCGAACATTTTGGTTTGGATCGGCGCACCCATCACGCGCATGGCCAGGCCCTTCAACTCCGCCATATTGCGCACCGGTTTAGTGGCGATGAGATTGCGCACGCCGCCGCCGGCGAAGCCGACCAACATGACATCCGCTTTCTTTGCTACTTCGTCGACAATGGGTTTGAATACATTGGTCGCGAGAACTTTGTTCCAATGATCGTAATCGCGAAACAGAAACGGCATGTCCAGAAACGGCGCAGCCGGCGAGAAGGTCGACATGTGCGACGGCGAGGCAATGGCGTAGTCGACGGACACGCCTTGACTCATGTAGGCAAAATAATCCTTCTCCAACCCGAGTTCGCTGTTGCGATGCAGGACGAAATTAACTGGCTTGGCGTAATACTTCTTCACCAACTCTTCGAATTTCAACAACGCCTTGTTATAAGGGTGATCGTCGTTGAACTGCACCGCGCCGTGCAGAGTGATGGTGTCGGCGGCATGGCTGGGCAAGGGAGAAAATCACGCTAACCGCCGCGATCAAAATATAAAATCGTTGCAGCCAAATTGTCACACGCGTTCTCCCACTGTCGTGGTGCGCCGCATGGTGCGCACATCGTTGATCCAATCAAAATCCGTGGCCTTATGCATCACTTGGCGATTGTCCCACATCACAAAGTCGCGTGACTGCCAGCGATGGACGTATACATATTGTGGCTGAGTCGCATGCTCGTTGATTTCCCGGATCAGCGCCCTCCCCTCGTCGATCGGCATACCGACGATATGCGACGCATGTTGGCCGAGATAAATCGCCTTTCGTCCGGTATCGGGATGGTTGCGTATTACCGGGTGTTCCACCGGCGGTGCAGCGCGCTTTTGTTCCTCGGTCATCTGTTGCTTCGCCGTGGTTTGGCTGCGCGAATAATCGAGATCGTGAACGGCGACCAGACTCTGCAACTTTTGTTTCATTGCCGACGAAAGTCCATCGTAAGCCGCGACCATATCTGCAAACAGGGTATCGCCGCCCGCTTTTGGCAGCACCATACCGTAAAGCATCGTTGCAAGCGCCCGTTCCTGCGCCCATGAACCGTCGGTATGCCAGATCGCCGCACCGGGATCGGGATGCTCGCCCTTGGGTTTGCCGTCGCGATCGAGATTGCTCAGATAAATGATCTCAGGATTGGTCGCCTTGTGATATTGGTTTAACACATGCACTTGAAGTTTCCCCCAACGCCGCGCGAAACGGGAATGGGCGTCGTCGTCAAAATTCTGGTCGCGAAAAACCAGAACTTTGTGTTGTAGAAACGCTTGGTAAAGTGTGCGAAATAATTCGTCGTCGAGCGGATCGGCGAGGTCTAGGCCCGTAATCTCCGCCGCAAATGCCGTACCCAATGGCCGAATACTAATCTTTGCCGGCTTCTCCAGACTTTTCGTTTGCATGATCTCCTCCTGCGATTCGTTGCTTTACTGCGACGGCTTGCAACTATAATGGCGTCGTATTTGTCGAAAAGTATATCATCGTGATTGTTTTCAATTTTCCCCGGCATGGATTTCGATAACGACACCGTCGTCGCCGCCATTAGGGCATGGCTGGAAAAAGTCGTCATCGGCCTCAATCTTTGCCCGTTCGCGAAAGCGGTTCATGTAAAGGACCAGATTCGCATCGTCGTCAGTCGCGCACGCAATAGCGATGCTTTATTGGAGGATCTGGAACGCGAGTTACAGCTTTTAGTGGCGACCGATCCCGAGCAAATCGATACAACTTTATTGATACACCCCGAGGTGCTGCAAGACTTTCTCGACTACAACGATTTTCTCGATGTCTGCGATTCAGTCGTCGAGGAACTCGAACTCGACGGCATTCTCCAAGTCGCGAGCTTCCATCCGCAATATCAATTCGCCGATACGGAAATCGATGACGTCGCCAACTTCACCAATCGTTCGCCTTACCCCACGCTGCATTTGTTGCGCGAAGACAGCGTGACCCGTGCGATCGAAACGTTTCCGGATGTGGACGGTATTTATCACAAGAATATTGTGACGTTGCAGCGGTTGGGAAAAGAGCGCACGGAAAAGTTGATGGCAGACGTAGGGTGGATCAAGCGCAGCGGATCCACCGATCACCGTTAAGGTGGATCCGCTGCGCTTGATCCACCCTACCCTTATGACGTGCCACTTCCCTTACGCCACTTGCCTCGCAGCACGGCATGCCTGGAGAGCCGCATCCCACTTGGCTCCTGGCGATGCTTGTACTAGCCACGCCGCCAGCTCGTGCCATTGGGTCCATCCTCGAGGATGATTTTCTTGTCCACCAGCAGATCGCGAATGCGATCAGATTCCTTAAAGTCTTTCGCTTTGCGGGCAGCGGTGCGTTGATTAACGAGTTCAGCGATTTCGTCTAGTGAGCTAGTCTCAAGATCACCGACCTGGGCCGTTGTTGACACACCGACAACCGAGGCATTAAGGAAGTTTTTGAAATAGACCTCGGGGTCTCGCTGTAACAATCCAAGAACGTCGCCGAGCGAGAACAAGAGGTCTGCCCTGTTGTTGCCGCTAAATACTTCATCGGCTAACTTAAACAACACCGCAATTGCTTCCGGCGTGTTGAAATCGTCGTCCATGGCAGCTTTGAAAATCGTTGCGTCTGGATCGTTCCAATCGATAGCATCGATGGCGATGCGCTTGGGTTTCCTACCACGTAACGCTCGATATAAACGATCCAGCGAATTTTTCGCATCTTGTAAATGTGCGTCGCTATAGTTGAGTGGACTGCGATACTGTCCGCGCAGGATGAAAAAGCGCACCACCTCGGCGTCAAACTGCTTCAATATCTCGCGTATGGTGAAAAAATTGCCGAGAGACTTCGACATTTTTTCATTGTCGACGCGAACGAATCCATTGTGCAGCCAATAGTTGACGAAGGGCTTGCCGCTCGCACCTTCGCTCTGGGCGATTTCGTTTTCGTGATGAGGAAACTGTAAATCGGCGCCGCCGCCATGGATGTCGAAATGTTCACCTAACAATTTGCAACTCATGGCAGAGCACTCGATGTGCCAGCCGGGCCGGCCGATGCCCCATTTCGATTGCCACTTCGCTTCGTCGGGCTCGCTCGGTTTCGCGTGTTTCCACAACACGAAATCCAAGCGGATCTTGCTTCGCTTGATCGACGGCGACGCGCTCGCCGGCACGTAATTCGTCGAGGGATTTGCCCGACAGCTTGCCATAGCCGGGAAATTTTCTGACGGCAAAATTCACATCGCCGTCGACGGCGTGATAGGCAAGACCTTTCTCTTCCAATTGCTCGATAATGGCAAGCATGTCAGTAACGTATTCGGTCGCGCGCGGTTCGTGGGTGGGGGCCTGCACGCCCAGCGCAACGGCATCTTCGTTCATGAATCGAATAAATCGATCGGTCAGGGAATGGATCGACTCTTTATTCTCCAACGCCCGCTTGATGATTCTGTCATCGATATCGGTGATGTTGCGTACATAGGTTACCTCGAAGCCCGATGTCTCGAGCCAGCGCTGCACGATGTCGAACACCACTAGCACTCGTGCGTGGCCGAGATGGCAATAGTCGTAGACCGTCATGCCGCAGACATACATGCGCACCTTGCCGGGGACGAGCGGGACAAAATCCTCTTTCTTGCGCGTTAAGGTGTTGTGTAGCTTGAGCATGAGATTAGGAGAAAGGTGGCAGGGTTTGGTAAAATTCAGCTCCCATTATAAATTGGAACGTTCGTCACAGCCATGCTTCCACGCCGCCGCTTCCTCACAAACGCGACTGGTTTGATTTTGTCCGGCACGGTGTTACAAGCCTGCGCCGACGAAAAACCGGCTATAACAACCGGTAAAACCTCCTGTCCCTCAACGAAAGAGAATGTTCCCATGGTCAAACTACATACCAATCACGGCGCCATCACGCTGGAGCTCGATCAAGCGAAAGCGCCGCTCACGGTCGCCAATTTTTTAAGCTATGTCGATAGCGGCCACTACAGCAACACGCTGTTCCATCGCGTCATCGATGGCTTCATGATTCAAGGCGGCGGCATGGAGCCGGGCATGAAGGAAAAAGCCACGCAGGCGACGATAAAAAACGAAGCGAACAATGGTCTCAAGAATGATGCGTACACGGTCGCCATGGCGCGCACCTCGGAACCCCACAGCGCATCGAGTCAGTTCTTCATCAACATCGCGAATAACGATTTCCTCAACTTCAGCGGTGAGTCCGTGCGCGGCTGGGGTTATTGTGTATTCGGCAAAGTCGTCGAAGGCAAAGAAGTGGTCGATAAAATCAAAGGCGTTGCTACTGGAAACAAAGGCGGTCATCAAGATGTCCCGGCGGAAGATGTGATTATCGAACGCGCCGAGCGCTGCTAGATCCCAAGACCTTTAATTCTTGTCATTCCCGCGCAGGCGGGAATCCATACTGAGTCACCTTTGCCAACGCCCTATGGATTCCCGCCTGCGCGGGAATGACAGAGTTGGAATGGTTGCCTCATTGGGAATTCACGGCGCCGGAAACAATTCATCCGACTTTCCACTGAAGTAATACGCGATCATTCCCAACCATTCGTGTAATCCCTCATTGATCGCCGCAAACCCCAGCGCTAAGTTGAATTGTGGTTGCCATTCGCCGTTAGGCACTACGGTGTGATCAGCCGGCATCGGTGTCACGTTCCAGCCGACTTTACGAAATACGCCCATCGCACGGGGAACGGTTCGCGCGTTGGTGATCATCAGCCAGGTCTCGTTTAGCCGCGGCTCGACAAGGCGATGCGAGAACAGCGCGTTCTCATACGTGTTACGCGATTTATTTTCGTATTGCACTCTTGTTTCGTCGAAACCCTGTTGTTTAAGAAACAAGCGAACGGTTTGTTCTTCGCTCAAATCCTGACGAAAGATGTCGCCGGAACCGCCGCTGAAAACCAGCTTGGCTGTCGGATACCGGCGCGCGAGGGCGAGAAAGGTCGTCAGGGTTTCGGCGGAAGCGTTGAGCTCTGGTTGTTCCCAATACGCCGTAAGCGTAGGCCGTTGCGCGCCGCCTAATAAGATGATCCCGTCGATCCGTTGCGGCATCGGGTCGGGCGCGGAAAAGCGTCGCTCCAACGGCTCGAGCAGCCAGCGATCGATCGGCACGACTATCGGCGCAATTAAACCAAGCATCGCCAGAACAGCCATCCAGCGCGCCGCTCGAGCCTTGCCGTGCCACGAGGCAAGCACAGAGCCGATCACCAGCAGGGCGATCAAATTGAGCGGTTGAATCACGAACCATAAGACTTTCGACAATACGAAAAACATAGGTGCGCCGCATTGAAACGGCTAAACTATTTCATCAACCGGATTTATAGCACGATACGTGACGACCACCTTATTCATTTCCGATTTGCATTTGTGCGCCAGCCGGCCACGCATCAATCGCTTATTTTTTGATTTTCTCGAACGCACCGCGAGCGAGGCGGATCAACTGTACATACTCGGTGATTTTTTTGAGTATTGGGCGGGGGATGATGATATCGACGATCCCTTTAATCGATCGATCATCGATGCGATCGCCGAACTCTCGTCGTCGGGTGTCGTCATTTATCTCATGCACGGCAATCGCGATTTCTTGATCGGCGAGAAGTTTTGCCAGGCGAGCGGCGTGACGCTGTTACCCGATCCGAGTTTGATCGATCTCAACGGGTCGCGAACGCTGCTAATGCACGGCGATACGCTCTGCACCGACGATGTCGAGTATCAAACCTTTCGTAAGCAAGTACGCGATCCGCGCTGGCAACAACAATTTTTGTCGCAACCGTTGACGCAGCGTAAGACCATCATCGAGGATCTACGCCGGCGCAGTGAAAATGAAAAACAAACGAAGCCGATGGATATCATGGACGTTACACCGGCGAGCGTGGATGCGGTATTACGCGAACACGCCTATCCGCGCTTGATCCACGGGCACACCCACAGGCCCGCGTTGCATCATCACACGGTTGATGGAAAAACCTGCGAGCGATGGGTGCTGACGGATTGGTATGAGCACGGTGGGTATTTGATAGCCGACGAACAGGGCCAGCGGGCGATTCGATTGCCTGCGGCGACTGGTTAGAGCGCAAGCTTTTCAATTTGTCATTCCCGCGCAGGCGGGAATCCATTTGGCATTGCTATTTATGACGGCACTATGGATTCCCGCCTGCGCGGGAATGACAGGCGATATTACTTCACGCCGTTTTTCGCAAACCAATCGAGCATCTTGTTCCAACCATCTTCCGCTGCGTCTTTGCGATAACTCTGGCGATAGTCGGCATTGAAGCCGTGTGGCGCCTCCGCATAGACCAGGATTTCCGATTTGCTCTGCGTGCCTTTCAGATCGTTTCGCATATCCTCTACGTCGGACATCGGAATCCCTTGATCTTTTCCGCCGTACAGCCCTAAAACCGGCGCTTTGAGTTCCTTAACGACGTCGATTGGATGCTTCGGTTGGTTCGTGCTTGCCACGCCCTGCAAGCGGCCGTACCAGGCGACGCCGGATTTAACGTCGGGATTATGCGCGGCGTAAAGCCAAGTGATGCGTCCGCCATAACAGAAGCCGGTGACGGCGAGTCGCTTTGTATCGCCCTTATTTACCCCAGCCCACGCGACGGTCGCGTCCAAATCTTTCATCACCTGAGCGTCGGGCACTTTCGCGACGACTTTCTCTAAAATTTCACTGACGTCTTTGATCTTGCTGACGTCGCCTTGACGAAAAAATAACTCCGGCGCGACGGCAAGATAACCGCGCTTCGCGAGGCGGCGGCAAATATCCTTGATGTGTTCGTGCACCCCGAAAATTTCTTGCGCGACCAAGACCACTGGAAAATTTTCTCCGGCGGCGGGCCGGGCGAAGTAGCCGGGGATGGTGTCGTAACTCGCACCGATAGTCGCTTCGCCGGCGGTTAGACCTTCACTGTCGGTGGTGATGGTCGCGGCGGACACCGGCTGTACCGCAAGGGCAAATCCGCTCGTTAGTGCCGTGACGACAAATTCGCGGCGCGTGACTTGGGGTTTGGGTAAAAGACTATTTAGATCGGATTGCATGACGGATTCCTCTTTTCAACGAAGGGTTATTTTACAAGGCGATGATTGTTTCGGGTGGCATGCCCAGGAGGTAATACTGGTGCGGCTGTCAGGCAATGTATCGCCACGAGGCAGTATCCACGTGGGCTGTGGCAGAGCATGCATTCATTCACCCCAACAAATCCCAATTTGTCATTCCCGCGCAGGCGGGAATCCATTTGGCCTCGATGGTCTGATGGCGCGGAATGGATTCCCGCCTGCGCGGGAATGACAATCTAAATAACCTCGGTCAAATAAAATCACCCCAACCCACGCACCAAATCGGCCTTGATATCCTCGATGTTCTCCAACCCAACCGCCACACGCAACAGCCCCTCGCCGATGCCGGCGTTGGCGCGCGCCTCAGCCGAAATGCGTCCATGGGTCGTGCTGGCGGGATGGGTGATGGTGGATTTCGTATCACCGAGATTCGCCGTGATGGACAAGAGTTGCGTGCTGTCGACGACGTTCCAAGCTTGTTGCCGGCCGCCTTTTATATCGAACGACACCACCGCCCCGCTCCTGGATTGCTGGCGCTTGGCCAACTCGAATTGCGGGTGATCCGGTAGTCCAGGATAGTACACGCGCGCCACGTTGGGATGTTTTGCCAGCCAGTTTGCCAACTCAGCGGCGGCGTTGCATTGTGCGTCCATGCGTATCTTTAACGTCTCCAATCCCTTCAAGCACACCCAGGCATTGAACGGACTGATGCATGGCCCCGCTGTGCGCAGAAACGGCAGGATGCTTTCCGTGATCATGTCTTGCCGGCCCAACACGGCGCCGCCGAGGACGCGGCCTTGGCCATCGAGATACTTGGTCGCCGAATGAATCACGATGTCTGCGCCTAGCTCGATGGGCCGCTGCAGAATCGGCGTACAAAAACAATTATCGACGGCGAGAAATATTCCATTGGCTTTTGCGATCTCGGCCAGCCCCGCCAGGTCGGCAATTTCCGTCAGCGGATTCGATGGCGTTTCGACGAAGAACAATTTCGTGTTCGATTTGATCGCGGCTCGCCAAGCGCTAAGATCGGTCTGCGACACGTAAGTCGTTTCCAAACCCCACTTGCCCAGCACGTTGTTGAACAACTGCACCGTCGCGCCGAATACGCTGTGGGATGAGACGATGTGATCGCCCGCCTTGAGCAAACCCATCACACACGACAGGATCGCCGCCATGCCGGACGCGGTGGCGAGACACGCCTGCGCGCCCTCCATCGCCGCGAGGCGCTGTTGAAACGCCGTCACCGTGGGATTGGTGAAGCGCGCGTAGACGTTGCCCGGCTCGGCATTGGAAAATCGCGCCGCCGCTTGCGCCGCGTTGTCGAACACGAAACTCGAGGTGAGGTACAGCGCTTCGCTGTGTTCGTTGAATTGGCTGCGCTCGATGCCCGCGCGCACCGCTAGCGTTTCGGCGTGAAAATCTTGGACCATCGCAACTCCCAAAAACAAAAACCCGATCTGCTGAAGCGGATCGGGTTAACCGTTCGCTTTAGCAGAATTTTTAACGCGCCCGCAAGCTGATCTCAAATCGGCGCTGAATCGAAAGTGTCGCGCAGACGGCTGGGGCTGTCAACCGAAATATATCTTGGTCACACTAAAGTCGAATTGTGCTTGCCAGAAAGTCGTAAATTGGTTATTGTATACAGAATACACATTAAGGCTTATATGGCCCTCACTCAAATCACGCTTGAGCCCGATCTGGTCGAGCGCGTCTACAACGCGCTGCTGCATTCCATTACCGAAGGCACCCTCGCCCCTGGCGCGCGGCTCGCGCAGGAGGATCTCGCGGCGCAGTTGAACGTGTCGCGGCAACCGGTGTTGCAAGCCTTGCGCTTGCTTAAAAAAGACGGTTTCGTCATCGATGCCGGCAAGCGCGGCGTGATGGTGACGCCGATCGACGCGACGTCGATCGCGCAGGTCTATCAACTGCGCGGCGCGCTCGATGCGCTGGCGGCGCGCTTGGCGGCAGAGCGCAAGGCAAACATCGACCCGACGTTGATCGAGCGCGGGCGCAAGGCGGCGCGCGGCCGCAGCGTGGCCGCGTTGGTGGAGACGGATGTTACGTTCCATAACGCGATCTACGAAGCGAGCGGCAATGCGCTGATTGCCGAATCGGCCAATCGTCATTGGGCCCACATCCGCCGCGCCATGAGCGCGGTGTTGCTCACGGCGGGTTTGCGCGAGAGCGTGTGGGACGAACATGCGGCGATACTCGACGCGATCCGAACAGGCGATGCGCCCATCGCGGAGCGTCTCACTCGTGAGCACGGCGAAGTTGCCGCCAAAAATTTATCGAACCGAATTCTTGCTCAATCACGCGCAGCTTAAAGCAACTCTATCTTTGGAGACTGAATGATGAAACTTACCCAAACACAACTTGACCAGTTCGATCGCGACGGATATTTATTTTTTCCGAGCCAATTCACGCCGGACGAAATGAAAAAGCTGACCGATGAAGTCCCACAATTGTATGCCCAGCAACGTCCGGAGAACGTGCGCGAAAAAGGCACCGATGCCGTGCGCACCAACTTCGCCGCTCACCTGTACAGCGCGCCCTTTGCTCGCCTCGCGCGCCATCCGCGCATGGTCGCGCCGGTGCAGCAGGTTTTCGGCGAGAGCGTTTATATGCATCAGTTCAAGATCAACGGCAAAGCGGCCTTCGACGGCGACGTGTGGCAGTGGCACCAGGACTATGGCACGTGGAAGAACGACGATGAGATGCCCGAACCGCGCGCCATGAACATCGCGATATTCCTCGACGAAGTAAATGAGTTCAACGGTCCGCTGATGTTCATACCCGGCAGCCACAAGCTCGGCGTACTCGATGCCGGCCACGATCTCACCACCACCAGCTATCCGCTATGGACGATCGATAACGATACGATCGGCAAATTGGTTGCGCGCGGCGGCATCGTTGCGCCGAAAGGTCCGGCGGGTTCGATGATCATGTTCCACTCCTGTTTGGTGCATGCCTCGTCATCGAATTTGAGTCCGTGGAACCGGGTCAGCGTGTATCTATCGCTGTGTGCTGTGTCGAACCACATCCGGCGTTTTAAGCGCGCCGGCTATATCGCCCATCGCGATTTCACACCGATTACCTGCTTGCCCGACGATTGCTTGATCAAGGATTACGAAGTGGACTTGCCGTGGAAAAACGGCACGCCGGAAGAGGAACAAAAACCCATGCTGTTAGCGGCTTAAGAAAGGAGACTCATTCGATATGCTAAAACTTGAACACATCAATCTACCGGCCCGCGACCCGATCGGATTGGCGAAGTGGTATGCGGACACATTTGAACTTAAGACCGATGAGCATCGCGCGATCGGTGCTGATGCGCTGATCGTCTTTGTTCCCGGAGAGCCGCTCGGAAAACGCACCGATGCGCATTTTGGCTTTCGCGTCGATTCCAACACCACGTTGTCAAAATGGGCGAGCCATTTCGACAAAGAGGTCATGCAGCGCGGCGCGTTTAACTCCATTCAAGTGTTCGACCCGGAAGGCAACTGTTTTGAAGTGTATTGCCCGCCGGACGCGTAGCTTCCCTAGCTATCTAACTCGTCCAATGCGCCTTTCAAGTGGCCGGTATCTCCCCAAACCAAAACGCTGCTTCGCTCGTCGGTAACTTCGATCCAATTCAACCCGGCATTCGGCAACTCAAAATCACGCGCTGACGACAGCGTCAATCGCTTGACATGGCGATAGATCATTTCCAGCACGCCACCGTGAGTGAAGATTAGAATTTGCTTGCCGGCGTGGGCATTACGATTTCAGTAAAGCATGCAATCGCCCGCTGCGGAAAAGGCGACGCAGACTTTCGCCGCTGACAAAATCTAAATCTGGTTCGCGCGCCATGAAACGGGCGAAAAGCTCGGGGTGGCGGAGCTTTGGCCTCGCCGTAAGTCAGCGTTTCAAAAATACCGTAGTGCCGTTCGCGCAGCGCCGGATTCAACTGCACCGGAAGCGCCAGCCGCGTCGCGGTCGGTTCCGCGGTTTTTGTTACCCGCGTCAGATCGCTGGCATAAATCACGTCGAATGATTCTCTCGCCAAAGCCTCCACTACTGCACGAGCCTGGGCGAAACCGACATTGTTTAACGGAGTATCAAGTTGCCCTTGAATACGCCCTTCGGCGTTCCAATTAGTTTCGCCGTGGCGGACGAGGCAGATTCTTGTGGTGGCTGAGCGCATACTTTAAATTAATGATGTTTGCATGAATGAGTAAGTAATCCATCTTCGGGGCTTCGAGATTGCGGGAGGCCGAGCCGAAGTGTAATCTTGCTACCGTCTAACTAAAACAAAATCTCGGAGGTATACACATGAATAACACCAGATGGCTATTCACATTTGGTGGCATCATCGCACTCGTCTACGGCATCGGCGATCTCTTCTTTACCGAATTTTTCTTTTCGATCTACGACTCGAAGACCGATGCGACAGGAATGAATCTCGCTCACTTTTTGGGCATGACCAATATAACATTGGGCCTGGTTATTTTCGCATTGCGAGACCTGACCGATCGCGCGACTATTCGCAAAGTGTGTGCCGGTGCGGCGGTCGGCTTGTTCATGGGTATCTTTGTCGCCGTGGAAGCAGTGCTAACCGGGGGACTGAATCAAATGGGATGGGGCATCGTAGCGGTGTACGTCATCTTGACGTGTTGGTGCGGCTACATTGCGATAGCCAATCCTCCGCGCCGTTAAAGGTCCACACTACGCAACTGTTGGGCGATTTGCTCTTCCTCTTCGGGCGAAAAGAAATAAGGATAAAGCGATTTTTCGCTGACGGCGAGATGAGGCCTCCCGCCAAACTCTTGTACCTTACGCTGGGCGTATTCCCATCCCTGTCCCAACAAGATGGCCGGCGCCTTGACCCGTTGATTGATTTTTTCTCCACCCAGTTTTTCAAAACCGAGCATATTCTGATAAAACTTTACATGGCGCGGGTTGACCTCGATCACAACGAACAGATCCGCGTGTTCCAGAACTTCCCGCGCGTAAATGTAAGACAGATGAAAGATCGTGGCGAGTACGTGCTTCGACCTGACACCCTCGTCGACCGCGAGTTTCACGAACTCGCACAGTCTTTTGCCTTGCCGGCGCAAGGCATCGATTTCCGATTTATAAAGCTCGTCCGCCAGCAGGCCGATCAAACTATCGAAACCGATGGTAATCGTGGCGAGTGTCGCATCGTTCGACGACGCAACGAGCGTCACTCGATGCGGATGATCCGACACTTTTCCCGATGATTCGTAGCCACGCCACGTATACATCTTGCTGATCAACATGCTGACTTCGTCACGCTGTTGATGGGTTTGGGCCAAGCGAATTTTAAATACGTTTTTATTCATTATTAATGGGCTAACGACTTAACTATTCGAGCCGCTTGAACACTAAGGTCATGACTTTGGTCCTGCCGTCGGGCGGACCTTTTATCGGGGGCGTTTTGACATTCATCGTATCGCCATCCACGGTAACATAACGAAATTGATCGGTACCGACCCAGTTCTGAAACGTCGCGACCTCGACGTGGTGCATGATGCCCTCCGGCGTGATGTCGTAGGTGCCGGAATAGGCGATGGCGGTGGAAAAAGCCTGAGCACGCTCGTCTGCGGGCGTGGTGAAACGGTCACCGCTGAGCGGCTTGCGAGCATCAGCGGAAAGATTGACGATCATGCGGCCGCCGGCGGTATAAATCAAATGGCCGTTGGGCCGCTCGCCGAAGACGTTGGAAATCTTGCCCGACTCCGCGTCTTCCGAAACCCATGACAGAAGCTTCCACGCACCGATCACCGACTTGTCCGCGGCGAGCCCAATGAGCGGCAAGAAGAAAAGAGAAAAAATAAACGCGGAGATTGAATACGATTTTAGTTTACGCTTCATGTAGCATTTCCGGTTGAAATTGATGGAATAGTTTAGCCGAACTTCTGTTTTCGTCCTAAAGAAGTCACAATTAGGATGTTTTCTTAGCCGATCTCGATGAGCGCCCGCGATATTGTGAATTCTGAGTACAAGCCACATGTTTACCCGAGAGTCTGATGGCTTTCGCCCGAATCTGAATCATGGCTTTAGTACGAATCATTGCGATCGCGGTGCTAGCCCACATGGGATTGGTATCGGCACGCATGACCGGCTCGCTCTATGCGCTGGAAAACAAAACGTCGACCTTCACAGTCGGCGTCATCCTCGCTCTTTTCTCATTGGTGCCGATGCTGATCGCCATGCCGGCTGGCCGCTGGCTCGATGCGGTAGGGGCGTGGCGTCCGACCTTGATCGGCATCCTGCTTATGCTCGGCGGCATGTTGCTGCCGGCAGTCTTCCCTTACGCAACGGCCGACGTGGCGCCGCTGATGGTCTCGGCGGCATTGGTCGGCAGCGGTTGTATGTTGGCTATGTTAGCTGTCCAACACCTCGTCGGCGAGCGTGCCGATCCGAACAATCGACAGGTAGCGTTCTCGTGGCTGGCGCTGGGGGCGTCGATCTCCGGCTTCATCGGGCCGGTGGCGAGCGGCGCACTGATCGATGGCTTCGGCCATCGCATCACTTTCGCCGTACTGGTAATCGCAGTGCTGCTGGCGCTGGCGTTGTTGTGGACCAATCGCGCATTATTCCCAACACGCGACGGCCCAGCGAAAATTCCCGAGCCTCGGCACCCGCTTGATTTACTTAACCACACGGAGTTACGCCATGTGATGATCGCGACCTCACTGATCTCGATGTCCTGGGACCTGCAAACGTTCGTCATTCCCGTGCACGGAATACGAGTCGGTCTCTCCGCCTCGCAAATCGGGTTGATTCTCGGCAGTTTCGCCTTGGCGACCTTCGTGATTCGCCTGGCGATGCCGCGGCTGTCACGCCGCTTCAGCGAATGGCAGGTGCTGATTTTTACGCTGTTTACCGCGAGTGTCAGCTTCGCGGTGTTTCCGTTTTTTTCGTCGCTGTTGCCGCTCATGTGCGTCGCGTTCTTGCTAGGACTCGGGCTGGGCGCGGCGCAGCCGAATATCATGTCGCTCGTGCATTCGCGCTCGCCCGTGGGTCGGGTTGGCGAGGCTTTGGGTCTTCGAACGACGATTATCAATAGCAGCCAGGTGATCTTGCCGCTTGTGTTCGGCGCGTTCGGTTCATTGCTCGGCGCAGGCGCGATGTTCTGGTCGATGGCGTTGCTCGTCGGCATGGGCGGTGGCGTCGCAGTGCGTTGGCGTAAGCACGAAGAAAATAACTGACCTCAGGGTTAAGCGCAAAGCTAAGATCGGAAATACGCGAACGCTAGACGTACTGGATCAATCTTCGAACCGGCTAGGGCTTCTTTGCGACAGCACTAATGGTTGTCAACTTATAAGCCGGGCTTGAATGGGCAAGACGGCGTTACCTGCAATTTATTTATGCTACGCGCTGTCGATCTTGACCTGCCCCGAACGACTATCTGGTGCAAAACTCATCACGTAACAGTACTCAAAAGGAGACATCATGACTCGCAAAACTAGCTTTGTGTCGACGCTCGCCGGCTTCGCCACCGCGGTGTTAGTCACCGTTTTTCTTGCCACGAGCACCTGGGCGGGCGAATTCTTCGAGAAGGAAGGCGCCGCGCTGCGAGGCTATGACGCCGTCGCCTACTTTAAGGACAACAAGCCGATCAAGGGTTCGGCTGAGCACAATGCCGAGTACAAGGGCTCGACGTTTCATTTCGTTTCGAAGGCGAACCGGGATGCGTTCATAGCCGACCCAGCTAAATACGCGCCTCAGTACGGCGGCTTCTGCGCCTTCGGCATGTCCGGCGGGTACAAGGCGGCCATCGAACCGGCTGCGTTCACGATCGTGGAAGGCAAGCTCTATTTGAACTATAACCGCGACGTTCAGAAGCAATGGAGTGCGGACATCCCCGGCTTCGTTATCAAGGCGGACAAGAACTGGCCGAGCGTTTCAACCCAAACCAAGGTTATCGAGTGAATAGATGCGCCACATGAACTGGGAACGCCGACCAAGGAACTGAGGAAGCTCTGAATAAGTCCGATTTCGTCGTGATACTGCGTTACTCACAAAAAATATCTCCTTACATATCATCTATATGCTGCGCCGATATTTTTTGCTCGCGCCTTGTCTCACTTAGAACTCGAACCTATTCAGAGCTTCCCTAATATGAAAACCACTCAAATGGGCCCGAAAACCATAGATGAATATCTTGCCGGCTTCCCGAATGACGTTCAAAAGATTCTGGAGGAAGTGAGAATGACGATTAAAAAAGCGGCGCCGGACGCGGAAGAAACCATTAGTTATCAAATACCGAGCTTTACTCTGAAAGGTCATTATTTAATTTACTTCGCGGCTTACAAGACGCATATAGGGGTCTACCCTGCACCGATAGAAAATGTGGAGTTCAAAGAGGACCTGTCGGTCTACGCATCAGGTAAGGCTACGGCGAAATTCCCGCTCGATAAGCCGATTCCTTTCGACCTTATAACTAAGATTGTGAAATTTAAGGCGAAGGAAAGTTTGGCGAACGCAAAAGTAAAACGGAAGAAGAAATGAAGATCATTGGCTGCGTGCCACTGGAATAATTAGCGTGGAGGCCGCGAGTCTAGCTTGAGTAGCTAGTGCACTGAGTGGGAATTGATGCAACTTTTCGCTCCCTTCACAATTATCTGTTGCGAAGCAACAAGCTACTCCTTCCCTTTTGCGCACCGGGCACAGTGGCAGACCCTAACGTCTCGCGCTTCAACGGAAAGTCGTTATCCGGCGAGCCGTTGGTAAAAACCTATGACTTCACCGACCTCGAAGGCCGCCAACCCGACGCTTGGCGGTATGTTGCCGAAGTTCACGAGGCGGGCAAGCCTGCCGATGTCACCGGCTATCGCTGACACCGCCCCGAATAGTGGCAATTTTTTTTACCTATGGGTTTCTTAGGTCAATACCGCGCTTGCCTTCTACGAAAACGGTTTGAGCGGAAGGCAAAATTTCGCTCAACTGGGGGTACAACCGATAATCGATTGGGACACTCCGTACGTTAAGTATTCCGGATTACACACGCGAGAAAACGCCACAGTGGATTGTTAAGTATTTGAATTTATGGCGCGCCCGGCAGGATTCGAACCCACGACCCCTTGGTTCGTAGCCAAGTACTCTATCCAACTGAGCTACGGGCGCGTTTTTTAACGAGAACGAATTATATCTCAGTTTTTTGGGGGAGAGGGACAACCTGCTGCATCACAGCCTGTCGCGGCGTAAGCTAACATGCTTGCATGTTACGCTGAAGCCAATGCTCGGTCTTGCCTTGGGGCGCTCCCTTGGGGAACGTTTTAGTGTGGCGGAGAGAGAGGGATTCGAACCCTCGATACACCTTTTGAGCGTATGCTCCCTTAGCAGGGGAGTGCCTTCGACCACTCGGCCATCTCTCCGAATTTCCAAGGCCGCAAGAATACTCTTTTCGGCCTGTTCGATCAAACTTATGCTGCGTTGGGCTGGTCCAGCTCAAACGCTTTGTGCAGCACGCGCACGGCTAACTCCAGATATTTTTCGTCGATGACGACAGAAATTTTGATCTCGCTGGTGGAAATCATTTGCAAGTTAATGGCCTCTTCCGCGAGCGCGCGAAACATTTGGCTCGCTAGGCCCGAGTGGGATCGCATGCCGATACCAACCACGGAAACCTTGGCGATTTTGTTATCGCCGATCACATCTTTCGCATTGATATGCGCCTTCACTTTTTGTTGCAGTATCTCCATCGTCTTTTGATAGTCGTTGCGATGTACCGTAAACGAAAAATCCGTCGTGCCTGCTACGCTGGCATTCTGAATAATCATGTCGATCTCGATATTTGCGTCGCCGACCGGACCGAGAATTTGATACGCCACGCCGGGTCGATCCGGCACACCCAGCACGGTGATTTTGGCTTCGTCGCGGTTGAACGCGATGCCGGAAATGATCGCCTGTTCCATATTGTCTTCTTCCTCGAATGTAATCAACGTGCCTGAGTTCGCCTCTTCCACTAGCGCCATATTGGGATCCGTTAGACTCGATAAAACGCGCAGTTTCACTTTGTATTTACCGGCGAATTCCACGGAGCGTATCTGCAACACCTTCGAACCAAGCGACGCCATTTCGAGCATCTCTTCGAAGGTCACGGTAGTTAACCGGCGCGCACTTTCCACGATACGCGGGTCAGTGGTATAAACACCGTCGACGTCGGTATAGATCAGACATTCGTCGGCCTTTAGCGCAGCGGCCAAGGCAACGGCCGAAGTATCGGATCCGCCACGGCCCAAGGTCGTGAGGTTGCCGTCCCCATCCACACCTTGAAATCCGGCGACCACAATCACCGTTCCCCCATCGAGATCAGCGCGCAGTTTGGCATCGTCGATTTCCAAAATACGGGCTTTGGTGAACGCGCTGTCGGTCAACACTCGCACCTGCCCGCCGGTATAACTTTTTGCGTTTAGACCGAGTTGTTTCAGCGCCATCGTTAATAATCCGATGGTTACTTGCTCGCCAGTCGCGGCAATTACATCTAACTCGCGAGGATCGGGTTGCGCTTGGATCTGTTTGGCTAGGGCGATGAGCCGATTGGTCTCGCCGCTCATGGCCGATACCACCACCACCAATTGATGCCCGGCACCATGCCACTTGGCGACACGGGCCGCGACGTTTTTGATGCGTTCGGGGCTGCCTACCGAAGTGCCGCCGTATTTATGGACGATTAAAGCCATGCCGCTCGATTGCTAACAGTAAACCAAACATTTTACCGGTTCGCATAAGCGAAGGCTATGAAGGGGCAAACTGACTAGACGCTTGGCGACATTTTTTCATCGACTCCTGAAGCGACGCAATCGCCACGCCTTAAAACGAATCATCCACAGCAAAATTCGTCGAGTCCGTTCTATTTAGAATTCATTTCAATATAAATTTGTAAGGTATTGAAAAATATGATATCTTAATATAATAAAAATATCTTGTATGACGAAAACCAACATTTTTAACCCATGTCGCACCCGCGATGGATAAGGCATCAAACGATCAGCGAATTCATCGCCGCGGTTACTGAAAGGCAAGGTAGACATGTCGTTCCGCAATTTCAGCATCAAAAATAAACTTCTTTTACTAACCGCAGTAGGACTTGCGTTTGTAATCGCGATGGCGATCACGAGCTACTGGGGCGTTACCAATCTCCAGCAATCGGCACAGGACATGCGCAACAAATTTTCCGCGCTGCGCAACTCCCTCGAAGCCGACATGATGCACGATGCGGTGCGCGGTGACGTGTTGGCGATCCTGCATGCGACAAATTTAAACGACATTAAACAATACGATAGCGCCGTCCAAGCGTTGAAGGAGGATGGAACTTGGTTTCGGGAAGCGCTGGCGAAGAACGAGGCATTGCCCTTGGACACGAACGTGAAGCAGGCTCTAGCAAAGGTTAAGCCTAGGCTGAGCGATTACCTTGCCAGCGGCGAAAAAATTGCAATGTTGGCGAAGACAGATTCAGCCGCCGCGAATGCGCTGTTTCCCGAGTTCGAACAAACGTTTCTCAGTCTGCAAGACGAGCAACAAAATCTCTTCGATCTGCTCGAAGCCAGCAACAATGAATCCGTCAAGCACACGGATGCGAGCGCAGCACTGGCGAACCGAACCGTTTTGCTGGTTACGCTGATATCGATACTGGCATCGCTTGCGTTTTCTTTTCTGCTCGCGAAACAAGTGACCCGATCCCTCGGACAGGCGCTGAGCGTAGCGGATCGGGTGACGCGCGGTGATCTCGACGACAGCGCCGTCGAAGTGCGTAGCGGAGATGAAGCTGGCCGGCTGGTTGCGTCGATGAACGAGATGCGGCGGGCGTTGGCCAACGTGGTTGGGCAGGTGCGGTCCGGCGCCCAGGCGGTGTATGTCGCCGCTGATCAGATCAGCGCCGGCAACGAGAGCCTATCCCGGCGCACCGAACAACAGGCGGCGACTTTGGAAGAAACGGCCGCGAGTACCGAAGAACTCGCCGCCACCGTGCGCGAAAGCGCGCGCGACGCGCGCGAAGCGAACCAGCGTGCCGAGTACGCCGCCGATGTGGCCACCCGCGGTGGACGCATTACCAACGAAGCAGTGCAAACCATGGCGGAGATCAGCGACAGCGCGAGACAGATCGCGGACATCACCTCCATCATCGACGGCATAGCCTTTCAAACCAATATCCTCGCTTTGAATGCGGCCGTCGAAGCGGCTCGTGCGGGCGAGCAAGGAAAAGGCTTTGCCGTCGTCGCCGCCGAAGTGCGGGCGCTTGCGCAGCGCAGCGCCAACGCGGCAAAAGAGATCAAGCAATTGATCGCTACATCGGTTGGAAAGGTTGAAGGCGGCACCGCTTTGGTTGCGCAAGCGGGCAACGCGATGGAGGAGATCATTGCCGCGGTGCGCGGCGCAACGGAACTCATATCCCGGGTGGCCGCGACAACTCAGGAACAGGGCCAAGGCATCGATCAAGTGAATCAGGCGATTGTTCAACTCGACGGCGTAGCACAACAAAACGCCGCGCTGGTTGAAGAAGCGACGGCGTCCGCGGAATCGCTGCGCCACGAAGTTTATGCGCTCACGCAACTCGTCGATCAATTCAAGATTAGCCAAATTAATCCTAAGCCGGCAATCGATCGCTCGCGAATGCAAAAAACCACGTCGTCGCTCAGACCTCCCATTGCTCAATCCAGCAGCAAAAAACCACCGGTGATAGAGCAGCGCGGTCAACCGGTGGGAGCGGACGAAAATTGGACGGAGTTTTAGTCGTTAGTTCTGCGCCGTCGGAAAAATACCCCGCAATTGTCTTAGGCCAGTAGGCGTTTGAATCTGGGCGACTAAGTGGGGATCATTATCGGTTGCCACAAAAAAATCACCCTGAAACCCGATGTTCGACAGTGTGTCGTTGATTCGATCGGCGTCGCGGTGGTAACCCTCTAGCCGCATCAGCGCACAGCCGCGGTCTTCTAAACCGCTCGCGGGATGATCCAAGGTGTGCCATTGAATTAACGCCGGTGCGACACCGTCGAACGGCAGGCTGCCATCCTCCGGAATAGTAATCGACCACCTTAGGTCGCCACGGCTCATGACTTCTATAGCGCCATGGCTGGTACCGCAAGCGGTTCGAGCAAGCTGTATGTCCTCGCACCGTGCCACCCAAGTCGCAAGAACGGGCGCACGATCCCGCGCCTTTCCATCGAGTTCAAACCAACGCGGCCGATTTGGGGCTGGCATGTGCGGATTGATTGCGATTACTTCGAGATAGACCTTGGCGCCAAGCCGCAAAAGCAAGTTATGGGTACCCATGCGCGCATGCTCACCACCAGCCTGAGGCCAGACGCCAAGCGCCTCATAGAGCATTTTCTTGCCAGCATCCAAGCTGGGCGCGGTTATGACTAGATGATCGATAATAGCAGATCGCATGACCCGATTATCTCATGCCAAGGAACGGGCCTATCGAGCTAGTTGCTTGCGACCAGCGCCAAACCTGAAGAGGGCGATTCCGCCAAAGCAATGCAATTGCGCCCCGCAGCCTTGGCCTTGTAAAGCGCTTGATCCGCGCGTTGAATCACGGACTCGATCGTCTCGTAGTAATGCCATTGAGCCACGCCGATGGATATGGTCACCGTCAATCGCGTCTCATCAAGCGCGAAACTCAACGTAGAGATCACATGCCGGATTCGATCCGCGAGAATACCCGCTTCCTCCAGGGTGGTTCCAGGCAGCATGCAGGCGAACTCTTCGCCACCGAATCGCGCGAGCGTATCCATACTGCGCATGGTCTGGCGCAGTGTCTCGGCGAGGTCAGCAAGAACTCGATCGCCAACTAGATGGCCGTGGGTATCGTTGACCGATTTGAAGTGATCGATGTCGATCAAGAGGAGCGTAAATGCGCGGTAATCCCTGGAGGATATGTCCGATTCCCGTCGCAGCGATTCCATCAAATAGCGGCGATTGAAGCAACCGGTCAACTCATCCTTGGTTGCGACTTCCTCGATTTTCGCCAGTGCATAATGTAACGCGGTGTTTTTGTTTTCGAGCTCTTTGTTGGATTCCTGCAAGGCGGCGACCAGTTCGGAATTCCGATGACTCAAGGTGAATCCGCGTAACCCTGTCCGACTTGCCACTAAAGCGAACCACATGGCTATCGCGCAATAGGCGATGCCGGCAAATCCAAGTACATGGAAAAATACCAGATTGGATTCGATCAGGCGCGCGATGCCCGGTACCATCACGCAGAGAATGAATAACTCCGCCGCAATGAGAAATGTGCTGAACGCGGTCGCGCCAACCACGGCGACGCAGCAGACTACCATGGCGAGAAACATTTCGTACTCGAGTCGCTCGGCGAAAAACAGCACACCGCCTGTACCCCAACCCAAGCCGAGCGCAACAGCAAAGGCAAGATGAAATAAGAGTTGGGTGGAATCGACAGAAGTGGTGGTGCTGCTAACGGCGGGGAGCCGGCGACCGATCAGATGGAAACCGGCGAATATCGCTCCCATCAGAAATAACCAACTTAATACCTCTATTTCGGGATTCAGTAGCCAGAATGCGCAGGCCACCATAATTGCGCCGAACGAATTAGCATAGAGAACGGACTGGAAACGGCGAGCGTGTTCTTCCAATATTACCTTGCAGATTCTGACGTCCATTCCCCGCCGACCGGTCAACAGCAAAGAAACTAACGTACCCTCTTTAAGAACCTGAATCATGTTCTATACGACATTTCTTAGGATTAATTGGAGACTTAGGAGCAAAATTCATGCCCCAAAGACATCCAACAAATAAACAACGTGTTACCTTTTTCACCGGCGAAATTTGGATTTAACCCCGGTCGCGAATGCGCGTTTTACGTCAGATTGGTGACGTAAGATGTAACTCGCCCTCCAAATAATTCGGCGCCTTGAGTGCGTCACTTTGCCGCATGCCTTTAACGCATCGTTTCGCTCACCCCGCCCCATGTTATTCTTGGATTTATGATTAACGTTCATCCTATCCCCGCGTTTCGCGATAACTATATTTGGGCACTACACGACGGCACGCATGCGGCCATCGTAGATCCTGGGGATGCCGCGCCGGTGTTGGAGTTTCTGTGCGTTCAGAAACTTGCGCTGTGTGCCATTATCATCACCCATCACCACAACGATCACGTCGGCGGCAATCGCGATCTCCTCGCGAAATATTCGGTTCCGGTTTACGGCCCGGCGGGAGAGAGCATCGACACACTCACTGTCCGCTTGAAAGAAAACGACGAGATAACAATCTCCGAGTTAACCCTCTCATTCAAAGTCATCGAAATACCTGGCCACACCGCGGGACATATTGCGTATGTGGGTCACGGTATGGTGTTTTGCGGCGATACCTTGTTTGCTTGCGGTTGCGGGCGCCTGTTCGAAGGTACGCCGGCGCAAATGCATCGATCGCTCGGCAAACTCGCGGCGTTGCCTGGCGATACCAAAGTCTATTGCGCCCACGAATATACGCTCTCGAACATCGCCTTTGCTCGAGCGGTCGAACCGGACAATGAAGCGCTGCTGAAACGCGAATTTACCGAACGCGAAAAACGTGGCCTGGGCCTCCCCACCGTTCCTTCCTCTATCGCTTTGGAACGGGCGACCAACCCGTTTATGCGCAGTGAAATCCCATCGGTAATCGCCGCCGCCAATCAACGTACTAACACCGTTCATCCTACGCCAGTCGACGTTCTCGCCACCATCCGCGAGTGGAAAAATAGCTTTTAGCACTAAAAAACCTATTATTAAGCTATCGCCGATAGCAGGGGATCGAATTGAACGTTCGTAAGTGTCTCAGTTGCTTAGAAAATTTGTTCTTGACCGAGCCCGACTGCTTGATTAACATGCGGCATGGTTTCAGGGCGGATGAAGCACGGAATAATGAGCACGCTTAGCAACGCGCTATCGGTTGTTTGCCTGGTAAGCATATTCTCGGCGCCGGCGCATGCCCAATTTCGTCCCATCGGCGCCGGGCAAGGCTCCGCAGAAAATACCCCCGTCGAAGTGCAGCAAGAATGGCTGCCGGAGGTTCAAGTACCTGAATCGGAAGTCTCAAGCTCGGAAGCGTCACGCACCGAAACGCCGAACATCCCCGTCGAGCAACCGCTTCCACTAGTCGATCCAGTCGAAATAGCGGAGCAACCGCCGGCGCCGGTCGATACGGCAACCGTCGATGACTTGTGGGATCGCATTCGCGATGGCCTTAAGCTGCCTCCCCTGGCAAATCCCCGAGTAAGCAGTCATGAAGCCGCGTTCGCATCCGAGCCGGAGTATCTCGCGCGCATCGTCGAACGCAGTCGCCGTTATCTGCACCACATTGTTGAAGAAGTGGAAAAGCGCGGGATGCCGATGGAAATCGCGCTCTTGCCCATCGTCGAAAGCGCGTTCAATCCCAAGGCTTACTCTCGCGCACGGGCATCCGGTATTTGGCAGTTTATGCCCGCGACGGGGAAGAACTATGGCCTGCAGCAAAATTGGTGGCACGATGAGCGCCGCGATGTTCATGCAGCGACGGACGCAGCGTTAGACTATCTGCAAAGCCTTTATCGACGCTTCAATAATTGGGAGCTGGCGCTAGCGTCTTATAATTCCGGTGAGGGCCGGGTCGGCCGCGCAATCGCCTACAACCGCGCTCGAGGATTGCGAACGGACTTTTCCAGCATCCAGTTGCCGGCGGAAACCCGTAATTATGTCCCCAAGCTGATCGCTGTGCGCAACATTGTGCGTAACCCCGAGCGGTTTGGATTAACGCTTGCCTATATTCCCAATAAGCCCTACTTTGCTGTCGTCTCGACAAACAAACATATCGATCTAAAACGCGCAGCGGAATTCGCTGAAATTCCGATGGACGAATTCCAGGCTTTGAACCCGGCCTTTAACCGCCCGGTGATCACCGCTAAAGAGACCAGAAGTATTTTGATCCCGGCGGAAACGGCTGATATTTTCCGCGCCAAGCTAGAAAATTCCGATCTGCCCCTGTTGAGCTGGCGCACGCAAAAATTGGCCCGGGGTGAAGCGCTGCAAACAGTAGCCGATCGCTTCGGTATCAGTTCGGCCGAGCTTAAACAAGTCAACGGTATTCCGTCGAGCAAGCGCATCGCCGGCGGTGGAACGATATTGGTGCCCGTCACTGCGGATCTCGATGAAGCGGCGCATATCGATCACGAATCCACGCCTGAAGCGGCACTGGCTGCGCCCTATGTCAGTAATCGCGCCACGTCTCACGTCGTAAAACGCGGCGACACGTTAGCAAAAATCGCGCGGCGTTACGGCGTTTCGACCACCACCCTTAATGCGTGGAACGGCTTAAATAAAGGCCACATATCCGTCGGCCAGCGCTTGATCGTACGTAAAGTTGGCAACCCTAAAACCGCCGGGGCTGCAGCAAAAAACCAAAGAGTCAATGCCAGCAAGCAAGCGACCACGACCACTATCAGTTATCGCGTCCAGCGTGGGGATACGCTGTATAGCATCGCACGGCGTTTCGACGTCGATGTCGCCGCACTCAAACGTTGGAACAAGATCTCAGGTAAGCGCAGACTCGTAACTGGTACGCAGGTCGAGATACCCACCCGCCTAAAAAGCTAGTTTCAAACCACAAGAAATATTTTCATAACCTCGCCACGAGGCAAGCAGGGCGTGGTTCTCATGGCACACCCGGCTGCGAGGCAAGCTGGATGGGCCTTCTGGCGGTATCCATAATTCAAAATTAACTTTTACCATGCCGGCCGGTAGGGACGGCCGCGAGCAATTGTTGGGTGTAGGGATGCTGTGGCCGGCGATAGATTTCATCGGCATCGGCGCGCTCGACAACCTCGCCGTTTTGCATCACCAAAATCGTATCGGAAATGTACTTCACCACGGCGAGGTCATGGGAGATGAAGAGATAACTCATGCCGAATTCGTCCTGCAGGTCCTGCAACAAATTCAACACTTGCGCTTGAATCGACACATCGAGCGCTGACACAGATTCGTCGCAAATCAACACGTCGGGTTTCATGGTCAAACATCGTGCGATGGCGATGCGCTGGCGCTGGCCGCCGGAAAACTCATGGGGATATTTTCGCAGTGATGATGGCGGCAAGCCAACCTTGCCCATGAGCTCGACCGCGAGATCGGTACGCTCTTTTTCCGTGGCGCCGATACCATGAATCAGCATCGGTTCGGTAACGATTTTGCCGACGGAGAAACGCGGATTAAGCGATGCATAGGGATTCTGAAAAATGATCTGAATGCGGCGGCGATAGGGTTGGAATTCATCGCCCGAAAGCGCGAGTAAATTCTTTCCGTCCAGCCACACTTCGCCGGCGGTTGCGCTGTGCAGCCGCATCAGCGTCAATCCAAGCGTGGATTTTCCGGAACCGGATTCCCCCACCAGGCCGACCGTCTTGCCCCGTGGCAGGCAAAACGACACGTCGTTCACGGCGCGAAATGCTTTGCGGCTGAACAAGCCATTACGCACCATGAAATCTTTGCTGATGTTTTTCACTTCGAGGATGATCGAATCGTCGTCGCGCGCACCGCGGTAGCGCGCGACTTGCTCGACGGCATGCTTATTACCATTCATAAAATCTTCGATCACCGGCAAGCGGTGCGGCCGGCTATCGACATGCGGCCTGCAGGCGAGCAAAGCTTTGGTGTAGGCGTGTTGCGGCGCCGTGAAAATACTCGCGGCGGAACCGGATTCTTTGATTTCACCCTCGCGCATCACGATCACGTAGTCGGCAATCTCGCCGACTACGTCTAAATCGTGGGTGATGAACAGCACCGACATTTGCCGCCGTTGTTGCAGCTTGGCGATCAAATCGAGAATCTGCCGCTGTATGGTCACGTCGAGCGCCGTGGTCGGTTCGTCGGCGATGAGCAGCTTAGGTTCGCACGCGATCGCGATCGCGATCATCACGCGCTGCTGTTGGCCGCCGGAGAGTTCGTGGGGATAGGATTTCAGGCGCCGCTCCGGTTCCGGGATGCCCACTTCTTGCAACAGCTCGCGCGCCCGTGTCCACGCTTGCTTGCGCGATAGGCCAAGATGAACCGTCAACGATTCCGCGATTTGATCGCCAATGCAAATAACCGGATTGAGCGAGCTCATCGGTTCTTGGAAAATCATGGAAATCGATTTGCCGCGTATGGCGCGTAGATGCACGGCGTCGGCGGTCAGTAAATTTTTCCCGGCGTAGATAATCTTGCTCTCGGGCGACACGATAGCCGATTCTGCCGGCAACAGGCCCATGATGGCCATGGCGCTGACGGTTTTGCCGCTGCCGGATTCACCCACCAGGGCGACGGTGCTGTTGGCGGGGATAGCAAAGCTAATGGCCTTGACCGCCTCAAATACGTGATCGCGATCCAAACGAAAGCTGATGCGTAGGTTATCAACGTTAATTAGCGGTTCGGTGCCGCCAGGGGGAACGCTCATTTTATTTTTGGATCCAGCGCGTCGCGCAATGCATCGGTCAGTAAACTAAACGCCGTGACCAACACCGCCATGCTTAAAAAAGCAGCAGCGGCAAACTGCCACCATTTTCCGATCACCAGTTCGTTCTGCGCCTCTTGCAACATCGTGCCCCATGAAGTCATCTCGACCGGCACGCCGAAACCGAGATAACTCAAAATTACTTCCGCTTTAATGAATCCCACCACCAGCAACGATAGATTAACCAAGATGATGTGACTTACATTCGGCAAGATGTGTACGAACATGCGGCGCAAATGCGATGCACCGATGGCCTCGGCCGCTTTCACGTATTCGCGGTTCGCGTGCTTCAAATACTCGGCGCGGATAAGGCGATAAACACCGGTCCAGCCCGTAATGCCTAGGATCATGATGACGGTGAGCAATCCGCGTTTTTGGAATACCGCCGCGAATGCCAAAATGAGCAACAGATTAGGAATCGAGGTAAAAACGTTGTAGACCCATTCGAGCAAATCGTTCACCCAGCGGCCATAGTAACCGGCGAGGGCACCGAGCACGGTGCCGAGAAACACGGCGATGAAGGCCGCGGCGAAGCCGACAAACACCGACGACTGCGCGCCCTTGATGGTCTTGGCGATAATGTCGCGACCCCACTTATCGCCGCCGAAAGGTAAAGAATCGGCCTTGGCAGGAACGGTTTTTTGCAATGCCTTCGCCCGCTGCTCGATTTCCGGCAACACATCGGCTAACGGATCCACCGAGCGCAGGTCGACGATAGTCGCATCTTTAGGCACCGCGAGTTCAGGGATCGCCGCCTCAGCACTCAACGCTTCGGCGCTATCGACCTTGCCCAAAAAACTCGGGCTGGCGTAAGACACGCCCACTTGATCGTCCCAATCGCGGGCGATCAGGCCCAGTGCGGAAAGCAGGATGGTCAGCAAGAATAATCCGACTACCACTAGCGACGCCATCGCCACCCGGTCCTGTTTCAAGCGCCGCCACGCGATTTGCCATATGCCTGAAGACGCGCTCTGGTATTGGCTCTCAGGCCGATCTAACACGGCGCTCATTTGAATTCCACGCGTGGATCGGCGGCACGATAAAGCACGTCCGCGAGCAGATTAAATATCATGGTTGCAAACGCGAGATAGATAGTCACGGCTTTGACGATGGGAAAATCGCTCTTATCCACGGCGTTGATCACTTCACGGCCGAGGCCGGGAATGGAGAAAAATTTCTCGAGCAAAAATGCGCCGAAGATCAGCGATGGCAACGACATCGCAACATTGGTGATGATGGGTATCATGGCGTTGCGCAACACGTGTTTGAACAGCACCCGGCGTTCCGACAATCCCTTAGCGCGAGCGGTACGGACGTAGTCGTGATTGATCTCGTCCAAGAACACCGAACGATAGAAACGTATGCCCGGCCCTAAGCCGACCAACACCGCCAGCAATACCGGCAGCGGCGCGTAGGTTATGAGATTAGTCAGCACGCTATCGCTCCAGCCTTGCACTGGGAATACCTCCCAGCGATAACCGAGAAAATATTGACCGGCGATGATGTAAGCCAAGAAACTAATAGACATCGCGATGGTGCAAATAATCATCACCACTCGATCTGTCAATCCACCGCGCCAGTAGGCCACCGCCATCGCCAGCACCACGCATAGGATCATCTCGATGACGAGAATCGGGATCATGATGGTGAGGCTGGGGCCGATGCGCGTGGCGAAGATCTCCGATACCGGCTCTTTGGTGGACCAACTGCGGCCGAAGTCGGCGGTCACCACTTGCTTGGCGAAAATCGCCATTTGCTTCCAATAGGGTTCGTCGACGCCGAGTTGCTTGCGGATGTTCTCGATTTCCGCTTTATTGGAAATCTTGCCCGCTAAAACCTGCGCCGGATCGCCGGCGAAAGTATTGAACAACAGGAACACCAGCAGCATCACGCCGAGCATGGTGGGAATCATCTGCCATAGGCGGCGTATGACGTAGCCGGTCAAGACAAACCCGCATCTTCAAACTTTGTCATTCCCGCGAAAGCGGGAATCCATTGGGCTTGGAAAAGCAGTATGGATTTCCGCTTTCGCAGGAATGACATGAGGGGAGGACGTCGGTCCATCATCGCCCGGTCTTCCTCTTTTCAAGATCGATATCCAAGTACTTCCACGGCGCATGCATGATGGGATGGCGCTTCAGCGACGATACCCACGGCTGGGCGACGGAGTTGGCGATGCGGTGTACGCCTAATTTCCACGGCGCATAAACCAGAACCAGCTTGGCCATTTCCTGATACAGCTTGGTGCGCTCCGGCGAATCGGGCATGCGTTTGACTTGCTCGTACAGCTTGTCGTACGCGGGCAATTTAAAGCGCGCCGTATTAGCGTCTTCGTTTTTCCCGTACAACAATTGCAGATAATTTTCGCCATCGGGATAGTCGGCAATCCATGCCGCGCCCCACATCTGTAATTTGCCGAGCTTGGAGGCCTTTACCAGTTCGGGCCATTTGGCTTTCTTGAACGTCATCTTGATGCCGATGGCTTCCATATTGCGCCGCCACAGTTCGTCGAATTGGCGGCTATCGCCGCCGACCACCGAAGCCTGTTCGATCTGCAATGGTTTGCCGTCGGGCAACTCGCGGTAGCCGTCGCCGTTGCGATCCTTATAGCCGAAATGATCGAGCATCGCTTTGGCCTTCGCGGGATTGTATTCGTTTTGATTGGTGCGAAAGCGTGCATCGTAACCCGCCACCCCAGGTGCGATGGGCGATTGCGCTTGAATCGCTTGATTCTTGCGGATGACTTGAATTTCCTGGGGCGTATTGTATGCAGCCGAAATCGCGCGGCGTAGCGCGATTTTTTCTTTGCTGTAACCGCCGACGACCGGATCGTCCATGTTGAAAAACGTGTAGGTTAAGTCCGGCTCGGCGCTTTGATAATGTCGAATCCCCTTTTTCGCCAAGGAAGGAATTAGCTTTCCACCCGGTATCACTTGATTGACGAACTCGCCGGGAATACCGCTCAGATCCAACTGTCCGCCGAGAAACGCCAGCCAGAACGGTTGCGCCTCTTCGATGACAGTCACTTCAACTCGGCCGATGATCGGTAACTTTTTTCCTGCGAGGCGAGCTGCGATTTGCCGGTCTACCGGATCGTCACCCGGTTGGGATTGGAAATAATCCTCGCGAAAATTCGGATTCGCATCCAACACCATCTTGTGGCCGCGGACCCAACTCTTCAATAGATAAGGTCCCGTTCCGACCGGGTGACCGCTGATGTCCGCGCCGTAGCGTTCCACGACCTCACGCGCCAGCGCACCAAGGGTCGGCATCGCCAAGATGTAGAGCAAGTTGTAATCCGGCTCTTTCAAGTGTATGCGCAAGGTATGGCGATCGGCCACTTCCAGGCCGACCACAGGCGCATCGTAATCGAATTTGTTCGTGGCCTTGGCCTTGGCAACGACTTCGTCCATGCCGATAATCTTGCCGTCCAACAAGAACAACCACGGCGATCGCAACGCCGGATCGAACAAACGACGTATGCTATAGGCGTAGTCGGCCGCCACCAGCTCACGACGCTTGCCGCTGAAGGCCGGATCGTCGGCGAAGATGATTCCCTGCCGCAACTTGAACGTGTAGGTCGAGCCGTTATCGGACACCTGCGGCATGTCGACCAAGGTCAATGGCACGAGCTTCACAGGACGAGCCAAGTAATCGTAGCCCAGCATAGGCTCGATGATTGCCTCGATAATCGTGTTGGAGTAAAGATCGGAAACGGCGATCGGATCGAAGCCTGTTTCTGCCGTAGGGAAACCCAAGCGCAATACCTTGTTCATGTCGGCGGCATAACTACCGAGCGTGAACAGCAAGCTTAGGAACAATACCGCAAGACGATTTTGCATTCTATGTTTGGATTCGAGTTGACTGCTAATTTAACACACGATCGGCTTGGAAAATTTACCTCGATGCTACAACAGGGACTGCATGTAATTCCATTTCCAAACCAAAAAGGACGCGAAGGCGAGCCGCAGACAGTGCTGCAGCACGGCAAGGCGAAGCCGACAAAGTAATTTTTGATTTGGAAATGGAATAAGGTTTTGGTTTATCATTCCGGCAGTTATTCGATTTTGGAGACAGCATGGCTTTTCTCGCCGGCAAGAAAATACTGATCACGGGTTTGTTGAGCAATCGCTCCATCGCCTACGGCATCGCCCAAGCAGCAAAACGCGAAGGCGCGGAACTCGCTTTCACTTTTCAGGGCGAGGCGATCAAAGACCGTGTGGTCAAACTCGCGGCGGAGTTTAAGTCCGACATCATTCTGCCATGCGATGTGACCAGCGACGACGAGATCGATGCCCTATTCGCGAGCCTAGCGAAACGTTGGGATGGGCTCGATGGCCTGGTCCACTCAATTGCGTTTGCACCGCGCGAAGCGTTAAGCGGCGACTACCTCGATACGGTCACACGGGAAAGTTTCCGCATCGCCCACGACATCAGCGCCTATAGTTTAGCGGCCCTCGCCAAGGCCGGGTTACCGCTGATGCGAGGCCGCAAAAGCGCCTTGGTGACATTGAGTTATTTAGGGGCGATTCGTTCCGTGCCCAGTTATAACGTGATGGGCTTGGCCAAGGCCAGCCTGGAAGCCAACGTGCGTTACCTGGCGCAAAGCCTGGGCCCGCGCGGGATACGCGTGAACGGCATTTCCGCCGGGCCGATCAAAACCTTGGCCGCGGCGGGCATCGCTGGCTTCGGAAAAATTTTGCATTACGTCGAGGCCACTGCGCCATTGAAGCGCAATGTCACAACGGAAGAAGTCGGCAACGTCGCGGCATTTTTGTTGAGCGATCTCGCTTCCGGCGTAACGGGTGAAATTACTTACGTCGATGCCGGATTCAACACCGTTGTTCCGGGGATGGAATAGCCCGGAGAGGCAATACTGGCGCGGTTCTCCAGCCTGTTTATTTAGGTCCGGGCGAGCCTATTGATCGGTTTTGCGTTCTATCGCGGCCCGGTCAACGGTGATCTTGGATTTCGAGCGCAGGCTTTGGATCACGGACTCGAATTCATCGTTGGATTGGGTTTGCGCGAGCCGCGGCGC
Source organism: uncultured Pseudomonadota bacterium (assembly GCA_963714525.1). Classification (GTDB taxonomy): domain Bacteria; phylum Pseudomonadota; class Gammaproteobacteria; order Burkholderiales; family JALYOK01; genus JALYOK01. The sequence goes on from CAVQPB010000013.1 coordinate 70,858, forward strand.
GATAGCGATGCGCTTGGCATCGTCTACCGCAGGTGCGTCGACAACTTTACTCACTTTAACGAAGGTATAATCGGCGGGGCCTTCGTTACCGACGAAAACGGGAAGCTTCTTGACGTCGGCCTTAAAAACAGCGGTGACGATATCGCCCGAAACATCGCCGGGATTCTGCCGGCTGACGAGTTTGGCCGGCGACCACTTTAAGCCGGGGACCTCCTTGCCCTGATTCAATAACTCGAGATTGATCTTCGCTTGCGCGGTTGCCAGCTTCAACGCTTCTTTTTGCTTTAGGTTTTCCAAAATACCCGCGCTCGCTTCGCTGAAAGGTATCGTCGAACTCGGTTTGTATTCCAATACCCTCGCGGCGATGAGCGTATTCGGCGCCACTTCGATCGCTTCGGTGTTGCGCTTATTTTTCAATACCTCGTCGGAGAATATCGCGTCTAAAAACTTCTTATTGGCAAATAGCGGATTAGCGCCTGCTCCTGTTCGCGGAATAAATTCGCTTTGCTGTATCGACAACTTATAGGCATCGACGACGGGTTTCAGGCTATCGGATTGCTCGTAGACCATGTCGTTGAAGCCGCCGGCCACTTCGAGATATTTTTTATTGGCCTTTAGCTTTTTTTGGTCATTGACGATGCTGTCTTTTACTTCCTCGAAGCTCTGGGTTTTCTCTTCGAACGAAATCAAGATATGGCTTGCCTTACGCTCTGCTTCTTTAATTTCGGTGAGTTTGATTATGTGGTAGCCGAATTCCGATTCCACCGGACCACGAATCTCATCGACGTTCATCGCGAACACGGCATCTTCAAACGGTTTGACCATCGCGCCTTTTCCGAAAAGACCTAGGTCGCCGCCCTGTGCCGCCGAACCGGTGTCCTGTGAATACTTCTTCGCTAGCTCGGCGAAATTCGCCGGGTTGGCTTGGACTTCCTTCAGTACCTCTTGGGCTTTAGCGGATGCGGCTTTTTTCTCGTCGGCCGTGTCGTTGCTTTTCTTTTTAAACTCGCCTTTGGCGACGCGCTCGTCGTAAATCTTTTTCGCTTCGTCTTCGCTCACGATTTGCTCCGCCGCGAATTTTTCCGAGGACAGCATGACGTATTCGACTTTCACTTGCTCAGGATTCTTAAACTCATTCGGGTTGGCATCGTAATAGGCTTTGACCGCTTTGTCATCGAGCTTCACTTGCGTCGCAAACTCGCTGGGGGCGATGGTCGCCACGCTAACCTCGCGTTGCTGCTCGCTCAATTTAACAAAGCCTTCCACCTGGAACTTCGGAACGATAGCCGTCGTCGTAATCGTATCGCGCATTTGCTGCAGTAGATTGTCTTGGCGGATCTGCTCCTCGAACATGACGTCGGTCATGCCGCGATTGCGCGCATAGGTCTGAAAGCGGGTGAGAGAAAACTTGCCGTTATCCTGAAACGCCGGAATAGCTTCGATGCTATTCCGCAGTTGCTCGTCGGTCACGGTCAGACCCACTTTTTTCGCCGTTGCCGCAAGCACCTGGCGATTCACCATGCCATCGAGAACGTTTGCGCGCGCCTGAGGGTTGTCGACCATGACCGGGTCGTAGTTTTGTCCAAGCATCTCGCGCATCTGATCCATTTGATTGCGGAATGCGAAGTTAAACTCTTCTTGCGTAATGTTTTGGCCATCGACCTTGGCTACGCCCGAGCTACGACCAATGTTACTGATGTAAGACTCCACACCCCAAAGCGAAAAGCTGATGATGATGAGTCCGAAAATAATGTAAGTAAGAAACTTACCCGCTTTACCTTCACGGATGGTATCAAACATATGTAGTCTTTAGGTGTGATTTAACTCGAATTGATCACGCGATTATACGCAGAAACGACGTCTGCTGCGGACTTTGACGAATCGCCGGACCTCATTTCTGGTTGCTACGAGCCGCGATCAAAGAGGCATAAATGCAAAAGGGCGAACTCTCGTTCGCCCTTTCTGTCTGGCGGAGTGGACGGGACTCGAACCCGCGACCCCCGGCGTGACAGGCCGGTATTCTAACCAACTGAACTACCACTCCAAAATCCATTTCTATTTCGAAAGTCAGAATATCTTAAACTTGGGTAAAGGTCGGAATGCCGAAGGCATTACGCTGTTTTCAACCCCACACCTCTTTTCACTTTCGAAATAGAAATGGCTTACTGCGTTGCACTACTGGTGGGTGCTGACGGGATCGAACCGCCGACATTCGCCTTGTAAGGGCGACGCTCTACCAGCTGAGCTAAGCACCCAAAGTCCGCTAGTTTACTGCATCCTTGAGGGCTTTGCCAGCGCGGAACTTCGGAACTTTCGCCGATTTGATTTTTATCGTTGCGCCGGTGCGCGGATTGCGGCCGCTACGGGCTGCACGTTTACCAACATAAAACGTCCCGAAACCCACTAACGTTACCATGCCACCTTTTTTCATCGACGTTTTAATGGCGCCGATAGCGCTATCCAATGCGCGGCCTGCAGCGGCTTTTGAAATATCTGCGGATTTCGCGATGTGATCAATGAGCTCTTGCTTATTCACGGAGGTCCCCTTTCTATCTATCTATAATTACCGATCGAGTACAGGAATGTTCCTGGACACAGCTTTATAACAAGGCGCAAAAGCAGGTGTCAAGCGCTTTAAGTGATTTATTAACTGTCCGAAACCCCAGAGTTGGCGCGCTTCTTGGCTCGATGCGTAATCTGAAAAACAATCGGACATAAAAAAGCGCAGCACGCGCCGCGCTTTTTTGTTTGGATACAAAATACTAACGCAGCAACAACGCCGTCAGTGTTTCAGCAACGCCGATGCGGCCTCTTCCGCCTTTGCGGGAACCGCCGGCGCCACCTCTTCTTTATCGGGCAACGGTTGAGGTTTGGTTTCCAGCGCCATTTCGAGCACTTGATCGATCCATTTCACCGGATGGATGTCCAAACGATTCTTGATATTGTCCGGAATCTCCACCAAGTCCTTGGTATTTTCTTCTGGTATCAACACGATCTTAATGCCACCGCGATGGGCCGCTAGTAACTTCTCCTTGAGTCCCCCGATTGGCAACACCTCGCCTCGCAGCGTAATCTCGCCCGTCATCGCCACATCCGCCCGTACCGGGATGCCGGTCAACACCGATACGATCGCGGTGGAGATGCCGATACCCGCGCTCGGGCCGTCCTTGGGCGTTGCGCCTTCGGGCAAGTGAATGTGGATATCGGATTTTTCGTAGAAGTCGTCCGCGATGCCTAATTTCTGCGCGCGGCTACGAACCACCGTCAGCGCCGCGGCGATGGATTCCTGCATCACCTCGCCGAGCTTTCCGGTGGTGGTCATCTTGCCCTTGCCGGGCAGCTTGGTCGCTTCGATGGTGAGCAGCTCGCCGCCTACTTCCGTCCAGGCCAATCCCGTCACCTGACCTATCTGATTGACTTTTTCCGCGATACCGTAGGTGTATCGCCGCACACCGAGATATTTATCCAAGTTCTTCGATGTCAGCGCGACTTTGCTAGGACCTTTCTTCGACATCAATGCCTTCACTACTTTTCTACAGATCTTGGCGATTTCCCGGTCCAGGCTGCGCACGCCGGCTTCGCGCGTGTAATAACGCGTGATATCGCGCAGTGCCGCATCGTTCACCGTCAGTTCGTCATCTTTTAGACCATTGGCCTTCATCTGCTTAGGCAACAGATATTGCTTGGCGATATTGATCTTTTCGTCTTCCGTGTAACCCGACAAACGAATGACTTCCATACGATCGAGCAACGGCGCCGGAATATTCAGCGTATTAGCCGTCGCGACGAACATCACGTCGGACAGATCGTACTCGACCTCGACGTAGTGATCCATGAAGGTATGGTTTTGTTCAGGATCGAGCACCTCGAGCAGCGCTGACGACGGGTCGCCGCGAAAATCCATACCGAGCTTATCGACTTCGTCGAGCAGGAACAGCGGATTGCGCACGCCTACCTTGGTCATGTTTTGCAAGATCTTGCCGGGCATCGAGCCGATGTAAGTACGGCGATGGCCGCGTATCTCCGCTTCGTCGCGCACACCGCCCAGGGACATGCGCACGAACTTACGATTAGTGGCGCGAGCGATCGATTGGCCGAGCGAGGTTTTGCCCACGCCGGGAGGACCCACCAGGCATAGGATCGGGCCTTTCATGCGGTCGACCCGGCTTTGCACGGCGAGATATTCGAGAATCCGCTCTTTTACTTTGTCCAGACCATAGTGGTCCTCGTTCAACACTTTCTCCGACGCTTCGATATTAGCGCTGACTTTGGTCTTTTTCTTCCATGGTAAGTTGACCAGGATATCGATGTAATTACGCACCACCGTCGCCTCGGCGGACATAGGCGACATCAAACGCAGTTTTTTCAACTCGCTTTCGGCTTTGGTACGCGCGTCCTTCGACATATGGGCAGCGGTGATTTTCTTCTGTAGTTCGTCGAGATCAGCGCCTTCCTCGGAGTCGCCCAGTTCCTTTTGGATCGCCTTTACTTGCTCGTTTAAGTAATATTCGCGCTGGCTCTTCTCCATCTGGCGTTTCACGCGGCCACGGATTCGCTTCTCGACTTGGAGGATATCGATTTCCGATTCGAGCAACGAGAGCAAATGCTCAAGACGCTTCCTCACATCGAACATTTCCAGTATTTGTTGTTTCTGTTCGAGCTTGAGCGGCAAGTGCGCTGTGATCGAATCCGCGAGGCGGCCCGGATCGTCGATACCGGCAAAGGACGTTAACACTTCCGGTGGAATTTTTTTGTTGAGCTTGACGTATTGATCGAACTGCGTCAGCAACGTGCGGCGCATGGCTTCGAGCTCATGGTCGGCCAGCGGGCCGATTACCACAGGAGAAATCTCGGCTGAAAGGTGGGTCTTTTCATCGTGTACGCCGGCCAGTTTGGCGCGCTGCGTGCCCTCAACCAGCACCTTCACCGTACCGTCGGGTAGCTTAAGCATCTGCAAAATGCTCGCCATGCTGCCGACAACGTACAAGTCGCTGCCCACCGGATCGTCGTTGGCGGCAGATTTTTGCGCCACAAGCAGAATATTCTTACCTGCCTCCATGGCGATTTCGAGGGCACGGATCGATTTGGGCCTGCCCACGAACAACGGAATCACCATGTGCGGAAAAACCACAACATCACGTAAGGGTAGTAATGGAACAAGTGAAGCGGGAGTGAGTGTGGGGACGGTCATAGGAGTTAACCTTTCGTTAGATTACTCGGACATGCGGCCGGAATAACCGATTTCAAGCTGCTGGGAATTTCTGCTTAAGTCTATCACCGACAGCGATGGACTTGATAAAAGGTTCTCCACATCGATGCCAATGTTGAGACAACGCCTTATCGGCGTTATCGGCAGACAGCAAAGGGCAGCGCTTCTGGGTTATTTTTTTAGACGCCAGCGACTTTGGGTTGATCGGCGTATATCAACAGCGGCGGCGTATCGCCATTTATCGAGCCTTCATCGATCACCACCTTGGATACATTGCTCATGGAGGGCAGGTCGAACATGATATCCAGCAAGGAATGCTCGATAATGGAGCGTAATCCGCGCGCGCCGGTTTTGCGCGCTAAGGCTTTTTTGGCGATCGCTTTCAACGCCGGATCGCGAAACTCTAACTCGACGCCTTCCATCGCGAACAGCTTGTGAAATTGGCGAGTGAGCGCGTTCTTCGGTTCGATCAGAATGCGGATCAAGGCATTCTCGTCCAATTCCTCCAACGTTGCGACCACCGGTAAGCGGCCGACGAATTCGGGAATCAAACCAAATTTGATCAAGTCCTCCGGCTCGACATCGCGCAACAGAACGCCGATTTCCTTGCGGTCGTCTTTGCTCGACACCGTCGCGCCGAAACCGATGCCGCCCTTTTCGGACCGATTGCGGATAATGCGCTCCAGCCCCCCGAATGCGCCGCCGCAGATAAACAGAATGTTGGTGGTATCGACTTGAACAAACTCTTGATTAGGATGCTTACGTCCGCCTTGGGGTGGAACCGAAGCGATGGTGCCCTCGATGAGTTTTAGCAGCGCCTGTTGCACACCTTCGCCGGAAACATCGCGGGTGATCGAGGGGTTGTCGGACTTACGCGAAATCTTGTCGATTTCATCGATGTAGACGATGCCACGTTGCGCTTTTTCCACGTCGTAGTCGCATTTTTGCAGCAACTTTTGAATAATGTTTTCCACGTCTTCACCGACATAGCCCGCTTCCGTTAGGGTAGTGGCATCGGCGATGACGAATGGGACGTTCAGCAAGCGCGCCAGCGTTTGCGCGAGTAAAGTCTTGCCGGATCCGGTCGGGCCGATCAGCAAAATATTACTTTTGGCCACTTCGACATCGGATTGCTTCGGCGACTGCTTCAGACGTTTGTAGTGATTGTAAACCGCGACGGAAAGAATCTTCTTGGCCTGAACTTGATCGATCACATATTGATTCAGGATGTCGCAAATTTCCTGCGGCACAGGCAAATCAGCCTTAGCGTTCTTAACTTCCGCAGTGTGAACTTCCTCACGTATGATGTCGTTGCACAACTCGATGCATTCATCGCAGATGAATACCGACGGGCCGGCGATCAGTTTTTTGACTTCGTGCTGACTCTTACCACAGAAAGAACAATACAGAAGTTTTTCGCCGCCTGCTTTGTCACCCATTGCGCTTCGTCCTTTCAGCTTACCGAAACCTTACCGGCAAGATCAATCACCTAACCCAGCACTTCCGTGCGGCTGCTTAATACGCGATCTATGATGCCATATTTTAGTGCATCATCGGCGCTCATGAAATTATCGCGTTCGGTATCCCGTTCGATCACGTCCAGGGACTGCCCGGTATGATTGGCCATGATCTGATTCAGCCGTTTGCGTAAGTACAAAATCTCTTTCGCATGAATTTCGATATCCGACGCCTGGCCTTGAAATCCACCCGACGGCTGATGGATCATAACCCGCGAGTTGGGCAAACAAAAGCGTTTGCCTTTTGCGCCGGCGCTCAACAGGAAAGCGCCCATGGATGCCGCCATGCCGGTGCACGTGGTCGACACATCGGGTTTGATGAATTGCATCGTGTCGTAAATCGCCAACCCGGCCGAAACGGAACCGCCTGGGGAATTGATATAAAAGTTAATGTCTTTATCTGGATTTTCCGATTCGAGAAACAACAATTGAGCGACTACTAGATTTGCGATCGAATCGTTCACCGGCCCTACTAAGAACACCACCCGCTCTTTCAACAAACGCGAGTAAATGTCGTAGGCGCGCTCGCCGCGGCCGCTCTGTTCGATCACCATCGGTATCAAGCCCAGGCCCTGCGGTTCAAACATGTGACGCTCCATCATTTAGTGTTTCCCATTAATTCATCGAATGGTGTCGCAACATCTTCGGTCTTAGCTTGGCTCAGCGCCCACGCCACCACGTTATCCTCCATGACGACTGCCTGAACTTCTTGCAGCATTTCCGGTTGTTGATAGTACCACTGCACCATAGCCTCAGGCTGCTCGTAACTTTTCGAATGCTCTTCGATTATAGCGCGCAACTGCTCGGGTTTCGCTTCCAGTTTGTTCTGCTTCACCGCTTCGGAAATGATCAGCCCCAAGGTCGCGCGACGCTTTGCCGCGTCCGCAAATAATTCCAATGGCAATGTCATGTCTTTTCCGGCCATGCCGCGGGATTGAAAATCTCGCATCGCGTTTTGCCGCAAACGCTGGGTTTCCATTTCGATCAGGCTATGGGGGACTTCCAGGTTCGAGCTGTCGAGCAATAACTGCATCACTTGTTCTTTGACCTTGCCTTGCATACGCCGTTTCATCTCGCGATCGAGATTGGCGCGGACGTCGGCGCGTAAGTCGTCAAGCTGCCCGCTTTTGATGCCCAGGGCTTTGGCGAAATCCGCATTCAATTCGGGCAAGTGAGGCTCGCTGACTTTGTTGACCGTCACCGTAAAGCTCACGGTTTTGCCGGCCACCTTGGCGCCGTGGTAGTCCGCGGGAAAAGTGAGTTCAAACGTCTTGCTTTCGCCGGCGCTCATGCCGGCTAAATTTTTCTCGAAATCGCCATGCAGCCGGCCTTCGCCGAGCACGATCAGGGCGCCCTTCGCCTGGCCGCCGTCGAAGGGCACACCCTCGAGTTGACCGTCGTAGTCTGTGTCCACTTGATCACCGGTCTGCGCAGCACGTGCAACGGGATGGAAATGCACCCGTTGTTTGCGTAGCACTTCTAAGGTCTTATCGATCTCGGCCTCACCGATAGACGCCACCGGCCGCTTAATAGTTTTATCGGCTAAGCTGCCGAGCACAACTTCGGGATAGATTTCGTACACTGCGGTGAATTCGAAATTATTGTCCGCCGTCGCATTTTCCTTCGGCTCGAAGCGCGGGTAACCGGCGATGCGAATGTTTTGTTCTTTCACTTTGTCGGCGAAGGAACGCTGCAACGAATCGGACATCACCTCCTGCCTCACCTGGCCGCCGTATTGCTGGGCGACGATTTTCATCGGCACCTTGCCGGGGCGAAAGCCGTGGAACTTCGCCGTGCGCGCAATCTGCTTCAGCCGGGTTTCCACTTGCGTTTCGATCTCGGTGGTCGGGAAAGAAAAATCCAGCTTGCGTTCTAACGGACGTTGTTGCTGCACTTCTGCTTGCATTTATGATTTCCTAAAAAACTTATTGGTGCGAAAGGAGGGACTCGAACCCACACACCTTACGGCGCTGGAACCTAAATCCAGTGCGTCTACCAATTCCGCCACTTTCGCTTGTTCGAGATTGACGATTAAAATGCGGTTTGGCTGTCGTCCACAATTGACCATCAATCTTAAGGCATAAGTTTAATATATTGGCTCTGATCTGTCATTTCGGCGTCCCCGTCCAGCGCCCGGGTCGCGCTCTAACCTCATGACTTAAATTATAAATTCCATATTACCTCGCCCGATCCCGAGCGCTTCAAACCTAAGGAAGCTCTGAATAAGTTCGAGTTCTAAGTGAGACAAGGCGCGAACAAAAAATATCGACGCGGCATATGAATGATATGTAAGGAGATATTTTTTGTGAGCCAAACATAGAGCCACGACGAAATCGAGCTTATTCAGAGCTTCCCTAAAACTCGCAGTCCTAATCGCTACAAACCGATGCAAGCTCCGATCAAGCTACTGGGTTATCGCCCGCCATCCGCGTTGCTTGAGCGCCGCGTGGTGTTGGTTACCGGCGCCGGCCAGGGCCTGGGTAAAGCGCTCGCGCTGGCCTGTGCAGCCCTCGGCGCCCACGTAGTTCTGCATGGCCGCGGCGCCGCCAAGCTGGAAAAAACCTACGACGAAATTGTCGCGGCGAGTCACGCCAAACCTGCAATCGCGCCGCTCGATTTTGCAGTTGCCCGCGACCTAGACTACGAACGCTTGGCGCAAACCATAGGCGACGAATTCGGACGTCTTGACGGCGTGGTCCACTGCGCTGCTTGGTTGCCACGTTTGCAACCGCTTGCGCAAGAAAAACTCGACGATTGGCTCGCGTTACTGAGAATCAATTTAGCCGGGCCTTTTGCTTTAACCCGAGCGTGCTTGCCGCTTTTATGCCGCAGCGAAGACGCTTCCGTCATCTTCACATCGGAAAGCCACGGCGTGTCTCCCGCCGCGTACTGGGGAGGATTCGCGGTCGCCAAGTCTGGCTTAGGAACATTGCTCAAAATTTGGGCAGAAGAATTAACGAACGCGACGAAGTTGCGTATGAATCTCGTGGTCCCCGGCCCGATGCAATCACCGCAACGGGCGCTAACCCATCCCGGCGAGGACAAACAGACATTGCCGAAGCCCGAACAATTGCTACCAGCGTATCTTTACTTACTGGGGCCGGACGGCAAAGGCTTAACGGGTAATGTGTTCGAACTGCAGTAGATCGTTGCAGTGCCGGACGCTATTGCTCCTGCTCCACCGCACCGGCTTGCGATGCCGCCTGCTCGGCCTCGTCCAATGCTTGCAAGGCCTCGCTCTCGATGCGCTCGCCTTCGTCTTGGGGAATTTCATGATCAGGGAGTTCAACGGGCGCCAGGGTGTTGGTGTCCGACGCTAACGGCTGCGCGGCGCTGCCGGCGGGCGGGATATAACGCGGCGCAACAGACTCGATCGTGTCTTGGTTCTCCACCGGCGCCGCAGGCTGCGGTAAGGTCATGGGTGTCTCCCCGGCGGGAGGCATTTCGCTCGCGGTGTCGTACCCATCGGTAGACTCGCCCGGCGCCTGCGGTTGCATGGCCTGGGGCGGCGGTGGAACACCGTCGTTCGCGGGCGGCGCTGGATTCGCGGTCGCTGCCGGAAAGGTCGCTGAAGGCTGGGAAGAAGATGGCGGGTCGGCTCGGCGAGGTGTGTCCATCGATATTTGGCGAGCAGCGACCTTGGCCGTCTCTGCGTCGAACGCCGGCCGCACGGAGAACACATCGAGCAGGTAGAAGATCATCACCAAGCTTGCGATGACGGCGAACGGCAGCAATCGTCCGATCAGTGTTGCGATGTCAGTCATTCATTAACCTTACCCTTGCCAGAATCCGCATCCAGCTTGTCTCGTGGCTTGCCATGCCTTGAGAGCCAATACTGGCAAGCTTCTCCAGGCTATCGATTTACAAGTCGCAACTAGCTCTGTAAAACCTTTAGTGTTGCAATGCCGGCGAAAGTTGCAAGCAATGATCCGGCCAAGTGTCCCAGCGTGTGGGCAAACGCCCAACCGTACTCGCCGCGACTAATCAGGCCCACGGACTCGGCGGAGAACGTAGAAAACGTCGTCAGCGCACCGAGGAAACCCGTCACGACGAATAATCGAACTTCGGGCGGCAAGCCGCTGCGCGTCGAAAAATATTGAAACGCCACGCCGATCAAATATCCGCCGACCAGGTTAGCGATCAACGTGCCCGCCGGCAAATTCGGCGTCGCCGCGTTAAACCAAACCCCGAGCCACCAGCGCAGCCACGCTCCGAGCACCGCGCCGATTCCAACGGCGGCGAAACTCTGGCCCATGTCAGTCGAACAGCATCAGCGCGCGTACTTCATCCGGCAGCGCTACCGATTTACCTTGCTGGTAATCGATCCACACCACCGTCGAATCGCCGTCGGCAAATAGCGTCGCCGGATCGTTCGCAGCGACGATCTCCTGGTACATCGGAATGCTGGAACGGCCCGGCGCCTTGACATAGGTCAGTACTTTAAGTGTCGCTGGGTAGACGATCGGAACACGAAAATTACACGCCGCCGCAACTAAGATGGGACCATGACCGATGTTGCCCGACGGCGCGCCTATGGTTTCGAACCAAGAGATGCGCGCCTGCTCAAGGTAACGAAAATAATTGGCGTTATTCACATGGCCGAAAATATCCATGTCGCCCCAGCGGACTTGCAGCTCGATGGTGTGGATCAGTTTCTTCGCCGCCTCTTGCGGCGGCTTTTTCTTCGGCATGAAAACTCTCGATCGATAAGTGCTTGCATTATAATCATTTCAATCACTCGAAGGTTTCTACACTAGTGTGCGCGACACGACTCTCCTCCCCCTTCAAGGGGGAGGTTGGGAGGGGGATGGGTGAGCCTTAGTCGATCGATAAGCGGTGACCCATCCCCACCCTGGCCCTCCCCTTGAAGGGGAGGGGATATGATCAATGGAATTGCTGGAGAAGAATTTGGCCGAACGCGAATCGATGGAATTCGACATAGTGATCGTCGGCGCCGGCCCGGCGGGTCTTGCCGCGGCCATCCGCTTGAAACAACTCGCAGCGCAGCACCAGCGCGAGGTGAGCGTCTGCATCGTTGAAAAAGGTTCGGAAGTCGGCGCCCATATCTTGTCCGGCGCGGTGATGGATCCGCGCGCCATGAGCGAACTCTTCCCCGATTGGAAAGAAAAAGGCGCGCCGCTCAACACCCCCGTAAGCGAAGATCAATTTTTGTTCTTGTCGGAAAACGGCGCACGCAAAGTGCCGACATGGCTGCTGCCGAAATGTTTTCAGAACCACGGTAACTACGTCATCAGCCTCGCCAATGTTTGCCGCTGGCTCGGCCAGCAAGCCGAAGCGATGGGCGTCGATATCTATCCCGGCTTCGCCGCGGCCGAAGTGTTATACGGCGACGATGGTCGCGTAAAAGGTGTCGCCACCGGCGACATGGGCATCACTAAGGATGGCCAGCCCGGCGACAACTATCAACAGGGCATGGAACTGCACGCCAAGTACACGTTCTTTGCCGAAGGCTGCCGCGGTCATTTGGGCAAACAGCTCGAACAAAAATTTAATCTGCGCGCAGGAAAAGATCCGCAGGTCTATGGCATCGGCCTGAAAGAATTGTGGGATATCAAGCCGGAGCATCATCAGCCCGGCCTGGTGATTCATTCGGCTGGTTGGCCGCTCGATAATGCGACTTACGGCGGATCGTTCCTATATCACATGGAAAACAATCAAGTCGCCGTCGGCTACGTGGTCGGTTTGGCGTATACCAATCCTTACCTCAGCCCGTTCGAAGAATTTCAACGCTACAAAACTCACCCGGCGATACGCAAATTTTTCGAGGGCGGCAAACGCGTTGCCTACGGCGCGCGCGCGATCACAGCGGGCGGCCTGCAATCGTTGCCCAAGCTCATATTTCCCGGCGGCTGCTTGATCGGCGACGACGCCGGATTCCTGAACGCCTCGCGCATCAAGGGCAGCCATGCGGCGATGAAATCCGGCATGCTCGCCGCGGAGAGCGCCTTTGCCGCGCTAGGCAATGACGCATCACCAGCCGAGCTCAGCGACTATCCGCGGGCCTTCGAAGCGAGCTGGCTGCACGACGAACTGCACCGCGCGCGCAACTTCAAACCGTGGATGAGCAAGGGCCTCTACACCGGCACCTTGATGGTCGGCATCGATCAGATCGTGTTCGGCGGCAAAGCACCGTGGACCTTGCATCACGACCATGCGGATCACGAAACCCTGACGAAAAAATCCGACGCGGCGCCCATCATTTACCCGAAGCCGGATGGCGTGCTCACCTTCGATCGTTTGTCGTCGGTGTTCGTTTCCAACACCAACCACGAAGAAAATCAACCGGCTCATCTGACGTTGAAAAACGCCGGCGTTCCCGTCGAGGTGAACCTAGCGCTGTACGACGGTCCCGAGCAACGCTATTGCCCGGCGGGCGTATACGAATTCGTCGACGGCGAAGGCGGCAAGCGGCTGCAAATCAACGCGCAAAACTGCGTGCATTGTAAAACCTGCGATATTAAAGACCCGACGCAGAATATCGTCTGGGTGACACCCGAGGGCGGTGGTGGGCCCAATTATCCGAATATGTAAATTACCTGTCATTCCCGCCCCCCCGACGAAAACAGTCGAGGGCAGGCTACGGCGGGAATCCATTAAGCGCCTCGAGAAACGCGTCCGCCTGAATCAACAAAACGGTATTTCCGAACCGAAACAACGCGCGCATAATATTGGAATGATCCGAATAACTACCTCGCCGGCCGAGCCGTGTAGGAGGCATTACCCATGAAAAGTGTAAAGCAGTTGATGGCCAATAAACCGAATCTGTTGTGGTTCATCCCCCCGGATGCAACCACTTTCGACGGCATTAAAATGCTTGCGGAAAAAAGTGTCGGCGCTTTGCCGGTCATGGAAAACGACAAGTTGGTCGGCATGTTTTCCGAACGCGACTACGCGCGCAAAGTCGCGCTCAAAGGCAAGTCCTCCCTCGATACGCCGGTCAGCGAGGTCATGACCACACAAGTCGTGTGCGTGCGACTCGATCAAACCAACGAAGATTGCATGGCCCTCATGACGGACAAACGCGTGCGCCATCTTCCCGTGCTGGATGACGGCAAAGTCGTCGGTGTGATTTCAATCGGCGATTTGGTGAAAGACATTATTTCCGAACAGAAATTTGTCATCGAGCAACTCGAACATTACATCATGGGTTAGCCAGACGCCGCATGGATACTGACTCTTAGCCATGCCATGCCGGAGGAGCGCGCTGGTCTTGCCGTTTCAGGCAGCCATGTTTTATTGCGGTGATAGAAACGGAATAAAATAAAATTATCATCTCGCGCTTTAGTCCACGCCTTAGCGAACATCTCAAAACTTACGACGTTACAAAACTAAGCGCCGATCTTGCCGCCGGTGTCACTGTCGGCGTTGTCGCGCTGCCCTTGGCGATGGCCTTCGCCATCGCTTCCGGACTCAAGCCTGAAGCTGGAATCTTTACCGCCATCGTCGCGGGATTTCTTATCTCTGCGTTAGGCGGCTCATCGGTGCAAATCGGCGGACCTGCAGGCGCGTTTATCGTTGTTGTATACGGCATCGTCGAACGCTACGGTGTCGCCAATCTATTGCTCGCCACGATGTTTGCGGGTGTGCTGCTGTTCGCCATGGGCTTGTTCCGCTGGGGTAACTTGGTGCGGCTCGTCCCAGTGACCATCGTCATCGGTTTCACCAACGGCATTGCGGTGCTCATTGCGCTATCGCAAGTTAAAGAATTCTTTGGGCTCAAGATCGAGAACATGCCTGCGGATTTTTTTCGTAAGATCGAGTCTATTTTGCAGAGCGCGAATACGGTGCACGTGCCCACGCTGTTGCTCAGCGTTGTTTCGCTCCTGATTATTATTTTTTGGCCAAAAACCTATGCCGCTTCGGACTCCCGGATGTATCGCATCGTGTCGCGCTTACCCGGCACGATAGTCGCGCTGTTAGCAGCGACAGCCGCGGTAGTCCTGTTGCATCTCGATGTCGAAACCATCGGCTCGCGTTTCGGCGGCATTCCACAGAGCATACCAAGCTTAGCGTTGCCTGAATTCAGTTGGGCACAGGTGCGCTTCTTGTTTGCGCCCGCCTTGACCATCGCCCTGCTCTGTGCGATCGAATCGCTGCTTTGTGCACGAGTTGCCGATTCGATGACCGACGAGCGTCATGATCCGAATCAGGAATTAATGGCGCAAGGCGTCGCGAATTTTGTTTCACCGCTGTTCGGCGGATTCTGTGCGACCGGCACTATCGCCCGCACGGTGACTAACATCCGCGCCGGCGCTCGCACACCGGTGGCCGGGATAATACATGCGGCAGTACTGCTAATAATCGTACTGGTCGCTGCGCCGCTCGCCCAACACATACCCTTGGCTGCGCTGGCGGCAATCCTCATGTTCGTCGCCTACAACATGGGCGAGTGGCACGAGTTCAGTCGCTTAAGACTATTTTCAATTCAGTACCGGGTAATCTTGTTAGCAACATTCGTACTTACGGTTGTTATCGATTTAACCGTGGCGGTGGAAGTTGGCCTGGTGTTGGCATGCTTATTCTTCATAAGCCGAGTATCGAGTTTGACCCGGATCGAGCCGATTAGCGAGACCGAAGAAGCGCTGGAAGGCATCGACCCGAAACAAGTGGAAATCTTTCGCGTCTCCGGCTCGTTGTTCTTTGGCGCGGTAAGTAAAATGGAAGGCTTACTGGATCCAAAACGCCAAACCAAAAAATGGTTGATCCTGGATATGTCGGGCGTATTAAATATCGACACTACCGGACTCGACGCGCTGGAAACCCTGCATGACATGCTCGAAAAACGTGGCTCGCAACTAATACTTTCCGCACTACCGGAACAATCTGCCTCGCTGATTCGGCGTTCGGGTTTCCTCGAAAAAATGGGGGCGGATAATATCGTGATGGATATGGCACAGGCCAAGAGACGAATCGGCGCGGCAACCTAAGCACCAATCCCATTATCTGTTTGAACCGGAGAAAAAATTTACAACGCTAATGCAAAAATCGAACTCACCGGCGACGGTGCAGCGACCGTCGTTAGCAAGCTCGCCCTGCTCGACCAAACGGTGGAATTGACAACACCTGCAAAATCGAACTGACCGACGCGGGCCTAAAAGTCAGCTCCAAATTCAACATCGATCGCACCCAATGGGACATGACCTACGGGCAAGGGCGCGTCAACAACGAAGTCGACGTCGCGGTAACGCTGGTGTTTGCACGCTAGCCAGACGCCGCATGGATATTAGCTCACAGCCATACCATCTCGGAACGCCGCGCTGGTATTGCCGTTTGGAGAGGCGATTGCTTAATTTGCTTTATAGTAACTAAAACGTTACTATTATACAATGCTAATACGGGTTGAAGAATACATTCGTTGCGGAGCGAACCCGTACAAACCTTGGTCGATCAACCCGATCCGCAGGCCGCCGCAAAGGTTGTCACGGCAAACTGCGCATGGAACAAGGAAACACTGCGAGCGTGAAAAGGTTTGGTGGCATTGGTGAATAAGTTATCATTGGGGCCCCGGTGACCGGATTTATTTGGCGAAGGATGGCGAAGCGCTGATTATCCAATTTAGTGGTGGAACAAAAGCGGGCAACAAAAAGATATCGATTTGGCAAAAACCTTGCATGCGTAGTACAAGGCTCGGAAAAAGGCTCAGGCTATAGTCGATCGATTAGGCAAACGAAAGAGAAAGTAGATATGGCACTTACTCGCGATTTTAAAAAAACCGTTACAGAACGCGTTCAGCGTGACCCCAAATTTGCGAAAGCATTACTCGACGAGGCCGCTACGCTTTTTTTAAGCGACGATCCGGAAACGGCACGCCTAATCCTCCGTGACCTAGTCAATGCGACGCTTGGATTCGAGCGATTGGCCGAGCTCACCGATAAGCCAAGCAAAAGTTTGCATCGTATGTTGTCGCTTAATGGCAATCCCAGCATGGACAACCTCGCCGCGATATTCGGCGTGCTTCGTTCGCAGCTTGGTGTCGGGCTTGAAGTACGTACGGTTGAAATGGCTTAGAAGTCCGCGTGCGCGATGCGTGCCCTACATCTGTCTAAGTGCCTTGCGTTGATATTAAATAATCACGCTGATGAAATATGGGCGGGACGTTCCAATGACCGGATACTGCGATCCCGAAAGCAGTACTGAAATTAGGTCGCGCCAAGTCTGGTTACGATTTCTTCGGCCGAGTCATTGCTACGGAACGGTTAGATGGCGCGGCGGGATCGCGTCCGTCTTCGGCAGGATCACTGTGATGACACCGTTCTGATAGCTTACTTCGACGCCCTCGCGGTCGATGTCGTGCGGCAGGGGGATGGTCCGCTCGAAGCGCCCGTAGGCGCGTTCCATTAGGTGGTACAGTCGGCCGTTATGCTCGCCCTCGGAGCGTTTTTCGCCGCGGATAGACAGAAAGTTTTTCTGCACTGAGATATCGAGGTCGTTCTTGTTCATTCCCGGGACTTCCACGCGGATGATCACAGACTGGCCGGTTTCCCACGTCTCTCCCGCGAGCAGCGCCCAGTGCGGAAAGTCTTGCTGAGATTCCGGTTCATCCTTGCTCTTTGCTGGCGCAGTGAAATGGGTAAGCGCGCCGCTGCTCCGGCTCAGTACCTCGCGCCAACCCTCCGTGAGGCTCTCCCAGGCGCGTACAACTCCCTGCTGCAATTGTGACCGAAGGTGCTTGAGTGGGTCCATGTTTCGCTCCTGCCCCGGAATATAGCAATGTTTATTATGGGATTGGCGACCCTTGTTTTCAACTGCTCGGCGGTCCACGAAACAGAACGCGGCTTGGCGCCTGCGCCCGAGCCTGCGGTACGCGTGCTTGATCTCCTCCGCCGTCGCGCCGCGCGTCACCCCCCCAGAATCTGGTAATAGCCCATGTTCCACACCCATCTCCAAGGCAAAAAAACTCGCTATCCGGCGCTTCCATCCCCAGCCAGCGGGGACTTGAATTTTGCTTGGCTTATCGCAACATTTGGGGCGAAGGGGCGGAAATCGAGCCGGCCCGGGCCGGCGCTGCCCCGCAGGTGGGCGGAGGGGCTGCCAGTAGACGGCCCTTCCGGCCCGTGTGTTGACCAAGGAAAAGAGGAGCAAGTGAATCATGTATCCGTCGTTGTTGAGGGTTCCTAGTGATATGTTCGCCGACTTTGACGAGCTGCAACGCCAAGTGGAGCAACTGTTTGGGCCAAGAGGATGGCCTTCGAGCATCCGCGCCGTTGGCCGCGGGGCATTCCCGGCGATTAACGTGGGTACAACGGCTGAAACCGTTGAAATCTACGCGTTCGCGCCGGGGATCGATCCGAAGAAGCTCGAGGTGTCGGTGGACAAGGGGCTGTTAACCATCGCTGGGGAACGCGAGAGCTACGTCCCGCAGCAAAGTGACAAGCTGAACGTTTACGCGCACGAGCGCTTCGCCGGAACGTTCAAGCGGGTCGTTAATCTGCCAGAAAGCGTGGATCCGGCGCGGGTGGATGCCGTGTATCGGAACGGCGTGCTGCATATCGCCATTCCCAAGCAGGAATCGTCCAAACTGCGTCACATCGAAGTGAAGGAAGTGAACTAAATTGGATTTCAGTCGATAGGAGGTTTAACCATGGATACGAAGCAAGACATCGTCAAACGTGAGGCACCCGGCGCCGAGTTAGCAGTGCTCATTCCGCCGGTGGACGTGATTGAGGACGAGGTGAGCATCACGGTAACCGCCGATCTGCCGGGCGTGGCAAAAGAAAACCTCGCGATCCGGGTGGACGGCGATACGTTGACCATCGAGGCTCCCGTCAGCCTGGGCGAGTCCAAGAATATTGAGCCGGTCTATGCGGAGATCCGCGCAGCGCAGTACAAACGCAGCTTTACCCTGAGCCGCGAGTTGGATATAGCGAAGATCGATGCCGCCCTGAAGGACGGCGTACTCAAGCTGTATGTGCCCAAGGTCGAACAAGCCAGGCCGCGCAGGATCGAAGTCAAGCCCGGCTAACGCCTGGCGCACGAGCCGTCTGGCCCTGGCACAGCGCCGGGGCCATTTTTGTTTTGGGAAGCGCTGCCCGTCAGACGGCGTGATGGTTAGCTCGGCGATTTCCGATCTCGACCCGAAAGCGTTGGAAGCCCTTAACCGGGCTGAAAAATAAACGCCTTGACGAAGCAATCTCGATTTCCAAGCGCGATTGAAAAACGAGAGCGCCGCGGAGTTTACCCTTGGGCGCGGCGAAGGGCTCGCGCTGACATTTCGCAGTAGATAAGCCAGGAGGCGTATCTAGCCTTGCTCGCGGCATTGCATCGCTGAAAGCCCAATACCCATGCGGCTTCTGGCGATACCTCGAAAAATCCCATGGAGTCATTCTCGCGAAGGCGGGAATCCAATTTGACGATTAAAATGGCCAAATGTATCCCCACTTTCGCGAGAATACCGCGCCAGTATTGCCGCTTTACGCGCTCTGCGTAGAAACCAAATAATCGCGCTGATCCTTTGGTAATTCGAACGTAGCAAGCGCGGCTTCCAGCAGTTGATGATTATGCGGATCGGTGGTGAGTAAGCGATTCAAATCCGCGACGCTGATGGCGTCGTCCGCCCGAGAAGTGATGACGATTTCGTCACCGGTTTTTACTTCGCCCTCCTCGATCACGCGCAAATAAAATCCCGAGCGGCCGCTCTCGCTGAAGCGTTTTGGCATGTCGCCGATGCCGAGTTTGGTCGCAAGCTTGTAACAGGCGATACGCGGCGCTTGCACCATGAAACTCGCGCTGCCGATTTTGAGTTCGTCGCCAATACTAACCTCGTTTTCGAGCAAGCCTTCGATGGTTAGATTTTCGCCGAACGCGCCATAACCGAATCGCTCCAACACGCCTGGCCCTAGCGCCGTGCGCCACGCCGCATAGTGCTCGATGGGATACGCATACGCCGCCCTATCAACGCCGCCATGAACGGCCTTATCGACTTGTACATCGTTCGCAAAACCGAGCTGGGTAATACGTACTGAGTTCATCGCGGGAATCTTGAATATGCCGGTTTTTACTTGCTTGCCGCGATAGGAAATTTCTTCGATTTGCGCGACGTTGACGGAAATAACTTTCATGTTTGCGGTTGTCCCACTTGGACTAAGGTTGGTTGCAAAATGCGTTGCGCTTCCTGTGGCGCGATACCGACAAGGTAGCCGCGTCGACCGCCATTAATATAAATGCGTGGTAGATCGAGTATAGTTTTTTCCATGTAAACGGGCATGGATTTTTTGGCGCCGAAGGGTGATGTGCCGCCCACTCTATAGCCGGAATGTTTTTGCGCGATCTCCGGTGTACAAGGCTCAATGCGTTTGACGCCGATGGCTCGCGCTAGTTCCTTGGTCGCGACTTTGTGGGTGCCATGCATAAGGACGATCAACGGTTTGCCGTTTTCGTCCGCCATCATCAAAGTCTTGACCACGGCATATTCGTCGACGCCCAATTCGCGGCTCGAAACCTTGGTACCACCGTGCTCCTCGTAATCGTATAGATGATCGGTGAACTCGACTTTGTGCTGCCGCAACATTTTGGTGCACGGAGTTTCTGGGGCATTAGGCATGGTTGCGAATTTAACTGGCGCTCTAACGCCATTTTACCTGAGGCGCGCGTACCGATCTGCTACCATCACGCTCCATGCTTAAACTCACCCAAGTCGAAAAATCCTACGGCAAAAAAACGATCCTCAGTGGCGTTTCCCTCGCCGTCAATGCGGGCGAATACATCGCGATCATGGGCGAATCGGGTAGTGGCAAGTCCACTTTATTAAACCTCATCGCAGGTTTGGATACGCCGGACGCGGGTACAGTTGAAATCGACGGCCGCAATCTCGCTGCGCTAAACGATGAAGCGCGAACCAAGTTCCGAGCAGCCACCATCGGCTTTGTGTTCCAAGCGTTTCATCTACTGCCCCACCTTAACGTATTGCATAACGTTGCGCTGCCGCTCGCGCTCGCACGCATACCGACGCACCAGCGCGACGAGAAAGCGCGTGCGTTGTTGCACTCCCTCGGCCTTAACGGCCATGAAGCGAATCTACCGCGCGAACTATCCGGCGGCGAAATGCAGCGGGTCGCCATCGCCCGCGCGCTGATCCACGAGCCCAAGCTGGTGCTTGCCGATGAACCTACCGGCAATCTCGATAGCCGCAGCGCGGAAACCGTATTGAGTTTGTTACGTCAGCAAATCAAAGTTCGTGGCGCGGCCGGCATACTGGTTACCCATTCGCTCGCGGCGGCGCAGACTGCGGATCGGGTGGTCATCTTGAAAGACGGAAAGTTCTGAGGCCATGGCGTTGACCCATACCGCCAAGATTTCCGACTCCTTGCTTGCCTGGCATGCGATCGTACCCAACCCCTTTAAGTATGGCCGTGTGGTCGCGAGCATCGTCGCGATCGCCTGCGGAGTCGCGTTGGGTCTCGCGGTATATTTGATCAATCGCGTGGCGGTGGATGAGTTCTCGTCCGCTATTCGTCAACTCAGTGGCACCGCAGACCTCGTCGTTGCCGGGCCCCGTAGCGGTTTCTCCGAGACGACTTATCCAGACATCGCCCGTTTGCCGCAAATTACTACCGCCAGTCCCATAGTCGAAATTCGCGCGACGCTCGCGGACGGTAAAGACACGCTGAAAATACTCGGCGTGGATCCGTTTCGCGCCGCGGCAATTCATCCAAATTGGTTTCCTAAGACTAACAATTCGAACGTGAACTTATTCACCGCCGATACATTGGTATTGAGCGCGGCGGCGGCGAAAGCGATGCAGCTTAGGTTCGGCGAACACATTCAAGTCCAGGTCGGCCTACGCGTTACCAAGCTTCGCGTGATCGACATACTGCCGGAAGACATCGGCACGGAGGTGTTCGCGCTCATGGACATCGCGAATGCGCAGTGGCGCTTCGAACGTTTAGGGTTGATTTCGCGCGTCGAACTTCGCGCACAGCCGGGAGCGGATCTCGAATTAATTCGCGATGCAATCAGCAAGCGAGTTCCCCCCGGGGTGTCGGTGGAAAGTCCAGAGATCACGGCCGCGCAAAGCGCTGAGCTATCGAAAGCCTATCGAGTCAACATGATGATCTTGGCGCTGGTGGCGCTTTTCACCGGCGTGTTTTTGGTGTTCTCGACACAGGCATTGGCGATCATCCGGCGTCGCCCGCAATTGGCTTTGCTGCGGGTGTTGGGTTTGTCGCGGCGGCGTTTAATCGCCGCGCTGCTCCTCGAAGCCGCAATTATCGGTTCCTGCGGCGCGGTGCTCGGTGTGATGCTGGGCTATTCGCTCGCGGGCATTACGCTCTCTACCATCGGCGCCGATCTCGGCGCCGGTTATTTCGACGGCGTCACACCGACGCTTAGCATTGGCGTAGGCCCGATCGGTTTGTTTCTGGCGCTCGGCATCCTCGTCGCCCTCGCGGGCACACTCATCCCCGCGCTCGAAGCCGCCACCACGCCGCCGGCGCCGGCGTTACGTGCCGGCAGCCAAGAGTTACCGCTGCGTAGTTGGGCACGGCCCGGATGGGGCTTCGCCTGTTGGGCCTTGGCCGCTGTAACTTTGTTCGCACCCATGTTCGGCACCTTACCGTTCGGCGGTTATGCCGCGATCGCTTTGATCCTCGCCGGCACCTTGATGCTGCTGCCGGCGCTCGCGAAAAAGTTTTTTGCAGTGCTGCCGAATTCATCCAGCGTCGAAGGCCACCTCGCGCTGGAACACGTGCGCAATGCCTACGGCCACGTCGCCATGAGCGTGGCCGCGTTGTTTGTCAGTTTCAGTTTAATCGTCGCCATGGGCATTATGGTGTATTCGTTTCGCGCGTCGGTGGCCGATTGGCTTGACGCGGTGTTGCCGGCAGATCTGTACGTGCGCTCGGGACAAGCGGGCGAGTCGAGCTTTTTTGATGAGAGAGCGCAGCAGGCTATCGTCGCCACACCCGGCATTGCCGAGGTTGGCTTTGTCCGCTTCCAAAGCATTGTGCTCACACCGAATCAACCTGCCGTCGCCCTCATCGCACGCCCAGTGGAAAAGCTACAGCATCGCCGCGCCCTGCCCTTGGTCGGTGCGAGCTACACACCGAAGGCAACCGAACCGCCACCGATTTGGATTTCCGAAGCAGTGCGCGATCTGCACGGTTATCAAGTCGGAACAATCATTACCTTGCCGATCGCCGGCAAACTGCCGGCATTCACCGTGGCCGGGGTGTGGCGCGACTACGCACGCCAGTTCGGCGCGTTGTTAATCGACCGCGACGATTACATCAAAGTAAGCGGCGACCGCTTAGTAAACGACGCAGCACTTTTTCTCCAACCCGACGTTCGCGGCAGCGATGTCGTGGCGTCGCTACGGGCGCGATTGGCGAGCGACGCGCAACTCGAATTCGTTACCTCTAAAGAAGTCCGCGACATCAGTCTGAAAATTTTCGATCGCAGTTTTTACGTCACCTACGCATTGGAAGTAATGACGGTGTTGATCGGTCTATTCGGCGTCAGCGCGAGCTTCAGCGGCGCGCTGCTGATGCGGCGAAAAGAATTCGGCATGTTGCGCCACATCGGCCTCACACGATCTCAAATCGCCCGATCCTTGAGCCTGGAAGGCGCATGGATAGGCGTTCTTGGAGCACTATCCGGGTGGATCGTGGGATTTGTGCTGAGCTTGATATTGATCCACGTGGTCACACGGCAATCGTTCCACTGGAGTATGGATGTGCATGTGCCGTGGCTGTGGCTAGTGTTATTAAGTGTCGGCCTGGTGATTGCCACCGCCCTTACCGCACGCCTCAGCGCCAACCAAGCGATGGGTGAAAACGCGGTGCAATCAGTGCGGGAGGATTGGTGATAATTCGACTCTTCGTCGCATTGCTTGCGTTCTTGAGCCTAAGCAGCGAAGCCGCTGAACCTAAGACCGTTTATCCCGACGTCAAACCCGGATATCTAATACGGTTTCCGCAAGACGAAGGCAGTCATCCGGATTTTCGTACCGAGTGGTGGTACGTTACCGGCTGGCTGAAGGGCGCTGACCAACGTGAGCGTGGATTTCAAATCACCTTTTTTCGCGCGCGGCCGGAAAGTGTTGCGCAGGACAATCCAAGTACTTTTGCGCCGAAGCAGATTTTATTTGCCCATGTCGCGTTGAGCGATCCGGCTGAAAAAAAATTGCTGCATACCCAGCGTATCGCCCGCGCGGGGCTGGGGTTGGCGGAAGCGAAAACTGGTTCGACCCATGTTTGGATCGACGATTGGTCGCTGCAACAACAAGGCAATCGCTATCTCGCTAACATCGCTACGCCTGAGTTTGGTTTTGAGTTTACTTTCGAAGCGAACGGACCGCCGATGTTAAACGGCGATCGAGGCTACAGCCAGAAATCACCGAATCCGCTAGCCGCAAGCTATTACTACAGCATTCCACAATTAAAAGTAACCGGCACCCTAACGCAGCGCGGCAAGCGACAGAGCGTTACCGGCACTGCATGGCTCGATCACGAATGGTCGAGTGAATACATCGACGCGCGCGCCGTCGGTTGGGATTGGGCCGGCATCAACTTCGACGACGGCAGCGCATTGATGGCGTTTCGTATGCGCGACAAAACCGGCAAGGCGATGTGGGCCAGTGGCACCTATCGACGCGCTGATGGAACTACGCGCACGTTGCGTCCGGAAGATATTGCGTTCAGTCCGATGAAGAATTGGCGCTCGCCTCGCTCTGGAGCGAATTATCCCATCGCGGTTCGTGTTCGCGCCGGCGAGGATGAATGGGAACTCACGCCATTACTCGACGATCAAGAACTAGATTCCGGTGACACCACCCGCGCCATCTATTGGGAAGGCGCAGTTCATGTTCTTAAAGATGGCAAGCGAGTGGGTCGTGGATATTTGGAGTTGACGGGGTATGCGAAAGCGCTGAATTTTTAGCGCTCGGGGTTTGTGTCTTAACGATCCGGCCTCACAGCATCCTGGCCTTCCCGATTATTCGACCCGCCCTCACCCAGTGACAACAAGCGGTCAATATTTCCAAACTATCCTGTACTGTTTCAGATCAATCAACGATCACGTTTCAATGCCGCACGCCGCACAACCAAAGACCCAACCGCAAGTAACATCAAAAACGGCAACGTCGGATCCACCCGATTCCCTTTGCTCAACGCGCATCCACCACGACTCGCCTTGTCACATGTATCACCGCGACCCTCGTCGTCCAGTCGTGTGCTGTCGAAGATTTGCAGGGTCGCCGTGGGCGTGCTGATTTCAGCGCCGCCGTTGGCGTTGAGCAATGACAAGCGCACGTCTTCCACTTCTTCGACGCCGCCGCTGTTATTGATTTCGATAGTGAATGTCTGGGAAGTTACGCCGGCGCCGAAATTCAACTTGCCGGAGGCGCTTTCGTAGTCGTCATCGCCGACGGTCGCGCTATCGTCGCTGGTGGCAAAGTCCACCGATACGGCTATGCTCGTATCGCCCTCGCGTATCACTTTGATGGTCGCCTCTTCGCAGAACTCGCTAACCTTGAAATTAGTCGATTCGAATCTGATCAGCGCTGGGATTGTGGTGAGATTGGTCACCTTTCCGATCGCGTTGGCATCGCTCGACGCATAAAACAGCGCCCCATTCGTTTCATCGCTTACGATGCCGCTAAGCACGCTGTTTCCGGTGATCCCGGAGGTGAATTCAATCACGTTGCCCGAGGGCGTCACGCGCGCGATGCGTCCACCCGATTGGGTGGTGTACCAAAGATTGCCATCGGAACCGGCAACAATATAGTTGGGCCGGGTAGCCGCGGTGATGCCCGACGAATATTCTACGATGTTACTGGTATTGAAGGGATCGATCTTGCCGACGCGGTTGCGGCCCGGCTCGGTGAACCAGACAAAATCGTCCGGTCCAACGGTAATGCCGGTCGGTTGCGCCGAGACACCCGCCGGCAGTGGAAATCGCGTCAAGATCCCAGTGCCGGGATCGTAGCGGGTAATGTTGTCGTTACCGCTTTCGGTGATCCACAGCCGATTGTCGGGTCCCGTGACAATTCCTTTCGGGCCGCTCAGCGTAATACCGCTGATTTCCGTGACAGTGTTGGTCGCCGGATCGACGCGGCCTAATTTTCCGCTGGCGAATTCGGTGAAATAAAGAAATCCATCGGGGCCAACAGTGATTGCATTGGGCCGCGAGCCGCTAGTGATGACACCTGCGCCGAATTCGGCCACATTGCCCGAGCTATCAATGCGTCCGATGCGATCGACGTTCTCTTCGGTGAACCATAGAAATCCACTCGATGTCGCGACAATACCGGAAGGCCCGGCGTTGGGCGTATCCGTTGAAAATTCACCATTCATCGCGCCGGTTGCGGGATTGAGCCGGCCGATCTTACTAGCCGCTTGCTGGGTAAACCAAATTGACCCATCGGAAGCGCGCGCTATTCCGGTTGGACTACTCGCTGATGTGGTCGCGGTGGTTTCGCTGATAGACACGGCACTGGCTTTCCCTGCGAGCATCGATAGCAAAGTAGCGGTTAGCACTACGAGTGCGATACTTGTTTTTTTCATGCTTATTTCCTCAATTTTTAGCCAGTCGATACGGCGAGCAATATGCAATTATTGCGATTCTAGCACTGCGCAATAGCTAACATAAAACATCGCCGATGATATGATCTTGCAACGTAAACTACGACTAAGTTCATGAAAAAAACCGCACTCGTCACAGGCGCGACCGGCGTGGTTGGTCGCAATCTGGTGAAACATCTGCTCGCGCTGCCCGACTGGGACGTGGTGTGCGTGTCGCGACGCAAGCCCGATTTATCCGGCAACTATCGCCATATCGCAATCGATCTTCTCGATCGCGCCGACTGCGACGCTAAGCTCGCTGCGCTCACGGATGTCACCCACATTTTTTCAGCGGCCTATGTGGAACGTCCGACGCGGGCGGAGCTGGTCGCGCCCAATTTGGCGTTGCTGGTAAACGCGGTGGAGCCAGTGGAGCGCGCCGCGAAGAACTTGCAACACGTTCATGTCGTGCAAGGCACGAAATGGTACGGCAGCCACCTCGGCCCATTCAAAACGCCGGCGAAAGAATCGGACCCGCGTCACCCACCACCGAATTTTTATTACGATCAGCACGACTGGCTGGTGCAGCAACAGCGCGGTAAGTCTTGGACCTGGAGCACTTGCCGCCCCCACGCGATCTGCGGCTTTTCCATCGGCAACCCGATGAACCTGACCACGGTCATCGCCGTATACGCCGCCATCTGCAAGGAGCTAGGCCTGCCGCTTTCCTTCCCCGGCACACCCGGTAATTTCAACGCACTGTATCAATGCAGCGACTCCAGTCACCTCGCAAAGGCGATGGTGTGGATGGCGACGACAGAGAAATGTGCGAACGAGTCGTTCAACATCACCAATGGCGATCTGTTTCGTTGGAAAAATTTTTGGCCGCGCATCGCGAAATTTTTCGACATGGAAGCGGGTCCGATTCACACTATCAAGCTCGCGGAATTCATGGCCGACAAAGGCCCCGTGTGGGATCGCATCGTGAAAAAATATGGTCTGCAACCCTATCGCTTCGAGCAAATCGCCGCCTGGCCCTTCGGCGATTTCGTGTTCACACCGGACTACGACATCATCTCCGACATGGGCAAAGCGCGACGCTACGGCTTCGGCGACGCCGTCGATTCGGAGGAGATGTTCTTGCGACTGTGGGATGAGTTTCGGCGCGAGAAGATTGTTCCGTAGTCACTTCGTAGGGTCCCCGGAGAGCCGCATGGACACTTGGCTTTCAGGCATGCCTTGCCAGAAGGCAAGCTGGATATGCCTCCTGGCAACCCGGTGGTAAAACCTGCATTAAATTTCGGAAGCTCTGATTTAATCCGATTTCGTCGCAATACTGCGTTGCTCAGGAAAAATTGTTCCTTACATATGATCTTATATGCTGCGTCACAATTTTTCCTTCGCGCCTTGTCTTGCTTAGAACTCGAAATAAATCAGAGCTTCCTTAACGGTGCTCGACGTCCTCGTGTCGCCGCCGCGCCGATCCGGATGGCTAGAGTCGTTCTTCACCACAAGCACGAAGCGGCGCACCGGGACATCATGGAATATTGATCTGCACCGTGTCGCCAGAATTAACCGACACGCTGTCTCGGTTCTTCCATTTTTCGTTGGAGCCGTCCAGATACCGAATGCGGAAGTCGACCTTGCCGGTCCAGCAGGGCATCTCAAGTTCGACCGCTTGCTTGCTATGGGAATCAGCGCCGGCGCTCTCCGGGTCGAGCACTACATTTTCCAGTCCATCGATGGGATTCCATAGATTCAAACCTGCTTTGCTGGCTGAACTTTGCGCGGCGATCACGCTGACCGCGTTTGGGGTCTTGTTATTGATTCTCAGATTCAAGTCGCAGCCGACGCCGGCCGTGGCATAGTTGGCAAACGCGGATAACAGTAAGGCAGTGAAGTAAGTCGGTTTCATTTCAAGATCTCCTTGGTTAATAAATGATGTTAGGTTCACGGTGTAACGAAGATGTACGTCGCAATCGGCGGTGCGCCAACACCGGTGCTGCATACCGCCGCTCCGCTGGCGCTGACTTTCACTCGGGTTCGGCCCGGCACAGCGGCGATCGCTGCGTCCAGCAACTGGTCGTCGGTGATGGAAAAGCTATAGACGAGCGTCGATGCGGGCCCTTGGGTACGTAGATACAACGTTGCAGAACCTGCGTTGCCGAGGCTGAGAGAGTGGATGTGCCCGGATTGATCACATGCGGCCTGCGCGGGCGAATGCAAAGCAAAGCTAGCGGCTGCCGCAACCACTACTGAGAGGAACTTGTTCATAGATAACTCCTTAAGTTTAGAGACGTAGTCTGATTAGAGGGTTGCTCGAAATGGCTTTACGGAGCCAGTACGAGGTTCTTCACCGTGCTGATGTTTGTCCACAGCCCAGCGCTGGGTGACGGGCAAGTGGCTGTCTATCGTGGTGATCAGCACCGGCATACGATGCACGTGGGCTTGCAACGCGCCGCGTACAAAATTGCTGTCCCGGGTGTTGGCAACGAAGAGCGGCGAGTTCACCCCTTTTTCACGCACGAAAATATGGTTATTCGTATCTCCCGCATAGACGCGAACGCTTTCTACATAGGCAGTTTTTTCGCAATCGGCCCATGCTTGCGACGCTCCCAGTCCCACGCTAACTACGGCAAGTAATACTGCTGGTTTCATAATAATCTCCTTAAAAAGTTGACTAAGACTTGGTCATCCACAAGTGCATCTTTGAATTACTCGAGCCGGCGTTTGAACGCGCTGCTTCGATTCTAGGTTGCGAGCCTGTGGATTCGTTTACGGATCGCGGTTATTTCATTGCTCGATCCGATGCTGTGAAGTCTAGAGTTGACGAGCGAGGGATGAAATCCCAAGAACGCGTTTACCCTTACCGCGTCCGCGCTAAGCCAATCGACATAGCCAGAAAGTGATAGGCCTGGGTTCGATTTCGCATGAAGGAGGTGATATCGGAATTTTCGCGCCGACCGGTTGATCGTCCGGAAAAAATGCTCCCTGCAATAGCATGTACTCACCGTACCGTTTAACGTGACCATTCACCGCGATAACGATCGCGCGCTACGGACACTGATGTTACGCGCCGACTGGGCGCAACGCCGGGTCCATCGGATAATCAGCGCGTTAGATGCCTTAGCGCCGTTGCCGCGCGAATAGCATCAGCAAACCGCAACCGAGTAGCAGTGCACTCGCCGGTTCGGGGACAGGGCTCGCATCGTTCACCGCCTCAATGGTGAACCCAGCGCCGGAGCCTTGAATGTCCAGTGGATCGCCGATCCGCGTTTGGAAGAACAGGGTGACGTCGTCGCAGGTCGTTGAACCGGGCCAATCACAAGATCCGAACACTGCCAGGAAATAGGTTAGATCCATCCGTTCGCCGGGCCCCAGCCTTACCGAAAACGCGCCGCTGAATTCGTCGATCGTATAACCAGCGACGCGGCCAGTACTGCCAGCGAGACGTTGCTCAACGGCATGCAAATTCCCAAATCGCGGTCGTAAGATCCTCCAGGTCAGGGCTCAGGCTGCATATCCAACGAACTGAGATCATTGTGATAATTTATTTTTTCAATTCCTATGGAATGATCGAATATGTTGAAATTCCTCAACTTTGGCGCCGCTCGCGTCATAACGTGTCCCGCCAAAACTTGCCCGCGCCGTTGCGAGCGGCCTGTCTGTGGGTGGCCCGTCGAAATTCAAGGTGTGCGCAATGAGCACTTCGATGCTTGGGATGGTCCAGCGCGTGAGGGTATCCTGCGATTCCAATCCGGGGTTTTGTACACTTTGGCCATAAAACGCCTGGGCGTGAAGCTCGCCACCGTAGATGCTGCCACTTACGCCAACGCCGGCCAGCATGCCGGCCGGATCGCGCGCGGACATGGCCGCCGACGCGAAGCTGCCGGGCAATGCGCTGGTGCTGGTCGGAAAGCGATAGCGTGCGGTCGGATCCGGCTGCAGCAACGATTTCAATTCCGTCGTATCGCCTGGACGTAAGACGAGAATATCTTCATCCATACCTTCATCGCCCGGACCACATTGCTGCATCCCAAAACAGAAACTAACAGCGCGTACGCTGATATCCGAGTACTCCAGCGCCCCGGCACCTGCCGTTTGGCACAGCGACGCCGCTAGCAGTGCGCCGGCCGCCAACAGTATGCTGCACAACGGTTGAGCGGTGACGATCGTTTTTTTGGTTATTACACTTTTCATTTTTCCCTCTCGCGGCAAATTGCCAGTGCCTAGCCGCACCGGATTGTGGACGAAAAATTCGTCAATTTATTATTCGCGCGATCCTCGTCGCGCGATGGCTTGGCGCGTAGCGTTCAATAAATCTTTCAAGCACCAAGTTAGTGAAGAATAGGAGCTTGCTCACGGGTGATCCATAGTCAGTTTTACACATCGGACGATGACGTGACGAACATACAACCATTGCCGGCGGGGTCTCAGCTCACGCCGCAGCGCCCGGTCGCTCCGCCGCACCGATCATGACGTCGGCGATCAGGCCGTATACCTGGGTCCACGCATCGCGCACCGGCGGCGTAAAGTCTTCCGCCAACCCTTGGCCCAGGGTTTTCAGCATTGCGTTGCCGACGGTTTGGTAGTGTGCCGCCTTCACGCCGTAGCTCACATGTCGTTTGGCTAAGGTTTCCAGCGCCGGCACCAGCGTCGGCAGGTCATCGAGCTTGTCGACCGCCACACCTATCATCTGCATCAATTTATCGCCTTGTTGTTTCATGTCACTCTTAAAGAGCGATTTAAGGTCTGGGTCGGCGGCAAAGAGGTTCTCATAGAATAAAGCGGCCGCCACCGGCGCGATCGCTTCGACCTTTTTCCAGCTTCCGCGCACCAGCGCGACGGTTTCGTCGTTCATCTTAAGATCTCCAAGGCTAGGTGTATCATCTTCAAAATTTGCCTATTCATACGCGCGAACTGGCCTATACGGCGTTGAATGGTCGTAGCTTTACGTTTACGCTGGGCCGTGCAAAGCACAAGCCCGCATGCAACGCGAGAGCTAAGGGTAAGAGTTAGCCAGAGTGCGGTCTATAGTCACTTTTACCCATTGAGCAACAGCGAGATGAACACGCGGCGGCGCCCGCGCAACAAAAAAAGAGGGGGAAAATAATGAATGATTGGATTGGCGTAGTCGAAGCGGCTTACGATCTGGAGTCTCAGCCACGGCAGTGGCTGGAGCGCTTGCTTGATCAGGCCACGCCCTTGATGGACCGCGGTGTCGGCGTGAATGCTCAGATTTTCCGCGTATCTACCACCCGATTTTCGCTTGAAGAACTCGCCGTGCGCGGGGTCGGTACCGTGGAACAGTTGCGTGCGTTTCTGGAGAATGCGCCGCCGGAAGCGATCGACCTCGTCTATCGTCAGGGCGCGCCGGTCGGTTCGCTCAGCGAATGGTTATTTCCGGCGAGTCCGCTGGCCGAACGGGAACTCATCAACGGATCGGAACGCTATTTTGTTTTGAATACGCCGGATAATTTTCAGGACTCGCTGGGACTCATGGCACACACAGGCACCGGCTGGGGTGTCGTCGTGGCCGCGCCGCTGCCGAGACCCGAGCGCATGGGCGATCAGGAACGCAAAAACTGGACGCGTATCGCGGCCCACCTCGGAGCGGGGCTGCGGCTGCGGCAAAAGTTTGCCGCTATGAATCTCGATTCCGAGCGCGTTGAAGCCATCATGACGCCCGACGGTAAAGTACAGCATGCCCGGGACGCGAGTAAGCCCACGAGTGCGCGCGAACGTCTGCGTGACGCGGTACGCAGCAGCGATCGGGCACGCACCAAAAAGCAACGCAGTGATCCGAACACCGCTTTGGATCTATGGGAAGGCTTGGTGCGGGGCCGTTGGTCGTTGGTGGATCACTTTGACTCGGACCAGCGCCGTTTCGTAGTCGCGATAAAAAACGATCCCGATTTAGCGGATCCCCGCGGCCTTAGTATGCGCGAACGCCAAGCGGCGGAATTTTGCGGCATGAACCGCAGCGCGAAGGAAATCGCCTATATTCTGGGACTGTCGAATTCGGCGGTCGGTAACACGCTTAGCCGAGCGCAACAAAAACTGGGGTTGAATTCTCGGACCGAGTTGGCTGCGCTATTTTCTCCGAAGGGCATACGCGCGCGCATGGCCGAGATGGAATTAGCGGGTGAACGAGTCGCCATCGGTTCTTATCCGATCGCCGATGCGCAGCGCTTCGCCGACCTCACCGAGGCGGAGCGAGAAGTTGCGATCCACCTCTTGCAAGGCGCGACCTACGGCGCGATCGGGCAGCAGCGCAGTGCGTCCGAGCGCACTATTGCGAATCAAGCGCAGGCAATCTACCGAAAACTGCGGGTCCGATCGCGAGTGGAATTGGCGGCCGCAGTCGGCACACCCGAGACATAAGCGCTACCAGCGCCGGCTGATTCCAAAATGTATGACGATCACTTCATTGCGTTCTTGCGCGTTGATTCCGAAAGGGAGCTGCGGGTTAGTGTAGGTGACGGTGTTCGCGACGTTGTACTCGATACCCGCGGCAACGCGCCATTGTTGATTGAGCTTATGAATGAATCCAAACGTCGTGTGCAGCTCGGTAATCGCTGCTAGTAAGGGATTGGTCGTTTCCGTCGGAATGGGATTGCGACCGTAGTTCAAACCGGCGAGTAGGGTTGTAGCCGGCGTTCGCTTCATAGGCAAGACCGATGGCGATCACGTATTGATCGCGCCAATTGAGCGCCGCTGAATTGTTAATGGATTGCGGCGCCAAAGCATTATCCGGCGAGCTCGCGGTGAGCGTGGTTGAGCGAAACGCGCGTGACCAATCCAGCCACGATAGTTTGAACGACACTAACCATAGCTCGCCAAGGCGTTGCGCGGCGCCGATTGCCAATTCTTGCGGCAAGTGAAGCCCTTCGACCTGTGCGTCGCCATAGGTCACGCGGCCAAGACCAATGGCATCGTAATTGACTTTGAGGTTGCCGCCTTTCAGCTTCAGATCGATTTGATTGGTGTAGGTCACGCCGAGCGTGAACGTATCAGTGAAGCGATACATCAGTCCCAGTTTAATGCCCGCGTTCGACGCACTCGCGCCAGTCAGTTCATTCCCAAAAAACGATAGCTCAGGAACAGTCGAATTAAATTGTGACGTAGCAGAAAAAATATTTTGTTTTAAGTCCGCATAGATGATGGGAATCGACAGGCCCAGCGATAATTTGTCGCTTACGCGATAAGCCATTCCCGGAGTGAGCTTCGCGATTCGAAGCAAAGAGGACAGTTCATCCTGGGTGCCGAATGCGGTGTTGAGGTCCTTATACACGTAACCGGCGCCACCTTGGCCGAACAACCCGATACTCCAAGTCAGAGGCGACTCCGGCGCTTGCACCGCAAAACTTAAATCGCCGCCGGCAATGAATTCAT
This sequence comes from uncultured Pseudomonadota bacterium, assembly GCA_963714525.1. Taxonomy (GTDB): domain Bacteria; phylum Pseudomonadota; class Gammaproteobacteria; order Burkholderiales; family JALYOK01; genus JALYOK01. Next base: position 104,496 of record CAVQPB010000013.1, read on the forward strand.
TGTCCACGCGCTTATCGTTCCCGAATTCATCGCGATGGCGAACCCCCAAACCGTACGCAATACCGCCATGGTTATCAATTGCCATTCCGCGGATTTGGGTCAGGCCGGCGGGATTGGTGCTGACTGCGCCGGTATCGCGGGCTACGGCTACATCCGCGCCCGCCATCAAATTAGATTCGATGCCGAAACCGATTAGATTAATGCCGTTCCCCGCTTCAGCTAGGGACACGCTCGTCGCCACCACCCAAGCAACTAAAAAGAGGCCCCATCGATTTGGTCGCGTTTCCGATTGTTGATCTGACTTTTGCAATCCGCAAGCCGGTTGTTCAAGCATGAGGACTCCCCCTTTTTCATATGACGCTTGTCCCGCAAACCGCGAAAAGACGATGACCAGTTAGCTATGGTAATCGATTCCTTAACGCCCGGCGATGTATCGTCGTCCGGCGAATGGTGGATCAGCATGCCTGTGAGGCGCATGGATACTGGGCCTGCAGGCATGCCTTGCCACGAGTCAAGCTAGATGCGGCTGTTGGCGTGGGTATGATTGACGTTGTGCAAATTCTACGTTTGCGCACAATCGCCATGCAAATGCTTTAAAATCCAGCCTTCTTTCACTTCGCGCGACAGCCGCGCACAAGGCGCCACTGAAAACCCCCAAACGTCTGCAACCATTGGTCGAAGAAGGCCTCGTCGACGAAGTCATCGGCCAGCTCATGAGCGGCAAAGAAGCGACGGTTTACGTTGTCCGCTGCGGCGAAGAAATTCGCTGTGCTAAGGTCTATAAACTCACTACCGAACGCAGCTTCCGCCAAGCCGCCAAGTACACCGAAGGCCGCAAAGTTAAGAACAGCCGCCGCGCGCGCGCGATGGAAAAAGGTTCGCGCTACGGCCGCAAGGAGCAAGAAGGACTGTGGCAAAACGCCGAAGCAACCGCGCTGCGCCGGCTCGCGGAAGTCGGCGTGCGCGTGCCGCATCCGTACAATTTTCTCGACGGCGTGTTGATCATGGAAATGGTCGCCGACGAGAACGGCCATGCCGCGCCGAGGCTCAACGATCTCGAGCTCGCGCCGGAAACAGCGCGCGACTATCACCATTTCTTAATGACGCAAGTAGTACGCATGCTGTGCGCCGGCATCGTCCACGGTGATCTGTCGGAATACAACGTGCTGGTCGGCCGCGATGGGCCGGTCATTATCGATTTGCCGCAGGCGGTCGATGCGGCGGGCAACAACAGCGCCAAAGCCATGCTGGAGCGCGACGTGGATAATCTCACTACGTACTTCAGCCGATTCGCCCCGGAGCTACGCAGCACCGATTACGGTAAGGAAATTTGGTCACTTTTCGAGGGTGGTGCATTAACACCGGATGTCGCGCTCAGCGGAAAATTCGAACGGCCCAAATCAATGCCAAACGTGCGTGCGGTAATGCGGGAAATCGACGATGTGGTGAAGGAAGAAGAAGCGCGCCGGCGTTATAAGGCGATGCTAGAAACGTAGTTTCGAAAGCACGTACCCTTAATTAATGTAGGGTGGATCAAAGCGCGAAGCGCTGGATCCACCACACCGGCAAAAAAGAACGGTAACTGGTGATTGGTCTGGTGGATCCGCTTCGCTTGATCCACCCTACCCTACTGTCATTCTGAGCGAAGCGAAGAATCTGCTTTCCCAAAGAAAAAACAGATTCTTCGCTTCGCTCAGAATGACAATTTGGTTAAACCGAAGCGAACCCGGCGATCGCCTTTACTTCCAGATATTCGTCCAAGCCGAACTTGCCCCATTCGCGGCCATTGCCCGATTGCTTGTAGCCACCAAAGGGCGCGGTGCGCTCATTCGGTACACCGTTTAAATTGATATTGCCGGCACGAATCTGACGCGCGACCTTGCGCGCACGCTCGACCGAACCCGCCGACACATAACCCGCGAGGCCGTAGGGCGTGTCGTTGGCGATCTTCACCGCCTCGTCCTCATCTTTGAAACCCATGATGGAAATCACCGGCCCGAAGATTTCTTCGCGCGCGATGCTCATATCGTTGGTAACGTTAGCGAACACGGTCGGGCGCACGTAATACCCTCTTTCCACGCCCTCGGGCCGGCCGGGCCCACCGGAAACCAAGGTCGCGCCTTCCTCGATGCCCTTCTTGATCAGCGTTTGAATTTTTTCCCACTGTATCGACGACACCACCGGCCCGATCTTGGTATCGGCCGCACGCGGATCGCCGGCTTTAGTGCCTTCCGCCACCCCTTTGGCAATGGCAATGGCTTCATTCATTTTCGATTGCGGCACCAGCATGCGCGTCGGTGCGTTGCACGATTGGCCCGAATTCATGAATACGTGGGCCACGCCGCCGGTGACGGCTTTCTGCATGTCGGCGTCTTCAAGAATAATATTCGGCGACTTGCCGCCGAGCTCCTGACTCACGCGCTTAACCGTCGGCGCTGCGCGCTGCGCGACATCGATGCCCGCGCGAGTCGAGCCGGTGAACGAAATCATGTCGATACCCGGATGGCCGCTCATGGCCGCACCGACCTCTTGGCCGAGACCGTTAACGAGATTGAACACGCCCTTAGGCACACCGGCCTCATGCAAAATCTCGGCGAAGATCAGCGCCGACGTCGGCGTAAACTCGGAGGGCTTCAGCACCATCGTGCACCCGGCAGCGAGCGCCGGCGCCACTTTGCAGGTGATCTGGTTGAGCGGCCAGTTCCACGGCGTGATCATGCCGACCACGCCCACCGGCTCGCGCACGATCATGGCCGAACCGAGCGGCTCTTCGAACTCGTAGGTCTTGAGTATGTCGAGCGTGGCGACGATATGGCCAAGACCGGCGCCGACCTGGAATTTTTCTGCGAATCCAAGCGGCGCGCCCATTTCATCGGAGACGGCCGCGCCGAGATCCTTCATGCGCGACTTGTAAACCTCGACGATGCGGGTAAGCAAGGCGATACGCTCGTCGCGCGAGATTTGCGAGTAGCTGTCGAACGCGCGGCGCGCCGCAGCAACGGCCTTGTCGACATCGGCCGCCGAGCCCATGGCGATGTCGTACATCGGCTGCTCGGTGGCGGGATTGATGACGGGGCGACTTTTCGGCGTCACGGGATCGACCCAGGCGCCGTCGATATAAAACTGCATGCGATGAACCATGATTTCCTCTTACGATGGATAGAAGTTAAAACAGCACGAAAGCGTTAGGAACGATCAGCCATTTTCGACCACCGCCCCACTGATTGGCGTTCGTGCAACAACGCTATTGTGTCACGTTCCCGCAGCGCAGGCTCGCGCGAATAGTGATCCTCACAAGCCTATATGTTACTCCTGCTTCAGCTTATACTAACAGTGTGTCGCGCATTCGCCGGCGTATCTCAAGGAGCAAGATCATGGGCAAAGTAAGACAAAGCAACAAGGAAGCAAAGAAACAACCCGCTAAAACACCCAAGGAAAAGAAGGTCGCGAAGCAGACCAAGAAACATGCAGCGGATGTCATGCATCCACTGGTCACTCGCTGAGTTTTTTCGGCCGATGTAGCAAGCTGCGCAGGTCTCCAAGTCAAGCATGCTGGGAAGCCGCATCGATATTGCGGTTTTGCCTTAGGTAGCCCTAGGCCAGCCACACATCCCGTCAGGCGTGCTATGTCATGTCAGAAGGTGTAACCGCATTTAAGTAAACATGAACAATCTGATGCGACCATAACCGACCTCCGCTCAGGGTCAGTGACCAGCATAGCGAGGTGCTGTCGACCCAAACCTACCTGTCGCGAATAGCTGCTATATGGAAATCAATTCCTAGAATATTCAGTTATAAAATTGTAATCACCTACCACAGATATGCGGCGTATGTCACCAAAGCCCGCTGCCTTAATTGGTCCAACCCGCCATAGCCACGTCAATCACGCGGTTCAGTTTCGCTAGCCCGGCGCCGCTTTTGGCCAAAACAGCTAGCCCAGCCACCACCGACATCAGAAATGCAGCCTGATGGCTGGGCTCCATCGCAGCTGGGAACTGCCCCTCACGTTTGCCCCGCTCCAAACGCACTTTGATTGTCGCTTCGCCGCCCTTCAACATTGCCTTCAGCCCGGCCTCGACACTGTCAGGCAGCGCCGCATTGCCGAGGTCGGCGCTGCCGTTAATCAGGAAGCAGCCATCCGGCAGCTCAGTCTGCGTATACATTTTGGCCAGTGCCCGTAAAAACGCGTCGACCGCCAGCCGGACATCTGGCTCACCTCCGAGCAGGCTGAACGGATGTTGCAAGCGTTGTGCGGCATATCGTTCCATCGCGCGCAGATAGAGCGTTTCCTTGTCGCCGAAAGCGGCATACAGGCTCGGCTTGTTGATGCCCATGGCATTCGTAAGTTCGGACATTGACGTTGCGTCAAAGCCCTTGCGCCAGAACAGATGCAGCGCCTGCTCCAAGGCGCGATCGGCGTCAAAGCCGCGTGGACGCCCACGCTCGGTTGTTGGTTTGATGTCCATCACACTTTCAAAAAAAGAAATCTTGACAAATAGTGTACCACTCGGTACATTATGTACCGATGGGTACATTAATAGCACGTTTGCAAACAATCAACCCATCAGTCACTCTTCAAAGGAGCATCAACATGAGTAGGTTAAATGGAAAGGTCGCCGTCATTACAGGTGGTAGCAGCGGTATTGGTCTGGCCTCGGCCAAAGAATTTATTGGCAACGGGGCAAAAGTTGTCATTTTCGCCCGCGGCGGGGATGCACTCGACAGCGCGACTAAGGAACTGGGTAACAATGCCCACGCTGTTCAAGGCGATGCGGCCAACCTGGCTGATCTCGACCGCCTCTTTACAGAAACGAAAAAACGATTTGGCTGGATCGATGTGCTGTATATTAATGCCGCTATCGTCAAGCTCGCGCCAATTGCTGCCACCAGCGAATCGTTTTTTGACGAGATGATGAGCGTGAACTTCAAGGGGCCTTACTTCACGCTGCAAAAAGCGATGCCGCATCTCAACAAAAACGCATCGGTGATTGTCGCGACGTCGTGGCTCAACAGCATCGGCTTTGCTAATGCCAGCCTGATCAGCGCCAGCAAGGCGGCACTGCGCTCGTTGGTGCGCGTGGCCTCCGCTGAATTAGCCGACCGTGGCATCCGCGTGAACGCGGTTATGCCCGGCGCAATTGGCACAGCGCTGTGGGCCAAGATCGGTTTGCCCGACGACATCCTCAAAGCCGCTGGTGAGGCGCTCACAAATCAGATCCCGGGCAAACGCTGGGGACAGCCGGAAGAAATTGCCAAAGCGGTTTTGTTTCTGGCTTCGGATGACTCGTCGTACATGGTCGGCAGCGAACTCGCGGTTGACGGTGGTATCAGCCAGGTATAATCGTGCTCCGACCTGTCGCGCGTGGAACTGATCGCTGCACGCGCGATGGGCTCGGAAATCTTAGTCAGCCTCCCGTGGACCGCCGGACATAAAAATGCTCCTTACAAAACAGGCGTCCCCTGTTCGCCAAAACGCTTGTTTTGACATTTAAGTTTCACCCGGCGCCAGGTATTCGGCTTCTAACAGAAACCGTACAGCCCAATCACTCGGGCGACGAATCCTTAGCGCTATAGGTCCGCTTTCGAGCGAATGGGCGGCAACTGCGAAAGTCAGGAAATGGCCGATCTTTCCCAAATCACCTTCGCAATTATTGACACGTGTTGTCTGATATGACAACATATATTCTCATGATGTGGAACCTGAATCCTCCGTAAACACCGTGAATCAAGAAATAAGTAAATGACCAGGCGCACACGTGCGGTTTCTTAGATCAAGTCGGCACTTAAGGACTTTGCGTCCTTTCCTGAAAGCGCCAAGAAAATTTGCTTGACCGCCTTAACGATTGCCGCGGAGGGCGGCAAGGCGGATATTGCCAAACCGTTGAAAGGAATGGGGTCGGGAATGTTTGAGATTGCGTTGCCGCTTCGCGGCGATGCTTTTCGGGTGATCTACGCGGTGCAAATTGCCGAGGAAATATGAGTTATCCATGCGTTCAAGAAAAAGTCCACGCAAGGTATAAAGACATCACGGCGGGATGTTGATCTGATCAAAGATCGGTTAAAGCGATTGAAGGAGATGTTGCAATGAGAAAAGAGAAGCTAGAGATTGTGCGAGGGAGTGGTAACGTATTTCGCGATCTCGGACATCAGAGCGCCGATGTCGAACAATTCAAAGCGATCTTAGCTGAGGAGATCATCAAGGTGCTTGATCGTGATGGATTAAGCGTACGCGGCGCGCATGACCTTACGGGAGTCGCGGCCGCCGACTTCTCTCGGATCCGTAACGCTAATCTTGGTCGCTTCACGGTGGATCGACTGATGTCCATCATCAACCGGCTTGGATCACGGGTGGACGTGAAGATAAAGATTCGACGCAGCGCATCGATCCGAGACGGTGCACTGGTCTGAGTGCGAGAAGTAGGATCGAGCGGTGAACAACTTTCGACGCGTTGCGTAACTCCGTCAACTCGAATTTATGTAATCGGCTCAAACCGGGCAGACGATCGCGCTCGGCGCCAGGACGTTTCCGGATTGGATCTCGGCGGAAGGCATAATAGGTTCGACGTATGCCCTATCCATGGAGTATTGCCGTGAGTAACCGATTTGTTGAATTGTTTGTAAAGCCCGCTCTGCTATGTTTGTACGGCGTTGTGATGGTTTTTCTACCTATCAACGCGATCGCGGGGATGAACGAAGCCAAGGCAGCAGCTCAGTCGGGCGACTACGACGCCGCTTATATTGAATTCAAACCCCTTGCAGAACAAGGTGACCCGTTCGCCCAATATATGCTCGCTCTGATGCATATGCATGGCAAAGGTACAGATCGGAATTCACGGATGGCTTTGCAGTGGTTCGAAAAATCCGCCGCCCAAGGGTTTGCCGATTCATTGTTTAATTTAGGCGTTATGTACACGCAAGCAATCGGTGTTTCGAAAGACCACCCAAAAGGTGTTGAATATATTAAAGCGAGCAGGGGAACGAGGCAGCGGCGAAGCGCAACTTAATCTTGGAATCATCTACGATACAGGCGAAAATGTGCCACAAGACTTGAAGCAAGCCGCATTCTGGTATCAAAAGGCCGCTGAGAAAGGCGTTGTGCCGGCGCAATTCAATTTAGGAAGTTTGTATGAGACCGGTCAGGGCGTGAAAAAAAGCTGGCTCGTCGCTTTTGCGCTCTACACCATTGCGATGTACAACGGTTTTCCAGCGTCGTCGGCTAAGCTTGAGGCGCTTAAGTCACGGATGTCGGCGTCCGACATCGCTCGCGGCAAAGCGCTGGTCGTTGAAATGGTCAAACCGACTAAACTTACCTTGAGCCAGCAGATGTCGGGCCAGCCGGTGGTGCCGGGTAATCTTACTAATGCATTGAGTTCTACGGCTGCTGAAAAGTAGTACGCCAATGAACGTTTTTATTTGCTTTAGCTTCTGCGGCATCGGTAGTGAACCATTTCTCATCCCAATTACTCTCGCTTGGACGCAAGCTCTGCGTGAGTTCGTAGTTCTGCGCAAACAGAAGGAAAGGCATCATGATACGCTTCGCAAAATGCGTCCTCATCAGTGGATGTTTTAAGCCAAGCCGTTAGTTTCGAAAGCGCATGTGCGCGCGCAAATGTACGGAGCTCCTTGACTGCCTTAGGATAAAGTTCTCGCATCGGCTCCAAGGTGCCCGAGTTGCGAACGGCATAGTCGATAACCCAGAAGCAATAAATCGCCTGGTCTGTCGGTGTCATTGGGGCAGAGTTTGGTTCGGCGCTTTTTTCCAGTATCGCGTCCGCGACGTTGAGCAGCCAAGTCTCATCATCATCGACCGTCGGTTTTCGTGGCGCATTCGCACCGAGCATTTCGTTGAGAAGATCATCAAATTCGTTCATGTGGGCGTCGTTCCGTCACGCGATCTAAATATACTATCAAAAGTGTTCGGTTGTTCAATTGAGCCGCTTATAAATGCGATTACTCCCGATCCGTATAATGATTACATGTGCGGACCTACCGGCAAGTAGAACCAAAATAAATCAATCATTGCGCTATAAAAATGTGTTTCCAGAATTCTAACAACCCAAATCGATGGGTCCGGCGAATAACTGTTAGCCGTTATAGGTCAGAAAAATGAGCTGGGAAATATCAATCTGTAAGTTTTCAAGAAATTACGAGGCCGTTAGTGATATTCCGCAATCGCAGTCAGCATATCGTCGTCATGCTCTTTCTAACCAATAGCTTTGGGAGTCGAAATGTATAAAAAACTAGCATTAATTACATTAATATTATCTTTGTTTGCTGGTTGCGCGTCCGTCCCAATGGCGAGCAAAGAAGACTCCAATCAGGCTAAAGCCTTTAACTTACCATCGGGAGACAACGCGGGGCTGTATATTTACCGCACCGGTGGTCTTGGAGGGGCGTTGAAAAAAGATGTTTGGATTGATGACAAGTGTATTGGTGAAACCGCCCCCAATATGTTTTTTTACGAAACGGTCAAGGGTGGCGAAGAGCATAAAATTTCAACGGAATCAGAATTTTCTCCAAATGACCTCGTTCTTAAAACAGATGGCGGCAAGAATTACTTTGTAAGGCAATATCTGAAAATGGGCGTTTTTGTCGGCGGAGCGAATTTAGAACTTGTTGAGGAAGATAAGGGTAAGAAGGATATCGAAAAATTAGAACTAGCTAAAAATGGTCCTTGTAGCAAATAGCATAGCAAGTCGCTGAAGCATCGCGCCGGTGCTTCGCACCTACGCTGGACATTTTTTAAGTTGCACTTTTGCGATTTCGCTACGCAAAAGCAATCCACACAATAACCAGTGTTTCGGCGCTATTGTCTAGACTGCCACGATTTTGGATTTCGACGTCCGTGGAAGCAGCCGACAACGACCACGGTCTTGGGCTCTATCCGGAAATACAATCCGTATGTAAAGCGCCTTAGCAGCGCCCGGCGTTTGTCGCGGTGTACGACGGGGAATTGCTTGGGATTGCCTTCGATTTGTTGCAGGCTGACGGCGATGGCGTCGAGAAATTCCCTAACCTAACCCGAGCGATTCGTTTTCATACCAAACTGCAGCAACGTTAATGTCGCGCTCTGCTGCTTGCGTAAGTACGACTTGCCATTTCAAGGCAAGTTGCGCTCTATGCGCTTCCTGACGACCTCCCAGGATTGTGCGTTAGCGGCATCGTGCTCATAGGTTTGGTCGCGAACATCGAGTTCGGCTGCTTGTGCAGGGGTAATCGGCAGGTCACCCTGCTCAAGACTATCCCATAGCACCTCGATCAGCGCGAGACGCTCGCGAGCGCTAAGTTTGGCGATTTGCTCTGACGTGAGAATCGGTGCATTCACGAGGTGCTCCTTTTGAATAATATATTACTGGCGCTCGGCGGAAACGCAATCCTCGGCTCCTAGGCTTTCCATGATTTGCATTAAGCTGAGCCAAGCGAAACTCAAATTTAATCAATCGGCTCAAATCTAGCGGTGAAATGCCGCAACACGGGCGCTTGCCACACGATGCGATAGCCGGGCAGACGATCGCGCTCGGCGTTGACGCCGAGAATGACTTCGGCGAGATAATCGACGTGGCTTTGGGTGTACACGCGGCGTGGGAAGGCGAGGCGCACGAATTCCATGGGTGCAGGTTTTTCCGTGCCATCTTTTTGCTTGCCGAACATCGCCGAGCCGATCTCGACGCCGCGCACGCTGCCGAGTAAATAGAGCGCATTGTTAAGAGACCACGCCGGAAATTGTGACGGCGGAATGTGGGGAAGCATATCGCGTGCGTTGAGATAGATGGCGTGGCCGCCCGTGGGTTGCACGATGGGCACACCCGCGGCGGTGAGTTTTTCGCCTAAGTATTCGATCGATCGGATGCGATAGCGCAGATAGTTCTCATCCAGCGCCTCGTATAATCCACGGGCGACGGCTTCCAAATCGTAGCCCGCCATGCCGCCGTAGGTGGGAAAACCTTCGGTCAAGATTTCCAGATTGCGGCAATGAGTAGCAAGCTCGTCGTCGTTCAACGCGAGATAGCCGCCGATGTTGGCCATGCCGTCTTTCTTGGCGCTCATGGTGCAGCCGTCGGCGTAACTGAACATTTCTCGCGCGATGTCGATCGGCGTTTTATCCGCGTAACCCGGCTCGCGCGATTTGATGAACCAGGCATTCTCGGCATAGCGGCACGCGTCGATGATGAACGGGATCTCGTGCTCGCGCGCGATTTCGCTCGCGGCGCGGATGTTTGCCATAGAAACCGGCTGCCCGCCCGCCGAATTGTTGGTGACGGTCATCATGACCATCGGAATGTGTTCGCGGCCGACCTGTTGATAGTCGCACGCAGCGCGTCCAAATCCATATTGCCTTTGAAAGGATGTACTAGCGCCGGAACGCGGCCCTCGGCAGTCGGCTGATCGCGCGCTTCAGCGCCGACTTGCTCGATGTTCGCGCGCGTCGTGTCGAAGTGGGCATTGTTGGGGATGACATCGCCCGGCTTCGCGGCGCAGGTGAATAAAATATGTTCCGCGGCGCGACCTTGATGCGTAGGAATCACGTGTTTGAATCCGGTGATGTCCTTGACCGCCGCTTCGAATTTATAAAACGATGTTGCACCGGCATAGGATTCATCGCTTGCGATCATCCCCGCCCATTGTTGCGACGACATGGCGCCCGTGCCGCTGTCGGTGAGGAGATCGATCAGCACATCGCTCGCGCGCAACATAAACGGGTTATAGCCCGCTGCCTTCAGCGCCGCTTCACGTTCTGACTCGGTGGTGAATCGAATCGGCTCGACGGAGCGAACGCGAAACGGCTCGATGATGGTCTTAGGATGGAACGGTTGCATGCGTGCCTCCTCTATCCTGTTTGCCGCAGACTCGGCATATCCTCGGAATAAACGTTCTGGTACAACGCGCTAAATATAGCACTACTGCACACCTGCCCGACTGGCACGAATATCTCAAATTGAGCATGCCTGGACACCGCATGGTTATTGCTTCTAAGGATATGCATTGCCAGAAGACAGGCTGCGCGCGGCTCCTGGCTTACCTCATTTTGAACAAGTTTTTGCCAACGCTAACGAATCGTTGTATCTTACAAAAACGTCTGTGAACCAACGTGAAACAATCGTCTCACGCCCAGCCGATCAACTCAGGAGGAGCTTTAATCATGCTGACTAAGCGATTTACTAAAGCGCTTATATCGTTTGCCTTTGTCGCGAGCTCGACCGCGCTATTCAGCGCCGATCTCGATAAAGCCTCGCCCGACAGCGTCGGCTTATCGGCGGCGCGCTTGGCGCGCATCGAAGCGGCGCTGCAACCTTACATCGATAACAAGCAACTGGCGGGCGCCGTTGTCGCCATCGCACGCAAGAACAAAACCGTATACATGAAGTCCTTCGGGTCCGCCGATATCGAAGCGAATAAGCCGATGAAGAACGATCATATTTTCCGCATCGCATCGATGACCAAGCCGGTGACGAGCGTGGCGGTGATGATGTTGTACGAAGAAGGCAAGTTTCTGCTCGATGACCCGATCTCTAAAATCATTCCGGAATTCAAAGAGCCGAAGGTGTTGACCGCCGATGGCGCGACCGTACCGGCGAAACGCGAAATTACTATACGCGATTTGCTGCGCCATACCTCCGGCATCAGTTATCGCTTCTGGGGCAAGCCGATCGCCGAGGTGTACGAGAAGGCCGGAATTTTCGATGGCCTCTCGCCGACCGAAGGCACGATCGCGGATATGACCAAACGCATCGCCGCGCAACCGCTGCACAATCAGCCCGGCGAAGCGTGGGAATATGGGCTCAATACCGACGTGCTTGGCTATCTGGTGGAAGTTGTGTCCGGCATGCCGCTCGATAAATTTTTCAAGGAGCGCATTTTCAATCCGTTGAAAATGCGCGACACGCAATTCTATATTTCGGAAGCGCAGCGTCCGCGCCTCGTTTCGCTTTACACCCCGGGCGAAAAGGGTGGCTTGGTGAAATCCCCCGATGCGCCGACGCGCTGGGGTCAGCTCATTTTCTCGCCTGCGGTTCCGTACGGCGACCAGCGCACCTATTTTTCTGGTGGCGGCGGCTTGACTTCAACGGCGAGCGATTATCTGCGCTTCACACAAATGTTCTTAAACGGCGGGCAACTTGACGGCAAGCGCTTGCTGTCGCGCAAATCCGTCGAACTCATGGCCATGAACCATCTCGGCGATTTGAGTGTATGGGCCTACGTGCCGCCCAGCGCCGCGGGTAATCTCGGCGATAAGTTCGGCCTGGGATTCGGCGTGCGTTCCGATGCGGGTATGAATGAACTGGGTTCAACGGGCGAATACATGTGGGCGGGAATCTTCAACACGCGCTTTTGGATCGATCCCAAAGAACAAATGTCCATCGTCATGATGGGACAGATCATTCCGCGCAATGTCGACATCGAAGCAAAAGTGCATGCGGCGGTGTATCAAGCCATAAAAGATTAAATTGCACCGCAGCCCCTCATCCCCACCCCTTCTCCCAGAGGGAGAAGGGAAGGTGAGGGACATTACCTTCACGTGAGCCTCATAGTCTTTTTTATCCAAGCCCGGCTAGTGTAGTTGAAATACAAACCGACCAGAATACTCGCGAGCGCAAAGCTCGTAATCGCCGCATACCAAAATCCTGCCGCACCTAAAGGCTGACCGCTGCCGAACCCCAGGGCAGACAAACCTTGCAGGCCCAGCACGTAGCCACCACCCAAGCCGAGCCCCCACAAACACACACCGCAGATGATCAACGGCACCACGGCGACTTTATAACCGCGCAACGCGTTGATGCCCATAGCGAGGGCGGCGTCGAATAGATGATAAACGGCAACCAGCAGCAAGAGCTGGGTCGCTAACTTTTGTACGCCAAGGTCCGTGCTATAGAAGCCGCTGATCGCGGAACTGGACAGAGCGAGCAGCGCCGCGACTACAAATGCAAAAGCGATCGCCAAGCGGTAACCGACCAAGCCGGTGTGCCGCGCGGCACGGGCATCGCCGGCGCCAATGTTTTGCGCGATCAAGACGCTTACCGCAACGCTGATCGACATCGGCAACATATACGCGGCCGCCGCGAGATTAGTCGCGATGCCGTGGGCGGCGGCTGACGTCGTGCCCAGACGCGCGACAAACAAGGCCATGAACGTAAACGAAGTGACGTCGACCAAAAACGTGAGCCCCATCGGTAGGCCCAGCTTCCATAGTTGCCATTGCTGTTGCCAATCGGGCCACGACCAGCGGGTGAAGATGCCGAAGCGGCGGTAGTCCGGATTCCACCAGACGATGAACGCAGCCAGCAAGATAGTCACCCACACCGCGGTGGTCGTTGCCGCCGCACAACCGACGCCGCCCATGGCGGGAAAGCCGAAATAGCCATACATGAAAACGAAGTTGAGCGGAATTTTTATCGCCAGCGCAAACACGCTGAGCAACATGACGATGCGGGGTTGCGAGATCGCCGTGGTGAATCCGTAAAACAAACGGAAAAAAAACTGCGCGATGCTGCCCCACGCCGCCCAGCGCAGATAATCGACAGTCTTAGCCTCCACCTCCGGCGCCAACTGGCTGATGCTGAGGAATGGATCGGGGAAATACAGCAATAAAAATACCACCGGTGCGAGCATCAACGTCAGCCAAAAACCCTGGCGCACGTCTTCACCGACGGCGGCATCATCCCTTGCGCCATAGTGTTGCGCAAGGATGGGCGGCACCGCCAGCAACACACCCATCAGCGGCACGAACACGCTGAAGAACACGCTCATGCCGATGCCCACCGCCGCTTGGTCGACAGCGGAAATGCGGCCGGCCATGACCGTATCGATCACGCCGTTGGTCATCAACGCGATTTGGCCGATGAAAATCGGTAGCGCTAAATGCAGGATGGATTTGTACATAGTGGTTAAGCTTCGGGCAAACATCGCCCTGCCGGCCGGTCTATCTAGCCGGTGTGTCTATTCCTTATCGGTTGCTATTAACGCCGCTGGTATTGAGTGGCACCAAACAATGCTTCGCAACGAACTATTGAATCTTGTTCCGCCTCGGCACCATCACCAAAGTGAGCGATACCACCACCAACGCCAACGCGCTGAATTCCTGCCAGCGCGGTTGTTCGCCAAGCAGTAACATGCTGCTGAACACACCGAGGACGGGGATCATCAAGGTCGACATCGCCGTCACGCTGGCCGAACCTTGGCTAATTAGCTTATTCCACGCCCAATAGCAAAACACCACCGCGAGGGTCATGTTGTACACCACCCCGAGCGCGGGCCAGAGTGTGATTTTGCCGATCGCAACGTTCTCGAAAAACGGCGTTGCGATCCAGATCGGAATCCCGCCGAGCACCATCATCCATCCGGTCATCGATGTCGTCGGCAGACTGACGGGATAGCGTTTCATAATGACGGTGCCGATCGACCACGACAACGCCGCACCGACAACGAGCAGCGCACCGAGCGGCGCGGCTTTCAACTGCGCGAATTCAACGCTGACGAGAATAAACATCGCGATCATGCCGAAAATCAGCCCGAGTGCGCGGGCGCCGGTCACACGCTCGTGCAGAAAAATCATGCTCAGTATCACGGTCCACATCGGCATGGTGTAGGCGAGTATCACGCCGCGTCCCGCGGCGACATACTTCAATCCGAAGGCGATGAGAAGGTTCCAACCGGTGATGTTGAACAGCGCACTGGCGATCAATCGCTGCCATTGGTCCGGTGGCACACGCATCGATAGACCGTTCAATTTAGCGATCGCGAATAGTCCGATCGCGCCGGCGGCCATGCACAAGGTGCGAAACGTGAACGGCGGTACTTCGCGCAGCACCGTCTTCATGATCGGCCAGTTGAAGCCCCAGACGAGCGTAATTAACCCCACCAGCACAAAGCTCGAGCGGGACAGATGTGGAGCGGTCATCCGCTAGCTGGTACGCTGCAGCGTCTTCTGCCGAAGGTTAAGCCACCAGCCATACTGCTTCGGCCACAGCGCGAACTGCGGATCGGCTCCCAGCTCGCGTGCTGCGTGTAGCGTCCAGTGGGGATCGTACAGCGCTTCGCGGCCGATGGCGATGAGATCGGCGCGGCCCGACTGCAAAATCTCTTCGGCCTGCGCACCGCTCAAAATAATGCCGACGGCCTGAGTCAATATGTCGGCTTCTTTTTTCACTTGCTCAGCGAACGGCACTTGAAAACCCGGATAGCGCTTGATGTTCGCGGCGGTCGCGGAACCGGCGATGCCGCCCGACGAGCAATCGATCACGTCGACACCGAGTTTCTTAAGCTCTCGTGCGAGTGCGACGGTATCCTCGATCTTCCATCCAGTATCGGAAAAATCCGATGATGACGTACGGAAAAATAATGGCTTGTCCATCGGCCATTCGCCGCGCACGGCGTCGACGATTTCCAGCGCCAAGCGTATCCGATTCTCGAAGCTACCACCGTAGGCATCGGTGCGATGATTAGAGAGCGGCGAAAGAAAACTATGCAACAAATATCCGTGGGCGCCATGAACCTCCAACACGTCAAAACCGGCGGCGATCGAGCGCCGGGTCGCGGCTTTCCACTGCTCGACGATGGCCTTGATTTCCGCAACGGACAATTCGTGCGGCATGATCCAACCGGGACCGACCGGCTCCGCACTTGGACCGACAATATTCCAGGCAAGATCACCGCGCTGGGTATCCACGTCGTTCAACGGCCCGTTGCCGAACCACGGGCGTTGCATGCTGGCCTTGCGCCCGGCGTGCGCCAGTTGTATCGCCGGCACGCAATCATTCCCTTTGATGAATTCCGTAAACCGCTCCAGCGGCGCAATGTGATCATCACTCCAAATCCCGAGATCGCCGTGGGTGATACGTCCTTGTTCCGCCACCGCCGCCGCCTCGCAAAACACCATCCCTGCGCCTCCGGTTGCGAATTGACCGAGATGCACCAGATGCCAATCATTGGCGAAGCCGTCGAGTGCCGAGTATTGGCACATCGGAGAAATAACAATGCGGTTTTTCAGCGTCACGCTGCGCAGTTGCAGCGGCGTGAACAGCAGAGGAAGAGGTTGGTTCGAAGTGTCGTTTGGCATGGAGGTTTCCTGATGGTGAGCGCGTATTGTAGCTGAGGCGGTGATGCTATCATGACGATTCAAAATATTTCGACGCAACTTCATAGTGGATGCTCCTGCTTCGGCCATCGATGGCCAGTATGTCAAACACGAAACCGCGCTAGGCACCGATCCCTTCGCAACTGCAACGCGAACGCTCGATTCGCCTCGTGCCCAGCATTGGCTCGCGCAAAATATTCCTTGCCAAACCGCCTGCCCCGCCGGCACTGACATCCCCGGCTACCTCGAAGCCATTTACCGCGGAGAATTCGCTAAAGCTTACGAGATCAATCTGCGCGATAACGTGTTTCCCGCTGTACTCGGACGCGTGTGTTCGCGGCCGTGCGAGGATGCCTGCCGACATGGATGGCCGGGCAACGGCGAATCGGTCGCGATTTGTTTTTCCAAACGCTCGTCGGCGGATTTTTCTTCGCAAGGGCCGGTTTTGCTTAAACCACTTTTTCCGAACACAGGAAAGCGCATCGCCGTCATCGGCGCCGGTGTCGCGGGACTCAGCGCCGCGCGCGAGCTCGCACTGTGGGGACACCAGGTCAGCGTGTTCGAAAAACACAAATCACCCGGCGGCATGCTCAATCAAGGCATACCGATGTTTCGTTTGCCGCGCGCGTGGATCGCCCGCGAAATCGAACAAATCACCGCGCTAGGTGTGGAGATTCGCTGCGGCGTCGATATCGGCGTGGATATCGAGCTCGCGACGTTGTTGACGGACTACGATGCGGTCGTCATGGCCGCGGGAACATTGAGGCCGAATATCCTTGCATTACCCGGGGTGGATCTCCCAGGCATCGAACACGGCTTGCAATTTTTGCTGCAAGTAAACGAATTCGGCCGCAGAGAAATCGGTAAAAACGTTATCGTCATCGGCGGTGGCTACACCGCGCTGGATTGCGCGCGCACCGCATTGCGTTTGGGCGCGCAAACGACGATCTTCTATCGCCGCGGCATCGAAGACATGGTCGTGTTGCCCGGCGAGGTAGAAGAATTTCGTAACGAGGGCGGCAAGCTCGAAACGCGCTGCGCGCCGTGTGAATTCTTGAGCCAGGCCGAACGAGTGTCGGGCGTGCGCTTCATCCGTACGACGTCTGGCGCCGCTGACCGCTCATGGCCGCAGCCAACCGATGGATATCATAGGCAGTGAGTTCGAGGCCAATGCCGACAGCGTCATCCTCGCGACGGGACAGTTCCCGCGAACCGATTGGATCGACGCGAGATTAAAAGACACCCTCGTCAATCCGGATGAGTGGCTTAGCAGCGGAGCTTCATTTACGACGACTCAGAAAAATCTCTTCGTCGCCGGCGATTTTGCGCTCGGCGCAACGACCCTTATCAGCGCGATTGGTCACGCGAAAGATTGCGCGAAACAAGTGGATCGGTTCTTGATGGGAATCGATCGTCTGCAAGACGCAATCACCGTCGGAGCCGGCGTTCCAATCGAAATCGTCGACGCCGCAATCCACCGGCCGCACGGCCGATATGAACTCGATTCCGTTGAACTTCATGCCGACCTTAGCAAGTCAGCAACGAACCCTAACGGCGGAAGTCGAAACCGGATTCGACGCGATGACCGCGACGCAAGAAGCCTCACGCTGTTATCTGTGCCATTACAAATTCGAGATCATCGACGCGAAGTGCATCCTCTGCGATGAGTGCATCAACGTCAAACCGGTGGAGGGTTGTATCGTAGAAATATCCGCGCTGCTGAAAAATGAAGACGGCATCATCGCGGGCTATGAACCGGTGACACAAAATAAAAGCGATTCGCTTTACTACAACCGGCTGTGGATCGACCAGAACCAATGCGTACGCTGCGGTGCATGCGAAGCAGCCTGCCCAGTGAATGCCATCACCATACAAAAGGTCAGCACCACACGCTGCGCTAGCCATCAAGCCACGAGCCAATAGCGGCGCGGCGCTCCGGGCATGCCTTGCCACGAGGCAAGCTGGGTGCGGCTCCTGGCAATGCAAAATAACGTAGGGTGGATCAAGCGCAGCGGATCCACCGATCATCTCGACGTGCGCCGTGCGCACCCTACATGATTTTCAGTCGCTTCAACTCGAAATAACATTTTGCGCAAGCGCGCACGTCGACGAGTGCACGATGGGCGCCGGAAAACGACTCACGAAACAGCTTAACGTGAAGCTCGTTGAGCGTCGGCCATTTGTAACCATAGGGACCGGGTAAGCGGCAAAAATCCGTTGTTGACTGCATCGTGCAACGCCGCTGTTTCACTTCGACTTGATTTTTGAAACCGGCACGGAGCAACTCCGACCCAAGTATCTTTTCATCGAAGGCCATGTTGTGGGCAATCAAAACTTGCGCGGTTTCGATATCTTTAACGATGTCTTCGAGAATCGCTTTGATATCCTCACCCCGTTCCCGCGCAATGTCGGTGGTGATGCCGTGAATTTTCGCCGCATCCGCTGGGATAGTGAAATCGCGGGCTTGACGATACGCTCTGCGCTGCGGATTTCAATGCCGGTA
Organism: uncultured Pseudomonadota bacterium; assembly: GCA_963714525.1. Lineage (GTDB taxonomy): Bacteria > Pseudomonadota > Gammaproteobacteria > Burkholderiales > JALYOK01 > JALYOK01. The sequence continues at coordinate 123,071 of CAVQPB010000013.1, forward strand.
TCGTCAGTGGCGAGCCAGGCAAGTTGCACCAAGCGCGGCCAGTTTTTCAGATCGGACGCCGGGGCTTTGTAATTTTTTGGAATGCCGGTGGTCTCGGTGTCGAAAAATAAATACACGACGTGATGCTCCTTAAATACCCGCAGAAATCGTAGGGTGGATCAAGCGCAGCGGATCCACCAAACGCCCGATGGTGGATCCGCTGCGCTTGATCCACCCTACCGCCTTAGCGTCGCTTAATCAAATCAATTATCTTCGTCATCGTCATCGAGTCATCGTCGAAGCCGCCATGGGTGGTGCTGATGGTTTCGTGTGACGGTGCGGAAAAATACTTCACGTTTTTAAGTCCGAGTTTTGCAATCTGTTGGTCAAAATATTTTTCCATGCCTAGGATCGGCGTGGTCTGGCCACCTTCGAAGGATTCGCATACCAAATACAACAACGAGCGGCCATAGCCTAATAACATTCGGCAAGTGGTGTCCTGTTGTTCGGCTGTGTCGGTGAGGTGGAATTGGTGATAGCGCTTGACCTTGCCGGATTTCAATTCCGGCGACGATGGTTTTTTTGAAGGTATCGACGGTGACGGCAGGCGCCATGAAATTGACGCTTTCGAAGGCCCAGTTATATTGCGCCAATTCTTTGACAATGTAGGAATGCACGATCGATCCAGCGGAATGTCCGATCAAGATGCAGGCGAATATTTTTAGCGGCCGGCGAAGCTTGGCAGGCTTTGTACAAAATACGCGCGCCGCTTTCTTTGCCGTTGATCGGTTCGCGGCTGCTGATGGCGGCGGCGTTTTGTTTCATCTCGCCCCAAATTTCCGTGCCCATGCGCGCGAGAAATCGTTCCAGCCGCTTGTTCCAGAATTTACCGATCATGCCGCGCATCGCGTCGGGTTCGCGCGGAACATTTTTTTGTATATCGTCGAAGCGATTCTTCAGCGTGTTCCACAGATCCGTTTCCCACATGAAAAAAATCGGAAAGATTTGTGCATCGTATAGCGCGGGGATCCATTTCGCAGCGGTCTCGGCGGCATCCTTTTCGCTGGTCAAGCCGCCATGCGCATAAACCGCAACGTCGAGCGGCTCGCTGGCTTTGAGTTTCCAGCGTTTGCGCGCTTCCTGGGCATGAAACGTCACCAGCGCCTTAACGTCGTCTTCATGGGTACGAAATTCGCCGCTGTTCGATAGGCTGCCGTTGTTCTCCATATCGATAATGAAGGGCGACAACTCATGATGGCGCAACACTTCATTCGCCGCGAGTTTCACCTGGCCGTTGGCGACGCGTAAACTCGGCGCGACGGATACATCGCGATGTTCGTCCGTGACCACGCCCAACTGCGGCACCCAGCAATCCATCGCGTTCGCCAGCCAATCTTCATAGCTCAGAATCGCGCGGCCGCCGCTGCCCCACGCTTCGCTCCAGGAATTCTGAATGAGAAAACCCTGCTGGTTGTAACCGATGATGACGAAAGCGTGGCCGTCCAATTCCGGCGACGCATCGAAACCAGGTATCAGCCAAAACTCGCCGCGCTTTAATTTTCGATCGACGGATTTCAACCAACCACCGTGACAGATGGCGCTGGCGTAAAGGATGCCGGTTTCGTTGAGCGCCACGTGCATATCGGCTATCGAGCGCGGATCAACACGGTAATAGGCGCCGAGCGGCCGCTTCGACGCCTCCAGCCACCAATCGGTTTTATCGTTGGTTGCGGCCGGCATGGCAAATGTGGTCCAAGATTTATGTGCGCAAGCGCCGTGTTTGAACCAGCCCTTCATGCCGGCACGCAAGCTCGATCCTGTATCTGGATCGCTGCCATCGTCTTTGAACTGATCGTAACGCCGTGCCATGTCGTAGAGCATGAACGGCGACACGGGCGTTTCTTTCGCGCGGCCCGCTTTGATCAGAAGGTGGTTGACCACGTTGGACAAGGCAAAGCCGGTACATGCGCTCGTCTCGCGTTGATTCAGCACCGGCAAGTATCAATTTTGGAATGAGGCGCTGCGGCGGCTGCAGCGCGATGGCGGGGCGATACGGGCGATCGCGCAGATCGAGCTTGTCAGGACAAACGTTACGCTTGAACGGAAAATCCGCGGCGGCTTTAGCCTTAGGCATTGCGACACCCCCCAGGTCGACTGTGAACACCTATTTAACTACGACTTCGCCGAAATCGCCAGCGTTAGATTCACCGAAACGAACGTCCCTATTTGCCGTAACTTGGACTCACGAGCTCGCAGCACGACATTCAATGCACTTATTTTGGTCATTTATTTCTCAATCAGATCAATTAATTACATTTTTTGCCCCGTTGTTGCATTATTATGGTGCCGATCAAGGGGGAGAAAAAATGGAAAACTTAAAATCAGGCAGCGACGTACTATTCATCTTAATCGGCGCCACCATGGTGTTGGCCATGCACGCGGGCTTCGCGTTTTTGGAGCTGGGCACGGTGCGCAAAAAAAATCAGGTCAACGCGTTGGTCAAAATCCTCGCGGATTTTTGCGCATCGACCATCGCCTATTTTTTTATCGGTTATGCATTGGCGTATGGCGTGAATTTCTTCTCCAGCGCGGAAAGCCTCGCGGCGAGGAACGGTTACGATCTCGTTAAATTTTTCTTTCTGCTGACTTTCGCAGCCGCGATTCCCGCCATCGTTTCCGGCGGCATCGCCGAGCGCGCGAAATTTTATCCGCAATTGGCGGCTTCGTTTTTGCTGGTTGGCTTCGTGTATCCGTTCTTCGAAGGCATCGCCTGGAACAATCATTACGGCATTCAAGACTGGCTGACCACCACGTTCGGCGCAACATTCCACGACTTCGCCGGTTCCGTAGTCGTGCATGCGATGGGTGGCTGGATCGCCCTCGTCGCGGTGATTCTTCTCGGTGCGCGCAGCGGACGTTATAAAGACGGCCGCATCTCGGCCCATCCGCCGTCGAGCATTCCCTTCCTCGCCGTCGGCGCGTGGACCTTGGCAGTGGGCTGGTTCGGCTTCAACGTCATGTCGGCGCAAACCATCGATAAGGTTTCGGGTTTGGTCGCGGTGAATTCGCTCATGGCCATGGTCGGCGGCACGCTCGCCGCGCTCGCCGCGGGCAGGAACGACCCCGGCTTCGTCCATAACGGCCCCCTCGCCGGCCTGGTCGCCGTGTGTGCCGGTTCGGACGTCATGCATCCGCTCGGCGCGCTGGCCACGGGCGGCATCGCCGGCGCCATGTTCGTCTACATGTTCACCTTGACGCAGAACAAATGGAAGATCGACGACGTGTTAGGCGTGTGGCCGCTGCATGGCCTGTGCGGCGCGCTCGGCGGCATTGCCTGCGGCATATTCGGCAGCAAGGCCCTAGGCGGCCTCGGCGGTGTCAGCTTTATGTCACAGCTAATCGGCACGCTGATGGGCGTTGCCATCGCCGTAGTCGGCGGTTTGATAGTGTATGGCGGTGTTAAGGCGATGGTGGGAATACGCATGGGCCAAGAAGAAGAATTCAACGGCGCGGATTTGTCGATACATAAAATCAGCGCGTCGCCGGAGAATGAATCAGGGTGGTAAGAGCTGCGACCAACTCTACTACTGTCATTCCCGCGCAGGCGGGAATCCATACTGGGTCACTTGGCAAATGTGACTCAGTATGGATTCCCGCCTGCGCGGGAATGACACAACTTGTGAAGCTACGAGTGTAAGTAGCGATCCTACGAGGCGACTAACCGTTAATTATTCGGAGGTCGTCATGTCAAATTTTTACAAGTTCGCAATAGCAACAATACTTGTCACGCTAGTTTCATCCAACACCTTCGCCGCGGGACAATGCAACGCCAAGAGCGGAAACGAAACCGCGGCGGTGCTGGAACTTTATACCTCAGAAGGCTGCAACAGTTGCCCGCCCGCGGACAAGTGGGTCAGCAGCCTCGCGCCCGACGGCTTCAAGTCCAATCAAATCGTCCCGCTTGCTTTCCATGTCGACTACTGGGATTACATCGGCTGGACCGATCGCTTCGCTCAGTCCGAATTCAGTGGCCGTCATCGCGGTCTGGCGCGAGCCAACGGCTCGGGAACGGTTTACACGCCGCAAATCTTTGTTAGCGGAAAGGACATTCGCTTGGCTTTCAGCAATAGTCAAACTGAACGGTACACTGAAGCCGATCAATACCACCAAGCCCCGCGCCGATATTGGCTTGGAGCTCGACGCATCGAATCCAAACGCGCTAAGTTTAAGCGCTTCCGCCAGCCTCGCCGACCCATCCGATGACGCGCAAGCGTATCTTGCGGTGTACGAAAACAAACTTGTCAGCAATGTGAAGGCCGGTGAAAATCGCGGCGTGAAATTGGAACACGATTACGTCGTGCGCGAATTGATCGGGCCACTCAAGTTCGATCGTCTAGGCAAGCTCGAGATCAAGCAAACGGTCGCAGTGCAATCCGATTGGAAAATTAAAGATGTCGGTATCGCCGCTTTCGTACAGCGCCGCGACAGCGGTGAAACGTTGCAAGCTTTGCAGTTGCCGGCTTGTATGTAGCGCTTCCAAACGCACCACATTTCTCGTTGCCATTGCGAGCAAACGCGAAGCAATCTCGTATTTTGCGGTGGTGAAAATCGAGATTGCTTCGTCGTAAAAAGCACTCCTCGCAATGACAGATACATGATGCCTGGAGATCCGCACCAGTATTGCCTCTCAGGCCGATCGATTTAACTTCGCGCGAGTTATTCCTGCCCCAACACCGGATCATCGCGGCGATGTTGTCGCACGCCGAGAAACGATAGCAGCGCCAGCGCCGCGGCGATCAGCAACATGCCTTGAATCTCATTCGGCGTGGGATATTCACCGAGTTGCAGCGCCGCGCCGACAACGGCGATGACGGGAATCGCCAAGGTGCTCATGCTCGCGGTGCCTGCGGGCAACACTTCCAAAATATGCATCCACACTACCCAGCCCAAGGCCGTCGCACCGAAACCGCTAAAAATTAGGCAGGCGATCAACTGCCACGTCCATTGAATCGGCGGCGCGGGAACCGCCCACGCCACGGCGATAAGCGGTAACGCGCCGATGGCGAGTTGCCAGCGCGGTCATAGAGAAAACATCGAGCGCATGATTTTTCCCATAGCGCTTGATCAATATCGACGTAACAGCCCAGATAATTCCGGCGATGACTGCGAGAACACTGCTCAAAAGATTCCCTTGAAATTTCCATGGTGCGAGGATCGACACCAATCCCGCGAGGGCTAGCGCGACGGCGATCCATTGCAAACCTTGAATGCGTTCGCCGAGAAATATCCTAGCAAGGAGCAGCGTCCAAAACGGCATGATGAATACCAGCACCGATGTCTTTCCCGCGCCTGCGTGCAACACCGCCCACGAAGTAAATAAAAAGAACGCGAACGTTTGCAGCAACCCGATCAGGGTATTGAACTTGCCGTGCCGGAATCGAAGTGAGCGGCCTTGGATCAGCATCAGCAGGAACATGCCGACCGCGCCCAACGCTACGCGCATCGCCGCAAAATCGAACGGGCTGGAATAGAGGATGCCGATCTTGTTGGTGACCCAACTGTAGCCCCACACGAGGGACAGTGCCGCCAACATGACGGCGGCGAATTTTGTGGAGCGGGTGTTCACGCGTACCTATTCGGCTAGCGATTCATCGATGAAAAACGTAGTCGCAGCGGGCCGAGTTTCGTTCGAGGAGCGCAGGGTACTAAAAGTACACCGAGCACCGCAGGACGATAATCGAGCTCGCGTAGTAGTTTTGCATCGATTCGCTAAGGATAAAACGTTTTCGCACTCACCCCATCGGGCCGGGTGCGAAAACGTTTATGCACCCAAAAATATTGCTCGGGCATTTCCCGAACTCGCGCTTCGAGAAATTCATTCATGCGGCGCGTGTCCGCCACTGGGTCTGTGGTCGGAAAATTTTCCCATGCCTCATAAAGCTTGACGACATAACCTTGGCCGTCGGGCCGTCGTCGCGTGACGGCGGGAATGACAACCGCACCCGATATCGCGGAGAGGCGCGACAATATCGGCACCGTCGCCGCGGGGATGCCGAAGAACGGCACGAACACCGAATCTTCGCGGCCCATATCCATATCGGGCAACACATAGAGCGTGAGCCCTTGCCGCAACGCTCGCAGTGCGCCGCGCAAGCCATCTTGCCGCGCGATCATGGTAATGGGCTTGAAACGTGTGCGGCTCTTGAGCAGCAGCTCATTGAGGTAGGAATCTTTCTGCCGGCTGTAAATCGCCGCAGCTTCGTAGTCGAGCGCGAGCCGGATCGTGCCCATCTCTACGCCGACGAAGTGCGGTGCGAAACCGATCACCGGTTTCTTGCCGCGATAAGGAATGTAGTTTTCAGCGCCCTCGATTTGCACCAAGCGTGCGATGCGCTCCGCCGGCGCCCACCACAACAGGCCTAGGCACAACAAGCTTTCGCCGACGTAAGCGAAATGCGTCTTGAGCATGCGCTTTCGCTGTTGCGCGGACAACTCTGGGAAACACGCATCGATATTGATGCCGGCGACTTGCGCCTGGCCAAGGTAATACGCCAAGGTGCCCAGACCACGCCCTATGGCGCTAATCACCGAAAACGGGAGAAAATGGATCAACCAAAGTAATGCAGCGCCCAGGCGGAGCATGAAAAATAATTTTCGCGAACTTCTGTTCGGGTAAAAATGCCGTAGTGTATAGGGAATTGGTATTGGACGTTTTGGAATTCCGCTGTCGCCGTGCCCTCAACCCCGACCCTTCTCCCAGAGGGAGAAGGGAATGTATCCCCTCTCCCTCTGGGAGAGGGTTAGGGTGAGGGCTTGTGCAGCCCAAGCCAAACTCGCTGAAAAATGTTGGGAACGCGCAATGAAAATTTACCAAGTAGGCGGCGCCGTGCGCGATGAGTTGCTCGGCTTGCCGGTGAAAGATCGGGATTACGTCGTCGTCGGCGCCACGCCGGAGGAGATGACGCGCCTGGGCTTTCGGCCCGTCGGCAAAGATTTTCCGGTGTTTCTTCATCCGCAAACCCACGAGGAGTATGCTCTCGCTCGTACCGAGCGCAAGACGGCGCTCGGCTACCGCGGCTTTCACGTTTATGCCGCGCCGGATGTCACCTTGGAAGACGATCTGCGCCGTCGCGACCTGACGATCAATGCGATGGCGCGGGATGAGCAGGGTCAACTGATCGATCCCTATTGCGGCGAGCGCGATTTGCGCGCAAAAATATTGCGTCATGTTAGTGACGCATTCGCCGAAGACCCGGTGCGCGTATTGCGCGTGGCTCGCTTTGCGGCGCGCTACAGCGATTTTTCCATTGCTCGTGAAACCCTTGCGCTCATGCAAACCATGGCGGCGAACGGCGAAGTCGATGCGTTGGTGGCCGAGCGGGTGTGGCAGGAATTAGCGAAAGGTTTGATGGAGGCGAAGCCCTCGCGCATGTTCGAAGTATTGATGGAAGCCCATGCGCTCAATCGCATCGTGCCGGAGTTCGCCTCGCTCGAACTCAAACACGCTGCTCTGCAACAGCTCGATGCCGCTGCGAGCGACGGCGCTTCGCTCGCCATCCGCTATGCGACGCTGGTCAGCGCGATCGATGGCCGGAGACGCGCTCCCAGCGCGGCGCTTGAGGCCGATGCCGCCAGCGTGCCGGTCCTTGCTGTGTCGCAGAGGTTGCGGGTGCCGGGCGATTGTGCCGATCTCGCGAAGCTCGCTTTGCGCTGGATTGGGTCCATAGAACAGGCGCTTTCCCTAGTCCCGGAAGCGTTGTTGCAACTTCTGGTCGGCGCCGATAGTTTGCGCCGCCCCGAACGTTTTCGTGATTTGCTGTGCGTATGCGGCTATGTGAGTGGACCCGACTCCGCCGCCCAACTCACGCATCTCGCCGAGGCGCAAACAGCGCTGGCCGCTGTCGACATAAAGAGCGTTGTTGCCTCGGCCAAGACCAGCGTAGAAATTCCGGCCTTGGTTCAAGCCGCGCAACTGGCGGCGATCGAGGAATTGATTGACTCCAGACGTCGCTAGCGTCTATTGCAATTCCTTGTAGTTGTTCTATATTTCGCCTATCGGCACAAACACTTAGGCCTCCCGCAACATGAGAAACTACTACAAAAAGAAACCGGAACCGGTCGATCCCAATTACGTTTCTTCCCTCGAGAAGCGCTTCCCGCGCATCGTCGACAAAATCACCATGATGTGGGGCGCGAAGGAGTTTCCCGTCTATTTAAGCAGCCCTGATGATCGACGATCGCGGCGACCGCCAGGGTTTTCCCCTGGACGTGATCGAAGAGATGATGTTCCTGCACGAAATCCACGATGCCCGCCAGGGCAAACGTACCGTGGTCGCGCGGGAAGGCTATCGAATTGTATAATTTTGTTTAGAAGCCTACCCTAAAGTGTTGTAATCCAGTAATATTGTGGCGGATCGACTCACTGGGAGTCGAATGACTCCGCCATGGCGACTAACACTCAAATCTCCGAACTCGAGCAACACTTTCCGCGCATCGCGGAAGAATTCGTCAAACGTTGGCATACGCCGATGTTTGAACCCTTTTGTTATCAACTGATCGTCGATGAACGCGGCAATCGCAAGGGCTTTCCCGCGCCGGTGTTCGATGAAATTCTTGCGCTGTATTGGCTGGATCTCAATCTAACTAATTTCGATCCGCAAAGTAATTTCATCCCGCTGTCGCAGAACACAA
>CAVQPB010000014.1:0-200815 GCA_963714525.1 uncultured Pseudomonadota bacterium
GCTGCCCGTAGCTCCCCGAGGAAAGCGGACATTCCCGGCGGTAGTACTCAGCGCTCCGGGCGCTACAATCGTAAGCGGTTCACCGATCCAGCGGGTTGGTGACATGCCGTGTTACCTCTAACACGTGGGTGTAGATCATGGTCGTTCGCAGATTACGGTGCCCGAGCAAGAGTGAATTGTCCGAATATCCGTCCCCGATGCGAGCAGAATGAGTGGCAAACGAATGCCGACTATGTCTTGAGGACATAGGCGGCACTATCTACCCTTCCTGACTATGTCTTGTAACCCTGCGACAGCCTCGTTTTCCCGGGCAAACGCGCTGAGGCTGGATAGACATAGTATTGACTCCTTTCATCAGCCCGCAGAGTGGGGAAGGAGTCCACCGTGAAGTACGTCATCAATAACCAAGTCGTTCTGTCGCGACCGCCGGAAGGTCCGCTCGCGGCATATATCGTCTCGTTTGCAAAATCGCTGAGGTGAGCAGGGATACGCTCGGTATTCGGTTCATCGGCAGGTTCTGCTCGCTGCGTGTTTTAGCCGATGGCTTAAACAGAAGGGGGTCGACGTGCGCAGCATCTGCTCCGATCACCCGGTACGGTATTTGCGATATCGCGCTCGACACGTGCGGCCTTGCCAGGGCGATGCTGCCGCGCTCAGACACCTCATTGATTTTCTGCGCCGTGAGGGCGTGATTCCCGCCGAGAAGATATCAGCGCCTCGACTGACCCCGGCTGAGCGCTGTGCACAAGCATACGAGCAGTACTTGCGCGAAGCGCGCGCCTTGGCCAGAGCAACGATCGTCAACTACGTGCCGTTCATCCGCGATTTTCTCGAGGATCGTTTCGGCGATGGAGCGAGTCACGCTCTCGCGTCTGTGTGCCGGCGATGTCGTGCGATTTGTCCAGCGCCAAGCGCCGCGGCTGCATCTGAAGCGAGCGAAGCTCATGACCAGCGCGTTGCGCTCCTTCCTGCGCTACGCGCGCTATCGCGGCGAGGTTACGCTGGATTTGGCCGCCGCCGTTCCGGTCGTGGCCAACTGGTCGATGACGTCGATCCCCCGAGCGATTGCGGCGGATCAAGTCCGTCAGCTGCTGGCCAGCATCGATCGGCGCACCGCGATGGGGCGTCGCGACTACGCCATCTTGCTCCTGCTCGCACGACTGGGGTTGCGTTCAGGTGAAGTGGCATTTCTCGAACTCGATGACATTGACTGGAACGCCGGACGGTTGAGCGTGCGCGGCAAAGGGGCGCAGCAGCTCGAGTTGCCCTTACCCACGGAGGTCGGCAAGGCGATCGCCGCGTACCTGCGCGATGGCCGACCGCGCAGCACCAGTCGCCGCGTATTTCTACGCGCCAAAGCCCCGATCCGCGGCTTTCGGCGGGGCCAGTGGCGTTGGGTCGATCGTTCGGCATGCGCTCCAGCGCGCCGGCATCCATGCCCCGACCACAGGCGCCCATCAGTTTCGCCATGGGCTTGGCCACCGAGATGTTGCGCCACGGCGCCTCGCTCGGCGAGATCGGCGAGTTGCTGGGTCATCGCCATCCCCAGACCACGAAGATCTACGCCAAGGTGGACCTCAAGGCATTGCGGACGCTGGCGTTGCCGTGGCCGGGAGGTGCGCGATGAACACGCTGCGGCAGGCCGTGCAGGAGTACCTGAGCATGCGGCGCGGTTTGGGATTCAAGCTGCATGAGGCCGGCAAGGGATTGCTCGATTTCGTCACGTTCATGGAGCAGCACCGCGCTTCCTACATCACCCAGGCGTTGGCGCTCGCCTGGGCGCAACAACCGTCAAACGTCCAACCGGCGCATTGGGCGCGACGACTGAGCTTCGTACGCGGATTTGCGCGTCATCGCAGCGCCACCGATCCGCGCACGCAGATTCCGCCGCCGGGCCTGTTGCCGTTCCAACCGAAGCGGGCGCGACCGTATCTGTACTCGGATGATGAGATTCGAAGCTTACTGCGCGCCGCGCTCAACATGCCCTGCCGCTATGAACGCGGTGAACTGCGGCCTTGGATCTACTATTGTCTGTTCGGGCTACTGAGCGTCTCGGGCCTGCGTCTCGGCGAAGCACGCAACCTCGAGCTTCAGGATGTCGATCTCAAGGCGGCGGTGTTGACGATCCGCGGCGCCAAGTTCGGCAAGTCTCGTCTGGTGCCTTTGCATGCCTCGACCTGCAAGGTGCTCGCAGACTACATCGCGCGACGCAAACGCCATTGGGCGGCAGCGGCCGGTGTCCTCCTACTTGTTCGTCTCCAGCTGGGGCAATCGGTTGGATGGCGGAGACATTCATCGAACGTTCTATGCGTTGTCCCGGCAGATCGGTCTGCGCGGCCCATCCGACAGTCATGGGCCGCGTCTGCACGACATGCGGCATCGATTCGCCACGAACACACTCGTGCACTGGTATCGGTCCAATCAGGATCCCGAGCGCCGACTGCCGATCTTGTCCGCCTACCTCGGCCATGTGCACGTCGCCGATACGCAGTGGTATTTGAGCGGCTCGCCGGAGCTGATGCGCGAGGCGATGCGCCGGCTCGAGCAGCGCTGGGAGGATCGGCCATGACCACCCCCGCCAGCTTTGCTCCGCTGTTGGAGCGTTTCTTTACGCAGCGCCTGATGCAGCAGCGCCAGGCGAGTCCTCACACCATCAGTTCCTATCGCGATACCTTCCGTCAATTCCTGAAGTTCGTGCAGCAGCGGTTGCATAAGCCGCCGTCACGTCTGAGCTTCGAGGAGATCGATGCCCCGTTGATCGTGGCGTTTCTGGATGATCTGGAGAAGCGCCAAGGCGTGAGCGTTCGCAGCCGGAATCTGCGCCTCACCGCGATCCACTCCTTCTTTCGTTACGCGGCCTTCGAGGCGCCGGCCCATTCCGCACAGATCCAGCGGGTGCTCGCCATCCCCAGCAAGCGTTTCACCCGCACCTTGGTCCACTTTCTCACGCGTCCCGAAGTCGATGCCTTGCTGGCCGCTCCGGATCAGCGCACCTGGTCTGGCCGGCGCGATCACGCCTTTCTGCTGGTGGCGGTGCAGACGGGTCTGCGCTTATCCGAGATGACCGGGCTCAAACGCGAGGACCTCATCCTCGGAACCGGCGCTCACGTGCGCGTGATCGGCAAGGGGCGCAAGGAACGCTGTACACCCATCGCCAAATCCACACTCGCCGTGTTGAAAGCCTGGCTGCGAGAGCCGCAACGCGGTGACGGCGACGTGCTGTTTCCCAGCGCCAAGGGTGAACGTCTCAGCGTCCATGGCGTGCAGTACCTGTTGACCAAGCATCGCATGGCGGCCTCCAAGGTGTGCCCTTCGTTGAAGCAAAAGCGCGTCACCGTTCACCGCTTGCGACACACCATGGCCATGGACCTTCTACAAGCGGGCGTCGATCGTTCCGTGATTGCGTTGTGGCTCGGACATGAATCGGTGGAGACGACGCAGATCTATCTCGAGGCGACACTCGCGATGAAGGAGAAGGCGCTTGCCAAGACGACCCCGCCGCATGGCAGGCCAGGGCGCTATCAGCCCGGAGATCAGCTCCTCGGCTTCCTCAACAGCCTGTAGGTCAGAGAAGACTATGTCGGGTGATGGGTTGAGCAAGTCCGCACCGATAGACCTTCAATTCTCGAATGCCCAGTGCAACGACTCATCCGTATCACTCGACATAGTCAGGAAGGGTAGATAGTGGCGCAGCGTGTGAACCGTCGCGTGTTTCAAAATTCCCGCCTTCGCCACCGCCTGACGAAACGCGCGCTGGATTGTGGTAAGCGAAATGTGCCAACGGGCAAGACGCCCGCTTTGTCCCCAAGGTCGACATACCGAAGACCGAAACGCGAACTGCCAAGCGAGGGATTCGGACGCCTTCGGATATTTTCGTTCAAGTGCGCCGGGAAGCGGTGCAAGGCCAGCGCCACGCGCTCGGTCATCGGTATGTAATTGTGCAACTTGCAGCAGGTGCTCTTGCAATCCTGCTTGTAATCGGCTGGGAAGCACAGTTGCGCGGTCTTTCCCGCCCTTGCCATCGCGAACGTTAATGGTCGAGGAGACAAAATCAATATCTTTTACCCGTAACGTACAACATTCCTCAACGCGCAGGCCCGAACCAAACATGACCTGTGCCATCAATGCTGTCATCCCAGACATCTGCGATAGCACGGCGGATACCTCGCTTGAGGCCATCACCACCGGAATTCGCTTGCGCTGCTGCACACGATTCAGGTTACCCATCTCGCCCAGTGGCGTAACGAGCACATCTCGATAGAGAAACACAATAGCGTTAAGCGCCTGGGTTTGCGTTGATGCGGCGACGTGGCGCTGAACGGCCAGGTGATTGAGAAACTGCGTAACCTCGGCCTCGCGCAGTTCGCGGGGATGCCGTTTGCCATGGAAGAAAATAAACTGCCGAATCCAATACCGATAGGCTTCTTCGGTGCGCGGACTCAAGTGCCGGCGTCGACAGACCGCATGTACTTGATCCATCAGGCGAGGCGGGGAACCGGGGTTAAAGTGAGGGGTTTGGCGAATTGGACCCCATAAGTGTCGCTCCTAGTTGAGGGTTAAATTCGCCACACTACATCAAAAGGCGCGATCCGTATTATCATTACATATGCGGACCCACTGCCAAACAGAATGCCAATGAATCAAATCGTTACAGTGAAACGACAAGTTTCTAGAATATTAATATACGGACCGACGGGTCAGGTGAATAACTGTTAGGCCGCACAAGAGCCAACTCCGCGCGCCGTCAGTGAAAAGAAGCCAGCGATGCTTTGTCGCGCAAAATCCTCCAATGTTCAACCGCGGAGATTCCTCATGGCGAAATACCGGAACTCGTTACCTCAGATGAGCAGCGATTTCTTCTTGACGGATGGTGGAATCGAAACGACGCTGATTTTCCTTGAGGGTCTGGATCTCCCATACTTTGCAGCATTTCATCTCTTTCAAACACAGGAAGGCGAAAATGCCTTAAGAAAATATTTTCGTACGTACGCACAATTAGCGCAGAAGCGCCGATCCGGTCTGGTACTTGAGACCGCCACCTGGCGGGCCAGTTCGGATTGGGGAGACAAGCTTGGGTACACCGCCGATGAACTCAACGAAGTCAATCGGAAGTGCGTCGCCTTGCTCGAGGAACTCCGCGCAGAGTATGAAGCACCAGATGTACCTATCGTTATTAGCGGGTGCATTGGTCCACGCGGCGATGGGTATGTGCCTGCCGAGTTGATGTCGGTGGCGCAAGCAGAGGACTACCATAGCCAACAAGTAGAGACCTTCGCGGGAACCGCCGTCGATCTAGTCACTGCCATCACAATGAACTACGTCGAAGAAGCAGTAGGCTTGACCCGGGCAGCAAAGGGCGCTGAACTTCCGGTTGTCGTCTCGCTTACGGTTGAGACTGATGGACGACTTCCAACCGGGCAATCTCTCGGCGACGCGATCGAGCAAATTGATGCCGAGACAGCCGGACATCCCTCCTACTTCATGATCAACTGTGCTCATCCAAGTCACTTCACTGCCGTTGTCAATGGAGACCAGCCCTGGAAAGATCGCATTCGCGGCCTTCGTGCAAATGCTTCAAGAATGAGCCATGCTGAATTGAACGAAGCAATCGAACTCGATGCGGGAGACCCAGAAGTCGCTGGGCCGGGACTATGCTTTGTTGAAAGGTCGTCAATTGAAATACTTAAACGTCTTCGGTGGTTGCTGCGGCACGGATCATCGTCACATTGATCAGATAGCGTTGGCGTGTCTACCGTTGTTCCGCAGTGCGGCCTAACCATTCGCTCAACCGGACCCATTGCGGTATGCGGCTAAAGGCCCGCCATTTCATTCTGGGCCTTTAGCCGCATACCGCAACGGTCCGGTTAGCTCAAACGTTGGGCGTCACGAACGACGTTCGCGACCCAGTGATGGAGGAGATCTGATGAACGGGAAAATCGCTTACTCGTACGCTGGATCCTGCTCGCGTCGTCAATTCGTACAGGGCGCTGCTGCAGTCCTACTGCAGTCCACTCTTGACGCTACTGTGCACGCCGCCGAGTTCGACTCCGGGATTGGAATGGCTAAGAACCCGGACGTAGCCTATGGCGGGACGACATTGCCGCCCGGAATACGTTCCCGGTTTGTGGACAACAGCAACGGGCTGAGGATGCACGTATTGGAGGCCGGTTTCGGGGACAAAACTCGGCCCTGCATCGTGCTTCTGCACGGCTTTCCCGAATTGGCGTACAGCTGGCGGAAGCTGATGCTACCGCTCGCCGAAGCAGGGTTCCATGTCGTAGCGCCGGACCAGCGCGGGTACGGTCGTACCACGGGCTGGAACGGCACCTACGATGGAGACGTCGCTTCGTTCCGATACGTCAATCTGGTGCGAGACGCGGTAGGACTTGTGTCCGCTCTGGGCTATCGGTCAGTTGCAGCCGTGGTAGGGCACGACTTTGGATCGCCTGTCGCCGCCTGGTGCTCGCTGATACGACCCGACGTGTTCCGGTCAGTAGTGCTCATGAGCGCTCCCTTTGCGGGACCACCTGCGCTTCCTTTCAATACTGCCAATGAGCCGGCCCAGAGCGCACCTCCGGTCAGCCCGAGCATCCACGACGAACTCGCAAAGCTAATCCGCCCACGCAAGCACTATTTCTGGTATTACGGGACGCGAGAGGCAGATCGAAACATGCACCATGCGGCTCAAGGCCTGCACGACTTCTTGCGGGCCTACTACCACAACAAGAGTGCTGACTGGAAACAGAACAATCCATTCCCTCTGAAGTCATGGACAGCCGCCGAACTAGCGAAGCTGCCCACCTACTACATCATGGATCTGGACAAGGGCATGGCCGAAACGGTCGCACCAGAGATGCCGTCGCCTGCCGAGATCGAAGCGTGCAACTGGCTCACCGATACGGAACTTCAGGTGTATACGGACGAGTACGCTCGAAACGGGTTTCAAGGTGGACTGCAATGGTATCGATGTGCGGTGGACCCGAAGTATGGGCCCGAACTCCAGACCTACTCTGGCCGTACCATCGATGTACCTTCATGCTATATCGCAGGCGCCAATGACTGGGGCACCTATCAATTTCCAGGGTACTTCGAAAAGATGCAGACCACGGCATGCAAGCGCATGTTAAGTGTTCATCTGGTAGAGCATGCCGGGCATTGGGTGCAACAGGAGCAGCCCACGGCTACGACTCGCCTACTGCTGGAGTTTCTCCAGCAGGCGAACGAGCATCGCGCCGGATAATCTGAGCCATTCGCACAGAAAGTGACGCCCAACATTTCAATGCACCGGAGCGGCAACAGCCGGCTACGCCGCCTGTTGCCGCCCGGTGATTGCAGGCGTTAGGCCGCATAGACACCGCCCTTTCGCACTCGGAGGTCTCAAATGTCCAAGACACCCGTCGAAGCCTGGTTCGAATCCGTTCCGCGCGACCAGCAAGAGACGCTGCTTCAACTCCGCGCTGCGGTCAAGAAGGTTGCCCCAGATGCGGTCGAAGAACTGAAGTGGGGGCGGCCGTGCTACTCAAATGAAGGCGGTCTCTTCTGCTACTTGCACAGCACGAAGTCGCACGCGACACTCGGGTTCCAACGCGGTTCCAGCCTACGCGATCCAACGAACCTGCTTGAGGGTACTGGAAAGGACATGCGGCATGTAAAGCTCAAGCTCGGGGCTTCTGCCAGCAGCTCGGCCATACAGGCACTGCTGACTCAGGCCGCGTCGCAGCAGCCATAAGTCGGCGCTCTCACCGCGGTCGCATGCGGCTAACCCCTCGCTCAAGCGGAGCGCCAATGGCAGGCCACCAGGCCCGGGCCTTTTTTCTACATTCTTGTTATGGGCACATCTTAAAACACTTGATTTTTTGTGCGATAAAGGTATATTTTATATACCATGATAACTTTTGAATTCGATGAAGTTAAAAGTCAGGCAAACCTTCTGAAACACGGTATTAACTTTGTTGATGCACAGGCATTATGGAATGACCCAAGCCTATTGGAAGTTCCTGCGAAAACAGAAGACGAACCGCGATACCTCATGATCGGGCTGATCAGCGAAAAACACTGGTCGGCAGTTATCACGTATAGAGGTTCAAATGTTCGACTGATTTCTGTTCGTCGCTCACGCACCGAGGAGGTTGCACTATATGAAAGCTAAAGATTTTGAAAAACAGTTTGACAAGGGTATTGATATCACCGCTTCGCTGGACTTGTCAAAGGCAAAGCGCATATTACAAGAACAAAAACGTGTCAATGTCGATTTTCCAACGTGGATGATCGAGTCCCTAGACCGCGAAGCTGGAAAGCTTGGTGTTACTAGGCAATCCATCATTAAAGTATGGCTTGCTGAGCGGCTAGAAAAATCTGCTCTAACTCATCCATCAAGCCGGACGCGCTGAAGCGCGCCGCGTATGTCAAACGTTAGGCCTCATATAAATCACCGGTGGTGCACCACCACCCAGAACAGCCAAACCGCCCATCGCCTGTGGCAACGCTACGGTGCTGCCGAAATCAAGTTAATCGAATAGTCGAGGTAAGCGCGTGAACAGAAATCTGATAAGGAATGGACTCATTGCGGCTGGTTTCATGAACATCGGGGGTGTTCTTCTGTTTTCTCGTGCATTCACCAATGTTGCGATTAACAGCGCTGATCCGGTAGTGATGTCGAACTTTGGACTTCTAATGATAGCGGTATGGGGTTTAGCTTACTTAGGCGCTGCGGCCATTTCCTCAAGCATCAAATGGCTAGTTGGCGCGTTTGCGTTAGAAAAGCTCGTCTATGTTGTGGTTTGGTTTAGGTGGCTCTCAGAGAATAGCCTCGCACAGCTTTATTCCAAGGACTTCTTTGCTGGTGTGTTCTACAGTATCTACGGTGCAAATGATCTCGTGTTTATGTTGTTTTTTGCGTGGGTATTTTTTCTGCAGCGTCCACGCGAGTAGGCGTGGATAATTGCTGGGGCTTTTCATGCAGCCTTTGCGTGGAATCGGGTTTACCCGCAATGAGGCCTAACCCCTCGCTCAAGCGGAGCGCTCTTGCATCCGCTGCCGTTGTCGAGGTAAGATTCCTACTTCCTATTCCTACTTTGAGGAACCTCATGCAGGTCACTGAAAAAGGTCAGGTCACGATCCCCAAACACATCCGCGTCGCGGCAGGAGTCGCTCCTGGCAGCGAGGTGTCGTTCAGCCTGGAAGGCAGCAAGATCGTGATTACGCCGGTTGGAACTGGTGTGAAGGACGACCGCCGCGCGAAGCTACGCGCGGCCGCGGCCCGTGTCCGACGTAGCCTGAGCCCAGATTTCAGGCAACTCGGCGCTGACGAGATCATGGCCTTCCTTCGCGGCGGTGAGGTCGCCCCAGCCGCTTCGCGACGTGGCCGCCGCTAGTCTCGCGAACTACGATGGCAGCGCTGGGACGCTGGTAGATACCAACATCTGGGTTGACTGCATCGACGAGGCCAGCCCGTGGCATGATTGGGCCGTTGAGCAACTTCAAAGGCACAGCGAAAGATCCCCTTTGCATGTAAACCTGATCATCTACACCGAGCTATTGGTTCCCGGACCGAACGTCGATGCTCTAGACGAACTGCTAAGCGTGTATGACACCCTGCGCAGCCCGCTCCCGTGGGCATGTGCATCGTTGACCGCCATGGCATTTGCCCCATACCGGCGCAGAGGAGGCTCGAAACTAAAGCCCATGCCAGACTTCTACATCGGCGCCCACGCGGCGGTGGCAAACTTGAGTGTGCTTACTCGCGATCCCGCTCCATACAAGAGCTACTTCCCACGTCTGGTGCTAGTCGCGCCATGAGATGTTCAGCTGCGTAGACGTATCTTAAGAAACACCTCCCAATTGGTTAATTGCAAATGAGCGTGTCACTGCATTGAATTTCTACAACGGAGGAAATTATGAAGACTATGACCTGTAAACAACTCGGTGGCGCTTGCGACAAAGCATTTCATGCAAACTCATTTGAAGAGATCGCTGGAATGAGCAAACAGCATGCGATGGAAATGTTTCAGAAAAAGGATGCCGCGCATCTTCAGGCCATGAATGAAATGCAAGAGCTTATGAAGAAACCGGACGGGATGAAAGAATGGTTTGCAAACAAAAAGAAGGAATTTGAAGCATTACCCGATGAGTAAAATAACATTCATGCAACGATTCAGTTATGACACCGGATGCCGGGGACGACGCGCGATGTTCGCCGATACTCTTGAGGCTGGCGCCTCTCACGTGCGCCGTTAGGCATCACAGGGATATTCACTACCATGGCTGCAGCAGATTCATTCCCGACTGAAGGCGGCTGCGGCTGCGACTGCCGAGCCTTGCGCTTCCGAATGGAAAGCCCACCGCTGTTCGTGCACTGTTGCCATTGCCGCTGGTGCCAACGTGAGTCGGGCGCGTCGTTCGCGCTCAACGCAATGATCGAAGGAGACCGGGTGACGAACCTCGGCACGGGTCCGCTGCCTTTTGCAGCGACCCATTTGGCAATGGCTTCTGCCTTCTCGAGCGGAAGGGCAAGCAATGAAGCTGCCGCCTAACCCCTTCATCGAGCGGACGCCCAAACGAGAATAATGGGGTCAGACACGATTTATCTGGTAAAAAGGCTGTTGTGCAAGGGGCGATCGAGCAACAACAAAAAATGGAGATTATAAATCGTGTCTGACCCCATTTATTCCGCCATCGAGGCATGTCACGCTTCGCAAGTAATGCCAACTATACGGCTGGTTTTTCTGACAGTACTAACCATGATTGCTTTTGCGGGCAATTCATTGCTCTGCCGTGTCGCGCTTAAACACACCAACCTTGATGCCGCCAGCTTCACTGCGATTCGCTTGATTTCAGGCGCGATAGTGCTGTGGGTAATAGCGCGGGTGTTTCGTGCTTCTCGCGCCGGCAATGGCAATTGGCTGTCAGGGTTGGCATTATTCGCTTATGCCGCGTGCTTCTCTTTTGCTTACGTGAGCCTGCCTGCTGGAACGGGTGCACTGTTGCTCTTCGGCGCCGTGCAGGCGACGATGATCGGTTATGGCGTCTGGGCGGGAGAGCGTCTGCGCGGGGTACAGATCATCGGTATGGTGCTGGCTCTTGCAGGCTTGGTTGGCTTGTTGTTACCCGGACTATCAGCGCCGCCGCTGGCAGGCTCCACACTCATGCTGGCTGCAGGTGTCGCCTGGGGCATCTATTCGTTGCGCGGTAGAGGGACCGGCGACCCTACCAAGGTGACTGCCGGAAATTTCCTGTTTAGTGTTCCGTTCGCAGTGGCACTGAGTATCATATCAATTGACGGCGTCAAACTGGATAGCTTGGGCGTCTGGTACGCGGTTGCGGCCGGGGCAGCGGCATCGGGGATCGGCTACGCCATTTGGTATTCCGTGTTGCCCTCGTTAAAAGCCGCCAGCGCGGCGACAATTCAACTCAGCGTGCCTGTGATCGCGGCGTTTGGCGGCATCGTCTTTCTCGGCGAAGCCATGACCGGGCGGCTTATGCTAGCTTCAATAGCCATTCTTGGCGGAGTCGCGTTAGTTTTCCTGGAAAAGCAGCGCCTAGCAACCTGACGCGCAACCCTTCGGTCACTCCGATCGTCTGCAAGCGGCGCTTGCAGATCTCCTCCGCGCTCGCCGATCTGGCGGCAGGTCACCTCGAACGTTAGGCAGAAGCGGCTTTTACGGATTAAAATATTCGATCGATTTTGATTCGCATTGCCATTCCTCCATCAGCATACGTCACCCAACGCGCCGCCTAACTTGCCGCTGTATCGTTTGGGCGCCAGAGAAGGCTGCGAGCAACGGGTTCATGGTGCGGCGGTATAGAAGCGAAAAAACAGGCCATAAGAAAGTCGGTCCTGTAATGGTCAATGAAGCGGCGCGAAAAGGTAAAAATGGAAATGCAAAGAGCAAAAGACATGAAAGCAAAACAACGTGAAGAACTACTCAGCTCATTAAAAGCCCGGTTTGAGAAAAACATGAAGCGCCATAAAGGTCTTGTATGGGGTAAAGTCCAAACAAAGCTGGAAGCAGATCCTGAAAAACTTTGGTCGCTGAATGAAATGGAAAAAACTGGTGGCGAACCGGATGTGGTGGGTCATGATAACAAGACCGGTGAATACATTTTTTATGATTGCTCAGCGGAAAGTCCAACAGGCCGCAGAAGTGTTTGTTACGACCGCGAAGGACTGGAGTCGAGGAAAGAACATAAACCTGAAAATTGCGCTATTGATATGGCCGCGGATATGGGCATTGAACTTTTAACGGAAGAACAATATCGAGAACTGCAGCAATTGGGAAAGTTCGATACGAAAACGTCGAGTTGGTTGAAAACACCTTCTGATATTAGAAACCTCGGTGGCGCGCTTTTCGCCGATTTCCGCTACGGCCATGTCTTTGTATACCATAACGGCGCACAATCCTACTACGCCGCCAGGGCATTCCGTGGTTCGCTAAGGGTCTAAATTTTGCACGCTCAACTACATTCGAATTTGAGTACGGATCACGCACGCAGAAAGGAATGCAGTCGACCAGGCTTTGTCGGCAAACGTCGGCTGGCAACTTGAGGCGCGCGGTAACGCCCAGCGAGTAGACCGTCGACACGACCAGCCTATCAATATAAACGTAACCTCTCGGGACCAAGATCATGAAAGCAATCCCCACCATCCAATTAGAGAATGAACGTGTCATCGTCACCGAATGGCGCTTTGCGCCGGGCGCCGAAACGGGACACCACGTTCACGCCCATGACTACGTGGTCGTGCCCATGACCACCGGCAAACTCAGGCTCGTGGAGCCGACCGGCACGCGCGACGTCGAACTCAAGATGGGGGAATCCTACGCCCGCCTCACGGGCGTGGCTCACAACGTGGTGAACATCAACGCCTATGAGTTTTCGTTCGTCGAAGTCGAGCTCAAGTGAGGGGTTCGCGCTCGAACTATCACGCAGACGAAGAGGCTGTCTGCGCTAGGGGCGCGGTGGCTTGCATTGCGGGTCGGGTTTTACCTCGCGTGCGGCGCGCGGCGCGTAAAGCTCGAGCATTTTTTCCCGCGCAGGCGCTGGCGCTGCTACGCCAGCCGCGTGCATCAAGGCGCCAACTGTGGCCGTAGGGTTTTATTGGCGTCTTCCGAATAACCTGGCGCTCAAGCGGGACGCGCCGCAACACCGCGCCCGGGATCGTTGCGCGAGTGCGCGCATCATCGCTTCGTTGCGCCCTGCGCGGCGCACGCCTTAGCCAATATCGTTAGGACCAATGCCGAAACTGACATGCCCGCATTGCAGTGCATCGCTGAGTTGGCGGCTGATTCGTAGCAAACAGCTACCGGGTGAGAGAAAGTACCTTCCGAATCGGGCGGTCGCTTTTTGCCCTTTGTGCAAGGGCGAACTTCACCACAACCCGCACCCGGCAGAACGCTCGTTGCAGTTGGCGTTCTTGCCATTTTTCGTCGTGTTCTTTCTTTTCCACCCCAACGATGGCAATGCGCGCTTGTGGGCCGTCGCGCTTGGCGTATCCTTGATGCTAGCTCTGGGCGCCAGATTTATGTTTACGTCAAGTTTCTACGCGACTGGCCACGCTTTTCTGCGGCACCTAAGAACCCCTCGAAGCTTTGGTGAACCCTAACCCGCCGCTCCGGCGAGACGCGCCGAACGCCGCGCTTTGAATCATAGCGCGAGTTCATGCATCATTGCGCTAGCACGCGTTGTTGGCGCGCGCCTTCGCTAATTTCGTTGGGCGCCAGAGAGGGCTGTGAGCAACGACTTCAGTTTGCGGTGGTCGTGAAGCGAAAGATCAAGCCGTAAGAAGGTGGGGCGAGCAAGGGCCAACGAAACGAAGCGCAGAGGCAAAGACAGAAATGCAAAGAGCAAAAGACATGAAAACAAAACAACGTGAAGAATTACTCGGAGCATTGAAAACCCGTTTTGAGAAAAACATGCACCGCCATAAAGGTCTTGAATGGGCTAAGGTACAAGCAAGGCTGGAAGCTAATACTGAAAAACTGTGGTCACTCAGTGAAATGGAAAGAACGGGCGGTGAACCAGATGTTATTGGTCATGATAAAAAGACGGACGAATACATTTTTTACGATTGTTCCGCGGAAAGTCCTACAGGCCGCAGAAGTGTTTGTTATGACCGTGAAGGACTGGAGTCAAGGAAAGAACATAAACCAGAAAATAACGCTATCGATATGGCTGCTGCCATGGGCATAGCGCTATTAACGGAACAACAATATCGGGAGTTGCAGCAGCTTGGAAATTTCGATACGAAAACATCGAGCTGGGTTAAAACACCTGCTGATATTAGAGAACTCGGCGGCGCCCTCTTTGCTGATTTCCGCTACGGCAATGTCTTCGTGTATCACAATGGTGCACAATCCTACTATGCCGCTAGAGGGTTCCGGGGCTCGCTAAGAGTCTAAATTTTGCATAGGCAGCTAAATTTGAATTTGAGTATGGATCACGCGAAAAAGAAGAATGCAAACGACAAGGTCTTGTCCGTTACGCCGGCCGGCGACTTGAAGCGCGCACTGGCGCCCAACAATTGATTCAAGCGGACGGCCTTGCTTCGCTTGGCAGCCGCTGAACCGCGACGTTGAGCATCACGACTATGCTTTCTGCATCATCCGGTCAAACCAAGCTCGTTGCAACCGTCTTCTGGCGCAGACTGGATCAACCGGGCCATGACTGCTGTCGCGTGTTCCGCCTTTCGGGCGGCTGGAAGCTGCGCGGCATGGCTGTCTTTAGTGAGTCTGGCCAGCCTTGCAATTTTGCATACGAAGTGTCAGTCGATTCGCATTGGATAACCCGGAGTGCGCGGCTCACTGGCTTTCGCGGGAAAAGCGAAATCGACATGCGCATTCGCCGAACGAAAGACGGCAGTTGGCGCGTGGGTACGGAGATACTACATGCGGTGGCGAACTGCATGGACATCGATCTCGGCTTCACACCCGCGACAAACTTGCTAGCGATTCGTCGGCTTAATTTGGGCATTGGTGAACAGGCCGAAGCCCCGGCCGCATGGCTCGCGTTGCCGAGCCTGAAACTCAAAGTATTGCCGCAAACATATCGTCGTTCGGCGAAGCTCGAATACGAGTACGAGGCGCCGTCTGTAGGGTACAAGGGGCGGCTAATGGTTTCGCGGCTAGGCATCGTGGAGCAATACCCTGGCCTGTTCGAAATTGCCACCGCCTAGGGGCACGCAATCACGCCCAGTTCTTCCATCGAGGAGATATCCAAAAGGCTGCGCCTTTTGTGCACCCCTCATGTCAAACGTTAGCACCACGTGATCGCCGACGTCGCAGTTCGTCTCGCCACGCTAGCCGATGCTGCGAACATAGCTGCCATGTCGCGTGACTACATTGAACTTGGATTGCCGTGGAACTGGAGGCCCCATCGTGTTGCACGCGCCATCACCGATCCTGATACGAACGTGGCCGTCGTTGGAGATCACGAAGCGATTTTGGCTTTCGGAATCATGTTTTACTCCGACGATGATGCACACCTCTTGTTGTTTGCCGTGCGCCAAGCCAGCCGGAGGCGCGGAATCGGAAGCGCCGTGCTACTTTGGCTGGAAGCAGTTGCACGTGCTGCCGGCGCGAGGCGCATACGCGTCGAGGCACGCAGGGATAACACTGCGGCGCGCAGTTTCTACAGTGAACACGGGTACCATGAACGGTCAATCAAGAACGCGATGTACAGCGGGGTAGTCGATGGCATTCGCTTCGAAAAGTGGCTACGAAGTGGAGCTTAACCCTTTGCTCAAACGTTATGCGGCGTCGTTCTGAAGTCTTACATGACTATCCTCCACTGTCTTGCAAGCGAAATATATTTGGAACTTTTAGGATGAGAACATGAAAAAGTCGGACGCGATCCAAGGCCAATCGGCATCGGAGTTCATCTCGAAAAGAATCGCCGAACTCGAGGACTGGCGCGGGGAAACCCTTGGCAGAATGCGCAAGCTCATCAAGGAGGCAGACCCGGACGTCGTCGAGGAGTGGAAGTGGATGGGCACGCCGGTTTGGTCGCACGACGGCATCATCTGCACGGGCGAATCCTACCAAGATAAAGTGAAGCTTACCTTTGAGCGAGGCCCGATTTTCAGGACGGGCAAGTTGATGTTACTTTATCAACTTACCGGGAGTTTCCATGAAACGTATTCCCCGCCGTATTTTTCAAGAAGAATTTAAACGCGAAGCAATCAAGCTGGTCAATGAGCAAGGACTGAGTATTTCCGAAGCCTGTAAGAAGCTGGACATTGCAACAAAATCATTACGCACTTGGATGAAGCAAGAGCAAAGTGGCGAGATCAAGAGCAGCTTGGGCGCCAACAAACTGACCTCAGATCAAATACGCATTCGTGAGCTTGAGCGTGAACTCTCCATTGCTAAGACGGAGCGCGACATATTTAAAAAATCGACGGCGTACTTCGCGAGGGAGTCGAAGTGAGATACGCCATGATTGATAAATTTCGACAACAACATCCTGTTGCTCGGCTGTGCGCATTGGTAGATGTGGCCAAGAGTGGCTACCAGGCTTGGTGTGGAGGCAAAGTCACATCACCGCGCAGACTTGACGATATGCGTCTGGTCGTTGCCATCAAAGCCGCACATCAACGTGGCCGTGGCATCTACGGTCCTGAGAAAATCCAAAGTGAGTATCGGTACGCACCTTGCAGGGCTGGGAGCAAGGTCGCAAGCAGCCCAGCGGCGCCGCTCGCACGTTGCTCACTATTGCCCGCACCAACCCGAAGGCGCTACTGGCGGTTGCGAGCAAGTAGCGGGCGCACTACGATCGCGTTCGCGCGGCTGCTGATCGTTGGCAACAGGTCTTGTCCGCCTACAAAAATGACTTGTAACCCGATGTTCGAGGGCACGCCGCGAAAAGCACGCGGCGCCTCTCAACTTCGACGTTCGGCTTCTCCAAAGGACGCAGATGTTTAGTCACGTTACGATTGGAACCCACGATTTAGAGCGTGCCATCAGGTTCTACGATGCCACGCTCTCCGAACTCGGAATCAATCAAGTCCCGAAGAAGTATTCAAACTGGGCTGCCTGGCAAAGAGAAGGAGAACCCCAGAAGTTCTGGGTGGGCGATCCGTACAATGGGTTGCCAGCAAGCTGGGGCAATGGCTGCATGGTGGCATTCAGCGCGCCATCCAGAGAAGCCGTCGAAAGAGCATACGCCGCGGCCATTGCCGCAGGTGGTCGAGACGAAGGTCCTCCTGGCTTACGCAAGAGCTATGGTCCAGATTATTATGGCGCCTACGTCCGCGATCCCGATGGCAACAAGATTCACTTCGTCCATCGAGGCTAGTGTTAGAACGAGAAGCAAGCGTAGGGTGCTCACAGCGCACGCGGGTTGTAGATTAGTCGATGCCGGCGGAAGAAACGATTCCGCGTGCGCATTGCGCACCCTACGTTTGCTTCTATTAATTGGAAGGACGCATCACGCGGCGCGTTGCCAGCTTGCAGTGCGGCGCATTTCGCCCCAATGCACTTTGCTGCCGCGCATCCAGCGCCATAGGCCGATCACGCGCCAGATCGAGACCAATTGGCGGAAACCGAGATTGTCTATCAACGCAATTAATAACAACACCGCAAGCTGGTGTGGCTTCGCGTAGGTGTGGAACGAAAGTTCTTCCAGCAACAATGCGCTCACGGAGAGCAGCAACCCCAAGCAGAACGCCATGGTCATGAAGGTAATGAATGCTACTGGGGAAACCAAGCCCAAGGCGAACGATACGATCATGAAAACGAAGCCGCAGACTTCGATGAGCGGCCCCATCCATTCGAATATCGCCATGAAGGGAAACGCCATCCAACCAGCCGCGCCACCTTTGCGGCTGAACAGCAGGCTCTCATTCAATGCGAGGCTTTCGGCGAGACCACGCTGCCAGCGAACCCGTTGGCTCTTGAGAATGCGTAAGCTTTCCGGCGCTTCGGTCCAACAGATCGGATCGGGCACGAACACGATGCGGTAGCGCTTGCCCTGCTCACGATGCAGGCGGTGCAGTCTTACCACCAACTCCATGTCTTCGCCTATGCAGTCGGTTCTATAACCGCCGGCATCAACTACGCGGTCTTTGCGAAATACACCGAATGCGCCGGAAATAATGAGCACTGCGTTTAGCGGCGACCAGCCCAAACGGCCAAATAAAAATGCACGCAAATATTCCACGATTTGCAGCAGCGCGAGCAAGTTGGTCGGCAAGCCGATGTTGGTGAGAAACCCGCCTGTTACCGTGCAGCCGTTGGCGATACGCACCGTGCCACCCGTCGCTATGGTGTCGGGGTCTTCGAGAAACGGTTGCACGACACGATGCAAACTATCGCGTTCGAGGATGGAATCGGCATCGACCGCGCAGAACAGCGGGTAGCGTGAAGCGTTGATTCCGGCATTGAGGCTGTCCGCTTTGCCGCCGTTCTCTTTATCGATCACCCGCAGATTCGGATTGCGCGTGGAGCGATAGATGCCGCGAATCGGTTTGACGGCGATGCTTTTGCGGTAGGCCTCGGGAAACGGCACCATTTGAAATTCGCGCAGCAATACGTCCAGCGTGTTGTCTTTGGAGCCGTCGTTAATGACGATTATTTCAAGCTCGGAATAATTGAGTTGCAGCAGCGAATGTATCGACGCCGCAATGGTGGCTTCTTCATTGTAAGCAGGGACGAGTATGCTCACCGGCGTTTCAAGCCCGGAATAGATTTTCGGCAGAGATTCCAGTGCGCGCGAATCCATGTAGCGCTTAATGCTGCCGAAGGACAGCATCGTCAGCATCAGGTAGCCCGCGTTGATCCCGACTAAGTAGACGAAAAAAAACCACTGGGTCGCGACGATGAAAGCGCTAGCTTCCATGGCTGACCTTAATACCGTTTCCTTCCGTTACCGCCTGTTTTAATATGTCGCGCGCAAAGCGATCGTTCAAACATTCGGCGATCGCGGCCAAATCTTTTTTCGCCAAGAATGGCAACGCGATAAGCGCCTGGGCTGCGCGATACCGCACCCACCATTCGCGGTCGCCGAGCAGCTTGAGCAATGCATCGACATCTTCGATTCGGCCGATGCGGCCTAAAGCATGCGCAACGGCCACGCGCACAAACCAGCTCGGATGCTCGACATGTTTGCGTACGACGTCCAGATCCCGCGGGTTAGCCATGACCTTGAGGCACGCTGCGATCAAATTTGGATTGTCGTAAGTTGCAAGTATGTTGCGAATCGCCACGGCCGCCTGATCGATATGGATGACGCGAAAATAACTCACCAGGCGCTGGACCTGCCGCTCATCGGCGTGGGCTAACGCGTCGATAAGCGGCGCCGAAACCGCATCGGGACCCGCTTCCTTGAGCATGCCCGCAACCCGCGCGACAGGCCAATCCAAGCGCTCGACGATCAAGGGCATCAAGATCGGTAACGCCGCATCTCTATCTATCATCAGCAACGCGCGTGCCGCGACGATGGAAACCACCGGATGCTGATCCCGCGCGAGTGCAACGATTTCTTTCCAACAGGTTTTGTCTTGCAAGTGGCCTAGGGTAGACAGCGCGATGAGGCGCCCGCGCAAGCCGCGTCCGCTCAAAAGCTTGCGTACGATGAGATAAATGCCCGTGACCAGCGCGAGTTTGTTGATCTGCTCTTTCGCCTCGCCACGCAACGACTCATGCAGCGAATTCCAAAGATATAACACCATATACAAGTCGAGCCGGCCGATGCGTGGCACGGTGGCGGGCAACCCTTCGATGGACTGCGCGAGAATCGGGCGCCACCGCGCTCGCACCCGACGCTCACGCCGTTCGCGCATCACCAGAGCAACGCGCAAGACCACGATCGTAATCAACATGAGCGCCACGACGGCCATCGCGGTCGCGCTGGTCCAGTAGGCCAGATCCAGTAAATAATTAGTAGAGGTGCTGAATTCCAAGGCCCACTCCTTTGCGTACGTAGAGGTCGCCTTGTTCGTGCCGGCCCACATTAAATTGGATCGCCCAGGTGGGAGTGAGCCAATGCCGTCCGGTCAGTGCAATGCTGCGGACGTCGGTAGTGATCACAGCACCGACGTTTTCTACCTCTTTGCCGCGGGAAAAAGCGATTCCGACGCTATTTCGATCGGCGTAAAAATAGTCGATTGCCACGCGGTGGCTGCTCGCCGAGCCAGCGCCCTCCGGTTTACCCACGTAGAGCGAGTATGCCGCCCGGTAGCTGCTCCAGTAACGCTCCGCCGTAAGCACCGCCAGATCGCTCGCGCTTTGCGAATATTCGCTATGACGAAAACCGAGTTGTAAACCCCAGCCCGCGCCGAGTTGCCGGTCGAATTGCCCCAGCAAGCTCCACTCGGGTAAGAAACGATGATCCGGGCTCATACTCGCTTCGATCAACGCGGTGGTTTTGTCACCCAGCGGATGGTAGTAACCGGCAACCAGTTTTTTATCGCGCTGGGAAAAACGCTCGGCTTCGTGCACCTCACCATAGAGCGTTTGGCGCGGCGCGAATTTATGCGATGCTGCGAGGTAAAGGTTCTGCCAATCGCTAAAACCCTGGTTGAGATTTTCGTGGATCGCGCCCACCTCGACACTGTTGCTTAAGTCTTCGCCGTGGCAGATCGATGTCGCTGCACAGGTATATAGGGCTAAGCCCAGCGCACGCAAGTAGCTTGCCAACTGCATGCGAAACTTATTCTGTGGATTCATCGGCGCGGCCGAGTTTGCGTTGCACCAGGCGTCGCACCCGCGCCATCAATTCGCTGGGTTGGAACGGTTTAACGATGTAGTCGTCGGCTCCTGCGTTCAATGCACCGACGATGTCGTTTTCGTGGGACTTTCCCGTCAACATAATGATCGGCACCTCGCGCCACGCTGAGATTTCGCGGATTATCGACACCAACTGCAATCCGCTGATATAAGGCAGCATCACGTCGAGCAAAACGACATCGGGCGGGTCACCCTGCTGAATTCGCCGCTGCGCTTCACGGCCATCGCTGGCGAGTTCCACTTCGAATTTCTCGCGCGTGAGGATAAAACTCAAAATATCGGAAATGGACTCGTTGTCCTCAACCATCAGGACCTTCGGCGCATATTCGGCGATATCTTGCTTATCCATTTGTTTTTTCACGAAATGATTAATCGGCTGGAGTGAACTCCATCTCAGTATATCGGCATCGGCGAAAGGTTCTTGAGATCAACGCGAGATTCTATGGAATCGGCGTTGACCGCTTTGTTTGGATCAATCAGCGTCTTGGATCGTTCAGCAGGTATGCCTTGCCACGAGCCGCATGGCGCCTGCCTCGCAGCGATGCATGCCCTGAAAGCCAGACCCCGCTTGCCTCCTGGCGTGCCATACTAAAAATTTCCAGAACCATAGTTAGCAAACATCAATCTACACGCTTCGCGATCAACACGGCGTTGTTACCACCAAAAGCAAAAGAGTTCGACATGACCGCGTTCATCGCAACGTTGTTGCGGGCGACATTGGGAACGTAGTCGAGGTCGCATTCGGGATCAGGGTTGCGCAAGTTCGCGGTGGGTGGAATGACGGATGCGTGCATCGCCATAAGCGCCGCGATGAATTCGACCACTCCCGTCGCACCCATGAGGTGGCCGTGCAGCGCCTTGGTGGAACTGATCGGTACTCGCGTTGCCGACTCGCCGAACGCCGCCTTAATCGCGTTGGTTTCCACAATGTCGCCGACCGGGGTCGCCGTACCGTGGGCATTGATATAGCCGATATCGGCCGGCGCCAAGCCTGCGTCCTCCAATGCCATTGCAATGGCCCGCGCTTGGCCTTGGGCTTGGGGCTTAGTGATGTGGGAAGCGTCGCTGCTCGCGCCATATCCGGCGAGTTCGGCATGTAACCTTGCACCGCGCGCGCGCGCATGGCTTTCCTCTTCCAAGACGATGGCGGCCGCGCCCTCGGCCAACACAAATCCGGAGCGGTCCGCGGAAAAAGGCCGACAAGAAGAACCGGGATCGTCGGCATCTTCACGCGCCAAAGTTTGCAACGCTTGCCAGGCCTTGAGCACGCCCAGCGTCAACAATGAATCGGCGCCGCCCGCGATGGCGCAATCGCAATAGCCGTCGCGGATGGCGCGGAACGCTTCGCCGATGGCGACGGCGGAAGACGAGCAGGCGATCGAATACGTATAAGTCGGACCGGTAAAACCGAAGTCCATGGAAATTTCCGAGGCGGCCGCGTTATTCATGGTCATGACCACCGTGGTTGGCTTGACTCGTGCCGCGTTCGGATTCGAAAACGATTGCCGGTACGATTCCTCCAACGTAGTCGCACCGCCTAAACCCGTTCCCCAATATACACCGGCGCGCTCCGGTTGCTGCGGCTTGAGTTTGGCATCAGCTATCGCCTGCCGCGCCGTCAGCAACGCGATCAGAGTGGTCCGATCCAGCGTCGCCAGGCGCATCTTGGTGAAACCTTCCGTCGAAAACGGCTTGACTTCAGCGGTGAGCCAAAGCGTGGAATCGCCGGGAAACGAACGAGAGTGCCGGCCTATTCCAGAGCGGCCGGCGACGAGGTTGTTGAAAAAAGTTTCAGTATCGTTACCGACGGGGGACATGACCCCAACACCGGTAACGAAAACTTTTCTCATTCTAGAATTTGTTGCTGCGTAGGATTAAAGCGGAAGCGAGGCTTCCAATGCTGGGATCATGCCGCCTGTTGCGGCACCTTTTCGCCACCGTGTTGCGCGGCGATTAGCCGGTCTATTTCATTACCCACATCTCGCACCGTGCGCAACTCCACGCGCCCCATCGGCGCAGTGACATTGAATTTTTCTTCGAGCAAAAACATAAATTCGACAGCCGAGAGCGAGTCAATGCTGAGGTCTTCCAACGTTGCGTCGGGGGTTACTTTCGCGGGATCGAGCTGAAATTGGTCAACCATCATCTCGCGTATCGTATCTAAGGTGCTCATACCGGCCTCTCTAAACTTTATTGTCTAATCCCGAGTACTGGCGCCGATCGGGATCAGTTAGTTGACGCGCCATGTTATGTGGCCAATTAGTAGATTTTAACATAGGGCCGTAAGCATCGGGCTTGTGACGCTGGCCGTCGACCTGATAGCCGGTGGCTCGTCTAGGGTTACCTGTAACCCGGCGGCTGCCGTGCGGGTCTTCGCCCTGCGGCCGTTAGATGCTAAACAAATAGTTTCTTCATCCAAGCAAGATAATGGCCGGCCTCAACGCTGTTTTCGGCGGGCGCCCAATCGGCCCGCTCTTCGAGGGTGGCTGGGACATAGGGCCCTGCCTTTGCTTCGAAAAAGACTGACCCAGGCGCCAGCGCCACTACACTGTGATATACGCCTGGGAAAATATTGACGCCGAAAATCTCGCCCTCTGGCTGCAAGACATGGTGTTGCTCGAGTTTTCCTCTTGCGTCGAAAAACAAAACGCCTACCTTCCCACGCAAAATCACGATGCTTTCAGCTTTGGCAGAATGCAGGTGGCGATGGGGTGGGATATACGTATCGGGTTCCAGCGCATTTAACAAGCGATGGCAAACATCTTGATCGTGCAGATGAAAGTTGAAGTTTTTGCGTTGCCGCGGCGAGGCCTTGGCAGCCTCGCTGACAGTATTTAACAGCGATTGCGAAATGATTTGTACCTCGGCCATCAATAGCGAACCTGCACGTTGTCAACGGTGAGCCACTGTGTCAGCGAACTCAACAACGCATCGCTGAGCTTGGCGGACCCGATTTCCATTTCACACAGCGCATCATCGTTACGGTAGGCGATGCGCACCGCGCAGTTACCCGGCATGTGGGGCTTCATAACTTGCGCCAATCGCGCCGCATCCGCCTGGCCGTTGAAGGATAATTTGATCTCGCGGGCGAACTCGGCGCGCGCGCCCGCGAGGTTAAATACCCGGTCCGCGGTCACCCGCAATCCACCGGAAAACTGATCTTCGCTGACACGCCCTTCGACGAACAATACTTGGTCTTCTTTCACCAAATGTCGATGGCTTTCCCATACCTCGTTAAAGATCGCCACTTCGATCTTGCCCGAGCCATCGTCCAAGGTGACCGCCGCCATGCGGCCGCGGCGTGTCTGTTGGTTGCGCACGCCGTAAACCACGCCTGCGAGCAACGTGGGTTCCTGCCGCGGCGTTAAATCGGCTAAGGATCGCCGCACCAACCCTGCCAGTTCTTTGCGATAGGGGTCGAATGGGTGGCCGCTCAAATAGAAGCCGACCGCCGCTTTTTCGTGTTGTAGCAACTCCGCTTCCGACCAGCGCGGCACCTTGATGTATTCCAATGCTTGTAGTGTCGTTCCGGCGCCATCGTCGAACAGACTGGATTGCATTTCGTTACGGCTCGCTTGTTGCGCCTGTTCCAGCGCGATGCCGAGCGATGCGAATAACTGCGCGCGATTATCGTGCAGGCTATCGAACGCGCCGCCGCGTATCAGCGATTCCATGGCGCGACGGTTGACGATACGTTTATCCACGCGATTGCAAAAATCGAACAAATCGCGAAAGGCGCCGCGTTCCTGGCGTTCGGTCAGGATCGCAAGGATCGCTGCTTCGCCTGTACCTTTTAAAGCGCCTAGCCCATACCGTATCGCCTTCTCGCTCACGGGAACGAAGCGATAACCACCGGTGTTGATATCGGGCGGCAGCACGCTGACTTTGTTCGCGACCGTGTCCTCATGCAACGCTTCGACCTTATCCGTATCGTCCATCGCCGCGCTTAAGTTGGCTGCCATGAACGCGGCGGCATGGTGGACTTTAAGATAAGCAGTTTGATACGCGAGCAGCGCGTAGGCTGCGGCGTGGGATTTATTGAAGCCGTAGCCGGCGAACTTTTCCATCAAGTCGAATAATTCATCGGCCTTGGATTCCGACAAGCCGTTTTTCTTTGCGCCCTCGCGGAAGATGTCGCGATGCGTCGCCATCTCCTCGGGTTTTTTCTTGCCCATGGCACGTCGCAGCAGATCAGCGCCACCGAGCGAATAGCCTCCGAGGATTTGCGCCATCTGCATGACCTGTTCCTGGTACACCATGATGCCGTAGGTTTCGGACAATATGCCTTCCACGCGCGGATCGGGATATTCGATGCGGCGGGGATTGTGCTTGCGTTCGCAGAAATCGGGGATGAGATCCATCGGGCCGGGGCGATACAACGCCACCAGCGCGATGATGTCCTCGAAGCGGTCAGGTTTCGCCTTCAGCAACATGTCGCGCATGCCGCGGCTTTCCAACTGGAATACGGCGGAGGTATTGGCCGTCTTCAGTAATTCGTAACTTGGCGCATCATCCAGCGGAATCGTGTTCAAATCAAAATCGGCGTCGAACAACGGGCTGCCGCCCGCGCCCTTGATGTACTTCACCGCCCAATCCAAAACCGTCAGCGTGGTCAAGCCAAGAAAATCGAACTTGACCAGGCCGATGGCCTCGACGTCGTCCTTGTCGAACTGGCTGATCACCGCTTCACCGCCTTCGCCGGAATAGAGCGGACAAAAATCCGTGAGCTTGCCCGGCGCGATCAACACGCCGCCGGCATGCATGCCGACATTGCGCGTCAGTCCTTCGACTCGTTCCGCCAACTCGAGCAGTTCGGCGACTTCCTCTTCTTTTTTCTCGCGCTCCGCCAGCAGCGGCTCCATCTCGCGCGCCATTTTGAGCGTAATCAATTTGCCCGGTTGGAACGGAATCAGCTTGGC
Organism: uncultured Pseudomonadota bacterium; assembly: GCA_963714525.1. GTDB lineage: Bacteria > Pseudomonadota > Gammaproteobacteria > Burkholderiales > JALYOK01 > JALYOK01. The sequence continues at coordinate 25,640 of CAVQPB010000014.1, forward strand.
GATGCCGTCGCAAAAGTTGTAACCTAAATCGAGCACGCGGCCGACATCGCGCACTGCCGCCTTGGCCGCCATGGTGCCGAAAGTCGCGATCTGCGAAACCGATTCTTCGCCGTATTTTTGCCGCACATAGTCGATGACTTTATCGCGGCCATCCTGGCAAAAATCGATATCGAAATCGGGCATGGAAACCCGCTCGGGATTTAAAAAACGCTCGAACAGCAATCCGTAGCGCAGTGGATCCAGATCGGTAATACCCAAGCAATAGGCTACCAGCGAGCCCGCACCGGAACCGCGCCCTGGGCCGACGGGCACACCGTTGTTCTTCGCCCAGTTGATGAAATCGGCGACGATTAGAAAATATCCGGCGAAGCCCATTTGAATGATGGTCTTCAATTCGAACTCGAGCCGCGCGCTGTATTCCTCCGTGCGCTGCCCACGCTCTTCCGTGTTCGGATAGAGTTGCGCCATGCGCGTCGCCAGGCGCGAACGACTTTCCTTCATCAGATAATCGTTGGGTCCCATTCCGTCGGGGATGGGATAGTCAGGCAAGCGATTCTTGCCCAGTTCGATTTCGGCGTTGCAGCGCTTCGCAATCTCGATGGTGTTCGCTAACGCGGCGGGCAGGTCCGCGAACAGTTCCGCCATTTCAGACTGAGTTTTGAAATATTGTTCCCTGGTGAAATCGCGGCGGCGGCGCGGATCGCCCAGCACGTAACCCTCGGATACGCACACCCGTGCTTCGTGCGCGCGGAAGTCGTCGGGGCCGAGGAATTGAACCGGATGGGTCGCGACCACCGGCATGCCGGCATCAGAAGCCAACGCCAGCGCCCGGCGAATGTAGCTCTCTTCCTGGGCCTGGCCCGTACGTTGCAATTCCACATAGAACGACTGCGGAAACAGCGACTGCCAGCGCGCTAAACTAAGGGCTGCGGCGCGATGGTTGTCTTGCACTAGCGCCTTGCCGATATCGCCGTGTAAGGCGCCGGACAGAGCGATCAAGCCGCCACCGAAACCTTCGAACCACTCTTGCCGGATCTCCGCGCGGCCGCGGTGCTGGTTGGTGCGAAACGCGCGCGACAGGAGTTCGCACAGATGCCGATAGCCGAGCGATGATTTGCACAGCAGCACCAAGCGATGGGCTTGATCGCGGTTATCCGCGTTGGTTATCCATACATCGCAGCCAATAAGAGGTTTGATTCCCTGACCGCGCGCGGCACGATAAAACTTGATCGCGGCGAACAGATTACTGAGATCCGTAACCGCCAACGCCGGCATTTCGTCGGCTTTCGCCCGAGCGATAGCATCGTCGATACGCACGATCCCATCCACCACCGAATATTCGCTGTGTAGTCGGAGATGGATAAATTGCGGCGCGGACATGGAATTGAAACAATGACGATTAATCAGGTGAATTCTATCATTCTCGCCTCCGCGGCGACGTAGTAACACTTGCCAAACTGGCAGCAAATACTATATTTTCAATAATCACAAGAACTTACCTTGCTTCAATTCAATGAACCGCACTCACATAACTCTGATTTTATGCCTTACTCTGTGCCATCCGGCGCAAGCATTTGAAATCGACCAGTTCAAAAGCGGCATGTCGCGCGCGCAAGTGAAGGAATTCCTAGGCGAATGGAATTTCGATTCGGTCGAGGACGCCGGTCCCGACGTCACCTTGGCGTTCGACGGTGTAAAAAAAGAAACCAACCGTCTATTTAAATTTTATTTTTGCAACGACAAATTAGTTACTTTCGAACAATCCCTCAAAGGCTCGGTGAAGAATTTCGTCACGGTCACGCAAAACTATGTGCGCCAATACGGCCAACCGATAAAAGTCGATGCAGCCACCAACGTCATCAGCAACGGCGAGAAAAGTTCGATGGCAATCTATTGGCGCTTTCGCAACGATTACGTCGGCTTGCGCTACATCAATTTGCCGAATGGCGAAGACTTAGCAGTATCCTGGGAAGTCGGTAACAACTGTTTTCCGACACCGCGTAACTAGAAGCATCGCCAGAAGGCGCATGGATGCTGGCTGTCAGGGCATGCATGCTTGAGCGGCGCGCTGGTATTCGCTCTCAAGCCTACTTCTCCAAAATTACATTCGGTGATACGCCGCCCTCATCCCCACCCTTCTCCCATAGGGAGAAGGGAGTCGGTCCCCTCTCCCTTTGGGAGAGGGTGCAGGGTGAGGGCAACGGGTGATGATTGCGCAGCATTTATTTCTGTTAGCTGCCAACCGTAGGATACGCCGACAGGCACAATCGATATCCCGTCGGCGTCGTAGTCAAGTCACACCGCGCACCCACCGGTAAAGTCACTTTTCTGCGCATATGCCCAAATGGCAAACCGGTGAGAATCGGAACCTCGAGACGACTACGAAAATGCGCAACTACACTTTCCATATCGTAACCCGCGTCATTCGGCCCCAGCCGATACTCAGAAAAATTGCCTAACAACAACGCACGCTGTTGCTGCAAAATGCCGGCGTGAAAAAGCTGATAAAGCATCCGCTCGATGCGATAAGGATGTTCCGCCACATCTTCCAAAAATAGTATGCCACCGCTCACCCGCGGTAGATAAGGCGTGCCAACCAGGCTAGCCACCAGCGATAAATTACCTCCCCATAACATTCCGCTTACGTCGACCGAGGGACAATCAGCAGCTTCGACCAAGATTTCCGATTGCGGCGATTGCAGTGTGTTGAAGAAATGATCGATGGTGTATTCGTCCCGCTCTTCGGCGCCGAAATCGAACACCGCGTTCGGGCCCGCGAACGATCCAAAGGATTTTTTTGCAAGCAGCGCGAGCGACAGCGCGGTGAAATCGCTGTGGCCGACAAATATTTTTTTGGAGTTTGCCAAAAGATCGTAGTCGATGCGATCGAGCAACCGACTCAAGCCATAACCGCCACGGGCAGCCACGATGACATCGATGTCGTCGCGAGCGGCGGCCTCGTGTAACGCCGCGAGGCGAGCATCGTCTTCGCCGGCAAAACGGTGCACGATCGCGCTGACTGCATCGGGAGTCTCGAGCACCATGCCACGCGCGCGAAAAAATTGCCGGGCTCGCGCAAGCCCCGCTTCGTCCCTCACAGCGCCCGACGGTGCGACTACACAAAATTTGAGTTGCTTAGGCATTCACAATCCCATCAGCGCTCTACTCGCGATGTCTGCACCCCACTCTTGCACAAAGTGTCCGGCGTCGACGACTTGCAAAGGTTCAGGGCAGTTACGTATATGTTTTCTGAGATACGCCATGGCCGGCGGCCCTAATACCGGATCGGTCATACCGATGGCCATGAACGACTTTCCTTGCCAGGCATCGCGCCACCAATTCCGCGCTCGCCGAGAGATTTCCGCGCCTTCAGCATCGGGATGATCCGGCACCATTTGCGGGAACCGCCGCACGCCCGCTTTGTAACGCGCATCGGGAAACGGTGCGTCATAGGCGGCGATTTCTTGCGCGCTAAGATGTGGGCAGGTGCGCGCCATCAGTTTTCCCACCGGCATATCGGGATTTTTACTGCTCCACGCACGCCAGTCGAGAAAGCCTTGCGATAACGGCGTATCGCCCGCTGCGAACGCCGTATTCATCGCTAACAACCCAGTGAAACGCTTAGGCATCTCCATCGGCAGGGTAAGTCCCAACAACCCACCCCAGTCCTGGCACGCCAGCGTGATGTTGGTGAGACCTAGTCGCTCGATAAATTCCAGCAACATCGTCCGATGAAAATCGAAGGTATATACGCTATCGTCGACCGGCTTGTCAGACTTGCCGAATCCGATGAAGTCCGGCGCGATAACGCGACGGCCCGCCGCGGCGAATATGGGAATCATTTTGCGATAAAGATAACTCCAGGTCGGCTCGCCATGCAAGCAAAGAAACGTCTTGGTCGCGTCGGCGGGTCCGGTATCGACGTAGTGGATACGTATCCCTTGATAGCTCGGTAGATTTTCGACGTAGTTCGGCGCGAACGGATAAGCCGGAAGATTATCGAAGCGCGATTCGGCGGTGCGCAATATTTCCACGTTACGACTCCTCCGCAGCCAGGTCGGCTCGGTTGCGACGGCGAGCGAAGAATTCCTTCAGCATCTGCCCGCATTGTTCCGCGAGCACGCCGCCCGTGACAGTCGCATGGTGATTCAAACGCGCTTCATCGAACAAGTTCACTACGCCACCGCAGGCGCCGGTTTTCGGGTCCGCCGCGCCGTAGATCACGCGCGCGATTCGTGCATGCATCATCGCACCCGCACACATGACGCAAGGCTCTAACGTGACGTAAAGATCGCAATCCACCAGACGGTAATTGCCGACATGCTGCGCCGCATCGCGCAATGCGATTATTTCCGCATGGGCGGTCGGATCGTTGCGAGAAATCGTCGCGTTATGCCCGCGTCCGATGATTTCGCCATCGCGCACGACGATGGCGCCCACCGGTACTTCATCCGCGCGTTCTGCTTTCGCGGCTAATTCGAGCGCCATAACCATGAAAGATTCATCTGCCTCGTGCCATTGCGTCGACTCCAAATCAATCACTCCCCAATGGAGACGCGCCGCATCCAACTCGATACCGCACGTTGTTCGTCGTTACCTTCGGCAAACACCTTCGCCACGTTGCGGCGATCCACCATCGGTCGATTTTGGCTTAACTTAAATTTACCTTCTAAGCGTTCGACGATCATTTCGAATGCGACGATAGCGCTCATGCGGCCATGCATGTACACCGGACTTAATTCGTCGAATTGCTGTTGGTAAGTGGGCTCCAACGCATCGATCAACCGCATTTGCGCCGCGTGTTTCTCGGGTATCGCGTGCGCAAGCTTAACGTGACCGTAGGCGTGCACCGCAATGTAATTCCAGGTCGGTACATTTTCCTTGCTCTCGTACAGCGAAGGCGACACATAGGCGTGGGGGCCGCTAAAAACGATCAATGCACGCGCGTTCTTTTCAAGATACTGCCAATGGGGATTCGCGCGCGCCATGTGGCCTTCGATGATCACGGGATCAGCTTTATCGCGCACGACGAACGGTAAATGGGTAACGAATGGATCACCGCTCTCTTGAGTACTGATGAGTAACGCAAAGCTGTGTGCCCGCATCACCTCGATCAAGAGGGCTTGATTTTCCTGCGCGAAATGTTTGGGATGTACATCGCTTATTCTCGCTCGATTGATTTCAGTATCCGCAAACTGCATGAGTATTGAAGATTTGCGGATTGAATTCGCGCTTAACTTTCATTTTTACAACAAGATCCATGGCTATTTCTATTATCGCACGCCGCATAATTTCGAAGGATACCTTCAAAGTCATCGAATGCGCCCGTTCAGTCAGCAAGCCGGAACGCTGACGCGATGCGTTCTTGCTCGCGAGGAGATAAATCTAAGCGCGCCGCGATCTTGGGCCACTGCGACACAACAGCCTTGCAACGCGCAATAATCTGGTCCGCATCAACTCTCGACAAGCGAAAATACGGCGCGACTGAACGCGCGAGATCAAGGTCTATTGCGTTGTCGGCTTCGCTGATGTTGAGCTTTAAGCCTTGCGAATCCGGCACTGGATTCATGACGTAGGCGCCCGACAGCCGCCAACCCGGCCCGGCACTAGTATGAAACCATGATTGAGTAGGTGATCGTCGCTATTGGAGACGAGCACATTGAACACAATGCGCGACCAAAGTTCGCGCAGATCTGCATTGGTCTCTGCGCCATGGTCGATCAGCACCCGCGCAATCTCCAGATAGCTCGCGCCGGTGGATGCATCATCGCCGTCCGATCGGCCGGTGAGCGTCATCGCCGATGCGAAGTGCAGTCGCCGGCCAACCCCTGTGCGATCGAAGCGTTGCACCAGAAACGTGTGATGTGGATTCGCGACGCGGCGCGCGATGCTCTGCGGCGCCTGCAGTCCACAACCTCTTGCGAGTGTGTGCAGCACCAATTCCCAAGCGCCAACGTCGTGTTCGTCGCGAACGCTGGGAAATTTGGCGATCCACAAGTTTCCATCGGGATCGACCACACTCGCCTTGGGCCGTGCGCCGCCGAGCGAGCCGCCCGGAGCGATCAGCATGCGCAGCCACTCGCCGCCCTGCTCGGCGGTATTGTCCTCGTCGCGTTCCAGCGCGAGACTTGCCGCTTCAAGCTCGCGCAGTTTCACAAAAGGTGGCGCGGCCACGTCATGCCGATTGTCGAGGAAATCGCCGGAATCGCCCCGCCGGAATCGCAGCGCACCGACGCGGTACGCATCGTGCACGCCCAGCAGATAATCGGATTCGTTGAGCCGTACGTTACGGTCCACCAGCCCTGCGCGTTGCTGTCGTTCCAGACGCCGCTGCATCAGTAGTCGTCCCCAACGATCGGGGCTCGCATCAACGAAGACACCGAAGGTTTGTACACCCTGTGGAGGATGCTGGCGGCCCCCGAATAAACCCAGCCTTGCGTCGAGTTGCAGATTCGCGAAGGAGAGATGTTCGAGCGCCGTGCGATCGAATTCGAATTCGAACACTTCGCGACCAGCGCCGCGATACGCCTGAAGCAGACCGAGGCGCAACGGATCCGATAAGCCATCCCAATCGGCATACACCGCTATAGTGGTGGCGGGACGGGCCATCGATCAGCGTTTCTTCTTCTGCGTCACGGACTGGCTAGGATCGATCAGATTCGCCAGCGCTTGCGAACTCGCAAAGCCGCTTTTTTCGATCCAGGCCTTCGCGCCATGGGCGGGTTTGAGAATTTTTTCGTTCCGTTTTAGCGGACGCTCTAGGCGTCCAATTTCCTTATGTAACTGCCCGGCTGGAGGCGTCTTCAGCGTATTGCGTAATCGCACCTTGGGCGGTGACTCGATCTTGGGAGACAATCGGCCGTCTTGCAGTTCACGTCCCAGTGGATCGGCCTGCCCTAAGAGATCAAGATCCTTTTCGATCCCCAGCACCTGCATAACAGCAAGATAGGCGCCAAGGGTAACGCCAGCCCCACCCCGCTCCAGGCTTCGCAAAGTCATGGGCGACATACCGGCGCGCGCCGCCACGTGCTTGGCGGGAAGACGCCGACGCAGCCGGGCCAACCGCAGCCGCTCGCCGAACTGGCGCAGCAGCTTTTCGGTAGAAGGCAGTAGGGGGGCGGTTTTCTTGGCTATAGTGATATTATTTTAGCGTATTTCAATTTAAAATGCCAAAATAATGTCATATCTAGTTCTTAGCCATACGAATATGCCAATATTTTGGCATTCACACGGCTGCGCAGCCAGAATTTTGTTACTAGGGAAGCTCTGATTTATTTCGAGTTCTAAGCAAGACAAGGCGCGAAGGAGAAATTGTGACGCAGCCTATGTGTGGTATGGAAGGAATAATTTTTCCTGAGCCAAACATAGCCGCGACGAAATCGGAATAAATCAGAGCTTCCCTCGTCTTTTAGCAACGAAAGTCAGGCGCACAGCGGCCACTGGGCAAGCAGCACGTGTCGGGTACGGCCTATCAAACTATGCACCAGAACGAATTCGCGCGACGTCCAAGCGATAGGCTCGATGGGGTGCTCCTCAACGCAGCGGTCGTCATATAGCAGTGTAAGGTGCGGCGTAAAGTGCCGCGCTGCCGGCTTCCCTAAGTGGGCTTTGGTCATCGCGGCGCCAACAGCCCGCTGCAACGCGCTGAGAGCGGAATTAACTTCGCTGGGGATCAGCACAAACGGCCGGTTACGCGGCCTGTTGTCACAAAAGCTCCTCGCGCGATCCAGCATCAGATCGAATGGCGGTATCGCGACAGATGCAACCGCTTCGCTCACCAAAGCGATAATGCGCGGTGGCAGACCTGCATAGTCGTCGATGAAATGTAGCGTGATATGCAAACGCTCGGCGGCGATGGATCTGCCGGTCAATCCGTGTTTGCGGCGCAGATGCTGCGAACATTGTACGATCCGCGCCACCGCGCCCTTGTCTGGTACGAGCGCAAAGAACAGCCGGTCTGTTGGCCTCGGGGCGGGGTCGAATCCCGCTAACGAGAGCTGTTTGGGCACGATGTTACGAACGCTAACTCTGAGCAGCGTTTCATTTCAATTGCCTCGTCTGATCACTCTAAGCTCCTTCAATCAACACGCCTACAGGCCCCCGCAGCGGCTATTGGAAATCATCGAATGGTTTTCCGCCTAACTGACGTCTTCGCCGATTAGCTCACGTCCGCATGAGCCAGTTGAATTCCGATCCGTCGGAGACGCCCCCCTCTACAATCAACGGGAGAAAATCACGAACAGTCGCTCAATTCAGTTCGAGGTACTTAAGATAGCACTGCCCTCCCGTGTTCTTGATGGCGTCTTCGGCTCGAATAACTACGGGGCGATTCGTAAGTTTGGCGGAGAGGGCAACACTGAGCTGTCGCCGACCACCGTCATCGTCGCGTAAGGCAAGTACAATTAAGCCATCATTGGTTGGGCAAGTACCTGCTGAGCTAAAGCCCGCAATTAGGATGTGGCTTTTATCTGCACCATAGGCCACCTTGTCCAAAGCGAAGATCTTTTGGACGGTACCGGTGAAGGTGTATTCGGTTGCCGAAACTGGAAACGCAGCAACGCTGAGAAATGTTGCTACTATAATCGTCTTCATTTGTTGTGTCCTTTATCGGTAACAATTTATATGATGGCAATAAGTATCGATATTAAGATTTTTATCCACAATTCTGAGCTTTCCTAACTTTTTCCAAACCTCATTCGCAGATCGTATAGTCAAAAGTTGAACACGCCGGCCGAACACCGCTTAATACTCTCCGATGACATCGATTGGACCTGCAACGGTTCTGCTCGTAACGGAGATATTCAGCGGCTGTCCAGTCGAAATCTTAAGAAGTACCATTGCCCAATACGATTTGCCTGTTGGTGTCGTGGTATCAAGGTAATAGTTTTAACAACAGCCCAAGACAAGGCTGTTGTAGCTGTTTAAGTTTCTAAACCAGGCTTTTCCAGCCGAATCAAGCTGCCACTTGAGCGTTGCTGCGTTATTGATCTGTACGTAGTCCGTTGCGAAGACTGACGCCGAAAAACAACTTGTTAACATGAGTACCAGTCCCAGCGTTATCGTTTTCATTGCTATTCTCCTTAATTCCCTGAAAGATTGATCATCAATTGCGAGAAAGTAGGTTTGCTTAGCGCATGTCGAGATGCGTGACGATCGCCAAATTGCCGGCGTCGTACGAGAACGTAACGATATTGACCTTCTTTCCAGCCACATTCGCAGCAAGCACGAGACTGTAGTATCGATTTGCGTTCGGGTTATCCCACCGAATAAACTACTGGGTGCTTCCCGAACAAGTCGCGTTGTTACCGTCGATAATGAATGCAAACGCCCAGGGGAATGGGTGAATGTAACTGACCGTTCCGGGAGCGGCAACCGCAATTTGGGCGTGGGCTGTTGTGAAACCAAATAGCAAAAGAACAATCAGTTTTGATTTCAGGCTAATGATCTTTACGAGCCAAGAAACATTCTTCATTTTTTCTCCATGATTAACAATTTAAAATTACATTTCAACATATTGATTGGGTAGAAACCACTTTGCCGATCTTAATAAAGATTCGCATCAGCAGCCATAACCTCCTCAAGGCAAGTCAAAGTTGTAGCGGCCAAGCGGAGACATGGAGAGTGCGGAAAGTAATAATCCGAGTTTAAGTTTAAACATAGGGCCCACGGCAAGTTAAGGATATTGGTTAACCACCAACATCCAGAAAATCATAGCGCCAAAACGCATTGACCCATTTATCACTGAATCTCCACGTAGTCGACGCCACACCCGCCGTCTCGCTCGGCATGGGCGACAAATCTGATTTTTCTACCGGATATTCGCGCGGTAGTCATTTGACTAAGAGTGATTTTATAACCGTCCATGGTAAGGGTTGCAACGGAAACCGTAAGGCTGGTACAACCGGCCGGAAAATTAATCGTTGCGTTGGCGAGACTCCATACTTTCGTATAGTTATAGGCCGCGTACACCCCGAAAATTGGCATACCAGTGCCCATTTCACCAGTGGCAGCCGATTCATCGAGCCAAAAATCATGGATGCAATGAAACTGCATAGGATTCTATTCATTATTTTCTCCAAGGCTTAGGTTTGAAAATTTAACTCTCAGTTTCAATATCGAAACACCTAATCGTGTATCTCCGTTTCTTGATTACGATTTATTCGTTTTGCCCTTCGCCGCTCACAAATCAAGGGTTCATGCATCGTTGCCTTCGCTGACTAATCGACCGTGTTAAACCACGACACACTTTCCGTGTCGCCTTGATCCGGACAGGAACCCGTACCGTAAACTCCAAAAACCTTACGCAAGGCATAGGCAGTCAACAGATTGGCATGCTGAACTTTTCCGGTGGGCGTGGTTGCGTTGAATGCCCAACGGCCTGGCTGTGTCGCCGCGCAAGCCGGCAGCGCGTTGCGTGTGCCCGACAGGTAGAAGACGACGACACCGTTTTGCAATGCATGCACGAGACTAATGTTCCCGGGACCGCCATCCCCCGCCAGAACGGGCGTTACTCCCCCGATTCCTAATGTCGCGCCCGCGGGGAGCATCAGTTTGACGATTTTGCGCATGGGTTTTTTCCTTTTCTAAATAGATTGTTTTGTTGTTGAAAGTAAACCCGCGTGGGCCGGGGTGGGCGCGATTGCAATTAATAGCCAAAAAAGACTCGCTTTGGTTTTCATGGTTCTATTCCTCCCAAATCAATCAGCACGATGCGCGACCCAATACGCTAGTGAATGAACATACGCCTACTCGGCGGTGAATTTCCAATCCGAATACTTCTGCCCACCGCGAAATGACAGTATCTTCGCGTAAATCGTCGGCGATTCATTTGAAAGGCCAAAGCCTGCACTCTTCTCTACCCTTTAATATTGGAGAATCTTCTTCAGCTTGTTAAGAATAGAATCCAGGGTGCCGGGCTTTTGGGGTTGCGGCTCGGCGGCGGCGCCAGCAGTGTTCCCCTTTGGCGCTTCGTTGGCGCCCACGGCAGGAGCGCCCGCAACGCCCGGCCTTGCAATACCCGGGGTCCCTCCTCCAGGCAGCATGCCCGCCATATTCCTGCGCTGATAGCCCAGGGCAGCGATGCCCGCCATGTTCCCGCGCTGATAGCCCGGGGGAATCTCAAATAGCTGCGGATCTTGCTTGCCGATCTTGAGATTGGTGATCTCCTGCTTCATGCGCATCTTCTGGCCCTTAGTCGTGGCGATGACATCCATTTTCACCATGATCCCTTCCTTGGTTTTCCACATGAAACCGCGCATCTTGCGCCCGTCCAGGTCCGTCACGATGAGCTTGCCTTTGCTGGTCTCCACGCCGTTTACTGTTTCCTTGCCGAGCTTGGTGAATTCCATCTTGTAAGCCGACAAGTCACCCGGGTTGTTTTGCGAGCCGCTCATTGCCATTTCCATGGACGCCTTGGTTTCCGGTATCAGCATCCACATCACATTCTTGTCACGGCGCATGATATTCACCGACCTCATTCCGCTTTGAATCATCTCGCGCCGCTCCTTACCTGGCGCGTAATAGAGCTTGCCACTCATCGAGAATTGAGCGGTTTCGATGCTCTGGTCGGCGGAATACTCGACGTTGGGGCGTTCCTGCTGGGCTGCGGCGGTTCCCGCGAACAATAGCGCGGCGAACAAAGCGCAGACTTGTTTTCCAAGAGTGAATTGCATCGTTGGTTCTCCTTTTGGGACGATGATTCAGGGAGACTAGCCAGGTCTAAGGCACATTACGCTCTATCAGGTGAATAAATCGTCCCTGACCCATTTAATTCAGAGCCCGCGGCCATCTGTCCTGATGTCCTCGATTTCGCGCTTTATGAACGCCGCACAGGCTGCCAACTCGTCCGAGTAGTCGACCGGTTCGGTGTCCGGGTGGTGACCGATCTGATAGCCCTTTGCTCCTGCTCGCCGCAGGTACCAGCCGGAACTGGCCCGCCTCGATTCTGAAAGCTTGATCCAGTCATTCACGACTTCCGGATGCCTGCGTAGCGCATCGTGGATGGCACCTTCGGTCACCTGATTATGAACGGCAAAATAGCCGGACTCCTGCAGCAAGGAGTAAATCGAGGCATTGCCACGGCCGTAGAAATTCCTGGGCAGGTTGAGCACGTGGTGCATTGTGCTGTCGATGCTCATTTGCTTCACCTGATCAGCCGAGTGCCGTCGGCACTCAACTGAAAGCCATTGCCGATAAGGTAGTCCAACTCCCTCCGGAAAGTACCAGTTACGTCATTGATGTTCCTCACCGTATTGGATAGCAGGATGTTATCGCCGCGGGCGATGGCGCGGTCCAAGAATTTCTGATTCGCCGCCCATTGCTCCGCAGCACTCATCCTGTTCCAGACGGACGTGGGAATGTTGAATCGCTTGGCGCCCAGATCGTCCGCAAGCTTGATGTAGTCCGGGAACTTTCCGAGCACCGTTGTTCCCTTCGCAACACTGGTAGCCTCGATTGAAAGCTTTTCCGCACTCCGAGCGGCGCTACTTCCTAATCTTATCCCCGCCGCGGCGCCGCCCAATAAACCTTCACCAGGCAAGAACGTACCCGAAATCGCATCGGGATAAACGGGATTCGGTACCGGCGTACTTGCCAGTTCATGGATGGTAAGTCCGGCGCCGATTGCCCAAATAATGGGAACTATGATCGGAAAGTGGCCCTTCGGATCGACAAACTTGTACGGATTATTGTTCCCGTACGCGTACCGATTAAAGCTCTGAATACTCGATTCGGTAAAACCAACGGGATCCACCGCGAGAAAGCGCCGAATACTCGGGTCATACCAGCGCGCCCCCAGATAGATCAGCCCGCTCTCATCGTCGGCAACCTTGCCCGTGTACCACAAGCCGTTGGGCGCCGAAGCCGACTGCTTCAGGCGCCGATCGCCATAGGGCATAAAGCTCTCGCGCCACACCACATTACCGGCGGCATCGGTGGCGACCACCGGCGAGCCGTGCGTGTCGGGGTGCAGATAAGTAACAGTTTCAGCCGCATGCAACGGCAACGCCTGCAATAGGACTGCCAGCGACAGCAAACAGAGTCTGAGCAGGTGTAGTAGGGTCGTCATCATTTTAGTCACCCAATAAAATGCTATTGATAATCGTCAGCAAAGCCGGTTCGTTGACGTTTGGGTTTCGGCCTTGCGCAACCTCCGTGCCATCCGCGACGCCGTCACCGTCGCTGTCAACGGTGTTTGGATTCGTGCCCAACTGGAATTCGCGTAGATTGGTCAGGCCATCGCCGTCCTTATCCAGGTTGGCGTCCGCTGCAATGGCCGGATTGAGGCCATGTGCGATTTCCCATGCATCCGGTGTGCCGTCGCCATCGGAATCGGCCAGGTTATTCAATCCGAATTGATCGGAACGCAATTGGGCGACGGGTTTACCGGCAAGGTAGAAGTGCTCCTTGACGCTAGCGGTCTGCGGCTGATACTCCGCCAACAGGTTGCCGTCCTTGGCATAGACCCAGTAGGTTTTGATACCGCCCTTGGTGCCGACCGTGCGCATGTGGCTGGCGTCGTAATCGAACTGTGATTGGTTCGTTAGGCCGCAGTTGATGCAACGCAAATCAGAGGCATTATCGTAAGCGAAGTTGCGTTGACCGTTATTGGTCACATTGCCGTAGACGTCGTAGGTAAAGCTGTAGGACTTACTGCCGGTAACGCTGTTCAAGCGATTCGTCGTGGCGTTATAGTTGTAGGCAAGCGATGTCGCGCCCAGGCTTTGGCTCAAGATATTGCCGTCACCGGAGTAGGCGATGTTATTGGTGCTCCCGCCCCACGGCCCAAGGGCGGTGACGAGGCGGCCCAAGCCATCATAGCCGAGGGTGCGGTTGAACTCGCCAAATACCGAGTCGGTAATGGAAGTGGTATTACCGGCAAAGTCATATCCCAAGGTCGAGTTCAGATAAACGGCGGCGCCTTTTTGCACGGTTAGGGTATTGGGCCAATAGCGGCCCTGGAAGCCGACGGTGTGGGTGACCCCGTTGGCGTAGACCATTTGCCTCACTTGCCCCGACGGGTGGAATTGCACGCTGTTAACAAACGGTGCTGCCTGTGTCGGCCTTCCCAGTGCATCCGGGTTGTAGGTGACCCTGCGCCCCGACGGGTAGGTGATATCGCGTACCTGGTCGAGTGCGTCGATGCCGTAACTCGTCAAAAAGTCGTGGTTATCGACCTTAAGATGCTCGATGCGCAGATTGTCGTTTTCGTCGTAGTGGAAGCTGCGTTGGACGTTGCCGCGGTTGGCGGTTTTGATATTGCCATTTTCGTCGCGCGTGAACGTGATCGCAGGGTCACCGGCCGGCAGCGTGACAGTGCGCAAGCGGTGCATGTCGTCGTAGTCGAACTGGGTGGTCGGGCTACTGCCTACGCGCCGATTTTTCATGTTGCCGATGGCATCGCGACCGTAGACAATCGTGCCCTGTTCTGGATGGGTTTCGTTCTCCAGGAAAAAAGTGGTGGGGTTGTAGGTAAGCGTGCGCGTTTTGCCGTTTTGCGTCACCGATGTGATTTGCCCTCGGCCGTTGCGCACAAAGGTCAGGTTAGCCGCTGCCACTGGCGTAGTCAGCGACACCAATTCACGGTGGTTGGGATCGCCCCACGATCGGAAACGCCCGACAAACGATTGGCTGCGTTCGTCTACCAGGGTTACCTGATTGCCGGAATAGCTAAGCGTTTTGAATGAGGCATCCGCGTTGGTGATTTTTTTCAAGCGACCCAACAGGTCGTACTCGTAGCTGGTGCCGGTGGCCGCTCCGGGTTGCGCACTCCATACCCACGACCGGAGACGTCTATTCGACGGTGCTGACGATTTCACGCGGTTAAAAATGCGTGGGCGACCAAAGCCGTCGTAATTGATTGTTTCGGTGTATCCGCCACGGGTCTTCGTAAGCTGGGTGACCCCCACCCACGTCAGCGTTTCGTCCGCGTTGATGGGGCGATCGACGGATTTAAGGCGATTTAATGCATCGAACGTATAGTTGGTGGCAAACCCGCGTGGGTTGGTACTGCGGGTGATGTTGCCAAAGTTATCGACGATGCGCATGGTGTTGAAACCATCGGCATGCGTGATGGTTTGTGGGACACCAAGTTTGTAATTGGTATAACGCGTGATCTTGCCATTGGCGTCGGTTTGGTCGCGAGATTGCCGTTAGGCTCGTAGGTGTAGGCGGTAGTAACGCACAGCTTGGTGATCGACGATAGATTGCCATTTACGGGATCAAAAACCCGCGTGACACTGCCGCCACCGGTGACCGTTTCGTTCTGTACCTTACCGACGATCCAGCGGGTAGTGTTGTTGTAAAAGGTAGGTGTGGTAGTGCGGCTTGCGACAGATGCGCCGTTTTCGCTGAAAGTTTCCGTTATAGTGCCGGGAAAACCGAATCCGTCGAAGTTGGAATATGTCGAAGAAAAGGTGGCGCTGCCTCGGGTGACTGTCTTGTTAGTTAGCAACGGACGATAAAGACCGTAAACGATGCTAGGAGTGGCAGTGGTGCGCCACAGTAGTGCATCGCCAGAAATGTGTTGCGACGCCCACTGCAACGTGATTACTTCGTCCGAACCTCGTGTCAACGTATCGAGGGTGCCCATTCGCCAATAGTCAGACGTGCTAACGCTTTTCAGGCCATAGTGCTTATAAGTCACGTTGCCATCCGGCCCGGAGACCGTAGTCACATCGAGAATACCCACGGCATTGCTGAATTGGTATGAGTAAGCCCAATTCGAGCCATCGCTTTTCTGTTTGCTGACCAGGACAGGATATCGCCAATCGTATGGGAAGCGTAAACCGAAGTCGCCAACTTCATAGAGAGTAATCGCGTTCGACCAGGCGTAATCGTAGGTGACCGTTCCGCCATGAGGAAACGTAATGGTCTTCATACGCCATGCCTTAGCTCTCCCCGGCGAGTAATCGACCGCTTGATTGATACTTCCTTGGCCAGGATGTTTTTCATAGCGCCAACGAAATCCTTCCGGTCCTTCCACCTCGCTTAGCCAGTCGTAACGATGAGCCCCAGGAGGCCTAACAAAGCCGGCCTCTGCGAGGAGATCGTAGCCACCGTAACGGTAGGTCCATGTGCGGCCATTAGCGTCAATTGTGAGTACATGTCCCTGGCTATCGTAACTGAACTGCAGGTATCGTCCGTCGCTCGACGCAACTCTGTCGACCAACTTAACGGAGCCTGTCGGGTGAAGTGGACTATTACGATAGGTGAAGGTAATGACGTTTCCATTGCGATCAGTAATTCGTGTCGGGTAGCGGTACCACAGGTACGGATCAGCACCTGCCCCCGCCAGGCTTAGCTGATCCATTTCATAAATGTCTCCCTCTGGAGACGCGAGTTTAAAGGATGCGACGTTGCAGCTTAACTTCCATAACTTTGGCGTAAAAGGCTGCCCTGAAGTTCCCGGAGTAGTGCCGTTGGTATGAATCAGATCATGGATCGTTCCATCGGGAAGTTGCAGTTCAAGTTCTGCCAGATTTTGCGTACACGCCGCATCGCCAAAGGATGGGTTAACGTAACCGCGAATGCGACCAAAATGTACCGACCACCACATGCCGACTGGCTCTATGCTATCTAGCCAATGTTCTTTCTGACGGAAAACACGCTGTACCTTCAGGTCCATACCGCCGTTTCCCGGCAAAACGACATCGGTGTGGACGATTGTCAGTGTTCCCGAATAAGGATCAATTACTTCGGAAAATTCGCGATCCCCAATGAGCGCACCCGGCGCCATCGGTGGGTCGGGATAATAGGTCTGCGCGTACGCTCCACATACCCACAAGAAATGCGTCATTGCTAGTAACAGCATTGCTGTGGTTACAGGTATCTTGCGTTTGGTCATGTTATATCCCCTGCAAAGGCTGTTGCAGCCGCTTCATTGTTCGGAACTAAGTTTTCTCGGATTAGGCATAGAAATTGACGCGCCCTGGTGACCACATTCTCCGGCTCGCATGAGGTAACGATGCGGCCGCAAGCAAGAGTTGGCGAGCAAGCGAACGAAGGCCTTTACTAATTGACCCAGCCAGGTCTTGCTTGATTGGTTCGTTGTTACCTGCATGTTCTTTTCCCTACGGGATATTGTTTCTTAACAACTTGCTTTGTTTGATTTAGCTATCGTTCTTGCGCGTCTTTATTTGCGACTGTTCTAGTGCCGCTGTTGCTTACTTCGTGATACTGAAATAATTCAATGTTTCCGATACCGATTGATCAATGCATGCGCCTTTACCATAGAAAGTGACGCTCAGCCCCTGTGCTTGAGCAGCGAGTAGGCCTGCGTAGTATTCCTTTGCCCGTGGGCGAGTCATGCTGAAGGAATAGTAGTTTCCGTTCCCGGTTGAGTTATGGCAGGCGGGCGCACCTTGAACGCCGCTGGCGGGGTACACATAAATGAGATGGTCCCCGTCATAGACGAGTATGGTCTTGACCGTTGACGTGGTGACGCCCGCGTGAAGCTGGCTGGACAGACACAGGATACAAAGACTTAGGATGAGATTTTTCATGGGCATAGACCGTGACTTTTACCTGGTTACCTATAAATCGAGAAATAGCGCGTATCGGCGCCATGCCAATTAGGAATGCCTGCGCAGGTCGTATTGGGCGCATTGTCCACATAAAGAGTAACGTTTTTCCCCGTTGAAAATGCCAACATTGCGATCGCAAGGTGCTGTTTGCAATCCGCGGGGGTTGTGCGGAAATACGCTACCGTGAGGTCGCATATTTTCATGATGCCCGAGTCGGCAACGCGGACGTGAACGCCGCCCGGTGCGTGATTCGAAACTTCAAATACCTGTCCGGCACAGGTCGCCGTTGCGGCGAACGACAAGGAGGTAGGGAACGCGGCCGTAAACGCGATTGCGATAATTCCAAAGCTAGTCTGTTTCATGTTGTCTCCATGCCTTAATCAATGCATACAATCTAAAATCTGCGCTTTTACTCGTATCGTGCGATTACTTGACTGAGGTGTTTAAAATGTTATTCCGCCTATCACTTTAATCTCCAACCACATGCACATTAGTGATAACAGAAGTTCCTGCCGAACAAGTTTCGTAGTACAACGTCACCGTTTTTTTTGTGAAATACG
Source organism: uncultured Pseudomonadota bacterium (assembly GCA_963714525.1). Lineage (GTDB taxonomy): Bacteria > Pseudomonadota > Gammaproteobacteria > Burkholderiales > JALYOK01 > JALYOK01. The sequence goes on from CAVQPB010000014.1 coordinate 43,722, forward strand.
CCGCAGTGAGCAATGATATTTGTGCTCTGTTCGTTGCCGTAGAGGTCGAAATGTCGATTGCTTGAATGCCATTTCCTGCACAGCCAACTGCTGCTACGTTATCGGTGACGACTACCGCAAACCAAGGTCCCCACGATCCAATATCCATAATTTTTGCTGGGGTAGACCAAGCGCCGGCCATCACCGAGGATGTAGAAAACGCGACCAATACAGTCAACTTTATGCGTAGATTCTTAGTTGATTTCATTAGATAACCTTTCGCCACACACTTCCCTTTAAATCGGAACTATTTTTGTCTTCATACTTGCCACTTTATTGTTCATCGCGTTTGACGCAAATTTTGCTTCGCTGCTATACGCGGCAACTAGCCTGTGCACTATTCGACATATACTCATCTTGTGATCAAAGGTTTTGTGCGTCGCGCTATTGAATCGATATTTGGTAGAGGCGGCAATACTTGCCAGCCGACCCAGTCCATATTGAGTCGTTATAACCTAAGACTGAAACGGTTTTCCCGCTTAAATGTGCCGCCAAGAGAAAACTCAAATTACTCTTAAACCCCGGGTCTGTAGTTCTTAACCAGAAGCCGTTTTCGCAACCGACCGTGATCAAACTCATTTGAAAGACTACGTCGCCCGTCCCGAAATCCGAGTAGGAATAACTCCATGTGATTTTGCCTGTAGCCCCGACTAGAGCGGCGTGGGCGAAACTACTGAAAACCAGAAGGATAGCTAGGATGGTGTACTTAAGTGCGTAAAACATTTTCAGTGTCCTTTTCGACTTATCGATCGGTAGTTTCTTGGCGAACCTAAATCATGGTACGTTCGCGGTAACCAGCATGAAATATCGCGGCGCTGGCGTGAATCCATAAGTAGGGAGCGTATTGCATGCCGGCGCTGAGGCATGGTCGTAACTCGCAATCACGTCAAGGCCTTTTGTTTGCGACGCCAGCGCTATCGAAAACCAAGTAAAACAAGTCGTCGGATCAATGCCGATGTAGACCACCTTGGTGTTGCACAGTTGGGTGTAGTCAGCTCGCCATGTGCCGTAGATCGTGATCGTGCCCGTGGCATCGATATAGGTGTTGTTAACCTTGCCGCGGCAATAGATTGGAGCGCTATATACCGGCATCGCTAGCGAATACGCTACCGCGAGCGCAAGTACTCGGGTTACAAGGCGCTTAGTAATAAAGCGTTTCGAGGCAGTAGCATACGGAATGGCGTTGAGGGTACGCCGAAAAGTCTCGGCTAAGAACCGGAGTCGGGGCTGTAAACGGTTTTCGAATAAATGCTTAGAGAGCGATGCTAATACCGCAATTGAGGTAATGTGTCCGAAAGGATTTGGCCTCCCCCAAGGTGAAGGAGGGTCCGCGCGACATGCGACTGTTTTAGACGCCAATGCTCCCCAAATTCCCATTCCAGCCTCCATACACACTTGTTACTTGTTGCTCTTAAGGACCACTTGCGTCCAAGGCGTGTCCAAAATAGACGCATGCTAATCATCAATTTGGCTTTCGCCAGTCTTATATTTACTTGGTATTCTGATTATTCAAAAGCAGGCTAGCGCGTGAGGAAGGAAATCGGAAGTGCTCAGGTGAGCGTTGACAATCGTTATTAAATGTGCGAACGGTACGACCGCGGCAATTACTAGGTATTCGCTTTTGTACGTTATCCTAAGTTGCCAATTTGGTTCGCCCAAAGAGCTTTGGCAACTGCCTCATGACGCGTCGAGGCGTTAAGTTTGGATAACAACCTACGGACGCTATGTTTTACCGCAAATGGCGAACGGCCATGAATAGCTGCAATGTCGGAATCGCTTTTGCCCTTGGATATCCAATTCAAAAGCGCGATTTCAAATTCGCTGAGTTCGGCTTTGTCAGTCTGCGAATTAGGTTTACTGGTGACACGCACGTATGCTTGATGTAAATGCGGTGCGAGTAACTCCAAAAGTCCTTTATGCCTCTCAGTGAGTGGGCCTGGGATTTGGGAGAAACTAAAGTAGGTCGCCGTGCGACGATCGGACGAGATGACGCCGTGAGCCGCAACGTTCCTTAATTCAAATTCATTGAATTCGGGAGTCCAGGGTATTGCCCCACCCTTACCGCTCGTCGGCTCGAAAAGTTGGGGTCGGTAACCATTACGAAACCAGCTATTGAGTGTTGGACATGTAAATGAACCTTTATTTTTTTTGACACGACCAACATAGGCGATCGGAAAATCCACCGTTAGGAGCCGATCGATCGCCACCTCCGTAAAATCGTTTCGCACGCTTCCGGCAATCAACATTTGGTGTGGATAAAATTGGCGGACGCGCTCCCTCACCCATATTTCGAACTCTTGTACCGAAGTGACTTCGACGCCTTCAAGTGCAAGTCTCAAAAAACGTTTCGCTTCAATCTCGGTAAGCGATTGAATTGCGCCTGCCTGGCTATTATTTTTCATTATTGCCTCGTCCAATGACTGTAAACCTAAGAATAGGACAGCACTTATGATTCTGCCAATTAGGCTTAGTACGCTGGGCTGATTTGTTGTAGCAGCAGGTTGTATCGAATGAAATCTTGCGTATTTGACGCGCGCTGCCTGCCGCCCATAGGAGCGACGTCCGATCGACTGTTTGATCTAGATGCTTCAAAGCTGACCCCTAATCTCAGTGAGTAAAAGGTGGGGGGCAGCAGCGCAATTCGTTTTTTTGTTGATGGTTAAAACAATCGCCCCTAACGTGACGCGGACTATACTGGGGCACCAAATAAAACTAAATAGAAAACCTGTGAACGAATGTTAATTCGGTAATAATTTGTGTCTTGGAAAAATTTTTCAACTTCGATTGCTGTGAAAAGCGCCCGAGACCGATGTTAGAAGGGTCAATTTATGCCGACTCGGAGACGCCCGTCTGGCGTGGCTTTCACGGATGATGACTTGGAAAGCCACGCCAGCCAATCGATTGCGCTGGATGTACTTTTGAAATTCCGCGAATCTTAGACAAAAGGATTTCTTCCTAGCGTTCCGTTGCGACAATTGCTGACCCTCGCCGTTCGAGCAAACCAACGCGCACAGTTGGTCGCCACTTACGAATCGCTGGGGGAAGCGCGGTGAATTGCGAATGCTTTCTCTAAATACTCATGACCCTCCTCAGGTTGCCGAAGCCGAGCGCGGGAGCGCATGACCGGTTTCAAGCAGCGTCTTGAGATTCGAAAGAATCTTCGGCCAGCCGCCTGAAATGCCTTCGAGCATTTGCGGGTCGTTTTCGAGGTCGTCATGGGTGACCGTCAAACGAACGAGCCCGTGGCCATAGGGCTCGATATCGAACGCGACGCGCGAATGTTTCGGAGTCGTCCTCGGCATCCTTCGGTCTGGCCCACGTGAAAACCAGGCGGCGTGGCGGAGTGGTCTCGACCACCTTGCCGACAATGTCGACCGTGCCCGTGTCGTCGACGCGTCGGTGCTCCCATCGGGAACCGGGCTTCCAATCCGACACGTTCACTCGTGCACAGCCGGCATGAGGATCGACCCACCATTCGCGCATCAGGTCTGCCTCGACCAACGCCTGCCATACCTTTTCCGGCGTCGTGGCGATGTAGGTCACGTACACGTAACTAGGTTTTTTCATCGTCATCTCCTTCCAATCGCTTTTTCAAATCGCGCAGCGCACCGAGGCGGCTGCGCTCGAATTTTCCGATCCAGCGCTCGTGAATCTCGTGCAGCGGAACCGGGTTTAAATAGTGGAGCTTTTCCCGGCCTTGCCAAACGACCGCGACGAGGTTTGCGTCCTCGAGCTGCTGCAAATGTTGCGTCACGGCCTGGCGCGTCATGTCCATATGCTCACACAGTGCCGTAAGCGTCTGGCCATTCTCCCGGTGCAAGAGGTCAAGCAGATGCCTGCGGCCAGGGTCAGCCAGCGCTTTGAAAACTTTGTCGATGTCCAAGCCAATGGTTTATGTTAATTCAGTTCCAATTGTCGATCTTGATGTCGTTAGGGCTGGGGGCGCCTTTCCCGGTTTCTACGAGCGACTTCAAACTCATCAGAAAAATAGCCCACTTGGTGCTGCAATGGTGCATGAATTCCACCGGCTCGCGCCAGTCTTGGTGTTTAAACAGGACGACGACATAGCCGTCTTCTTGTTTGAGCTCAAAACTTACCTTGGTGCCGATCCATTCTTCCGGCCCACTGACCACCTGCCATAGCACACGCTTGGTGGGATGAAGCTCAAGCACCTTCATGTCCATACCGCCCAGCTCGACACCGTGGGCGTCAGCGAAGCGGAACTGGATCACGCCGCCAATTTTGCTTTCTCCTTGCGTGTTGGTCGTCCACCAAGCGGCCAGGCCTTCGCGCGTCGCCAATGCTTTGTAGACGTCATCCAGAGATGCCGACTTAATTCCGACTTTATGCAAAATATCCACCATGATTTTCTCCTTGCTAGTTGATCGAAACGACTGCGTTAAGGACGTTTATCGATGTCCAAAACCGTAGTGAATTATATGCAAGTAAATACTTGCATGTCAAGCGTAAAAATACCCAACCGATGTTTCCGGGCTTCTATTTGAAAAACATCGTTGAGCGATGCGGTGCGGAGCAAAGATTGGGAGTGGTTTAGCCACCCTACGTTCGGCGCAATGCGCTACGCTTATTGCCCTATGCGGGCTACCTCATTTGAATGTCGGTTTTCTGGCGCAGAGATTTGAGAGTTTTATTTCGGCCCATGGCCGAAAATCCTCTCGGACTATTCCCACTCAATCGTCGCCGGTGGCTTGCCTGAAATGTCGTACACGACGCGGTTGATGCCGCGTACTTCGTTGATGATGCGGTTCGAAACTTTACCTAGCAAATCGTATGGCAGCTCGGCCCAATGGGCGGTCATGAAATCCATCGTGACGACGGCACGCAATGCGATGACATATTCATAGGTCCGGCCGTCGCCCATGACGCCGACGGAACGTACCGGCAGGAAAACAGCGAAGGCTTGCGCGACTTTGTCGTACCAACCGGCCGCACGCAATTCATCGATAAAAATCGCATCGGCGCGGCGCAGCAAATCGGCATGTTCTTTCTTTATTTCGCCGAGTATTCGCACGCCGAGGCCGGGGCCTGGAAACGGATGGCGATACACCATTTCCCGCGGAAGCCCGAGGGCCACCCCGAGTTCGCGTACTTCGTCTTTGAATAATTCGCGTAGCGGTTCAAGCAACTTGAGATGCAAGCTCTCGGGTAATCCACCGACGTTGTGATGGGATTTAATGTTGTGAGCTTTTTTGGTTTTTGCGCCCGCCGATTCGATTACATCTGGATAGATCGTGCCTTGCGCCAGCCATTTTGCATTCGGTAGTTTTTTTGCTTCGCGCTGGAACACCTCGACAAATTCCGCGCCGATGATTTTGCGTTTTTGCTCGGGGTCGCTGACGCCATTCAACTTGCCTAGAAAATCATCGCTCGCGTCGACGTGAATAACTTTGACGCCGAGGTGCTCCGCAAAAGTCTGCATCACTTGGCTTGCTTCATTCAGCCGCAGCAAGCCCGTGTCGACAAAAACGCAGGTGAGTTGATCGCCGATGGCCCGATGAATAAGCGCCGCGGCCACGGAAGAATCCACACCACCGGATAAACCGAGTATGACCTCTTCGCTGCCGACCTGAGAGCAAATTCGCGCAATCGCGTTCGGAACATGGTCGGGCATATTCCACTCGGACTTGAGGCCACAAATTTCATGCACGAAGCGCGACAGAATCGCCTTACCTTGCGTGGTGTGCGTCACCTCAGGATGAAACTGCACACCGTAAAACTTTCGCGCTTCATCGGCCATCCCGGCGATCGGCGTCGCCGCGTTGCTGGCGATGATTTTAAATTCCGGCGGTAACGCCGTCACTTTATCGCCATGGCTCATCCACACATCGAGCAAGCCGTGGCCATCGTTGTTGATGCGATCCTGAATATCGCGCAGCAATGCCGAGTGGCCGCGCGCCCGTATCTCGGCATAACCGAATTCCCGCACCAAGCCATTTTCAACCTTGCCACCGAGTTGCGCGGCCATGGTTTGCATGCCATAACAAATGCCGAGCACCGGAACACCGAGTTCAAAGACGATATGAGGCGCCCGCGGTGTTTCATCTTCGGTTACCGACGACGGGCCGCCGGAGAGAATCACACCGCGCGGATCAAACTCGCGGACGAAATGTTCGCTGACGTCAAAAGGATGCAACTCGCAATAGACGCCGCACTCCCGCACACGGCGAGCGATGAGCTGAGAGTATTGGGCGCCGAAATCTAGGATTAGGATTTTTTGCATTTGGGGGCTAGGGGCTAGGGGCTAGGGGCTAGGGGCTAGGGGCTAGGGGCTAGGGCTGGGGCTAGGGGCTAGGGATTGGAAAGCTTTCGTTTGATTGAGTTCTGTAGACCTCTTAACATTTTGCCTATCTCATCGCAACTATCCAACAACGAATCGAGATTCTCTTGCTTCAGAAAACCCAGCCTCTTGGCCAATGTTAATTGTGTTTCGACTTCGGCCAGAGAACCAAATGCGATCGAAATAAAATAAAGAAACTCTTTGCTGGAAGTTCGCGCGTGCCCTTCCGCGATGTTCGACGGAATCGACACGGCCGATCGCCGCAACTGTTGTGATAGCCCGTAGGTTTCAGATGACGGGAAGATACTCGAAGTTTTGTACACTTCCTCCGCCAAAGAAATAGACGCTTCCCAAACTTTCAAATCCCGATAACTACTAATCGCAGCCAACCTAACCCCTAGTCCCCAGTCCCTAGCCCCTGCTTCTACTCCACCCGATAATTCGGCGCCTCCTTAGTGATCTGCACATCGTGCACATGGGATTCGCGGATACCAGCCGCGGTGATTTCGACGAACTGCGCTTTACTGCGTAGATCCTCGATGGTGGGGCAGCCAAGGTAGCCCATGCTGGAGCGCAGGCCGCCCATCAACTGCTGGATCACGCCGACGACCGAACCTTTGTAGGGCACGCGGCCTTCGACGCCTTCGGGCACCAGCTTGTCGGCGTTATTCTCCGCATCTTGGAAATAGCGATCGCTCGAACCTTGCTGCATGGCGGCGATGCTGCCCATGCCACGGTAGGATTTATAGGAGCGGCCTTGGAACAATTCGGTTTCGCCGGGCGCTTCTTCGGTGCCGGCGAACATGCCGCCGAGCATGACGCTGGACGCACCCGCAGCGATGGCTTTGGAGACATCGCCCGAGTAGCGTACGCCGCCGTCGCCGATGCAAGGAATGTTTAAATTAGCGAGCGCATCGGCGACATTTTGTATCGCCGTGATTTGCGGCACGCCTACACCGGCGACGATACGCGTGGTACAAATCGACCCCGGGCCGATGCCGACCTTCACCGCATCGGCGCCGTGATCAATCAACGCTTTCGCGCCCGCTGCCGTGCCGACATTGCCGCCGATCACTTGCATGGCGGGAAACCTGCGCTTGATCCATTTCACCCGATCGAGCACACCTTGCGCATGGCCATGAGCGGTGTCGACGACGATGACATCTACCCCCGCTTCGATCAGTGCTTCGACGCGCTCATCGGTTCCTTCGCCCACGCCCACGGCAGCGCCTACTCTCAAGCGGCCCTGGTTATCTTTGCAGGCAAACGGATGCTCGCTCGATTTCAGAATATCCTTGACGGTGATGAGGCCGCGCAACTCAAAATCTTCGTTGATGACCAGCACTCGCTCCAACCGATGGCGATGCAGCAAGGTCATCGCCTCATCGCGCGACGCGCCTTCACGCACCGTCACCAAGCGCTCACGCGGCGTCATGATGTTCTTCGCCGGTTGGTCGAGATTGGTTTCGAAACGCAGATCGCGATTGGTGACGATGCCCACCACCGATTTACCGCTCACTACCGGCAGGCCGGAAATCTTGTGGCGTTTGGTTAGGGCCAACACTTCGCGCACCGTCATGTCCGGCGAAATGGTGTAGGGATCTTTCACCACGCCGCTTTCGAAACGCTTGACCTTGGAAACTTCTATTGCCTGCAGTTGCGGCGTCATATTTTTATGCACGATGCCGATGCCGCCTTCCTGCGCCAAGGCGATGGCAAGACCCGCTTCGGTCACCGTATCCATGGCGGCGGAAATCAAAGGCAGATTGAGCGAGATCGTTTGGGTAAGGCGCGTCTTTAGATTAACCTCGCGCGGCAGAACGGTGGAATGGGCGGGAAGGAGAAGTACGTCGTCAAACGTTAACGCTTTATGAACCACGCGCATAGCGTTTTCTTTCGGCAAAACGCTATTATACGCGAGGCAAACCGCTGGTAATCGCTAGTGTCCTGAGTCCATAGTTCGTTGAACAAAAGATGCCGAGAATCGCGGCCATGCGTCGTTGCAAATGCTCGCCAGGTGTTCAACCTGGCTGCGCTTCGCGCCTAGCCTGGCCGCAATTTCGACACTTTTGCCTATCTACGCGCTAGCGAAACTTGATACGTTTCTTCAACGAATTACGGACTCAGGACATGGCGCGAGCTTACTTGTCGGCGCTTTCCAGCGCTTTCACAATATGGGCTTCCAATTCGCCGGCGCGATCTTTCTGAAATCCCAGATGGCTACTGACAACGTTCCCGCTGCGATCGATCAAGAAGGATGTCGGCATGCCTTTCAGCGCATAGGTCTTCGCCACGCCGCGTTTAGGATCGAACAACACGGTGAAACCAGCGGGAATCTTGCCAAGAAATTTGTCGGCATCGGCGCGTTTAGTATCGATATTCACGGCAAGGATTTCGAGCCCGTCCTTGCCATATTTTTCTCGCAACTGATTCATCCAAGGAAACGTTTCGCGGCACGGGGCGCACCAGGATGCCCAAAAATCCAGGTACACCACTTTACCTTGGTAGCCGGAAAGCTTGATGCCCTCTTGGTTCAAGTTCGGCAATTCGAAATCCGGCGCGGGCTTGCCTACTTCCTGCAGCCTGCGCCTGCCAGGCAACCAACCCCGAGACGATTAATCCGAATAACAGGACGACATACTTGTAGTTTTTATACGCAATCACGAGCTTCCCCCAATCGAAATAAATTTATTCTGTTAGTCTTGCGAACATCGACTCACCTTACAAGATGGCCTGGAAGCCGCATGGATACTGGCTCTCAAGACATGCCCTGCCAGGAGGCACGCTAGATAAGCCTCCTGGCGTGGTCGGTACGAAATTTTAACCTTCCGTGCCTGCCGATTCGTTGCGACGTATCGCACAATATCATAATCACGATAACGGTAGAATTTGACGAAAATCGAGCCGCCGCGTATCGTAACGGTTTAGTTAAGCGTTGATTTGGCCTATGAGCGCTGTCCCCGCCGATTCCAGTTTGTTCCGCCGCGATGCTCAAGTCATCGGGCTCGTCGGCATCGCCCACGGCACCTCACACTTTTTCCATCTCATCCTTGCGCCGCTGTTTCCCTGGCTGAAGGATGCGTTTGGACTGAGCTACGCGGAGCTTGGTTTTTTGATGACGGTGTTTTTCATCGTCTCCGGGATCGGCCAATTCCTCGCTGGATTTCTCGTCGATCGCTACGGCGCCTTGCGGGTGCTGTACGGCGGCATGGCGCTGTTGGGGCTGTCAGCGCTCGGTCTGGCCGCAAGTTCGAGTTATGCTTCGCTGTTGCTCTTCTCAGGCGTGGCAGGCTTGGGCAATAGCATTTTTCATCCATCGGATTTCACCATCCTCAATCGCCGCGTGAGCCAGACACGCCTTCCCCATGCGTTTAGCTGGCACGGCATCGCCGGCTCCATCGGCTGGGCCGCCGCGCCGCCGGTGCTAGCGGGACTTGCAGCGCTTTATTCATGGCAAATCGCGCTGTTGTTCGGCGCGGTGCTGGCGTTCGGCGTATTGACGTTGCTGGTGATGAACCGCGAACGGTTGGACACGCGCGAAATCGAAGCGGCGGTCATCAAATCGAACAAGCAGGGAAGCGTAGTGAGTAGTATCGACTTCATGAAACTACCCGCCGTATGGATGTGTTTCGCATTCTTCGCGTTCACCGCCATGGCGCTCGGCGTGATCCAGAGTTTCACGCCTGCCGCGCTGAAAGCATCTTACGGCGTTGCGTTGGCGATCGGGACCGCGTGTGTGACGGCCTATATGTTGGCCAACGCGGCCGGTACGTTGGCCGGCGGATTTTTGGCTGCGAAAGCCGCGCAACATGACCGCATCATCGCCGCCTCACTCGGCGCCGCGGCATTGATCGCGGCAATCATCGCAACGGGTTTAGTACCAACCGCCTTGTTGGTATTTTTCTTCGCGCTGATGGGCTTCGGCTCGGGAATAGCGGGTCCTTCGCGGGATTTGTTGGTGCGCGCCGCGGCGCCTAAGAACGCCACTGGCCGCGTTTACGGTGTGGTTTATTCTGGCTTGGATGCAGGCCTCGCCATCGCACCGCCGATATTCGGCGCGGCGATGGACGCGCAACATCCGTTATGGTTGTTCACCATGATGGCGGTGTTCTTTGTCGCCGCGCTGGTCGCCGCGATGAGGGTCGGTGTGAAATCGCAACGGATTACCGAACAGGTCGCGCAGGTCGGGCACTAAACATAGTGTAGGGTGGATCAAGGCGCAAAGCGCCGGATCCACCAAACAACTGTCATCCTGAACGAAGCGAAGGATCTGCTTTATTGATGTCGGAATGGTGGATCCGCTTCGCTTGATCCACCCTACGGATTTTTCTTAACCTAAAAACGCCCGCAGCATCCACGCCATTTTCTCATGCTCTTCCATGGTGCCGGTCAGGAAATCCGCGGTGCCGTCATCGCCGAACTTATCGGTCACGACAGAAATATCTTCGCGCAGTTGGCGAATAATGGTCTCATGGTCACCGAGCAAATCGGCGACCATAGCCATGGCGGCCGGCGGCGCGCCGGTGCTTTCTTTCAACTTGGTATGCTTGAGAAAACCTTGCATGCTTCCCAGCGCAGCGCCGCCGAGCGCGCGCGCCCGCTCCGCCGTATCGTCGATGAAGCCTTCGATTTCCTCGTATTGCGCCTCGAAGAATTTGTGCAGGTCGTTGAACTGCGGGCCGGTCACATTCCAATGATAATTGCGGGTCTTGGCATAAAGCACGAATTCATTGGCGAGCGCCCCGTTTAAAATATCGATCACACCATTTCGTTGTTTGTCGCTGAGTCCGATGTTCACTTGTTTTCCTGTTGCTTTGGCCATGGTCTTCTCCAGAAAGTCATTCGATTTCTTACGCCGATAATTATATCCATTATTTAGAATTGATCTAAATTACCTAACAAAAGTTCCCTAGCGATTTGCTGAACTCTCATGCGGAACAATCTTCAAATTTAATTTCTGCGTGTGACGCAACACGCTTAATTCCGCCACGCGATCGATACGAACGTCGATGAAACTGCGGCTTAGATCGTCGATGTTGGCGATAATCTGATTCTCGAATGCGATGATCACATCGCCGGCAAACGAATAGGAAGAAAGATCGGAGTCCGATGGGACGTCGGATTCAAAAGATAGCGTTTGGTAAAAACGGTCGTCAAGAGCCATGTTGAAAATTCCATCTTAGCTTTACATGGTTTTCGCTAGGAAAAATTCAAGAGGGCGACCATCATCGCCGCCCCCGACTAAAGCACTCGAGGGCGGGATTTTCGCTGGCTAAGGCAAATCGAATAGCAAGATTTCTGCGTTCTTAGCATTCGCCAACTCAACTGTGGCTTCGCCGCTGAGCTTGGCAGCATCGCCGGTGGTGAGTGTTTCGCCATTTACCGTCACCTCGCCGCGCACCGCATGCACATAGGCTTTGCGTCCCTGCGCAAACGTGTGTGCAACCTTCTCAGCGCCATCGAGCAAACTCGCATACACGTAAGCATCCTGATGAATCGTCACCGAACCATCGCGCCCATCGGGCGAGGCGATCAGCCTCAGCTTGCCGCGTTTCGCAGCGTCGTCGAATTTGGCTTCCTCGTAGCCAGGCTGAATGCCGGTGACGTTGGGTTCGATCCAAATCTGCAAAAAATGCACCAGATCGTCAGGCGAATGATTAAATTCGCTGTGCGTCACACCCTTGCCGGCGCTCATACGCTGCACATAACCGGGGCGCAGCACCGAGCCATTCCCCATGCTGTCCTTATGCTCCAGCGCGCCGCTTAAGACATAGCTGATGATTTCCATATCGCGGTGGCCGTGGGTGCCGAAGCCTTGGCCGGGCGCGACCCTATCTTCGTTGATCACCCGCAACGCACCGAAGCTCATGTGATCGGGATCTTGATAACCAGCGAAAGAGAACGAATGGTAAGAATTGAGCCAGCCGTGATCGGCATGGCCGCGCTCACCCGAGCGGCGTAAGGTAATCATGATGCCCCTTCAATTCCGTTGAATTTGAACTCAACATATAGGGCCAAACCCCTTCCCCTTCAAGGGGAAGGTTGGGATAGGGATGGGTTTCGTTTGCACATCAATTTACCCCATCCCCACCCGACCCTCCCCTTGAAGGGGAGGAAAGTCTCGCTAAGGCTGAAGCACTATTCCTCGCGCCGCATGGAAACATGACCCTCAGCCGGGGCACCCACGCTAGGTTCGATGCGCACGCGAGCTGCACTCGCCGCCGCACGCTCCGGTAACGGCACGGCGCCGGAGACCGCGTGACTGGGTTCTTCCTCCTCGACGATTTTAAGTTTGCCGGTTAGCAAGGTATACGCGACGGGAATCACAAACAGCGTAAGCAAAGTTCCGACCAACAGTCCACCGACGATGACCACGCCGATCGGGCTGCGCGATTCCGCGCCGGCGCCGCTCGCCGTGACTAACGGCAAGGCGCCGAGCACCATCGCCGCTGTGGTCATCAGTATCGGTCGCAGGCGCAGGGTCGCCGCTTCGATCACCGCTTCGGCTTTGTCTTTGCCTTTTTCCCGCAGTTGATTAGCGAACTCGACGATCAGGATACCGTGCTTCGTGATGAGTCCAATCAACATCACTAACCCGATTTGGCTATAGACGTTCAGCGTTCCTCCCACGCTCGCGACTACCGGTGGCGGAATATTCGCGCCAAATAACAATCCTATGGTGACGGGGATTTTGCCGTTGGACCAAAACAAGAAAAACAACGCACCGGCCAAAGCGAGCGGCACGGTCAGCATGATCACCAGCGGCGATAGGAAACTTTCGAATTGCGCCGCGAGCACTAAGTAAATAAACACCAGCGCTAAAGCGAAGGTCAGCACCAGCGCGCCGCTGGATTCCTTGAATTCCCGCGATATTCCGTCATAGGCCGTCAGCTTGGCGTCCCCCATGATTTCCGTGGCCGCCTTGTCGAGATAGTCCAGCCCTTGCCCCAACGCCACACCCGGCGCGAGATTCGCCTCGATGGTGGCGGAACGCAGCCGATTGTAGTGATTGAGCGAACTCGCCGCGACGCCCTCGTCTACTCTAACCAGGTTGGACAATTGCACCAATTGCCTATCCTTGGTGCGGACGAAGATCGAGGTCAAGTCATTGGGCTGCGCACGCTCGGCATCTTCGAGTTGGACAATGACGTCGTACTGTTTGCCATCGCGCTGAAAACGCGTCACTTGGCGGCCGCCCAACATGGTCTCCACCGTGCGGCCGATTTCGTCCACTTCCACGCCCATCGACGCAGCTTTGTCGCGATCGACCCATACCTTCAATTGCGGTTTATTCAACTTCAAATCCGAATCGGGATTCATCAATCCCGACTTCGGATCCCGCGCCGCCGCCAACAGCTTATCGTTGTACTCCGACAGTTTTTCATAAGTCGGCGCTTGAATGACATAGCGCACCGGCAAGTTGCGGAAACTCTGACCTAGCGACGGTGGATTGATGGGAAAAGTCAGCACGCCCGGCAAAGCCATGAACTTCGGAAACAGCTCACCGGAAATCTGGCTGGTTTTCTTCGTGCGCTGACTCCACGGCTTTACCATGTTAAACGACATGGCGATATTCACTGGATTCGGTTTTTCCAAGCCCGGCGCCACCACCACGAAGCTGGTATTGATTTCCGGCACGTCTTTGAGGATTTTTTCGATCGCCAATGCGTACTGATTGGTGTAGGCGAACGTAGAACCTTCCGGCGCCAAGGTATAGGTCATGAACCAGGAACGGTCCTCCTGCGGCGAAAGCTCCTGCTTCAGCATGTTCAACAACATGAAAATCCCGAAGCCGGCGATACCGAAAATCACGCCCAAGAAAACCACGCGACCTAGAACGCTACGCCGCACCAGCTTACTCAGCACGCGGCGATAGCCGTTGTTCATGGCGACAAAAAATCGCTCAGTGAAGTTATAAATCGCGCTGTGGCTTGCTTGATGTTTAAGCAGCTTGGAACACATCATCGGCGTCAAGGTCAGCGCGACAAAACCTGAAACGAGTACCGCCGCCGCCACGGTCAAGGCGAATTCGCTGAACAATTTACCGGTGTTACCGGGTATGAACGCCAACGGTGTGAACACCGCCGCTAAGGTCACCGTCATGGCGATAACGGCGAACGCGATTTCGCGGCTGCCCTTCAACGCCGCTTGATAGGGCGACATGCCTTCTTCGATGTGACGGTAAATGTTTTCCAGCACGACGATGGCATCGTCCACCACCAAGCCGATGGCCAGCACGATGCCGAGCAATGTCAGGATATTGATGGTGAAACCGAGCGCGTAAAGAAAAATAAACGCACCGATCAACGATACCGGAATGGTGACGAACGGAATCAGGGTCGAACGGACCGAGCGCAAGAAAAGAAAAATCACCAACACGACCAATATCAGCGCTTCGAGTATGGTGCTCTTTACTGCTTTGATCGCCTCGTCGATGAAGATCGCCGAATCGAATGCGACCTTCACTTGCATGCCATCCGGCAAGCTCGCTTGTATCTTCGGCTGCAGTGCGCGTACCGCGTGAGCGACGTCCAGGGTATTGGCCGTCGATTGCTTGACCACGCCGAGTCCCACCGCTTCGTTGCCGCCGACGCGCACAATCTTGCGCCAATCCTCGGCGGATAATTCGGCACGGCCCACATCCTGCAGCCGCACGGGATATCCCTGCGCCTCGTTGACGATAAGATTGTTGAATTCTTCCGCGGTGCGCAAATCCGTCTGCGTGGTGACGGTGAATTCGCGCTGCGTGCTTTCAATGCGTCCGCCGGGCACTTCGATATTCTGACGGCGCAGCGCGTTCTCTATATCGAGCGGCGTCAAGCCAAACGCCGCGAGCCTATCGCGATCCAACCAAATGCGCATGGCAAAGCGGCGATCGCCGCCGATGACGACGGTAGCAACGCCCGGCAAGACCTTGAGTTGATCGAGCACGTAACGATCGGCGTAATCGGAAATCGCCAGGGTGTCGTGTTTGGCCGATGAGAACGCCAGCCAAATAATGGCTTGCGCGTCGGCTTCGATTTTAGCCACCACCGGGTCTTTGATGCCGACGGGCATCAGCGCGCGTGCACGCGCGACTCTATCGCGTACATCATTCGCGGCAGAATCCGCGTCGCGCTCGCGCACGAATTCCACGGTAACGGCGCTTACTTCGTCTTTGCTCTGGGACTTGATTGCCTTGACGCCCTCGATGCCGGACAGTTGATCTTCCAACGGCTGGGTAACCTGGCTTTCCATGATCGACGATGAGGCGCCGAGATAAACCGTGCGTACTGATACGGTCGGCGCATCGATGTTCGGATACTCGCGCACGGTGAGCCGGTTGTAAGCCATCATTCCGATCAATATGATCGTAAGGCTCATGACCGTCGCGAGGACGGGGCGTTTAATGGACAGATCAGAAAGAACCATGATTACCTCGGCGTAACAACGCGGATCGCGTCAAATGCGCGAACGCTAGCTTTTAGGCGGACTGGGCTGCCCTGCGGCAGGGGGCGGCGCGCCCATCACTGTAACCGGCGCCCCGGGCTGCAACTTGATTTGGCCGTCGGTCACGACCGTATCGTTTACCGCCAAACCTTCGAGTATCTCTACTTCTCCCGGACGCCGGCGGCCCAATTTCACCGGCACGAATTCCGCTTTGCCGTCCACCACTTTCACCACAATGGCTTGGTTGCCTTTTGGCACGATGGCCTGTTCGGGAATCACCATCGCGGTGCCACGTTTTTCCAGAATCAAGGTCACGCGCGAAAACATCCCCGGCTTGAGTTTGTTATCCGGATTCGGAATCCGCGCGCGCAGCATGGCGGTGCGAGTCTGCACATCGACCGTGGGTTCCAGCGCATAAATCTTGCCCGAGAAGATTTCCTTGGGGAAAGTATCGACGCGGACGTTGACGTCTTGATCCTTGGTGATCTTGCTCAGAAAAACTTCCGGGATGCGAAAATCGAGCTTGAGCGCCGAGATGTCTTCCAACGAAACGATGTCGTCGCCGGCGCTGAGGTAGGCGCCGACGCTGACTTTACGCAGCCCTACCGTACCGCCAAACGGCGCGCGTATATTTGCTTTCGCCAACTGCGCCAGAGTCTCTTGTTTCAGCGCGATCGCGCGCGACAAATTACTGTTGGCTTCGTCCACGGCCTGCTGGCTCATGAAGTTTTGACCGGCCATATTTCTGGCGCGATCAAACCGCTGGCGGTTCACCGTCACGTCGGCCTCATTGGCGGCGAGCTTGGCGCGTAGATCGGAGGTATCCATGGAAACGAGCGTCGCGCCAGCATTGACCGGCTGGCCTTCGTTGAAGTGGATCTTGACGATGCGTCCGGCGATTTCCGGACGGATCACCACGGATTCGTCCGCGATCAAGGTTCCGACCGCCGTCACGTCGTCGGTCACGGCGCTTTCCCGCACCATTGCAACTTTTACCGGTGGCCCCGGTGGTGGGCCTCCAGTCTGACCGGCCTGGGGCGCGCTCCCAGCTTGCTTGGTGGCGGCACCCCCGCCAGACGCCGCACTGGGCGCGGCCCCTGGCGCACCCGGTCCAGCGGCTGATTTATTGGAATCCGTTTGCGCCGCGCCGGTTTGCGGCGATGGATTGAGTGTGGCGCTGCCAAAAAACCGGTTTAACGCCAGTAACAAAATCAATAGCAACAATATCGCGCCGGCGATGATCGATATCCGTCGCGACTTGAGCGTTTGCACAAACGAAGTTATTAACCATTACTTACCTTTAGACAGATCGCCATCGCACCGCCGTGACGTGCTAATCGATATTTTTGAAGGCTTCAGTATACATCCGTGATTCCCATGGGAGCGTAAATCCGTTGTCAGCTTTTTATTACCCATGCCCTATGGTTTAAATCGGCATAAATTTTAAATCAAACACCCGCTCCACCAGCCACGCCGCCGCGACAAAAGCGATCAGCAACGACCCGGCGATCAATACCAGCCGTTGATAAACCCAGGTCTCGCGCAAAGCAAATGCGAGCGGCAGGAACACCGCGACGATCGCGACCTGCCCGATTTCCACACCGAGATTAAATCCCACCAAGGCGATTAGTAGCGTGCTCTCCGGCAGACCGAGTTCCGTCAACACGTTGGCGAAACCGAAACCGTGGATCAGCCCGAATAGAAATGCGACCACCCAGCGCCGGCCGTGGAATATCGGATAGACGTTGTTCAGCGCGGCAACCACCACCGACGCGGCGATCGCCGATTCCGCGATCCACGTCGGTATTTGCACGATGCCTAGCGCCGCGAGGCTAAGCGTAATGGAATGGGCGATAGTAAATGCGGTAACGACTTTGAGTACTTCGATAAATGCCTGGCCGAACTTACTCGCCGCCAGCCATTTGTCAGCGCTCCAAATCAGTACCGCCGGCAACAGCAAAGACAACAAAAACAAAATGTGATCGAGGCCGATCCAGATATGCCAAATCCCCTCGACCAGATAGTCGACGAATTGTTTCCACTTCGATGGTTTGGCCAACTGGAACGATTGCTTACGCTCGGAATCGCCGAAAATTGCGCTGCGCGCCTTGCCATCGCTTTGCAGGTTTAACAGGCCCTTATGTTCCTTATCGAGATCAAAGAACAGGGTGTAATCGATTTCCAGCGATACCGGCGTCTTCGGGCAATCCGCTACAAAAAAAACCACTGCATAGGTGCCGTCGCTGTGATTATCGATCTTGTGATCCGTAACCCGCGTGGAACAGGGGTTACCGTCTGCGAGGAGTTTTAAGTGGGAAAACGCGTAGGCGACGATTTCCGGATGCTTCGCCTTGACTTCACCCCACTCCACGTTACCGTCCAGATTGGCATCGAGGCCGATGGCGTAATCCAGATCCCGTAATGCGATGTCCCACTGGCCTTGTAATTCCTGGGTATCGGCCTTGATGGTGAGGTAGCTGTCACTCGGCTTATGAGCGTAAGCAGACACTGCGAACAGCAGCATCCACGCGAAAACGAGCGTCGTACGGGTGGGCATAGAACAGAATTATACTTTATGCGCCGTTTCCGAATCCGTCCGCGACGGCTCGCGGACGAAGCGGCCGAAATGCAGCAACACCGTCGGAAGAATGAGCAAGTTCAGCAGCGTCGAAGTCACTAACCCGCCGACGATAATAGCCGCCATAGGGCCTTCAATCTCGCGGCCCGGCTCGCCGCTGCCGAGGGCAAGAGGCAATAGTCCCAGCGCGGTCACCAACGCCGTCATCAAGATCGAGGGCAAGCGTTCCGCGGCGCCGAGTTTCGCCGTGTCGACATTCCACGGCTTGCCTTCGACATCCACCAAGTGTTGATAGTGGGAAACCAGCATGATGGAATTGCGCAGCGTAATGCCGAACAGCGTCACGAAGCCAACCAACGAGCCCAGCGACAGCCACCCGCCGGTGAGCAGCACCGCCAGCACGCCGCCGAACAACGCAAACGGTAAATTGAGAAAGGTGATCAGTAAATTACGCACACTGTTGAAGGCGATGTAAAGCAAGATGAAAATACCGACGCCGGCGAGTGCGGAGTGCAAGATGAGCTCCTCCCGCGCCGCCGCCTGCGCTTCCGCGGAACCGGTGATCGCGACATAGTTTCCCGGCGCGAAGCGAACTTGGCTATTTATTTTTTCGCGTGCTTCTTGCACAAAATCCTCGATATCGCGCCGATCGACGTTGCACGTTACGGTTTGTAGACGTTTACCTTGATCGCGCAGGATTTTATAGCGGCCGTTCACCTGCTGTATGTCGGCCACGTCTTTCAGTGTAATCAGCTTGCCCCGCGGCGTGCGCAGCGGCAACGTTCCCGCCTGAGTTAAACCGCGCTTGAGTTCGGGCGCCAAGGTGACGGCGAGACCGATCACTTCATTGCCTTGATATATTTGACCGACAAGCAAGCCGTCATAAACGGTTTGTAGGGTCTCCAACACATCGGTGGGCGCCAGGCCCCATAGCTTTAATTTATCGTGACGCAAGCGTATCGACAGTTGCGGCAAGCCTGGCGGCGCCTGAACTTGCACGTCCGTCGCACCGCGCACGCTGCTCAACACCGAGGCGATGGCATAGGCATCGCGATCCAGGTTATCGAGTTCAGGGCCGAATAGATTGATAACCACCGGTGCGGCGTAGCCGGCGACGGTCTCGCCTATGCGTTCCGTCAGGAAGGTATTAACGGAAAAATTCACGCCCAGAAAAGCTGACAGCGCGGTGATTTCGAGTTCCTCTTCGGCCTCCGATTCGGCGCCGGCCGTGTTTTCGCTCTGGTCTAGTAAGCCGCGCTCCTCGGATTCGACACCGGTGAGCGCCAGACGTATTTCGCGCAAGATGCGCTTTTGCTCGAGGCCGGGAAGCGGACCGATCTCCACTTCGAACTCGCTGTAATGGGAACCAAAGGTATCGGGGCCATTCGCCGCCCGCCCGACCCATTGCGCAACCGACTGTACGCCGCGAATCTTACCGATCTCTTGCGCGACAATGCGGCCGAGACGCAATGACTCTTGCTCCGATGTGCCGGGAATGGCGCTCATGTGAATGATGTAGTGCCCTTCCTTCAACGCTGGAATGAATTCGCCCTTGAACAACGGTAACAGCGCAATTCCTATTGTCAGAACAAGCGAGGCAAATGCAAACGTGCTGAGGGGATGACTTTCCACCCAATCGAGTATGCGCAGGTACGCGGGTTTGATCCATGCGATTAACGGCGGATCCGCCGCCTTCAACGGCGCGCGCGATAACATCAGATACGATAGCGCCGGCGTCAGCGTTAGTGCGATGACCAGGGACGCGAGAATCGCGAGGATATAGGCGATACCCAGCGGCGAAAACAACTTGCCCGCAACACCGCCCAACGTCAGCAACGGCACGAACACCAAGGCAACGATAAACGTCGCGTATACCACCGACGAACGGACCTCCATCGACGCGCGGAACACCACATCCCAGGCGGCGCGCGGCGCGGCTAACACGCGATTCTCACGCAGGCGGCGAAAAATATTCTCGGTGTCGATGATGGCGTCGTCGACCACTTCACCGAGCGCGATCGCCAAGCCGCCGAGCACCATGATATTGAGGCTCACGCCAAAGTAGTCGAGCACGATAATCGCCGCGATCAGCGACAGAGGAATCGCCGTGCTTGAAATAAACGCCGTACGCCAATTGAATAGGAAGAAAAACAGCACGATGACTACCAACGTGAGGCCTATCATCAAATCCCGCTGCAGATTCTTAATTGCAGTCTCGATAAAATTTGCCGGACGGAACATGCGCGGATTCATAATGACCTGTTCCCGCGCTAACAACGGTGCAAGATCGCGGAGGGATTTTTCCAGTGCTAGGGTCACCGCACGGGTGTTCGCACCCAGTTGACCTTGAATCGCCAGGAACATGCCGGGTTTGCCATCGATCTGGGCAGCGCCGATGGACGGCGCGGCGCGTTGGACGATAGCGGCGACATCGCCGAGCGTGATGCTCTGCGTCGCGGTTTCGATCACCACGACTTGCGCCAACTGTTCCCGCGTATAGGCCTGACCTTCGGTCGCGACGACGATGCGCTGATTCGCGTTCTCGATAAAACCGGCTCCGCGCACCGCGGTGGCTTTGCGGGCGGCAGCGATCACTTGCTCGAGCGACAAGCCATAGCGCACCAATTTTTCCGGCTGAACTTCCACCTGCCATCGCCGCAGCTCGCCACCGAATACATTGACATCGGCCACCCCACTCACGCCTAGCAGGTGCGGTCGTATGGTGCGATCCACCAAGGTCCGTAATTCCATCAGCGATCGTTTTTCGGAGGTCAGACCAATGCCGAGCACGGTGCTCGCAGACGAGGTTAACGGCGTGATATTGGGGGTGATGTTTTGCGGTAAATCACGTTGCAGCGCGCTCAGACGTTCCGCGACGAGCTGACGGTTACGATAGATATCCGAGCGATCGTCAAAAATTACCGTAACGACCGAAAGCCCCGGTATCGACTGCGAGCGCAAAGACTCAATCCCAGGTACGCCGGAGATGCCGCTCTCGATCGGTTGAGACACGAGCGTTTCGACTAACTCGGCGGATAATCCCGGCGCTTCGGTTTGAATTACAACTTGGGTCGGTGAAAATTCGGGAAATACATCCAGGCTCGCGTTATTGATCCGATAAAGCCCATACACCACTACCGCGACGGCCAAAGCGATGACCACACCGGCACGGCGTATGGAAAAACGAACGATGGAGGCGATCAAGGAAAATGCGCTGTTGTAGTTATTAGGGAACCTCTGATTAAGTCCATCGCGTCTACGCGCTACCCGCGCGGTGAAAGCCAAGGCTCAATCGTCATTTTCGTCTTTTATCTGATAGCGAAATTCTTCCGATAGTAATAATTGTGCGCCGCTCACCACGACCAAGTCGCCAGGTTTGTAGGGCGCACCGTTGAACCAGCCGTCGCCGGTTGAGTCCTGGGTCGCAACTTCGCGGCGTTCGAAATTCCCATCGCCGCGTTTGAGATAGATCCACGCTTTTCCCCCATGCCAAACTTGCGCGGTGTAGGGAATCGACACGCCGTTGCGGGCGCCGGTGTCGTTTTCCAGCATGGCAGCCACGCGCATGCCTACGCGCAAGACTGCGCCCGGCGCACGATACCAAAACGTGCGTCCGGCGACTTCGCTGTCGGCCTGCAGCGCCGGTGAAAGATAATGGGCGACGATGGGCCTAGCGTTGCCGCCAGCCTGAGTGAGCTTAATCGTGGTGGGCGGATCTCCCTCCTCGGCGCCCCACGACAACTGCGCCAATACTTGCCGGCCACTCAACAGGTCGTCGAAGTCGCGATCGAGCCTAACGCGAGCCGAGTTAGCACCTCACCCCATTGCTGACGCGCCGTCGCGCGGATACTGGCGACCTCGCTTTCGTTTAATGCCCGTTTCGCAAGGTCCGATTTCCAATCGGATTCCGCTGCTTGCACCGCACGCAAGCTGACCATTTGTTGATCGCGAAACAAAGTTTGCATGCGTTGATACTCCGCTGCGCTGCGCGTCAGCGCCGCTTGCACCACGCGAATCTCATTTTGTGCGGCAACATAGCGCGCCCGCAGTTCCACGAGGGATTGAATATTAATCACGCTGCCGTAGATCTCCGTTCGGGACTGCAACGTATAGGGTTCGAGCGGACGGGTGACGATCGCGCTACCCTGCTGCGTTTTTTGCGAGACGCGAATAATAGTCGTGCCGTTATCGGAACTCACCGAGGGTTGTGCCTCGGCTTCCTCGCTTTTGTCATCTGCATTGAAGGCTGCGATCTCGTCGCGCGCGTAATAAACCAGCGCCCACGCGAGGGCGACGATAATGGCTAGCAAGATACCGATAAGGTAAGTTAGACGGCGCGTCGGCATGGGATTGCGGGATGATTTTGTATGGAAGTTGTTCTGTTAATTGTATTGCTTTTATCGAACATGAAAAATTCACCGTTATCGATAAAATTTTACCCACTTCCCTCACCCTGCACCCTCTCCCAGGGGGAGAGGGGAAAAAGCTCCCTTCTCCCTCTGGGGGGAAGGGTGGGGATGAGGGTTCAGCCTATCACGAACCAGATTACCATTGCTGTACTGCCGCAGGAACAACAAATCAGAAACCGTAAATCAACTCGGCGTAGGCGCCACGATTTTTTTCCAGGCGGCCGAAGAACGAATCGTCCGGCCCGCCGTAGTAGTCGAAGCCGGCGACAGCTTTCCACTTGTCGCTGATGGCATAGATCACTTTCGGACGCAACAAATAACCATCGCGAGTGAAATCCCAAATGCCGGCGACTTCTCCCTCCAAGGTTTCGTTCAGCCATTTATTGCTGATGCGAAAGGTGACACCGTGCTGCGTACGATCGCGCTGGTTGGAAACAATCGCTTGCACTAGCGCCACGTCTCTTAGCGCCGGATTTACGACATTCGATGGATCTTCGAACTTCGTCACATGCCGCACGAAATACTGCACGTTAACGTTGAGGTAAGAAAGAAATGTCCGCTCGACGCCGACTACTCCCCAGAAGAACGGATTCTTGATGAATGGGTCGTTGCCATCGCTGTCGTCGGTTCGCGCGTAGGCGACCTCACCGCGCAACCCATAGCGGCCGAGCGCTGTCGCCGCGTCCGCGCCCAGCACCTGATAGCGATGATGGGACAGCAACAGCTCTACGCCTGTCGGCCCTGCACTTTTCACGCTGATATCGGGATTAAGATCAAAACCGTCGTAGTAGGAAACGGACCAATCGAGGTCTTTGCCGCTGCGCTCGAACTTTGCGGCCCAGGAACGGTGGCTATCGGGGATGTCTTCCTCGTAGCTGATACTGGCCTGCTCCGGGAACGGCACCACGTTGGCGCGAAAATCCGGCAGCCAAATTCCCGTCACCGAATAATCGCTGAAACTATATCGCACCTTGGCGGCGAGAGCGCCAAAGCGGTTGTCGTCATCCTCAGGCACCAGAATGGTGAAGTTGCGCGGCGTGAGATTATCCGTCGGATTAATTCGATCGGCGCGACCCCAGGCGATAATCTGGCGGCCGAGGCGAAAATCCCACGCATCGGCGCCGTAGTCGGCATAGGCTTCGCGCATGAGATACTTTTTGTCGGTGCCCTTGAATATATTGTCGCTGCGCGCCCAACCCTCGGCGTATAGGCCGACGCCGTGGGGCAACTTGTGATTCCATTTAAGCCACAGCGCGCCGACACCGAGATTTTTTTTGTCATCTAACAATCGCGACGAACTCCAATAGGCCGCGCGCGCCGAGCCGCTGAATCCCCAGCGCTCCCAAAATTTGCCGCTGTCTTCTTCCGCTGACGAGGCGTCCTCCGGTGGGGCCATGGCGGGTTCATCCGCCGCCGTTTCAGCAGGTGGTTCTTGGTCACGAGCGAGATCGGCAAGATTCGTTTCGTAATTCGCCATGACTTCGGACTGGAGCGAAATCTCCGCTGCGTTCGAGAAGTACGACGCTATCAATAAAATCAGCAGGGCAGAGCGCACGATGCAACGGCTTAAGGTCATAAATATCACTCGGTGATTGGAGATGCAGCCTTGAACGGTTTAGGTTTTTTATTCCACGGCCCCTAAAAGCCGCAGATCCCCTAAGCCGCGAACTAATTCCTTAATTATTGCGAGGAGTTTAGTCAGCGAAGCGTAATTAACTTAATATACTAGCCGAGGCGCTCGAACTTGTGAAGCCAAGCCTAAAGTGACCCGTTGCCTGTGCCCAATAGTCGGTTCACAATAGAACCAACCAATGCAATCGGCAAAAATTCGTCCTCGCGTTTGACTCTAGCAAATCGATGCAAAACTTGGTTCAACCAATAGTTTTGCATTAATCTGTTACCGATCATGCCAGGAACCGCATGGAGACTGCTTCGTGGCGCTGCCTAGTCGGAACGCCGCACCAGTATTGCCTCTGCGGGCGGGTGCTTAAACACAATCGCTCCAGCGCCGAAGTCATTACTGGAGTCGGCCACATAATCATTGCAGGAGGAGACCATGCCAAAGTACACCACCGAAGCACTCAGGACCATTGCCCTCGTAGGCCACGCGGGCGCCGGCAAGACCAGCCTCGCGGAAGCGTTGCTGCATAAGGCCGGCGCCATCACCGCCCCCGGAACGGTCGAACGCGGCAGCACTGTATGCGACTTCGACCCGCTTGAAAAACAACATCAGCATTCGCTTAATTCCGCCGTGATCCATTTCGACGATCAGGGCACCCACGTTCATCTGATCGACACGCCCGGCTATCCCGATTTCATGGGGCAGGCCATCGGCGCATTGCCGGCGGTGGAGACCGCCGCCGTGGTAATCAACGCGCAGAACGGCATTGAGCTGATCACCCACCGCATGATGCAGTGGGCGGAGAAGCGCAAGCTTTGCCGCGCCATCATCATCAATAAAATCGATGCGGAGAATCTCGATCTGCCCGCGTTACTCGCCGACATTCAAGAAACCTTCGGCAAGGAATGCCTGCCGATCAACTTGCCAGCCGATGGCGGCAAGAAAGTCGTCGATTGCTTTTTCAATCCATCGGGCGATGCAGATTTTTCTTCCGTGGCCGCCGCGCACAGCGCCATCATCGATCAGACCGTAGAAGTGGATGAAGAATTGATGGCGGTTTACCTGGAGAAAGGCGAAGTCACGCCGGAGCAACTGCACGCGCCATTCGAAAAAGCGTTGCGCGAAGGCCATTTGATTCCGGTGTGTTTCGTCTCGGCCCGCACCGGCGCGGGTGTTGCGGAGTTGTTCGATATGTTTGCGAAGCTCATGCCGAATCCGCTCGAGGGCAATCCACCGCTATTCGTCACCGGCGAAGGAGAAAAGGAAGAAGAATTTCATTCCGATCCCGATCCGAAGAAACATGTGCTTGCCCACGTTTTTAAAGTCACCGTCGATCCCTTCGTCGGCAAGCTCGGCGTGTTCCGTGTCCATCAAGGCACCATCACCAAGGATAGCCAACTCTACATCGGCCACGCCCGTAAACCCTTCAAGGTTGGCCATCTGTTTATGCTGCAAGGCAAAGAACACATCGAGGTGGATGCGGCGATTCCCGGCGATATCGCCGCCGTCGCCAAAATCGATGAGATCGAATTCGATTCGGTGTTGCACGATTCGCCGGAGGACGAGCACATTCATCTGCGCCCGCTGGAATTTCCCAATCCGATCTACGGCATCGCCATCGAGCCGAAAAAACGCGGCGACGAGCAACGGCTGCACGATATCCTCGCCAAACTATCGGCGGAAGATCCGTGCTTCCAAGTAGAATTGTCTCCTTCGACGAACGAAACGATTTTGCGCGGTCTCGGCGATCTGCACATGCGCACCATGCTGCAACGCATGGCGGAAGTGTACAAAATGGAAGTCGCCACCCATCCGCCGCGCATCGCCTACCGCGAGACGGTGATGGGCAATGCCGAGGGCCATCATCGCCACAAAAAACAAACCGGCGGCGCCGGACAATTCGGAGAAGTGTTTTTACGCATCGAGCCGTTGCCACGCGGAGTGGGCTTTGAATTCGAGGACAAAACCTACGGCGGCTCGATACCCCATCAGTTCATCCCGGCCGTAGAAAAAGGCGTGCGCATGGTGATGGATGCCGGCCCCCTCGCAGGCTACCCGATGCAAGACGTGCGCGTGACTGTGACCGACGGCAAAAGCCACGCGGTGGATTCGAAGGAAATCGCCTTCGTCAGCGCGGGCAAGAAAGCGTTTTTAGACGCCATCGAAAAAGCGCGACCGATCATACTCGAGCCCATCGTCAATATGCAGATCACCATTCCTGATCAACACGTCGGTGACATCACCGGCGATCTATCGTCGCGGCGCGGCCAAATCACCGGCACCGAATCGGCCCGCGGCAATGTCTCCATCATCGCCGGACGGGTGCCGTTATCGGAAGTAAGCGACTATCAATCGAAACTGAAATCCATTACTGGCGGCGCGGGCTCTTACGCGTTGGAGTTATCGCACTACGAAGCCGTGCCGCCGCAAGCGCAGCAAAAGCTTATCGCCGATTACAAAGCGACAAGGCCACAGGCTAAAGACGATGACTAGTCCGTCACTAATGTAATGTTTACATCACATTTAACATGATGTAAGATTACAACCCGATTGTTGCTTCGAAAATTACCATGCACCGAACTCAAATTTCGCTTGAGCAAGAACAATATGATCTGCTAATGCGAGAGGCTAGACGTCGCGGCGTAAGCCTCGCTTCCATTGTTCGTTCACTAGTGACCGAGCAGCTTCGTTCACCCTCGCGCACTGCCGGCAAATCACCGCTCGCCGCGATAACGGGTATCGGTAAAGGAGACGGACAGGCTGTCGGAAGCAATCACAATGAGTTCTTGTACGGGCAAAAACGAAAGTGAAACGTCTGTTTGTGGACACCGGCGCATGGTACGCGCTGGCGGATCGTAACGACCCCGATCATCAACGCGTTGGCGATTTTCTGAAAGCACAAACCCTGCGGCTAGTGACCACCAACTTTGTCTTCGATGAGTCGGTGACGTTAATTCGATATCGGTTAGGTTTTACCGTCGCGAAAACTTTTGGCGAGCAACTGTTACAGGCAAGCGTCGCAAATGTGCTGCCCGTCACCCGCCAAGACGAAGCCAAAGCTTGGGAAATTTTTACGCGGTACCGAGATAAAAGATTCAGTTTTACTGATTGCACAAGTTTCGCGACGATGCAAAGACTTAAGCTCGACAACGCCGTTGCGATTGATGACGATTTTCGCGCGTTCGGAATGAATTGCCTGCCATGATTGACCGTGCGGCGCCGCGAAATAAACGTTCACTAAAAGCAAAGCAAGCGTAGGGTGCGCATAGCGCGCGCGGACTCAGGCTTTGGAAGCTGCGCTGTCCAATAAGTGCTGGCGTTTTGGTTTTTTTTACATAGCCGCGTGAAGAATTTAAAATCGGCGCGCGGCGCGCACCCTACCGCGACGTCAACAGCACGTTGTTCTAAATTGTGCCCTATAGATTCTCGCCTTCGCGGGAATGACATGTTGGGAAATTGAGCCTTGAGGTTTGCATCGGTCAGGAGTTCAATTGCACTCGCATGCCCCAAGGTACTCTTCCACGCCCCTTCACTAACCACAATACTGGATAACTCGGATCTTGTTCGGGGAACTCACCCATCGCGTCAGTGAAATAAATCAATGCGTCCGGTGAATGGCCTTGGTTTTCCACCCAATCGAAAACTGGTGTGAAACGCGTGCCGCCACCGCCGGACCATTGCTCGGGCATGTGTATCGCGTCGGTCGCGGTGAAGCACCACGGGCAATCGGGATGAAGTGCGACATCGCACGCGAGCAATGTCACCTGCGCGCGGACTTGAGATTTCAACGTGTCGATTTCCCCGATGAACTCGCTTAGCTCTGCATGTGTAATGGAACCGCTGTTGTCGATGGCGATGACGAGATTGGTTTGTTGACTATACAAGCTCGGGAGCAAGGCATCGCCACCGCGTCGCGAGATGCGATGAAAGCTGTAGTCGTCGCGAGCATGGCTCGCCAGGAAGCGCGCCAATAGTGCCTGCCACGGCAACACCGGCTGGAGAGCCGCATCCAGAGCGCGTTGCAGCGATGCACTCAACCGGCCTTTGCTGCGCATACGCTGCGCCATATGGGTGACATTGGCTTGCCAACTTTCGGCGATATCGTTTTCGGATTCGGCATCGACCGGTGAACGATCGGTTAGTGTTTCTGTCTCGTTTGTGGTCTTTGGCGGCGTTGTCAGCGGCAAAGAGAATCCAGCCGCTGGTCGGTACGATAACGCCCAAGCATGTTCATCCAACGGTATGTGGCTTTCGCCGAGGTCGAGCAGTGGATAAATTTCTTCAGCGCTTAAACCACGATAGCGTTCATCGATAAGTGCACCGGCAACCGGCTTGAATCCTTCATCGAGCAGTAATTGATTTACCGCGTAGTCGCACGCACTATCCCATACCGCAGACAAGCGATGGCCGCGCCGCCATGGATGACCCAAGGCACAATGCAACACTTGATGCATGAGATGAAACTGAATATCGGTCAACGAAAGTTCGGCAAGAAATTTAGGTCTGTAACGAATCTCGACGCCATCGGTGGCGATTGAACGGCATCGCTCGTCCGCTCTCATGGCGAGCTTTAATAACAACGCGCCGAGGAACGGATGCTGCAGCACCAGTTGGGCGCGCGCTGCGCGTAAGTGTTGCTCCATCGTTAATGCTGATTTAAATTTACGACAGTTAATCGAGCGCTGAGGCGTGGGCACAAAAACGTGCCCACCCTACATAATCAACACTCTCCAAGTAATTGCGAGGAGCAAAGCGACGAAGCAATGACAATTTGGAATTACGTCCACGCGGCAAGATATTCTCGCCAATGCGATCCGTCGAGTTGGCTTAGCGTGTCGCGTACCAGCTTCGTTTCTTTGTCGTACTGATCGCGAGTCGAATGGCCACGCATCAATTGAAACCGCAAAAACATCAGATACGTGTTCGCCACATCGGTCTCGCAATAGTTTCGAATCGATACGATTTCGCCATCCTGAAATGCTTGCCAAACCTTTGAACCGTCCATGCCGAGCTTGCCGGGGAAGCCGCACAGCTTGGCCAACGCATCCAGCGGCGCATTGGCGCGCGGCTGATACAGCGCTAGCAGGTCCATCAAATCTAAATGGCGGGTGTGGTAGCGGCTGATGTAGTTATTCCACTTGAACTCGCGATCTTCTTCACCCAGTTCCCAATAGCGCGGCGCGATGATGCTATTCACCAGCGCACGGTAATGGAGGACAGGTAAGTCGAAGCCACCGCCATTCCAGGAGACCAGTTGCGGCGTATATTTTTCTATGCCGTCAAAGAAGCGTTGAATCAGCGTTGCTTCGCTATCTTGCGGCGTACCGAGCGACCAGACTTTGAAGCTATCGCGATCGCGCAACGCGCAGGAAATGGCTATGACTCTATGAAGATGCAACGGCAAAAAATCATTGCCGGTTTTTTCACGCCGTTCGGCAAATGCCCGCTCCGCGACTTCAGCGGCGGGCGTATCGGGAGCAATATCGTATAGCTTGGTTAAGCCATCCGTATCGGGAATGGTTTCAATATCGAATACAAGTACGGGCTGCAAACTACTTCTTTACCCAATTGCCGCTGCCGTCTTGCACATACCAGCCAGCGGCAGCTTTCTGAATGAAGCGTTGCGCAAAAGTATTACGAATATCGCCTTCCCATTCGGGATGGCCGTTGGCTTTTGCGATCTCTTTATACAGCGCAGCCCGATCCTGATTCTCTTGCGCGACCAAGCCACTAATGGCAGCACGGTCTTTCAGCGGTAATGCACCGGCATCGCGCACGGCGACGTTGCCATCCTTGGCAAAGCCCACTGCGCCCGATTGATAGGCGCCTTGCAACTGAGCATTGCGCGCCTTCATGGAATTGGTGATCGCGGTGATGCCTGGCGTGTTGACATCTAAGTTAGCTTGCGCCCAAACGCTGTTCGTCACCACGAGCAACGCGATTAAGCCAAAAAAAGAAAGCAGTCGATTCATCTTTATTCCTCGGTTGAAAATCATAACAACTATTTCGGCGCAGGCGTCGGCGCCGGTGCGGGTTTATTCGCCTGCCGACTCTGCAATACTTCGTCGATAATCTTGTCAGCCGCCTTCTCCGCCGCTGCAGCGGGAAAATAAACGTTGATCGTTACGCACGCATTGAGTGCAGCACCCAGCAGCGACAAACTTATCCATTTTTTCATTCGCATATCCTTTACCGTCGAAGCTATTTGACCACCGGCCCAACATTGCTTTGCGTGGCCGCTTTGATGCGCGCCAGCAACTCTTCCCAACCGACTTGGCGATTGTATCCCATGACCGTAATCGACGGTATGCCGCCGCCTTGCACCAACACATAACCTTGCGGCGTGTTGGCGACGCCGCCCATCTCACACACCGTGTTGCGTAGTTTGCAGGTGAGGCCGATTTTTTTGTAACCGAAGGTTTCGAATATTCGCAGGAAGCTGCGCTGTATCGCCGCCGCCGCGCCGGCCCCGCCGAGCGACGAAATATTTTGCACCGCTTGCTGGCTGATTTTGCGTGGATACTTGCCCTCGCTCGACATCACACGCCCATCGAAACTCACTGGCTTCCAATTTGATAACAACATATTCTCCAACGCGACATCAATGCGGCCTTGCATTTTGCCGAATGAAAATGTTTTGGTTAACACATCCAAATCCAAATTACTCATCACCACCGTGCCTTCCAATTGCGGCGCCGCGCCGAGCGCATCGTTAAGCTGCATATTAGTCGCCACGACGATGCCATCGAACACTTTGAACTGCAACGCGCCATCGATGAATATGCTTTTGCCATCGAAGCGCACCCGCGGAATCACGCCTTCGAGCGAGCCCGCCATGGTCGGCCACTTGAACGCCGCCGTCAGCTTGGGCAAGGAAATCGGCTCCACCTCGCCTTCGAATTCGCCCAGCCAATCCTTGCCTTCGCGGCGCGCTTTCACGTTTTTGATCTTGATCGCGCCATCCAGCATCGGCAGGGTCACTTCCGGCAAGGTAAAGCTCTCGCCTTTAAATTGAAGCTTGGTCTTCACCGCGCCGATCGGCACGCCATCGATAATGGCGCCGTCAAATGCGATAACGCCCTCCCCTGCACCGGCGTTGACCCAGGGAATGTTGGTGCGCAGGCGTTCGATCTTGAAACGGTTGTTAGCATCGGTCACGGTCGCATCGACAAGCTTGAAGGTCAGCGCGCCGAATCTCGCCTTTAACGACGGTGATCTCGACATCCGCCTTGCCGCTGGCGCTGAACGAATTAAAGCTGGCGCCATCGAGAAATGGTTTTACCAAGGTGCCGTAAAGCGGATCCAGGTCGAGGCCACGGCCTTTCATATTGAGATCCACGAGCGTACCCGGATCGTTTTTCCAACGGCCATTTAACGTGATGCGGCCGATGGGCGCCAACTCGATGTCGGCGTTATCGATCTGAATGAACTCCGGGTCCCAAACACCCGAGGCGCGAACGAGTTTACGGCTTTTCGCAAGATAGATCGGCTGCCACAGCATTTCGCCTTCGGGCCAATCCAGCACGGTGGTGAAGCGCCAGCGTGGGCCGGTTCTCTGGGCTTTGAGGTCGACCACCGCTGCGATTTTTTCGCCCGCACGCAAACCGGCCGTGTCGCTGAAATCGACATCTTTCAAAGCGATGCGGCCTTGAACTTTTGCGTTGTCTTGAGGATCGGTCGTCAGTTCGATACGGCCGGTAAGCGACCCCTTGGTGAGCTTAGGCAGCGATGCGGGAATCAACGGCGCAAAGCGCGTGACGGACCCATCTTTGACATCGATCGTTGCATTCCAATCGTTGCCGGCGCGGCTTGAATTGATTTGCCAAGATTCGCCTTGCGGTTGCAGCGCGACATTAAACGTTTCGCTGTTTGCAAACTGAAAGGTGAGCGGAATCACTTCTCCGGATTCCTTGAGCTTACCGCTCTTGCAGCCGACACCTTCTGCCGCAATCGTCAGGCGGGAACAGGTAGAGTTCCGTGTCGGTCAGCCGCTTGCCATTGTTGGTGAACTCGCCGATCTTAACGCTGAGTTCGCCCGCGGGCTCCGCCAATCGTAACGAGCCGAGAGCCGTTTGCGTTAAAGGTAGGACTGGAAATTTCGTCGGCAGTGATCGAAATTCGAGTGAGCGCAGCGCAGGGTACGTTAGGCTAAAAAAACAATTAGGGAAACGAGTTGGAACATCGACACTAGACATGGACTGCTTATTCCGTTTCCATTTCAATAGTGAAACGAGCCAGAGCGGGTAAGGCGACGAGACAGTACAGTTGTACGGCGAGGAGCCGCGCCAGCGCTGGCGAAGTTTAACTATTGAAATGGAAATGGAATTAGTCCGGAAATACGCCCGTCGACAGATAGCGATCGCCACGATCGCACACCACGTGCACGATCACCGCATTCTCGACCTCGGCGGAAATTTTGAGGGCGACGGCAAGCCCGCCACCGGAGGAAATTCCGGCGAAAATACCTTCTTCCCGCGCGAGCCGCCGCGCCATTTCTTCCGCTTCCGCTTGGCTCACTTCAATCACGCGGTCGACTCGCGCGCGATCGAAAATGCGCGGTAGATATTCCGGCGGCCATTTGCGAATGCCGGGAACATTCGCGCCGTCCTTCGGGTGGACGCCGATAATCTGAATCGCCGGATTCATCTCCTTGAGAAATCGCGACGTGCCCATGATCGTTCCCGTGGTTCCCATGGTCGCGACGAAGTGAGTGACCTTTCCTTGCGTATCGCGCCAAACTTCCGGGCCGGTGCCCTCGTAGTGGGACAAGGGATTGTCAGGGTTCGCGAACTGATCGAGGATTAACCCCTTGCCGTCCGCCTGCATCCGTTCCGCCACATCGCGCGCGGTTTCCATGCCGCCGGCCTTGGGCGTCAAAACTAACTCCGCACCGAACGCGCGCATGGTCTGGCGCCGTTCTAGGCTTTGGTTTTCGGGCATGACCAATATCATGCGATAGCCGCGCATTGCCGCCGCCATGGCGAGCGCGATACCGGTGTTGCCGCTGGTGGCCTCGATCAACGTGTCGCCGGGCTTGATGGCGCCGCGCTTCTCCGCATGGACAATCATGGAAAGCGCCGGGCGATCCTTCACCGAACCGGCGGGATTGTTGCCCTCCAATTTAGCGAGCAGCACGTTGCTGGTGTTACCCGGTATGCGCTGCAACCGCACCAATGGGGTTGCGCCGACGAAATCTTCGAGAGTCTTGTACATGCTGTGGTGAATGAAAAGTTACAGGCACAAATTATCGCACACGCAATTGCGCGAGTTATTCGAGCGTCAACCGAAAATACAAACTGCGCGGTGATATTTCCGCGAGACTCTCGCTCTTCAAAACGACTAACCTATCAGGCAATACCAGCGCGGCTGTCAGCCATGGCATAGACACAGCCCAGTATTGGCGCGGCTTTCCAGCCGATGCTACTCTTTCTTTTTATTCATTTTGACGGTCTTTTCGTCCGCCGGCGCCTCGGCAGCAGGTGCGGCCGCCTCCACTTTCTTGGCTTTGGTAGATTTCTTGTCGGCCGGTTTATCGTCAGCGATCGGAATTCCCAAGGGCCGGCCATCGATGGTTACATCTGCGCCAAGTTTGGTGATGATCCCTTTGCCCACGCCCTTTACTTTATCGAGATCGTCGGCCGATTTAAAAGGACCGTTCTTATTGCGATAGGCAATGATGGCCTTTGCTTTTACCTCTCCTATCCCCTTAAGTGCCTCTAGTTCCGCTTGCGTGGCCTTATTCAAATCGACCGCAAAACTCGATCCACACCAAACCAACAGCGATGTCAGCAGCAATAGAAATTTCCTCATGGCTCTTCTCCAACAGACGCGATTGAAAATGACCTCGCATCATGCAGCGCGAGATGCAGCTTGTTGTCCCACGCTTGTCACTCTAACGCCGGTAACCGGAATAGACAACGACTATTCTTTCCCCAGCTCGCGCACATATCTCTCCACACCTTGTTCCACGGTGAGGAACGGTGCACTGTAGCCCGCCTTGCGCAGGGCTGAGTTGTCTGCTTGGGTATAACTTTGATATTTGCCGCGCAACGCCTCGGGGAACTCGATGTATTCGATTAGCCCTTGGTCGCGCAATTGTTGCAATCCCACCGGCGGCTGGCCGGCTTGGGCGCGGCAAGAGTTGACTGTGGCGCACGCGACGTCGTTGAACGACTGACTAGCGCCAGTGCCGACATTGTAGATGCCGGAGCGCTCGGGATGATCGTAAAAAAATAAATTCACGGCAACGACATCGTCGACGGAAATAAAATCGCGCCGCTGCTCGCCGTCGGCGTAGCCTTCCGCGCCTTCGAACAGCTTGACGCGGCCATCCTTCTTATACTGATTGAAAAGATGAAACGCGACCGAGGCCATGCGCCCTTTGTGCGCTTCGCGCGGCCCGTAGACATTGAAGTAACGCAGGCCGATCACTTGCGAGCGAAACTCACGCGCACGGTTGCGGACGTGTTGATCGAATAATAATTTGGAGTAGCCGTAGACGTTGAGCGGCGCTTCGAACTCCG
Organism: uncultured Pseudomonadota bacterium; assembly: GCA_963714525.1. Lineage (GTDB taxonomy): Bacteria > Pseudomonadota > Gammaproteobacteria > Burkholderiales > JALYOK01 > JALYOK01. The sequence continues at coordinate 78,619 of CAVQPB010000014.1, forward strand.
CGCTTTCCTTGAACACTTGGCCGGCGCCATAGACCGCCGCCGACGACGCATAGATCAACGGCACCGATTGCGCCTGGCAAAAATCCAGTAACTCAACCGAGTAACGATAGTTGTTTTGCATCATGTAGCGGCCGTTGGCCTCCATCGTGTCGGAGCAGGCGCCTTGATGGAAAATGATATCGATATCACCGTGAAATCCCTCATTGGCAATCAACTCGATGAACTCGTCCTTATCGAGGTAGTCGGCGATTTGGCAATCCACCAAGTTTTTGAATTTGTCCGCCCGGCTGAGATTATCTACGGCGATGATGTTTGTCTTGCCGCGTGCGTTCAGCGCTTTGACTAAATTGGCGCCGATGAATCCGGCTGCGCCGGTAACTACGATGAACACTATTCGTTCTCCAAAAACTCGGCGCGATCGACTATAGCGGTGCCGAGTTTGCCGACCACGATTCCTGCCGCGCGATTGGCGGTCTTGACCGCGTCCACCATAGTTGCGCCGCTCGCCAGCATGACTGCCAATGTGGCGATCACTGTGTCGCCGGCGCCGCTCACATCGTAGACCTCGCGCGCCTGGACCGGGACATGGAAAACTTCGTCTTCGCGGTACAGGGTCATGCCTTCCTCGGAACGGGTCACCAACAACGCATTTAAGTTAAGCGACGCGCGCAAGGCTTGCGCTTTTTCCGTCATCTCTGCTTCCGTTTTCCAGCTTCCCACGACCGTGCGAAACTCCGATTTGTTGGGTGTCAGCACGGTCGCGTTGCGATAACGAATGAAATCGTCGCCCTTGGGATCGACCAGCACCGGTTTGTTCGCTTCGTTACACAGTGCAATCATGCTTTCGATATGGGCAAGGCCGCCCTTGCCGTAGTCTGAGAGTATCACCACATCGCTGACCTTTTGCAGAGCGGCGAAATCCTCGAGCTTGGAGAGCAATACATCGTGGCTCGGAAACGTCTCGAAATCCAGGCGCATGAGTTGCTGCTGACGGCCGATCACTCGCAGCTTAACCGTGGTCTGCAAGGCGGGGTCTTGATAGAGTTTGGCATCGACTTTCGCTTCGCTCAATAGCTCCCCTAGCCGCGAGCCCGGTTCGTCTTGCCCAATCACCGCCAATAGCCGTGCCTGAGCGCCCAACGCCGCTACACCGCGGGCGACGTTCGCCGCGCCGCCCGGCCGCTCTTCCGAGCGTTGAACGTGCACAATTGGCACCGGCGCTTCCGGCGAGATACGCGAAACCTCGCCGAACCAATAACGATCCAGCATCACGTCACCGACCACCAAAACCCGCGCGGCGGAAAACTCAGGCAGTGTCATTGGGTGCGGCTCGAAATCATGGATCGCTCAGCGAACAATTCTAAATTTTGCGGCCGATGGGATGATACTCAATCCCTTCGTTTTTGAGCACGGCGGGATCGTATAGGTTACGACCATCAAAGATAACCGGGTGTTTAAGTTGGGTTTTGATGGCGGAAAAATCCGGGCTGCGGAACACTTTCCACTCGGTGACGATGGCGAGCGCGTCGGCGCCTTGTAACGCATTGATCGGCGATTCGGCATACTGGATACGCGCGTCGTTGCCGTAGATGCGCTTGGTTTCTTCCACCGCGACCGGATCGAATGCCGACACGGTCGCGCCTTGTTTCCATAACCCTTCGATCAGCACGCGGCTCGGCGCTTCGCGCATGTCGTTGGTATTGGGCTTGAAGGCCAGGCCCCACAAAGCAAAGCGGCGACCGGCCAGGGAACCGAAGCGCTTGCTCATCTTGCCGAGCAGCACTTCTTTCTGTTGCTCGTTCACGGTTTCTACGGCGCCGAGAATATGCAATTCCTGGCCGTTCGCACGACCGGTGCGCTGCAGCGCCTGTACATCTTTCGGGAAACAGGAACCGCCGTAGCCGCAGCCCGGATAAAGGAAGTGATAGCCGATACGCGGATCCGAGCCGATGCCCTGGCGCACGTGTTCGATATCGGCGCCCAATTTTTCCGCGAGCAGCGCCAACTCGTTCATAAAGGAAATTCGCGTCGCAAGCATGGCATTCGCAGCGTATTTGGTCAATTCGGCGGAACGCACGTCCATGAACATGATGCGCTCGTGGTTGCGTTGGAACGGCGCGTATAGCGCACGCATCGCTTGGATAGCGCGTTCATCCTCCGCGCCGACGACGATGCGATCGGGCTTCATGAAATCCTCGATGGCGGCGCCTTCCTTCAAGAATTCCGGATTGGAGACGACGCTGAATTCGATCTTCTGCCCACGCTGCTCCAACTCTTCGGCGATGGCTTTACGTACCATGTCCGCGGTGCCGACGGGTACGGTGGATTTATCGACAACGATCTTGGTCTCCGTCATATGCCGGCCGACGGCACGAGCGGCGTCGATTACGTATTTTAAATCGGCTGAACCGTCTTCGTCCGCGGGAGTGCCCACGGCAATAAATTGAATTTGCCCAAACGCCGTCGCGGCGGGCACGTCCGTAGTAAACCTCAAGCGGCCCGCGGCGACATTGCGCTTGACCATGTCCTGCAGGCCCGGTTCGAAGATCGGAATGACGCCCTCGAGCAAAGAATCGATCTTGCGCTGATCAACATCCAAGCAAAGCACGTCGTTCCCGACGTCCGCCAAACAAGTACCGCTGACCAAGCCGACGTAGCCGGTGCCTATCACGGTGATTTTCATATTTTATTTTCCACATGGATCATAGAGTAAATATTCTCAAGGGCGGCACGAGGATCTTTTGCGGCGGTGATCGGCCGGCCGATCACCAAATAGTCGGCGCCGGCGCGCAGCGCATCTTGCGGCGTGACGACCCGAACCTGATCGTCCGACGCCGCGGTCGGTAGGCGTATGCCCGGTGTGACGAGCGCGAATGGCGGGGCGATCGAGGCGCGCAGCAGGGCGGCTTCGCGCGCCGAACACACCACGCCGTCCAAGCCGCATTCGCGAGTTAGATTCGCGAGGCGCTGAACTTGCTGGTCGACGCTGGCCGGCACGCCGACCTCGCGCAGCGCGGCGTCGGTTAAGCTCGTAAGCACCGTTACGGCAATCAATTTACTGGTCCCAGCGGCGACCGCCTCGCGCGCCGCGAGCAACATGTCGCGTCCGCCGGATGCGTGCACGTTCAGCATCCAAACGCCCAACTTCACGGCTGCCCTGCAGGCGGCGGCGACGGTGTTGGGGATGTCGTGAAATTTCAGATCCAAGAACACTTCGAAACCTAGGTCTCGCAGATCGTCTATCGTTTGCGGCGAGCCGGAAACAAATAATTCCTTACCCACTTTTACGCGGCAAAGTTTAGAATCAAGCTGCTTGGTGAGATTGATCGCGGCGGTTCGATCCGGGACATCGAGTGCGACAATGATACGTGGATCGGCCATGGTGTAACTAGCTCCGCTGTAACTCAAGTTCGGCGTTGCGCCTAGGCGGGTAAGTTTCCCAACCGCCGCAGGCGGGACAATGCCAATAAAACTGCCGCGCCTTAAAACCGCAAGTTTCGCATTGATAAATAGCGAGCCGTCCGGCGTAAGTTTGGACTAAATCTTTGATCAATTGCAGATCGGCGCGCTTTTCCGGTGGGGAATCCATCGCCTGGGCCTCCAGGAACTTATCCAACCCCAGCAAACTCGGGTTGCGGCGCAAATCGTCCCGCACCAGCCGGTAAGCATTGTTGGCGCCCTCGGTCTCGAGGGTTGCCTGGAATGCGGCATTCAACAAATCCAGCGCCGGGTATCGCTCTTGAAAACCACGCAAAAGATTTAAACCTTCCTGAGGCTTGCCGAGAGCGCGATAACTTTCCAGCAATTTGTCCGCCACCAGAAATAGATATGCGGGGTTCTGGCCTTCGATGCGTTTCCAGATTTCGATCGCGAGGGTATGGTTGCCCTCTCGCGCCGCCCATTCTCCGAGTAACAGATTGGCGCGAACACATTTTCGATTCGCACTCAATGCCTGTTCCAAATATTCCTTCGCCTGCTCTGGGCGAGAATGGGAACGTTCAAATGCGGCAAGCTCGCAAAAATAATTCGCGATTTCTTTTTGATGACTGTCGGTGGAAATTTTTTCCAGCTCCTGCGCCACACCGATCGCTTTAAACCAGTCTTTTTCCACCACATAAATATGCAGCAGAGATCGTAACGCCGATTCTTGATAGTGCGATTTCCGTAAATCGGAAAAAATTTCTTCCGCGCGGTCTAGCAATCCACCTTTGAGAAAATCCTGCGCCAATTCATATAGCGCCAGGGTCTTTTGCTCGTTACTCAAGTCGACCCGATTGACCAAGTTTTGATGCATGCGTATCGCTCGCTCGATTTCGCCTCGGCGACGAAATAAGCTACCGAGAGCAAAATGCAACTCCACGGTCTGCTGATCGGCCCTAGCCACTTCGATAAAAGCTTCTATGGCTTTGTCGGGCTGCTCGTTCAACAAAAAATTGAGTCCCTTGAAATAGGATGCCGGCAGCGCCCGGGACTCCGTCATCAGATACTTAAGGTCAATACGCGCGGCGAGCCAGCCCAAGCCGAAAAATAACGGAAATCCGAGCAACCACCAAGACTGAAATTCCATGCGGGCTGAAACGCGCGAGCCTAGGCGCTAACGGCTAGCCTAGCGGCATGGTAAGCAGCGGATCAACTTCAGCTTTGGGTTTTTCCGCAGGCTTGATTTGCTCTTGCAGCCGGATATCCCGTTTCAGTTGCTGGATTTGGCGCCGCTGCCGAAATAGCGGACCGGTAAGCGCCAACAATCCGACCACCACCCCGATGATCAAGAAGAAAAAAAGCACCAGAACCAAGGGCGCGGTGCGTTCGTAAGTCAGGAACTTAATGTTGACCAAGCCCGAATTGCCGATCGCAAATACCAGCAACACGACAAATAGCGCCAGCATTACTGCGATTTTGATCAGCCGAAAAATGAGTCCCATGGGAGCAGAGTAAAGTAGACCAGACTAAGGAACTTTCGCTTACGTTAGCCGCGCTAACGACTAACTAAGTTTGACGTCCTTCAAGTATAACAACAAATGTGAGCGCGAAGATTGCCGCCATAGAAGGCAAGAAAAAAGCGGCTCGTCCAAGGACATCGCCGCTTTTCTACCGATTTGAACAATTACTACTTTACCGCATCTAGTGAATCGACACGGTCGCGTAGTTCCTTGCCTGCCTTAAAGTGCGGAACATATTTTTCAGGAACTTGGACCTTGTCTCCGGTTTTCGGATTACGACCGGTTCGAGGCGGACGATAATTCAAACCAAAACTTCCGAATCCGCGGATCTCGATGCGATCGCCCTGGGCCAGGCTGACGGCCATGGCGTCCAGCACGGTTTTCACCGCGAGCTCAGCATCTTTCGCAACGAGTTGCGTGAATCTACCGGCCAATAAATTGATCAGTTCCGACTTGGTCATCCCCGCTCCCTTATTCTTGTTCGTTACCCTTGTTCTCTAACTTGGCTTTCAACAACGCGCCTAGATTGGTCGTGCCGGCATTTACCGGCGCTTCTGAAGTAAATTTCTGCATAGCGGCGTTTTCTTCGGCTGTATCTTTCGCTTTGATGGAAAGATTGATGCTGCGGTTCTTACGATCGATATTGACGATCACCGCCTCGACTTCGTCACCCTCCTTAAGACGGGTGCGGATGTCTTCCACTTTATCGCGAGAAATTTCCGAGGCACGCAGATAACCTTCGACATCGGGCTCGATCTGAATGATTGCCCCTTTGGGATCAAGCGTTTTTACGATGCCCTTGATGATATGACCTTTGTCATGGTTGGTCACGAACACACTGAACGGATCGCCGCTCATTTGCTTAATGCCGAGGGAAATTCGCTCGCGTTCGACATCGATCGCTAATACCACGGCTTCGACTTCGTCGCCCTTTTTGTAACCTCGCACGGCTTCTTCGCCGGTCTGGGTCCAGGAAAGATCGGACAGATGGACCAGGCCGTCAATCCCACCGTTCAAGCCGATAAATACGCCAAAATCGGTAATCGATTTGATTTGGCCGGCGACTTTATCGCCTTTTTTGTGATTGGCGTAGAAATCTTCCCAAGGATTCGGCTGGCATTGCTTCATGCCGAGCGAAATGCGCCGGCGTTCTTCGTCGATCTCCAGGATCATGACTTCGACTTCATCGCCCAATTGCACCACTTTGGACGGATGAACGTTCTTGTTGGTCCAGTCCATTTCGGACACATGGACCAAGCCTTCTATGCCTTGCTCGATTTCGACAAACGCGCCATAGTCGGTCAAATTCGTGACTTTGCCGAATAGACGCGTACCCTGCGGGTAGCGGCGACCGAGGCCCACCCAGGGATCTTCGCCGAGTTGTTTCAAGCCGAGAGAAACGCGATTTTTCTCTTGATCGAATTTTAATACCTTGGCTTCCACCTCATCGCCGACGGTCAATACTTCCGACGGGTGCTTCACACGGCGCCATGCCAGATCGGTAATGTGCAACAAGCCATCGATGCCGCCGAGATCGACGAACGCGCCGTAGTCGGTGATGTTCTTGACGATTCCTTTGACGACGGAGCCTTCCTGCAAGCTTTCCAGCAGGCTTTGACGTTCAACGCCTTGGGCGGCTTCCATCACGGCGCGGCGCGACACCACGACGTTATTGCGCTTGCGATCGAGTTTAATGACCTTAAACTCCATCTCCTTGTTCTCGTACGGCGTGGTGTCTTTCACCGGGCGAATGTCGACCAACGAACCGGGCAGGAATGCGCGGATGCCGTTAATCATGACCGTGAGACCGCCCTTGACCTTACCGTTTACCACACCCTGAACGATGGTGCCCTTTTCCAACGCTTCGTCGAGATCGGACCATGCAGCGAGCCGCTTGGCTTTGTCGCGCGATAGTTTGGTCGAGCCGTAGCCGTCTTCGAGCGAATCGATCGCCACTTTAACGAAATCACCGGGCTTTACCTCGACTTCGCCGCGGTCGTTCTTGAACTCTTCGATCGGGATTAAGCTCTCGGACTTCAGGCCGGCATTCACGATCACCATATTGGCGTCGATGGATACCACTTCCGCGGTAATCACTTCGCCGGCGCGCATCTCCTGGCGGGCGAGGCTTTCTTCAAACAGGGCAGCAAAATTTTCTAGGGGTACGGTTGCTTGGGAAACAGTTGTCATGGGTTAGGTTAATCAAAAGGACCAAAAGTACTGGGAAATCAGGTCAAGTTAGTCATTGCTTCTCCGCGTGGGAGGGCTCCTGGTGTTACGTTTGATGCACCGCGCTTAGCGCGTATAACTTCAATACAACCTCCACCGCTTCGGGCAAAGTGAGAGCTGTAGTATCTATTATTTTGGTGTCGCTATCGGTGCGCAGCGGCGCTACTTTTCGCTGCTTGTCCCGCTCGTCGCGAGATTCGATATCTTTTAGCAAGTCGCGAATAGTAGCATTTATTCCTTTTCCCATCAACTGCTTATGTCGACGCTCCGCCCGCACTTCGGCGCCCGCCGTGAGAAAGATTTTTAGCGTCGCGTCGGGGAAAACGACCGTACCCATATCCCGCCCTTCGGCTACCAATCCGGGCGGACGGCGAAAAGCCCGCTGCAAGTCGAGCAAAGCGCGGCGCAATTGCGGGAACACCGCGATTTTCGACGCCTTCATGCCACAGGCTTCCGAGCGGATGAGCTGGGTGACGTCCAGGTCGCCCAGGAACACCATCCCCTCTTTAAACTTGAGATCCATCTTTTCGGCAATCGCCACGGCGCTCGCTTCTTCCAGGTCGGGACTGCTCGCGTCCTGTCCGGCCTGATCGATTGCCAAGGCCGCGGCGCGGTAGATTGCCCCGCTGTCGAGGTAATGAAAACCTAAACGTTCCGCGACTTCCTGGGCGACGGCGCCCTTCCCCGATGCGGCAGGTCCATCGATGGCGATAACGGGAACCGGCTTCATGCCGTGACGATCGCTGCAAAGCGTTGAAAATAATCGGGAAACGTCTTCGCCACACAGTTCGGGTCGTTAATACGGACCGGCACGCCCGCTAAACTCGCCAACGAGAAACACATCGCGATGCGGTGATCGTCGTAGGTGTCGATCGCGGCGTGAGGGGTGAGGTGTGAGGTGGGAGGTGGGCTGATGCGTAGTAGTCTGCGCCCTCTTCCACGTCCGCGCCCAGCTTGCGTAATTCCGTCGCCATGGCGGCGATGCGATCGGTTTCTTTGACCCGCCAACTGGCGATATTGCGTAACCGGCACGGCCCGCCGGTAAAGAGCGCCACCACCGCCAAGGTCATCGCCGCATCGGGGATGTGATTTAGATCCAAGTCGAACGGCTGCAGTTTGCCGTCGGCCGGAGCGCGAACTTCTATCCAATCGTCGGACATCGTGATGCGCGCGCCCAACTTCTCGATCTCCTGCACAAAGCGTACGTCGCCTTGTATGCTCGCTCGCCCCACGCCTTCGACTCGCACCGGCCCACCGCCGATGGCGCCGGCCGCCAGAAAATAGGAGGCCGACGAGGCGTCGCCCTCCACGTGGATCGCGCCGGGACTTCGATAATCGGATCCGGCGGGCAAAGTAAACGCTCGCCAGCCGTCGCGTTTGACCGCCACGCCGAACCGCGCCATCAGGTTTAGCGTGATTTCGATATAGGGTTTGGAAATCAACTCGCCGACAACTTCGATGGTCATCGTTCGCCCCATCAGCGGCAACGCCATCAACAGCCCGGTCAAAAATTGGCTCGAGACATCGCCGCGCACGCGCACGATATCGTTGTCGGATTTCGTCGCCGGAAAAATTTCCAGCGGGGGAAATCCCTCGTCCTGCAAATACCGGATGTCGGCGCCGATCTGGCGCAAAGCGTCGACCAGGTCAGCGATCGGCCGCTCGTGCATGCGCGGCACACCGGACAAACGGTAGCGGCCAGCGCACAACGCCAGCACGGCGGTGAGCGGACGAAAAGCGGTGCCAGCATTGCCGAGGAAGAGATCGCTATTTTTGTTAGGGAATAAACCCCCAACACCGGTGATTCGATATTGATCACCTTCCTGCCGCCATTGCACACCCAACGACTTTAGCGCGTCCAGCATTCGTTCCACGTCATCCGACAGCAGCAGACCGTGGATCGTGGTTTCCCCGCGGGCAAGCGCAGCTAATAGCAAAGTACGATTGGAAATACTTTTCGACCCCGGCAGGGCAACATTGCCGCGAGCTTTAGTCACCGGCGGTAGATCGAGAAAGTCCACGGTTATTCGATCCCCGCCGCCGATTGCGTGCGCGCCAGCCAATCGTCCCGGGTGCTACGGGCGCGGCCAAAAAGTTGTTCTAGTTGCACCGCGTCGGAGCGTTCCAGGCAGTCCTGTAACAGCGCCAACTCTTCGCGGTAGTCGGCGAGTTCCGTTAGCAACGCGGAGCGATTGGCTAAACAGATATCGCGCCACATTTCCGGCGAACTCGAGGCAATGCGGGTGAAATCGCGAAAGCCGCCGGCGGCAAATTGAAACAGCGCATCGCGATTGGGTTTGCGCGCCATCCAATCGACCAGCGCGAATGCCAATAGATGGGGAAGATGGCTGATCGCGGCGAACAAAGCATCGTGCTCTGCGGGCCGCATCAGATGGACTTCTGCAAGGCATGCCTGCCAGGCGCCGCGCACCGCCTCGATCGCAGCCGGGTCGGTATCCGATTCCGGTGTCAAGATCACCTTGCGTCCGCAATATAACTCGGCATCGGCGGCAGCCGCGCCGCTTTTTTCCGTTCCCGCAATCGGATGACCGGGAACGAAGCGGGAAAATTTTTTCGCCAATTTCGCACGCGCATAGGCCACCACGTCCTGTTTGGTGCTGCCGCCATCGGTGATGACGGCGCCGGACGAAAGCTGCGCGGCGATCGTCCCGAGCAGTGCCTCCATCTGGCCTACCGGGGTCGCTAGCATAACGAAGTCGGCGCCATTCACCGCTTGGCCCGCATCGGTAGCAGCCTCATCGATGATGCCCAATCGCAATGCATGATCGAGGTTAGTCTGGTTACGGCCGACGCCGACTATATGGCTGACAGTGCCTCCACGACGCAAAGCCAAAGCGAACGAACCGCCGATCAGCCCGACGCCGAAAACGACCAGCTTGTTGATGGCAAACGTTTGCGAAGGCACTGAAATGGAGAAGACTAACGGTTGGAAGCGATTTGCTTTAACCCCTGCGCGAGCGCGGAGAGGAATCGCTCGTTCTGTTGCGGCAAGCCGACGCTGACCCGCAAGTGTCGCGGCATGCCATAACCGGCGATGGGCCGCACGATGATGCCTTGCTTGAGCAAGTATTGAAACATGGACGCGCCATCGCCGACTTCGACACTGATGAAATTGCCGTACGACGGAATATACGATAAGCCTAGTCGCGTAAATCCCTGAGCCAGTTGGTCCAATCCTTTAGCGTTGAGTTCGGCGCTTCGGCTTAAAAATTCATCATCGTTCAGCACCGCTTCCGCCGCCGCAAGGGCGAGACTGTTGACGTTGAATGGCTGGCGTAATCTGTTCATGAGATCGGCCACGTCCGGATGGGCTAGAGCAAATCCGACGCGTAGTCCCGCCAGCCCATAGGCTTTGGACAACGTGCGGGTGATGACAAGATTCGGAAACCGCTTGAGCCACGCGATCGTATCCACCCTGAGGCGGGCCGGGAGATACTCGGTGTAGGCCTCGTCTAAGACGACGATCACGGATTCAGGAATCTGCTCGATGAACGCCAGCAGGGTGTCGGCGGAAGCGAAGGTCCCGGTGGGATTGTTAGGATTGGCGACGAATACAATGCGGGTATCTACGCGTACCGCTTTCGCCATCGCGGGCAAATCGTGGCCATAGTCCTTCGCCGCAACTTCGATTTTCGTCGCACCGATCGCCTGCACTGCCAGTGGATAGACCGCAAACGCGTGTTGGGAGTAGACGGCGGAGTCTTGTGCAGTGAGGAAGGTACGCGCGGCTAATTCGAGCACATCGTTGGAACCGTTGCCCAGCACGATCTGTTCGCGGGCAATGCCGTACTTCTCCATCAGTGTGGACTTAAAGTCAAAGCCACTGCCATCGGGATACAGGGCAATGCCGCTCAACACACGCTCGATTGCCCTAACCGCGGTGGGGCTCGGGCCTAGGGGATTCTCGTTCGACGCCAGTTTGATAATGGCGTTCTCGTCTAGCTTTAACTCGCGCGCTAATTCCGACGTGGGCTTACCGGGCTGATAAGCGGCGATGGCCTTAATATGATCGGGGGCGGCAACGCAGGCTGGGATCATGCGATGGTGCTCAAAACGCCGCCACGGGATACGATCCCATGATTTTAAGATGTAGTGCGCGCGTTTCGATTTCGCGCAATGCCTCGGCAACGGGGGCGTCGCGGCGATGTCCCTCGATATCGACAAAAAAGTAATACTCCCAGTTAGCCAGGCGTGAGGGACGAGATTCTAATTTGGTCATCGAGACTTTGTGAACCGCCAATGGGGCGAGCAACTCGTGAATCGCGCCAGGTTGATTCTTCGCGGACATGGCGAACGAGGTTTTGTCTCGGCCCGTCGCCTGGACTTCCAGATTTCCCAACACCAGAAACCGCGTGGTGTTCGATGGCTCGTCCTCGATGTTTTGCGCCAGTCGATGTAAACCATAGCGCCCCGCCGCGGCCTCGCCGGCGATCGCGGCGGCGTTGGGTTCCGATTGGGCGAGCCGCGCGGCCTCGGCGTTGCTCGATGCCGGAACACGCTCGACATGGGGCAAATTCGCCGCTAGCCATTGGTTACATTGCGCTAAAGATTGCGGATGGGAATAGACGCGCTTGATGTCGCTGAAATCGACATCCGATCGTGCCTGCGAGCAAATGATGGTGGATGCGCAACATCACTTCACCGCAGACGTTAAGCGGAGTCTGCAGCATGAGATCCAGCGTTTTGCCGATCGCCCCCTCGGTGGAGTTTTCCACAGGGACGACGGCAAAACCCGCCGTCCCGGACTCGGCGCGGCGAAACACTTCGTCGATGGACGAACACGGCACGGCCTCGGCGGCGTGACCGAAGTGCTTGATCGCCGCCGCTTCGGAAAACGTTCCGGCGGGTCCAAGGTGGGCGACTCGCACCGGCTCTTCCAACGCCAAGCAGGCCGACATGATTTCGCGAAACAAGAACGCCGCTGTGTCGTTCGGCAGCGGGCCCGGATTTTTTTCTTTGACGCGGCGCAAAACTTCCGCCTCCCGTTCCGGTTTGTAAGCCACGCCGGATTTAAGATGGCCGATTTTCTGTGCAGTTTCGGCACGCTGATTTAACAACCTAAGCATCTCGGCATCGATAGCATCGATGCTCGCGCGCAGCGTGCTTAGATCTTCCGCCACGGTTAGGCGTTTTCCAACGGAATGTAACGCACCGACAAAACCCCTTTAGTCGCGGCGATTTTGCCGATCACGTCCGCGGAGACCGAACTGTCGATATCCACCAGCGTGTAGGCAACTTCGCCCTTCGATTTATTCAGCATGTTGTGAATATTCACGTCGGATTCCCCAAGACTGCTTGATATCTGCGCCAACATGTTGGGGACGTTGGCATGGGCAATACCCAAACGAAACGGCGATTCCCGCGACAGTTGCGCGTTCGGAAAATTAACCGAGTTGCTGATGTTACCGTGTTCGAGGAAATCCCGTAACTGATCGACCACCATGACGGCGCAATTCTCCTCAGCCTCGGCTGTGGAAGCGCCCAAGTGCGGAAACGCGATGACTTGCGGATGATGGCGTAATTTCGCCGAAGGAAAATCAGAGAGATAGTATTTGAGTTTTCTTCGATTGCAAATGCGGCGATTACGGCAGCATCATCGACCAATCCATCGCGAGCGAAATTGAGCAACACCGCGTGATTGCGCATTAGCGCGATGCGTTCGGCATTAATCAAGTGCCGGGTTTTTTCTACCAGCGGAACATGTAGAGTAATAAAGTCGCCGGCCTTGACCACCTCTTCCACACTCTCGGCTTTTTTCACTTGCGAAGGTAGACGCCAGGCGCCTTCGACCGTAATCTCGGGATCGTAGCCGACGACTTTCATGCCGAGCTTGATCGCCGTTTCAGCTACCAGAGAACCAATCGCACCTAAGCCGATGATGCCCAGCGTATGATCCGGTAATTCACGTCCGGCGAAGAGTTTTTTCTTGTCTTCCATTAGCGCATGCAGGGCTTTATCGTCGCTCTCGGGCATGTCGCGCACAAAATTCAATGCCGGCACCAAATTGCGGCTCGCCAACAATAGCGCCGTGAGCACCAGCTCGTTCACTGCGTTGGCATTGGCCCCCGGAGCATTAAAAACGGGAACACCGCGAGCCGAAAGCTTCGCCACGGGAATGTTGTCGGTACCGGCGCCGGCGCGGCCGATGGCGCGCACGCTGTCGGGAATGGGAAGATCATGCATTTTTTGCGAGCGCACCAGGATCGCATCGGGCTTCGCGGTATCGTTGGCGACGGCGTAGCGCTTCTCCGGCAGGCGTTTCAGTCCAACATTGGAGATATTGTTAAGCGTTTGAATACTGAATCGGGACATGAAGGCTCGATGGTTGAGGACAGCCCGCTATGATACCGGCAATAGCGGCAAAAATCAGCCGTGTTTGGTGGTGAAATCCCGCATAAATTTCACCAACGTAGTCACTCCCGCCAGCGGCATGGCGTTGTAGATCGATGCGCGCATGCCGCCCACCGAACGGTGTCCTTTGAGTTGAATCAGCCCGTGCTGTTTGGCTTCTTTTAGGAACGCGTCGTCTAGTTTGTCGTCATGTAGCGTGAATGGAATGTTCATACGCGACCGATCGAATTTCGCCACCGGCGAACGATAAAAATCGCTTGCGTCGATCAAATCGTATATCAGTTTAGCCTTGGCGATATTTTGCTTTTCCATTGCCGCAAGCCCGCCGCCGCGTTTCAACCATTGAAACGTTAGGCCGGCGATGTAAACGCTATAAGTCGGCGGCGTATTGAGCATCGACTCGTTATCCGCTTGAATTTTGTAATCGAGCATCATCGGCGTCCCGGGCAAGGTCTGGCCGAGTAAATCATCGCGAACGATGACGATCGCCAAGCCGGCGGGGCCGATATTTTTTTGCGCGCCGGCATAGATCAAACCGTAACGGCTTACATCGACCGGCCGCGACAAAATGTGCGACGACATGTCGGCCACCAGCGGCACGTCGCCCGCGTCGGGTATCCAGTTGAACTCGACGCCGCCTATCGTTTCATTGGTGCAAATGTGGACGTAGGCGGCGTCCGTGGATAGCCGCCATGCCGACTGTGGCGGAATGTAGCTGAAGTTCTTGTCTTCACCGGATGCTGCGATATTTACCTTGCAGTATTGCTTCGCTTCTTTGATCGCCTTCTTCGCCCACTCGCCGGTATTGACGTAATCCGCTGCGGACTTGCCGCGCAGCAGATTCATCGGGATCGCGGCGAACTGCATCGTCGCGCCGCCTTGCAGGAACAGCACTTTATAGTTGGCAGGAATCGCCAATAACTCGCGTAGATCTTTTTCCGCTTCCGCTTGGATCGCCATGTACTCCGGTCCGCGATGGCTCATCTCCATCACCGACATGCCGCTGCCGTGCCAATCCAGCATTTCCTCTTGCGCTTGTTTTAATACTGCTTCGGGCAATACCGCCGGGCCCGCGCTAAAGTTAAATATCCGCGTCACTCTGCTTCTTCCTCCGATTCTGCAACTCTAGACACGCCTACCAAGGTGTCGCCATCGTCCAATCCGATTAACGTAACGCCCTGGGTCGAACGGCCCATTTCGCGTATGCCTTTGACCTTGGTGCGCACCAACACCCCGGCGCCTGTGATTAACATGATTTCGTCGTCCTTGGTCACCAAGGTCGCGGCGACCACTTTGCCGTTGCGCGCGCTGGTCTGAATGGCGATCATGCCCTGAGTGCCGCGCCCATGGCGGGTGTACTCGGTGATGGAGGTGCGCTTGCCATAGCCTTTCTCCGTCGCCGTTAATACCGATTGTTGCTCGTTTTCCGCCACCAGCAACGCAATCACTTTGCCGCCTTTGGTGAACCTCATGCCGCGCACACCGCGGGCGTTGCGGCCCATGGGACGCACGTCGTTTTCATCGAAGCGCACCGCCTTACCCTCGTCAGAGAACAGCATCACGTCGTGTTTTCCATCGGTGATCGCGACGCCGATTAAACGGTCGCCGTCATCCAAATCCACGGCGATAATGCCGGCCTTGCGCGGGTTGGAAAAATCCGTCAAAGGCGTTTTTTTCACGGTGCCGAATTGGGTCGCCATGAACACGTAATGGTTATCGTCGAATTCCTTGACCGACAACACCGCATTGATCTTCTCGTGCTCTTCTATTTGCATTAAGTTGACGATAGGCTTGCCGCGGCTGGCGCGGCTGCCCTGCGGCACTTCATAAACCTTAAGCCAGTAGGCGCGGCCGCGGTTGGAAAACGCCAGGATCGTGTCGTGGGTATTGGCGACGAACAGGTTTTCGATGAAATCGTCTTCCTTTGTCGCCGTTGCTTGTTTACCACGCCCGCCGCGGATTTGCGCGCGATAGTCGACCAAGGGCTGCGCTTTGATATAGCCGCCGTGGGACAAGGTCACCACCACATCCTCCGGCGTGATCAAGTCTTCGATGCTCATCTCTTGGCCGTTGGCGATAATTTCCGTGCGGCGTTTGTCGCCGAATTGCTTTTTTACGTCCGCCAGTTCTTCGTTGATGATTTTGGAAATGCGCGCCGGACTGCCGAGGATGTCGAGCAGGTCGACGATCTGATCCATCACCTCACGGTATTCTTGCACAATCTTGTCTTGCTCCAGATTGGTCAAGCGCTGTAATTGCATTTCCAAAATGCGTTGCGCTTGCACTTCGGATAGCCGGTAACCGGCATTTTTCTTATCCTGCTGCAGGCCGAACTCGTCGCTTAGGCCGTCGGGGCGGGAAGTGTCGGAGGCGGAACGGCCTAACATTTCTTCCACCAGCTTGGATCGCCACAATTTGCCCATTAACTTTTCTTTGGCGATAACCGGCGTTTCCGAGGCTTTAATCAGCGCGATGATCTCGTCGACGTTGGAGAGCGCGACCGCCAACCCTTCCAAAATGTGTCCGCGTTCGCGCGCTTTACGCAACTCGAACACGGTCCGGCGCGTAACAACTTCGCGCCGATGACGCAAGAATGCTTCAAGTATTTGTTTGAGATTTAAGAGGCGCGGCTGACCGTCGACCAGCGCCACCATATTCATGCCGAAGCTGTCCTGCAACTGGGTGTTCTTATACAGATTGTTGAGGACGATTTCGGGCACTTCACCGCGCTTTAATTCGATCACCACGCGCATGCCGGATTTATCCGATTCATCGCGAAGGTCCGAAATGCCTTCTACTTTCTTTTCGCGCACCAATTCGCCGATGCGGATCAGCAAATTCGCTTTGTTGACCTGATAGGGCAGCTCGTCGATGATGATCGACTGGCGACCGCCCTTGTCGAGATCTTCGAAATGGCTGCGGGCGCGCATGACCACCCTGCCGCGGCCGGTGCGATAGCCGTCGTGAACGCCTTCGATACCGTAGATGATTCCTGCCGTCGGGAAATCCGGCGCCGGGATGATCTTAATCAGATCATCGATGGTCATCTCTGGTTTTTTCAACAGCGCGACGCAGGCATCGACCACTTCATTCAGGTTATGGGGCGGCATGTTGGTCGCCATACCGACGGCGATGCCGCTGGAGCCGTTCAACAGCAAATTTGGAATGCGCGATGGCAATACCGACGGCTCTTGCTCTTTGCCGTCATAATTGGGGACGAAATCGACCGTACCCTTGTCGATATCGGCCATTAACTCGGCGGAAATTTTGGCGAGACGACATTCGGTGTAACGCATGGCGGCGGGATTGTCGCCATCCACTGAGCCGAAATTGCCCTGGCCATCGATCAATGGATAGCGTAAAGAAAAGTCCTGGGCCATGCGAACCAGCGCGTCGTAGATCGCGTTATCGCCGTGGGGATGAAACTTACCCATGACATCGCCGACGATGCGGGCGCATTTGACGAACGGACGATTCCAGACGTTGTTTGCCTCGTACATCGCGTACAGCACGCGGCGATGAACCGGTTTAAGTCCGTCTCTTACGTCTGGCAGCGCCCGCCCGACTATCACGCTCATCGCGTAGTCTAAATAGGAGCGGCGCATTTCTTCTTCTAGGCTGACCGGTATTGTTTCTTTGGCGAAAGGTTCCATGGAGCGAAGTGAATTCGATTGAGATTTTATAGGGTTGGAATAGGGTGGAAATGGTGTTGCAGAATTGCAACAATGTTACCATGATCGCCATACCCGTACTAGCCTAGGCCAGGTTTTTCTTTCCTTGCGAAATCCCAATAGGGTAGGATTAACACAGAGTTAGTGTCATAACCTAGTTGAATTTCGTGCCCAGTAGGCAAACCGAACGCTGAAAGTGTTGTGCTGTGTGAGCCATACCTTTCGGTGTATTATCGCAGCAGGGCGTCAATCGGCCATACGAAAATCACATGGTTGTGCGCGGAAAGTTCCAAGGTTTCACAAAGATGCTTTTAATTTTCGGGAGTGATACATGAAAAGACTACGGTTAGGGGCCATATGTGCCGGATTAGCGGCGGGGCTTGCCGTAAGCTACGGCGTTCTCGCGCATGATTTCAGCGCATTAAAAGACAGCAGCGGTGGTTCTGTCCGCTCGGGATTCGGCGATTGCGTCGAATCCAGCGGAACCGCTGGCAGCGGAGCAGATTGCGGAAAAGCCGTAACAGCCGCGGCAGCAGCACCAGCCGCGATGGCGGAGAAAAAAGATGCGATGGCCGATAAGGCCATGGACGATAAAAAACAGATGGCCGACAAAGGTGATGCCGCTGCCGCGAGTAAAGTCGCGAGCGCCGATGGCGCTGCCGCGGGCGCCCGCGGCCATGTGGGCGACAGTACCCAACAAGCCGTAAAAGTGGGAGCGGGCGGGTGTTTGCATAGCGGTGACGCGAATGCTGGCGTTCCCTGTGAAACCACGGCCGTAGCCGGTGCGCCGGCTGCAGCCCCCGCCGCCGATAAAGCGATGGCGGAGAAGAAAGATATGGCGCCTGCCGCGGCAGCGACCGCAGCAGCAGCCGGGGGAACCACCGCGCTCGGTAATCACCAAGTCGGCGAAGCGACCCACGGTCACCTGGCCGACGGTCAAAAGTTGCCTGTTCGCACCGGTTTTGGCGGTTGCGTTAACCTCGGTTACTCGGTAAATAGCCCAGACCACCCGGCTGATTGCGCATTCCAAGCAAGTAAGCCAGTCGCAGCAGCCCCAGCCGCTGCACCTGCACCTACACCGGCGCCTGCGCCTGCACCGGCACCCGCTGCTGCTCGCGCGGTGCCCTCGGCGCCGCCTACGGTTGTGCCAGGTACGGTTCGCAACACCGATCCTATCGGTGTCGGTGAAGAGTCGGCTGCAATGGCCGATGCCGGCGTGCCCGATACCAGCAACGAATTCCCTTCTCAGGCACGTACCCGATCGCAAAGCGGCGCGTTGGTCGATGATAGCCAACCGTCGGAATCGGCTGAGATGGCGAAAGCGCCTGCCGCGCCGCCGGTTTCAGTGCCCGGAACCGTTCGTAATACCGGTCCTGCGGGAGATACCGCAGCGGCTGAGCCCATGGATAGCGGCGCGAGCGAGTTGAAGGATTCGCCGCCACCGCCGCCGATCCCGGCTCCGCCGACGCAGATTTCGCGCAGCGACTCGGACTCGATGGAAGCGGTGCCGCCAGTGGCTCAATCCCAGTCTAGCGGTGCGGGTCCAGCGCCAGCGGCGCCGGCTGCTGATGTTCCCGCTACCGTTCGGAGCACCGAGCCGTCCGGGGACGTTCAGATGCCGGCGGCTAAACCGGCGCCGATCCCTGCGCCGGAGTACGAGAAGATCAGTCTGTCCGCAGATGTGCTCTTCAAGTTCGACCGGTATCGCGAAAAAGACATGCTTCCTGGTGGCCGCGCCAAGTTGGACGATGTCGCCGATAAGATAAATAACTACGTAAAAGATACGGTTGAAGGTATCTCTTTGACGGGTCACACCGATCGTTTAGGTTCCGATGCCTACAATCAACGTCTGTCCGAGCGTCGCGCCAAGACCGTTAAGAACTACCTGATCAAGAAGGGTGTCGATGGCGGCAAGATCACCGACGAAGGTCGTGGCGAGCGCGAGCCAGTGGCGCAGTGCAAGGGTAACAAAGCCACTAAGAAACTCATTCGTTGCTTGCAGCCCAACCGTCGCGTAGACGTCGAGATACGCGGGACGAAGCAGAAGTAAGCGAAACTCGTTACAATAAAACCCCGCCTGGTGCGGGGTTTTTTTTCGGCCGCGCATATCATGACCACAGCCATCGATACCCTTATAGATGCAGCAAACATCGTCCCCATCGTTCCGGACCGGACGACCTTGCCGAATCACAGTATCGCCATAGACGCGGGACACATCGTCGCGTTACTGCCTACGAACGAGGCCCACGCTCGATACCACGCGAAACGCCACCTGGTTTTAGCCGATCATGTGTTGCTGCCGGGCCTCGTTAATATTCACACCCACGCCGCGATGACGTTGATGCGCGGGCTGGCGGACGATTTGCCGCTGATGTCGTGGCTGCAACAGCATATTTGGCCGGCCGAGGCCGCTCATGTATCACAAACCTTCGTTTACGATGGCACCTCGCTTGCCTGCGCCGAAATGCTGCGTGCCGGTATCACCTGTTTTAACGACATGTATTTTTTCCCCGACGCCGCCGCCCAAGCTGCGCTCGACGCCGGTATGCGCGCCATGCTGGGAATGATTTTGATTGAATTTCCTTCCGCCTACGCGGGTGACGCGGAGGCTTATCTCCACCGCGGCCTCGCGATACGCGACTCCCTGCGCGATGAACCGTTGTTGCGATTTTGTCTCGCTCCACACGCTCCCTACACGGTGTCCGATACGAGTTTTGCGAACGTGCTCACCTATGCCGAGCAACTCAATGTACCTATACACATGCACGTCCACGAAACGCGGGACGAGATCGATCAAAGCGTGGCGCAGTATGGTGTGCGGCCCATCGAACGTCTCGCCCGCCTGGGTTTGCTCGGGCCCAACCTCATCGCGGTCCACGCCGTTCACCTCAAGCCCGATGAAATCGCCCTGCTCGCGCAACAGGGTTGCCATGTCGCCCACTGCCCCTCATCCAATCTAAAGCTTGCGTGTGGTTTCTCCCCGATCGGATCGTTAATTAAAGCCGGCGTCAATGTCGGACTGGGCACCGACGGCGCCGCCAGCAATAATAGCTTGGACCTGTTTGGAGAAATGCGTTTAGCAGCCTTGCTGACAAAGGCAATAGCGGATCAAGCCGATGTCGCAGGTGCCCATGAGGTCTTAGCGATGGCGACCATAAATGGCGCGCGCGCCCTTGGCTTGGACCAGGAAATCGGATCTCTGGAAATCGGCAAGGCAGCCGATCTTATCGCGGTCGATCTTTCAAGCCTGGAAACGACCCCCTGTTATGATGTCGTATCTCATTTGGTGTACGCAGCCAGCCGCGAGCATGTGAGCCACGTTTGGGTCGGAGGAGAGATGCTGGTCGAAAATCGCTTACTGACCCGTCTTGATGTCGCTCGCATACGCGCTAATGCGAGCATTTGGCGCGATAAGATAGCCGCAGGAGTATGAAGCCGTGAACGTCGATCCTCTGGAACTCAGAAAATTTGCCGACCTCGCCCATCGCTGGTGGGACCCGACCAGCGAATTTAAGCCGCTGCACGATATCAATCCGCTGCGGCTCGATCACATCGATAAGAAAGTTGGCCTAAGCGGCAAAACCGTGCTCGACGTCGGCTGCGGCGGCGGCATATTGGCTGAGAGCATGGCGGCCCGCGGCGCGACGGTCACCGGTATCGATCTTGGCGAGCGGCCGCTTAAGGTCGCGCAATTGCATTTGATGGAAAGCGGATTGAGCGTGGACTACCGCAAGGTCGCCGCCGAAGATTTAGCGCAGCAGCAACCCCACAGCTTCGATCTCATCACTTGTATGGAAATGCTGGAACATGTGCCCGATCCGGCGGCGACGGTAGAGGCTTGCGCGACGCTGGTAAAGCCGGGGGGCTGGCTGTTTTTTTCTACCATTAACCGTAATCCGAAGTCCTATTTATTCGCAATCATAGGCGCGGAATATGTGTTGAACTTGTTACCCAAAGGCACCCACGACTACGGCAAATTCATACAGCCATCGGAATTGGCGAGCTTTTCCCGGCAAGCGGGTTTGCAGGTCGATCACCTCATCGGCATGAGCTATAACCCATTCACTAAAATCTACTCCTTGGGTTCCGATACCAGCGTCAACTACATCATCGGCTGCCGCGCGTGAACGTCGCTGCAGTATTGTTCGATCTCGACGGCACATTGCTCGACACGGCGCCCGATCTCGGGGGCGCGCTGAACCTGCTATTGCGCCGCTACGAAAAACCGGCATTGCCGCTGAGTCGTTCCCGTCCGCTCGTGTCCATGGGCGCACGCGGCATGTTGGAAGTCGGTTTCGGATTGAAGCCGGGCGACGCTGACTTCGAAACGATGAAGACCGAGTATCTTGCGCTCTACGAAGAAAATTTGTTCCGCGACACGCGCTTGTTCGATGGTATGGAATTTGTGCTCGTTAAACTAGAGCAACGCAATATTCCGTGGGGCATCGTCACCAATAAACACAGCCGCTTCACCTTACCGTTGTTAGCGGCTATGAGCCTGGATCGAAGGGCGCGTTGCATCGTGTCGGGCGACTCAGTGGAACGAGCGAAGCCTCATCCCGATGGTTTACGCGCGGCCGCCGCAAAGATTAATATGACGCCATCACCGGAAATTCTTTATATCGGAGACGATGAACGCGACGTACAGGCCGCCCATGCGGCAAACATGACGCCCGTGGTCGCGCGCTACGGTTATCTCGGTAACGGAAACCCACCCGAGCTATGGGGAGCGCGGCACCATATCGAATCGCCGGCTGATTTACTTGAACTGTTTGGGATCCACTAAATCAGGTATCGCTTTACTGAATGAGAGCTTCATGTGCTCCAGTATTTTGTAAACGATGCCGCCAGGAGCCGCATGAATATTGCCTTCCAGGCAATGCATGCCTGGAAGGCAAGCTGGGCTTGCCGTTCAGGGCGGCTATTTTTAGCATTCTTAGAGGAGAAATAGACATGGATAAAGACCTACTCGCGAGCGGACTGGAAACTCGAAAGGCAGTCCTGGGCAAAGACTATGTGGAGCAGGCGATGAAAAACGCCGACGACTTCAATCGGCCATTTCAAGAATTCATCAGCGAATACTGCTGGGGTGCGATTTGGACCCGCGAAGGTTTATCGCGCAAGACCCGCAGTTTACTCAATCTCGCCATGCTTACGGCGCTCAATAAACCTCACGAACTCAAATTGCATATTCGCGGCGCGCTCACCAATGGTGTAACGCGCGAAGAGATGCAGGAAGTATTCATGCAGGCCGCGGTTTATTGCGGTGTACCCGCCGGCGTGGAATCTTTTCGCATCGCGCGCGAGGTGTTTGCTGAGATCGATAAGAAATAACCGAGCGGCATGCTGCTAAGATAAGCGCATGTCTGTCTGGTTTATCGAGCAATAATTTTGTCTGACATCATCGGTTATCGTCGACCGGCCGCCGGCACGCAGCCTGAGTATCTTTATCCGCCTTACGTGTCGTCGCAAAAACGCGCACCGACCAAACCCTTGGTGTTGCTGCCCCATACCTTGACGGAAATCACCGGCCCGGTGTTCGGCGAAAGCGATGTCGCACCGGGCGACCACGATCTCACTCGTCAACATGCGGGCGAACCGTTGGGGGAGCGCATTATCGTCAGCGGCCGGGTGCTCGATGAAGACAGCCGGCCCGTTCCTCACACGTTGATCGAATTATGGCAAGCGAATGCAGCCGGGCGTTATCGCCACAGCCGCGACCAACACGATGCGCCGCTCGATCCCAACTTCACCGGTTTTGGCCGTGTGCTCAGCGACGCGCAGGGTCGCTATCGTTTCGTCTCGATTAAGCCGGGCGCCTATCCCTGGCGCAACCATCACAATGCCTGGCGGCCCGCCCATATTCATTTCTCGTTGTTCGGCCCGGCTTTCGCCACGCGTTTGGTGACGCAAATGTATTTTCCCGGCGATCCGCTGCTGCCGTTCGATCCGATCTTCAACAGCACCGCCGACGGACGCGCGCGCAGCCGCTTAATTTCCGCCTTTGATTGGGAAACAACGCAGCCGGAACAGGCGCTCGGCTATCGCTTCGACATCGTGTTGCGCGGCCGCGAGGAGACGCCGATGGAAAACAAAAAGTGAGTGAGATCCTCACGCCATCGCAAACGGTCGGACCGTTTTTTCACATCGGACTCGAGCACATTGCCGTCAGCGATTTAGCGGTCCGTGCGGCGGAGAAGCGGATCGAAATAACCGGCCGCGTGCTCGATGGCGACGGCCAACCGGTTATCGATGCGTTGGTCGAATTGTGGCAAGCCAATGCGCAGGGTAGGTACGCTCATTCGCAAGAAACAAGCTTCAAAGGTTACGGCCGCATCGCCACCGATGCGAACGGCGCATTTCATTTCACCACTATCAAGCCCGGCAAAGTGCTTGGGCCTGATGGTTTGTTACAGGCGCCACATATCGCCGTCAACATTTTCATGCGAGGCTTGCTCAAGCATCTCGTTACGCGTATCTATTTTCCCGGTGAGTCGAGCAATGACGACGATGCAGTGTTGAAGCGCGTTCCAGCGGAGCTACGCCCTACCCTCATCGCGAAAGCAGTGGCTGGTAACAACGCACTACTGACCTGGGACATCGTATTGCAAGGCGAAAATGAAACTGTCTTCTTCGATTGTTAGTGCGCCGCTAAACCAAACTTGATGGCAACCGTAAGTTCGCGTTTACTCGATTCGCTGTTCACCACTGCTGAAATGCAAGAGGTATTTTCCGATCGTGTTCGGATTCAACGCATGCTCGATTTCGAAGCTGCGCTAGCAACTGCGCAGGCCAAAGTCGGCATCATTCCCGACCTGGCTGCTACAGCGATCGCACAAAAATGCGACGCCGCTCTGTTCGATTTCGACGGCTTAGGTCGCGACGCGGCATATTCAGGAAACTTAGCGATTCCACTGGTGAAACAACTCACCACGCTGGTTGCAAAGGATAACGACGAAGCCGCGAAATTTGTTCACTGGGGCGCGACCAGCCAAGATGCGATCGATACGGGATTAGTGCTTCAGTTGCGCGACGCGCTAAACTCGATCAAGCAACAGCTAGGCGATCTCTCGAACGCTTTGATCATACAAGTCAAACGACATCGCAATACTTTGATGGTCGGCCGCACCTGGCTACAACATGCCCTACCGATTACCTTTGGATCGAAGGCGGCGGGTTGGCTTGATTCGGTTACCCGCGACCGGCAGCGGCTTAAGGAAATTCGGCCGAGAGTGCTCGCATTGCAATTCGGCGGCGCCGCCGGAACGCTTGCTTCGTTGGGTTCGCACGGTATCACCGTCGCCCTTGAATTGGCGAAGGGATTAGATCTAGAACTGCCGGCGTCGCCGTGGCATAGCCAGCGCGACCGTGTCGCCGAAGTCGCCACCACACTAGGTTTACTCGTGGGAAACCTAGGCAAGATCGCGCGGGATGTGTCGTTGTGCATGCAAACCGAAGTCGCCGAATTAGCCGAGCCCGCTGTACCGGGACGCGGTGGATCGTCGACCATGCCGCACAAACGCAACCCGGTCGGTTGCGCCACCGCGTTGTCCGCTGCTATTCGCGTACCGGGATTGGTATCGACCATGCTTACTGCAATGCCACAGGAACACGAGCGCGGCTTGGGCGGTTGGCACGCGGAGTGGAACACCCTGCCGGAAATCGCGATGCTCGCTGCCGGCACGCTCGATAATCTCACCGAGGTCATCGCCGGACTTGAGGTTAACGTCGAACGCATGCGCGCCAATCTTGATAGCAGCACCGGTCTCATCATGGCGGAAGCCGTCACAATGGCACTGGGCAAGGCTATGGGTAAGCGGGAAGCTCACCGCTTGGTGGAACAGGCTTGCCTGAGAGCCGTTCGCGAATCGCGCCATCTGCACGATGTGTTATTCGAGGATCCTGTGATTCAAGCTCGCTTGACAGTCGCTGAACTAGAGAAGCTGATGGATCCCGCCCACTATCTGGGCGCGACGCAAGAGTTCATCGATCGCGTGTTGATCGCCGCGGAAACCCGTAATGGATAAATGATGGATTTAAAATTGATGGGCCTGGGATGCCCGTGGATATTGGTTCGCAGCCTGGCATCTGCCACGAGCCGCACTGATATTGCCGCGTGGAAAGGGATCGAAAACGTTACTTAGACGCGCGTCGTCCCAGACTCAACTGTAACAGCTCTCGCTGCAGAATTAATTCTTTCGGTAAGCGGCTCTTTAGTTTCTCGAACAGGTCGCCGTGGGACGCGAGTTCGTCGTTCCAACTTGAGTTGTCTAGGCGCGTCACTTTTTCGAATTGCTCAATTGAAAAGTCAAGTCCTGACCATTCGAGGTCAGCCTGATCGGGCGCCCAGCCGAATGTGGTTTGCGAGGCGTTGGCGCGGCCACGAACACGATCGATAATCCATTTCAGCACGCGCATATTTTCGCCAAAGCCCGGCCAAATGAATTTGCCGTTGTCGTCGGTGCGGAACCAATTGACGGAAAAAATACGCGGCGGTTCTTTCACCTTGCTGCCCATATTGAGCCAGTGCTGGAAATAGTGGCCCATGTGATAACCGCAAAAAGGTAGCATCGCGAACGGATCGCGGCGCACCTCACCGACCTTACCGGCCGCGGCCGCCGTGGTTTCAGAACCCATGGTGGCCGCCATGTAAACGCCGTGATTCCAGTTAAACGCTTCCAGCACCAGGGGTACCGCGGTGCTGCGGCGGCCGCCGAAAATAAAAGCGCTGATGGGAACGCCCTGGGATGCTTCCCAGTGCTCGTCGAGCGATGGACACTGGCTCGCCGGAACCGTGAAGCGGGCATTCGGGTGAGCGGCTTTGCGACCGGTCTCCTTGGCAATCGCGGGCGTCCATTTTTGTCCCTGCCAATCGATTAACTCCGCCGGCGGAGACTTGCTCATGCCCTCCCACCATACATCGCCATCGGTGGTAAGCGCGACGTTGGTGAAAATACAATTTTCTTTCAGCGTCGCCATGGCGTTCGGGTTCGATTGTTCCGACGTGCCGGGCGCAACACCAAAATAACCCGCTTCCGGATTGATGGCATAAAATCTGCCATCGGGACCTGGCTTGATCCATGCGATATCGTCACCGACGGTGGTCACTTTCCAACCCTTAAACGCCGCGGGCGGAATAAGCATCGCGAAATTGGTCTTGCCGCAAGCGCTGGGGAACGCCGCGGCGACGTAACTTTTCTCGCCTTGCGGCGACTCTACGCCGAGGATGAGCATATGTTCAGCCAGCCAACCTTGATCGCGGCCCATGGTGGAGGCGATGCGCAACGCAAAGCATTTTTTTCCCAGCAGGGCGTTGCCACCGTAGCCGGAACCGAACGACCAAATCGTTCGTTCTTCGGGAAAGTGCACGATGTACTTGTGTTCTTTGTTGCAGGGCCAGGCGACGTCTTTTTCGCCGGGTTTCAGCGGCGCGCCGACGGAGTGCAGGCAAGGAACGAATTCACCGTTATCGCCCAATACTTCAAGTGCGGCCTTGCCCATGCGCGTCATGATGCGCATGCTGACCGCGACATAGGGCGAATCAGAAATCTCCACGCCGACGTGGGAAATCGGCCCGCCTAACGGACCCATACTAAAGGGAATCACGTACATGGTGCGGCCACGCATGCAGCCGTCGAACAATTGATTTAGCGTAGCCTTCATCTTATCGGGCTCGATCCAATTGTTATTGGGGCCGGAATCCTCCTTATCGACCGAGCAGATGAAAGTACGGTCTTCGACCCGCGCTACGTCCGATGGATCGGAACGACACAAGTAACTATTGGGGCGCGTCACCGGATTTAGCTTGATGAAGGTCCCCGCTTGAACTAATTCCGCGCACAAGCGATCGTATTCCGCTTGCGATCCATCGCACCAGTAAACATGATCGGGTTTGCATAATTCGGCGACTTCCGCGACCCAACTGACAAGCTTTTTGTTTTTGACGTGGACCGGTGGCGGAAAAATTTGTGTGGTGGCGGGAACGGCGCTCATTGAATTCCTCGATGAATCAGAGTGGTAAGACTATTTTTAGCGTTCTTATTAGGTATTCTACATCTTGGCTTAAAGCGAGGGAATCGCAAGAAAAACTAATTGGCTAGACCAACTCACCTCGCATATCCGCTATAACCGAATCGATTAGCCGCCGCGAAATGCTGATCTTGCTCGGCAGCCGCGGTAATGAGTCCAATTCAAACCACTGTGCATCCTCGATTTCCGTCGGATCGGGGGTAATAGCGCCGTCCAAATAATCCGCGGTGAAAGCAATCATCAGGGAATGGGGAAACGGCCACGGCTGGCTGGCGAAATAGCGCGTATTGGTCACCCGCAAACCAACTTCTTCTTGCACTTCCCGAGTAATCGTTTGCTCCAAGCTTTCTCCCGGATCGACAAATCCTGCCAACGCGCTGTACATACCCGGCGGGAAATGGGGAGACCGTGCTAGTAAAAGCTGACGCTTACGGCGCACGAGCGCCATCACGGCCGGCGCCAGGCGAGGATAGCTCAGCAATCCGCAACTGGGGCATACACGGGCGCGTTCGTTTTCTTTCAATTTAGTCGGCGTTGCACAAGCGCCGCAGTATTGGTGAGAGCGGTCCCAGTTCAAAATTTGAATTGCACGGCCGGCCAGGGCGAAATGATCGTCCGCGATACGACCGAATACTTCCCGCAAACCCAATAGGGATGCGCCTTCTGGCATGGTCACGTCATCCGCCAATTCGATGCAATAGCAAGGTTGATTCAGCAACTGACCAAGATAGTGTTGCCGGACCGGGTTGAAATCAAATTGGGAGAGCGAACTCATTTCAGGAACGTGCAGCGTGGTGTCATTTTCGAGCACCAAAAGCTTACCTGCCTGAAACACGAACCAGAGCGGCGTACCGACGGGCTCATCTATCATCGCCACGCGCGGCGAAAAGGAGTCCGGCATGGAAAATGGCAGCAAATTTCGCGGGTGAGCCAACATCTAACTCAGTTCGACTCGCGACTAAATCGCGTCCTCGTTGGTTTCACCGGTACGGATCCGGACCACGTGACCAACATCGGTAATGAATATCTTGCCATCACCGATCTTGCCGGTGCGCGCGGCCTTGACGATCGCCTCGACAGCCTTATCCTCAAGGCTCGACGGGATAACCACTTCGATCTTCACTTTTGGGAGGAAGTCCACCACATATTCAGCGCCGCGATACAATTCTGTGTGGCCTTTTTGGCGCCCGAATCCCTTCACCTCCGTTACGGTAAGTCCCGAAACACCAATTTCTGACAACGCTTCCCTTACTTCATCGAGCTTGAAGGGCTTAATCACAGCTTCAATTTTCTTCATTCCAATCTCCCGCTCAAATGTCCTGATACTTAGATGTTATCGGATAACGCCAATCCTTGCCAAATCCCCGCTCGGTAATGCGCACTCCGATAGGCGCCTGACGGCGTTTGTACTCATTGCGCTTAATCAGCCTCACCACGCGCTCCACATCCTCCCTGCGAAAACCTTGGTCGATTATTTCCTGTGGGCTGCGATTGCGTTCCATGTAAGCCTCCATGATCGCGTCTAGGATATCGTACGCTGGGAGACTGTCCTGATCCTTCTGATCCGGCCGCAGTTCGGCGCTCGGCGGGCGGACGATCACCCGCTCGGGGATGACGGCGCCGATGCTGTTGCGATAGTGGCAAAGTCGATATACCAAGGTCTTGCTGATATCTTTAATGACGGCAAAGCCGCCCGCCATGTCGCCATACAAGGTGGAATAGCCCACCGCCATTTCGCTTTTGTTACCGGTAGTAAGCACAATCGCGCCGAACTTGTTCGATAGCGCCATAAGCAGAGTACCCCGTATCCGTGCTTGCAGATTCTCTTCCGTGGTATCGATGGACACATTTTGGAATTCGGGTGCTAACGTCGCCAGAAAGCGATCGAACACAGGTTTGATGGGAATAACACTATATTTTACCTTGAGGCCAGTTGCCATGGTTTGCGCGTCATCCAGGCTCATTCCAGCCGTATACTGAGAAGGCATCATAACCGCATGAACTTTATCCGCCCCGAGTGCATCGACCGCGATACACAGCGTTAATGCCGAATCGATTCCTCCCGATAGTCCCAACAAAACGCCGGGAAACCCATTTTTGCCGATGTAGTCCTTCACTGAGAGGCATAACGCGTCGTAAACGCTGGCTTCGACGCTGCGCTCGGGCGAAACCATCGCCTTGACTAGATCGCCATCGCGATATTCGATACACGCGACTTGTTCCTTAAACTCCAATAGTTGCAACACGATTTCGCCGCGCCGGTTCAACGCGAACGAAGCGCCGTCAAACACCAATTCGTCCTGCCCACCGACCATGTCGGTGTAAACAATAGGAAGGCCGCATTCCGCGACACGATCACGCAATACCTGATGGCGCGTGATCTGTTTATTCATGTGATACGGCGAGGCGTTGAGTACGACCAGTAACTCTGCCCCCGCGTCACGCGCCGCGCTTGCGGTACCCGGCAGCCACACGTCCTCGCAAATGTTGACGCCGATCTTGACGCCGTCGAGCTCGAATACACAGGGCTGATCCGAGGGCTCGAAATAGCGTTCTTCATCGAACACGCTATAGTTGGGCAAGCGATATTTACGGTAGATGTGCGCGATTTTCCCGCCTTGCAGAACGGCGGCTGCGTTATACACCAGTCCGTTCTCTTGTTGCGGATAGCCGATGATGGCCGTGATGCCCAGAATTTTTCCCGCGAGATCTTGCAGGGTCTCGGCACAGGCCCGATTGAACGCGCCGCGTAGAACCAAATCCTCAGGCGGGTAACCGGACAGCGCCAACTCCGGTGTCAAAATCAGCGATGCCCCTTGGAGGCGAGCTGCATCGGCCGCAGCTAAAATGCGCTGCGCATTGCCATTCAAGTCACCTACGGTACAATTGATTTGCGCGAGAGCAATTTGCATGAAAATACTTAGTCTTTAGAAGGTGTAAATCATAGCACCAGCCCCGCGTTCATGGCCTTTTATCCCCAGCACCAGGATTACATTGACCGTCGAACAACTGCAAATTCTCCATGGCCTGTCGGATGTCAATGCGGGTGAATGGAATAGGCTTGCTGGAGATCAGCCGTTCCTGCGATACGAATTCCTGCATAACCTGGAACGCTCCGGGTGTGTCAGCAAAGAAACCGGTTGGGATCCGCACCATCTGGCACTGAAGCGTAATGGCTCGCTGGTCGCCGCAATGCCGCTCTACCTCAAACATCATTCCTATGGTGAATATATTTTCGATTGGGCCTGGGCTGATGCGTATCATCGCAGTGGTTTCAACTACTACCCCAAGCTCTTATCGGCTGTTCCATTTACACCCGTAACAGGACCCCGCCTGCTGTCCCAAGAGCAGGGGTTGCGCATACGATTGGCAAACGCAGCACTCGATTTAGCACAGGAGTTAAATGTTTCCTCTGTTCATATCCTCTACCCCACGTTGCCTCAAGCTGCCGAATTAGGTTCCGGCAACTATCTGCAACGCGACAGCACGCAGTTTCACTGGCATAACCATGGTTACCGCGATTTCGACGATTATCTAAGTGCAATGAGCCATGACAAGCGTAAGAAAATCAAGCAAGAGCGGCGCAAACTGAACGAACAAGGAATTCTGTTCGAGCGGGTCGAGGGGGCGGCGATTACCGAGGCGGATTGGCGATTCTTTAACCGCTGCTACCGAACCACGTATCGGCAACATCACTCCTCTCCTTATCTCAACCTTGATTTCTTCCTCGGCCTCGGTCGAGATCTGCCCGACCATGTAGTGATGTTCAAGGCGATCGCGAATGGAAAGCCTATCGCCGCGGCGCTAAACTTAAAAAGCGCAGATCGCCTGTTTGGACGATATTGGGGAGCCGACCTCTATATCCCTGGGTTGCACTTCGAAGCCTGCTACTACCAGGGAATAGCCTATTGTATTGAGCACGGGATCGAGGTCTTCGAGGGAGGGGTTCAAGGCGAACACAAATTGGCGCGCGGGCTGATGCCCATCAAAACCTACTCCAATCATTGGTTGGCTCACCCACAATTCTCCACCGCTATCGCCGACTACCTCTCCCGTGAATCCAAGGGCGTGCAGCGTTACATGGATGAATTGAACGGCATGACGCCGTTTAAAAGTAACTCATGATCCGATGGATTGCCCTTTGCTAACGTCGGTAAATCGCTACTGCTTATTTCCGAAACGCTACACAGATTGGCGCCAAAAAAATGCTGCTCAGGGCGAACCATGAGCAGCGAGTTTCCTTACCAACTTATAGTTATTCTTATCCTTGCGAGACGATGTAGTCTTAAGTTCTTGCTAGGGCCGTTTTAACACGGCGGCGCCGCTAATACCCTTTTCGTTGGCCTGTAGTCCATAAGTGGTGATTAGACCCTGAGCTTGGGAGCCGACCAATGCACCCTTGGCAAATCCATTTGCCGAGGATGTAATCGCATTACCGGACGCATCGGTAGTGCAACCGGTACACAAACCGTTCAGGCGCAAACCGTCATTGCTGGAGAGAAATTGACCAAACGTTCCGCTGCCACGAGCATCCCAGGTACGACCTGAATTATTCGCGGAAAGGGTGTAGTCGGTGATTTTCTGTGTAGCGAAATTCAAGTTCGCGGAAATCGCCGTGAGATCGCCAACCCGCCCCAGTTCGTCGGTGGGTCGAGTTCCACCAACGAGACTATAGGTCGCGGTAATCGGTAGCATAGCCGCGAGCTGCGTCTGCGTTGTCAAATTCAAAGCATTCACAAAATGCAAACCGCCACGGGGATTTACGCCATCGATTAAAAACCCGTTGTCCCAGCGACCCCAGTTAATGCTCAACTCGGAATGGGCGCCACTTTCCGCCAGAACGGCGCGACTAGAATCGAAACTAAGATTGCGCGCCTGCTCGATTTGGGTGAATCCGCTACCATTCTTCGCATCGGTGTATGCGGCCAGGGCCGCGGTGCCATTCTCTGACGTGGGCGACATAACATTCACTGTACTAAGGTTCGTACCGTCATTAGTCAAGATCGGTCGCTGAACTTCATTTTCGGCAACACTTATAGATACCGGTCCACGCCCGCTGAACAGCTCTAACCCCGACTCCATCCCTACTTGCGATCGTACAGAACCTTTTTTGGCAAACTTATTGTAAAAATCCGGTATCGACGGCAGGATAGTCGGTACGGACCATTCGTCCTCCGCGAACCCCACGGAATTCGGCTTGACTACAACAAGGCCACCTTTCGTTTCTATGTAGGTTTCGCCGGTGTTGACTTTGTCGTAGGTACCAGGTTTTGCGCCGGGATATTCATCATCATTTTTGGGAATGAACGCCGGCTCGTGGTCCGTGCCACGCACGCCTATGCTTGCTGTCGGTGTTTGGATCAGATAGTTCTGTTTATTCGTTTTGCCAATTTGACCGGTAATGGCACGTACACTGCCGCGATCTAATTGATAGGTCGCTCGCTCCGTGCCATCTTCCGCACCATTAAAGCGATAGGTAGAAATCGTCAAACGCGTTTTCGAACGGACAACGAGCACGCCGCCGTCTTCCATTTTCAGTTGAGCGAGGGCCGGCGCGCCGGAGATAATTACATCACCCTCATTGACTTCCGTACCTTTGGCTACAGTCAGTAACTCTCCCGTTTTCGTTTGAACGCGCACATCGCCACTAACAAACTGAAACTTACCCGAGGCCGCAAATGTGGGATGGGAAAACGCAAGAACCAAAGCTGCGCACAGAGGTGCCAGTCGTTCTGATATTATATTCCTCAGTTTCATTGCGTGATTTCCAGTGCAGTTTAAGCGAAAGGTAAAATTATCTAAACGTTTACGCTATTCAAAGCTAGGTGCGAGTGTACTAAAAACAAAGCTTTATATCGCATGTGTAACAGTCTTTAACAGATATAAGCCTACTAACGCCAATCGCGTCGTAAAGTTACGGAAATTTCCTGGCGGTTGAATTCGTATAAGCTGATGCTTGAATCCTGACGCGTCAGATTTAGTTGGGGTCGCAGTAACCAACTTTCCCACAGGGCGTAGTTCATTCCCAGACTGAAGTCGTAGCGTTTATCATTTCGTGTTTTTTGATGAATAACTTGAAAACGCTGATAGTCGGCAGACATTAGACCCAAAATGGCGAACATTGCCCAGTTAGAAGCCAACCCATATTGCCCTCCCAGCCGCACACCAGCGAAGTCCTTTTCTCCGGAAGGATTACCTCGGATATCTGATTCTTTACCCAAGTAAGTGCCTAAGAATGCTACAAGTTTTTGATTGGCGTCGAACGAACGAAACCAGTTCAGCCCCACTATAGTTTGGTCTGAATTGAATACACTAGTTTCCTCCCCAAGATATCGCAATCGATTGTATTGGAGGGTGGTTTGCAGTTGATTTCTGTCATTGACATTGAATCGCCATTGGGCCGTTCCGCCGAACAGATTGCGGTACAAGGGATATTCGAGAAACGTATCAGTACGGCCTGGCTGAGGATCAAGATAGGTCTTGCCAACAGCAATAGAAAATTCGAATTCATGGTCAGATAACGTGATCACGCTACCGGCACGAAGTTCGCCGCCCGCGCTATCGAACTGGGGCGCCTGAAAGTGCCGCCGTACATTCAAATCCGCCCCGGCATAGATGTTAAATCGCTCGTTTAGACGATGGTCGACCTGAATGCGGCCAGCGATGACCGAATAGTTGCTGGATGTTTCTACGCTATTGGCGTCAAGTACGACTGTTCCGAGCGTACCAGGGATAAACTGTTCCGCTTCCCCCGGCGCATTGTTTACGTTACTGTCCCGCCCGACTGTTATCCCAAAGAATCCGGTCCAGTGTGTTTTGGCAATCGTAGTTTGTTGCACCATTTGCGCCAAGAATCCTTCAACCATTTGCCGCACGTTAAGAGGAGGATTCAATGCGAGCGCTGACGCGAACTCATCTCGAGCCCGGACGCTATCGCCTAACAGCATAAACGCGCGGCCCATATCTATTCGAGCGCCAGCGTAACTGGGATCGGATACCAGAACTCGTTCCAATGCCAGGGTTGCTTTATCGGGCTTCCCCGCTTCGAGGGCAGCCACGCCTAGCAAATAGTCGAATGCCACGTCTCCTGAACCCTCATACTCTATTTTCATCAACAGGTCATAGGCAACTAACGGTTGACCTTCTTTCAGTAAGGACTGGGCTTTAGCTATTGGTTCTTTCAAATCTATCGGTGTAGTAACGACCAATGCTCGTTTGTTCTGGGCCGCGTTGGGCCTCTGCATGGATTCGATTCGAGATGCAAACTTCGGATCGAATACTGGGCGATTACGCCGCTTAGCCAATTGCTCTTCTATGAGGTTCAGTTCGGCATGCGCCTGTTGCAGCAAACCACTGTTCGTCGTGTTTTTGGTCGCTTGGTCGAGCTGAAACTTCGCTTGTTCGTAGTTACCAAGCACTGAATAAATTCTGGCGAGTTCAACCCTTGATTCGATGGCCATCGGATTCATGTGCAATAGCCGCTCGAGGATCATCGTTGCCTCACTGTTCTCGCCTACACCCGCTGCTGCTTCCGCAAGCATGCGATCATAAATGACCTCGCCGATCGCTTCGTTCTCAACCGACTTCAGTAGTTCATACGCTGATTGGCGTTGGCCGTTTTCCAACAAATGCTGGGCTTGATTGAGATGATCAACAGCGTTGGCAAAAGCACTGGCGCAAAGTGCCACCCAAATCGCGACTCCCACATAAACCGACTTTGGTTTCACTAGGGCTGCACCCTTACTTGATAGCGCACGGTCGAACTGGCGCTGGGAGCAACGCTACCGGAAACGGTCCAGATTACTGACCCAGTAGCGGCATTGGCGGGCTCAGTGGTTACTATGCAAGTTGTCCGCGCAACAAGGTTGGGGCAGCCCGCACTTCCACCGACATAAGTTGTGAATGCCGGGGTGCTGTCGTTGATCACGACGCTGGTAATCGGCCCGCTGCCATTGTTGGTATAGGTGATTGTGTAGGTGAGTATTTCATTTGGCAGCGCAGTCGCCCTATCTACGGACTTGACCAAAGTGAGTCCCGCGGAACCTGCCACGCCGACTGTAGTGGTGTCCGTATGCAGGTAGCTAATCGATAACCCCGGGCTCGCATTGGCGTAAACGAAAACTGCCGTCACCGTGATGGTATCCTGAGCGCCGTTTGGGGCTGACGCTGGGATGAATTCTTTTATCAGAATACATAGAGATTGACCTGCGGTCATCGCCATACCGCTAAAGCTGGCTACTCCCTCAACACCATCGAGGATACTGTTGCAGTTGGTATCCCGGTAAATTGTATTGTTCCAACCAGCGATGTTTGGATTCGCTAAGTTAGTAGTGGTAAAAGTGACCGTACCCGTGGTGTTAGCCGTAAAGCTATGAGGATAATTCAACGTGCTGCCAGCGATGCCGTTTTGCGAGCCATCGGTGTAAAACAGATTCGGACGAACATCGCCGAAATTCACGCCGGTGTAGCTTGCACCCACACTGTTGGTAAACGATAGCGTGTCGGTCGGACGATTATAGGTTCCTACAGTCGTACCGACTTGAGCTCCGGTAGACACGTACCCCGAAAGATTCGTCTCAATAATCGAAGTCGCGGAATTGCCAATGCTTGACGGTAACCATAGGGTGTAAGTCCCCGCAGCACTCGTGATAGCCGTATCGCACACCGTACCGGCGCAACTACTATGAATACCGCTGACCGTTACACCCCCGATGCCGAGTTCACCAGAGTTCTGGATACCGTTATTTGCCGCACCTGCCGTCGCGCTATCGTCCTCGAACACCACCCCGGACAGCTTGCTTCCGTTAAACAAACCGAAGTTTTGATTAGGCAGCGTCGTCGCGGCAACAACCACACCGCTTCGGATCTGGTTCGGAATCTCCGTTCCTAACCAACCCGATGGAAGGGTCGGCGTGACATCGTTCAAGGTGTCGTTGTTGTCTAACACGATAAGGTAACTTCCCGCCGGAACCGCCGTTAAACTGTAGTCGCCGGTTACGGGATCGACACTCGCGACTTGGATCGCGGGACCGGATGGTGATCCATTCGGTACTAGTTTGGCGAATAGTGTCTGACCCGTTCCACTTTCACCACCATCCAGAAGCGCATTGTGATTGACATCACGGTACACGTCACCCGATATGGCCACGCCTACGCTCAATGTTGCGTTAACGCTGTTGGTCATTCCGACTGATAGGCCGCTCATGTTGCCGGAGCCGTTGGTATACACCCCTCCGAGTGGCGCCGTAACATCCACTGAAACTACGCAACTCGACGTACCCAAGGCCATTGAACCCCCGGTGAAACTGATGTTGGTGGGCCCACTGCTCGACACCGCGCCATCGCACTGCAAGGCTGTTACCGGCCCAACAATCGCTACTCCCGCCGGCAGCGTATCGGTGAAACTCAGTCCTGTTTGAGCTGGATTGCCCGCGCCGTTGGCGATATTGAAAGTGAGTGTTGAAATACCACCGGCCGTGATGGTCGCGGGGCTAAACGTTTTGGTTAGGATAGTACCCCGCACATTAAGTGTGTCGTTAACATTCGCAACAACGCTGCCCGCGAGCCCGCTGATACGAGTATTGTCGTTAAGATAACTACCGGGAATATCGCTTTCTACCCTAAAGGTGATCTGACAATTCGAGGTCCCGCTTGCCATCGAACCACCGGTGAGGCGCACACCGAGATCGCCCGCGTTTAGCGTACCACCTGAACTATCGGCGAGAGTACCTCCACAAGTGTTGGTCGTGGTCGTATCAAACAAAACTACGTTTGTTGGGAACAAGTCCGTAAATGCCATGCCGCTACGGTTTGGATTGCTGCTCGTATTGGTAATAGTAAATCGCAATACCGCTGGCGCACCGGCACCTACCGGATCGGGGCTACTCAACTTCGTTAGCGTAACGTTGGCAGGTGCGTTCACCGTCAAGTTTGCGGATGCCGCATTGCCGATGCCACTATTGGTGGAACTGACGGCGCCAGTTGTATTCGTCACCGTGCCTACCGTCGCCCGCGTGATATTCACGCGAATTAGACAACTAGCGCCCGGCGCGATGGGGCCGCCGCCAGATAGCGCAATCTGCGTATCGCCCTGTGCTGTACCCGTGGAAACGGTTCCGCTGCAAGTATTGCTAAAGGTCGGAGTCGCCGCCACACTCATCCCGGCCGGGAATGGATCGGTTACCGCAACGCCGAGTAAGGAGACTGGATTTGCGGCGGGATTTGTAATAGTGAGTGTCAGTTGGCTGGTGCCACCGGAGGTGATCGTAGCCGGGCTAAAGCCCTTTGTAATTACCGGCGTGTAGTACACGTTTGCGATGTCGCTATCGGTATTGTTTCCGGCATTACCCGCAGGCTCGCCGCCACCACTCACCGTCACATTGTTTGTGACAGGGCTGGCCGCGACGGCCGCCGCGGCGACGTTAACAGTCAGCGCGATCAACGGCGCTGAAGAGTTTGCCGCGATCGCCGTGGTGCGGGTGCAGGTCACGACCTGGGGAGGACCCGCCGCCGTAACGGAGCAAGACCAACCACTGCCGGTGAAGGAACTGAACGTGATCCCAGTCGGTAACGTGTCGATTACCGTGATGGTTCCCGTGGTCGGCTGGCCACCCCTGTTGTGAGCGGTTATCGTGTAAGTCTCGAGTGTGCCGACCGAAAAATCTCCAGCATGGCCTTTGGTGATGAACAAATCCGGCGCCAACACCGGCGTCGTGATCGCAGAAGCATTATCGGCAGCATTCGCCGGGGGCTCGTTCGGATTAGATACACTCGCCGTATTCGTGACACTCGGCGCGGCGGCGGCACCGACGTTGACGTTGATTGTTATTGCGTTTGCATTACTACCACCGGCGGCGATTACGGTCGCGCGAGAACAGCTCACTTGATTTCCGCCCGCGGCAAAGGCACCGGTGTTTAGGCAAGTCCAACCCGTGCCACTTGCGGACGCAGACAGCGTCAGCCCGGCCGGTAACGTGTCCGTAACAGTGTAGGTGCCGGACGTCGGCAAGGTACCAGCGATATTGTTTACGGTTAAGGTGTAGGCGCCGGTCCCTCCCATGTTAAAACTTGCCGGACCGGCCTTGACAACGCGCAGGTTGAACCCCAGAACGGGAGTGACTACACTACCGCTATTGTTGCCTTGCGTCGCAGTCGGTTCACCACCGCCGGTGACGTTCGCGGTGTTGGTCACGCTTGGCACCGCCGTATTCGCCACGGCCACATTCACGGTGATCGTATTGGGATTGCTTGCGCCCGCGATAATAGGGCTTATGCTGGTACAACTAAAACTGCTGCCACCCACCGCCCCGCCGCTACAGGTCCAACCCGTCCCCGCGGGCAACGGCGCAACTAACGTGATGCCGGCCGGTAACGTGTCGCTTATCGTGTAAGACGCTGTCGTCGCAATGCCGCCGGAGGTATTATTAACAGAGATCGAATAAGTGCTATTCACACCAACGCTAAAGCTCGCGGGACTGGTCTTGGTCAATCTGAGATCAGGGCAGTTTGTCGAGCACACTGGATGAGTCACGCTAGAACTGTTGTTACCTGCATTGGTTGCTGGCTCATTACCGCCGGAAATCGTCGCGGTATTCGTCGCGCTTGGCGCGGCTGCAGCGGCGGCGAGCACGTTGATGGTAATCGGGTTGGAATTCGACGCGCCGGCGGCTATGGCAGACGAA
Source organism: uncultured Pseudomonadota bacterium (assembly GCA_963714525.1). Lineage (GTDB taxonomy): Bacteria > Pseudomonadota > Gammaproteobacteria > Burkholderiales > JALYOK01 > JALYOK01. The sequence goes on from CAVQPB010000014.1 coordinate 117,541, forward strand.
CTACTACAGGTAAAACTCGTATCACCGGCTACGCCGGTACACGTCCATCCGCTGCCGGATGGCAGTGGCACGGCCAGCGTGATGCCCGGCGGCAAGCTATCGGATACTGTGTAATTACCGGTTGTACCGTTACTACCCAAGATATTGTTTACGGTAATCGAATAGCTGCCTACCGCACCGACGGCGAATCCGGTCGTAGCAGATTTGCTAAGCCGCAAATCCGGGCTAGGCGTAACCGTGACGCTCTCCTGATCATCCTCCGTCGCGAGGTTATTGTTTGGTACGGAATCGGGGTCGTTTTGATCAGCAAACGTCAATTGTGCGGTATTGGTTTTCGCGCCCGCAGTGGTAACGTTTGCGGTAATCGTCAACGTCGCCGTGGCGCCACTGTTTAAAACACTAACATCCCATAAACCGGTCGCAGAATTGTAAGCGCCAGCGCTGACGGTGCTCGATACGAACGTTAAACCTACGGGCAGCAAGTCCGTAACATGCACCCCGGTCGCCCTCACAGGACCGTTGTTGATCGCCTGTATGGTGAAGGTAACGGTAGTTCCAGGCGTGATATTCGATGCCGTCTTAGTGACTGAAATATCTGCTTGTCGGCCCGGCGCCGTGGCGAGGTCTCCCCACGCAGTACCGGAATTCGAGCCCAAAGATGTCGCAGTCAGCGAACCGATATTGACGCGATAAAGTGTCGCAGAAGGCGACGTGACGAGATTACCGGTACGATCGAACGCACAACCTGTCATGTTACCGGGTAGCCCGGAAATGGCGCCGGTGCCGCCACCCACCGGCGTAACTACCCCCGTGGCCGTCAGCGTGAACAATCGCTGACCCGCGACCATGTATAAAATTCCAGAGGTGGGATGAACGCAGATATCGCCACCGCCGGGAGTTGGTAAACCGGAACCGCTCGTAGGAGTTTGCGTGATGACGGCGCCGGTTGCCGGGCTGAGTGTGTAAAGAATCGTGCTTGCACTGTCCATGGCATAGAGCGTTCCACCAGCATCGAAAGCCAGGCGCAACACACCGGTCACACCTATCCCGGTAGTGCCGACCAATACTGGGGGAGTTGCGGGCGTGCCGGGGTCAAAGCGCCATAGGTTCGGATTAACGGCCTGTGAATCGAGATAGAACAGTACGCCGTCACTCGGACGCGTCGCCAACGTTACGCCGGATGTGATTGGCGTTGAAAAAGCCACTACGGTAGCGTAAGTCCCGCCGCCGAACGTCCCGCTACCCACATCGACTTTGAAAATACCGTTATTCGTCACGCCAAAAAAAGCTTCTCCTCGGACGGCGGATACCCCCAGCAACATGAGGCAGGCTGCGACTAGACTATTGAAGAATTTTTTAGTCAGTAAACGCATATAACGGTTTGCCATCTTGCCCACTAGACTTCGCGAGGACATTGCGCCAGGAGCCGCATTGGTACCGGGCCGTGGCAATGCCTATCCGGATAACCACACTGGTATTGCCTGCTGGCGTGGGTCATATTCGCTATTAATCTATGAGCCCGATTGCCCATCGGCGGACAGATCTTTGTCCTGATATTCGATGGGAACGGATTCGCTTTGCGTCTGCACTAACTCCACGCGCCTAAGCTTGGCCCGCTCCGCAGACGACAATCCTTCCGGTACGGCAGTTGCTTCCGGCTTCACCATCAAGCGTTCTTTACCGATACCCGTGTCGATCAAGTAATCTTTCACCGCCTGCGCTCGTGCCATTGCCAGCTTAAGGTTCTCCTCCGGGCTCGCTAGTTCAAAAGCGTAGCCGCGTAGCTCTAAAACAATCGCCGGATTCGCGCGCATGACATAAGAAACCTGCTCAAGCACGAGGGCGCTAAGATCGCTCAGTTCAGCGCTTTCGCCCACAAAATGAACGCGATCGGGTAAGATTTGAACCGGTAAGGGATCGATCGTCTTTGCTGCTTGCGGAGATGTGCCTACGATTTCCGGCTCAGCGCTTTTTTCTCCAGCAAGCGGCGCCGCGTCGGTAACGGTCGGTTCGGGCACGCCGCACGCAGCGATTCTCTGATCGGCTTCTTTTGCAAAGCGCTCTGCCCGTTTAATAAACCGCCGCGCAGCGCGCCAACCGAAATCATTGTTCGCTCGTCCTGCCGCAACTAATGCGATTTCCAAGCGCGCCGTCTGCCACGTTGCACAGCGGAAATCTGCGTGCTGCTTGAGTAGACGCAGCCTTTAGCCACAAATCGTCGCGCAACCGCGATGACGACGACGTGATGCGCGCATCGACCTCTACCTGAGCACCTTGACTCTCGAGTTTTTCAATGATGGTTTTCGCTTCGTCCAACGCTTCCTTATGAGCCAATCGATCTTTGCGAAAATAAGATTCGCGAGCATAGTCGAGCCACGTTTGTGCTAGTGCAACCGCATAGATATCGATCGATATGCCTTTAGCAACTTGACCTTTGAGTCGATGTTGTAGGGCAGCGGCCGGATCGTCTCGGCGGCTAGTCGTACTGGCCCCCAACCGCTCAACGGGCTGGCGCACGCTATCTGCTGCGATCGCGAACTGCGTCGCAAGCATCACCAGTAGCAGCGCGATTAACCTAGCACAGTCGTTTCGGGCACGAATTTCGATCATCATGATGTTATTTTTGCGCCAGCGTGTTGTTGACTTTAGCGTTTTTCGCAGCAAACAAATCCTCATCGAATTTGTATCGCATCCGCAAGAACCCGCCGCGGTTGGTGTAATCACCACCACTCAAGTCATCGTCGCGGAAACCGAAGAAATTGTAACCAGCCGAAAGCCACAGGTTAGAGGTCAGCAGGTAGCCTGCCTCCATTCCGATGCCATATTGGCGTCCGACGTCGCCGCGGCCGAACAGTGTGCTGCCATAGGCGCTTATGTCCCAATGGTTGCTAATTTCATAGGTGCCGCGCATACCGATCAATTGTGCGGTCGACTTGTTGCGATTGCCGAAGGACTGATCATTCAACCACTTCGCGGCGATGCGCCCGCTTAACAGCCAATCGCTACGAGGTTCGTAGTTCCAATGGGTCGAGACAACCTGAACATTTCGTCGGCTCTCTTGATCGATTTGAGTGGTGTCTTTCTCGGCTTTATGTTCGATTCGCGCCAGACCATTCCATTTGTCCGCATCGGTGTCGCGGTAAGCAATGCCGAACTGGAAACGCTCCAGCCACTTCTCACCCACCGCAGTGTCTTTGTTCTTCGTTAAAGAAATGATGTTTTTACTCAGCAGCGTCCAATTTTTATTCAACTTAAAGCCTAAACCAACCGTATGCAGCAAGCTATCGGATGTTGTTCCACGACGCAACTCAATACGCCCCGTTCCCTTCCAGAGTGGGTTCGCCGTATATTCGATACCGAAAGCGCCAGCGGTGGATTCCTCACCATTACCGTCGCCAAGCGAATGCACGCGTTCAAAATTAGTGTTCAAAGCAAGTCCGGGCGCAACGGGCCACAGGTTGCGCAAACCTATTGCCGCTTCTGCTTCGCGCCCGGAGACCGCGTCACGTACCCGGTATTCGTTGAACAGGTGACCGTTCTTCATGTAGTCACTATCGATGCCGATGACGGTCGCATTACGGGTCTGATCGTTATTTAACGAGAACGGACCCGACAAAGTCGAGATGAATTCGTGGCGCGCGTATAACTTCGCGCGGCTTGCAATCTGGTAGTCGCCGCCGATGGCGAAAAGTTTGCGATCGTTATCTGCTATGTCTTGCTCATATTCGCCGAATACCGTGGCCTTTTCTATGCCGGGCACCGGCGATGTTAGTTTAGCGCGAACGCTGGTGAATTCGTTCGGTGTCGTGCCTACACTGCTCTCTTGAGACGCCGTGGCGCTTTCGTCCGAGTGACGCACACCCAACTCCGCGCGAATATTGTTCTCGAAACGACGCTCCACCGCAATCAATTGGCCATCACGGGTGCCGCCATTAGCATTGTCTTCGGTATGTATCGCCTCCGCGACCAATCGAGTTTTATCGTCGATTTTGTAACCGAGCTTCGCGCCCGCCTCGACTCGGCCTTTGCCAAGCGACGCACCAGGATTGTTGAATTCGCTGTCGGTTTTGCCCCAGTAAACCGAGCCGTCGATCGTCTCGCTCTTATGTTTAAGCTCAATCCGTTTTCCCAAGCCCTTGGCCTCATCGAAACTTTCGGTTTGCACGACCTCGCCGACCAACACAGTCTTATCGGTCAATCGGATCGCGCCGTTCAGGCCGATGATTTGTTTAGGGTTGTTCTCTAACGTGCTGGGTGCTTGCGGATTGCGGTCGATCACATAGACACCGCCGATCTCGATCTTTTCCGTAAGCTTGACCTGCGCGTCAACGCCGGCAACCCAATAGCGCTCGCCGCCTTGTTCGACCTCATAGCTCACACGAACGAAAATCGGATTCAAGTTTTCGTCTAAGCTCGGCACCGGCGTGCGGAATAGAATCCGCCCCGAAGTGACATCGATCTCATAGTCGGCGAAGCGCGATTGCGCGATGGACTTCAACACGACCGAAGGCTGATTCCGATCGCGGGTAATGATCTCGACCCGCTCAGCGTTCTCCAGAATTCCACGGCGACTGAGGTCGTATGGGCCGGAGGTTCCATTCGCCGCGATTTCTTCGACCGCTTGCCGCGTGTTGTCGAGACTGGCGAAGCTATTGACCACGACACGCTCATTCTCGTAATGGTGTCTGACGCCGGTAAGGCTGCGGGTGTAGTTGCCAAGTTTGCGCAATTCCGACGCAGCCTGGGTGGTGAAGTCACCGTACAGCAGATAGGACTTTTGTTTGTCTACGCGAACATAGAAGCGGCTGGTCGATTGAGCGTCGAAGCCTTTGATCGCCGAGTCGCCGTACACCGGATAGAACTCATCGGGCTGAATATCGCGAAACAATCGTTCCTTGGTATCTTTGTCGGAGTCATAGGCGGCGGTCAACAAATAATCCCCCTTAACTTTGCCTTTGAGGAAAAATGCTGCGCGCGCTGCGGCGTTGTGCTTGCCGTCGCCACTCTCTTGGGAGAAATGCTTTAGCTCTTGCTCGAAACCGTCTTGTTCACGACTGGGAACGAGCGCGCGGGTATTCACGTTGCGAAGATTGATGACGCCTTCGAGGATACCGGTCGCAATCAACGGTCTCAAGTCCGGCATGAAGTCGAGCTTAGATTGAGCCTTGATAATACCCGACGTCACGCGCACCGTCGCTTGACCCGGATCCCGCGGCGGCAGTAATGGAAACTCACGTTCCCCGCCTTCGATGAAGACCTGCACGCCGGGTTCCGTGGCGTTGAGATCTTCCACGTCGAATCGACCGAGATCCGCTTCTAGCGACACGGGCGTGCGCACGGTCACTGGCACCCCCGCATCGTCGGTTAAGCGAACTACCACGCGGGCCGGCGTACTGCCGTCCGCCGGGCTGCCCACGACAGGGACAATCAATTGAACTTTGCCGAGTTTGTCCGGTGCTATCACCACGATTGCGGCGCTGCCCCGTGCATTGCCGAAGCCATCTATTTGCGTCACCATCAATGTGTTCTTGCCGGGCTTGAGGTTCACACCGATGTATTCCCATAATTCAGCCTGCTTTTCCGCGATCGTAGACTTCTTGCCGACGCGCTTGTCGCTAACATCTTCACCGTTCACTTGTAGCGAAAAACTGGCTCCTAAGGCCCCTTTGACTATTACCGACGACTGGGTAAACGCCAACGTGTCTTGATCTTTCAGTCCAACGAAGCCCACGCTGTTGTCCAAACTTGCCGCCAACTTCTCGATGTCGATGGCGGCGGGCCGTGCTGTCGTCGCGACATCCGGAAGTTTGGCGTGGCTGCTTAGGCCATCGGTAGACGTGGTCGGTTGCTGGATAACCGATTGATAACCGATACCAGCGTTTTGACTAGTCGTGCCAACCACACCGGTAGAAGCGAGTGCACGGCGATCGCCGATGTTCATGGGCTGCCCGTCCGGCGTGAGCTGTGTTTTCAGCGCCTGTTGGGCTTCTTGGTCTTCGCGTTCGGCTTTGGCACGGCGCGACTTGACCTGGGCGAGTATGTCGTCGGTGCACGAGCCTTCGGCGAAATTAGCCTTATGCAATTCGCCGCTCTTAGCGTCGATAAAGCGGCTACCCGGATCGCCGGCGTGACGATTGGATAAGTCGATCAATTCCGAACCCCGGGGCATGGTAGTTTGATCGAGTTTGAGCACATGGGTGCGCGGGGAAACACCATAGATGCTGTACTTACCTTCGCTATCGGAAACTACGTAGGTGCCATCTTCCATGTAAAGCCGAACGCCGGGGATACCCCAGTCATCGGCGTCTTGGGTACGATTCCGATTGCAATCCACGTAGACTTTACCGATCACAAACGCTTTGTCACTAAAAACACCAGGCTGCACCGTTACTTTGACGCTCGATACGTTGGAGCTCGCATTACCGGAAATCGCTTGGGCGCGATTAATGCCGTCGCCTTCTAACGCGCCGGCGCCGGTGCGGACGCGATAGCTCAGCTTCGTGTCTTTATTCACCGCCAAGCTACCTAGGTTGAAACTCAACATCCCTTTTCCGCCCGTAGGATCACCGATCGCATCTCCATCACGGCGCGCCGTGCCGCTGACGTAGTAGAAACCAGCAGGCAGGTGGTCGTTCACGATGATATTTGTAAGATCGCCTTCAGTGCTGTTGCTTACCGTCACAACGTAGTCGACGAAATCGCCAAACTCCACGAGGTTACGCTTTGCTTCCTTCTTTACAAGCAGACCGTCTTTGGGCTTGGGATCCAAGGGAATATCCAGCCTTACAACCCCCGTTGCGATAGACACCTCGAATAACCCACCATAGGAACCTTGGGTATCCATGACGTAACCGGGAATTAGTTCGCCCGTTGGGGTGTGCGGCTTGTAGCCCGGCGGCGGATCGATTTTTAAGCGATAACAAGGACCGCTGGAACACGGAGCAACGGTGGGGAACTGGTAGCTGCCATCAGCCAGCGTGACGATGACGTTTGATACTGGCGTAACGCCGTCTACATCGAAAACTTCGGCCGGCGACCCATCGGCGTTCAGCAGCGTAACCGTCGCGCCGGCCAAAGGTTGATTGGTTGTAGCATCGAAAACCACGCCTAGCGGATCAATTAAGATGATAGTCAGCCCTAGACCTGCACCACAGCCATCGATTTGGGCCGTAATGGTGTCATTCTTCATTGCCTCGATGATGCCGTCGCCGAGGATACTCGCCGCTGATTCACGAGTAGGGACGTTCGGCAGTACCTGAAACTTTCCGGTGTTTGCGCCAGATTCAACCGCCGTATAGGTTTCGCGGTCGCCGGTTAGCGCAGAGGTAAGCACGATCACCCGAGTTTCAACCGTGGTCGGTAACAGATTACATAACGCTGCGTCCGCTTGAACGAAAAGCGGACTACCTAGGCGCGATACGTTGGCGGGCCGAGTAAAACTCAGGTTGGTAAAGTATTGAATTGTTGGCGGCAGCGTACCGACCGGTGTTTTAGTTTCATTCGATGCGACTATGGGAGATATACCGCCCTGATAATAGGCGCTTGCGCGGTTGGTGATGTCGCCGCTGGCGGTCGGATTGACGCGAACTTTGAAAGCGCCAGTGTAGCCTTGGTTAATCGTAAAAAACGGATTAACAACCGGTAATGCAAAGGCGATTGCATCGACCTCGGCAAGGTTAGAGGGCGCCACCGTCGAGTAGCGATGAATATCGATATCGGTCGAAAGGTGATATAAAACCTGAGGGCCGTTGCTTGTAACCGTTTCGGCAAGCTGTGTGTTGGCTGGAATGGCATCGCGAATAATCACCCGGCTGGCGGTACCGCCATCTATGGTGACGGTTGTACCTGTCGCGGGCGAACCACCCGCATTCTTCCCACTTAATGTGTAGGAAATAACATCACCCGGCCGCGCGGATGCTGTCGAGGCAGTCTTCCCCAGTGTCAGAGCTGCCGCATCGGTTATACGAACCTCATCCGTATTACTTGCTGTGGCGGCCGCATCCGTTGTACTCGTCGCACGCAAATTAAGCCGCGCTATTTGGGCGACGGTGACCGAACTAGGACTAGCACCAACCAAAATCAGATCGATGGATTGCCCAGGGTAAAGAAACACGATTCCGTCGTTATTAATGACCGGCTCACCTGAATCGAACTGACCGTTGAATATCGTGTCCTGATGTAGGGATAAGCCATTTAAGTCGAAGTCGTCGCTCGTGTCGTTACCAAAATTGAGCTTATAGCTGGTGGAAGTGTTTCCGGTATTGGCAAGCCGATGGGAAAACACGATCTGGTTGTCGCGCGCGCCATAGGCGATTTGAGAATCGGTTAGCAGGACTGCCTCGAGAGGCGCAACGATGACTCGAACGACGTTGGACGATAGGTCTGTCCTGTCTCCGGTAGTTTGATCGATGAAACTGGCGAAGGCTTGACTATCGATCGCGGTTCCAGCCAGCGGCATCGCCGCACTCGCGTTCGAAATGAGGGTGATAAAAAGCACTGTGGCTGTTAACCACAGTCTTATCAACCCAGTCATCGAAGCGAGCAACCTTAGCATTTTCTCACTTACCGTTAATCAAGCGTTAAAACGTCTGCCACCTTTTTTTCTCTGGATTCTTTCAACAAGAACCCAGGGAAAAAGCGGAGTTTTCACTCCGCTCAAGAGGAGGGGCATTGCCCCTCCTAGGATGTAGTTATTGTTCTATTGATTAACCTGCACGCCGAAGGTCAACACCGCGTCTTGCGACGGAGTCAAGGTACCCACGGTTGCGCTTACCGTGACGCTGGCAACGCAGTTCGCTGCTGCGCCGGCGGGTGTCGTCGCGACGGTGCCTACCGTGGTCGCCGCGCCGAACGAGCCGGGTGCGCCTACTGGGAAGCAGGTGCCGCCGCTGTTGTACAGGGTGTTAGCAGGCGTTGAATCGGACAACACAACGGCGGTCACATTAGCCGTACCGCTGTTAGTTGCGGTAATGCGATAGCGCACGCACTGACCCGGACGGGCCGTGATGGTGCCGTTACCGAAGGCGGTATCGGGCGTTCCATCGCAAGCCGCATCCAGCGCTTGATCCTTAACCAGGTTCAACACGCCGGAAATGACCGTCGTGATGTCTGTGGCCGAGGTAGTCGCCGCGCCGGCGTTGTAAGCGGCTGTGATGGTAGTGGTGTCGGTCTGACCAGCCGTAGCAGTCAACGGCGCAGTCACTTTAGCGAACAAGGTAGCCGAAGCACCCGGTGCTAATGTGAAGGTCGTCGCCGAACTTACGGATGTATCGCCTGCGTCTAAAGCGCCGGGGGTTGTACCGTTATCGCGGTACAACACGGAGGACCAAGTCGCAGCGCTATCCGTGAGGAAAGTACCGGCGGGGAAGGAGATGGTCTCCGTTACATTACCGTTATTGGTAATGCTGTGCGTGTAGACCACGAAGTTACCGGGGAAAGCTTGACCGGTGTTGTTCGGCGTCAAGACGACGTTGTGGATGGTGTTGACCGTCACCGCATCGACTTTGGTATCGAACGCACCGCTGGCTGAAGACTGCGCACGGAAGGTGATGTTAGTCGTACCCGCCACCGCCCCTGCTCCAGTCGCCGGCACCGAAACCTCGGCACAAATCAAGCGGCTGTTGGCCGCGTTGATGATGCCACTGTTGGTGATCGTAGCGCCCGTGGTGGAACAGTTGCCTGCCCCGCCGTCAGCCTTAAATGCGACTGCCCAACCCGCTGGCAACCCCGAGGTCACCGACAAGTCGTAGTTGTCATCCACCGTGCTGGTATTGTTGAGGTACAAACGGAAGGTCGTGACCGTGCCCGGATTCGTGCTCTGGGTGGTGACTACGGAAGCCGTACCCGTGCCAAAACCCGTTGTAGCCGCATTACCAGCAGCCGCGGTACCACCGGCCGGAGCAACATCAGTACGCCAGGTGTTGTTGGTCATATCGACGCTGTTCGCGGAAATAGCGCCCAGCCTGTCGGTCACGGTATCGGTCTTAGTCGGATCGAACCTTGAGGTTGCAGTTTTGGTTACGACAAAACCTGCACCGCCGTTGTTGCCCGACGCACCGATGGGCAGAAGCACCTTTACGATGACGTGGTACGTACCTCCAGCAGCCACTGAACCGGTATCCGGCGTGGCGTTACCGTTGGTATCGACAAGGGGAGTTACACCGTCTGCTCCGTAGAACTGGAACGACGTGCCTGCCGGGAAGGTGCTGCCGGACAAGGTCATGTCGAAGCTATCGATGCCATTGCCGTTGTTATGCACGACGTTGTCGAACTGCACCGTGGAACCTTGCGGCACCGTGGCGACGCCTACGACATCGGCGGTGGCATCGGAATCGGCCGCGAGGCTCCCGGCGACACCGTTAGCAACGGAACCGATATCATCCAACACCACTGCAGCACGTTGGTTGACCGTAAACCCAACAGTATTCGTGTTGAACGGACCAACGTTGGTCGTGCTGTCGTTGTAAGCGTAAGTCGCAGTGTTGTTGATCAGACCTGGGGCCGTGCCGGCAGCGATATTCACGTTGAACGTGACCGTTCCGCTACCGCCGGATAACACCTGATTCAATATCGCCGTTACGCGACCGGCAGTGGTTACACCGAAGTCGTAGATAACGGTATTCGGTGCCGTGCCTTGTGCATCCGCGGCGTTCGCATCGGTTAACACCGTTGCGCCCGTTACGCTCCAGCGACCGCTGTTGGCAACATAGGTCATGCCGGTGGGGATCAAGTCACCGATGTTGACCGTGCTCGCCGTGGCGTTACCGGTGTTGGTATAGGTCAAGGTGATGGTGTAGGGGCCGCTTCCATCGGCGCCTGACAGCGCGCTCATGGATTTGGTCACATTGATCACCGCGTTACCGCTCACCGTAACCGTGTCGGTATTCGACGCGGCCACGGCGGCTGTGTACGGCGGAACCGCAGCGGCAGCGACGCCGGCGTCGCCGGCAGCGGTTACGCGCAGTTGGTCGGATTGACCATTTAGAGCACCACCCGGTACAACACCTACTGCAACAAACCTAAATACGCCGCCCCCGGCTACGGGGCCGGAGGTGGTGATCGGAGTTGCATTGTCGGGGATGCCGTCACCGTTGCCGTCGACATAAATCGCGACGCTCGAAAAATCGAACGTGCCGCCGGCGAGGTTAGCCACCGCCAGTGTGAAGGTGTCGTTGCCGTTACCGGTGTTGGTCAGGGTGTGCGGGAAATAAATCTGCGTACCCGGCGCACCTGGCTTGGTTTGATCGGCTGTCAGCGTAAAGCTCGCCACTTGCGCGACAGTGGTGACTACCGTGTTAGAGGTCACCGGTGGTTGCGCATTACCGAGCGCGTCACTGTAGGCAGCCGAAGCTTGGTTTCCTATCGATGTTCCAGCCGGAGGTGGCGCCGCGTATGCCCGGTTCACATTCAGCGCTGCGAAAACGCTGATGAGAAGCAGCATAACGAAGGCCACGCGTTGCCAAGCGGTTGTTGCCGCTTTGGCGATTTGCTGCGTGTTTCGTTTCATAGTTATCTCCATGGTTAATAAAAATCCAACAACTCAGTACAAACTTCTGAAAAACATCTGCCGAAATTTCGACGCAGGTGTCGCAATTTCGGCAGTCAAGTCAAAATCCGTAGGGGCGGTCAAGGTCGAATCACTTCTTCTCCCCACTTCCCGATTTCTCAACACTTGGCACGGCGGGCACTTCATTGCTTAGCACCTTCACCCGAGTGGAAAACTTAAGCTCTTGGTTCGCTGGTAAATTTCCAGCGAACCAACGCAGTGTTCGGTAATCGGCGTACGGCACAAGCTGCATGACTTCCTTACCATCAGCTTGTTTCGCTCTACGCCGTAGAGGGATGGATTGAAAAGTTTGGCCGTCTACGCTGGCCTTAGCGCCCGCGGGCCGGCTACTTCCAGGTACGTATTCCGTGTACGCCGGAACCGGAATGGTTGCTTCCAGGTCGCGTAGGTTATTCTTGCTTTTGTTCACGTAAACCGCGGTGTATTGGAGGATGTCGCCGGGCTTCGCCTGATCCGCGGGCTCCAAACTCTCTTTGCCGTCGGCGGCTTTGACGACCCTTTTTACTTCCATCGTTACTTGGAGGTCTTTTTGCGTTTGAGCGCCGGCCGAAAGCGCCACCAATCCAAGGGCCACAAACAAGTTCACAACTATCAATCTGGTCATTTCCCACTCCTTTTCATCAAAAAAACGACTACGCGAGACGCAGTACCGGAGTGTCTAAAGCAGAAATCGTGCCAGACGGATTAGGTGTTTTTTTTCAATGAATTGTTAAAGATTGTTAAAATAGATTCTGGAAATATGGGTCATTTGAGTAAATAGAATGTTTTAAATTTGAAAACAATGTGTTAAATTGGCCTTAGGTGATTTTTGCTTAACATTGGGGGGACTACTGAGTGCGAATTGCCCTGCTCGAAGACGATAAAGGCCAGTCGGATCTCTATTCCGCGTGGCTTGAAGACGCAGGTCACGTTTGCTCGTCTTTCGCGGCTGGAAAAGCCTTCATCAAGCATATAGGGCGGGAAAGTTACGATTTGATCTTGCTCGATTGGGGTATTCCGGACATCACCGGCGAGGAGGTGCTGGTTTGGATCCGAAGTCACATCCAAACCCCAGTCCCCGTCATGTTCGTCACCGCCCGGGATGAAGAGCAAGATATCGTTACCGCGCTGGAGAGCGGCGCCGATGACTATCTAATTAAGCCTGTCAGAAAAATGGAGTTGCTCGCCCGCATCAATGCGCTGGAGCGGCGCGCCAAACAGGACTTTATCCAGAAGGAAAAGCTGGATTTCAACCCATTCGTTATCGATGTCAAAACCCGCCAGGTCAGCCGCGACAGCAAAGCCATCGATCTGACCATCAAAGAATTCGACCTAACGCTGTTTCTATTCCGTCACGTCGGCCAGTTACTGTCCCGCGGGCACATCCTAGAAAGTATTTGGGGCCGGAGTCCGGAGTTGAACACCCGAACCGTTGATACCCATGTCAGCCGCATCCGCAATAAACTCGACCTCGGCCAAGAAAGCGGTTACCGACTGAGCTCCGTTTATTTTTATGGCTACCGGCTGGAACGCATAGTCCCGTCTTAGCGACGGAAATTGCGCAGTTTGACCTCAAAATCTGTTCGAGCACTGCGTTTTGTCTTGACCAGATAGAATCTAAATGTTTGAAAGTAAACAACAGAACATTGCCGCGATGGGGCAACAGGTGACGCGCTACGTCAAGTTGCGTGTGAGGTTCAGCATTGTCGCGCTAATCGTCCTATTCGTTTGGCCAGGGTCGAATTTCAGCGTGGCCGCAGACTGGGAATATCGCGTCAAGCACCGAGATACGTTAATAGGTCTGGCTAACCGCTACTTCATCGACCCCTCGCGTTGGCCCGAATTCCAACGCCTAAACGACGTCCGCTATCCTCGCCGCTTACAAATCGACTCGATCCTGCGCATCCCTATCGATTGGCTAAAGCAAGAGCCGGCCCAAGCTGCCGTATCCGTCATACGAGGAAACGCGATCGTCCGCGTCGGTGGAGAAGATAAGCCGTTGTCCGTAGGCACGTTACTGAACACCGGCGACATCATTCGCACGGATGCGAACAGTTCGCTATCGGTCCGCTTCATCGACGGTTCGCAAGTGCTGCTGCTTAAGGACTCCACGCTTAAGCTCGACAATCTAACCGCTTATCCGAATACCGGCATGGCGAATACTCAACTCAAACTAGAAACCGGCCGCGTCGAGACGCAAGTGAAGCCTCTCAAGGGCGCTGCGTCCCGCTATGAGATCCGCACGCCCATGGCGCAGCTCGGCGTGCGCGGAACCGACTTTAGGGTCGGCGCCGATACCTCCTCCAATACTGGTTCGACCGAAGTGCTCAGCGGCGCGGTGCAAGCCGAGAACGACGCCGGGACCGTCGATGTTCAGCAGGGCTTCGGCAGCGTGATCGCCTTGGGCAAACCGCCGTCTCCGCCGATCGAGCTATTGCCCGCGCCGGATTTATCTACGATCCCTGCGTTGATCGAGCGCACGCCGATTCGATTTCGCTGGCAGCCGATGGCGGCAGCGTCCGGTTATCGGGTGCAGATCGAGCGCGACAAACAATTCAATGTCGTGCTCGACGAGGATGTTTTTGTTACGCCGGAAGCCTCCTTCCCCGACCTGCCCGACGGGCAATATGCGATGCGGGTTCGCGCCATCGATACCCACGGCCTGGAAGGCTTGAATGCCGATCGGGAAATCACCGTCAAAGCGCGTCCCGAACCGCCGTTCCTGCAAGCGCCGGAAGACCAATCGACCCAGCGCGGCGATCGCCTGGATTTCACCTGGGCGCGGGTCGGAGAAGCGGCCGGCTATCATTTTCAACTGGCTAGCGACGCGAGTTTAAAAAGCCCGCTGCTCGAAGAACGCAATTGGGCCGATACCCATCTCGCCACGCCGAAACCGCTCGTGCCTGGCCAATATTTTTGGCGCGTCGCCAGCCGTCGCGCCTCGGGCGATTTAGGACCGTTCGGCGACGTACAACAATTCACGCTCAAAGCGATCCCCATGGTGGAAGGCGGCGCCGCGCGGCCCGTGCTAAACGACAAGTCGCTTACCTTGCAATGGAAAAGCGGCCCACCGGGCCAAACCTATCAACTACAGCTTGCGCGCAATCAAGAATTTTCTCCGCTGCTGAAAGAGGAAATCGCGGCCGAGCCGAAGGTCGAATTCCAGCGCCCGGCGGGTGGCTCGATCTATATGCGAGTCAAAGCGATCGACAGCGACGGCTTCGAAGGCCCCTACGGCGCGCCGCAAGAAATCGAAGTCGCGCCGAACTATCCGCTCATCAAACTCGTGGCCGACAACAGCACAGCAAAATTCAACTGGCCCGCGGGTCTCGAAGGACAAAAGCTTCAGTTGCAAGTGGCCCGCTCCGCGCGCTTCGAACCATTGCTACTCGACACGACCACCGATGCGACGCAAGCTGAAATTCAGCGCCCGGCGGGCAGCGAATTTTTCGTACGCAGCCGCCGCATCGACCCCGACGGCTACGAGGAAACGTTCAGCAAGCCCGAGCGCGTCACGTTAAGCGAACCCTTTGTACAACTCGAGACACCGAAGTTAGAAAAAGGCGAAATCACATTCAACTGGTCGGCGCCATTGTCTGGCCAGAAATTTCGTTTTCAACTCGCTCGCGACGTAGGCTTCAATACCACCGTGCGTGACGCGACGCTGGCGGAAAATAAACTCGTGCTAAAAAATCCCGGTGCGGGCCGGTATTTCGTGCGCGTCGGCGTGATCGATCAAGACGGTTTTGTGGCGCCCTACGGTCCGACGCAACAGTTCGACGTTCCGCGCAATTACTGGCCGTTGTTATTGTTGCTGCCACTGCTGCTGTTATAATTTCGCGCACTAAGCCAGGAGCCGCATGGACAGTGGCTGCCGGCAATGCATGGTCTGGACGCCGCACTGGTTCTGCCTCTCCAGGCATGCATCATGTGAACTCAATCTTATAGGCTATACGCCATCCGTTATTGTCGTGATTGAGGTAAACTTGCTACACAAATAACGAGTGAAAACAACAATAGTGTCGTATCCTAGCCCAGGTAAACTCCGCATCTGGTCGTCCCGTTTTGCAAGCGTATTCGCGCTTTGTTTCGCTATTGCATTTTCACTCATGGCGATTGATTCGACCCACGCCCAGTCGGACAATTTTTGGCTGTATCGAATCAAGTCCGGCGATACTTTGAGCGGCATCGCTCAGCGGCATTTGATCGATGGCGAGCATTGGCGCGAGCTCCGGGATATCAACGGCGTGAAACAACCACGTCGTCTGCAACCCGGCGCATTCTTGCGCATACCCACGGAAAAAACCAAGGTCAGCGCCGTTGTCGCGACCGCGGTCGCCGTCAGCGGCCGTGTCGAACGCCAGTTGGGTGGCGCCGGCGAAAAGATCAGCCTCAAGCCCAACGACCAAGTCAAACAAGGTGATCGCGTTTTTTCCGGCCCCGACGCAAGTCTCAAGCTGGAATTCGTCGACGGCTCCTACGTGCAATTGCAACGCGATACGATCGTTACCTTAAAACTATTGCAAGGCCAAGTCGCGGCGCGCCTATCCAGCGTCCAGATCCTGGTGGAACAAGGCCGCGTCGAGACCATGGTGAAACCGTTGAAGAGCAAAGTCATGCGTTACGAAGTGCTCACGCCGACGGTGCAAATCGGCGTGCGCGGAACGAACTTTCGCGTGAACTTCGATGCGCACGATGCCCTATCCCGCAGCGAGGTCCTGGACGGCGCCGTGAACGCACGCAATGAGCTAGGCAGCGAGAATATTCCTAAGGATTTCGGTGCCGTGATTTTGCCGAATGCGAAGCCGCTGCCGCCGATTCCGCTGCTGCCTGCACCGAACATCGGCGACATTCCGTCATTGGTCGATCGATCGCCCATGCGTCTCAAATGGGAAAATACCGACGGCGCAATGCAGTATCGAGTACAACTCGCGACGACGGCGGATTTCGCTAGTATCATCGCCGATAGTTTAATCGCGACACCTGAAGCAAGTTTCTCCGACGTCGCCAACGGCCGCTATTATCTTCGCGTCCGCGCCATCGACAAAAACGGCTTGGAAGGCAAGAATGCCGAGCGCGCCATCGACATCCAAGCGCAGCCCGTTCATCTGGAAGTACCGTTGCAGGAACCTACGCTGCTTCCAGCGGTATTGCAGGGCCACATACTGCGAGTCGCGTGGAGCGATGTGGGATCGGCTAAAAACGTACGCATTCAAGTTGCCTGGGATCGCGAGTTCAACAAAATACAATTGGATCGAACTACCGTGCAATCCTACGCGGAACTCTACAGCCCCGCCGGTGGTGAATTTTTCTTACGCGCCGCCGTGGTTGACGAGGCTGGCGTCGCCGCTCCATTCGCAACCGCCTATCGCATCGCCATCCCTAGTTTAAACGACGCGCCCGGCTGGCTGTCCTTACCTCTATTCACCGTAAAATAGCGAAAAAATAGTCTGCTCTCACCTGGTCGACGAATTGTGATCGGCGTCGGATTCTGCTCTAATAGTTCCACCACACGGCCAGGCTATTTTGTTGCACAGCAACAGCGGCCAAGGTGACTATATAGTTATAAAACCGATTGGAGGAGCCATGACAGATCTAAACGACGATCGTCATGATCACGAACACGATCATGATCAATCCCACGACAGCCACGCCCGTCGTGATTTCTTAAAGCAAACCGCCGTTGCTTCCATGATACTGGGAGTGGGGATCCCGATGGCGGCGCCCGTCGCGGCGGGCCCGCTCAAGGCGTTGTCCGAGCACGAAGGCCACTCGCTGCTGATGATGGCGCGCACGCTCTTTCCCCACGATTTCCTCGGCGATAGCTATTACATGAACGTCGTCAACTCGATCGACGCAAAAGCAGCCGGCGATGCCAAGGCAAAAGCCATGGTGCAATCCGGCGTCCAAACGTTGGATTCCTACGGCGGCAAGTTTGCGCAAATGGACGAACATTCGCGCACCAGTATTTTGCAGAGCGTGGAAAAAACCAAGGCGGATTTTTTCGGCATGGTGTACGGCGAAACCGTCGGCGGCCTCTACGGCAATCAGGAAATCTGGAAGATCCTCGGCTTTGAAGGATCGTCCACGGAAAAAGGCGGCTATATCAACCGCGGTTTCAACGATATCAACTGGCTGCCGAAGTCCTAGGAGGAGAACGCAATCATGGCAAAATTCGATCAAAATGACGGCTCCGTCGTCGTGGTCATCGGCTCCGGCGCCGGTGGTGGTACGCTCGCAAACGAGCTCGCGCAAAAAGGTGTCAAGGTGGTGTGCCTGGAAGCCGGCTCGCGCTTGAAGCTGGAAGACATCAAAAACGACGCGGGCGAAATGTTCGGTAAGCTTTCCTGGCTGGATACGCGCGTGGGCACCGGGCAATTGCCCGCAGGCCTGCCGGCGTGGATTTGTAAAACCGTCGGCGGCACCACCGTGCATTGGGCTGGCGCTTCGATCCGTTTCCAAGCCCACGAGTGGAAGGCCGCGACAACGTACGGCAAAATCGCCGGCGCTAATTTGCTCGACTGGCCGACCACCCACGAAGAAATCCTTCCGTACTACGACAAAGCCGAAAAGAAAATGGGCACGGTCGGCACCAAGGCGAGCGGCATGCCGCGGCTGCCGGGAAACAATAACTATCTGGTGCTCGAATACGGCGCGAAGAAACTAGGTTACAAAGAAGTTTACACCGGCAATATGTCGGTTAACTCGCAGCCCTACGATGGCCGCCCCGGCTGCCAGCAAACCGGCTTTTGCATGATGGGTTGCCCGATCGGCGCCAAGTGGTCGACGCTGTACACGGAAATCCCCGCCGCCGAAGCAACCGGCAATTTCGAACTGCGGCCCGACTCCATGGTCGTGCAGATCGAGCACGACGACAAAGGCATGGTGACCGGCGTGGTGTACGTCGACAAAGCCGGCGCGAAGCAACGGCAGAAGGCACGCATCGTCGCCGTTGCCGGCAACACCATCGAAACCCCGCGCTTGCTACTCAACTCCGCCAGCAACATGTTCAAAGACGGCCTATCCAATAGCTCGGGCCAAGCGGGCAAAAACTACATGGCGCACATGACCGCCACGGTTTACGCCATCATGCCCGGCGAAGTGAACATGCATCGCGGCACGCAGATGGCGGGCCTGGTGCAAGATGAGTCGATCCACGATCCGAAGCGCGGGTTTGCCGGTGGTTACGAAATCGAAACGATTCCGGCCTTCGGCATGCCTGGCTACGCGAACTTCCTGCGCCCCGGCGCCTGGGGCCGCGAGTATGCGAGCGAGATCGAGAACTACCGCAATGCCGCCGGCGTGTGGTTGGTGGGCGAAGACTTACCGCAAGAATCCAACCGCGTTACCTTGCATCCATCGCTCAAAGATCAATACGGCATGCCCGTTTCCGTGACTCACTACATGGATCACCCGAACGACGCCGCGATGCGCGAACACGCCAAGCAACGTGCGCGCGCGATCTACGAAGCGGCGGGTGCGCGCAAGGTGATCGCCCGCGGCCCATTCCCATCCACGCACAACATGGGTACGGCGCGGCAAAGCGCGAACGCAAAAGACGGTGTCTGCAACAAGTTTGGCCAAAGCCACGACGTCAAAAATTTGTTCATTTCCGATGGCAGCCAATTCACCACCAGCGCGGCGGAAAACCCGACGCTCACCATCGTCGCCTTGGCGATCCGTCAAGCGGATTACATCGCCAAGGAAATGAGCGCGAAGAACATCTAAACAGGATTTCTTTGCACAACCAAAACCGCCTCACGAGGGCGGTTTTTTATTTCCCGGGTAGCCCGTCGAAGAAATCGACGATGCCCGTCTCGAGCGAATACTCCGCTCCAACCACGAGCAGTCCTTCTTCTTGAATCAATTGTTCGAGAATTTCCGAACCATGGCGCAGATGATTTGCCGAGGCGCGAATATTGGCGCGAACCGCCAATGGCGCCAAGGTATCGTGGTGGTGCGCGAGCTCGGTGGCCAACAGCGCTTCCACCGATGGCCGGATACGGTCGACGATGGAGTGCAGATAACGCGATTGGTCTTGCGATGGCCGGCCCAACTCCTCCAGCGTTGCCTCGATGGCGCCGCACTGGGAGTGACCGAGCACAACCACCAGCCGCGTGTGAAAACGCGACGCGGCAAACTCGACGCTGCCGATTTGCGACGGCGCGACAATATTGCCGGCGACGCGGATGACGAATAAATCGCCCAGCCCCTGATCGAACACGATCTCCGCCGGCACGCGCGAATCGGAACAGCCGAGAATAATGGCAAACGGTTCTTGACCCGTCGTCAGTTCGCGGCGGCGGGTATTGCTCGTAAGCGTCTCGCTGCTGCGAACTTCCGCCACAAAACGGCGGTTTCCATCGACGAGACGTTCAAGTGCTTCGGGGGCTGGAATCATCGGTACTTTTTCCTCGTCTGGCTGATGCAATGAATTGCTAAGCAACATACCAGTGCTGAAGAAAAACGGCAACGCGTTAGTAGTGATCTTAAGCCAGCCATTCCTGTATCTCCGGTTATTGTTTTCGCTCTCATTGTGGTGTTAGCGGGCCGGAGAGCCAATATGGGTGCGGCTCTCCGGCCAGTCACCGAAGCAATGAGGCGCGCGTACGTACGTAAAGCGCGCTATCGTTCAGCGAGCAAGCGATGAAAATGCGCGTTCATGCGCGCTGCATCGGGCGCTAATCCGGTGAACAGTTCGAATGCAGCGACGGCCTGCCCTACCGCCATGCCGCCGCCGTCGATAGTGATGCAGCCTCGGCTGCGAGCCTGCTTCAGCAATTCGGTCTCGATCGGAAAATACACCACCTCGGCCACCCACACATGGGGCCGCAGTAATTCGGCTGGCAGCGGCATACCGGGCAATTTTTTCATGCCGGTCGGCGTGGCGTGGATAAGTCCTGTCGCAGTCTTCAGTGCAGCGGCGACGTCGGTGTTCGCTTCGGCGCGAGCGCCACAAAGCAGACGCAATTTTTCCACAAGAGCGACTGCGCGTTGAGGCAGCGTGTCAACGACCACCAGCCGCTGTGCACCCAAGCGCAAAACTGCGTGGGCAATCGCCGAACCGGCGCCGCCCGCGCCCAGCAACACCACGCAGGTTAAGTCGGCGTCGGGCATCTCGCGTCGAAATGCCCAACTCCAGCCCGAACCATCGGTATTGTGGCCGGTCAACTTGCCGTCGCGGCACACGACGGTGTTGACGGCGCCGATCGCACGCGCGTCTTCCGACAAGTCATCGAGCAGCGGCATCACCGCTTGTTTGCACGGGTAGGTGATGTTGAGTCCGGCGAAACCCATGACGCGCGCGGCGGCGAGCAACATCGGCAATGCTTCCACGCCCACGCCACTGCGATCCAGATCGATCAGTTGATAGTGCAAGCGCAGGCCGTGACAGCGTGCCTCTTCTTCGTGCATCGCCGGCGATAACGATTGCTGGATACCCGCCCCTATGAGTCCGACCAATAGCTTGGGTTCGGCGGCAATGCTCATCATTTGCGCGCTTTGGCGATTTCGGCATTGAGTTCGTCCACCAATGCGCTGCCTACACTCTGCGTGTGTTTGTCGATCACGGCCTTCGCTTTAGCGCGAAAGCGTTGCAGTTCCACCGGCGATAAAATCGTTACCTGCATACCGTTTTTTCTCAATGTCTCGATCGCATCGTCTTCCTTGGCGCGGGACAATTGCCGTTGATAAGCCGTGGCCGCGACCGCAGCCTCGCGCAGTATTTTATTTTCCGCTTCGGACAACTTGTCCCAAAATTTCTTGCTGATCAGCAGCGCCTGTGGATTGTAGATGTGGCGCGTCAGCGTGATATGTTGTTGCACTTCGTAGAATTTCGAAGTGACGATAACCGTGACCGGATTTTCCTGGCCATCGACCGCTTTTTGCTCGAGCGCCGTGTAAAGTTCAGGAAACGGCATCGGCACCGCGTTGGCGCCGAGTTCTTTGAATAGATCGATATAAATCGGCGTCTGCACCACACGCAGCTTAAGACCCGCGAGATCCTGCAGCTTGGCGATGGGTCGCTTGCTGTTGGTGATATTGCGAAAGCCGAGATCCCAATAGCCCAAACCGATCAGCCCTTTGTCGCTGAGTTTCGCGAGCAGTTTCCGGCCTAAAGCGCCGTCCACGACCGCGTCGGCTTCCTTGGCATTGTTGAACAAAAATGGGAAATCGAGCATCTCGAAATCCTTCACCTGACCGGCGAGCAGCCCGGCGTTGAGCACGGTCATCTCCAGCGTGCCGCCTTGCAACGCCGACACGGTTTGCAGGTCACCGCCCAGCGTCCCACCGGGGAATAGTTTGACTTTCATGTTGCCGCCGCTCCTGGCGGCAACGAGTTCGGCGAATTTTTGTGCGCCCATCGCCTGCGGATGTTCTTTTTGATTCTGGAATGCAAACTTGATCGTACGCGTTTGCGCCATCGCCGGTGGCGCAAGCAGGGTCAGCATAAGCAAGGCAGCGATCAGGTGTCGGATAAAAATCATCGTTCGTTTCCTTTTACGCGTTCAACGGTGCTTCCATTTGCTGCGCCGCTTATCCACCGGCCAGCCATTTCGCCGGCCAGGTCACAAGCGGCGGGAACAACACCATCAAGAACATCACGGCAAACTCGGCCAACATAAACGGCAGCACACCGCGCGTCACGGCATCGATCTTCATGCGGCCCACGCCGGCGACAACGTTGAGCACCGTGCCGACCGGCGGCGTGATCAAACCGATGGAATTGTTGATGATAAACAATACGCCGAAGTATACCGGGTCGATGCCCGCCGCCTTGATCACGGGTATCAATACCGGCGTCAAAATCAAAATCGTCGGCGTCATATCCATGGCGGTTCCGACCACGATGACCAAAATCATGATCGCGATGAGCAGTAGGGTCGGATTATCTATCAGCGGTTCGAGCAAGCCGATCACTTGGCCGGGCAACTCGGCAACGGTGATGAGCCAAGCCGACACCATCGCGGCAGCGACGAGAAACATGACTACGGAGCTAGTTTTGGCGGCGGTGACGAAAATTCCATAGAGCTGGGATAGTCTAAGTTCGCGGTAGACAACGGTGGCGACGAACAACGCATAAACGGCGGCGACCACCGCGGCCTCGGTCGGCGTGAATATGCCGAAGCGCAAGCCCACCAAAATAATCACCGGTAACAGCAGCGCCCAAGCGGCTGCGCGCAGTGCGTTCATCACTTCCATCATCGATTTACGCGGCGGCGCGACGATGTGCTCGCGCCGCACGAGCATGGCCCAAGTGGCCCACAGCGCCGCACCCATCAGCAAGCCGGGCACGATGCCGGCGAGAAACAGTTTCGAGATCGACACATTACCGGCGACACCGAAGATCACAAAACCGATAGACGGCGGGATCACCGGACCGATAATGCCGGACGCGGCGATGAGTCCGGCCGAGCGCGATTTGTCGTGCCCGGCGCGCACCATCATCGGCAACAGCAGCGCGCTCAACGCTGCCGCGTCGGCTACCGCCGAGCCCGACAACGCCGCCAGCAGACAAGCGGCAAGGATCGCAACATAGCCGAGCCCACCCTTGATGTGGCCGACCAGCGCAAGCGCGAAGTCGACGATGCGCCGCGACAGGCCGCCGACATTCATGATTTCACCGGCGAGCATGAAGAACGGAACTGCGAGCAGCGGAAAACTATCGGCGCCGTTGATCAAGTTCTGCGCCAGGATCTGCGCGTCGAACAGGTCTAGGCGCCACATCAACGCCACACCGCTTACCAGCAACGCGTAGGCGATCGGCATGCCGATCGCCATCGCCGCCAGCAACGAGCCGATGAAAACCAGGACAGTCATGAATGGTTTAGCGCCGAGACTTGATCAGCGCGAGCGGTCGGCCGATTCTGCCGACTCCCGCACATTCACCAGCTCGCTTTCAGCGGCGCGGCCGGCGACCACTCGCAGCATATCGCGCAGGAGGATCAGCGTCGCAGATACCGCAAACACCACACCCGATGCGTAGAAAATCGCCATCGACGCGCCGCTCGTCGGGGCGGCGACCTCCCAGTTGATAAGCGCCTGATCGAGGCTGCCTTTGAACAGCAACCACGTGACGAACAGCATCAAGGCTTGGCTCGCGAGCAGGCAAGCTTTCTTGGCCCAGGCGGGAAGGCGTGACACGACCAAATCGCTGCCGAGGTGGCCATGCTCCTTGAGCGCGACGATGGCGCCGAAAAAAGTCAGCCACACGAACAACCAGCGCGACACTTCCTCGGACAGCGTGATGCCGGAATTGAAACCGTAGCGCAGCACCACATTGCCGAACACAAGCACCACCATCAGCGCCAGTAACAGGGCGGACAACGCCTCTAGCAATCGGCAATAACGGTCGAGCAGCGTATTCAGATTATCCCCTCCCCGGCGCCGTTACCTAGACGAGTTATGCCCTACGTCTATGCGGCAAGACGCAAACCTACCCTATCTCGCGGGGGGATTAATCGGCGTAACTGTCGGCGCTTCGGCGTTCTGCTTATCCATCATCAACCCGTCGCGGTTCTTTAACAGTGGATCGAGCCGCCACTTCGGCGTGACATAGGTCCAGTCCGCTAGGGTCTGCTCGAACTTGATGCGCGATTCAAGTTTCGCCAGGCGTTCTTTGAATTCCTTGTCCAAACGTTCTTTATCTTCGGGTTTTTCGCCCGCCGCGGCGACCCGCTCCTTCAGCGGTTCACCGCTCACTGTCACGCCTATATATTGATTGTCTTCACCCGACGCATTGCCGATGCGAAACGTATAGGTTAGGCCATCGAACGTCTCGGCGACCACCGTCCGCGGCTTGCCCATACCGGTGTCGAGGGATGCGGTACTCGCGACGACATCGGCGAAACTCATCATGGAAATGGCGTTCACCGCCGATGTGCCGCGAGTATTGTCGAATTTCTCGTTCGGCTTGGCATCGGCCAAACGCCATTCGCCCGCTTCCTGATCACGAACCATCTTCCAGGCGAGGCTACCGTCGTCGTTGTTGAACGCGATCGCTTTAACCTTTTCCGCTTTGACAAAATCCTTATCGAGCCACACGTCCGGTTTAGGTTCGGAATCGAGTAACGTATTGTCGATCAGTGCAACGCTCTTGTCGTCGCCGGACACCATGACGTATCGGCCCGACGGCGTGTCGGCGCCGCCCGCAGCTTTTTTGTTATAGCGCTTGCCCAGCAATAGATTGGCAATCGCTTTGCCCGACCCATCTTTTAGCTCGAGGGACGTCGCACTCGGTTTATCTTTAACCGGCGCGATCAATTCCAGTTGCGGCCGTTGCTCCGCGGTGATCGTGTCGCTCTGGATAATTTTCTGATCCTGAATTTTCAGCAGCAGGTCGCTGACCATGGTGAAGTTAGCGGGATAATCGCCCCGCTCCTTGACACGCCAGCGACCTTCTTTCTTGACGAGATTAACGCTTGAGTGGCCGTTATCGATGCGAATATCCGCGACGTCGTTAACTTCAAATTGCTTCAGCAGCGTCTGGCCGACGCGGCTTTCGGTTTGCGACCACGAGCTCTCGTCGCGCTGTTTAAGCGCCCACACCAAGCCGCCGAGTATCACCAATACAGCGATCAGCAGGGAAAATTGTTTACGGTTCATTGCGCCGCCACCCGTTTTCTTTTAATCATCGCCAACGCGATACCCGCGAGCGCCACCAGCAAAGGCATGGCGCCGACATTGAGGAGCTTGGTCCAAAATTCCAGCGCATCGGAATCGGTACGTAAACTCTTGCGCAACTCTTTCAGATCCTTACGCGTCTCCGCTTGCTTCTTACGGAAATTTTCAAGTTCGAGCTTTTGTTCCGGCGACAAGATATATTGCTGCCCTTCCGCCTTAGTTTTCTGCAGTTCGCTGATTTTTCGCTGCGACGTCGCCAGCGTTTGCTCCAGATCGCGAATCTTGCCGGCGTAGCTTTCCGCGGCTTTTGCCTCCATTTGCTGCACCACCGTGAGCGGCCGGAACTGCGCCGCGCGACTACGCAAGGTAATCAAATTTTCATCGCCGGCCAGCAATTCCACCAGGCTTTGGGCAAAGTTGATGTTGCCGTTACGCGGAATGTAGACCCGTTGTCCCATGGATTCGCCGATATCCTGAATACTCGCCTGATCCGACAACATATCGGCATCGGCAATCAACACCACGGCATTTTCTTCAGCCGATTCTTTTATCTGCGCCACCGGTTTTTCTTCGGGCTTGGGCGCCTCAGGTTTCGCCTCTGGGTTATTAGGATCGACCACCGGCTCGGCTTTAGGTTGACCCTCCGGGAAAGCGGTCTTGAATTTGCCGTTCAATCGAATCGCAATCGGATATTCCACCCCGGCGGCTTTCAGGGTCATGCCATTGGGATCGACTGCGTGAGTGGCCATGATCGAATCGCGTAACTCGGCGCTGGTAGAGCTCTTGATTAACACGGTTTGCGTCAATCCCGCAGCCGGCTTGCCGGAAAACGAACCGGCGAAAGGCAGCAACATCGATCCGACCTGGCTGGTGACGATATCCTGGGCATTGAAGGCATCCGCCGTCAAGTTCAACAGCGTCGGCAACGTGCGCTGCGCGTTGGTGCGCATATACTGCATGTCGGCGACAACTTTACTGGGATCCAGAGCGATGCCCCAGGCGTTAAACAGCTTCTCCAAGTTCGATGCGCCGCCACCCATTTGTTGTTGCGGGTTGACCGGATTTCTCATCTGATCGAAATAAGCATAGGTATCCAAAAACGCGATCAGCTTGCCGCCGCGCAGAACGAACTGGTCGATGGCGTATTGCCCGGCGGCCGAAATACCGCGCGGATGAACCACCATCAACACTTTCACGTCATCGTCGATACGCGTGCTGGTCATCGGCACTTCGCGCACCTCGTAATCGCGCTGCAACTCGTTGATCACCGCCCAAGACGGCTGCGGCGCTTGATTCATCATCGGCATGGCGGCGCTGCCGAACATCGGGAACACCGTCATGATGCCCAGCACCGGCTTGGTCGACTTGCTCACCTGCGAGATGGCGCGGGTAAGATCGTATTCCAGCAAGGTTTCCCGTTCCGGCGACATGAGCGGAATCGCCACGCGCTTATCGAGATGGCTCACCGAAAGGCCCAAATAAAATTTCTCGCCGGTATTGATCGGTTGCGCTTCGATGCCGTCGAGATTGGCCGAATCCTCGGCGTCGGAATCGGGCACCGGATCGTATTTCTCCAGCACCAGTTTTCCCTTGGCGCGCGCCTTATACTCGTTGAGCAAATCCTCGATCCGGTTCGCGTAGGTCTTTAATTGCACCGGCATGGCGGTCTCGGATTTACTGGCGTAGAAACGCACTTTCACCGGCGCCGGAATGTTTTCCAGAATACGTTTGGTGCCATCGGACAAGGTGTAAGCGTTGCCGTGCGTTAAATCGGCGCGTCCGGGAACGGCGCCGACGATAAAGTTAACCGCCAGCAGGATCACGAATAGCGCGATCACGCCGCCGGCGGAATACATCAAATTGGAAAAGCCTTTGTTTTGCATGATTAGCCCTCGTCCTATCCCGCGCGATGGGCGCGGATGATCACGCCCGTGGTGAATAATGCGAACACGATAATGGACAGGAAAAACACGATGTCCCTGATATCGATCAAGCCCTTCTGAAACGGATCGAAATGGGTGATCACACTAAAGGATGCAATCGCATCCACCAATGCGGGACTACCCCAGTTGGTCAACAGATCCGTGACCGGCGCATAGCCCGCGATAATGAGGAACAAGCAGATCACCACGGAGACAATGAAGCTTACGACTTGATTGCGAGTCATGGCCGAGGTCATGGAACTAATCGCCAGATACGCGCCGGCGAGCAACAGGCTGCCGACATAACCCGCAAAGACGATGCCGTTATCGGGATCGCCGAGATAGTTCACGGTGATGATGATCGGAAACGTAAGTAGCAGCGCGATCGCAAGAAAAGCCCAGGACGCTAAAAATTTTCCAAGTATGGCCTGCCAAGTGGTAATCGGCATGGTAAGCAGCAATTCCATGGTGCCGAGACGCCGTTCCTCCGACCACAAGCGCATTCCCACCGCGGGGACGAGGAACAAATACAACCACGGATGCCAGTAGAAAAACGGCGTCAGCGAGGCTTCGCCGATCTGGAAAAATTGGCCGACATTAAACGTAAAAAATCCCGCAAGCAGCAGGAAAATCACGATAAACACGTAGGCCACGGGCGAAGAAAAATACGCGCCCAATTCGCGCTTCGCGATCGCTTTGACATTGTTCCATGCGCTCATTGCGCTGCCCCCTTCTGGGTTTCCGGGAGCGTAATACTGCGGAAAACGTCGTCCAGCCTACCCTCCTCTACCCGCAGTTCGTCCAGGCGCCAGCCCTCGCGTTGGGCGAGTTCGGCGACAACGCTCGAGAGAGCGCCGTCCACTCGGTCTTTCTTGGGGATGCAAAGCAACACGAGCCGACCGGCATCGTCTGACATGATTTTGGTTTCTTTCACGGACGGCAACATATTCAACTTGCCGATCACGCCGGAGGCGTTGGCCCCGAGCAACGACAGCGTCAACGCCCCGGCATTCTCCGACTTCGCTTTAAGCTCTCGCGGCGTGCCGTTGGCGACGATTTGGCCGCGATCGATGATGATGGCGCGGGAACATACCGCCTCGACTTCTTCCAGGATATGGGTGGAAAAAATAATCACCTTCGATTCGCCCATGCGACGGATCAAAGTGCGAATCTCGTGTTTCTGATTCGGATCCAGGCCGTCGGTCGGCTCATCTAACACCAGAATATCGGGATCGTGCAACAGCGATTGCGCCAGCGAAGTGCGATGGCGATACCCCTTGGACAGCGTATCGACACTCTGATGCAATACGCTTTCAAGGAAGCACATCTCGACCGCGCGATTGATCGCTTTTTTCTTAGCAATCGCCCGCCAGCCCGCGCAGTTCCGCCGCGAAGGCGAGGAAACCGTGAACCGTCATGTCGGTATACGCCGGTGCGTTTTCCGGTAGATAGCCCATCAGACGTTTACCGGGAATCGGATTCTCCACCATATCGTATCCGCCGACCGTGATTTTGCCGTCCGTCGGTGGAATGAATCCCATGATCATGCGCATGGTGGTGGATTTGCCGGCGCCGTTCGGCCCCAGAAAACCCAGCACCTCGCCGCGTTCGACCGCGAACGATACGCCGTTGACGGCATATTTCGCGCCAAACGCTTTTTTTAAATTTTCGACTTTTATCATTTACTTTCCTCACGTGTAGTCGCCGCGGCCTGCTTGGCGGCCTGGCAACTGACCCTATCATTTTCTTCACTTCGATACGATCAGATTCCGGCGTTCACCAATCGCTCAATTCTCCGGGAGCGGTTGTACCAGATTTAGCGCGTTATGTCACGATTCCAAACGGTCAACCCTGGCTTGGCTCGGTCATAGTAAGAAAAATACGGCCGCCAAACCCGCGCCACTCATGGTAACCGCATAGGGTAAGCTCATCCACACCATGCGCCCGTAGGAAAGGCGAATCAACGGCGCCAGCGCGGAGGTGAGCAAAAACAAGAACGCGGCTTGCCCATTGGGCGTGGCGACACTCGGTATATTCGTTCCGGCGTTGATTGTGACAGCGAGCAGATCAAACTGTTCCCGCGTGATCTCACCCTGCAGCAAGCTTCTATGCACTTCGGAAATGTAGACAGTCGCGACGAATACGTTATCGCTAATCATCGATAATAGGCCGTTGGCGAAATAAAATGCGACGAGTTGCCTTTTTCCCTCCAATGCCAAAGCCGACTGAATAATAGGCGTAAACAAGTGCTGATCGTGAATAACGGCCACGACGGCGAAAAAAACGACGAGCAATGCCGTGAACGGCAACGCTTCTTGAAATGCGCGGCCAATGTGGTGCTCATCCGTCACGCCATTAAACGCGGTCTGTAAAACGATGATGGTTAAACCGATGATGCCCACCTCGGCAAGATGAAAACCTAGTGCGACGATCAGGAAAATCGCGGCAACGGCTTGAACGATCAGACGCGCTTGATCCCGGCGGGTGCGCTTGGAACTCTCTTCCCGATCGTAAACCAGCAGGACTTTACGCACATCTTCGGGCAGTTCGATACCGAACCCGAAGATGCGGAACTTTTCAACCAGGAAACAAGTTGCGAGACCTACCAACAACACCGGCATAGTGACTGGGGCCATGCGCTGGAAAAATTCGAGAAAACTCCAACCCGCGAGCTGACCGATGAGTAAATTTTGCGGCTCGCCGACCAAGGTACACACCCCGCCGAGGGCGGTGCCCACCGCCGCATGCATCATGATATCGCGCAAAAAACCGCGAAAATCGTTTAGATCCTGGTGATCTAAATCAGCACCGTCGTAGGCCTCATGGGCATGCTCACCGCTGCGGTGCGGCGGATGCCCGGAGGCAATTCTGACGTAAACAAGGTAAAAACCTTGGGCGACGGTGATCACAACCGCAACCACGGTTAACGCATCGAGAAACGCCGACAGCAACGCGCTGAGAAAACAAAAGATCAGCGCGACAGCGACTTTCGACCTTACATTTAACAAAATTTTCGTGAAGGCAAAAAGCAACAGATCCTTCATGAAGTAGATGCCCGCGACCATGAACATCAGCAACAGGATCACGGAAAAATTCGCAACGGTTTCCTTGTACACCCCCGCCGCCGTGGTTAATCCCATCAACACGGCTTCGATGGCAAGTAATCCACCGGGCAGCAGCGGGTAGCACTTGAGCGCCATGGCAAGACAAAAAATGAACTCGGCAATCAGTACCCAACCGGCCACAAAATTACCGGCAGTAAGGGCAAGAATGGGGTTGATAATCAGAAACCCAATGATAATGGCCTTATACCAATCGGGAGCATGGCCGAGAAAATTAGCGTAGAACGCATTGGTGTAATTAGATTGGGGCATTCAAGGCTTTACAGGTTACGCAGGCGAATCGAATAAAGCCTTGCATTATACCGGCGCCGGTGATTGCCACGCACTTATCTGTGCGATATATGCGTAGATAGATGACGTGGAACCGTTATCCGTTGGACCCAACATACGACGGTTTTACAACGTATAAGCATGTTTCGATAGCTACCTTGCCAGCAGCCGCATCCAGTCTGCTTCCTGGCAATGCATGCTCTAAGAGGCAATATCCATAAGCCTTCCAGGCAGATGGGTTTTAAAGCCGGCAAAATGAACGCAACTTGCGCTAACGCGTTCGAAGTAATGGTATATTTAATCGGTCAATTTGCTTTGTATCCGAATTCCCATGAACATCGATCTTCTTTTCGGTAAACAATCTCTGTCGATTCATCTCTCACCCGATTGGGATGTGTCTGTTATTCGCAAGAAACCCATGCCGATCCTTGCCGATGCCAAGAGCGCGATCGCCGCGGCGCTCGCTAGTCCCGTAACTGTCGCGCCACTCGCACAAGAGGCGAAAGGCGCGCGCAGCGCCTGCATTTTGATTTGCGACATCACCCGGCCGGTGCCGAACGGATTGTTTCTGCCGATCCTCGTGCGGCAGTTGCTCGATGCAGGAATCGCCGCCGATAAGATCACGATCTTGGTCGCGACGGGCTTGCATCGGCCGAACGAAGGCGACGAGATGCGCGAACTGGTGGGCGACGATTGGGTAATGAATACGGTCAATGTCGCCAATCATTTCGCGCGCAACGACGAAGATCACGTCGATCTCGGCAGTCACGCCGCGCGGTACCGCGGTCAAAATCGATCGCCGTTTTGTCGAGGCCGATATCCGCATCGCCACCGGTTTGGTCGAGCCCCACTTCATGGCGGGCTGGTCCGGCGGCCGCAAGGTGATCGCGCCTGGAGTTGCGCATAAAGAAACCATCACCACTTTCCACAGCGCTCGCTTCATGGCGCATCCGCGCGCGGCGAATTGCGTGCTCGACGGCAATCCGTTGCACGAGGAACAGCTTGCCATCGTGAAAATGTTGGGCAAGGTTTACGCGCTCAACACCGTGATCGACGAGCATCGCAATCTATCGTTCGTTAACTTCGGCGAGATCGTGCAAAGCCATCTCGACGCCGTCGCTTTCTGCCGCGACTACGCCGAGGTGCCGGTCACTCGACGCTTCAAAACCGTCGTCACCAGCGCCGCCGGTTATCCGCTGGACAAGACCTATTACCAAACCGTGAAGGGCATGGTCGGGCCGCTCGATATTTTGGAGCCGGGCGGTAATCTCATCATCGCCTCCGATTGTTCCGAGGGAATGGGTTCATCGGAATACGAGGAAGCGCAACGTAGACTGATCGATCTCGGCACGGATGGATTTTTTGCCGACATCAGCAAGAAGCGATATGCCGATATCGACGAGTGGCAAACCCAGATGCAATTAAAGCCGATGAAGCTCGGTTCCGTGTCGCTTTACACCAAAGGCTTGAACGCCGAGCAAAGAGCGTTAACGGGTGTGACGATGGTCGATTCCGTCGAGCAGGCGATTGCCGACAGCATCGCGAAGACCGGCGATCGCAGCGTGGCCATCGTACCTGAAGGGCCTTATGTAGTGCCGGTCTACGCGCCGGAATCGCCGATTCGCGCGGCCGCTTGACTTTAATGACATGAACTGGCTTCGCGCTATCACCGTATTTTTGTTCGTTATCAGTGGTTGCCTCCGCAAACGACACGCCTCACTGAAACTATTGCCGATGTTATTGAACTCAAAGGCAGTGGTGGTACGGCGGGTGAACCGCGGCGCCACGAACTTCAGATCGGCAGCAAACTATTCACCGATAAACTGGTGATGCTGGATCGAGGCGCCGTGTTGGTCGTTCGCTACTCGACCGATCAAGCGGTTTACGAATTTCGCGGCCCATCGTTGATCGTGATGTATCGCAACGGGCCGTTGGTGGTGGAAGGTGAGAAGGCGATAAAGCGCGCCAGCGAATAAATTCTTCATACTCGGATTCTAGGGAAAAAATCATGGCTCAATGGCTCAAACACGGTGCGCTGGCAGACCAGCGCGAAGCAACCGATGCGAAAGTACGGCAAACCGTGGAACAAATTCTGGAAGATATCGGTAAACGCGGCGAAACCGCCGTTCGGGAATATTCGCAGAAATTCGATAACTGGGCGCCAAAAAATTTCAAGCTCAGCGATTCGGAAATCGAGCAAGCGGTAGCAAGTTTGCCTATGCAAGCGATTGACGATATCAAGTTTGCCCAGACGCAGATACGCAACTTCGCGCAAATCCAAAAGGATGCGCTGCGCGATGTGGAAGTGGAAACCATGCCCGGAGTGATCCTCGGCCACAAAAATATTCCGGTGAACTCCATCGGCGGTTATGTGCCGGGCGGCAAGTATCCGCTGCTCGCGTCCGCTCACATGAGCATCGTCACCGCCCGCGTCGCCGGCGTGAAACGCATCGTCTCCTGTGCGCCGCCGTTTCAAGGCAAGCCCGCGCCGGCCATCATCGCCGCGATGCATTTAGGCGGCGCCGACGAAATTTACGTCATGGGCGGCGTTCAAGCTATCGGCGCTATGGCGCTAGGCATGAGTGGGCTCGAGCCCGTCGATATGTTGGTCGGTCCCGGCAACGCCTATGTTGCCGAAGCAAAACGTCAGTTATTCGGCCGTTGCGGCCTCGATCTTTTGGCCGGCCCTACCGAAACGCTGATCATCGCCGACGA
This sequence comes from uncultured Pseudomonadota bacterium, assembly GCA_963714525.1. Classification (GTDB taxonomy): domain Bacteria; phylum Pseudomonadota; class Gammaproteobacteria; order Burkholderiales; family JALYOK01; genus JALYOK01. Next base: position 150,738 of record CAVQPB010000014.1, read on the forward strand.
CACCTGCGATGTGGAAATGGCGGTGGTGGATCTCCTCGGTCAGGCGGAACACGGCCCGAACTCTCCCGCGATCTTGCTGACCACCAGCGAGAAACTCGCGCGCGACGTGCCCGCCGAAGTGGAACGGCAATTAAAAATACTTTCGACCGCCGAAGTCGCAGGCGTCGCATGGCGAGACTACGGCGAAATAATCCTCTGCAAAGACGATGCGGAAATGGTATGCGAAGCGGATCGTATCGCTTCCGAGCACGTGCAAGTCATGACCCGCGATCCCGATTATTTTTTGCGCAACATGACCAACTATGGCGCGCTATTCTTAGGCCCGGAAACCAACGTTTCCTACGGCGATAAGGTTATCGGCACTAACCACACCTTGCCGACGCGTAAAGCCGCGCGCTACACCGGCGGGCTGTGGGTCGGCAAGTTCATCAAAACCTGCACTTACCAAAAAGTGACACCCGAAGCGAGCGCGGCCATCGGCGAAGTGTGTTCCCGGCTGTGTGCGCTGGAAGGGTTTGCGGGCCATAAAGAACAGGCCGATCTTCGTGTGCGCCGCTACGGAGGCTTGAAGAAAGCCGCGGCGTAATCCATGGATACGCCGGATGACGATTCAGAACTCAAGTTACCGTCCTTTCGCCTCGACGGTAAAATTGCGCTGGTAACAGGCGCCGGCAGCGGCATTGGCGCGGCCATTTCCCTCGGTTTGGCGGAATCCGGTGCTGAAGTGTTACTGCTTGGGCGAACGCAGTCGAGCTTGGAGCAAACGTTTTCCGCAATTTCTAAACGCGGTGGACTTGCTCGCGTGATCGTCTGCGACGTAACTCAGTCTGAAGCCTTGAGAGAAATCGTCTCGGCGTTGCCGCGTTTAGATGTGCTGATCAACAACGCGGGCACAAATTTTCCCGAACCCTTCGTCAACGTTTCCGACGAACATCTGGATACCATGCTCGATCTTAATGTGCGCGCGGCCTTCGTCGTCGCCCAGGCCGCGGCCCGCAAGATGCTGGAAAATTCATCGCGAGACGACGCTGCAATCGTCAATATATCGTCGCAAATGGGCCATGTCGGCTCGCCGAATCGAACCGTATACTGCATGACCAAGCATGCGTTGGAAGGCCTGACCAAGGCGATGGCCGTGGAACTCGCGCCGCAGAAAATTCGCGTCAACAGCATCGGCCCGACCTTTACCGACACACCGCTGGTGCGACGCGTGGTCGATACGCCGGAAAAGCGCGATTTCGTTATGTCGAAAATTCCCATGGGCAAATTGGCGCGTCTGCAAGACATCATGGCCGCCGCGGTGTTTCTCGCTTCACCCGCCGCGGCAATGATCACCGGAACGCATTTGATCGTGGATGGCGGTTGGACGGCGCAGTAGTTCCAAGTTTCGAAACTGTCATTGCAACTAATTTTTTACCGGTGCACCACCGAATACCGCGATCGCTGCATCGGCGTCGGTAATTCCTAGCGGCGATAACACGCGCGTCGCAGGGTCCACGCAGGTCGCGGCGAGCACCGCCAAATCCATTCCCGCTAAGCCGCGATAGCGTACGGTTTCAAAATTCGCGCTTCCCGCTTCGCGCAAGCGCTCGCACTGAGCACGATATTCGGTTTCGGAACGCACATGAATCTCATCATTAGGCAAGCGTATCGTCGCCAGCGGCGCGCGGGCCATGGCGATGCGGCCGCTCTCCATTAACGGCTGCATCCAGCGGCGAAAAAACATCAGCAATAATGCACCGCAATGAATGCCGTCCGCATCGGGATCCATCAGCAGAACCACGCGCTCATAACGCGCTTTGCTCAGATCGAAGGCCTCGCCCAAGCCCGTTCCCAGCGCATCCGTTAGCGCCGCGAACCAAGGATTCGCAGCGACTTTTTTTGGCGTCGCTTTGATGGTGTTAAGCGGCTTGCCCTGCATCGGCAATACGGCTTGATAACGCTCGTTGCGCACGCGGCATACTGCACTCGACGCGGAATCGCCTTCGACGACGTAAAGCTCCGTGCCGAGTCCATGATCGATACAGTCGTCAAGCTTGAGTGGTCGAGGAGGATACATAAATGTGTAGGGCGGGTCCCACCCGCCACTTCAATACAAATGATCGGCGGGTGGGGCCCGCCCTACATTTTTTTATTGTGGCTCTTTGGTAATAGATGATTACGCCGTATCTTTCGCGCGGCTCGCGCTCATTTGCAGCCAGTAGTCGGTGTTGGCTTTCAGCGGAAACGCCGCGCTCTTGAACACTTTTTTGCACTGGGATTGCATCTCGAATTTGTTCGACTTGATGCGCTTGCCGTCGCTCGAAACGATTTCGACCCAATAGGGAATCACGGTGGAGAATCGATAGACGCCGTCTTGATCGGTACGCACTTTCGCCAGTCCCGCGAACTCGTCGGCTTTCTTGCCGCGTTTTTCCGGTTCGACGATGAACCGCACTTCGTTGGTGGGATGCAGCGACAAGGCAAGTTTACGATTCAGGGGAACCGGTGTTGCGGCACTGTCGGCGCCGGTAAAAACCTTCGTCGCGATAGCCTCGCTATCGGCGATGGCGAATTCGTTGCGCATGTCCCATTGGTAGTTATCGCAATCGCCACGCATCTCCTCCATGGAGCGCTTTTCTTGCGTCGAGCACGCAGCGAATAACAGTGCGGTAACCGTGCCTGCCATTAATATTCGTAGTTTCATCTCGAGCTTGCCCTTTGTTGGAAAACGCTACCTTACCGTAATTTCAGCCTTCAGCTCGCATCCATTGCACCGTTGCGCTATTTCACATCAAGCGCCCGCAACACGGCATCCGCCGCGTCATCTACGTAACCGCGCGCGGGACCGCGCAATGTGCCTTCGTAAATAAGGCGTGGAATATTCAGCATGATGCCGGAAAAATGGCTGTAGGCAACTTTAGGCAACATCGGCGATAGCTCGCCGTTGCGCAGCGCACGCCGCAAGATCGACATGAACAGTTTTCCTTGTACGCGGGAAATATCCGCCGCGGCGACTGAGCTAGGGGGCAGCAGCAATACATAAGCAAATGCATCGGGATTACTGTCGTAGTACCCATAGGTCAACTTGATCCACTCGCGCACCAAGTCGGCGAACGGCATGGCGCTCTTTGCCAGATGACGCTTTTGCTTCGCCATCTCATCGACGATCGCCACGTAGGCGCTAGACAGTATTTCCTCTTTGCTTTTGAAGTGGCGATACAGCGCGGCTTCATTCACGTCCATGCGCGCCGAGATCGCTTTGATCGTCGTATTTCGCGCGCCGCCCTCGACCACTAAGCGTATGGCCGAAGCGGTGATGGCGTCGCGGCTAATCTTTGCACGGCGTCCCATGATTAAGGAAGCTCCGAATAAGTCCGATTTCGTCGTAGTGATGTTTCGCTCACAAAAAATATCTCCTTACATATCGATTATATGCGGCGTCGATATTTTTTGCTCGCGCCTTGTCTCACTTAGAACTCGAACTTATTCAGAATTTCCTAAATAATATGTAAATGTTTACTTATTTATAAAAATAAATATCGTATTAAATTCAATTAGTTATATATTTTACTCTATAAAAATAGAAATTTTTGTGTCAGGCAATACACGCTTCTCTCGACTACCGAGTGAGGATCATCGTCACGGTGAACCCAATCGACGCACTTGCGTATCGGCGAGTGTTCTCATTGATCTTTCGTTGAGGAAATTACTATGGCATATCTTAAGTTTGATAGGAGAAGTTTTTTGCTGCGTGCACTGCTGCCTGCTGCTATCGCGTTATCCGGCTTGGTCGTAACGCAGACCGCGCAAGCAAACGAATATCACGCAGGCAAAGTTTACACGGCAACCAATGGGAGCGCAGGAAACGAAATTGTCATATATCACCGCGCGCGGAACGGTAGCTTATCCGCCGCCGGCCGCGTGGCAACGAACGGTTTAGGCAGCGGTGGCGGGCTGGGCAATCAAGCTGGATTGGTGCTGACGAAAAACGGCCGCTGGTTATTCGCCGTAAATGCCGGCAGCGACGAGATTTCAGTCTTCTCGGTACGCCATGGCTATCCCAGATTGGTGGACAAAGTGAGCTCCGGGGGAACGCGTCCGGTCAGCCTAACGGTTCACGGCGATTTGCTGTACGTTCTCAACGGCGGCGGCGCCAATAACATCACAGGCTTTAACATCGGCGAATGGGGCAAACTCTCACCCATCCCGAATTCGACCAAACCGCTTAGCGCCGCGACAACCGGACCGGCGCAGATCGAATTCACGCCGGATGGCGATACGCTCGTCGTAACGGAAAAAGCCACGCAAAAAATCGATCTCTACACGGTCGAGGACGGCGTGGCGAACGGCCCCGCCGTGCGCACGTCTAACGGCGTAACGCCGTTCGGTTTTGCTTTCGATAAGCGCGGAAACTTAATCGTATCGGAAGCCTTCGGCGGCGCGCCGAATCAGGCCGCACTGTCTTCTTACGCCATATCGGACGAGGGCGACGACATTAGCGTCATCAGCCCATCGGTCAAAGATAATCAAACCGCCGCATGCTGGGTGGTGGTGACTAAAAATGGCCGTTACGCCTACACCACCAACACCGGCAGCGGCTCCATTTCCGGCTACCGGGTCGCACGCGATGGCAGCATTTCGTTACTGGGCGATGGCCTCACCGCGGTGACCGGCGCCGGCACCGGTCCCATCGACGCAGCGCTGTCGAGAAACAGCCGCTTTCTATACGTACTCAACGGCGGCATCGGCACCGTCAGCGGTTTTCGCGTCGGGTCCAACGGCAGCCTTACGCCGATCAACAGCGTCGGTGGCCTGGCGCCGGGCGCCAATGGGCTGGTTGCAAGGTAAAACATCGTTTTCTACAGTATCGCAAAATAAAGAACTGATTTTCCAAGCGGTTGGATTTACGCCTTCACAGTTAGACGTGAAGGCGTTTTTTTTCACCTGTTTCATCCTTCTGTTCCAGTTGCGCAACAGGACTCGAAACGATTTGGGTTTCAAAGTAGCAATCGATAATTTAGAATGCTGCGATGAATACCATTAAATCTATCCAAGCAGATTTCTACCGCATCCCGCTGCCGGTGGTGCTGTCGGACAGCATGCACGGCGACATGAGCCATTTCGAATTGATCACCGCGCGCGTGAGCGACAGCGATGGCGCGGAAGGCATGGGTTACACCTTCACGCCCGGCACCGGCGGCGCCGGCGCCCACGCGTTGATCGAGCGCTATCTCAAAACAGTGTTGATCGGCCAAGAGCCGGACCGCATCGAAGCCCTGTGGCAGAAGATGTGGTGGGCGATCCACTATGCCGGCCGCGGCGGTGGCGCGAGCTTCGCCATTTCCGCCGCCGACATGGCGCTGTGGGATTTGGCGGCGAAAAAAGCGAATAAACCGTTGTGGCGCCTGCTCGGCGGCTATGATCCGCGCGTGCCGTGTTACGCCGGCGGCATCGATCTGCAGTTTCCGCTCGATAAATTATTGCGCCAAGCCGACGAATTTCAGGCCCATGGTTTCCGCGCGATCAAGATGAAAGTCGGCCGCGATAAACTCAGCGAGGACGTCGAGCGCGTGAAAAAAATGCGCGAGCATCTCGGCGCGGATTTCCCGCTGATGGCCGACGCCAACATGCGTTGGAGCGTAGACCAAGCCATACGCGCCGCGCGCTCATTGCAAGAATTCGGTTTAGTTTGGTTGGAGGAACCGACCATCCCCGATGACATCGCCGGCCACGCGCGCATCGTCAAGGAAGGCGGCCACCCGGTCGCGACCGGGGAAAATTTTCATAGCTTGTACGACTTCAAAAACTTCATCGCGGCGGGCGCGGTGACATTTCCGGAACCCGATGTCACCAATTGCGGCGGCGTCACCGTGTTCATGAAAGTCGCCCATCTCGCGGAGGCGTATAACTTGCCGGTCACGTCCCACGGCGCCCACGACATCACGGTGCAATGTCTCGCGGCGGCGCCCAATCGCTCCTACCTCGAAGCTCACGGTTTCGGCTTGGATCGTTACATCAAGGAGCCTCTGCGAATCGAAGCGGGTTTCGCCATCGCGCCGGAACGGCCAGGCCACGGCGTCGAATTCGATTTCAAGGCACTGGAGGCGCTCCGCGCGTGACCTGCCTGGAGAAGCTTATGCAGCTTGCCTCTCCGGCATGGCATGCTGGAAAGGCAAGCTGGGTGCGGCTCTCAGGCATGCTTTTATAGAACTATCGTGCCGTGCGACAATTCACGTTGGTTACTTAGTCATAACAATCAAGCTGCATACCCGCGGCTCCCACACTTGAAGAGGAAATCATGATGCGTCTAGCCCTACCTACAATTTGTGCTGCCTTTCTAGTTGCGCTGATCACCGCTACCCCGGCGCGCGCCGCCATCGTCGACGATATCAAAGCCTCGGAAGACGAGCGCATCGCCGCCTATCTCTCCGGCAATGTTGCGCCGCTGCAAAAGATATTCGCGGACGAATTGGAATATGTGCATTCTTCCGGTATTTCGGACAACAAAGCGAAAGTCATCGAGAGCTTCACCTCCGGCGATCTGAAAATTTCTAAGTTCGACCGCGAAGGAGAAAAGATTCAGCAAGTGGGCAGTGTTGTGATCGCCACCGGCATCGGTCATGTCGAGTTGACGATGAAAGGAAAAGAAGCGAAATTCGACCTGCGTTATGCGGCGGTCTATGCGAAGCGCGGCGGCGTGTGGCAGATCTTTTTCTACCAGGGTACGCGGTTGCCGAAGGCTGAATAGCTTTTAAACCGTAGGGTGGGAAAACGGTATTATCGTTTGCCCACGTGTATTGCTAGTGAACCACTGCAGCGCGGGCACAAACTACGTGCCCACCCTACAAAAAGTCTAGCCGGTAATCCGACGCTTATATTCCCCGGTGGCGGTATCGATCTCGATGCGATCGCCGGTTTCGCAAAACAGCGGCACTGGAACATTAATGCCTGTTGAAATCGTCGCCGGCTTTAATACTTTGCCCGAGGTGTCGCCGCGAATCGCAGGTTCGGTATAGGTGATCTCGCGAACAACGGAACTCGGCAATTCCACCGAAATCGCGCGGCCATCGTAAAACACCACGCCGCACGGCAAGCCCTCTTCCAAATAATCGAGCGCAGCGCCCATGCTGTCTTTCTCGATTTCGTATTGGTTGTAGTCGGCATCCATGAACACATACATCGGATCGCCGAAATAGGAATAGGTCACGTCCCTGCGTTCCAACGTCAGGAGTTCCAGCTTGTCGTCAGCCTTGTAAACGGTTTCGCTGCCGGAACCGGAAAGCAAGTTCTTCAGCTTCATTTTGACCACGGCGGCGCTGCGGCCGCCTTTGTTATATTCGGTTTTAAGTATGACCATGGGGTCTTTACCGACCATGATCACATTGCCGGAGCGAAGTTCTTGCGCTTGTTTCATTGGAGTCTCGAAAAGCTAAGTGGAAGCCCGCGATTTTAACAGATTACGGCTAAAATTCACCAGGTTAGACGCTAAGTCCGGTTGTTGCGCTAGGTTCTCGGACCATGTCAACGCGTGGCTTGCAAGCAGATCGCGCACGGCGACGAGTTCGCGCCAAGCAGAGTCTGGAAAGCCATCGCCGTTCCAGCCATGAGAAAACGATCGCAACCGCCGAGCGGATTGTGCTTCCATATCAGCGCAGAAAAGATCGAGAAACGCATCGAGCTTCATGCGATGGGTAGCTTCTTTCTGCGGATAGATATTCCAAACAAACGGCCGCGCCGCCCACTGGGCGCGCACGAACGAATCTTCGCCGCGAACAAAATTGATATCGCAAGCCCAGAGCAATTGGTCATAGCGTTCGTGTTCGAAGTAAGGGAATAACGCGCACGGTAAGATTTCCGGCAGCGTAGGTTCGATTCACACCGATGGCAGACTGGGCAAAAAATCGCGCCAACGCGCTCGTCGCCACACCTTCGGGCGCCACGCACGTCACGGGCGAGGGTCCCGCTGCCCACTGCGTGAAGAGGTCATCCAACGCCGGATTGTCGTAACAAAAAAGACTGACGCGAAGCTCGTCGGTTTTAGGCGATTCCAATTCTAAAGACCGCCAAAATTCGTTTATCGCCTGCGGATCGCTCTGAAACCGATCGCGCCGCGCGATGAGATCCCGCTCGCGCAACAGGCCCCCGGTATTCGCCACAAAACCGGGAAAGAAAAAATATTTGGTCAGCGTTGCCTGGGGCGAAGGTAAGCCATGGTTCGCCGCCACCCAGTCTTCCGCCGACAAATATTCGAGGTTGATCCATACCGGCGCTCGCGACTTCGCCGCCATGGCCGCTTCGAACTCGGCCGGGAGGTGGCAGCCGAATGCTTCGATCACCACATCGCCGGGAGCCACATCGGGAAATGGCTCGCGCCAGCGACATACCGTGATGTCGCCGATGCGCTGACTATCCCGTGACAAATCGATCGCCGGATACAGTCGCGCAAACACGTTGAGATCGTCCACCCACAGCCGCACATCGAGCTCATGCTCGACCGCAAGCTGCCGCGCAAGCCGCCAGCAGACGCCGATATCGCCATAGTTATCGACGACTTTACAAAAAATATCCCAGGATGATTGCAACTGAGCTAAGGGCAATTAGCGGCCAGGCGCTGCGCCTCGAACGTCGAATGAAACGGAATCGCGATGCCATAGGGCGTGAGCGACGAAGTCAATAGATAACCGGATAATTTGCCATCGTCAAGCTGGGTAATCGTCATCTCCGCCGACACGCTTTTACAGGCTTGAGTAATTGCAATCGCGTCACCTGCGACATTCGCAACTGGAGGCTGGCAACTTTCATCACTCGTAGTCTTCCCCGCGTAAACGATCCACCAACTCCAATCGGATGTGTTGATGCACTCCTGCGCCACGCTCGTGCGATTGGCAAAATCGACGATGGTGATTTCCCATAAACCCGGCGCAACTGTGGGTGCGGCGGCGTGCGCATGTGCGACGTGCAACATCGCGAACACAACAGCGAATTTCGCGCATTGAATGCAGTCAGCCATAGCGGTTTCCAATACCTACCGAACATCGATAACCTATCTCGTAGGTTAGCATGAATAGTCTGAAATCCATTTAAGTCGCACCATGGGTAGGGTGGATCAAGCAAAGCGGATCCACCATCTAAAAATCACTCCAAATCCAATCCACGAATCGATTCCGGCTCGGTCCCACCCCACGAAGAGTCGTACCAACCTTTCTCCACCGCATGCGCAAACGAAGAAAATTTCCAATCCGCTGACCGCGAAACATACCCATGCTTCACCGGATTGAAAAAAATGTAATCCATATGCCGCCGCCAATCTCCCTCATCGCGAATTTGATGTTCCCAAAAACGGCGTTGCCATAAAAATTTTTCGCTTCGATCGGAAAGCGCCGTGTGAGCGCCTCGGGAAACGAAATGTTTAATCAATCGCCAGCGCATGGAGAAATCGCTATCGGTTTCCGGTAATCGCCAAATGCAATGCAGATGATCGGGAAGCACAACGATCGCATCCACACGAAACGGCTTGTAATCGCAACGTGGCGAAACGGGTCTCGCAAACGTTGATAAATGTCGGGTTGGGTCAGCCAGGGACGACGATCAAAGGTAACAACGGTGAAAAAGTAACATCCGCCGCGTTGATAGGCCCGCCGATAGTCGCTCATAGAGCAACAATTATAAGGTAGGGAGGATCAAGTCGCTTAGCGCCGGATCCACCAGGTTTTATTTGATGGTGGATCCGCTACGCTTGATCCACCCTACAAGATTTTGCCGAGCCACGGCCCGTATGTTCCGACAACAGTTCTTCAAGATCTCGCATATATCGCGGGTAACAAAATTGATTAACTAGTTCTTTGTAAGAATTTTTTTTACGATCGATGATTTTTCGCACTTTAGACATTAAAAACTGTCCTTCTCGGTTAAATTCGAAACCATGCAATCTTCTCGATCCCATTTACCGCGAATCTTTTCCCAAAATATGAAGTCCAATTTGGGGCAACCCGACCGATCTCTCCTTTGGCTACGATACCGGTGATATGGGCCGTGACATTCTTCGGTTCCTTGAGAGAATCCATATCAGCTATCAATCCCAACTCAACGCCCCACCTGTCTGATACTCCGTCACTCGCGTCTCAAAAAAGTTTTTCTCTTTCTTGAGATCGATCAGCTCACTCATCCATGGGAATGGATTGTTTGCGCCCGGGTAGAGTTGGTCGAGGCCGATTTGCTGGCAGCGGCGGTTGGCGACGAAGCGTAGGTATTCCTTGAACTGCGACGCGTTCAATCCCAGCACGCCGCGCGGCATGGTGTCTTCGGCGTAGCGGTATTCGAGTTCGACGCCGCGTTGCATTAGCGCGCTGATTTCGTCGCGGAATTCCTTGGTCCACAAATGCGGGTTTTCCAGCTTGATGGTGTTGACCAAATCGATGCCGAAATTGCAGTGCATGCTTTCGTCGCGCAGGATGTATTGATACTGTTCCGCGGCGCCGGTCATTTTGTTTTGCCGGCCTAGCGCTAAGATTTGCACGAAGCCGACGTAGAAGAACAAGCCTTCCATGATGCAGGAAAACACGATCAGGCTTTTCAATAATTTCTGATCGTTTTCCGGCGTGCCGGTGGTGAAATGCGGATCGGTGAGCGTGTTGATGAACGGAATCAGAAATTCGTCTTTATCGCGAATGCTGGCGACTTCGTGATAGGCGTTGAAAATTTCCGCTTCATTCAGCCCCAAGCTTTCGACGATGTATTGATAGGCGTGGGTGTGTATCGCTTCTTCGAACGCTTGGCGCAGCAGATATTGGCGGCACTCGGGCGCGGAGATGTGGCGATAGGTGCCGAGCACGATGTTGTTCGCCGCGAGCGAATCGGCGGTGACAAAGAAACCGAGATTGCGCTTAACGACGAGGCGCTCGTCTTCGGTCAAGCCGTCGGGATTTTTCCACAATTGGATGTCGCGCTGCATGTTGATCTCTTGCGGCATCCAGTGATTGGCGCAACCGGACAGATATTTTTCCCACGCCCATTTGTATTTAAATGGAACGAGTTGATTGACGTCCGCTGAACCATTGATCACGCGTTTATCTTCCAGCTTAACGCGCTCGAAGCGCTCGGGCGCCGGCGCCACGGCATCGGCCTGCGAGCCAATATTCATGCGGATCTCCGGTAGGTTATCGGGAGCGCGCGGAGTGTGGGGCGGCACCGCCATGAGCGGTTGCAAACGCAATTGCGGCGCCACGACTTCGTCTTCAAAACTAAGCATAATTTTTCTCCAATTCACTTTGCGTCGCTTCCGACGCCGAGTGATCGTGTTTGACGGCGACGCCGTTGCGACGTTGTTCCGGCAACAAAAATTCCGGCAAGCGATCCCACAGATTGCAAGGCGGTTCGTAGCGCGCGATCAACTGTTGCTCGAATAGACCCAACTGATCGTCGGAAAAATGCGGCAAATGGGCATGGGCCACCAACAGTTTATTGGGCGAGCTGGCATGGGCGCTCCACGCTTCCAGGGCGACTTGTTCGTGCAGCAAATCAATGTTCGCCAGATTACCGGCAACGCCAAAAAAAATCGGCTGATACGGAATAGGCTGCCAATTCCGGTTCACCAAACAAATGCAATAGAGCCCCGCACCATGGGCGGGGCGCCACTGGGTAAGCTTGACCGGGTCGGTAAAGGTAATGGTTCCAAATTGCAGCGACATCGATACCTCTTCTTGAGTGTTATTTCGCGCTAAGCTGCCGGAATCCGCAGCACCTGCCCTGGATAAATCTTGTCCGGATGACTCAACATCGGTTTGTTGGCTTCGAAAATCACCGGATACTTCATCGCATCACCGTAGACGGTCTTGGCGATTTTCGATAGCGTATCGCCCTTCACCACCGTGTGGAATTGCGCTTCCGGCTCAGGCGAGGCAACACCCATTTGATCGTTCACCGCGCCTACGCCTTCGACATTGCCGCAGCACAATACAATTTTTTCCTTGGTCGCTTGATCGGGCGCCATCCCGAACACGCTCACGGTACTGGTCGCGCCATCGAAGGTGACATTCAAATCCTGGGCATCGAGATTCTGCTTGCGGATATAGGCCTTGATGCCGTCGGCCGCGGTGCGATTCAGTTGATTGACCTTTTCCTGGGTCACCGGATCGGCAGGCTTTTTCTGCAACTCGACCGTCGCGGCTTGAGCTTCTTTGCTACCGAACAATTTTTCGCCGGCTTCTTTAATAAATGAAAATAGTCCCATTGCAATCTCCTTGTTTAATGTGTTTTCAGCCGTGGGTAACAGTTGTTCGGCGGTTAGGCGCTGCGCTTTAATCCCCCCTACACGTTTCTTCTGTCCTCTGTCCTCAGTCTTCTTTATTGACAGGCTTCGCATTCGGGATCGTCGATGGCACAAAACTTCGGCGCTTCCATTTGTATCGTCGTTTCATCTAACGACGGCCCGCCGGTGATCGTGGCGATTGCCGAATGACCCGACATACCGCCATGGGTCGGCACCGAATTAAGCTCGCCGCCTTTGCCGGTGGATTTCTCCGCCGAAGTCGCCGCCAAGGTACGCAGGTAATAAGTGGTCTTCAAGCCCCGTTGCCACGCGAGCTTATAGGTATCGTCTAATTTCTTGCCCGACGCACCTGCCATATAAATATTCAGCGATTGCGCTTGATCGATCCACTTTTGCCGGCGCGCAGCGCACTCGACTACCCAACTCGGCTCCACTTCAAACGCGGTCGCGTAAAGCTGGCGCAATTCGAGTGGCGCGCGGTCGACCTTGGCGAGGGAACCATCGAAATATTTAAGATCCGCCACCATCACTTCGTCCCACATGCCCAGGCGTTTCAAATCGCGCACCAGATACTCATTTACGACCGTGAATTCACCCGACAAGTTCGATTTCACGAACAGGTTTTGGTAGGTCGGCTCGATACAAGCGGACACGCCGATGATGTTGGCGATGGTCGCGGTGGGCGCGATGGCGATGCAATTAGAATTGCGCATGCCGTGGGTTTTGATGCGCTCGCGCAGTTTGCTCCAATCCAACGACTCGCTTTGATCGAGCTCGACATAGCCGCCGCGCTCCTCGCGCAGCAGATTCACCGAATCCTGCGGCAGAATACCGCGATCCCATAACGAGCCTTGGTACGACGCATAACGGCCGCGCTCTTCCGCCAATTCGGTGGAAGCCCAATAGGCGTGATAGGCGATCATCTCCATGGATTTGTCGGCGAAATCAATCGCCGCATCGGAACCATAGGGCACGCGCATGGTATGCAAGCAATCCTGAAAACCCATGATGCCCAAGCCCACCGGACGATGGCGCAAATTGGAATCGCGCGCTTTTTTCACCGCGTAGTAATTGATGTCGATGACGTTATCGAGCATGCGCATGGCGGTCTTGATGGTGCGGCCGAGCTTGTCGAAATCGAGCTTGCCGTCGAGCATGTGATTGACCAAATTCACCGAACCCAGGTTGCACACGGCGATTTCCGTGTCGCTGGTGTTAAGCGTGATTTCGGTACACAGATTGGAGCTATGCACCACGCCCACATGCTGCTGCGGCGAACGGATATTGCAGGGATCTTTGAAGGTGATCCACGGATGGCCAGTTTCGAACAACATCGACAGCATCTTGCGCCACAATTGCATGGCTGGAATTTTTTTAAATAACTTGAGTTCACCGCTGGCCGCTTTGGCTTCGTAACCCAAGTAGACCACTTCGAAGGCCTTGCCGAATTTATCGTGCAGGTCGGGGCAATCGGCCGGCGAAAACAACGTCCAATCTTGGTTTTCCATCACCCGCTTCATGAACAGATCGGGAATCCAGTTGGCGGTATTCATATCGTGGGTGCGGCGGCGGTCGTCACCTGTGTTCTTGCGCAGCTCAAGGAACTCTTCGATATCCAAGTGCCACGTTTCGAGATAGGTGCAGACCGCGCCTTTTCTTTTACCCCCCTGATTCACGGCAACCGCGGTGTCGTTGACCACCTTCAAGAAGGGGACCACGCCCTGCGATTTGCCGTTCGTGCCTTTTATGTGAGAACCGAGTGCGCGCACCGGTGTCCAGTCGTTGCCCAAACCACCGGCCCACTTGGATAACAGCGCGTTTTCTTTGATCGCTTCGTAAATGCCGTCGAGGTCGTCCGCCACCGTCGTCAAATAACAGCTCGATAATTGCGAGTGCTGGGTGCCGGCGTTGAACAAGGTCGGCGTCGACGACATGTAGTCGAAAGTCGACAAAACATTGTAAAACTCGATGGCACGGGTTTCGCGATCGATCTCGTTGATCGCCAAGCCCATGGCCACGCGCATAAAGAAGGCCTGGGGCAACTCGATGTGGTGACCGTGTACATGGAGGAAATACCGGTCATACAGAGTTTGCAGGCCAAGGTAACCGAACTGTAAATCGCGCTCCGCCACGAGCGCTTCGCCCATGCTTGCCAAGTCGAATTCGCCTAAGCGCCGATCCAGCAATTCAGCTTCGATGCCTTTCTTGATGAAACTCGGAAAATAACTCGCGTAACGCAGTTCCATTTCCGCTTGCGTCGCGTCTTCGCCCAACACTTCGTTGCGGATGGTGTGCAACAACAGACGCGCCGTTACTTGCGAATAGGCGGGATCTTTTTCGATCATCTGGCGGGCCGACAGGATCGCCGATTTGTAAACTTCGTCTTCCGGCACGCCGTCGTAGAGATCCTTGACCATGGATTCGAGGATCTTATGGGGCTCGACTTCTTCCAGGCCCTGAGCGCTCTCCTCGACCAGCTCGGCCAGCCGCACCATATCCAGCGGCACGCGCTGGCCCTTAACGATCATGGTGAGGGAAGTTTCCACCGCCGGCTGCAACGCCTTCTGCTGAGCACGCATGCGGGCCCGCTCCTCGCGGTACAGCACATAGGCGCGCGCCACTTCGTGCTCGCCGGAGCGCATCAGCGATAACTCGACTTGGTCTTGGATATCTTCGATGTGCACCGTACCGCCGCCGGGTTGGCGGCGCATCAACGCGGTCACCACTTGATCGGTGAGCTGCCCGACTATTTCACGTACGCGGGCCGAAGCGGCGCCTTGGCCGCCGTTGATGGCCAAAAACGCTTTGGTCATGGCGATGGAAATTTTCGCCGGCTCGAAGGCCACCACGGACCCATTGCGGCGGACGACTTTAAACAGCGAATAACGCTCGTCAGCCATGTCCTGGCCTTGCGGAATGGAAAATAACGGCGCAGCAGCAGGACGAGAAGGGTCGGTCGCGATTTGCATTAGGGCTCCTCGATTTTTTATCAGTTTGTAAGTAAACGTTAATTCGGATTCTATGCATAGGTTATGCACAGCCTATTCACGTTATTTCCACAAGATATAGTGGTTGGTAATGCTTAAGGGAACTAATACTAGTGGCGCTGGATTCGAATGTCAAGCGTAAAGTACATGCCGGCGAAGATTTTGCAACGGCGCAATTTTTCCCGCTAACTATCTGAATTATTTGAATATAATGATCGGTACCGCGCCCAGTCAAAATTCGGGCCCGGATCGGTTTTACGGCCGGGAGAAATATCCGCATGGCCGACCACATCTTGAATCGGATAGGCCGCCGTGAGCGCCGATGTTAGATCACCCAACGTTCGATATTGATGGTCGGTGAACGCCACATCGTCCGTGCCTTCCAGCTCGATGCCGATGGAAAAATCGTTGCAGCGCTCACGCCCCCGCCAACTAGACAGCCCGGCGTGCCAAGCGCGCTTAAGACAAGAAACGAATTGAATCAACTCGCCGTCGCGCCGGATAAAGAAATGCGATGAGACCTTAAGCGTCTTGTATGGTTTGATAATAAGGATGCTCGGCAGGATTCAAGCTATTGCAAAACAAAGCCGCAACTCCAGCCCCGCCGAACTCCCCCGGCGGCAGGGATATGTTGTGGATAACCAGTAGATTAATGCCGGCGCCGTCCGGCCGATCGTCAAAGTTAGGCGAAGGAACAAGCTGAGCGCCGAACACAAACCCAGTTGAATCAACCACTAGCGAACCAGCGCGGTCTTCCCCCAATTTACGCAATAGATTTTCCTAGCCCCTAGCCCCTATTCAATCGCTAACCGTTCCATACGGTAGCGCAACGCGCGAAAGGTAATGCCCAATACCTTGGCGGCAGCGGTTTTATTGAAACGAGTTTTTTCCAGAGCGGCCATGATGGCCTCGCGCTCGAGTTTGTCGAGATATTCCTGCAACGGCAATTCCCCCGTTGCCGGCAGCGGTGCATGGGTCCCAGTAGTAACCAACTCCGGCACGTCGACGGTGGTGGGTTCGGACAAATACAGATCGTTACGGCGAATAATGGCGTCGTTACATAGCGCCAACGCCCGCTCCAAGACGTTTTCCAATTCCCGGACGTTGCCGGGAAAATCGTAGCTCTTAAGGGCCTCGATAGCCTCCGGCGCCAACTCGGGCAGCGCTACTCCCATTTCACTCGCCAAACGAGTAAGCAACGACTGGGCGATGTGGGGCACATCGTCCGGCATCTCGCGCAGGGCGGGCATGCGCAATTCGATGACGTTTAACCGATAGTACAAGTCCTGGCGAAACTGACCGTTTTGCACCCGCTCGGTCAGATTCTGGTGGGTGGCGCTGACGATGCGAACGTTGACATTTTCCTCGCTGGTTTCGCCCACGCGCCGGACTTTCTTTTCCTGTATGACGCGCAGCAGCTTAACTTGCATTTGTAACGGCAGATCGGCGACCTCATCCAAAAACAAGGTGCCGCCTTGAGCGGCTTGGAAAAATCCTTCCTTATCCTGGTTCGCGCCGGTGAACGCGCCTTTGCGATAGCCGAAAAACTCGCTTTCCATCAAGTTTTCCGGGATCGCACCGCAGTTCACTGCCACGAAAGGCCCGTCGGCGCGAGCGCTTTTCGAATGTATGGTGCGCGCTGCGACTTCTTTGCCAGTGCCGGATTCGCCGGTGATGTACACCGGCGCCTGGCTGCGGGCGAGCCGGTCGATCATTTCACGGGCATGGCGGATATGTTTGGAATCGCCTACAAGCACCGGCCCACCGCCCACCTGCGCGGGTTCCGCTACCTTTTTACCGTCAGCAGGACTTTGCGGTAGCTTCAGCGCAACCCGCACCAGGTCGCGCAACTGCTGCAACGACACCGGTTTGGCGAGATAGTCAAAGGCGCCGGCTTTCAACGCCGCGACTGCGTTTTCGGCACTGCCGTGGGCGGTTATCACCGCCACGGGCGTTCCGGGATAGGATTTACCGATATGGGTCAACAGCTCCAACCCCAAACCGTCGGGCAATTGCATATCGCTCAGGCACAGGTCGTATTGCCCCTTCTCGAGCCGCTGGTAAGCTTCTTTCAGATCGCCCGCCGTGGCCGTTTCCAGGCCCATGCGCATCAGCGTCATCTCCAACAGATCGCGGATATCGGCTTCGTCGTCGACGATCAATACACGGCGTGCGGTCATGGCTCACTCCGAATCAGGACACGAAAATGGGCGCCCGGTGCCAACTCCACGTAATCGAGTGCCGCGTTGTTAGCCTCCGCCAACTCGCGGGCAATGTAAAGACCCAGCCCGGTTCCTTGGCTTTCCGTGGTGAAAAAGGGTTCAAATAAGCGCGTCAGCATTTCCGTCGGCACACCGGGACCGTCATCCATGATATCGAGTTGCAACGTGCTGGGTTGCGGCGACCGGTTCAGGCAAACCCGGACGCTCCCAGCCATCATTTTGCAGTGACGCAGCGCATTGCGTGTCAAATTCCATAATATTTGGTGTAGGTGATTCGGATCGAAATATAGCGTTCCTTTGACGTTTAACTCAAGCGAAATAATATCGGGCTCGATTTTCTCCACTTGGCGCAACTGCTCGACAAAATTATCCAAGTAACCGTGCGCATCCAACTCTTCCGGCTTGGCGCGATCGGACCGGTTCAATTCCAGCACGTCGCTGACCATGCGCCCCAAGCGTTCGGTGTTCTCGCGAATAATGCGGCAGAGCTTTTGCCCGGTCGCGTCCAATTCGCTCTCCTGCAGCAATTCCGTTGCGTGGCTGATGGAAGACAGCGGATTGCGGATCTCGTGGGCGATGTTCCCTGTCAGGCGTCCCAGCGCCGCCAGCTTGATCTGCCGCGCCTGCGCCTGTTCCTGGGCGAGATCCTCAAGAAAAATGACCGTACCCTGCACCGCCTGATCGCCGATAGGCACAAACCGCACCCGCATCTGCTTGGTCGCGACCGGGGAACGCATCAGCATAAATCGATTGGTAGGATTGCTGCGCCAACCGACCAGCCATTCCGCGAGTTCAGGCGAATATTCCCGCAGCCGCGGCTCCGCCGTCGCCAGGGGAAGCGGGCCCAGCAACTCTTCCGTTTTGCCGTTACGGGTGCGGATAACACCATCGGCATCGACGACAATGACACCATCGGCCATATCGCGCAAGATCATTTCGTTCACTTGCGCCAAATTGGCGAGGTCGACCCCGCGCTGTTCCGCCAGTTGTTCGCTCTCGCGGGTGTACTGCGCCAGTGTATGGGCCAGCCAGGCGACGGCGAAGTAGCCGGTGCTGAGCAGGCCCGTCTGCAAATATTGCGTACCATCGCCGAAGGCGAACATACGCAGGGTCTCTTCGGCCAACACCGCGATCGTCGCAATCGACGCGTAAAACATCGCCAGCCGGCCGCGGCCGATGAGGCCGCCGGCGGCCAAGGTCACAAACAGCATCAATTCCAAGCCGTTGCCGATGCCGCCGCTGGCGTAGATCATGAGCGTGACAAACACGATATCGGCGATCAAGGTGAACGCGAGCTGGATCAAGAAAGCCGGTTGGCGCCACGTGCAGGCGACCAGGGCGAACAGCGCGGTCAGTGCCGAGCCGAGGCAGGCGACATAAAACAGCTCTAGATTTTGCGCGCCGGTCACGGCGCGGCCGCTCGAATACCAGGTCAGGATGCCGAGCGTGAGGCCGACGATGAGCCGGTAAACATTGAAATAAACCAGGGATCGCCAATAGGATTCCGGCGGCACGTACTTAAATTCGCCCGTATCTAATTGGCGCGACAGGCGATCGATCAAACGCGGGATGCCCGACTCGATCACTTGTCGTGCATCAAACGATGTTCGTTACTGCAAAAATAATTTCCTTTAGACAGGGTTGATTCGCTAACCGGCATATGCACGCCGCAGTAGCTGCATTTCACCATGTCCTCGTTTGATTTCACTTGGTTTTCATGGTTGTCGCGACGCTGACCACGGCGGGCATAGCTTTTGAATATCGCATAGGCGACGATACCCAAAATCAGCAGCAGAATATATTTATTCACGATTTCCCTAGGGAATTTCTGATTTAATTCATCGCTTGGTCGGGGTAGTTCACACCGGAATTCGACTTCTGCCCTGCGGCAGAAGTCGCCGTGTGGACGGGTGAGCCTCAGGCTCACCCAGGATTCGGTCACCTCGCGGCATTCGCTCCGCTCATGTCCACTCCGCGACCCCGGCGCGGCTTGCAAGCCGCGCCTTTCGAATCCTCACGCAAAGTCCGCAGGGACTTTGCTTCACCCCACCATTCCCATTGAAGCTCGCTTACGCGAGCTTCGCTTTTTTTGGTCGGGGTAGTTCACACGGGAATTCGACTTCTGCCCTGCGGCAGAAGTCGCCGTGTGAACGGGTGAGCCTCAGGCTCACCCAGGATTCGGTCACCTCGTGGCATTCGCTCCGCTCATGTCCACTCCGCGACCCCGGCGCGGCTTGCAAGCCGCGCCTTTCGAATCCTCACGCAAAGTCCGCAGGGACTTTGCTTCACCCCACCATTCCCATTGAAGCTCGCTTACGCGAGCTTCGCTTTTTTTGGTCGGGGTGAGAGGATTCGAACCTCCGACTCCTGCGTCCCGAACGCAGTACTCTACCAGGCTGAGCTACACCCCGAATTTCGATTCACTCGCAATCGCTTTAATGACTACGGGCGACGGCAAATTCACACAAGTTTATCAAACATTCCTTGTAATTAGAATTCGGAATTGCCGCGATCTCAGCTTTCGCTGCTTCCGCTTCCACCCCCGCGCGTTGTTTTACGTAGTCAAGCGCACCGGTTTCTTTGACGATGCGCTCAATCTCTTGTAGCGCCGACCGACCGCCCTGTTTAATCGCGTCGCGGATCAGCCGGCGATCGGCTTCGCTCGACGCGCTCATCGCTTGTATTAGCGGCAGCGTGACTTTTCCTTGCGCTAAATCATCGCCCACGTTCTTACCCGTTTGTTCGCTGTCGCCGGAGTAATCGAACACATCGTCGATCAATTGAAAGGCTAATCCCAGCTTTAGACCATAGCTCGCCATCGCTTCTTCTTGGCCCGCATTCGCACCGGCGATGATGCTGCCCAGGCGTGCCGCGGCTTGAAATAGCTCGGCGGTTTTGTAGCGAATGACAGTGAAGTAGCGCGCGTCATCGGTATCGGCGTCGTGGGAGTTCAACAGTTGCAGCACCTCACCCTCGGCAATCCGATTGGTCGTGTCTGACAGCACCGCCATCACGCGCATATTGTTGACGCTTACCATCATTTGAAACGCGCGCGAGTATAAAAAATCGCCCACCAATACGCTCGCAGCATTGCCGAACAGCGTATTGGCCGTCTCGCGGCCGCGGCGCAGGTCCGATTCATCGACCACGTCGTCGTGCAGCAATGTGGCGGTGTGGATGAATTCCACAATCGCCGCCAACTCATGCTGCTCGCTGCCGCGATGGCCGAACGCGCCTGCTGCGAGCAGCACCAGCGCCGGGCGCATACGCTTACCGCCGGCGCCGATAATGTATTCCGCCACCTGATTGATCAACGCCACGTCGGACCGCAACCGCCGGCGTATCACCGCATCGACGGCATTCATGTCCTCTGCAAGCAATTGCCTTAAACTTTCGGTAGTAAACATGAACTGGGTTAGCGGGGACGGTGACGGACGAAGTTTTGACGGCGGAACATGTTTTTGACAACTACGCGAGTGTAAAGGCTTATAGACACTTTGACTAGACTATTTATCTTTAGTAGAATGCTGAGTTTCCTAATTTGGCTAACTATTTTTAGGCCTTCATCATGTACGCAGTAATCAAAACCGGCGGCAAGCAATACCGCGTCTCGGCCGGTGACAAAATCAAAGTAGAAACCATCGCCGCCGAAGTCGGCGCATCGGTAACGCTATCGGACGTTCTGATGGTGGCCCGTAGCGATCAAGTCTCAGTTGGCGCCCCCCTGTTGAGCGGCGCGAGCGTGAGCGCCACGGTGGTGTCGCAGGGCCGTCACGACAAAGTTAAAATTTTCAAGATGCGCCGCCGTAAGCACTATCAAAAGCATCAAGGCCATCGCCAGAATTATTCGGAAATTTTCATCACTTCCATCAGCGACGGCGCCGGCAACACGGTCGCCAGCGAAACCGCGCCGGTGATCAAAACCAAAGCCGACGATCTCGATTATCATTGAGGGCATCGGGCCGAAAATCGCTCAGGTGTTGGCGGCGAACGGCATCACCACCTTCGCGCAACTCGCTAAAACAGAACCGGCGGCAATTCAAGACATGCTGAAAAAAGCCAGCGGCCGCTTCGGTCTCGCCAAACCGGAAACCTGGGCGCAGCAAGCGGAGTTGGCCGCCGCGGGCAATTGGGACGCACTCAAAAAACTTCAAGATGAGCTGCACGGCGGCGTTCAGAAATAAGAGCACAGGAGTAGTAAATGGCACACAAAAAAGCAGGCGGCAGTTCCCGGAACGGCCGCGATTCGGAATCGAAGCGCTTGGGCATTAAAGCTTACGGCGGCGAAGTGATACCGGCCGGCAGCATTATCGTACGCCAGCGCGGCACGGAATTTCATGCCGGCGACAATGTCGGCATGGGCAAGGATCATACTTTGTTTGCAAAAATCGACGGGACGGTGGAGTTCCGCGTTAAGGGCGCAGCGAAACGCCGCACGGTGAGCGTAACGCCCGCGTAAATTCCGTATTTACGTCGGAGACTGAAAGCCCTGTCGTTCGACGGGGCTTTTGTTTTTTTGGCGTAGCAATTTACAATGACCTAGCCAGGAAACGCTTGGATATTGCCGCCTGGCAATGCATCGCCTGCAAGCCGCACCCGTATTGCCTCTCCGGGCATTGAAAGAATGAAATGAAGTTTGTCGATGAAGCAAGCATAGAAGTCCTCGCCGGCAACGGCGGCAACGGCTCCGCCAGTATGCGGCGGGAGAAATTTATTCCGTTCGGCGGGCCGGATGGCGGTGACGGCGGCCGCGGCGGCAGCATCTACGCCATCGCCGATCGCAATATCAACACCTTGATCGATTATCGCTACGCCCGCATCCATCGGGCGAAACACGGCGAGAACGGCCGCGGCGCCGATTGCTACGGCAAATCCGGCGACGACATCGAACTACGCGTGCCCGTCGGCACGGTAATCAGCGACAAGGAATCGGGCGAACTCATCGCCGACCTGGCGAAACACGACGAACGCGCCTTGGTCGCAAAAGGCGGCAAAGGCGGCCTCGGCAACATCCATTTCAAATCCAGCACCAATCGTGCGCCGCGCCAATTCACGCCCGGCGAACCCGGCGAGCAAAAAGAACTGAAGCTCGAATTAAAAGTCCTCGCCGACGTAGGCCTGCTGGGCATGCCCAATGCGGGTAAATCGACTTTCATCCGCGCCGTTTCCGCCGCGCGGCCCAAGGTCGCGGATTATCCGTTCACGACTTTGCATCCGAATTTAGGCGTGGTGCGCGTCGATGAAAATCGCAGTTTCGTGATCGCCGATATTCCGGGTTTGATCGAAGGCGCGGCGGAAGGCGCGGGACTCGGCCACCAATTTCTGCGCCACTTGCAACGCACGCGTTTGTTGTTGCACATCATCGACATGGCGCCTATCGACGAATCGGCCAATCCCAGCACCGAGGGCAAGGCCATCATCGGCGAACTTAAAAAATACGACGAAGCGCTTTACAAAAAACCGCGCTGGCTGGTGTTAAACAAAGTCGACATGCTCGACGAACACGAGGCCGCGAAGCAAACCAAGAAAATTCAGAAAGCGCTGTCATACAAAGATCCGTGTTTTACCATCTCGGCGCTGACCGGCGCCGGCTGTAAAGCCTTGACCTACGCCATCATGGATCACTTGGACCAAACAAAAAAACTGGAACCGGAGTCGGTTACGCAATAATGAGCGCCGTCGTCAAACAGTCGACCTGCATCGTCGTCAAGATCGGCAGCAGCCTGTTGACCAATGACGGCGCGGGTCTCGACCGCGATGCTATCGCCGGCTGGGTGGCGCAGATCGCGGAATTGAAGCGCCACAACAAACAAGTATTATTGGTGTCCAGCGGCGCCATCGCCGAAGGTTTGCAGCGTTTGGGTTGGAAACGGCGGCCCCACGCGGTGCACGAGTTGCAAGCGGCCGCCGCGGTCGGGCAGATGGGCTTGGTGCAAGTGTACGAATCCTGCTTTCGCGAGCACGGTCTCGCCACGGCGCAGATTTTGCTGACCCACGAAGACTTGGCGGAACGCAAACGCTATCTCAATGCACGCTCCACTTTGCGGACTTTGCTGGAACTCAACGTCACACCCGTCATCAACGAGAACGACACCGTGGTCACCGACGAAATCAAGTTCGGCGATAACGATACCTTGGGCGCGCTGGTGACGAATTTGGTCGAAGCCGATGTCCTGATCATCCTCACGGATCAAGCGGGTCTCTACACAGCGGACCCACGCAAAGATCCCACCGCGACCCTGGTGAGCCAAGCGCAAGCCGGCGCGCCGGAGTTAGAGCACATGGCGGGCGGGACCGGCAGCCACCTCGGCAGCGGCGGCATGCTCACGAAGGTCATCGCCGCCAAACGCGCCGCCCGCAGCGGCGCCCACACGGTTATCGTCTCCGGCCGCGAGCCCAACGTACTGCTGCGCCTCGCGCAAGGTGAAGCCATCGGCACTACCTTGCTCGCTGACACGCCGACCTTGGCCGCGCGCAAACAATGGCTCGCCGATCACTTACAAGTACGCGGCAAGATTTCATTGGATGCAGGCGCGGTGAAAGCGCTGGTTAGGGAAGGCAAAAGTTTGCTGCCGATCGGTGTGACCACACTGACCGGCGAATTCGAACGCGGTGCGGTAGTCGCATGCCTAGACACGAACGGAAAAGAAATTGCCCGCGGCCTGATCAATTACAGCGCCGACGAAACCCGCAAAATCCTACGTAAGCCGAGCAGCGAAATCGAGACGATTTTGGGTTATGTCGACGAGCTGGAGTTAATACATCGGGATAATTTGGTATTGCTCTGATAGCGATGTCATTCCCGCGCAGGCGGGAATCCATAGGGCGTTGGCAAATGTGACTCAGTATGGATTCCCGCCTGCGCGGGAATGACAGATTAGATAACGCCACCACCCGCATCCAGCTTGCCTGTTAGGCATACATGCCTGAACAAGCGCATCCCGCTTGCCCCTCAGGCCGGCTCCTAAAAAATCTATAACACCTTCTGCTCGCTAAAACGCTGCTCGAATTGAATGCCGCCGAACTGGCCGCTTTCGATGTTGACGTAGTCGATCCCTGCCGCCACCCAAGCTGAGCGCCGCGCGATCAGCGCCAAGCCCATCGGTGCTTTCGCGCCGGCGAGCATCGCGCCTAGGGCGCCTTCGTGGGCGGCGCCTTCGGCGAAGGGCACCGAGTCGACTTTCACCATCGAATACCAGCCCGACAGCAAGAAAACTCTGGCCTCAGCGGTGACGACGGCGGCGATGACTTCGTTTTTATCTGCGACATCCGGCGGGGTATCCTGGCGTTCGATCAGCCAATCGCGAACTTTCATGCAAAGGCCGGGGTCGGCAATGTACGCGATCCAGGCGTTGACGCTGGTGCCCAGGCCCAGCTTCTGTTTTGCCGTCGGTTGTAATTCCTGCAATTTGCTGGTGGCATTCCAGCTCGCCCCACCGGCGGACCAGTAAGCCCGGTCCACGGCAAGCAAGGTTCCATCGAACGCGACGGTGGTTCTTCCCGCGCGGGTGTGGTTTTCATCCATGGCAGCGCTCCCCAATGTTTATCATTCCCGGCTATGTTACACCGCCTTGGGCTTTGCTTGGTCAGGCGCGCAATCGAATCGGAATGGACAGTGCAGAGTTTGCTAGAATAAGACGATGCTCAATGAACGCGCGCAAATCCTGCTCAAGTTTCTGGTGGAACGCTACATCAGCGACGGTCAACCGATCGGCTCCCGCGCACTGGCAAAATTTTCAGGGCTGGAACTTTCCCCCGCGTCGATCCGCAACATCATGGCCGATTTAGAGGAACTGGGCTTCATCGCCAGCCCGCACACCTCGGCCGGCCGTATTCCGACCCAGCGCGGCTATCGCTTCTTCGTCGACACGCTACTGACCATCACGCCGTTGGAAGAAGGCCAAGTACATCAACTCGAAGGCCAACTTAACCCCGCCGACCCGCAGCGCCTGGTGGCCTCGGCATCGCAATTGCTATCGGACCTCACCAAATTCGCCGGCGTGGTGATGACGCCCAAACGCCGCAGCCAATCGCTCAAGCATCTGGAATTTTTGAACCTGTCGGACAAACGCGTATTGCTGATCATGGTAACCGGCGACGGCGATGTGCAAAACCGCATCATCCGTACCGATCATAACTATTCGCCGAGCGAGTTAACGCAAGCGGCCAATTATCTCAATCAGCACTATGTCGGCTCCACTTTTGAAGAAATGCGCGTGAAAATTCGACGCGAGTTAGAACAGTTACATCAGGATATGTCCAGCCTCATGCAGGCCATGCTCGCCGCCGGCGGCGAAGGCATGGCGGAGCAGCGCGATGCTTTCGTGTTATCGGGCGAAAGCAATTTACTGCGCGTGGACGATTTGTCGTCAAATGTATCGAACCTGCGCAAACTGTTCGAGGTGTTTGAACAAAAAACCCAGTTGATGCAAATTCTCAACGACAGCTCGCACGCGCCGGGCGTGAAGATTTTCATCGGCGGCGAATCCGGCGTCGTGCCGTTGGACGAATGCAGCGTCGTCACCGCGCCCTACGAAATCGACGGCCAAGTAGTCGGCACCGTCGGCGTCATCGGCCCGACGCGCATGGCGTACGAGCGGGTTATTCCGATTGTCGATGTGACAGCGAAGTTGTTGTCGTCGGCGCTGTCGCAACAATAGAGCGTGAAAGGTGAAGAGTGGAAGGTGAAAAGTAAAAC
Organism: uncultured Pseudomonadota bacterium; assembly: GCA_963714525.1. Lineage (GTDB taxonomy): Bacteria > Pseudomonadota > Gammaproteobacteria > Burkholderiales > JALYOK01 > JALYOK01. Next base: position 176,895 of record CAVQPB010000014.1, read on the forward strand.
CTTGCCGCCTCGCATTAACATTTCACTTTTCACATTTCACCTTTCACGCCTCATCTGATGACTCCCGAACCCCCATACCAACACGGCACCATCAGCAAGATCGGCGTTCTGCTCATCAACCTCGGTACGCCCGATGAGCCGACACCGGCGGCGACGCGGCGTTATTTGCGTGAGTTTCTGAGCGATCCTCGCGTAGTGGAAATTCCGCGTTTTGTGTGGCTGCCGATTTTGTATGGGTTTGTGTTGCGCAAGCGGCCGGCGGAATCGGCGGCGAAGTATGCGCAGATTTGGACCAAGGAGGGCTCGCCGCTGCGCGTCATCACTCAGCGCCAAGCACAATTGCTGCAAGGTTTTCTCGGCGAGCGGACCAACGCTGCACCCATCGTCGTCGAAGTCGGTATGCGCTACGGTAATCCTTCGATCGCCGCAGGATTGGCGAAGCTGCGCGAGCAATTTTGCGACCGCATCGTGTTGATGCCGCTTTATCCCCAATACGCGGCCAGCACCACGGCGACCGGCTTCGACTGCGCCTTCGACGAACTAAAAACTTGGCGCAACCAACCGGCGATTCGCACCGTGCGGCACTATCACGATCACCCCAGTTATATCGCCGCGTTAGCGCAAAACATCCGTGAACACTGGAGCAAAAACGGCCGCGGCGAAAAACTCGTCATGAGCTTTCACGGCGTGCCGCACTTCAGTCTCGACAAAGGCGATCCCTACCATTGCGAATGCCGCAAGACCGCGCGCTTGCTCGCCGAAGCGCTGCAACTGGGGGAGGATAATTACATCGTCACCTTCCAATCGCGCTTCGGCAAAGCCAAGTGGCTGGAGCCCTACACCGCGCCCACATTGGAAAAACTCGGTAAAGCCGGCGTCAAAAGCGTCGACATTACCTGCCCCGGCTTTACCGCCGACTGTCTGGAAACGCTGGAAGAAATCGCCATCGAAGGTCGCGCGACGTTCTTGAGCGCAGGGGGCAAGGATTATCAATTCATTCCCTGCCTCAACGAGCGCGACACCTGGATACGCGCGCTGATGATGATCGTCCTGGAAAATTTGCAGGGATGGCTGCCCGCGGCATGGGATGCGGTGCGCGCCAAGCAGGATGCCGAGCGCAGCCTGGCGCTGGCCACCGAAGTGGGCGCGCGGCGTTGAACTATCCATATCGCCAGGCACCGCGTCCAGCTTGCCGCCTGGCAAGGCATGCTGTGCGAGGCAATATCCATGCGCCTCGTGGCGTGGTGATTCAATGAAATCGAACCGATATACTGTTCAAACTTGTGCGATCGAAACCCGAGGCGCGATCAGCTTCGCTCTAATCGCGGTGCTGTTCTTCGCGCTACTTCCTGCAACTCATGCCGTCGGCGATGGCTTGCCGCGGCTTGGGCTTTCCACGGAGGAAGATCTGGGTTTACCCGGCAGTCGCGCACTGCAAGTGGAATTGGGCCGCCAGCTTTTCCTCGAGCCCCACCTCGCCGAAGACGGCGTCGTGTCGTGTTCCATGTGCCACGTACCGGAGCAAGGTTTTACCGTCAACAATATCCCTACCGCGTCGGGCCGCGGCGGAATTATCTTGCGCCGTAACGCGCCGAGCCTGCTCAATATCAGCTTTGCGAAATCGTTGTTTCGCGATGGCCGCATGCATGCGTTGGAGGATCAAATTTGGGGCCCTCTGCTTAACCCGGAAGAACAGTGGAATCCGTCGGTCGAAGATGTCGTATCGCGCCTGAAAGCGCGTCCCAACTACGACAAGGCGTTCAAAGCGGCTTTTGCCGGACGGCGCGTCAGCAAAGAATTGATCGGCGCCGCGCTCGCCGCCTATGAACGAAGTCTGGTCGCGGCGGGTTCGCCGTTCGACCAGTGGTATTTCGCCAAAGATGAAAACGCGATCAGCGCCGAAGCCCGCGCCGGCTTCGAAGTATTTAAGTCGAGCGGCTGCAGCCATTGCCACGAAATCGAGCGCGACCACGCCCATTTCACCGACGATTCCTACCGCAATACCGGAATCGAATGGGCGCGCGTGAACGGCCAGCTCGGCTCTGCAAAAACAACTCCCGACCTAGGCCGCTTTGAAGTCACGGGACGTGAAGTGGATCGTTATGCCTTCCGCGTGCCGACCTTGCGCAACGTCGCGCTGACTTTTCCCTACATGCACGATGGCTCCCTCGCGAGCTTACGCGATGTAATCGATTTTTATGACGGCGGTAACGGCGACGATCCAAAACGCGACTCGCGTCTGCGTAAACTGAATTTAAGCGAGCTGCAGAAACGACGACTGCTCGCGTTTCTAGAATCGCTCAGCAGCGCTAACGCTGAAACCTTGGCGACGCAGGCGCGCGCGCCATTCCACTGAAAAGAGCGTAAACTTCGGAAGAAAATCCAAACAAGGAAAACTCAAATCATGGCTGACAAACTATATGCTTTCTGCGTGTTGTTAATCGCTTCGGTCTTTTCGTTCGCGAGCGCCGAGGCTGCGCAACTTTATGATTCCGAAGAAAGCCCGGTGTGGCAGCAACTGAAAAAGTCCGTGTTCGAAGCGCGGCCGGTCAACGCCACGTTCAACAACACCATACGCCTCGACATCGCCAGCCGCGCGGACGATGCATCCATCGTGCCGGTCGTGCTGCGCACCATCACACCGCAGAAACCCGATCGCTACATCAAACGAATTTGGCTGGTGATCGACAACAATCCCAGCCCGATCGGTGTCGTATTTAATCTCACGCCGGAAAGCGGCCGCGCCGACATCGAAACCCGTGTCCGAGTGGAGAATTCCACCTTTGTCCGCGCTGTGGCGGAAACCAATGACGGTTCGCTGTTCATGGATGTCAAAACTATCGCCGCCGCCGGAGGTTGCACGGTACCGGGCGGCGCGGAAGACGAAACAACGAACCTCGGAAAAATGAAGTTCCGCCTCGAAGAAGGGGTCGCGTTGAATCAGCCGAACCTCGCCAAACTGATGGTTAGCCATCCGAATTTTTCAGGCTTGAGCCAGCAAGATAAGCGTGTGCGCTACGTGCGGCGCGTGTCGGTCAGTTATGCTGGAAAAGAAATCATGTCGGCCGATGTCGATTTCACCATCAGCAAAAATCCGACTTTCAATTTTTATTTTCTACCCACCGAAACCGGCGAGTTGAAAGCGGAGATCGTCGATACCAACGATTTGAAATTCGAGACCTCGTTGGCGATTAAGCCGGAATCTTAGCGAGTTGTCATTCCCGCGCAGGGGGAAAAACGAGGCGCAAGGCCGAAGTTTCGAGGAACGGCCATCCATCACCTTAAAGGCCAAATGGGTTCCCGCCTGCGCGGGAACGACAGTAGGCTAGGCTTTCGCCGTTCGAAACATCCGAGTCCCCAGCGTCACTACCATCAACACGATGGCGCCCGCGATGATTCCCGCAACTGCGTCCAACAACGTCGGGGTCAAGGCGTGCAAAACACCGCCGATTCCCGGGATGGATTCGACGCGATGGGCGATATCCTCGATGGCATGATGTAGCGGCGGAATGCCGTGAACCAAAATACTGCCGCCGACCATAAACATCGCGGCCGTGCCGACAATCGATAAGCCTTTCATCAGGTATGGCGCGAACGCCAGTATGCCGACGCCTATGCGGCGCTGTATTCGCGGCCACAGGCCGTCGCCGATTTTCTTGCTAAGGTGAAGTCCGCCATCGTCCAGCTTGACGATGCCCGCGACGAAACCGTAGACGCCTATGGTCATGATAACCGCTATGCCGACCAGCACGGCAACCTGTAGTCCGAACGCGGCGGCCGCAACGGTTCCCAAGGTGATCACGATAATCTCCGCGGACAATACGAAATCCGTACGGATAGCGCCTTTAATTTTTTCCTTCTCGAAGGCGACCAAGTCCACGGTGGGCGAGGTGACGGCCGTCAGCAGTTCGCGATGGTGAGCTTCGTCTTCGTCTTTACTGTGCAAAAACTTGTGTGCGAGTTTTTCGAATCCCTCGTAACATAAAAACGCACCGCCCAGCATGAGCAACGGCGTGATCGCCCAAGGCGCGAGCGCGCTAATGGCCAATGCCGCGGGAACTAAGATCAACTTGTTGACCGCAGAACCCTTGGCGACGGCCCAAACGACCGGCAACTCGCGATCGGCTTTTACGCCGGACACTTGCTCGGCGTTCAGCGCGAGATCGTCACCCAACACGCCGGCGGTTTTCTTGGCGGCGACTTTGGTCATCACCGAGACATCGTCCAACACTGTGGCGATATCATCTAGGAGCATGAGGAGGCTACTACCGGCCATTGTTAGTTACCTTTGGTGGGTGAGTGTTATCTGAACAGCGCGATAATCGGCCTGAGAGCCAATACTGACGCGGCTCCCCAAGCATCGCTTTAAGCCGCATCGCCGAAATAAGAACAACCTTGACGCAGCGAATCGCGGCGCACGGTAATACGATGCAGACCCGGAAACTTTGGCGCGAGTTGTTGCCAAATCCAGCGTGAGATATTTTCCAGGCTAGGGATTTCTAATCCGGGAATCTCATTGAGAAAGGTATGGTCCAGCTTCTCGCGCAACTGCGCGCAGGCTTGTTCCATGGTTTCGAAGTCGACGATAAAACCGGTTTCCGCTTCCGGTTCCCCGCGCACGGTAACCTCGGCGCGAAACGAATGGCCGTGCAACGCGCGGTATTTATGGCCGGTGGGCTTGTGGGTGAACTGATGGGCTGCGTCGAAGTTGAATTCGTACAATAGTTCCGTCATGAGAATTCTTATGGGATGCCTAATACTTTGTGTGTTTGTAAGCTGAGCCGCCAAGCAGGATGGGCGAGACAATAATCGATCGCGAGCCGCGTATTTTTCTCGCGATCGGGACCGTCCATGGGTTGCAAAAAAAAGTAATCGAAGCCTAAATCTTCGAACCGCTCTGGCATCGCCAGTGCTTGCGGGAACACCAGCTTTAATTCATCGCCCACGGTTACGCGTAAGGCGGCGTCGGCCTTGGGGCTGACACAAATCCAATCGATTCCCCACGGCAAGGGCAGCGTGCCATTGGTCTCGATGGCGATTTCGAAATCCCACGCATGCAACGCTTCGATCAATGGCGCATCGAGCTGCAACGCCGGCTCGCCGCCGGTCAACACCACCAGCGCCTCACCCGTGTGAGCGCCGTGCCATGTTTCTTCAATGGCGCTCGCCAGCGAGCGGGCATCGGGAAATTTCCCTCCGCCGGCGCCGTCAGTACCGACGAAATTCGTATCGCAGAATTGGCAGACTGCGCTCGCACGATCCGCTTCGTGCCCCGACCACAAATTACAACCGGCGAAGCGGCAAAACACCGCGGGACGGCCCATATTAGCGCCCTCGCCTTGCAGCGTGTAGAAAATTTCTTTGACGGAATAGGTCATGGGTTGGCGATGAACTTCTCGTAGCCGTTCTTGCGCAACGCGCACGCAGGACAGGACCCGCAACCGAAGCCCCAATCGTGGCGCCGGCTGCGATCGCCCAAATAGCAGGTGTGGGTCTCATCGCGAATGATATCCAGCAACGTTGTCCCGCCCAGTTCCTGTGCCAAACGCCAGGTCGCCGCTTTATCGATCCACATCAGCGGCGTTTCAAGATTGAAGCGTTGCGCCATACCGAGATTCAAAGTAACTTGCATCGCCTTCACAAAATCGTCGCGGCAATCGGGGTAGCCGGAATAATCCGTTTCGCATACACCGGCGACCAAGGCGCCGATCCCGCGCCGGTAGGCAATCGCCGCCGCCACCGTCAGAAACAAAATGTTGCGGCCCGGTACAAAAGTATTCGGTAAACCGTTGGCATTCATTTCGATGGCGACATCTCGAATCAGCGCCGTGTCGCTGATGGCTTTGAGCAAATCAAGTTTAATGACTTGATCGGCGCCGATTTTGTCTACCCAGTGCGGGAATGCAGCCTTGATGCGCGCGATCACCGGCGCCCGGCAAGCGAGTTCCACGCCGTGGCGCTGGCCATAGTCGAAGCCGATGGTTTCGACGCAAGCAAAACGCGACAACGCCCAGGCGAGGCAGGTGGTCGAGTCTTGACCGCCGGAAAAAAGTACAAGCGCGTTGCGTTTCATGGGAACGAACGCCGAACGATCACGATTCGCCGGCGCTGGGGTTTACTCAAATCAATTGGATAAGAAGCTGCTTGACATTATATTTTACAACACAGCCGATTATCCTCGCGACTGTGCCGTTCGCACGCAAATTAAGGAAGCGCTGAATAACTCCGATTTCGTCGCGGCTATGTTCGGCTCCGGAAAAATTGTTCCTTACCCATCACACATAGGCTGCGTCGATATTTTTTGCTCGCGCCTTGTCTCACTTAGAACTCGAACTTATTCAGAGCTTGCTTAGGTCAAGAATGGTATTTGGCCCAACATAATTGATTGACGACCTAGCCGCTAAACGATAAATTGCGAATTGGAAAAATGCATTAAATTAAATCCCAGCGGATTTCACGAAACAGCGGAAAGTGATCTAATTTATGAATTCAATAAAGCGAAGGCGACCAAACAGGTCCTCTCATACAATGATATGTGAGGAGCAATTTTTCCTGAGGAACTCAGTATTGTGACGAAATCGGAATAAGTCAGAGCTTCCCTAGAAAAGTTCGAAAGCGGCGAGGAAAATATATCAGTGCCTGATTCCCAGCGGGTCATGTGGGTTCATTCGGGCGGTTGGAAAAGTCATGCCGCTATTTCCTACATCGGTGTGCATAACGCGTGGTCATTTGCAAGCTGCGGTGTGGAATGTCACCTATTTATGCCGGACACCGGTAATGATTCGGCAACCGAAGACGATCTCCGCGGCTTTTATGGGCTTGAACCCGATCCACATTTGATAGTCCATCGTGTGCGTCTGAAGAGGCACTGGTGGCATTTACGCCATCCCTATTTTGCCCATGCTGAAGAACAAGCACGGGCCTTGCGGCAAAGTGGTCCCCTCCTGGTGCTGACGCGGGAGCAGCGCTTTCTTGCCACGCTTGCCCGCCTGGTGCGTCGCGACGATTGTCGCGGATTATTTGAAACCCACTTTCTATACGCTGACCAAGGTTGGCGCACGGATCCGATTTCCCGCGGCGACCGCAAGCGTGGCGCGCTCGAACGAACCTATCTGCCGCGGATCAGTGGTATCGTGGCTATAACGAGCGATCAGTTGAAGCTTTACCAAACCGCGCTACCGGGATTACGCGGAATCGCCGCGTCCCTCGGCGCAAAAACGCTGGCGCTCGACGCCGACGACGAAGAACGCCGACAGCGGCGCTGCGCCGCCTACATCGGGCATTTGCTCACAACCAAGGGGGTTCCCCGCCTGCTGGGAACGGCACAGCAACTCGCACAGCATGACGTTCGCCTAGCGTTATTCGGCGGTACGCCGGAGGATGTAGCCCGAGTGGGCGCCGTTGCAGCTAACGTCTCATGCACGCCGTTCCTGCCCCCGGCGGATATGTTTAAAGCCGTGGCGCAACGGGCTAGCCTGGGCGTTGTTGCGTTAGAGGAGAATTTCTGTAACCGCCACCTCACCTGCCCCGTGAAGGCCTTAGACTTCCTGGCCCTCGGCATGCCGGTGGTGGCAAGCGATCTGCCGTCAACCCGGGAAGTCTTGGGAAACGCGGGAATCTTTTTCCCCGCCGGAGACACAGCCCGAATGGTTGCCGAAATCTCGCGTCTGCTTGACGATCCGGATTTATACCGCAAGCACGCGAGGCTTGCCCGGGAGCGCGGCGCCGACTTGTCTTGGCCCAAACGTGCCCGGCGAATCCTAGATTGGGTTGGCGCTACATGAGATGGTCGAAGCAATTTGCTGTTTCATCGTCGCACGGATGGTCGTGATCGCATCCGTTGCCTACCATTGAATTTGTCAGTGCCTTTGCTTAACTTGCCGAAAAACCCCCGTGTGCTTCTGATTCGGCGGGACAACATTGGCGATCTCGTGCTTACCACGCCTGCGCTAACCTTGTTGCGGGAGCGATTTCCCGAAGCCCATATCGCCGCTCTGGTGAATTCCTACAATGCTCCCGTGCTGGAAGGCAATTCCGCGGTGGATCAGATATTCATCTATACCAAGGTCAAGCACGCCGGCCTTGGCGTGCTACGCGCCGCCCTGGGGAAATTGCGCACTCTGCTACGCGTGCGAGCGCAACGGTTCGACTTGGCAATCGTCGCGACGGCAGCGCCCAGCCGCTCCTGGATGCAGCTTGCCCGTCAATGCGGGGCGCGCTCGATCTTAGCCGCCGCGCCACCCGACTCACCGGTACCCCGAGGCGTAGATATTTGCGTCAGAGTTGACGAGCGCTTTGCCGGACGCCACGGCGTGGAGCACAACGTATTGCTGTTTGAACCGCTCGGTGTCACCGGCCCTCCGCCGGCTCTAAAGGTGGTGGCCAATCCCAGCGGGGTCGCTCGAGTGCAGGAAATACTGAATTCTCGATTAGGATCAGCGCCCACCATCGGATTACACATCAGCGCCCGCAAACTCCCCCAGCGTTGGCCGCAAGAACGCTTTATCGAACTCGCTCATCAACTACACAAACTACTCGGCGCCCGCTTTCTCCTGCTCTGGTCGCCGGGCGCCCACGATGATCCGCGTCATCCCGGCGACGACGACAAAGCCGATGCCATCGCTAAAGCTTGCATCGATTTGCCCCTAGTTGCACTATCGACTTTGAGCCTAAGGCAATTGATCGACGGCCTGGCGTGTATCGATCTGATGTTTTGCAGCGACGGCGGCGCCATGCATCTGGCGGCCGGCCTAGGAAAGCCGATCGTCGCTTTGTTCGGCAACAGCGATCCCACCATCTGGCGACCCTGGGGTGTGCCGCATCGCGTACTGCAAGTGTCGGACAACGTGTACGACGTTACCGTTGAAGCTGCCGTGGCCGCGGTAATGGCCGTGGCGACGGACGCCGCTCTTCGGCGCAACCCATGACTCGATTCCTTTCAAAGGCCGGCTTGCGCATTTCATCACCCGAGGGCGCCGGGGCTGTGGCAGCAACCTTGTACCTGTGCGCCCTGCCCTTCAATCACGCGGCGGCGATTCGCTCCGTCAGCCTGCTGGTGACGCTGGTCTGCGCCGTGATCGTGTGGCGGCGCGCCGGCTGCCCCCGGCCGCCGCTAACCGGGACTTTCCTGATATGGTTTGTCGCGGCGAGTACGAGCCTGCTGTGGAGCAAAGATGTGGCGGAATCGCTCACCGCTATTTGGCACGACGTGATCAGGGGCGCCATGGTCCTGTTTGCGTTCTATGTCATCGCCTGGCGCGGCAGCGCCGCCATGGTCATGGCATTGGGTTCGCTCGCGGGCTGGATCGTCCTCGCCGTTCTGGCAGTAGCGTCCTACTTGAAATCGAACGCCTGGGTCACGGAAGTCCTGCCCGGTGTTGGCAACTATGCCGTTGATCTTGCGACTGTCGTACCGCTTTTCTTCGTCAGTGCGCTGGTGCTCTCGCAAAGAGGTGCGACGCGCCGGATTGCCATAGCAGTGATCGCGGTTATATTTGCGCTGCTGGCCACCGGCTTGCTGACCCACAACCGCGCCATGTGGTTGGGCCTAGCCAGCGCGGTGATTGTGGGAGGATCGGTGTGGCTTTGGCATTCGAGGCTGGCGATCCGTCCGTGGCAAATCCTTAGCATTCCTCTCGTCGCGGCAGCGGCAATTGGTTTAGGGGCCATGGCGGCGGAGGGAAAAGGACGACCTCTCACCTACTTCGCGGACCGAGCGGTAATCTTCAGCGCGGTCCTGGATAAGATTGAATCTAATCCTTGGCTGGGCACCGGGTATGGTTATGAAACGGACCAGACTTGGTATCGTCATAGGTTTTCCGATACTCCCGTGGGTCAGATTCCAACAACCCATTCCCATAACATCCTGCTGAGCATGGCCGATCAGCTTGGCTTGCCCGGATTGCTCGTGCTCCTAGTGATATTCGGATCCATCATCCGCGAATTGTACGTCGCGGGCCGTATCGGATCGCGCTTAGGAATCGCCGTCTCGGCGGTTGCAATCGGCATGGTTACGGGGGTCTTCGTCATGAACAACTTCAACATGTTCTTCGTACGTCAGCATTTGTGGTTGTTTTTCGCCCACGTCGGTATTTATCTCGGCCTACTGCGAGCGATGCGAGCCGGGTACCCCTATGAGTAAACAGCGCGTGATACTGAACTTCAAAAAAGGCTTTCCGCCGCTGCGCGAAGCCTTCGAGGCTCTCGGTTATACCGTCTCGGACAACACCTGGGAACCGGAGCCCAGCCTTCTGTCCGAAACGGCTGCCTGCGTCATCAATTTGTATGAAGGCGCGCGCGCCCCATGGCGCAGCTTGATGCTGAAACGCCGCCTGCGGGCCGCAGGCGTCCCATTAGTGGGCATCGACCGGGACGCGCCTTGGCATATGGGGTTACGGCGCCGACGCATGTGGGTGTTCTCGAAATTACGGCTGTTAGATTTGTATGCGACTCATACGCTACAACCTACTTGGCGGCTAGCGCCACAGGTTCACTATCACGCCAATGCCGTTTGGAAGCGCAACTTCAACCTCCATGGTCGGAGCTTGGAGGAAATGCGCACACCGGATTTCTTCCGCCACGATGTCTCCTTCGTTGGCAATCTCGATGGCGTGCGTTATCGCGAACACGCGGAACGGCAGCGCTTTCTCGCGGCTTTGGAAGCGCGGTTAAAGCCACTAGGACTAAGAATATTGTTTCGACACTCAGAGGGTATTCCCGAATCAGAGCAGATCGAAATCATTCAGCGCAGCGTCATAAACCTAACTTATCGCTCGTCCTGCGACCACGGTGGCACGCTGAGCTGGGGACTTCCAGAGCGATGTTACGGCGTGCCTGCGAGAGGTGGATTCGTACTTAGCGACCAGCGCCGTCATGCCGCCGATGACTTTGACTTGAAACAAGAGTGGGCCGAATACGAAAGTCTTGACGACTGCGTGTCCAAGATCCAGTTTTATCTTGCGCATTTCCCTCAAACTCGTCAGATTGCCGAAGCTGCCCACGTCCGTGTCATGGGCCAACACACCTATGAGCATAGGGTAGCCAAACTAATGCAGGCGGTATCTTCACTGCGTTCGGGCGGTGTGGACGAGCGCAATTTTTCGACGGCCGCCTAACGAAATAATTCGATCTACCTCAGGCTTGTAGCCGGCGTGCGGCGACGCTCCACATGACCGGCGAGGGCGCCATAAAATCCGGTTGATCCATTCGGGCAAGGTCTGCCTGAAACTCAGACGCCGTAATATCGCCCGAATTCAGTATGGCATCTCGTAGCTGCTGGAAATTTGCGATTATGAGCTCCGTGCCGACGCCCCGGCCTGGCCACATAAGCATGCGCCCCTCCGCTGAAATGCTTTGCAATCCACGAGTGCGAAGAAGGCCAGCCAATGCGCGCCCGAATCCTGGATCGACGCCTCGCTCCGTCATGACACGGCGAAGCGCCACGGCCGTTTTCAGCGCAGTTTCGTAGGGATAACGCTCCGGTGCCGGCAGTTGCGAAACGGAATCGAATTCCTCCGTCAGCAACCACCCACCCGGCTTGAGGGCCGCAATCATTCGGTCCAAGACTTTTTCTCGTTCGGGTAAATGCACCAACACCAATCGAGCGTGGACTAGATCGAAGGCCTGATCCGGCAGCGGATCCAACGAGATGTCGTGGCGACGTACCGTGAGATTACTATGACTACTTTGACGGAGAAATCGCGTGTCGATATCCGTTGCCAACACCGAACCCTCAGGCCCGACTTGGCCGCATAGCCAATGCGCAATCGATCCCGACCCGGCGCCGATTTCCCAGCATCGCCATCCGCGATCGACACCTGTTCGCTTAAGGTGCCTAATAGAAGTGTCGTCATAAAGTTCTGCCAGCGCGGCAAATCTTGCCGGGGTTTGCGGAGCGGCATTATCCAGCACATAGCGGCCCCACTCGGAAGAGCTATCAGTATCGCCATCGAGCATTTTCATCATTGCGGTCCTTGAACAAACATTCGCGTAGGATGCGATGGGCGAATCTACTCAGCCTTGATGCCGGCGTCGCGAATAGTCATGCCCCAGCGCGCGTATTCGGCCTTGATGAAGGCCGAGAATTCTTCCGCCGTCTCCATGGTCTCTTCGCCGCCTTGCTGCGCAAACCAGTCGTGGGCTTCCCGAGTTTTAAGGATTTTCGTAGTTTCACTGTTGAGGCGAGAAATGATCTCTTTCGGCGTGCCCGCCGGTGCGCAGATGCCCATCCAGGACCAGTATTCGTAGCCCGGCAGTCCCGACTCGGACACGGTCGGAATATCGGGCAACGTCACGAGGCGCTTTGCGCTGGTTACCGCCAGTCCTCTGATTTTGCCCGCCCGTACTTGAGGCAACTGGCTGGCAATCCCATCGAAGCTGTAGGTCAGTCCGCCGCCTATGAGATCGATCTGCGCAGCCGGCGCGCTCTTGTAAGGAACATGCATCACATCGATGTGCGCCAATCGTCTAAACAATTCACCTGCCATGTGAGGCGGCGATCCCACGCCGGCGGAACCGAAGGTCAATTGTCCCGGTTTCTCCCTCGCCAGACGCACCAGATCAACCACCGAGCTAGCGGGCACATCCGGATGAACGGTCAGTATCAAGGGACTAATGCCTAACCGATTGATCGGCGCAAAATCCTTGAGCGGGTCGTACGGCAAATCGGCATAGAGGTGGGGATTGAGCGCCAGCGTGCCCTGATGCACCAAGACCAACGTATAACCATCGGCTGGGCCGCGGGCGGCTGCTTGCGTGCCGATAATACCTGCGGCGCCCGGTTTGTTGTCCACTATCACGGCGTGGCCGAACGCATGCCGAAGCCGCTCCGCAAGCCACCGAGCTCGAATGTCGGGCGGCGCGCCGGGGGCGGTAGGCACAATGATTCGGATAAGCTTAGATGGATAGGCTTCGGCGAAGCACGCGCCCGCGATTGCGGTGGAAATCAAAACGGCAGTAGCTATTTTTACAAGGTTGAATTTCATGCTATTCCCTCCGAGTTGATTCAGTGTAGGCAGGATGAGACTAACGGTCGAGACACGGATCGGCACTTCACTGTTGAATTCATTTCATGAATAATCGTGATCCGGAGTACCAGTACAGGTGTAATCATGGATCGAATCCGCCGAATCGAATTGTTGGTGCGCGCTGCCGAAGCCGGCAGCTTCGCCAGGGCCGCGAGGTCATTGGATCTAACGCCCTCAGCGGTAAGCCACGCGGTCGCCGATCTGGAGAAAGAGCTAGGCGTTTCTTTGTTTCACCGCACCACCCGGCAGTTGCAGCTCACCGAGGAAGGCGAAGGAATCTACCGGCGTGGCGGCGAACTGTTGCGGCAACTGGCGGAACTCGAGAGCAGTGCGCGAAAAACACCCGAGCGGCTTACGGGCACACTTGCGGGTCGGCCTCGGCGTGCCGCTGAGCCGCAATGTGATCATGCCTCTGCTGCCGGCATTCCTGCGCCGCCACCCCGAATTGCGACTGGAATTTCATATCCAAACGCAACCCAAGGATATGCACGCGGAAGGCGTCGACGTACTGATACGGATCCACGAACCTCCCGTGTCAAACTTGATTGCCCGCAAGATCGGGCAAATTCGCCATGCCGTGTACGCCTCGCCGGAATACCTGAAAGTTGCGGGAGCACCGAAGACTCCGGACGACCTGTTGCGCCATCTTTGTCTGGCAATGAAGGTTGCGGGCGTGAGCCGTCCGCTAGACGAATGGGAATTTCAACGCGGCGCCGAACGCAAAGTCATTCAAGTAGCGCCTAGAGTAGTCACCTACGACCGCGAAGGATTGATCGCCGCGGTCCTCGCCGGGGCAGGGCTGATGCGTTTGGGATGCTTTGATCCCTACCTCATCTCATCGGGTCAACTTCAAAGAGTACTCACGGACTGGACCTGCCCGCCGGGGTTTACCATCTTCGCCATGTATCGTAAGTCGGCGAGTTTGTCGCCCAAGGTTGCAGCGTTTCTACAGTTTGTCGATGATGCTTTCGCCGCGTTCGATCCCGAGGAAATCACCTTGCTTCACCGCGACCACTCGATCACCGGGCAGCGAAAACGAGCGGCTGCTTTTCAAGTAAAGTGACCATGCCAGGAGCCTTATCCAGCTTACCTCGTGGCCCTGGGTGCCTGGAGTGCCGCGTCCTGATTGGCCCTGCGGGAGGCTAGCTTTCAAACTATTTTGGGGTTGAAAGCGCGTATTTCCGTCCCCATGTTCAGCCCATTCTAAGGAGATGAGGTTTATGACGGGAGACGAGACCAATCAGCCTATGGATCCAGCCATGCCGGCCGATCCTAGCGACACGGCGCCCACCGCCGATCAAGCACCACCCACACTCGAACAGCAACTGGACGCAGCACTCGCCAAGGCCGCGGAGAATTACGACCTTTTCCTGCGTGCCAAGGCGGATACGGACAACGCGGCCAAGCGCGCGATCGCCGACGTCGCCAACACCCGTAAGTTCGCCGTGGAAAATTTCGCTAACGAACTATTGGCGGTGAAAGACAGCCTGGAAGCGGCGCTGGCCGATAAAGAGCCGACCGTGGACACATTGCACAGCGGTGTCGAACTCACCCTGAAGCAGCTCAACGCGGCGCTCGAAAAATCCAAGGTTACCGAAATCAATCCCCTCGGCGAAAAATTCGATCCGCATAAGCACCAGGCGATCGCCATGATCGACGCGGACGCACCGGCAAACACCGTTGTTTCGGTGCTGCAAAAAGGTTATCTGCTGCACGAGCGCGTGCTGCGACCGGCGATGGTCACGGTGGCTAAACTGAAGGCGGAATCGGCGCCACCAACGGCTTGAATTCGCAAGCCAAGTCCCAATTTATAAAACAAATTCACAGGCATTAAAGGAAATCATCATGGCTAAAATCATCGGTATCGACCTCGGCACCACTAACTCTTGCGTCGCCATCATGGAAAACGGCGTACCGAAGGTGATCGAGAATTCCGAAGGCGCGCGCACCACGCCTTCCATTATCGCCTATCAAGAGGACGGCGAGATTTTGGTCGGCGCGCCGGCGAAGCGCCAAGCCGTCACCAACCCTAGAAATACGCTGTATGCGGTGAAGCGCCTGATCGGCCGCCGCTTCGAAGAAAAAGAAGTACAGAAGGACATCAAACTGATGCCCTACACCATTTCGAAAGCGCCGAACGGCGACGCCTGGGTGGAAGTGCGCGGCAAAAAAATCGCGCCGCCGGAAATCTCCGCCCAGGTGTTAATGAAGATGAAAAAAACCGCCGAAGATTATCTCGGCGAGCCCGTCACGGAAGCCGTGATCACGGTGCCGGCCTATTTCAACGACTCGCAGCGCCAAGCAACCAAGGACGCCGGCCGCATCGCCGGTCTCGATGTCAAACGCATTATCAACGAGCCGACGGCGGCCGCGTTGGCCTTTGGACTCGATAAGAAGGAAGGCGACCGCAAAATCGCCGTCTATGACTTGGGCGGCGGCACCTTCGATATTTCCATCATCGAAATAGCCGAGATCGAAAAGGAGCACCAGTTCGAAGTATTGTCGACCAACGGCGATACGTTCTTGGGCGGTGAGGATTTCGACCAGCGTTTAATCGACTACATCGTCACGGAATTCAAAAAGGATCAAGGCGTCGATCTGTCGAAGGATGTGCTCGCGCTGCAGCGTCTGAAAGAATCCGCCGAGAAAGCGAAGATCGAATTGTCGTCGTCGCAGCAAACGGAAATCAATCTGCCTTACATCACGGCGGACCAAAATGGACCGAGGCACTTGGCCATGAAAATCACTCGCGCCAAGTTCGAAAGCCTGGTGGACGAGTTGATCGAGCGCACCATCGAGCCGTGCCGCATCGCCATTAAAGACGCCGGCGTGAAAGCCTCCGACATCGAAGACGTGATTCTGGTGGGAGGCATGACGCGCATGCCGAAAGTGGTGGACAAAGTGCGCGAGTTCTTCGGCAAAGAACCGCGCAAAGACGTGAACCCGGACGAGGCGGTTGCCGTCGGCGCGGCGGTGCAAGGCGGCGTATTGAAGGGCGACGTCAAGGACGTGTTGCTGCTCGACGTGACGCCGTTGTCGCTGGGCATCGAAACCCTGGGTGGTGTGATGACTAAACTCATCAAGAAAAATACCACCATCCCGACCAAGGCGCAGCAAGTGTTTTCCACCGCGGACGACAATCAATCGGCCGTGACGATACACGTGTTGCAAGGCGAGCGCGATGTGTCGGCAGGCAATAAATCCCTCGGCCAATTTAATCTCGAAGGGATTCCGCCTTCGCCACGCGGCATGCCGCAAATCGAAGTGATGTTCGACATCGATGCGAACGGCATCTTGCACGTGAACGCCAAGGACAAAGCCACGGGCAAGGAAAACAAGATCACCATCAAGGCGAGTTCAGGCTTGTCTGAAGACGAGATCCAGCGCATGGTGAAGGATGCCGAAGCCAACGCCGAAGAAGATAAGAAAATTCTTGAGCTCGTCAACGCCCGCAACGGCCTGGAAGCCATGGTACACAGCGTGAAAAAATCCTTGGGCGAGTACGGCGATAAACTTGAAGGCGACGAAAAAGCCAAGATCGAATCGGCTATTAAGGAAGCGGAAGAAGCGCTCAAGTCCAACGACAAGGACGCGATCGAAGCGAAGAACCAAGCCTTGATGGAAGCCTCGCAAAAACTGGGCGAGAAAATGTACGCCGACGCTCAAGCTGCCCAGGCCGCGGCCGGTGGCGCGGGCGCCGCGGAAAGTAATGCTGGTAATAACAAGCCCAGCGACGATAATGTAGTTGATGCGGAATTTGAAGAAGTGAAGGAAGGGAAGAAGTAACTAGGGACTAGAGGCTTGGGACTAGGGGCTAGTAGGTTTTTGACCTGCTAGCCTTTCCTTATTTAGCCCGCGCTGATTATTTCGATAGCCCACTAGCCTCTAGCCTCCAGTCCCTAGCCCCTAAAATCACCCTAGTCCCTAATAAATCATGGCCAAAAAAGACTACTACGAAACTCTAGGCGTTAACCGCGATGCGTCCGAGGACGAAATTAAAAAATCGTTCCGTAAGCTGGCGATGAAGTTTCATCCCGATCGCAATCCGGATAACCCCAAGGCCGAGGAACATTTTAAGGAGGCGAAGGAAGCCTACGAAATATTGACCGATGCCAGCAAGCGTTCGGCCTATGATCAGTTCGGCCACGCGGGCGTGGACCCTAGCCAAGGCATGGGCGCCGGCGCGGGCATGGGCGGATTTTCCGATGCGTTCAGCGACATCTTCGGCGAGATCTTCGGCGGCGGGCGCGGCGGGTGGACGTCAAGGCGTGTATCGCGGCGCGGACTTACGCTACAACTTAGAAATCGGGTTGGAAGAAGCCGCGCGCGGCACGGAAACCAAGATACGCATTCCCACCATGGAAGAATGCGAGACCTGTCACGGCAGCGGCGCGAAGCCCGGCACTCAGCCGCAAACTTGCACGACCTGCAACGGCCGCGGCGAAGTGCGCATGCAACAGGGATTCTTTTCGTTGCAGCAAACCTGCCCGCGCTGCCATGGCAGCGGCAAGATGATTGCCACACCCTGCGGTACCTGCCATGGCGTGGGCCGCGTCAAGCAGCAAAAAACCCTGTCGGTGAAGATACCCGCCGGTGTCGACGAAGGCGATCGAATTCGTCTCTCCGGTGAAGGCGAGCACGGCGTCAGCGGCGGGCCCGCGGGCGATCTGTACGTCGTCATCCATATCAAACCCCACACAGTGTTCACGCGCGAGCACAGCGATTTGCATTGCGAAATGCCGGTGAGTTTCTCGACGGCGGCGCTCGGCGGCGAGATCGAAATTCCGACCTTGGATGGTCACGCGAAAATCAAAATCCCGGCGGAAACGCAAAGCGGGCAAGTGTTCCGGTTGCGCGGCAAGGGCATCAAGGGTTTGCGTAGCGCCAGCCACGGCGATTTAATGTGCCACGTCGTGGTGGAGACGCCGGTGCGCCTGACGGATCGGCAAAAGGAAATACTGCGCGAACTCGAACACATCAATGAACAGGACGCACGGCACAATCCGCGGGCGAAATCCTGGATGGATAAAGTGCGCGAGTTCTTCGCGGAGTAGCACGCAGTCGTTTTTGGTTGTTCTCATCAAGCCTTTAGCTCTTAGTCCATGCGTATCTCGGGCGGAGACTAACCCAATCGACCCTGAGTTGACATCCACCAACATCCACTTTGGAGCACCGAGTTTGGAACCAGAAACAACGATCAGCTTCGAGCCCTTGACCAGCTTGGTCGACGCGCGACCAGCTTGCCGGTCATGTCCTCTACCATCGGGGTGCTCATGACACCGCCGGCACGGAGTCGTCCGGCAGGGGGATGAACTCGGCATCGTCGGCATCGGGCAGCTTCATGCGTCCCGCTTTCCACTCCGCCGCGGCTTGAGCGAGCCGGTCCTTCGACGACGACACGAAATTCCAGTAGATGAAGCGTTCGCCGACCGGTTCCCCTCCGACCACCATCACCGTCGAATGCTCAGTGGCACGCAGCCTTGACGCGGCTTTGCCAAGCACCAGCATCTTTCCGGCGCCATAAGTAATGCCGTCGAGTTCCACCGCCCCGGTCGCGATGTACACGGCACGCTCGGCGTGGCCGTGGGAACTTCCGCCGTAGCGCCAGGCGCCACGTAGAGATGCGCGTAGAACTGCGGCGAGTGCGTTGCAGTGCGTGCGGTCAGGCCGTAGGCGCTGCCGGCGATGAGTTGCCCATGCACCCCGCCGTCGCTCCACTGCGGAAGGTCGTCGCCAGCATGGTGCGAGAAGCTGGGGGCCACTTCTTCGTATTCGGTCGGCAGCGCGACCCCGGCCTGGATGCCGTGCAGGTGATCGCCCTGCGCCCGTGCACGCTCGAACCGTTCGCTGTGCGTGATGCCGCGGCCGGCGGTCATCCAATTGACCTCTCGTGGGCGGATCGCCTGCTCGTACCCCAGGCTGTCGCGGTGCATGACCTCGCCGGCGAAGAGATAGGTGACGGTCGACAGGCCGATATGCGGGTGCGCTCGCACGTCGACGCTGCGGTCCACGCCGGGTGGCAGGTCGAGCGGCCCCATATGGTCGAAGAAGATGTAGGGGCCGACCATGCGACGCTTAGCGAACGGCAACACGCGACCCACATCCAGCCCGCCGCCCAAGCTGCGGCGGCGTTGTTCGATGATCATTTCAATCATGTCGTCTCGCCTGACTGGCTTGCGTACCTTCCTCGAGATCGAACATCGAGATGCCGCCAAGCGCCACCGTGACGGGTACCTCGTTCTGCAGCACGTCCCACGCGAATGGCCCCTCCTTGATCTTGAACCTAAACTGCGTCGCTGATTGCAGCGCGAGTCTGACTTTGAAATCCGGGTAGGAGACATCCATTTCCAGCCCAATGGGAAAACAACTCGCAGACACTTTTGTGGTCTCCTGTGTAATGTGTTGAATCGGGTCTTGGTGGGCGCTCTTCGTGGAGTTAGAACTTTGCGCCGCTCATAGCTGCCATGAACGCCATCGGGTTCCAATACTCGCGGTAGTTGACGATTAGCCCGTTCTTGAAGGTCACGAACGTCGCATAGCTCATTTCGTAGGGATTGCCATTGTCAATGACACGGCCAGAGACGCTCCACTCAGCAATAGCCAAGTTCGGATCGTCCGTCACATGGATCTTCAGCGTAGGCACACGCTGAATGTCAATGACGTTGGGGTGGTTCTTCAAATACTCATAAATCGCCGCCCGGCCGACCAGCTTCCTGGTTGCCACGTCAGGGGAGAACGGGAACTCCACGACAACATTCTCGTCGCAAAGGTCTGCCCATCCCTTAATATCCATTGCCAGGAACGTATCCAAGCTATGCTTCAGCAATTGCGCGGCAGTCATGGATTTGCCAGTTTGTTCGGAAGACTTTGCATCGATATTGTCGGTCATTTGAATGTCCTCACTTTCATTTATTGGGGTTAAGCCAGGCTTGCCAGGAGACATGCATGGATGGCGGCGCCTTCGACACGTTGGATAAGTGCTTTCACGCCGGCAAGCTTCGCGACGACCTTGATCTCGAAATCGAAGCCGTATAGCCAGGTCACGCCGATGCCAGTCAGCGTGGGATGCGGCGCCGACCCCCAGTACTCCTCGACCACGATGGGCCACACCTTCTCGAAGATCTGCTCCGGGTTGACGACAAAGACAGTCACGTCGATCACGTCGTTGAAGCTGCAGCCGGCGGCAGCGAGGATGGCGTTGAGGTTGTCGAAGGCACGCCGAACCTGGCCTTCCAGCGTCGGCTCCGGCGAGCCGTCTTCGCGGCTGCCGACCTGGCCGGACACGAACAGCAGGCCGTTCGCGCGAATCGCTGGTGAGTAGCGGTTCTTCTCGTACAGCGCTTGGTGGCCGAGGGGAATACGACGTCGCGTGCGATCATGGCAGTTTCCTTCGGGGGGCGTGATAGGCAAAACTCAAGGGCAGGCAACGTACTACCGTGCGGCCTCGGCCGGTGTGGCCGAACCGCCGTCTTAGGCGATGGCCATCGCAGTAGCGCTGATGAGGGTAGCGAGAAGCTTTAACGTAAACATAAGAAATTCCTTGAGTGATAAGGTTAGGCGCCGATCCCCTTGACGAACGCCAGCAGGTCGGCGTTGAGCTGGTCCTTGTGCGTGTCGGCCAGGCCGTGCGGCGCGCCCGGGTAGACCTTCAGCGTCGCGCCCTTGACGAGCTTGGACGACAGCATGGCCGAGGCGCCGATCGGCACGATCTGGTCGTCGTCGCCGTGGATGATCAGCGTCGGCACGTCGAACTTCTTCAGGTCCTCGGTGAAGTCGGTCTCGGAGAACGCCTTGATGCAGTCGTAGGCGTTCTTGAGGCCGGCCATCATGCCCTGCAGCCAGAACGAGTCGCGCACGCCCTGCGAGACCTTGGCGCCCGGCCGGTTGGAGCCGTAGAACGGGCCGTGGCGAGGTCCTTGAAGAACTGCGAGCGGTCGGCGAGCGACGCCGGCGCGGATGCCGTCGAAGACCTCGATCGGCAGGCCGCCGGGATTGGCCGCGCGTCTTCAGCATCAGCGGCGGCACCGCGCCGATCAGCACGGCCTTGGCCACGCGCTTGGTGCCGTGGCGGCCGATGTAGCGGGCGACCTCGCCGCCGCCGGTGGAGTGGCCGACATGGATCGGCGTTCTTCAGGTCGAGCGTCTCGATCAGCGTCGGCCAGGTCGTCGGCGTAGGTGTCCATGTCGTTGCCGTTCCAGGGCTGGCTCGAGCGGCCGTGGCCGCGGCGGTCGTGGGCGATGCAGCGATAGCCGTTGCGAGGCCAGGAAGAACATCTGGGCTTCCCAGGCATCGGCGCTGAGCGGCCAGCCGTGGCTGAAGACGACGGGCTGGCCCGTGCCCCAGTCCTTGTAGTAGATCTGCGTGCCGTCTTTGGTGGTGATCGTGCTCATGGTCGGGTTTCCTTTCGTGTTGCCGCGGGATGAAGAGGATGGGTTTGAGGGAAGCGTCTGGCCAAGACCGTGAGAGGCAGGCCAAGGCTGGCCACAGCGAGGGCACCACTGCCTAGCATTTGCCGTCGCAACGAATCAATCTGGGGTACGTCGTGTTCGGTAGTGCCCATGGGAACTCCTGGGTGGTGTGGTGGATAAGTCGAAGTCAGTGCCGGTTGAGTGAGCCATGCGCTTCCCCGGGGTCGAACATCGAAACGCCGCCGAGCGCGTCCGTCGCCGGCACCTCGTTCTGCAACACATCCCAGTGCTCGGCGAGCCTGCCGCCCTCAATCCGGAACAGATCGACCACCACCTGCGTTGTGTCCGCCCAGCCGCGGATGCGGCCGTGGATGGCGACCAAGTCGCCTTCGGCGACGATCAGACCGGGCTCGTAGCAGACGGCCGGCGACAAATCCGCGACGAGCACCTGCAACGCGTCGCGGCCCTGTGGAATCTCGGGGTTGTGCTGAATGTAGTCCGACGCGTAGAGGCGCTCCACAGCCGAGGCATCGTGCCGCTGAAACAGGGAGGTCATCGCATCGAGCACAAGTGCCTTGTTGCGCTGCGGACGGTCATCGGAGGCACTATCCGCGGTCCGGGTGATCGCAAATGTCCCAGTCATTCGCAGAAACTGGCTGCCGGGCAGCGTCGCGCACGAATAGATCAGGCCGCGATCGTAGTCCTGGACGTTCGTGACGGTCGCACCGTCCTTCTCCTGCCAGCTCAAAACGAAAATGCTATTGCCGAGTGGTACGACTTGAATGTCGACGATCTCGGTCCTGGCGAATGGCCCTTCCTTGATCTCGAACCGCAATTGCGTCACCGACAGCAATGTCAGGCTGACCTGGAAGTCCGGGTAGGAGACATTCATTTCCAGTCCAACGGGAAAACGGTGTAACGACATCTTCACGGCTCCTTCTATCAGGTGATGGGTCGCCCTGCCGAGCTAGCTACGGTCGTGGGCGATGGCTGGCGGGGGCACAGCCGGGTGCGATCCGAGTGCACCGAAATCCGGCGTTGAAACAATTCCTCAGACGCCCGCTCCGGCGCGGCCGGCAAGAAGCTGTAGTTCCCAGGCCAACGCAACACCGCTGGCTCCGCCGTGCTCGAGAAGGACGCCCGCGAAGCAATCGCCGACTTTTCGCGCGCCCAGTCACGTTGCCACTCACCCAGCACGGCCAGCCAGGTGATCGGCACTGCGCCGGCATCGACCATGCGACGCACGGCCATGTCATGGGCTTCGGCCGAGACGCCGCCCGAAGCGTCGGTGACGATGAAGACGTCGTAGCCTTCGCCGAGGGCCTGGATCGCCGGCATGGCGAAGCAGATCTCGGTGTAGAGCGCGGCTAGAACGAGCTGCTTGCGACCGCTCTTCTTCACGATTCGGTGACCTTCGGGTCCTCCCAGGTGTTGATGAAGGTACGGTCGATCGGTTTCTGGTCCGGGAAGACGTCCTGAAGACCCTTGATCATGATAGCCGCCGCGTTCCTCCAGCACGGTGGTCAGGACCGTAGGGAGGTTGAAGACTTTGGCTGTCTTGGCGAGGCCGACGACATTGTTGACGATCATCGTCGGCTCGTGGCTGTGCAGGTTGGCAAACTGGTAGGGCTGATGGTCGATCAGTACGAGGATGCTGTCGTCGGGACGAAGCAGGGCCTCGAGGCCGGTCTTGGAGGTCTGGGCATGGGAAACTCCTTCCGTCATTGAGTGGTGGCTCAGACGCCGGTGGGGTCGAGAAAGACGTGGAGGGTTTGGATTCGGCGGCGTTGGAACCGGGCGACGTCGGTGCCCGTCACGGCTGACGGGACCGTTCGGTGGACCGGATTGCCAGCGCAGCCGTCCGACACCGTGGTGGCCGACGGCGGGGCCAATCGCGGTGAAGACGAAGTTTGGCGGCAGGCTCGCCAATAGTGTTCTCACCGCTTGATTGATGGCGTCATGACCCGTCGCTGATGCATGTGGTTCAAACAGCGTGGCGTCGTCGGCATAGAGCTCTGCGATGGCGTTCATCCTGCGAGACGCATCACGCTCGCCGAACACCCGTGCAAGGTTCGCCTGCATGAGGCCGTCGTAGTCGATGGATACTTCCGATGAGGTGAACATTGCAGTGGCTCCGTGGGCAGTCAAAGGAGATAATTTAGCGCAGGGATTGGCCGATGATTAGCTGGTAATGACTGGAATCAGATTCAACGATTGGTTTAAAATTGGTGTATGGAAACCCTCGCTAACCTGGAATCGTTCATTCGTAGTGCCGAATGCGGCGGCTTTTCTGCGGCGGCACGGCGGCTTGGCCTGACCCCAGCCGCGGTCAGCCGAAACGTCGCTATGCTGGAACGTAACTTGGGCCTGCGCCTGTTCCAGCGCAGCACTCGCAGCCTGACCCTGACCGAGGCCGGGGAACGTTTCCTGGCCGACGGTCACCGATGGCGTGGAAGCCATCCAATTGGCCATTGTCGACGTGACCAC
>CAVQPB010000015.1:0-7631 GCA_963714525.1 uncultured Pseudomonadota bacterium
TTTTTTCTTCAGATCCGGCGGCGCGTAGGGCTTATTAAGGAACTTCTCGTTCGCACCCGCCGCGAATTTCAGTCCTGCCTGTTTGATTGCGTCATCGGCGACTTTGACCAACGGGGTGTAAAAAGGATGGTGGTGTTCGCGATAGGGATTATTTCGCGCAGCGTTGTAGCAAAATAGAACTGTCCAGCGGCGATTCGGCGAGCGGTTTTGATCCGAGCGATGCAGCGTGTTGCAATGGAAAAATAATCCATCGCCTGGTTCCATTTCGGCGTAGACGATTTCCATTTGTTTGAGCGCGTGTTCCAAGCGCGCGGGGTCGGCGCCGACTTGATGGCCTTCCATCAAGCCGTGGTCGATGCGGCCCATGTGGTGTGAGCCGCGCAGCACTTGCAGGCAACCGTTTTCTTTGGTGCATTTGTCTAGCGCCACCATGACACTCGCCATCAGCGGAAACAAACAACCGTTGTTATACCAATAGCCATAATCTTGATGCCACTCCCACGCGCCGCCCTCGAACGGTTCTTTCGCCGTGAGCTTGGAGTGATAGT
Source organism: uncultured Pseudomonadota bacterium (assembly GCA_963714525.1). Lineage (GTDB taxonomy): Bacteria > Pseudomonadota > Gammaproteobacteria > Burkholderiales > JALYOK01 > JALYOK01. The sequence continues at coordinate 549 of CAVQPB010000015.1, forward strand.
GATACACCTCGCCACCGAGTAAGTCTTCCATGGTGTCGACGATGCGCCGGCTGCGCGCCGCCAAGCCGTAGACGCTGTCGCCCGGCTGATTCCAGGTCACCATTTTGGTCGCCTTGCCTGCGGCATCGAAACGGTCGTAAAGATTGGCGCGCACCTGGGGATCGGTCTCCATCGCCTGCTGTAGCAGTCGCGCCTCGTCGGCATCGAATAGCCCGCGTACTAGAACGTAGCCATCGCGCTCGAACGCCGCTCGTTGTTCGGGAGATAAAATTGATTGCACCATGTCAGCCTCGCATTGAATAGATTATGAATTCAGAAGATCGCTTATTTTGCTGTCGCCTCGGATCGCCGTCAACTCACTACCCTAATCTGTTGTCGGTAAGCATATTCCAGTGAGGGCTTGATAGTATTTGATGACGGCCGCATCATCTTCCGCGCCGAAGGGCGCTGCCGCGGATGCGGCAAAAACTTGATGGGCAACCTTACCGAGCGGTAGTGGAAAATCACTTCGCCGAGCCAAATCAAGAGACAGGCTTAGATCCTTGGTCAAGATCGGCAGCGCTGCCCGAGGCTCGTAATCGCCCGCTAGTACCCGAGCGACGCGATCTTGAAAAATCCAACTTGCGCCAGAGCTCTCGTTCACCACATCGAATACCGTTCGCGGGTTTAGCCCTAGTCGTATCGCCAGCGCCATCGCTTCCGCGGACGCGACCAAGTTCACGCCTGCGAGTAAATTGTTGACCAGTTTTACTTTGGACGCAGTTCCCGCGATAGAACCGACATAGAAAACCTTACCGCTTATTTTTGCAAGAAGATCGGCGTAGCGCTGGTAGGCATCGGTTTCGCCCGCGACCATGACGGTCATGGTTCCAGCCCTTGCGCGCATGGGGCCACCTGACACGGGCGCATCCAGCATCCGAAGTTGGCGTTCGGCCAGTCGCGATGCAAGCGTTTCCACATAGTCCGGCGCCAACGTGCTGCTGACGATTACCGTGCTTCCCGCTGCTAAGACAGCCGCTGCACCATCGACCCCAAATAATACTTCTTCAACCTGTGCGGCATCGACTACCAAGATAACAACGGCTTCGACGTCTCGCGCCATCGCCGCCGGGGAGGAACATGGGATGGCGCCCAGCTTTTCCGCGTCGCTCATCCGGTCCGCGACAATGTCGCGCACATAAGTTACATAGCCGGCACGCAGCAACGATTCCGCGACGCCCATGCCCATGGCGCCTACGCCTATCACGCCGATGGACTCAGATTTCAACGCTAAAAAGCACCCATTGATTCTATTTTCCGTGCACTTGTCTCACTTAGAACCGTGAACTATCAAGGCTCTTAATCCTTACGGAGCGGTTTTCGCGCCGCTTTAATGCAATCTAGCAGGACAGTCTGGTCACCGATTTGATTGGCGAACAAGAACAGCAAACGAGCATTCAACGCGGTGCTGTCTTTGTCGCTCAAGCCCTCGTGGGCTTGGACTAAAGCTTCGTAGAAGCCATCGGGGTTAGCGATATTCGGATCGAGGTTCATAGCGATTGTCCTAGGGCTTTTTGCAACGCCTTGCGAATGGCGGCGATAGAAGGTTGCGTTAGACGCGCGGCAAGATGCATGTCGGGGCGAATCAGACAGACGGTATCTTCCGTTATCCCCAACGCTTGTTTCAACTTGCCGTCTTTGTCGGTCAGAGTTTTAACGCTATGGCCGAACGCCGAGTACACCGCCCATCGCAAGTTCGGCGCCTCACGCCGCAGCGTTTCGATGGTTTTGACTTGGCTCGCTGTCAAGCCACGCTCGCTAAACCATAGGGCCAGGAAACAGTTTTCGCCCTCGAACAAATCGAGCAGCGCGCCTGACTTTCCGTTGGGCAACGTCAGCGGGACATTCTGTACCGCCGTGCCGTCGTCAGTTGTGAGCGGCGATGCATCGTATTGATAAGCGACCGACATGCGACCCGTGTTGACCAACGGCCGCGCAAACGCATACTCGCGGGCGAGGCTGATCACGGCGTCTCTCAGCACGCGCTCCGCCTTCGATTGCGGTGAGAGAAACCGTGTGGTGCGGGACGTGGTTTTGATGTTGTGTACCGCCGCCGGATGGCGCTCGGCGTGATAGGAATCGAGTAACGCTTCCGGTGCCTGGCCATTCAACACCATTGCCAATTTCCAGGCGAGATTCTCCGCATCTTGAATACCGCTATTGCCACCACGGCCACCGAATGGACTCATAACGTGGGCGGCGTCGCCTAGGAAGAACACGCGGCCATGCCGCATGTTGTCGAGCAACTGGGTACGGTAGGCATAAGGCCCCACCCACACCAACTCGAATTCCCTATCCTCGCCCAACTGCTGCCGCAAGCGCGAACGAACCACGCCCTCATTGCTTACGGCGTCGGGATCGGCGTTCGCAGCCATTTGATAATCGAGACGCCACACGCCGTCGCCCATGGGCAATTGCCATACGGCGCGGTTTTCGTTGAACGGTGCTTCGATCCAAGTCCAACGTTCCAGCGGTGCATCGAGTTTGAAGCGGATATCTGAAATGCACCAGCGGTCTTGCCCGCGCGCCGGATGAACCGGGAGTTTCAACCCTTGGCGGATCGGGCTGTTAACGCCGCTGGCATCGAGTACCCAGTCGGCCTCTAAACGATACTTGCCAGCGGGGGTTTCAACCTCGAGCCGGACGCCATCGGACAATTCCTTCACACCGACGACGTTGTTATTCCAACGGAGCTCCGTCAGGCCCAACTCATAAATGCGATCGACCAAAAACCACTCGATATAGAACTGCTGGATATTGATGAACGGAGGTTGCTTGGACAGGTTCGTCGCAGCGAGATCGAACGAATACACCACATCTTTATCGGCTAAGGTCTTGCCGTGGGACCACTCGACACCTTTGGCTTTCACGCGATGATAAATGCCGAGCCGATCGAATATTTCCAGACTCTTTTGCGCGTAGGTAATCCCGCGCGAAGCGAGGCCACGAACGCCGATGGTGTTATCGTCGTCGAGCAGAATGGTGCGTACACCGCGGTTCGCTAGGTCGCACGCCGCGGCCAAACCCGCTAAACCGCCACCGACGATGACCACTGGATAGCGCTGTTTTTTTCCGAGCGCAATCTCAGGCGGCGTTTGAAACGGATATTCCGGCAAACTGTATCCCGAGCCTTGATTATGCATTTCCATGGAAATTCAGTTCAGAACCGCGTTAAGCGCAATGGTTGAGAGTATCGATCATAAGCCGCTGGATTGTATCACTCCCATCCCGCTACTTTTCTCATCAACACCGCAGGCGAATCCGGGAGCTCATTGCCCCGCCAGGCGATATGTTGATCAGGCCGAATTAAGATCAGATCATGACCGTAACCGTCGCGCACCGCTTGATCTTTGATGTCGACGGTGGTGAACGGGATATTCAACTTATTCGCCTCCTGCTCCAACCCACTCGTGTCAACGCGAACGTTGCCGAGTTTGAAAAGCGTAAATGTTCCACGCACCTTGTCTAAAGTCGACGTGTCTTCGTCCAGCCAGGCATGGGGCATGCGCGCGCCGGGAGTCGATGTGGGCACGTAACGATTGGAATCGTCCGGCGGCAGTGCACCGTCGTAAGGAATAACAGCCGAACCGCTATAACAAACACCGAGCTGAATGCCGGGTGAATCGAATTCCAGTAAAGCGTGCTCGAAGCACACCTGGCCCAGGGCCTCGCGAGCTGTAACACCCTCGGGCGATCGTCCTCAATAGTGCGTTGGAATGGTGATCTTGCCGATATTGTCTGATAAGCGGCTGGCGAAATCGGTGTTGCGTTTTGCGATCGGCAAACGTTCTTGCTCGTAACTCGGCAGCAACGCAGCGCCGCCCCAGCCTTGAATTCTTGCCCGCAATTTCCACGCGAGATTTGCGACATCGTCGACCGCGGTGTTGTAACCGAAACCACCCGTCGGCGTGAACAAATGCGCCGCATCGCCGGCGATGAATACCCGCCCCTTGCCATACCGTTCGGCCACCAAACTGTAGCCGGCAGTCCAAGGTTTGCTGCCAATAATCTCGACGGGAGTTTCCGCGCCCATCGCGGCGCGAACAAATTCATATACTGCCTCGTCGGCCAGTTCGGCACCGGGCGCGACTTGGGAAAACATGAAGAATTCGTCATGACCGTTCGCGCTGATCAACACCGCGCGCCGGGTGCGATTGAAGGTCCAATACATGGTGGCGGGCGATCCCGCGACCGTCGAATATAAAGCGGGCGCACGAAAATAAGTCGACACCATTTGACCGCCCATGAAATCGCGCTCCACACCGCCCTCGCCGCCGTAGCGTATTCCCAATGCACGCCGCACCATGCCACGCGGGCCGTCACAACCTACGGCGTACTGGGAGCGTAGTGTTTGCGTTCGGCCCGTGGCAATTTCTTCGACGCCGATCTCGACCGTATCGCCGAGATCGGAAACGCTATTCACCCGCCAGCCATATTGCAAGGACACGGACGGCAATCGCGACGCGTGCTCATGCAGCATTTTCTCCACCCGGATCTGCTGCATGCGCTGCGGCATCTCCGGTGTAAACCACGTGCCCGGCGCGGAATCGCTGCGCGTCAGGCTTTTCATACCGGCGAGCCGAAATCGCGCCAGCTCATGCTGGGTTAAGCGCGTGAAATATGCGGTCTCGTGGGGAAAGCCAATGCGGCGTATATCGTCGACAATGCCGAGCCGCCGATAATGCTCCAGAGTGCGCGCGCCGTTTGCACTCGCCTTTGGAAACGACGACGTTTCGGCGTTTTGCTCGAACACCATGCACGGAATGCCCCAGGTTCCCAGTTCGATGGCGAGCACCAGACCCGTAGGTCCACCGCCGACAATCACCACCGCGGGCGCGATAGATTTGTTTGAGGTCGAATTCATATCTTGTTATGTTGCTGAGTTATTTTATACGACATCTTACCAAAGCCGCCGTAGCCTAACTCGAATCGTGTTTTTTAACCTCGCCAGGAAGCCCAACCAGCTTGCCTCCTGGCGATGGCATTGCCAGGAGGCAAGCTAGATGTGCCTTCCAGGCCATCGCATATGGGATACGGTAAAGAAAATAGCGCGTGGTCGCGCTATTGGGACGGGTATTGGGTAACTGAAAGCCGCCGAAACCGCGCGGCCTAGGAGCGCGGTATTACGTTAAGCGACTTCGCGTTGAGTGGCGCTCGCCAGATCTTCCAGCTTAGCGTAGTTGCGATCGACGAACTCGGTGAAACCTGCAGCTAGCGCGGGCCTTAGGCGTTCGTTCATTTCCTGGGAAAGATTCAAGAAATTGATGCGCGGGATATGATCGCTGCCGATCGGCGCATCGCCCACCATGGCGGAGCCGTCCAGCATGTAGATGGACATCTCGAAATAGTCCATTTCCCTTTCGCTCGGCGGGCCTTCGTAAAAAACGCATAGCAGCGGCGTTTCGCGATGGGCATAACGGCGGTAGTCGCGCAGGTTGAAATAAAGCTTGCCGCCTTCTTTGAGCTCGACTCGAGTAACGTAATCGTCAGATAGGATTTTGAACTTCATTATTCGCTCCATCATTGGTTGTTGTTGCCTCGCCACTTGTGTAGGAATATCGGCAAAGCATACCTTAGTCGTAGAGCAAAATTGGGGATGTAATTGTTAACTTTTGTAACAATTGATGGCAATTAGTGAGGCCAGCCAGGATGCCCATGAATAGGCACTTGTAGCATGGTTTGCCTGGAGAGCGGCGCTGGTATTGGCTGGCCGCGCAGGGGTACTAATGAGGCGCTTGTACGCTAGCGGTGGCGCGACCGAATTTCGCTTGTATTTCGCCTACCAGCCCGCGGCGGAACGCCAACACGCAGACGACGAAGATCACACCCATGATCACGGTAACCCAGGAACCATAGCTGGCAAGATAATTTTGCAATGCAACAACGACAAAAGCGCCGACCACGGGGCCGAGCACGGTGCCGAGACCGCCGACCAAGGTCATCAGCACCACTTCGCCCGACGCCTGCCAGGTGACGTCCGTCAACGACGCGAGATGCAACGCCAACACCTTAGTGGATCCCGCGAGGCCCGCCAACCCTGCGGAGAGTACAAACGCCAGCAGCTTGTATTTATCGACATCGTAGCCCAGCGAGATCGCCCGGGGTTCGTTCTCGCGGATGGACTTCAAAATCTGGCCGAACGGCGAATGGATGGTGCGGTAGACTAACCAAAATCCGAATAAAAAAATCGCCAGCACCACGTAGTAAAAGATGAGGTCGTTTTCTAAATCCACCAAACCCAATACCTTACCCCGAGGAATTCCTTGTATGCCGTCTTCGCCGCCGGTGAACGGCGCTTGCAAATAGATAAAGTAAATCAATTGCGAAAGCGCTAACGTGATCATGGCGAAGTAAATGCCTTGTCGGCGAATTGCCAAGCTGCCAACGAGATAACCGACAGCCGCGGCGGCCAGCGTGCCTAAGACGAGGGAAAGTTCAAACGGCAAGCCGAGCGACTTAATCGAATATCCCGCCAAGTAACCGCCGGTGCCGAGAAACGCTGCGTGACCGAACGACAACAATCCGGTAAAGCCGAGCAGCAAATTAAAGGCGCAGGCAAACAGAGCGAAACACAACGCCTTCATTAAAAATACTGGGTAAATACCTATTAATGGCGCGACGAGGGCAAGCGCCAGCAGTAGAAGGTAAAGGATTTTTGTATTGGCTTTCACGGCACGTTACCTTTCCCGCCCGAACAAGCCGGCGGGCCGCACCACCAAGACGATCGCCATGATGAGAAACACCACGATCGCCGAGGCCTCGGGCCATACCACTTTGGTGAGCCCTTCGATCACGCCCAGCCCCAGCCCGGTGAGAATCGAACCGAGTATCGAGCCCATGCCGCCGATCACCACCACCGCGAAAACGACGATGATGATATTCGACCCCATCAACGGGCTGACCTGATAAATCGGCGCCGCCAACACGCCGGCGAATCCCGCCAGCGCGACGCCGAAACCGTAAGTGAGCGTGATCATGCGGGGAACGTTAATTCCGAAGGCTTGCGTGAGTTGCGGATTTTCCGTGCCCGCTCTTAAATAGGCG
>CAVQPB010000016.1:0-66541 GCA_963714525.1 uncultured Pseudomonadota bacterium
TTCTAACTTTTGCCGGAGCTTAAATAATGAAACTCAGTGTAGTGGGAACAGGTTACGTCGGCTTGGTAAGCGGTGCTTGCCTCGCGGATGTCGGCAACGATGTGCTTTGCTTCGATGTCGATGCCGAACAAGATCAAGATGCTCAATGCCGGCGCTATTCCGATCTACGAGCCGGGACTTGAAGATACGGTCGCGCGCAATGTCCGCGCCGGGCGCTTGCAATTTACCGACGATCCGGCGCGCAGCGCCAATTTCGGCGAAGTACAGTTCATCGCGGTCGGCACGCCGCCGGGAGAAGACGGATCCGCGGACCTGAGCCACGTGCTCGCCGCGGCGCGAAGTATCGGACGGTACATGGAAGCAAGCAAGGTCATCGTGGATAAATCCACCGTCCCCGTGGGTACGGCCGATAAAGTTCGAAGTGCAGTGCGCGAAGAACTCGCGCGCCGCGGCAAGGACCTGGCCTTCACAGTCGCCTCCAATCCCGAATTTCTCAAGGAAGGCGCGGCCGTTGAGGATTTCATGCGTCCCGATCGCGTTGTCCTGGGAGTCGATGACGAGTGGGCGACCCGTGTCATGCGCACACTTTATGCGCCGTTTCAGCGCAACCACGAGCGCATCATGGTGATGGACGTTCGCTCTGCCGAGCTTACCAAATACGCAGCGAACGCCATGCTCGCCACACGCATATCATTCATGAACGAACTGGCGCTGCTGGCCGAACGGCTCGGCGCCGACATCGAGCAGGTGCGGCGCGGCATCGGCTCCGATCCCCGCATCGGCTATCATTTTCTATACCCCGGTTGCGGCTACGGCGGCTCGTGTTTTCCGAAGGATGTCCAAGCGCTACAACGCACGGCGAATGAAGCCGGCATGCAGTTGGAAATTCTCGGCGCAACCGAAACGGTGAACGAACGCCAGAAAAGCGTATTGCTCGATAAGATAAAACGTCGTTTCGGTACCGATCTTAGCGGGCGGCGTTTTGCTGTTTGGGGTTTGGCTTTTAAACCGAATACCGACGACATGCGTGAAGCGCCTAGCCGCGTTCTCATCGACGGCCTGTGGCGTGCCGGTGCAACGGTAACGGCCTATGATCCGGCGGCGATGCCGGCGGCGCAAGAAATTCTCGGCGACGATGCGCGTATTCGTTTCGCCCAATCGCCGATGGATGCGCTCAAGGATAGCGACGCGCTTGTGATCGTGACCGAATGGAAGGAATTTCGCAGCCCCGATTTCAGTCGCCATCAAACAGTTGCTTCGGGAACCGGTGATATTCGATGGGCGCAATCTGTACGAGCCCGCGACGGTGCGTGACGCCGGACTGGAGTATTACGCCATCGGACGGTTGTAGTTGACATGCAAAGCGTAAAATTTCTAGGGCGAGCGGACGGCTACTCAGCGGAAAGATTAAAAAGAGTTAATCCTGGGTCCAGATCGCTGTAACGCTGCTTCCTATAGTATGAGTCTCATCCTAACTCGGCAAAACGGTAACCAAATGATGTCAAAGATGAGCTTAATACCCCTAGTTCTTGGTGCGACCGGCGTGGTTGCGATAGGCGCTATCGCGCCTGCAGCCCAGGCCGGCAAGAATACGATCAGGATCGAACGCGCTCTTACCAATGCGAAGATCGGACTCCCCGAGGCGATCAGCAAAGTCGAGGCGCAGCTCGGTGGCACGGTACTGGAAGCGAAGATAGAACGCGAGCATGGGCGCTTTGTTTACGAGATCGAGCTGGTTAAGAATGGCGCCATCGTCGAAGTCGAGCTGGATCCGGATAACGGCGAGATTCTATCCAGCCACAGGAAGGATATCGAAGACGATGAACAACGTTCACTAGCAGCTTTACGAGGCGCGCAAGTTAACCTGATCGAAGCGATCAAGATCGCACTACAGCATACCGAAGGCAAAGCCAAGAGCGCTGAAGTAGAAGAGGAACACGGCAGCGTCATTTTCGAGGTTGAAGTAGTCCGTGCCGGCAAAGAATACAAGAGCGGGATCGATCTCGCGCACGGTAAAGTATTATGGACGGATGTCGATGATGACTAGATAAGGGAAACTCAGCGAGCGATGCGCGTTCTGCTCATCGAAGATGACCACCGGGTAGCCGATTTTGTCGCCAAGGGTCTCAAGGAGCATAGCTATGTCGTCGATCATGCGGCCGACGGCAGGGATGGGTTGTTCCTCGCCGCTGGCGAGCACTACGATGTCATGGTAATCGACCGTATGCTGCCCAACGTCGATGGCCTGACCATCGTGCGAACGCTGCGCGCCGCCGGCAACAAAACACCGGTGCTTATCCTCAGCGCGCTGGGGCAAGTGGATGAGCGGGTGCGCGGGTTACGCGCGGGTAGCGACGATTATCTGGTCAAACCCTTTGCGTTCGTGGAATTGCTGGCGCGCCTCGACGCGTTGGCGCGACGCAGCGAGTTGGAGTCGACCGCGCGTCAGGCCGCTTTAGAAGTCGGCGATCTGACGTTAGACCTGTTGGCTCGCACGGTCACCCGCGCCGGCCAGCTCATCGATCTGCAGGAACGCGAATTTAGTTTGCTCAGCTATCTGGTACGCCACGCCGGCCAAGTCGTGACTCGCACCATGCTGCTGGAAGCGTTGTGGGACTATCACTTTGATCCTCAGACCAATGTCGTCGACGTGCATGTCAGCCGGCTGCGCCAGAAGATCGATAAACCTTTCGATAAGCCACTGATCCACACCGTTCGCGGTGCGGGTTACGTGCTCCGTGCGACTGACTAAACTCTGGCGCAGTTCCACCTTCCGCCTGGCTCTGGTTTACATAGCACTGCTTAGCGTTTCCGTGCTGGTCGTGTTTGCGTTCATCTACTGGGCCACGATTGGTTACATGAGCCGCCAAATCGAAGCGGTAATTGCCGAAGACCTTAACTCCTTGGCCGAGCGCTACCGACTGAATGGCTTGAACGCGCTGATTGCGGCAGTGAATGAGCGCGCTACCCAAGATCGCAGCGGTTATACGCTTTACGCGCTGGCACTGCCGGATGGGCCGAAGCTGCTAGCCGGCAATCTGAAACGCTGGCCGCCGCATGCCGGCAAGGCTTGGGTGGAGTTCGATATCGACGATTATATCGCTCGTGGCTACAACGACGACGGCGATGCCCGGGCGCGCATCGCGGTATTGACCGGCGGCGAACTGCTCCTGGTCGGACGCGATATCGACGATCTGAAAGAGCAACGCGAACTGATCGGCAATGCTTTGCTGAGTGGGCTGGCGATCACTGGGCTACTGGGTCTTCTGGGCGCCGTCATGATCAGCTTTGGGCCAGTACGCAAAATCGAGACGATCAACAAAACTAGCCAAGCGATTATGCGCGGCGATCTGTCGCGGCGCATCCCGCTAGCGGGCAAGGACAACGATATCGACCAATTGGCCGCCAACCTCAATCGCATGCTCGATCAGATTCAAAGCTTGATGGAGAACGTGCGGCACACCTCGAACGACATCGCCCACGACCTGCGCACCCCGCTCACGCGCTTGCGCGCGCGCCTGGAAAGTTTGTGCGAACTGCAAGCAGAGCCTGAGCACCGCGCCGCGCTAACGGAGTGCATCGCCGAAACCGACAGCCTGTTGGCGACCTTCAACGCATTGCTGCGCATCGCGCAGATCGAAGGGGGGGCTGCCCATGGCGAGTTTGCCACTGTGGATCTGGTCGTCGTGGTGCGCGATGCGGTCGATCTCTACGAACCCTTGGCTTCTGATAAGGGGCAACGATTGGACGTGCTGTTGGCGCGAGGCGCTGCCATCAGCATCGCGGGGGATCGCGATTTGCTGTTCCAGGCGTTAGTCAACCTACTGGACAATGCGATTAAATATACGCACGCCGGCGACTGTATCGAAATCGATTTAAAGGTGCTAGCTAACGCAGTGGAGATCGTCGTTGCAGATAACGGCCCGGGCATACCTGCGCCAGCGCGAGAGCACGTCTTGCGGCGCTTTTACCGGCTCGAAGCACACCGCTCAGATCCAGGCAACGGGCTCGGATTGAGCTTGGTGGCCGCAGTCGCGAAATTGCACCGTGGCAGGCTCGAGTTGGCGGATAACAACCCTGGTCTGCGGGTAAGTTTAATTTTACCGTCTCACGGTGAGTCTACGCGGCTAGCTCCAGAATCGCAGCCTCGAGGCTAGGCAAATTGGTCAATGATCGCTGCAGCGCGCCGGCCCAGCCAGGTCTTTGCTGCCGATAGAAGCCGTACGCTCGGGTGACATATTCTACTAGCGCGTACCAGTAAAGACGGTCGATCTCTATCTTCCAAGAAACGCTAACCCGATAGGATTCCACTAAGGCGAGTGTCATCAAGCAGACCAATTGCGGTTCAACCTCGTAAAACAGCAACGAGACGATAAACTCCGCCAGGTCTCGTTCGGGATCGCCCACTGCAAACGAGTCGAGGTCAAAAAAATAAACGTCGCTTCCGTGCGCCAGCATCTGCCCGATATGGAAGTCACCGTAGAGGGTGCGGCCCGGCCGGGAGCGTGCTTCCAAGCGCTCGCCTACGCGCTGCAACGCAGGCGCCGCGGCGGCCAGTTGGGCTGCGCAGGGCGGACAAGCGAGGCTGAGCTTGTCGATCTTTTTAATGCAATCCGCTAACAGCTCCGCCACAGTGATGGCCTCTCCGCCGAGATCGCTCGCATGCACGGCCGCCAAGCACCGGCCCACCTGGCCAAGATAGTGCTTGTAGTTCAAGCGATCGACTACCTCGGCCAAGGGCAACCCTTCGATCCCTAGCGTCCAAACGGTTTGAATAGTGCCGTTGTAGCCAAGTGGTTGGGGTACTTTGAACGCCGCGGTATCCCAAAAATGTTGCAACCGCTCATGGACCGCGCGACCCCGTTCATTGCTGTAAGTTTTACCGTAGACAGTGAGCATCCGCGACGCACGAGCATCGGAACCCTGCCATTGCAGCCGATGGCGCGCGGTGCAGCACTTTTCCGGGTAGTACTTCACCAACTCGACGGTTACGTTCGTCAGGTCGGCCGGGTCGCTGAGTCCCGGCGGTAATCGGTCAAACGGCAAATGATGGCGAACGCGCTCCGGCAACAAGATCTCCGGCAGATGCAAGATGGATGGGTCATAAGGGAAACGCCAGACTATCATGTCCAGCGTCGGCAGATAAATCACCGCGTGCCTAACGTCCGAGCCGGACGTGGGTTTGAGCCGCTCCCACTCGGCGCGACTGCGGCCGTCGAGATAAACCTTGGCGTAAAAAATTATGCTGTCTTCAGGTTCCACCAAGCTAACGCGATAGCAAATCGACAACGTCGACTTTGGCCAGGATGAGGACTTCTGGTATGTCTTATAGCGACTATCGATTACCGTGCAGCTTGCTACGGTAACTCGCCTGCCAAATAGTTCATCGCCGCGGTCTTGCAGCAATCCGCGCAACTTCTCTGGATCGGTGTAGGGAGCAAACGCCTGCATCGGGTTGATATCAACTTTCACTGTGAGCCACACCTTTTTCCAATTGCTCAAGCTAGCCGAATTGCGGCTGCGTCAGTTAGGAGTTGTTCGGGGTCCGCGGTATCGTCAAGTCCCCGTGATAGGAGCCAAGTGGCCGTGGCGGCTAATCGAGATTCGAGACCTTTAACATCGATGCGCCGATCGCGCACGACGGTATGCAGAATACTTGCGCCTGCAAACGCCGCTACGCGCGGCTGTATGCTCGTCCACGCGGCGCCGACTTCTCGCCGATAAACCTTGAGCGCTTCTCGAAGCGCGGCGCGGCACGAATCGCCGGAATTAGTGGCGAGTCCCCATAACACGTAGTGCCCAAGGAAGATGCCTAGATCATAAGCAGGATCGCCTTCACTGGAGCAGAGTTCTAGATCGATTACCCCGATCTTAGCGTTGCGAACGAGGATGTTCTTGGGGCAATAATCGAGAAGAAAGAAACCTTTCCTCCGCGCGGCGTCGCTGGCCAGTCTAAGACGTTGCAAATCTTCATTTTGCTCTGGCGAAAGCATGGTCGATTCGATTTCGACCGTGCGCATACTCAGCATCGCCCGCCAGTGCCGCAGGTCGGTCTCATGTTCGCCCCAGAGTGCCGGGATATTCCCGGCCATGGTATGGCATGCCGCGAGGAATCGACTCGCCTGCATCGCTACCGCGGGGTCAAATACACCCGCCCGCAAACTATCTTGCAGGCGTTCCCCGTTAGGACATACTTCGCTCAGTACCAGCGTCGATGACTCCTTGTCGAAATAAACGACTTCTGCGATATCGACATCGGAACGCAAATTAGCGCGCAAACATTTGATCGCCCGGCGCTCCGTCGACAGCCGACGACGCGGCTTGGGCGTGAGCGGCAGCCCCAAACTGCCCGATTCCGCAGTCTCGCCGGCGTACTTCACAAATAGACATGTGCCATCGAAGCGTCGTAGGCGAAATACCGGATCCACCTTGCCCGGCACGACGCAACTCAGTTCTCGGTAATCGCCAACAAGTTTTGGGTCTAAGAGTGCGCGCAGTTTTTCTTCAATGATGTCATTCATCTCGCGCATGCCATTGCGACAAATCGACCACACGCTTTCGCGCTGCGCCTCGCTCAGGTGCTCCGGAAGCGCCTCCATGAACGCATTGCACCGCGTATCGCCTTCGGCAAGCGCCTGGCGCAATGCTGTCGCGCGAATTTTCTGTGCGCCGGTCGGTAGCGGCAGGACCGAAGCCGATACATCGGCGCGCGTGTTCAAAGAAGCAATATCTTCGAAGCGATCGTCGCCGCTATCGAAGTCCGCCTCTCCCACGCAAAACAAAAGCGTGTCGCCGGCGCTGGCAGTTTCCAGGTAGCCGAGCGCATGAGTAACGGCATTGTGCGGCGCGATTTCCACACGCGCCTTAGGGATGTCGCGCAGATAGATTGATAGGACACGGCGCGCGACCTCCGCATCAAGCGCTTTGGTCGTTCCGGGAACATAGCGACTTCGATTGGCGATAATCACCACGACTTCGTCGATGCAGGGCCGCGACGCTAAGTCGACTATCGCCGCGAAATGTACTTTGTGGGCAGGTTTAAACGCGCCGGGATAGAGTGCGATACAGCGGCCCTTGGCTGATTCGTTCGCTGGTACGGCGGGGATAGACATCACGCTATTCATCAGCCGCAATCTTTTCCAAATAGTCCCACAACGCATCCGCCGCTTGCGGCAAATGGCGAAAACTCGGAAAAGGATTGACGTCAATCAAAAACATTTCGTCTGGCGGCCCCACAAAGTCGAGACCGTAGATCTCTAGCCCCGTGAGCCGGCCGACGTTTCGAGCCGCCTCCCTCAATTGGCCTGAAATCGGCATCTCTTGCCTGCGCGCACTCTCGTTACCGGCTAGCCCGGCATCAGCGTCGGACTCCTTGACTAAGAAGGTTTCCACGCCGATGCAATAGACTTTGTAGACGGCGCCGTCGTGCTCAATCAATTCTTGGTAGAAGTATCGTTCACAGTCTATCGCTGAAGGCGGCTCGTGAAATACTTGGTTTTCGCGCGGCGCAGACAATGAGTTTGATTTTTGGATGATCGGATACGTCAATCCCTTTACGTCATCGGCACTGTATGCGCAACGAGGCAAGCATACGTCGCCGTTACGCAAAACCGCGTCCAGATGCGATCTTTCGCCACAAATCGCGCACGAATCTCGACTATTGACCGCGCGTTCGGTTTGCGTCGTGATCTTTTTCCAAATCTTTTCGTCATCGACGTAACTCTTCAGGCAAACCACGTCTACGGGAAGCAAATCGCCGGCCAAAAACGTTTTCTTGTTATACGACTGTACGTTGTGACCCCGCAACGGGCCGAGCGTAAGAAAACGAAGAAATGTCGGATCCGCCGTATGTCGGTCTTTTGCCAGAAAAATCACATTCATCGCGATCAACCTGTTATTTATTATCGAACCAAGCAATCGAGGCTTGGTAACTTGGAAATCCGGCGAAATCCTAGAAGTTATACGTTAACTCGAATAACAATGAATTCGCCCTCTTTCCTGCAAGCGAACCGTAAGCACTGCCCGCCTTAAAGGTCGCCAAAGCCAAGGACAGATCGAGGTGTGCCCATTCGCGAAAACCAAACACCAAATCGAACTCCTGCCCCACCGCGCGGCTTTCGCCGGTTAGATCGGCATCGATACGCACGTCACGCATGGAGTCGGCGGCACGCGTTTGGCGGTAACGGTGATACAACAGTTCGACCGAACTATTTTTTAGGAATTGGAATCCCACGGCCGCGGTTACGACACTCAAATTAGAAAGCTCCGGTCGCAGCAATTCGCCGTAGTACCGAAATCGGTTCACGCCGAAAAAGCGCCACTTGTTGTTGTGCAGACCCGTCTGCCGGAACGCACTATCGACGCCATCATCGAGACTGTCATCGCCTGACGCCTGGGCATAGCCGAGGGTAAACGCCGGCTGCCACGGCAGCGGCGTGCGCCAACTCACGCCGAGATCGAACGCGGTTCCGCGCACCTTTACATCCTGGCGTTTGTCGACCGTGCTTACGCCGTTATCATCGGTCTCGAATTGCAGCGACGATTCGCGGCCGCGCACCCACGCCGCATCGGCCCAATAAATCATGTCGCCATATTTTCCAAGCGAGCGATCGCCGATGGCTCGAAAACCCAGCCAGGTCAGACGGGCATCGCTAGCGTCTTCTTCGCTTTCGTCCAGGCTTGCGCCTTCGGTTTCGGTACGCGATCGATCTTGCTGACGCAGTGCGTAAACCTCGACAGTCTGCTTACTGGCCCATAACCAACTGCCCATCGCCGTGAGACGCGCAACTCGCTTTTTCTCCGGGTCGATGTTTCGTTGCAAGCTGGAGACCCGCGCCAGTTCTTGGCCTAGGGCAAGTTCCGAGTGGAATGGCCCGACATCATAGTACAGCCGCGCCGCATCGAAATCCGCGTCCCACCACCACTCGCGTGTTTCGCGCAAGTTCTGCCGTCCTAGTTGCAAACCGAATCCTGATCCCGCCAAACGATCAAAAAATACCCACATCTGTCCCCGTTCCAGGGACTTGTCGGAATTGAGGTCGTTACCGGTGTTACGCAGTTCCGCTTCGTATTGCGCTTGAATCTCCGCGAATAAATAGGTCCGTTCGCGCAGCGGATAAAATAGTTCGATCTTGAACTCGTGATCGAAGTCCGTGCGCTTTTCCGGGCCTTCCGAGTCATCGAGTTCGAAGTTTCTGCGTTCGTGCAAAGAACCATCGTAGGCGCCGGTGATAGTAAGCGGCCGACCGAACAAGGGCACTCGAAACGGCTGCTCCGGTCGGCGGGTATCCTGGCGACGCGTCAAGGATTCGACGGCGTTGTAACCGGCTTGCGGGGTAACAACCGATGCTCCAAACAGAGTGAGCACCTTTGCGCCGTCGGAGCGCGGCTGCACAAGGCTTACTACGGCGGTCAACTGCACCGTGTCCCTGGATAGTGGAGTAGTCGGCTGCTGAAATGAGCTCGCCAGCAAACGCTTGTCTCCTCGCGCTATCACGGATATGCGGATCGGAGCGCCAACGGCGAGCTTGGCTCCGGTGATGCCCTTGAATTGGGTTTGGTCGTCCCATTCGACAACCAGCGGGCCGATAGTAAGAGTACGCGTTTTTATGTCTACCGTACCGATGCGCGCAATAATCTGGCCGCGTTTCGGATCGGACTCCGGCTCGCGCAACTGTACGCGATTGGCGCGAAATTCGCCGCCGGACCAAATACCGGTCACACGAAAGGTTTTACCCGTGTAGAAATCCCGCGCCGATGCGGGCCCGAAACGAAAGCACAAAAAAAAAGTAACGAGAAATACCAGAGTGATTTTTTTCATGTTATGCCACTTGAGATAATTTGAAGGCTAGCGTACGCATCGGTAGGCAAGTTACATGGCGATGGCGACTAAGCAGTTCCAGGAGTTCGCGTAACGCCGATAGGTCTTCCGGCCCCATCATCGCGTGATGCAGCATGACGCCAATAAGTGGCGGCTCTACGGCAGAAGCCAGGTTGGCGCCGAGCACTTCACCATCGACCGGCAGCCCATTTTGGCGCTTTGACCAGTCGACAGAAACGGGAAGCTCGGCCATGTCGTCCACGTCAAGCGGCGCCGCCTTCGAGTCGCGCGACAGCGCTTGAAATCCGAGCGCCAGCATTGCCGTGACGGTGGCCGAGGAACACCGGTTCCACGGCGGCGTGAAGATTGGGTCCAGCGCGGCGCCGAGCTTTGCGCGCAGCAGACTAGCGCCAAGCGCAATATCTTGCGCTTGTTGAGTCGAGCTTCGGCTCGAGCCAAACTCGCATTTGCGCCCGGTCGTCTCGTGGTTTGTGTGGCTGTAACCGTGCTGATGCAGGCCGAGCAGCGTCGGCGTTTTACGGTAACGACTAAGCAATGCAGCCGCCAATTCATCACTTAGCTCGATTGGAATAACGGCAAGATCGACGGGCAAGCGAAACTCGGCAAAACAGTCCAGTAACGCATAAAGTTGCTGGTCGGCCCAGCCGGCATCATCGTCACGAAAAAACCAGTAGGTCGGCCTTTCGATTCGATCAAGCGCCGCACGTAGCGGATCGAGCCAGGCACTCATGCCGCGCGCTCCGAGAGGGTGGCCATATCCGTGCCCGGGAGTTTGTTCCGGATACTGGCCAACTGATTGATCAAACTCGCGGTATTTTTGGCGCCGTCCAAATCCAATTTGCACGAATTCGGCTTAAAAGTTAGGCACTCGCGAATGGCCTGCGCCAAAGCCGGGCCGTTGAGCCGGGTGGGGTGTAACAGCCGCAGCGTGCCTAAGTCGGCTAGTCGTTCGGCGCGATTAAGCTGTTCATCTTCACGGCCTTCCGCGTAGGGCACAACCACGGCGGACACACTCGACGACAGAATGTCCATGGATGTGTTGTAACCGCACTGACTTACCGACACTGCCGCTTGGCGCATCTCCGAACACAAATCCGGCACGGATCGAATTATCTCTAGCCGAGGGCGACTTTCACCCGCACGCAGCAATTCGTTCCAGTGCTCTTCCGGCAGAAATGGTCCTGCGACGAGCCGCATCGAAATCTCGTCTTGCCGCCACAATAAATCATGGGCGTCGATCGCGGCGCGAAATAGTGGATAGCCCGCCATGCCTCCACCAGCGGAAATCAACACATGACCACTCCGCTCTACAGCCTGGGTTCGCGCCCGTTCGGGCAACACAAAACCCGTGTGGAACACCGGCACGCTAAGTGGCGCCCGCGGGCTAAAGGATTCCTCCAGCCGCGCGAACAGGGGATCGGAATGCACCAGTACGGCATCAAAATATCGATCCGTAATCCAGCGCGCGCGATCGTCATGGTGTTGTCTATCGGGACGGGAATTAACCAGAATATCGCGCACGCTGGTCATCACCAGTGGCCGATAAACTCGCTGGCGTGCGGCTTTGAGTAACGGCAGCAACTCGAAAGCGAATTTCTTGCGGCCAAAGGGAAATAGCTCGATTAAGACAACTTGCGGATCGACGCGCTCGTATGCGTTCAGCACTAAATCTCGGCGCAGGCGCTTAGCTTCCACAACATCGAAGCGCGCGTCGCGACTCACCAGGTTGTGACCGTCTATCATGCCCAACGGCGGTAGATCGACAATATCTACACCGGCGGGCGCGCGCAAGCCGGGTGGAAATGGTCCGCCGTTTAAAAATACCACGCAAAAATCTTGTGTTAGCGCCTGTGCCAGGGCAAACGAGCGCGTGAGATGGCCCATGCCTATGGAATGCTGGCAGTAGAACAAAAGCGCCGGCTTAACATTGCTCATCGGGCGACCCTCCCTATTCCATCGCCCGATGTAACCGGCCGGACCGGCTGCATGGTTCGCGAAGCGATAAGCTTATCATTGGGGTCGACTTCGATCAGCTTGCCGCCTTTGAGCGCCAACACGCGATCAAATTTGGCGAACGAAGAAAACTGATGGCCGATCACCAACTGCGTTTTGCCCGAATGAATCTCGGTAAGCGCTCGATCTATGGCTGCAGCGGATTCGGGATCCACGGCAGACGTGGGTTCGTCCATAATTAGGATAGACGGCCGCTTGATCAGGGCGCGAGCCAAACAAATGCGCTGACGCTGCCCCCCCGAAAGCATGCAACCTCGCTCGCCTACTAAGGCGTCGTAACCATCGCTCAATCCCATGATGAACTCATGGGCGTGCGCCGCGCGTGCCGCTTGCTCGATCTGGTCGAGCGTAGCGTCCGGTTTACCATAGGCGATGTTCTCACGGATGCTGGCGCCGAATAGGATAGTGTCTTGCAGCACTATGCCGATCTCTCCGCGCAGCGACTCGCGCGTATAGGCGGTCAGGTTGCGGCCGTCGATGCGAATCGCGCCGCCTTGCGGCTCATATAAACGCAGCAGTAAACTCACGAGTGTCGATTTTCCCGCGCCCGACGCGCCGATCAGCGCAACACGCTCTCCCGCACGAATGTGCAGCGACACATCATCGAGAATGGGCGCAGTTTTCTCGTAGCCAAATGTAACGTGATCGAGGCTGATCTCGCCTCTGAGATCAGCCGCCTCGATCGCATCGGGAAAATCGCGGATGTCCGGCTCAATAGCAAAGACTTCGCTGACGCGCTCCGCACTCACTCTGGCACGGGAGAACTTCGCCCAAATTTTCCCGAGATCTTTGATCGGCCGATAGAGACCGTTGACATAGGCCACGAAAACCAACAGATCCCCAGGTGTAATCTCCCCCTTCAGCGCGAGCCAGGCGCCGGCAAATACGGTGCCGGCCGTACCGAGCGCCGTGGACAGCCCAATTGCTTTAGAAACCGCGGCGGCAGCACGCGCATTCTTAAGGCCCGCCTCCAGACTCTGCGCACTTTCCGCCGAGAAACGTTCCTGTTCGAAACCCTCACGGCCGAAGGCTTGCACTAGCGCGATTGAGGACAGCACTTCGTTCAGCCTGGAGATGACCTTGCCTTCGTGCTTGCGCTGTGTGCGCGCCGACTGACGAATCTGTCTATTCAAGAAGTACAGTGCAGCGAAAAGCAGCGGCAGGGTTGCCAGCACCACGAGGGCGAGTTGCCAATTCATCGCGAGCATGATCGCCATCACGCCGACCAGCATCAATAATTGCGCGGAAAAATGGATGACCCAGTCGGCGAACACATCGCGTATCAAATTGGTGTCGGAGGCGACTTTGTTGAGTAGCTCGCCGGAACGCGAGCGGTTGTGGAACGATAGCGAAAGTTGCTGCAGATGAGAGAACAATTCGCGCCGCAAGGTGTAGACCATTTCGTAGCCGACCTTTGCGCTCAAATAGGTTTGCAGATAAGCAAAACTGCCGCTGAGCAGGGCGATTAGCGCAATCGAGCTTGAAATCACAACCAACGCGGCGAGGGTTCCGCTCGCGAACAATGGTTGTAACCAGAAAAGCGTCGGCGGTAACGGTTTCGCCAACAATATATAGTCGATCACCAGCTTGATCGGCCAAGGTGACAAAAGCGTCATCGCGGTGGCCCCCAACAGGCTGCCGAAAGCCAATGCGATACTCCACTTGCGCGCGCGCAAATCAGTTAAGACAATGCGCTTGAAACGCGAGGCGCCGGGGATCATAGACTCATTTCCTGTTCTAGGTTCGCGCCCAGTTCAATACTGTCGGCGGCAAGTGCCACGAGCGCGGATACTTTTTCCCGCCAGCGCGACTCCTGCTGAATGACGGCGCGATAAGCTTTGTTGATAAGCTGGATACGCGCATGCCAAACAATCTCGGCATCGGTAACCGTCCAGGCGGCGTGACGGCGATAACTCGTTAGTAACGAGTACGCCACGCCGGAAGATAGAATGCGATTTGTTTTTGCTTTACCAAGCGCAAACTGATTTACATGCGGATCGACAATGAGATCGGCCAAATCTTGCGCAGGATCCCCGCGCGACCACTCGTCGAAATCAAACAACGCCAAGGCGCCCATATCTGTGATGAGGAATTGGCCCAAATGTAGATCGCCATGGATCACAGTTTCTTGTGCGTGCGGTAAGACCGCCAGCTCCGATTGCGCACGCGTGATGATTGCCCCCAACTCATCTGTGAGTTCCGGCAACCAGTGCGCCAGCTTGTGCGATTTCTTGCGTGCATCGGCTAGTCGCGCCGCGCGCGTAACGGTTTTCTGCATTGGAAGATCAGCCGCGTGTAATCGCGCGAGACAGGGTCCAATCGCGTCGATGGGAGCCGGATGGACGCCCGCGCCAAGCGACTCCGTTAGGGGTTTTCCGCTTAACTCTTCCTGCCAAACCGCGCGTACCGTTGGGCTGTAGCCGAAGGGGGCGCGCTATTCTTACACCGAGCGCGGTTGCTACTGGGTGGAAATGTTGCATCCTAGCAAACACTTGTTCACCGTTATCGTCCGCAAAAACCTTGGCGTACAAAATAAATGGGGCGCGGTTGGAGCCACATTCGATTTCGTAACGCAATATGCAGCGCTGTTCGGGACGATAGCGCACGATGTGAATCTTTATGTTACTAATGCTCTCACTTCCGAACGGCATATCGGGATAGGGAAAGTGGCGGATGACCCGCGTCTTATCGAGCAGTTCGTGCAACTGCGGCAGCTTAGGGTCATGCGGGAACGGCCAAACAATCATGTCCAACTCAGGTATATGCTTAGCACCGAACGGTTGCGCTAATGCCGCGAATTCATTTCGGCTGCGTCCTTGCAGGTAGGCGCGGCCGTACAGCATGGGTTTATAGCCAATAGCGACTTCCGGCACTCCGTCGAACTCATAACACACGCAAAGAAAAGACTTATGCCACGAACCCGGTTTCAAATAGGTACGGCAACGTGCGTACTGCACGTTGCATTTGGAAAATTCGAACGTCTCGCCAAACAAGACCGGTAGTTGTCCACGCCACACTTCGCCCATCGCGATGGTATCGGTATATCGCGAGAACGCCTGCACTAGACCACTACTCGATAAAGGCGTCACGGCACATCCCGGATTGACGAACGTGTAGCGTAGGCGTAACCGGAGCGCGATGTTGCGCGCACCAGGTGGTCCGCAGCGGTACTTTGCAACTCTGCGGAACCAACAAATAGGCCGCCTCCGGCAATATGCGCCGCGGCGGCTATTAAGTTATCGACGGCATCCATGCGCAAGACCTTTAGCGATGTCACGCAACGTAGTGCGCGTTCATAAATCAGCGCGCTAGCGGTAAACCAGGCTACATCCTGCTCGGCCACCGGCCACGAGGCGCGCTGCCGATAAGCGTCGACGACGGCGATCAATGTCGGCCGCACTGCTTCCAAAGGCTCGCCGCTTAGGCAAGCGTGATAGATTAGTTCAGCGAGGAAACTGCCTAGTTCGGCGACGGGCGGACCGACCGATACGCGGTCCATATCGACCAAATAAATACGAGTGGGACTAACCAGGATATTGTTGGAATGAAGGTCGCCATGCCACGTACCCTCGTGGTTCAAATTCAAAAGACCGGCGCCGTTCACCAGGGTATCAACAGTCTGCCGGAGCGTGGTGGAACAGCGTGCATGTGTTTCTCCCACGACTTTTTTCGCGGCGATCAGGCGGCCGACTATGTCGCTCAGCGTCACATGGCGAGGGCTGGTCACCGGTGTGCCATGCAATGCGGCAATCGCCCGCGCGACGCGGACGCAAAGCGCATTGTCGACGGCGCCTGACACAAGCAGTGAGAGCAGCGTGACGCCGGGAAGACGCTCTTGCCACAACATACGATGTTCGGCCTGATAGACGATCGGCCGAGCATACGAAACGTCGGTATGTACGCTATGCCAGAGCGCCGCCATGTGGCGATGAGTTTCCATACCCGCATCGTCATAGCGATTTTTTCCGAGTATTTCCCATGTGCAGTGTGCACCGCTCTGGCCGTGATTTAAGGTCAGGCTAACGCGTACACAACAAGAATGTTCAGGGAAATAATTGGAAATCGTATGAGATAAATCGATAATCTCCCAGCCCTCACCCCAGCGCTCGCACACCACTTCAGGCAACAGCTTCTCGCGAAGTTGCTTAGCGTCCATCAAGAGTGGCAGGGATTTCAACTTACGTTCATTGGGAAACGCCCACACCACCATATTGAGCGATGGGAGAAACGTGACGGGCGCGAAATCCGGTGTAGCGACGGTCGCCTCACCTAATGCTTTGTCATAGCGCGCCATCGCATCATCCGCCACATAAACTCCGGCGCAAAGGCGTTGTTCACGCTCACCCTGCGTGTCACGCAATTTAAGTCCATAGCCGATGATGCAATTACGCCGTGGGCGGTATTTGATCCTCTGAATTTTGCACACAGTCACCTCGACGCAATTCCCATGTCGAGCACGTAGAATGCGCTCGAACACGTCGCGCATGGCGTGCTCATTAAGCGCGGTTACCAGAAATGGCAAAGCTGTATCGGTTGGCACGAGACGGGTTGCTACCATGGGTTAGCGATCCCATCCATTGCTACTTTGACCCAATTCACTTAAATGCGCCCCGGGATTGGCATGGACAGCAACGATTTCTCCGTATGCATCTTTGCGCAACAATAGGTAGCTGCCGCTGAAAAGATATGGGCCAAAACGCCACTGTCGTGCTTGACCGTTGGAGTAAAAACAATAGTCAGTTTTGCTGAGCTCGCCGCTGCCGATAGTGATGGAAAACACACATGCGTCCGCGTTCGATCCGTCTTCGGCGCCCACCGCTAATTCGCGCATTAGAATATTGGGTGCTTGATCTCGATAGGGATACAACACTGTTTGAAATTTCGCGTCAGCGCCGTTTTGATTGAATCGAACAATCGGCGCCGGTTGCTTCACGCCATACCTATAGGAGACGAAGCCCGGCTCGACACCAAGCTCCATGGCGTCATAGCGGTCTTCCTGGGCGATGACAAGATTTGGCGAGCAAACCGACAGCGTGCCGCGGTCACGTTTGATCGAAATGCGATCCTGCGCATGCTCGGCTAAGTGAAACAGCAAATCGTAGCGATGCGGGCTGGGACTCGTGAGGGTATCGCAGCAGATCCAATACTCGCCGAATGCAAAGAATAGCCGCCGCTGGTGCACGGCGTCGTACTCGTGGCTGCTCGCGATACCGTGCAAAAAATCGAAGCGCTCTCTGCTCGCAAACGCGCGCA
The DNA here is from genome assembly GCA_963714525.1 of uncultured Pseudomonadota bacterium. Lineage (GTDB taxonomy): Bacteria > Pseudomonadota > Gammaproteobacteria > Burkholderiales > JALYOK01 > JALYOK01. The sequence goes on from CAVQPB010000016.1 coordinate 17,108, forward strand.
ACTCATGTTGCGGCGCGGGCCCTGTTACTTTATGACGTACGCTACCTTTAGCATGGCGCGAGGCGTCTTTGATGGCACGAGGCTCATAGCGGGTCTGATTTTTGCCGTCAACAACGACGGTATTGTGATAAGCGGTGCCACGAAACTTTACACGCCAGTTAATATCGCCCGATTCGCTATACGTGTACCGGCCGGGATCGACCACGAGTGAACGCCCGTAGGCGGCCAATTCAAAACTAAGGCAATCGAAGTGGCCATGGTTGCCCGCCCCAAGGGGGCCACAGTCTAGAATGAGGTATTGCTCATCGTTGAACGAATTGCCATTCTCTCCCCAACCGCTGCGAATAATGCTGTAGCCGCTGGCGGAAAAATGCACCGAGCGCTTGGCCGGTGGGGCGCCGCGTTGGCCCTGGGTCGCTACGTACAACATATCCTCGCGACCGTATAGCTCATAACCCTGCATCAGCAAATCGAGAAAACCGCGGGCATCGCCATCGCTTAAGCTAGGTACGACGCCATCAGGTTTATGAACGTACATACTGAACTCGAGCGCTTTAACAAGCCCCTCGTCCATCGCGGCCGGCACGGCGATAGCGTTCAGCTTTGCCAATCGGCGCACACATAGATAGTTCTTCAATACCAATTGATGATAATCGGTGGAGAGTTCACACTGCACGCCGTCGGACAACAAATCCGTCTGCATGTTGCGGGTTATTTCCGGTAGCGTGAATTCAACCCAAGCCTTGGCGTCCTTTAGCTCGGGAAATACCACTCCGGCCAGGAAAATCGCGTAGAGCTCAAGAGTACGGTGGTTGCGAGCCGCCGTCAGATTGGTTCGCAAAAAATTGACCTGTTCGGCCAGTGAATGGATCAGCTTTAAGTGAAACGATGGGCAAATCGATGCTTGCCCGGTTTGGTTTATAAAGTAGTAGTAAGCGTAAATCCAGTTCTGCACCCGCCGGCCCGTCACATCCGCGGCAATAAATCCCGGCGGCGTTTGCTCGATCCAGGCGGAGGTCAGCGCCATCCACTTATCGAGGTAACACTGCTCGCCGCTCTCGGCGTAGGCCATTCCTAGCCCGACGGCATAATAAAATTTGTGCAGCAAAATATGCCATTCCACGTCGCGGCTGGGATTGGTCAGCCAGTCGATGGAGTTTGGCAAGTCATAGCTCTCGCCGTTAAACTCGAATCGATTATTGAGAATGGCGTCGATCTTGTCGCGCCGCGTTTCATCCGCGTCGGGTACCGGAAAGAAGTGGATATCTCTCCGGTTCCTAAAATGATCAAGCAGCGCCCGCGGATCGAGTCGAGCAAAGGGGTCGCGCAGGACCACATCGTATGTTTGTTCGATGGTCGGCATTTGCATTGCGAGGCTCACGCCCAGACCTCATTAAGTCCCATCGCGTCAAGAAACAGCGTCTTGAGTTCCCGGGTAGTTTTATGCGAATCGAACACCTGACAAATTCGGTCACGCGCCGCGGCGCCGAGGCGATGCCGCAACTCTTCGTCTTGTAGGAGTTGTTGCAGTGCTGCCGCCAAGCTTTGTGGGTTGCGCTCCGGCACCATTAATCCATCTATCTGGTCGCGCACTAATTCCGGTATACCGGATATCGAGGTTGTCACGACTGCCAGGCCCGTCGCCATTGCTTCGGCCAAAACATTGGGAATACCATCCCGATCGCCATCGGCCGCCACTAAACAAGGCAGGGCAAAAATCGCTGATTCATGATAGAGGCGCCGCAACTCGTCGTGGGTAACCGGCCCGCGCAGCTCTATCACATCGTCCAGTGACAATTCACTCACCTTTGCCCGAATGAATTCCGATTGATCGCCCTTCTCGCCGACGATTAACAGGCGGAAAGCAACCTGAGCTGTTTTAAGCAAGGCACACGCATCGATCAAGTCTGCGAATCCCTTTTTCTGAACAAAGCGCCCCACCGCAAGAATGCGCGGCACCGGGCTGGATCGGTCTCCTCGCAGCGGTGGGGCAAAAAACTCGGTGTCGAGTCCGTGATAAACGGTGTGCACATGCTCACAGTTTGGAAAACGTTGCGCCAGATGCGTGGCGTTGGCGCCGGTACACGTAGTAACAAAGCGCGAGGCTTGTAATTTGCGCGCGAGTAAATCGCCGGGGTTCTGGTCGACTTGGTAAATGTCCTTCGCATGGGCGGTAAAACTGAAGGGAATGCCCGTCAGCCGACTAATGAACCAAGTAATCGTGGTGGCGCCGTGGCAAAAGTGGCCATGCAAGTGGCGTATCGTGCCAGCGTCAACGACTTGCATGGCGATATGACCCGCCTGTAAAAACTCTTTGATGAATACTTTTCGCAGCGGTGTTTGCCAGCCGTTGCGATACTTCACCGCCATGGTCAGTGCTGCTCCTAAGGTCTTTAGGTAACTGAATGGTCGCGTTTTTAACAGCCGCCAATGTTGCCCTGCGTAGTTCGGCAGATTGCGCCATAGCCAGGGGACTAACCGAGCGCCGGACAGTGAAGATACGGGTGGCAGATAGGTGAGCGGCGCGCGAATATGTCCGACCACGTCGTGGACTTGTTCCATGTCGCCTTGCTTGATGGCGAACAGACGCAGCTTCATGCCCAGCCGCTCCAACAAATAAATCTCGTGGGTAATGAAGGTCTCCGACAAACGCGGAAAACCCATTAGCACGTAGCCAATTTCACCCGGCTCAATACCACCAGTACACACGGAAGTGGAACGCGGCATAGTGTCGAGGCGGGATAAGCTGTTAATCCCCATGCCGTTGGTTTTCGTTAGCTCAGTAGTTGGCATGTAAGTACTCCTCCGGCACTCGGCTATTGGTAACCGGGGTTGAACCTCGCTGCACGCCGGCGAACAGGTCGCGTAGCAGGAGCAGATTACGTTCGTTGCAAAACATCGTCTCAACCACTTTGCGGCCTTCTTTTCCCATGCGTTCGCGTAGTTCGGGATCGCCTAGAACGGTGACCATGGCGCGAGTCAACTCAGAGACATCCTGTGGTGGAATCAACAATCCGTTGACGCCGTGTTTAATGACTTCGGGAATACCGGATACGTCGGTCGACACCACCGGCAATTCCATTGCCATGGCTTCCAGCAGTACGTTAGGGATTCCGTCCCGATCGCCGTCTTCAGCGATTTGGCTGGGTAAAACGAATAATGTTGCTTGGCGATAGCGCTCGATCAACTCGGTGTGGGTCATTTTCCCGGTCAAACAAATGACAGATTGCAAACTGTAGCCGTCGATCAGGCACTGCAGTTTCTCCTGGTCTTCGCCATAACCGACGATTTCGCAGCGAAAATCGGTCCCCGCAAGGTGCAGTTCCAAACAGGATTTGATCAATGTCACAAACCCCTTCTTCTCCCGCAGCCGTCCGACACTCAGGATGAGCGGTGGTGTGTTCTTAATCATCTTTCCCGCAGTTGAAAAACGTTTGATGTCGATCCCGTGATACATGCGATGGATGTTCGCGTCGGGCGCAATCGCCGCCATATGCGTGCGGTTATAGCAAGTGCAGGTGACGGTAAACGTTGCGCGCTGCAGCTTGCGTTGCAAGGTCTGCGGTTTTGAAAGATAGATATCCTTGGCGTGAGCGGAAATACTGTGTGGAATGCCCGTGAGAATACTCGCCAATTCCGCGATTCCCGCGGGCTCACTGATAAAGTGGGCATGCAAATGGGAGATCCCGAACCGCCGTAGTTTGTCGCTGAGGTCGCCCGCCAGCAGGAAATCCTTTAGCCTGTTCCCCTCGCTGCGCCGCAAAGCAAACCAGAGCGTCTTCGCGTAGCGGAGCGGATTGCTTAACGCCAATCTGATTTGCGTCGCGGCGCGGCCCAGCAAAGTTTTTGTCGACGGCAGATAGGTCACGTTCGCCTGTACTTGATCGAACGCCGAGTGAACGGACTCATCGCGCGCTGGATTGAGGGAAAAAATATGCAACGCAACCCCGAGCCGCTCGAGGCCTAGTATCTCCTCGAGGATGAAAGTCTCCGATAGCTTGGGAAAGGTTTTAACCAGAAAACCGATCGGCGCCGGCGTCGATCGAGGTTTCACGACGCGCTTTCGAGTTGATATTGCCACTCGACTTCGCTTGCGCCGCGATCCTTAAGCAATTCGCCGATCGATTCCTGAATCTTGTCGAGCCCGCCCATGTCCACTTGATACAGCAAGCGTGAATGGACATTGGTATTCGCCAATTCTTCCAGCACCATCGACCCGAGCTTTTGTGGCGTCAACTGATCGGGATGTAGTGCGCGGAAGACACCTTTGCGCGCCAGACGTTCGGCACGAATCCACTGCTCTTGCACCGGCTTGGTCCGCGGCACGATAATGGCGCGTTTTTTCAAGGTCAGCAGTTCGCACACGGTGTTATAGCCGCCCATGCACACTACCAAGTCGGCCGCTTCCATTAAGCTGGCCATATCCTCGGAGAAATCGAGTATCTGAACACCGGAACATTCGTTCGCAAGCGCGTGAATCGCGCGGCGATGATCCTTACGCATTTCCGGACCACAGACGAGAATCGACTTAATTACTTGGTTCGACGCTTGGTCGCGCAGCCCCAGCAAATAACTCGAAACCAAGTGATAACCGTCTTCGCCGCCGCCCGGCGTCACCAGAACTAACGGCTCGTTGTCAACGCCATACTTAGCGCGTGTCTCCGGACGCGGCATCAATCCCCGGCTGCGTTTGATGTATCCGCAAAAACGAATTTTTTCGCGTGTCGCTGCTGGAAAGCGATATTCGCGGCCGAGATCGAAAACGTCCGGTGATCCGACTACCAGCACTTGATCGTAATAGCGATCGATCGCCTCGTAATAACCGTTCTTTTCCCAAACTTGCGCAGTGGCTTCCGGGCTGTCGAGAATATCGCGCAACAGCAAGACCATCTTGGGCCGCTGGAGACGCCGGCGTACCAAATCGAACACCGGCGCGAGTTCATTGCCGACGCCGAAGGGTTTTTTGTCGACCAGTATCAAGTCCGGTGCAAAGTCCAACACGGCGCTGAGGATAATGTTCGCGCGCAGACGCATGATGTCTTCAAAACTACTCTGTAAGAATTTAACTTCGTAGCCGCCGCGCGTGGTGCGCGTCAGGCACGGTAGTTTGATGTAGTCGATACGCTCGGGAATACGGAAGGCATGCAGCATGGGCGAGCCGGAGATGATCAAAACAGACACGTCCGGATCCATCGCCACAAGATGTTTGGAAATTTCCAGCATGCGACGGATATTGCCGAGGCCAAACGTATCGTGGGAGTAAACCAATATTTTTCTCATTCCAATTCCTTTTGTCCGGAGCGAAGCGAACTGCGTATTAACCGGTTATTCACTGAAGATCATGCAAGGGTGGTTTCGAACCGACCTCTGGTCTACCGGTGATCTCTTCAACGCAAGCACCATGCCAAAAAGAGATGAAAAGCAAATAAAGTAAAAATTTCCCACGAATTCAATCGCATTTGTTACATGAGTATGACAATGCCCCTATAAAATGCGGTTAAGTCTATAGAGCGAAGTTGCGTATTTTCCCCATGTCTGGGGGTGGGTGGGGAATTTAACCCAATTTTGGGGGTGAAGATGACTGCTCTTTGATTTGAGGAATCACATCGCCACGACCCGCTCTCAGCTTGGCTCGTGGCTTAGGCATTGCCACGATCCCCTATCCATGCGGGTCGTGGCGATTCGATCGAAAAGAATTCAAACGCGAGAAAAGCGCGCAGTTTCCCGACCGGAACTAAATCGGCATCTGCAATTGATATTTATCGATGCGATAACGCAGCGTATCGCGCGACACGCCCAACAGCCGCGCTGCTTTGGAGACGTTGCCGCCGCTGCGTTCGAGCGCCTGGACCAACAAAGTGCGCTCCATTTCGCCCAGGCTCAGGCTGCCCGGCGGTATCGTTGTCGCGAGCGGCTGCACCGCCGATGCAATAGGTATCGCAGCGGCGACGCTCAGATCGCCGCTAAAACTAAGGTCGCTTGGATACAACACATCGGAACGCGCCATGATCACGCTCTGTTCAATGGCGTTGCGTAGCTCGCGGACATTACCCGGCCAGGCGTACGCGGAAAACGTTGCCAACACCTCGCGACTGAAGCGCAGTTGCGGCTTGCCGTAGCGGGTGCGATGCATGGCGAGGAAATGCTCCGCCAGGGTGGCGATATCCGAGCCGCGCTCCCGCAGCGGCGGCACCTCCAACTGCACGATGCGCAGCCGAAAGTAAAGATCGGCGCGAAACTTTCCATCGCGTATTTGCTGTTCCAGATTGCGATTGGTGGCGGTAACGATGCGCACGTCGACTTTATGGTCGCGCACCGAGCCCAACCGCCGCACGCGCTTATCTTCGAGCAGCTTAAGTAGCTTCGCTTGCAGCGTTAAGTCGATTTCTCCGATCTCATCGAGGAACAAGGTGCCGCCTTCCGCGGCCTCGATCAGCCCCAACTTGCGCTCCTTGGCATCGGTGAAGGCGCCGCGTTCGTAGCCGAATAATTCCGCTTCCAGCAAGTTCGTCGGAATGCTGGAGCAATTCACTTCGATGAAAGGCTTGGAGCAACGCGGCCCGGCGAAGTGCAGCGCACGGGCGACGAGTTCTTTGCCGGAACCCGTCTCGCCGGTAATGAGTACCGCGGGCGGCTCGGCGTCGATCAGGCAGCGCTCGGCTTCCACTACCTGGGCAATCAAACCTTTTAACAGCAACATAGGCGTCGACTCGCCGACTAGTTGCTCGATGCCGCCTTCGCCCGCTTCCTTCTTGCGGTAGTAATTGAGTTCCTGGCTTATGCGCACTTCGCCGACGATTTTATCCAACACCATCTTGAGCTTACCTAACACCAACGGCTTGGTGAGATAGTCATAGGCACCCCCTTTCATGGCGTCGACGGCGAGTTGTTCGTTACCTTGGCCCGTGGCCATGATGATCTTAATCGCCCCATCGATGGCGCGGATGCGCGTAAGCAATTCAAGCCCATCGAGTCCCGGCAAGTTGTAGTCAAGGATCACTACATCGGGCCGCTCGCTCTCGACCAACGCAAGGCCCGAATCCCCGGTTTCCGCATGTTTGACTTCATGGTTCAAGCGGCGCAAATACGTCGCCATATTTTTCGCCAGAACGGCTTCGTCTTCTATGATCAAGACCGACAGCATTACGAATTCCCGGCGGGAAACACCAGGGTCGCCTGCGTGCCGCGGCCGACGTGACTGTCGATGCGTATGGAGCCGCCGATGCGTTCCATGGTGCGTTTCACCAGCGCCAGCCCCATCCCCAAGCCCTTGCGCTTACTGGTGCTGAACGGCTGAAATATCTTTTGCAACTGCTCCGGCGAGATGCCGACGCCGGTATCGATGAATTGCAGTTCGATCGCGCGTTTATTCTCCGCTATCCGCGATCGCATCGATAGTGTTCCACCTTGCGGCATCGCTTCGATGGCATTGGCGATAATGCTGTTGAGCATCTGCGTGAGCAATCCTGGATTGCCGAGAATGCGCGGTATGTTATCCGCAAACTCGAATCGAGTTTCGATATTGAGCCGCGAAAACTCACGCTGATATCCCTCGACCGCCGCGTTCACTAGGCCGTTCAAATCTATGGATTCGAGCTTCGCACGTCCCTGGCCGGCATAGGTTAAGAGACTCCGCACCCATTGTTCCAAGCGGTCGACCTCGGAAACAATGTCGCGCGATTGATCTCGAATCTCACTGGACTCCGCATCGGCCATCAGTTCCGCCGAGGTTCGGATCGACGCCAACGGATTGCGTATGCCGTGGGCGACCGCGGAAGCCATTTCGCCGACGGCGACCATGGCTTCATTGGCGACCAGTTGCCGCTGCTGGTGCCCTATCACCCGTTCCGCGCGGCGCATGATCCAGTACAGCGTCGCGAATAACAATGCGCCGCTGAGCAGCGCACAGAGCCAGATCCAGCGTATCAAGGTATCGATCGTGGCGAAGATAGGCGCGGGCGATTTATAGATCTCGACCACGCCCAGAACAAACTGGTGCTGCGGATCGAACACCGGGATATAGTTTTCGACGAAACGTTCCGTGCGCCGGTTCAGGAAAAAATGTTCCAGCTTCGTGGGCGAGGCTAGATTCTCCGGCGAGCTCTCGATTACCAGTTCGCCTTTAAGCGCTTCGTCCAATTCCTCGTTATCGGACATGACGCGGTTTTTTGCGTCGGGATTGCTCGACCAGATCACCCGGTGTTCGACATCGTATACGTTTGCATGGAGCACGTTGGGCATGGCAGCAATTTGCACAAAAAATTGCTCGAGGCGGCTGTCGTGGCGTGTCGTCGCGGTGCGGGGAAGGGCAGGATGTCCCTCGCGCGCACCTAAAAAGAACGGTTGGATGTCCTGCGTTTTTAGCAGCCCCTGAACGAAATCCATCGCGACCACCCCATCGTGGCGCAACATGCGATCCGCCATGATGTGGCTCAATACGCTCGCCGTGCCAATACTCACCGCGGAAATCACGAACAGGCCCAGCACGGCAAACCAGCGCGTCGCCCTAAACGCCTGGTCCGCGCCTAGGCCCACTAGATGTTTCACTCGGGCCGCCGCTTTGGCCGCCCAGGATTCCGCACGATCGTCCGGGGGCGCGGGTTCAGTCAATTTTTCTAGAGGGATATTTTCGCTCGCCATCACCGTTCTCCTGATCTGCTTAAGTCGGCGGTCGTTACCGCCCTAAAACCGAGTACGTCAAAATATCGCTTTACATGATACTTGAATAATACTATATTGTGTGAAATTTTCACACTTATTGTTAATTCAGGCTTAGCGACAGGAACTCGTTACGCAATGAAACTCTTTAAAGGCATTAGGTAATTTATGGACGATGTGACCCCTAAGCTGGGGGGGCCCTCGAAAATCGTTATCCACGCGGTCCGAGTCATCATGCGGCCGCTGGTGCGTTTCATGCTGTCTCAAGGGTTGACGTACACCATACTCACGGACTTGCTTAAATCTATTTACGTCGAGGTTGCCCTTAACGAATTTAAGCTGGAACGAAAACGCCAGACCGATAGCCGCATTAGCTTATTGACCGGCGTGCATCGCAAAGACGTCAAACGCCTCTCCGAACTGTTGGAAACGGACGCGCCGCCCCAGGAAAATGTCACCCTGGGCGCGCAATTAGTCGCCAAGTGGGTCGGACAAGCGCCCTATATCGACAAGGGGGGCCATCCGGTCCCGCTTAGCCGCGGCGTCAAAGACGGCGGCGAAAAATCCTTCGAGGCGCTGGTAGCTTCGGTCAGCAAAGACATTCGTTCGCGCGCCATACTCGATGAGTGGTTGCGCCTCGGTGTGGTCCACATCGACAACAACGATTGTGTTTGCCTCAATACCGAGGCGTTTATTCCCAAGCAAGGTTTCGCCGAAAAGGCTTACTACTTCCAGCACAACCTGCACGATCACATCGCCGCGAGCGTTCACAACATGGTGGAAGGCGGCCCCCCGTTTGTGGAACGCAGCGTTCACTACGACACCTTGACCAAGGCGTCCGCCGCCGAACTGGCGTCCCTCGGCGAAGCGCTGGGCATGCAAGCGCTCCAGACGGTGAACCGCCGCGCGCTCGCCTTGGAAAAGAAAGATGCCCAGCATCCCGACGCCAATCAGCGCATCAACTTCGGAATCTATTTTTACCACACTAAACAAAACGACAACCACTCTGAGCCAACCGATGGCGATGCTGAATCGTCATCGAACACTTAATTAACTAATCGCTTAAGGAAATAATCATGCTTACCCCAGCTCGCTCAGCCGGACAATTTTTCGGTCCTAATTTAAAAGAGATTTTCCTGTTCACCCTTGCCCTGCTGCTCGCTGCCTGCGGAGGTGGCGGTGGCGGCGGTGGAACTACGGTTGGCGGCGGCGGAATCGGCGGCACGGGCGCCGTCGGCACGGTTTCCGCCATCGGCAGCGTGACCGTTAACGGCGTCACCTATAGCTGTGAAGGCGCGACCATTACCAGCGACGACGGAACGATCGATCAAGGCTCCGGAGATAACTGCGTCGATGCTAGAGACGCGGGCCAGTTATCCGTAGGGTCGGTCGTGGTTGTTACTGGAACGAAGGACGCAAGCGGCAACTTCACCGCGACGAAAGTAGATATCTCGAATAGCGTACGCGGTCCGGCCGTCGGGTTCAACGTCCCCGGCCTCAGCTTCTCCGTCCTGAATCAGACCATCCTGGTCGATGAAGCGACTCGCTTCGAAATCGGTTCCGCGCAATCGACGGGGACCGCCGGCCTCACCGCCCTAGCCGCCCAGCCCGCCAATACAACGGTTGAAGTCAGCGGCCTTCGCAATACCAATGGGGCCATCCTCGCCACTTTGGTTGAAACGAAAGCAACCGCCAGCACCGAGTTCGAGCTGAAAGGTATAACCGCTGTCAGCGGCGCGACCCTTACCATCGCCGGTGTAAACATCGATCGTAACGGGCAGGCATTGCCAAGCAATGGCGTGTGTGTGGAAGCGAAAGGAAGCTTTAGTGGCAACACGCTAACACTCACCCAAGCACTCAAATCCGATGACGATTGCAATGGTGGTTCGCTAAGTGGCAACCTCGTTCAAGCCGAAGTGGAAGGCGTAATAAGTGGAATTAACGCCGCTCAGGATCAGTTTAACGTCGGTGGTCAACCGGTTTCGTCCTCCGGCGCGACAATTGAGGGTGGGCTGAGAGCCGATCTATTAAACGGCGTGAAGGTAGAAGCCGAAGGACCGATCGTCAACGGCACGCTGGTCGCGACAAAAATTCAGATCAAGAGCAACGGTGTGCGCATCGAAGGTGTGACTGATACCGCGCTGTCCGGAGGCACTTTTACCATTCTCGGCATTACTGTAAAAGTTGTGACGGCGACGGAGAACGATCTTGGCTCTTCTATCACCGCCGGCACCAGGCTTGCGCATCGAAGGCAGCAAGAGCGGCGCCTCGCAAATAACGGCCGCGAAGATTTCCGACGCGTCCGGCGGCGGTGGCGGCTCGGATACCGAACTTCGCGGTCCGCTTGATGCCGATCCCGTTTCGCCTAACTTCACTATCTTAGGCGTGCAAGTCCAGACATCGGGATCGACCCAGTTCAATGGCAGCACCAGCGGATCGGCCAGTTTCTTCGCAAACACGAAAAAGGACGAAATCGTCAAGGCGCGAGGAACTGAAACGACTAACGTCATCTCCGCGGATGAAGTCGAAAACGAAGACTAAGTAACAATCAAAAAAGGGCGCTGCACGATTGAGCCTGGACGGAAACGTCCAGGCTTTTTCTTTTTCATACCGCGAACGCGAAAGTAATTTCCCGTAGCGCATCGACTTAATTTCAGCAAATGCGAGTGGCCGGAGAAGCGCATGAATATTGCTTCTCCCGGCATGCCTTGCCACCAGGCAAGCTGGTATTGCCTTGTGGCAAGACGATGCGAATTCCCCTACTTGTCATTCCCGCGCAGGCGGGAATCCATAGGGCGTCATTGGCGTAAGTGCCATATGGATTCCCGCCTTCGCGGGAATGACAAATTTTTTCGCTCCGATGTTTTAATAGAGTCCCATAATTATTTCGGACAGCAGCGCGCAAATTAAAATCCATTTAGCATTTACACAACACGATCATCAAATGATGACCGGTTCCGGCTCCAACTCGATCGAGAATTTTTCTAACACCGAAGATTGAATCGCCCGCGCCAACGCCCATATCTCCGCACCTGTCGCGCCACCGCGATTGATTAGCACGAGCGCATGATGCTCGTGTACGCCGGCGCGTCCCAGCGACTTGCCTTTCCAGCCGCATTGCTCGATCAGCCAACCGGCGGCAAGTTTGACTTTCCCATTCGGCGCCGGGTAATGGGGAACCTTGCCGTGGCTCGTTTGAATTCGTGCGAGCACGTCGTTTTCCACGATGGGATTTTTAAAGAAGCTGCCGGCATTGCCGATCACCGCTGGGTCGGGTAACTTGCGGCGGCGAATAGCGCACACCGCGTCGCTCACATCCCGTGCCGTCGGTCCGGTGCAGACCCATACGTTCAAGTTCCGCACGCACTTCGCCGTAGTCGAGGTGAAGTTTCGACGCGCGAGGTAGGCGAAAAGTGACGCTCGTGATTACATAGCGGTCTTTGAGTTCGCGCTTGAATATGCTGTCGCGATAAGCGAACGCACAGGCCACGCGATCGAACGCGCGCACACTGCCGTCCGCTACATCGACCGCTTGCAATGAGTGAAATAAATCTTTCATCTCGACACCATAGGCGCCGATGTTTTGAATCGGTGTCGCGCCAACCGTGCCGGGAATAAGCGAAAGGTTTTCCAATCCCGTCAAACCTTCATCCAAGGTCCAACGCACGAACTCATGCCAGTTTTCGCCCGCGGCTACTTCGACGTCGGTCGTATCGATTGCCTGAGTAACGATGCGACTTGCCAATAAGTTTGATGTGCAGCGCAAAGCCGGGAAAATCTTGAGTCAGCAAAAGATTACTCCCGCCGCCGAGAATCAATAACGATTCCATTTGAGCACGAGATTGCAACAACGCGCGCAGTTGTTCGATGGTGCGAATCTCTGCATAGGTCCGAGCACGCGCAGCAACGCCGAATGTGTTAAACGGCGTTAGGTCAACGTTGTGCTGAATAGCCGGTATATTCATTTAAGCATTCTGAAGATGCCAGGAGAAGCGCATGGATATTGGCTCTCCGGCATGCCCCTCAACTGTCATTCCCGCGAAAGCGGGAATGACAAGTTTAGACGTTGAAACGGAAATGCATCACATCGCCATCTTTGACAATGTACTCCTTACCTTCCAAGCGCATCTTGCCCGCTTCTTTCGCGCCCTGTTCACCTTTCAGCGCGACGTAATCGTTGAACGCGATGACTTCGGCGCGGATGAAGCCCTTCTCGAAGTCGGTGTGGATGACGCCGGCGGCTTGCGGCGCCGTGGCGCCGATGGCTATGGTCCAGGCGCGTACTTCTTTTTCGCCGGCGGTGAAATAAGTTTCCAAACCGAGCAACGAATAGGCGCCGCGAATAACGCGGTTGAGTCCCGGTTCTTCCATGCCGGCATCGGTCAGAAATATTTTTTTGTCTTCGTCGCTTAAGTCGGAAATCTCCGCTTCCAGCGCGGCGCAAACGGCGATCACCGGCGCATTTTCCGTCTTGGCATAGGTGACGACTTGATCGAGTAGGGGATTGTCAGCGAAGCCGTGTTCCTTGACATTAGCGATATACAACGCCGGCTTGGCCGTGAGAAAAAACATCGGCTTTAGCAATTTCATTTCGTCAGCATCGAAACCCATCGCGCGCACCGCTTCGCCTTGGTCGAGCTGAACCTTTACTTTTTCCAGCAGCGCGGCGAGTTTGATCGCTTCTTTGTCGCCGGAGCGGGTATTCTTGCCGACGCGCAAAATCGCCTTCTCCACCGACTGCAAATCGGCCAGCGCCAACTCGGTGTGGATCACTTCGATATCGTCGATCGGGCTCACTTTTCCGGCGACGTGAATGACGTTGTCGTCTTGAAAGCAGCGGACGACATGGGCAATGGCATCGGTCTCGCGGATATTGGCGAGGAACTGGTTGCCGAGTCCTTCGCCTTTAGACGCGCCCGCCACCAAACCGGCGATGTCGACGAACTCGACGATGGCGGGGATGACTTTCAGCGGCTTGGCAATGGTGGCCAGCGCCTGCAACCGTGGATCGGGTACTTCCACCACACCGACATTCGGCTCGATGGTGCAGAAGGGATAATTCTCGGCGGCGATGCCGGCCTTGGTCAGAGCATTAAACAGCGTCGATTTACCGACGTTGGGCAAGCCGACGATGCCACATTGCAAACTCATTTACTTTCCTCTTTGGGGTCCACGTCCGGTTTTGGACGCGTGTGTAACTTCAACATGGCGGCTTGCAGATCGCCGCGAGCGATCAGCGGGAAAATATGCAGCGAGCGCGTGATACTTTCTTCGATCAGCACGCGTTCTTCGCTGCGCGGCGGTTGCAGCACATAGCCGATCACGGCATCGCGATCGCCGGGGTGGCCGATGCCGATGCGCAGCCGCCAGAAGTCCGGCGTGCCCAGATGAGCGACGATGTCTTTTATGCCATTGTGAGTGCCGCTGCCGCCTTGCTTCATTTTTACCGTGCCCGGTAACAAATCCAGTTCGTCATACACGACTAAAATTTCTTGCGGCGTAATTTTGTAGAACGTCGCCAACGCTTGCACCGCGCGGCCGCTGGCATTCATAAAAGTCATCGGTTGCAACAACCACAAATCGTGGCCGAGCGTAGCTGAAACGCACGGCGTTGCCGTGAAATTTCTTCTCCGGCTTCAGCGCAACCCGTTCGTTCGCGCACAGTTCGTCTACCCACCAAAACCCGGCATTGTGGCGAGTCTTAGCATACTCGCTACCGGGATTGCCGAGGCCGACGATGAGTTTGATGGACATGAATTTCATTCTAACTGTCATTCTGAGCGTGGCGAAGAATCTGCTTTTCGCCGCCGAGCAACCGGCAATAACAGCAGATTCTTCGCCACGCTCAGAATGACATGTTGGTTTTTTTGGCGCTCTGAAAAAATGACTGAGCAATAAAAAAATTGCCCGCCCGGCGAACCGGGACGGGCAACAGCAGCAAAGAACCGGTGAGTGAAACTATTTCTTTTTCTCGTCTTTCTTGGCGGGCGCTTTTTCATCGGCTTTTTCTTTTGGCGCCTGGGCTGTGGCCGGGACCTCGGTGGCGGCAACGGCTGCGACTTCTTCCTCCGCTACGACGGCCTTGGGAATGACGATCGTGGCGACAACCGGATTTTCCAGCTTAACTTTCGCAACGATTTCCACACCGGCGGGTACGGTCAATTCCTTCACATGCAATGAGTGGCCGGCCACTAGATTAGCGAGATCGACTTGAATGAATTCGGGTAAATCCTTCGGCAAACAGATTACATCGATCTCGTTCATCACATGGCTGACCAATCCACCCGACAATTTTACACCGGGCGAGACATCGTCGTTGATGAAGTGCAGCGGCACTTTCATGTGGATCTTGGTGTTGGCGTCGATGCGCTGGAAATCCACGTGGCCGACTAGTTGGCGGAAGGGGTGACGTTGCACGTCGCGCAGCAAGACTTGGTGCTCGGCGCCATCGAGTTTCATGTTCAGAATCGACGAATGAAACGCCTCGGCGCGCAGTTTGTGGAAAATTTCGTTGTGATCGAGTTCGATCGGCGTCGGTTTCTCGCTACCACCGTACAAAATACCCGGGACGCGACCGGCGATACGCAGGCGGCGGCTCGCACCCGTGCCCTGTGTCTTCCGGCTTGTTGCTGTGATTTCGATTTTCATTGCTTACTCCAAAAATGAACCAACCGCGACCAGTTGGCTCGTTACATTTGGTTGATTTAGCATCAACCACTAAAAAAATTATTCGACAAATAGCGAACTCACGGAATCGCCTTCGCTGATCCGGCGCATGGTTTCCGCGAGCAGCGGCGCAACTGTCAGCGGCCGAATGCGCTTACACGCCATCGCCGCCTCGCTCAGCGGAATGGTATCCGTGACCACCAATTCGTCGAGCGCTGAATTGCCGATGCGCTCGATCGCGCGGCCCGACAATACCGGATGCACGCAGTAGGATAAAACTTTTTTCGCGCCCTGCTCTTTCAGCGCGCGGGCCGCTTCGCATAGCGTATTGGCGGTGTCGACCAAGTCGTCGACGATTAAACAGGTCCGGTCTTGGACGTCGCCGATCACGTTCATGACCTGCGATTCATTGGGCTTGGGACGGCGCTTGTCGATGATGACCAATTCGGCATCGTCCAGGCGCTTGGCGATGGCGCGGGCGCGCACCACACCACCCACGTCCGGCGACACGATCACCGTGTCCTGGTAATTGTGCTTCCAAATATCTTCCAGCAACACCGGTGTGCCGTAAATGTTGTCCACGGGAATATCGAAGAAGCCCTGGATTTGATCGGAGTGCAAGTCCATGGTCATGACCCGATCGGTGCCGACGCTGCTGAGCATATTGGCGACCATTTTCGCAGTAATCGGCACACGTGATGATCGAGGCCGCCGATCTTGGCGTGCGTAGCCAAAATACGGAATCGCGGCGGTGATTCGGCCTGCCGACGCGCGCTTTAGCGCATCGACCATGACTAAAAGTTCCATCAGATTATCGTTTGATGGATTGCAAGTGGATTGCAGCACGAAAACGTCCTTGCCGCGGACGTTTTCGAGAATTTCCACCATGATTTCCCCATCACTGAACCGACCCACGGTCGCGCGACCCAAAGGCAGATTAAGATGGCGTGCAACGGCATTCGCGAGAATGGGATTCGCGTTGCCGGTAAATATCATAAGATTATCGTACGCCATTGTTGAGAGCTAGGATTGAGGATTTAGGAGCTAGGATTTGGTATCGGTTATCTAACAGTCATCGGAAAAAATTCACCTGCGGTCATTAAGGCTGGTACTAAATCCTAAATCCTCGCTCCTAAATCCTGCTCGCATTGGCTGGGGAGGTAGGGATCGAACCTACGAATGCCGGAATCAAAATCCGGTGCCTTACCACTTGGCGACTCCCCAAACTTTATAAGTCGGCGAGGGGATGAATAGACCACCCCTCGGCTACAAATCCTTGCATCGTTTCCGGCTTGGCATCCAACACTTTCTGCGCGCTGAGCTGATCCGGGAAAGATGCAAAAACCGCGCTTCCGGAGCCCGTCATTCGCGCCGGAGCATAAGTTTCAAGCCATTGTAAATAATGACTAATTTCAGGAAACCGGCGTTTCGCCACGGTCTCCAAGTCGTTCCGGACGAAAGTCAGCGAAAAGTCCGATATTTTGATGGGAATCGAATCTCGTGTCAATTCAGAGTCGGCAAAGATAAGCTTGGTGGGGACATGAACCGGCGGGGTGAGCACGACATACCAGGCTTTAGGCACTTCGATAACCGTCAACTTTTCCCCTATCCCCTCGGCAAAGGCTGAGCGGCCGAACACGAATACCGGTACATCCGCTCCCAACTCCAACGCGATCTCGCACAGCGCATCCCGGCTCAAATCGAGCCGCCATAGCCGGTTAAGCACGATGAGCGTGGTCGCTGCGTCCGAACTGCCACCCCCAAGCCCGGCGCCCCAGGGCAGATGTTTTTCTAGTTCTATCGATACTCCTGACGGGCAATCCGTTCTGCTTTGCAGCAACCGCGCTGCGCGTACGCAAAGATCCTCGTCTGGCGCAAGACCTACGGGACCCATAGCACGGGTGACCCCGCCGTCATCCCGTACAGCGAAACTCAGATAGTCACAGCGATCGATAAAGGTAAAGGCGGTTTGCAGCAAATGGTAGCCATCGTCGCGCCGTCCAACCACATGCAAAAACAAATTCAGCTTGGCTGGCGCGGGATAGCGAACGATCACTTAGCTATGGGAACGATAGAATCGACTACAAAGCGAATAGTGAAGTCAGCGCGCTTCATGACGATGCGGTAGGGTAATTCGATGTTGGCCAGCGGCCGATAGTCGGCGTATTGAATGTCCCAATCTTGCTGCTTAAGGTGCATCAAGCGATTGTTGGGGCCGCGCTCCTCCTCGGCCTGTCCTTCGGGGGCGACGCGTCCCAGTACCCAATACTGCATGCCGTTGAGGGGAAAACTCCAGCCCATCACCTGTTCCATGAGTTTGTCGGCGTCGGCGGCCTGGTAGGTCTCATCTTCACCGGTCGTGAGTTTGGCGCCTTGCTCGTTTTGAACAATTTTCGCAACAGTGGTGCCGATGGGTGAATAGACGGTGATATCGTGGTCGGGCGAAGCGTGTAACCAGCGCAGACTGCCGCTGTGGCCTTCGTTGCCCTGCTTAATACCGATACGGCCCAACAATTTTAATGCCTTAATATCGACCGCTTCGCCGGGCATTAATATAGGCGCTTTGCCATCGCGGCGCGATTCGAAACTAGCGCAGCCGGCGAGCGCCAGCGCAATCAGTACCGTGCAGCCGAGCCGCCTCGCAACAAGGTGAAGCACAGGACCGACTTACGGTTTGAAACGTTTGACGACTTCGTTCAATGCCTCATTTTCCGGATGGTCTTTAATCGCCGTTTGCCATACTTGAGTCGCCTCGCTGCGTTTACCATTAGTCCACATAACCTCCCCCAAATGTGCGGCGATTTCTGGGTCAGGTCGCAGATCGAATGCGCGCTGAAGCGTGGCAATGCTCTCATCTAATTTGCCGAGCTTGTATTGCACCCAGCCGAGACTGTCGACGATAAACGGATCTTCAGGAGCGATTTCCAGCGCCTTCTTGATCAACTCATGCGCTTCATCATAGCGGTTGGTACGATCCGCGAGGGTGTAGCCCAATGCGTTGTAAGCGTGGGCGTGATCGGGTTTGAGCTTGATAAGTTTGCGCAAATCTTCTTCCAACACCTCGAGGCGGTCGACCTTCTCCGCCGCCATGGCGCGATCGTAAAGAAGATCTAAGTTATCTGGATACTCCTTGAGCCCTGCATCCAACGTGTCGAACGAATCCTTGTAGGCTTTAGCTTCGCGCAACATACCGGCTTGCGCCATGACGATTTGCACTTTCTGCGCCGCCGAGTCAGTCTTGACGTTACGTAGATATTCGCGGGCGTCGGTTAACTTATTTTGCCGGGCCATGAGGCTCGCGATTTTAATCTGCGCTTGAAAATACTGTTCGCCTTCGGTGATGCTTTTATACCAATCGTTCGCCTTGTCGTATTGCTTACGCTCCTCACTAATCTGACCGAGAGAAAAGCGCACCGCATTCGGGTCCTTGGGATTGAGCTTCAGCGCCTGCGTCAGATAATTTTCCGCACCCTCAAAGTCCTGCACTTGCATGGACAACAAACCGACCGTCACCACCATATCCGGATTGTCGGACGAGGATTTCACCAACGTGCTGAACTGTTCCCGCGCGGCAGGAAAGTCTTTTTGGCTCGCCAACAAGCGTGCATAGCTCAACCGGACGTCGTTCGCAGCGGGGTACCGAGCGAGGAAATCCTGATAAAATTTAACCGCATCGGGTTTATTCGATTGCCATAGTATTTGCCCCTGCAGCAACGCACCTATCTCCCATCCCGGCTTCAGTTCATTCGCTTGTTTGATTTCATTCAAAGCGACATCGTTTTGTTTTGCGCTCAATGCCGCCTGCGCGACCGCAAAACGCGCTTCAGCTAACTTCGGAAAAGGTTCGGCTAGCTGCTTTGCCATCTCCAAGGCAGCACCCTTGTCGTTCTGCCGTGCCAACAACGTATTGAGTTCCATGAAACTCTGACGTACTTGCTGATCTTCCCCGGCGAGCATCTTTTGCATATAAGGCTTAGCTTGATCCAGCTTGCCCTCGTTCATCAGCACCGACACGATGATTTGCCGCGCCTGCTGCGATTGCGGATCCACGTCGGACCAGAGCTTGGCCGCTTCCAGGGCTTCCCGTGGTTGCCGCGCGTATACGGCGATTTCCGTCGCGCGCTGGGCAATGCGAGGATCCTTGGTGGATTTGGCGAGGTCGAAGTAGGTGGCCATTGCGACATTCAATCGGCCGCGCTGGGCGGCAATTTCGGCGAGCAACAACTGGTAAACGATTTTACCCGTGAGTTCCTGGGTCGGCAGGTTCGCCTGTGGCAATCCGGTTGTAGGCGCGCGCTCCGGCGTGGCTTCGTCCAGGGAGGCAAGTTTTGTTCCCGGTCCGTTGTCGGCAGTCATGAAACGGGGCTGAGCAGCACATGCGGTCAGAGCCGCGAGCGATAAAGCAAGAAAGAGTATTTTTTTCATGATCAGCCGGTTAGCTATAGAGGGAAAGGTAGAAGATATGACTTTTGCGTAGACGGTAAGTTCGTCGAGTAACCTAATCAAGCTTAGTTTAGGTATATTTGGCATCCCGCACAAGCGATCAATTTTCCCATACAGCTATGCCAGAACTACCCGAAGTTGAGACGACCCGGCTGGGGCTCTTGCCGCACCTAAAACAAGCGATGGTCCGCGACCTCGTCGTTCGTGACGCGCGCCTGCGTTGGCCCATCGCGAGTAACCTGTCCGCTGAACTGCGCGGCGCACGCATAATTGATCTAAGCCGGCGCGCGAAATATCTGTTGATCGGCTGTGACCGCGGACACTTGATCGCGCACCTGGGGATGTCCGGCAGTTTACGGATTGTTTCGAACCTTACGCCCATCGGTAAGCACGATCACTACGATCTGATATTGACGAACGACCTCATCGTCCGTTTCACCGACCCACGCCGCTTCGGTTCCTTACACTGGACCCGCGAGCCGCCGGAACACCACGCCCTGCTCGCAAAGCTAGGTGTAGAGCCACTCTCGGCGAAATTCGACGGCGCGTGGCTATATCGCGCCAGCCGGGGCCGCAGCGCCAGTATCAAACAATTTTTGATGGATCAACATCAAGTGGTCGGCGTCGGAAATATTTATGCCAACGAATCTTTGTTCCGCGCCGGCGTTCATCCCCATATTCCGGCCCGTCGTGTTGGCCTCGAGCGTTGCGAACGCATCGTTAGCGCGATTAAACACACGCTTGATTTGGCGCTCAAAGCCGGCGGCAGCACCCTGCGCGACTTCGTCAACTGCGAGGGCGAACCGGGCTCGTTTCAATTGAACTACCGCGTCTACGATCGTACAGGAAAACCCTGTTATCGCTGCCATGGCACAATTAAGATGACGCGCCAAGGACAACGGGGAACGTTCTATTGCCCGTCTTGTCAACGCTAAACGCGCTATAGGTCGGTTTTCGGTCGAAAAAGCCTTGGGCAATAAGTTTGTATAATGCTAATAATGGGTCGTCGGGTAGGACATTAGGAGTCTCACAGGCCGTCGTTGAAGTAGTGGTTTGTTTGGGAAGCGAACGGGGAGCAAGCGCTGGAAAATATAGAATGGGGCTTCTCGGGCACCACGCTGCAACCGGTCACCGCAGTGCTATTCGGATAGTGGGTTGGGTTTGAAGGGGAGGTCGTAGTGGTGAAACGGAATAATAAACCGCTAGTAAACCGATTCGTGCCGCGTAACGCGATGCAGATTTAGACTCTATGGCCCGCGCTAAAGATATGGAACCGGAACCGATTGTCTTTCCGGAACCGAATAAGAATGTTCAGGAATTCTATCTCAACACGCTACGCAAACGCAGGCAGCGGGTGACTATTTTGCTCACCAACGGCACCCGGTTCGACGGCATTATCTCTTCGTTCGATGTCCACACCATCATGCTGAAGACGGAACAGGGCATCGTGTTGTATAAGCAAATGATCGCCATCGTTTCGCCGCAGACTTCCAAGCCGCGCCAGAAAAGCGGTATGTCATTCTCGCAGCCGATGGAAAGCACAGCCAGCGAGATGCCGATCACCGCCCGGTCGGAGCCGAGGACTGCGCCAAAAATCGTGGTGCGACAGAAACGCACTATTATCAAACCGCAGTAACGTTTAACACCCCCGAGGTAAGCCATGTACTTGCTACGTTCCCTCGAAGCCCGCGCCGCAGCGGGTAATCCCATCCGCGTCGGCCTGATCGGCGCAGGCAAATTTGGTTCGATGTACCTGTCGCAAGCGAGGAGAACAGTAGGGATGCATCTACTTGCCGTCGCCGACCTCTCGCCTGCACGAGCGAAGGAATCGTTGCTGCGCACCGGATGGAGCGAGGATCGCCTGACAGCGAAATCGTTCTCTGAAGCCAAATCCAAAGGCACGACTTATTTGCTCGATGCCGCCGATGCGCTTATCGCCGCCGATGAAATCGACGTGGTGATCGATGCCACAGGTAATCCTGCGCTTGGCATTCATCACGTATTGCAATGCTGCAAATACGGCAAGCATATGGTGATGGTGAACGTCGAGGCCGATGCCCTCGCCGGGCCATTGCTGGCACAGAAAGCGCGCGCGGCGGGCATCGTCTATTCGCTGGCCTATGGCGATCAGCCGGCGTTGATTTGCGAGCAAGTGGAATGGGCGCGCGGCGCGGGCTTCGATGTGGTCGCCGCCGGAAAGGGAACGAAATATTTGCCCGGTTACCACGCCTCGACGCCGGACACGGTGTGGCAACACTATGGCTTGTCGCCCGAAGACGCCGCCAAGGGTGGTATGAACGCGCAGATGTTCAACTCGTTTTTGGACGGCACGAAATCCGGCATCGAGATGGCCGCCGTCGCCAACGCGACGGGTCTCACACCGGCGCCCGACGGACTCAAATTCCCCGCGTGCAGTGTCGATGAATTGGCGCATATTCTCAAGCCGCAGTCCGCCGGCGGGCAATTGCATCATTCGGGCCAAGTGGAAGTCATCTCCAGCATGAATCGCGACGGCAGCAAAGTGGAACGCGATTTGCGTTGGGGCGTGTACGTGACTTTTTCCGCGGGTAGCGAATACGTACGCCGTTGCTTTAAAGAATACGGCTTGGTGACTGACGATTCCGGCGAATATTCTTCGATGTATAAACCCTTTCACTTGATCGGCTTGGAATTGGGCTTGAGTGTCGCACACGCCGCGATCCGTAAAGAACCGACCGGTCAAGCGCAGGACTTCATCGGCGACGTGGTCGCGACCGCCAAGCGCGATGTAAAGCCGGGCGAAACGTTGGACGGCGAAGGCGGCTTCACCGTCTGGGGCAAACTCATGCCCGCCGCGGATTCGCTGCGCTTGGGCGGGTTACCGATCGGCCTCGCCCATCATCTAAAGCTGGTGCGGCCCGTGGCGATGGGTGCGCCAGTCACCTGGACCGACGTGGCGTTCGACGGCGCCTCGGCTGCGATCCAATTCCGTCGCGAAATGGAACAGCACTATGCCCAGAAACTAGGCGTGGCGCAGGTTGCGGCGAAGGCGGGATAAACCAGACTTGTCATTCTGAGGAGCGACGCGACGAAATCTGCTTTTGACTTTGCGCAGAAAAAATCAAAAGCAGATCCTTCACTGCGTTCAGGATGACATTCGGAAATTTCGATGACCTTAATTCTTGTTTGCGGTTCGGGTGATGTCGGTTCCGCGGTCGTCCATGCTCTATTCGCCGCGCACCATCAGGTGATCCTGCAAGACGACCCGGCGCCTGCCTACACCCGGCGCGGGATGGCGTTTACCGACGCGTTTTTCGATGGCAAAGCAGAGTTGGAACAGGTCATCGCTAAACGTTCGTCCCTCGGCGTGCATCTGCAATCCATGCTTGCGTGTGGTCGCGCGATTCCCGCTTTGACCGTCGATCGCAGTGAGGTTATCGACGCCGTTCATCCCGATATCGTGATCGACGCGCGGATGAAAAAACGTGCGCAGCCCGAGATGCTGCGCGGCGCGGCGCCCCTTACGCTTGGCCTCGGACCGAATTTCCTTGCTGGCGACACGACCGACATCGTTATCGAAACCAGTTGGGAAGCACCGGGCCGGGTTATCAAGCAGGGCGCGTCACTACCTTTGCGCGGGGAGCCGCAAACGCTGGGCGGTCATGGACGGGCGCGCTACGTTTATGCGCCGGATGCAGGCGTATTTGAAACGCAACTCGCGATCGGCGACCGGGTTGAAAGCGGACAAGTCATCGCAACATTGGCCGGAAAGCCAATACTGGCGCCCCTCTCCGGCCGATTACGCGGTTTAACTCATGCCGGTGTCACGGTTGCGCAAGGCGCAAAAATCGTCGAGGTCGATCCGCGCGAGCCCGATGCGAATGTATACGGCATCGCCGAGCGACCGCGACGCATCGCGGCAGGAGTTCTAACGGCGATCAAGTAGGATGGCGGGTGCTAGCCCGCTACTTCCTCAAGATCGTTTGGCGGGTGGGACCCGCCCTACAATAATTCTGGCGCGACAAACATAAAAAATCCGCCGATTGCGAAGATCGCGACGGATAGTCCATAGATAATCTGCGACATTTTGCGCGATCGCTTGCAGGCATCGCGCAGCGCGGGATCGATGGGACATGGCAACGATTTCGCGCGCCATTGTAACCATCCCGCGGCGCTCAGCATGACTCCCGCGACTACAAACACTTCGATCTTATGCTCCGAAATCCACACCATCTGCGGGAACACGCTCACCGCCGAGGCCAGCACTGCACCCGCGCCGAGGGCGACGAGCAACGCTGGAATCGTGCAACACACCAAGGTGCCTGCACTGGTGGCCAGCGTGAGCCAGGTAACGCTGCGCGTCGCACGATCGGCGGCCATCATGGTTTGCGCATCTCCGCCTTGATATCGCGCGCGGATTTTTCTAGGGTTTCAACAGCGGTGACTTCGTAGCCTGCGTCTTTGATCAAGGCCGTGAAGGCTTCGTGGGACAAGCTCTGGCCTTCTTTCAGTTCGACGGCGACGACCTTCCGCTTTAAATTGACGTACACGTCTTTTGTTTGGCTCAGCGCCCGCAACTTTCTCTCAATGCCTTGCGCGCAAAACGCACAGACCATGCCGTTCACCTGGGCTTTGAGCGATTGCGTCGCGTGCGCCGATGCGGAAAAGAAGAGTGCAGCGACGGCTAACAATGATAAAAATTTATTCATGATTGATCCTCAAAAAATATACATGAAGTTGAAGCGGACGTCGCGATTGTTGCTGACGCCGCCTTCGATGAAGAAGCGCTTATTCACCAAGCGCAGCATGGGCGTAATTTCCACCCGGTCCGATAGATCTCGCATGTGGCGAGCTTCCAAAATCAGCCACGGTTGCGTCTCGTCGTACTCGGCCTCATAGAAAGAGAATCCCCCGCGTAGCGATAGAAAATCGTGCTTGACGCCGCTAGCGCGATAGAGCCGCGCCGTGCCGCCGAAATGAATGCGCGTGGTTTCGTAGTCCGCTTGCAAACCGGGCGTGTAGACAAACTTCGTTCCCTCGAAATCGTTCCCGCGCAGCGCCCCCAGTCCGGTCACGAACCAAATATTCGCTTGCGCGCTCGGCTGGTTCCAGCGTTTGACCAAGCGCGTGTAGGTCGCTTCAGTGAGCTCGCGGCTTTTCGATTTATCGTCCGAGCGCATGTAAAGGTAACCGGCGCCGACGGCGTCGCGCGACGTCAGCGCGTAGTTCGTCCAGACGTCGCGCCAGTTCGGGCCGAGATCGCCCATGGCCATCCAACTGCCCTCAAAGCCCATCGGCCCGGCGTGGCTGATGGCGCCTGCCAAAAGCCCGCAGACCGTCATGATCTGTCGTAAGCGTTTCATAAGTGTCACCCAAAAAAATAGTTCTTCCAGCGCGAGCGCGCTAGGCCAGTCCAAGCCGTTTCCAGCGTGGCGTCTTGCTTTGGGGGGCTTTAGACTACAGGGGGCTTGAGAGGTGGTTCAGGTTCGGCAGAAATGGAAATCTGCAAGGGATCGGCGACCCGATCGGAGCATTGTTCTAAATTGAGGGCGATAGGCTTGTGAACGACGAACACGGCCTGCGCCAAATCGCACAAATTCGCGTGCGGGCATGGCCCGTCTTCACAAGGAGCGCTGTCGGCGTCTACCGCGGTAGCCAGCGACGAACCCAGCTTAGCTAAATCGCTACCCGTCGCACAAATGTTGGCCATGGTCACGGCAGGCATTAACGCCAGCGCGATAATTGCGATCCATTTTTGCATGAAGAGTGACATGTCGGCCCTAAAAACTAAGACGATGCTAGCACGATTTAGTTTCAGCCGGCGCTAAACGCTGCCCGTGGGGGATTTCAAGCATACAGTTTTTTGCCAAGAAGTCGGCGGGCTGTAGAATAAAGCGTTATGTTCCTAAGGATATAACTATCAGTTAGAATCATGGCTTTCGAGCAAAAGACGTACATGGGATCCCTACGAAACTTTTTTTTAATCGCAGCGTTCTTCTTCGCCGCGCCTTTAGTCCAGGCTGACGGGCTGCGGCTGGGCACCACCACCACCACGGAAGATTCCGGCTTGCTGGCTTGGCTCATCCCGGCCTACGAAAAAAAATCCGACGACAAAGTTCGCGTTACCCTGGGCGGCACCGGCCAAGTGTTGAAGTTCGGACGCAACGGCGATGTCGATGTCATCCTAAGTCACAGCAAAAGCGATGAGGAAAAATTCATCGCCGACGGTTTCGGTGTCGCGCGCTTCCAAGTGATGTATAACGACTTCGTCATCGTCGGCCCGAACGATGACCCAGCGAAAGTTCGCGGCTTCACCGATCCGCGAGACGCGTTCCGGAAAATTCTGCGGGGGGGTCACTTGTTTGTTTCTCGCGGCGATGAATCGGGTACCCATAGAGCGGAGCAAAAAATATGGCTCGATGCCAAGTTACAGCCGGAGGGAAATGGGTACTTGCGCGCCGGCGCTGGAATGGCGGAGGTGCTGCGCATTGCTCACGAACGCGGCGCCTATACGCTGACGGATCGCGGCACCTTCATGAAGCACAAGAAATCGTTGGATTTGGAGCTATTGGTGACGGGCGAACCGAAGATTCCCAATCAGTACGCCGTGATGGCGGTGAGTCCAAAGAAATACCCGGCGGTGAATGCCGCCGCGGCGCAGCGGTTCGTCGATTGGATAGTGTCGAAAGAAGGTCAGGCGCAGATCGCCGGCTTTCGCGTCGATGGCCAGCAGCTATTTTTTCCTAATGCTCAATTGCAGAAGTAATGTCTTTGTAAGTATGAAGCTTATCTCGGACGTCAGCCGTTTGCGCTCCTAATGACTGACGCGACGATTTGGGACGCGACGCGCGCGGCGTTTGCTTTGTTGTTCAGCGGCAATGCGGAACTTTGGCGCACGATATTTATTTCGCTGCGGGTTTCGCTTATCGCGTTGCTGATCGCCACCCCCTTTGCGATTTGGTCGGGCTATGTTCTCGCCACCGGCCACTTTCGCGGCCGCCGACCCTTGATCGTGTTGTTGCAAAGCATGTTGTCTTTTCCGACCGTCGTCGTTGGTTTGGTCCTTTACTTGCTATTCACGCGCCGCGGTCCGCTCGGCGGGTTTCATTTGTTGTTCACCCAAGATGCCATGATCGTCGGCCAAGCGCTGATCGCGTTTCCGGTGCTGGCGGCGTTCACCTTAGCGGCGGTTCAGGCAGCGGACCCGCGCATACGCGAAACGGCGCTGAGCCTGGGCGCGAACCGTTGGCAGGCGGCGATGACGTTGTTACGCGAAGTGCGCTTCGGCGTGACGGCGAGCGTGCTGAACGGCTTCGGCCGCGTCATATCCGAAGTCGGTTGCGCCATGATGGTGGGAGGCAACATCGCCGGCGTGACACGCAACATTCCCACGGCGATCGCGCTGGAAACCAGCAAAGGCGAATTCGCGCAGGGCATCGCGCTCGGCGTGGTGTTGCTGGTATTGGCGTTGGGCGTGAACATCATTTTGTCTTCCCTGCAAGGGCGGGGTGGAATCGAAATGACGCCGCTGCTTGCCATCGAAGGATTGGAGAAAAATTTCGGCGGACGAAATCTATTCCGCATCCCGGCGTTGCAACTCGATCGCGGCGCCAGTTATGTGCTCACCGGCGACAATGGCGCCGGCAAGACGACATTGCTAAAAGCCCTGGCGGGACTGGAGCCCGCGCAGTTCGGCGCGATTCGTTACCAAGGCAAAACGCTCAACGTCCGCGACCTCGCGAGCCTGAGGCGCGACATCGTCTATGTGCATCAGCAACCCTATCTGTTCGACACCAGCATCGCCGCGAACATCGCTTACGGTCTAAAGTTGCGCGGCATCGCAGCCGCCGAAATTAAGCGCCGCGTCGAAGCGGCGATCGATTGGGCGCAACTCGGCGAATTTCGCGACACACCGCCGCAACGCTTATCCGGCGGCGAGAAACAGCGCGTGGCGCTAGCGCGGGCCTGGGTGCTGCAAGCCCCGGTGATGTTGTTCGACGAGCCGACGGCGAACCTGGATCACGCTGCGCGCGACCGCGTGATCGAACTCATCGACCACGCCGTCGCCGAAAATAATTGCGTGGTGGTCGCGTGCCACGATCACGAAATCATCAACCTGCCCCATGTGCAGCGCCTGCACTTGGATCAGGGAAGAATTCAACAACAATAAAGATCACAAAATAAAAACGGGCTGCATTACTAGCCCGTTTTTTGTGAATGCCCGCTTTCGCGGAGACGACAAGCGGTGACGTTGATTAAGCGGTCACCTTCGCGGCATCCAACGCCTGCTTCAGCTCACCGTTTTGAAACATCTCGGTCATGATGTCGGAGCCGCCGATGAATTCCCCGTTCACATAAAGCTGCGGAATCGTCGGCCAGCTCGAAAATTCTTTGACGCCCTGACGAATCTCCGGGTCTTCCAGCACGTTGACCGTAAATATATTGTTCACGCCGCAGGTGTTGAGTATGCGCACGGCGTTGGCGGAAAAACCGCACTGAGGAAAGTCCGCCGTGCCTTTCATATATAACACCACGGGATGGCTGGTGACTTGTTGGCGGATGAGGTCTTGAACGTTCATAGCGTTTCCTTACTAAAGTTTCCAGACATTATTTTACCTTATTTGCTCGCGCGGACAATGCGAGTGTTCATCGCGCGGCAAAGCATTTGCGACGTTTACACCCGGCTGGATGTGTCGAAATTTCTTACACTTGACAGCCCATTTTTATTGTCTAAGCGAAATCTATAACTAATTGTTTTCAAATATATATAGTCCATATTGGCATCGAACTTGCTTAGTATCGCTTGCTGCGTTTTAAATATCAAAAACAAGGAATATGGATGAAAACTAAAAAACTTTTGCGGCCAACTTTAATGGCCATTGCTACATCACTATCTTTCATGGCTTTCACTGCCACTGCGCAAGCCGGCGCAATTATCTCCAACGGCACCATCACCATGGGTATTAACGACCAAGGCCACCTCAACGTGTACGGTGGCACTCCTTCCTCCGGTACGGGCACCACAGCCGTAGGCTTACGTTATAACGCCACGGGATCCGAAGCAACCGCCCCCGGCTGTTTGTGCGAAGGTTGGGGCGCCGGCATAGTAAGCCTGGGCACTTCGGGTTTCGCCAACGTATCCGTGGATGGCGTGCAAAACCTGTCGCTGATCAGTTTTAGCTCCACCGCATCGACGGCAACGTCGGTGGTCAGCATCGGTGGCGCGTTGGAAATTACCCATTTTTACCATCCGACGACCAAGACCGATAACCTCTACCAAGTCGACGTCACGATCAAGAACCTGACCGGCAAGGATCTCGCCGCCGCCGATTTGCGTTATCGCCGCGTGATGGACTGGGACATCGAGCCTACCGCATTTAGCGAATATGTGACCGTCGGTGGCGTTCCTGCTGCCCTAGGCATCGCCAACGGCAGCAACCTGCGCCGCGTCGGCGACGACGGTTTCGCGTCGGCCAATCCGCTGAACGACAGCAGCTTGACTATCAGTTGCCCGGCCAACACCAATTTCATCGACTGCGGTGTTAACGATCACGGCGCCTTGTTCGACTTTGAATTTGCCGCACTCGCTGCCGGCGCGACCACCAGCTTTACGACTTACTACGGCGCTACAGGAAATGAAGCCGCCGCGGATGCCGCACGCCTCGCCGTCGGTGCAGGCCTTTACTCCTACGGACAATCGGCGCGCGATGCAGCGACCGGCACGCCCAATACCTTTATCTTCGGTTTCGGCGCCGCCAACGGCGTGTTTATTCCCGTACCCCCGAGTGAAGTACCGGAGCCCTTATCCCTAGCGCTATTCGGCATCGGTTTTGCCGGCATGGGTTACGCACGTCGCCGTAAAGCGATTTAACCGACAACAATAATAACAGTCTAAAAACCATTCTAAGCGGCCCTCGTGGCCGCTTTTTTTTGGTTTGTCGTTGCGAGAACAAAGTAACTACGAACCCCTACGCTGTCCGAGCGTAACGCGATCGATGCCGGCGAGATCTTTGTGGGTTGCGACATTGGCAAGATCGGCTGCGGCCAATAGCTCTCGGCATGCTTCGCCTTGATCGAAGCCATGTTCCAATAATAGCCATCCGCCAGGAACCAAGCGGGGTGCGGCGTTCCGGGCAATGTGCCGCAAGGCCGACAATCCATGCGCCCCTCCGGCCAGTGCCTCGCGCGGCTCGAAACGCAAATCGCCTTGGGTTAGATGGGGATCGCCATCGGCGATGTAAGGCGGATTGGAAACGATTAAGTCGAACGGCTCGTCCGTCAGCGCGCTGAACCAATCGCTCAATAGAAATTCCAGCGATGACGACGAGTCACCCAATAGATGTTGCGCATTGTGGATTGCGATATCCAACGCTTCTGCACTTACGTCGACGGCGGTAACGAGGGTTAACGGGCGATGCTTCGCGATGGCGATTGCGATGGCGCCGCTACCCGTCCCAAGATCTAACACTCGTACCGGACGATGCTCTGGAAGCCGCTCCAGCGCTTGTTCTACAAGCAACTCCGTGTCCGGGCGTGGAATCAAAACGGCGGCGGTCAGTTTGAAGTTGAGGCCGTAAAATTCCCGTTGACCCGTGATGTAGGCGATCGGCTCACCGTGTTTCCTGCGTGCGAGGCCGGCGATAAATTTTTTATATTCGGCTTCGCTGAGGATTTGTTCTGGATACGCAGCGAGATGGGCGCGACTCACGTTTAACGTATGTTGCAATAGAACGCGTGCGTCGACCAGGTCAACTTCTACTTGAGCCAATTTTAAGGCCGCGTCGATGCTAACAGGCGTGCCGACGTAAAGAACATCATTATGGATTCCCGCCTTCGCGGGAATGACATTAATTTGCGGCTCCTAACGCCGCCAACTGTTCCGCTTGGTGCTCGGCCATCAGCGCATTGGTAATCTCGGTCAAATCGCCATCCATGACGAAATCGATCTTGTATAGCGTGAGGTTGATGCGGTGATCGGTAACGCGGCCCTGCGGGAAATTATAGGTGCGGATACGCTCGGAACGATCGCCGGAACCGATCAGCGATTTGCGCTCGGCCGCTTGTTTGGCGTGCTGCTCGCGCTCTTGTTTGTCTTTAATGCGCGCCGCGAGCACCGACATCGCTTGCGCTTTATTCTTGTGTTGCGAGCGATCGTCCTGACACTCGACCACAATGCCCGTGGGCAAGTGTGTGATGCGAACCGCGGAATCGGTTTTGTTAATGTGCTGGCCGCCGGCGCCGCTGGCGCGAAAGGTGTCGATACGTATCTCCGCCGGATTGATGACCACGTCGCTGACATCGTCCACTTCCGGCAGAATGGCGACGGTACAAGCGGAAGTGTGGATACGCCCTTGGGTTTCCGTGTCGGGCACGCGCTGGACTCGATGGCCGCCAGATTCGAATTTCAGTTTCGAATAGGCGCCCTGGCCGATGATCTTGGCGATGATTTCCTTGTAGCCGCCTACTTCGCCGAGGCTCTCGGAAATGATTTCCACCTGCCAGCGATTGCGCTCGGCGAAGCGGGTATACATGCGGAACAGGTCACCGGAAAACAGCGCGCTCTCGTCGCCGCCGGTGCCGGCGCGAATTTCGAGAAAGATATTGCGCTCGTCGTTCGGGTCTTTAGGCAACAACAGCGTCTGCAGTTCTTTTTCGAGCGACTCGAGTTTTTCCTTGCCGTGCTTGATCTCGGCTTCGGCATAGTCACGCATGGCGGGATCGCTCGCCATGTCTTGGGCGACGGCGATATCGCCCTGGGTATTTTGATAGTCCTGAAACAGCGCCACCACCGGCGAAATTTCCGCGTGTTCTTTGGTTAATTTACGATAGCTATCCATGCTCGCCGTCGCGGTCTCGCTCGACAGTTGTTTGTCGAGTTCCGCCAGCCGGTCTTTGAGGGACAGGAGCTTTTGTTGGATCGATGATTTCATTCTTGCTCAGCGTTGGGGAAGAGCTGATTGAGTAGGCGTATCAGCTCGGCGCGTTCGTCGTTATCGACATCCTGCAGCGCCCGGGTGGGATGATGCATGAACTTATTCGTTAGGCCACGGCTCAGGGCTTCCAACACTTGCTCGGGATTTTCGCCTTTCGCGAGCAGGCGCTGCGCCCGCTCCAACTCGGTAACGCGATATTGTTCGGCGCGCTCGCGGAATTGACGTATGGTCGGCACCGATGCGCGCCCGTCGAGCCATTGGGCGAATTCTATGACGCGATTGTCGATAATGGATTCCGCCGCCGCCACCGCCGATTCGCGCTTGCCCAGCCCTTCTTGCACTACCGCGCCGAGGTCGTCGACCGTGTAGAGGAACACGTCGCGCAAGTCGGCGACTTCGGGCTCGATATCGCGCGGCACCGCAAGGTCCACCATGAATATCGGCCGGCGTTTGCGCTGCTTGACAGCGCGCTCGATTAGGCCTTTACCGAGTATCGGCAGCGCGCTCGCGGTCGAGGTGATGACGATATCGTAGCTCGCCAACTGTTCGGACAATTCCCCCAACGTAATAGCGCTGCCGTTAAACCGTTCGGCCAGTTGCTTGGCGCGCTCGAGAGTACGATTGGCGACAGTTAATTGCTTCGGGGTTTGCGCCGCAAAGTGGGTCGCGACTAATTCGATCATTTCGCCGGCGCCGATAAACAACACCCGTTGCTCTTTGATGCTGCCGAACAGACGAATGGCGAGCTTGAGCGCCGCGGCGGCCATAGACACGGAATTCGCGCCGATTTCCGTGGAGGTGCGAACTTCTTTCGCAACGGAGAATGTGGTCTGAAAGAGTTTGTCGAGCAATAATCCGAGGGTACCCGATTCGCGCGCGGCACGCACCGCCTCCTTCACCTGGCCCAGAATCTGCGGCTCGCCGATGACCATGGAATCCAGCCCCGAAGCGACGCGAAACGCGTGTTTAACGGCCGTGCCGTCGGCGTGTTGATAAAGATAAGGCTCTACTTTGTGAGCTTCCAGCGCGTGGTAATGGGTTAGCCAGCCCAAAATGTTATCCGGCGTGCTGGCATGGCAATAAATTTCCGTGCGGTTACAAGTCGATAAAATGGCGCCCTCGGACACGCCGGGCAATTGCACCAGTTCGCGCAACGCGGGCGTAAGCGATTCCGGCGGGAAAGCCATACGCTCGCGAATGGCGACAGGCGCGCTTTGGTGATTGATGCCCAAGGTGTAAATGTGCTGCGAAACCGCCATGGCAAAGACATGTAAAACCGGATAATGTTAGCGCTGAATTATATTCGACTTCTCGTTCGGTAGTCCCGGATAGTTCTACCACCACTCGACGCGGACGAAATCTAGAGAAGAATTCTTCGATGAAGTCGCGCCCTGCACCAAAAGTCCGGAATTCTACGGCCTATTCACGGAAATAGTCAGAACGAACCGCGATACGTTCGATAAATTTCAGTTCGTCTTCGACTACAAAATGAAGCCAACGAAAGTCTCAGTGATGATGGCGCGATCCGTCACGAAAACCAGCGGTGTGTGTATACGTACTGGGTGTTTGTGAAGCGCCTATAAGCCCCATTACGACGCCAACGCCTTGTTGACCTGATGACGCTGCCGCCATTGCGTCACTTCTTTGATGGCGTCATTCAGCGTCGGCAGCAGCCTGACGTGATCTATCGAGCGCCGGGACCGGGCGATGGCGCTGCCCCCAGCCCAAATTTCCACATTTGACGGTAACTCCGCGCGCAGATTGGCGAGCCCTTCGCCGATTAGTTTAACCGGATAGTTGCCGGTGAATGACAAAGCGACGATGTCGCAACGGTGAGCTGCGGTCGCATGTACGATTTCCGAGATAGGCAATTGCGCGCCGAGCGAAATACAATGAACACCCTCCACGACTAGCGCCGCTTCCACCATCAGCAGGCCGACGCTGTGTTGCTCTTTCGGCAAGGTCGCCAGCAGCAGTCTGGGCGGTTTTGAACTTTTATCGTGGCTCGTTATGGCGTTGCGTAACATGCCCTGTAGGAGTTCCGTGTAGGCGTGCTCTTGAAAGATCTCAAGATCGCCGCATACCCAGGCTTCGCCGACATAGGCATTGAGTGGCGTAAGAATGTCGGTGACGAATGTTTGCAAGCCGTAGCGAAGCAACGATTGATTTAGGCTGCGCTGCAGTTCTACCAGTTGGTGATCCCTGATCATGCGGATGTAGCGATCGATTTCGCCTTGCTGTTGGGAATTCGCCGACCGCGCCTGGTTATGTTTGGCGGAAAATTTCGCGAGTTGGGCGAGCGGTTGTTGAACGATTTTTCCCGGCCGCATGCCGTGATCGATCAAACGCTTGATCATTCGCAGGCGTTCAATATCCTGCACCGCGTAGGCGCGATCGCCGTGGGGATCACGGCTGGGTTGGGGAAACCCATAGCGCCGTTCCCAAATTCTCAACGTGTCTTTGCTAATGCCGGTTTCCCGCTCTACGGTACTAATGGACACGCCAGCCCCGATATCCGCCATATCCGTCATCGTTTTTGTCCAATACAAAATGTTGACATCCACACCCCTTCGGAGCATATTATCCTAGACAAACATAAGAAACCACTGCTCGTCACATAAGATACCTAAAAAACCCATTGAGCATTTGTCGTCCAATTTCCTCTTTTTCCCCTAGGGGTCCTATGAAGAAAAGCGGTTTGTATATCGGAATTGCGCTGATTTTGACCTCGCTCGGCGCAGCGGCGAAAGAAGCGGCTTCGAATGATGTTAACAAGCCTTATGTGGATCCCGCGAAACGGGAGCGTCGTTCTGTTGCTCCCGGGAATATAGACCCATCCATCCGTTGGCAGCCCTACTTGCGCTGGCATAGGGATGCGACATCCTTGCAGGGGTCGAACGACCGTCGCGACCCCCTCGGCCGCGCAGTCCCCTATACGCAGCTATAAATGCCGCGCTTCATGCGGCGGGTATTTTTGCTCGCGGTATTATCCCTATCGACTATGGTCGCTCAAGCTAACTGCCCAGAACTTCTAAACCAGAGCTTTAATCCGTTAAAGGGGGGTAACAAACAAAACCTCTGCCAATACCAAGGCAAAGTGTTGTTGGTGGTGAACACCGCCAGTTACTGCGGCTTTACCCCCCAGTACAAAGGCCTGGAGGCGTTGTATCAAAAATACCGCGATCGCGGTTTGGTGGTGTTGGGTTTTCCGAGTAACGACTTTGGCCGCCAGGAGCCGGGCGCGCCGCAAGAGATCGCCGAATTTTGCGAGCGCACGTACAAAGTTCAGTTCCCGATGTTCGAAAAATCCGTAGTGAAGGATGCCAACGGCAATCCGCTATACGACCAGCTCGCAACCCTATCGGGCGAGCGGCCGAAATGGAATTTTCATAAGTATCTGGTCGACCGCAACGGTAAAACCGTGACTAGCTATACCAGTGCGGTGTCGCCCGACGACGCGGATTTGGTCAAGCGAATAGAAGAACTGCTGGCAGCGAAGTAGCCGCAACATCCATTATTCCATTGCCAAATCAAAAAGGACGCGAAGGCGAGCCGCAGACAGTGCTGTAGCACGGCAAGGTGAAGCCGACAAAGTAATTTTTGCTTTGGAAATGCAATTACTGGCGCGTGAAATTCTGCAGCAGCGCGTGCCCGTGCTCGGTCAAAATCGATTCCGGATGAAACTGCACGCCCTCTACCGCGAGGGACTTGTGGCGCACGCCCATGATTTCGCCATCGTCCGTCCAGGCGGTAATCTCCAGACAATCCGGCAGCGATTGCCGCTCGATCACCAACGAGTGATAACGCGTGGCACGGTAGGGATTGGGTAATGCCTTGAACACGCCTTCGCCCTTATGATGAATTTGCGACGTTTTGCCGTGCATCAATTCCTGGGCGTGAACGATGTGGCCGCCAAACGCTTGGCCTATGCTTTGGTGGCCCAAGCACACGCCTAAGATCGGCACCTTCCCGGCGAATTGCCGGATCAGCGGCACCGAAATACCCGCTTCGTTTGGCGTACAAGGACCGGGCGAAACGACGATACGAGCCGGCTTCATCGCCGCGATTTCGTCTAGCGTGATTTCGTCGTTGCGGTGAACGACGACTTCTTCGCCCAATTCGCCCAGGTATTGCACCAGGTTGTAGGTGAACGAATCGTAGTTATCGATCATGAGTAACATGGTGGAGCATAGCGGTGAGCGTTGGAAACCGCATTTACTTTACCAGGAATTATTCCGCCTCGCACGACGCGCACCGCGCCTCAATGTTCGGCTATCGGGCTGGAAGCCGCACCAGTATTGG
The DNA here is from genome assembly GCA_963714525.1 of uncultured Pseudomonadota bacterium. Lineage (GTDB taxonomy): Bacteria > Pseudomonadota > Gammaproteobacteria > Burkholderiales > JALYOK01 > JALYOK01. The sequence continues at coordinate 53,089 of CAVQPB010000016.1, forward strand.
CTCCCAGGCCAATGCCATACCATTGAGAGAAATACTCAGCGGCTCGCGATCGAATTCCCATCCCGCCGCACTCAACGCAATCCGAAAAAATCGGCACAATCAGGGACTTTTGTTAAGATGCGCCATACGTTTCACACAATCTCATCACGTCGCGTGGATGACAAAACCGTAGGGGAGCATTCTGGCAACATACCAGGAAATGTCGGACTTTCTCGCTGGAGTTGAGCGGCGCGCCTACAAGCAGGCGCTATTCGCCGTCCGCGATGAGGAAGTGGCGCTCGACGTCGTCCAGGATGCCATGCTCAAGCTCACGGAGAAATACAGCGGCAAGCCGATCCAGGAGCTGCCGCTGCTATTCACCCGCATCCTGCAAAACGCTACCCGCGATTATTTTCGCCGGCAAAAGGTGCGCTCCACCTGGACTACGCTATTCTCAAGTTTGACGGGCAAGAATGACGATGAAGAAGATCGTGACCCGCTGGAAACTCTTGAGGTAGAATCTAACAATGGCGTAGGCGACACGCCGCCGGCGCGGTTGGAGCAAAAACAAGTGCTTGGAGCGATAGAAGCAGCGGTCAAGAAACTTCCCACCCGTCAACGGGAAGCCTTCCTGCTGCGTTATTGGGAGGAGTTCGACGTGGCTGAAACCGCTGCCGCGATGGGTTGTTCCGAAGGCAGCGTAAAAACCCACTGTTCTCGTGCGGTGCAAGCCTTGGCCGCCACGCTAAAAGCTAAAGGTATTACCCTATGAACGAGCTGGAATTCGCCAAAAAAGTTGCCCAGCAACTCAACCGTAGCACCCATAACCTAGATCATGCTCCCCTCGCCCGCCTGAAGGTTGCCCGTGAACGGGCGTTGGAAGCCTATCGCAGTGAACCCGTCCTAGCCCATGCCGACGGCTCAACAGGCGATAAGCGTAACGAGCGGCTGTTTCACCACCCGCGTTTGGCCTGGGGTGGGCTGGCCGCGGTGTTGGCCCTCGCCGTTGGTTTGAATTTTTGGCAAGACAGCGAACACGAAAAATCGCCGATCGACGCGCAGATTTTGGCCAGTGACCTACCCTTGCACGCATTCACCCAGCAAGATTTCGATGCATGGCTAAAAAACAACTCCAAGCCATAAGCGTAAGCGTAGCTCTTGCTCTGGCCGGCGCCGCCGTGGCGCAAGACTGGAACAGCCTGGGCGGCCAAGAAAAATCCGTCCTCGCACCCCTGTCCAGCCAGTGGAATAGCCTGCCGCAAGACGAACGAAATCACCTGCTCGACGCCGCCAAGCACTACCCCAAAATGTCGCCGGCGGAACAAGACAAGTTTCGTGCCCGCTTGCCGGAATGGAGCAAGCTCGATCCGGCGGCCCGCAAAGCCGCGCGGGAAAACTACGAACGGCTGAAAAACCTGCCGCCCGATCAGCAGCAGAAGCTTAAAGAAAAGCTTCGTTCGCAAGACCCCAATCGCTAATCGAATTCTCACCGGCTCTTGATCGACCGCTCGGCCTGGTTGAGTTGTTATTTCCAACGAATCTTGTGCCAGACACCGTCGCTCCTAGTCTGATTCGCCGGCTCCTGTGCATGGTGTACGAATCTTTGTTGCTAGTCGCCGTACTGTTCCTCGCGGGATTTCTGTTTATCGCTCTAACCGACTATCCGCGGCGCCCCGATCTGCGGCCTGCCTTGCAGATTTTCTTACTCGGCGTGCTGGGTGGATACTTCGCTTGGTTTTGGAATAAATCCGGACAGACTTTAGCCATGAAGACTTGGCGTATTCGAGTGGAAAATCAAAATGGCGCTTTGCTGTCGTTTCCCAACTCGCTATTACGGTTCGCGCTGGCATCGGTGGGCCTGGCGCTCGCAGGCGTCACTTTTTGGTGGGCGCTGTTCGATGCCGACAGACAATTCCTCCACGACCGTCTGCTTAAATCACGGTTGGTAACGGTCGCAAAGAGTTAGGGAAGGTCTGAATAAGTTCAAGTTCTAAGTGAGACAAGGCGCGAGCAAAAAATATCGACGCAGCATATGGATGATATGTAAGGCGATATTTTTTGTGAGCAACGCAGTATCGCGACGAAATCGGACTTATTCAGAGCTTCCTTAGAAAAAGCACCACGCCAGAAGACCCATGGATACGGGGACTGACGTCGGGTCGCCCTGGGCCATGACCTTTATGCGCAACGGCTAATTCCGTTCCACATACCTCATCATCCCCATCGCCAGTAAAAAGAAAATGAATGTCGGCAATAGGGCGCTCATGAGAGGATCCCAGTCGTTGAGCACGCCGAGGTTGGAGAACAAACGATTGAGCAGATAAAAACCGATGCCGAGCATGATGCCGGCGAAGATTCTCGAGCTTAGGCCACCGCTGCGGCGTTGATAGATGGCGAAAGGCAGCGCCAGCACCATCATCACCAACAGCGCAAATGGGTGTATCAACTTAGTCCACTTAGCGATTTCGTAGCGGGTGGTCTTTTGCCGGTTTTCGCGCAAGTGCTCGATGTAGGTAAATAAATTCCATACCGACATATTCTCCGGCACCACCAGCAACACCGACAGGATTTCCGGCGTAACCACTGAATTCCAAGTCGCGTCCGCTAACTTTTTTAACGCCACGGTGTTACCGCTGAACAGCGTTTGATCGACATCGCTGATGCGCCATGCGTTTTCGCCGCGATACTCACCACGTTTCGCGAGGCTAATGCTTTTGAGACGATATTGGTCGTCGAACTCGTAGATTTTCAAATTGCGCAAGCTAGTGTCCGGCAACATCTCCTGGACGTTGACGAAGGTTCGCGCGTCTTTCACCCACAGTCCGGAACGAAACTCTTGTGCTACCAAAGCGTTCATGGATTGCAGCCGATATTTTTGCGCGACGCGGTCGGAGTAAGGCGCGATGACTTCACCGAAAACAAAGTTGATGACGGCGAACAGCACGCCGACCATGACCAGCAATCCCATGATCATGCGCAGCGAATAACCCGAGGCGCGCATTACCGTGAGTTCCGAATGGGTCGAGAGCTGGGTCAGCGCGTAAATCGTTCCGATCAGCGCGGCGATGGGAAACAGTTGGTAGACGTGGCCGGGCAAAGACAGCCACACGAACAAAAAAATCTGCGGCAAACGGTAACCGCCCTTGCCCAACTGCGGCAACTCAAAAATGAGGTCGAAGAACGCATACAGCATCAACAGCGCCACCAACACCAAGGCCGTGCCGGCGATAACTTCCTTGGCGAGGTAGCGCGCGAGGATGCCCACTACACTATATCTACAACGCTTGCTTCAACTGATCGAGTATTGCCGGGTTCTCTAAGGTCGAAACGTCTTGCGTTATCTCTTCGCCTTTTGCAATCACTCGCAACAAGCGCCGCATGATTTTTCCCGACCGGGTCTTCGGCAAGTTATCGCCGAAGCGTATGTCCTTGGGTTTGGCGATCGGGCCGATTTCCTTGCCGACCCAGTCGCGTAACTCCTTGGCGATTTTCGTCGCCGCCTCGCCGCTGGGCCGCGCTTGTTTCAACACGACGAACGCGCAGATCGCCTCGCCGGTTAAGTCATCGGGCCGGCCAACCACAGCCGCTTCGGCAACCAAGGGATTGGACACCAGCGCCGATTCTATTTCCATGGTGCCCATGCGATGGCCGGACACGTTCAGCACATCGTCGATGCGGCCGGTGATGGTGAAATAGCCGGTGTCTTTATTGCGTATGGCGCCGTCGCCGGCGAGATAGAGCGTGCCGCCGAACTCTTCGGGGTAATAACTTTTCTTGAAGCGCTCGGGATCGCCCCAGATGGTGCGGATCATCGACGGCCACGGCCGCTTGACCACGAGTATGCCGCCCTGCCCATTCGGCAGATCGTGCCCCACCTCGTCGACAATCGCCGCCATGATGCCCGGCAACGGCAAGGTACATGAGCCGGGCACCAGCGTCGTGACACCCGGCAGCGGCGTCATCATGTGGCCGCCGGTTTCCGTCTGCCAAAAGGTATCGACGATCGGGCAGCGGCCGCCGCCGATATTTTCGTGATACCACATCCACGCTTCCGGATTGATGGGTTCGCCCACGGAGCCCATCAGCCTCAAGCTTGATAAATCATAGTTACGTGGATGCGCGGTGGGCGTGGCTTCCGCAGCTTTGATCAGCGAGCGGATCGCCGTCGGCGCGGTGTAAAAAATCGTTACCTTATGCTTGTTGATGATGTCCCAAAAACGGCCCGCGTTAGGAAAAGTCGGCACACCCTCGAACACGATTTCGGTCGCGCCCACCGCGAGCGGGCCGTAGGTGATATACGTGTGGCCCGTCACCCAGCCGATGTCGGCGGTGCACCAAAACACATCGCTCGGCTTGATGTCGAATGACCACTTCATCGTCAACGCGGCCCACAGCAAATAACCGGCGGAGGAATGCTGCACGCCCTTGGGTTTACCAGTCGAGCCCGAAGTGTAGAGAATAAACAGCGGATGCTCGGCGTCCACCCATTCCGGCTCGCACAAGTCGGCCTTGCCGGCCATCAAATCGTGCATCCACACATCGCGGCCACCCGTGACTTTGATATTGCCGCCGGTGCGCTTATAGATCACGACGTTTTTCAGCACCTCGCAACCGCCTAGCGCCAGCGCTTCGTCGACGATGGATTTCAGCGGCAGCGCCTTGCCGCCGCGCATTTGCTCGTCGGCCGTAATCAACGCCACAGCGCCGGCGTCGATGATGCGTTCTTGCAAACTCTTCGCTGAGAAACCGCCGAACACCACCGAATGGGTCGCGCCGATGCGCGCACACGCTTGCATGGCAACGACGCCTTCGATCGACATGGACATGTAGATAATGACTCGATCGCCTTTTTTAATGCCGAGGGACTTCAACCCGTTCGCGAATTGGCAAACCTTGTGATACAGCGTCTGGTAGGTAACCTTGGTGACTTTGCCGTCGTCCGCCTCGAAAATAATCGCGACTTTATCGGCATTGCCGTTGTGCAGATTCACATCGAGACAGTTGTAGGAAACATTCAACTGACCATCGTGGAACCAGCGATAGAACGGCGCGTTCGACTCGTCAAGGGTTTGGGTGAACGGCTTGTGCCAATGCAGGTTCTCTCGCGCGAGACGCGCCCAAAAACCCGCAAAATCGCGCTCCGCCTCGGCATTCATCGCATGAAACGCCGCGCTGGATATGTTCGCTTGCTTGGCAAAGGCTTCGGGCGGCGGAAACGAGCGTTTCTCGTTTAGAACAGATTCTATGTTGGCCATGTGGTTTCCCCCCGGGAGATACTATGAAATCGAATTAAGAATTATACCGTGGCCGTGGATCATCAAGGTTGTTGTACGGCGATATCGAGTATGAATCTGACGAACGATTGCTTGAGGGCCGCATGGATACTATCTCCTAGGACATGCCTTGCCAGGAGGCAAGCTGGACGCGGCTCGTGGCAATGCCCCGGGAAGAATTTGTAGGGTGGGCAGGGCCTTATCTGCCCACGCCGACCAATCCCAGAAAATGCGATGCGCGTGGTCGGTTAGATAAAGCCTGCCTATCCCACCAGGTTGCTTTCGGCTCTAAATCCGCGCCGTCTATTACTTTCGGCCTATGTCTTTTGGCATATAGCAATTTGGCTGGGTGGGGGTAATCTCGTTCCTGTGCGCTGCTTTCCTGGCGCATGTTAATAAACCTAATCTTTTGGAGGACACATCATGAATCAACCCGCAATGAGAATTTTCACTAAAGGATTTTTGAGCGTCGCGGCGCTACTGATCTGCTCCACGTTGGCTATTCCCGTCCAGGCACAAGACTGGAAGGCCGTCGGTGAGTTTGGTTGGTTCGGCGTCGGCAAGGCCTATGAAATCGACAAGGGCCATTTCTATTGGGTCGGCGAGTTTACCGGGACTTTTATCAGCGATAAGGGCAAAGGCGGCTTGTTTCACCACGCCGGCGTCAAGTGTCCCGCATACAATGACCTGAATTTCCCTACCGGCAAAAGCAAAGCCGGAGGCTATTGCGTAATCACCGATAAGGATGGCGATAAGGCGTATCTCACGTGGGCAAATGAGGGTGACGGTACAACCGGTCCTGGAACATTTACCTACACTGGCGGCACGGGTAAGTACAACGGGATCAGCGGAACCAATAAGTTCGTCGGCGTAACAGAAGTCAATTGGTCGGACGGCACCGCAACGGGCTACGCGACCTGGAATCGCTAGTACAAAAAATAGTCTGTAGGGCGGGGCCCACCCGCCATTTCAACATCGTCGATTGGCGGGTAGTACCCGCCCTACAGTCCACAAACTTTACATTCGGGGTCTTTGTTGAGCTTGAGCGACCGCCACTCCATGCTTAAGCCATCGAGCATCAAAAACCGCCCATTCAAGGTCTCGCCACAACCCGTCAACACTTTGATCGCTTCCGCCGCTTGCGTGGCGCCGATGATGCCGACCAGCGGTGCGAACACACCCATCACGGCGCAGCGGGTCTCTTCGAATTCGTGATCCTCGGAAAATAAACAGTTGTAGCAAGGGCTGGTAGCGTAACGCATATCGAATACCGAGATCTGACCATCGAAGCGTATGCCGGCGCCGGAGACCAGTGGCTTGCGGTATTTCACGCAGGCGCGATTCACCGCATGGCGCGTGGCGAAGTTGTCGCAGCAATCGAGTACTACATCGGCTTCGGCGATGCGTTGTTCCAGCGCTTCGCCCGTGAGCCGCTGAGTGACGGCAACGATTTCTATGTCGGGATTGATTTCCAGCAAGGTGCGGCGCGCGGAAACGGCTTTTGCCACGCCGATGGAATCGTTGCGGTGTACGATTTGCCGCTGCAAATTGGTGAGGTCTACGACATCGCCATCGCACAAGGTCAATTTGCCGACACCGCTGGTGGCGAGATAAAGCGACGCCGGCGACCCAAGGCCGCCGGCGCCGACAATCAATGCATGGGACTGATTTAGCTTTTTTTGGCCTTCTACGCCGAACTCGGGCAGGAGAATGTGCCTGCTGTAGCGTAGCAGTGCATGGTCATCCACACTGCTTAAGTGGTTTCCGGCTTCGCGACGACCGGAAGACCCTTCAGATGATTCAGCGCCTGATCCAACTGGAAATCGGGCTTCTCGCCGTCGGCGCCAACCGCATCGGGCTTCTTCGGCTGTCCGGCGGCGGCGGATTTTTGCTCTTGCTTCTGCTCGGTTTTCGCTTCCGGTTTCACCTCGGGCTTGCCGTCTTTATCCGTCGGATTCGACAGATGGCGCGAGAGATCCGCTTCGCGTATGCCCACTTCTGCGCCCGGCGCATTCGGATCTTCCACGATCACGTCGGGGACGATGCCTTTGGCCTGAATAGAGCGGCCGTTGGGCGTGTAATAACGAGCAGTCGTCAGTTTAATGGCCGTATTGTTCGCCAGCGGCACGATGGTCTGCACCGAACCCTTGCCGAATGTTTGCGTGCCCATCACCGTCGCACGCTTGTGGTCTTGCAGGGCGCCGGCGACGATTTCCGATGCAGACGCCGAACCTGCGTTCACCAACACCACCATCGGCACTTTCTTGATTCCCTCGGGCAATTTGGCAATATAGTCATCGCGGAAATTTCCGCGCAAGTAATTCTCGCGGTTGGCGCTCAGACGCATTTTGGAATCTTCCGTACGGCCGTCGGTATAGGTGACGAGGACATCTTGCGGCAAAAACGCGGCGGACACCGCAACGGCGGAATTCAACAGGCCGCCCGGATCGTTGCGCAAGTCGAGCACCAATCCCTTCAACGCGCCACCGTTCTTTTGGTATAGATCTTGAATAGCCTGCGCTAGATTCTCGCCGGTGTGTTCCTGGAATTGCGAAATACGAACCGAGGCAAAACCGGGTTCCAGTTCCTTCACTTTCACGCTCTTCACTTTGATCACGTCGCGGGTCAGAGTGAAGACCAGCGGATTCTGTTCGCCTTTACGCAATACCGTTAATTTGATGCTGGTGCCCGGTTTGCCGCGCATGCGCTTCACCGCGTCGTTCAAGGTCAGGCCTTTGACGGCAGTGTCGTCGAGTTTGATGATCAGGTCGCCCGACTTCATGCCCGCTTTAAAAGCGGGGGAATCATCGATGGGGGAAACGACTTTAACGAAGCCGTCTTCCATGCCGACTTCGATGCCCAGTCCACCGAATTCGCCTTGGGTGCCGACTTGGAGTTCCTTGAACGACTCTGCATCCAGATAAGCCGAGTGTGGATCAAGGCCCGATACCATGCCGGTGATGGCCTCTTTGATGAGTTTTTTATCTTCAACCGGCTCGACGTAATCGCTCTTGATACGACCAAAAATTTCGCTGAATGTGCGCAGCTCTTCCACCGGCAGCGGCGCCGGCGCCGGTTTATCGGCGATGGCCGAGAAGTTCAAGCTGATCAACACGCCGATCACAGCGCCCGTTAATACCAAGCCGGTCTTTTGTATTTTGCTACTCATAATGCTTGTTCTCCGAAGAAATCGTCGTTACCGAGTGTGTCTTGACGTGTGTTACGCGCAGCGACCTTAAGATCTATTTGGCTACCCATCTCATCGGGTCGAATGCTTTACCCCGATGACGTAACTCAAAGTATAAACCTGATTGGGGGTTTCCGCCGCTGTTTCCCACGCTGGCAACGGTCTCGCCGCCTTGCACCATTTCACCCGCCTGTTTCAACAGCGCCTCGTTGTTGCCATAGACGCTCATATAGCCGTTGCCGTGGTCGATAATGGCCAAATTGCCGAACCCGCGCAGCCAATCGGCGAACACCAAGCGCCCCGCCGCTACCGCTTTGACTTCCTGACCTTCCGGCGCTCGGATAAACAAACCGGACCAACTGATTCCGCTATCGCTACGTGGACTGCCGAAACGGTTGGTTAGTTCCCCCCGCACCGGTAAACGCAGCCGACCACGCAATTTGGCGAAGGCTAGGCCATCGAGCGCATCATCCGGTAAGACTTCGTTGCGTGCCGCGGCGGCAGGCTTTTCACCCTTTTCAGCCGGCTTTTGCCGCCTTGCTTCGGCCTGGCGTTTCAGCGCCTCGGCGCGTAATGCCGCCCGGCGCGCTTCTTCTTTACGCTTGATCATCAAAGCGAGACGCTCAATCAATTGAGTAAGGCGCGCTTCGTCGCGTTTGAGGGTAAGGATCTCTTTCCGGCTTTCTCGAATATCGTCGCCGATGCGGGACAACACCTGTTTTTTGTTTTGACGTTCTTTTTCGAGTTGGGCCTTCGCTTCGCGCTCTTTGGATTCGACGTTTTTCAGCTCGGCGCTTTTCGCTCGTACTTGTTGCGTTAGCCCGTTGAGTTCCGTCAAATCCTGACGAAGCTCGGCTATGCCTTGGGAATGGGCGCGGGCGATGTATTGGTAATAACGCAGTAAGCGGGAAATATCGGCCGGATCCTTGCCGCTCAACAGCAACGCCGTCGAGTCTTGCGAGCTACGGATGTAACGGACGTTCAACAATTTTTCCAGTTGCCCTTGACGGCGCTTGACCGAGGCCTGCACCGCGTCGCTTTGCGCCTGTAGGCTTTTCAACTCGGCTTTGGACTGACGCTGCGCCGCACCGAGCTGCGACAGGGTACGATTAGATTCGCTGATGGCCTGCTCGGAATCCTTCAGCGCATCGCTCACTTCAGCTTTGCTGCCCTCTTGCTCCGCGAGCTCTTGCTTGAGTTCCTCGATACGCTCGCGCAGCTCTTTCAGCTCTTCCTTAGGCGCGGCGAAACTGAATATCGACGCGCCGACCAGCCATGCAGCGATGAGCGTTTTAATCCTGCTTATTTTTTTGCCTTGCCCTGGTTAGCGACCGCCTGCTGCGCTTTCGCAATCGCATCGGCGTCGCCAAGGTAGTAACTCCGAATCGGCTTCAGATCGTCTTCCAACTCGTAAACCAGCGGAATACCGGTCGGGATGTTAAGACCAACGATGTCTCGATCGCTGACGTTGTCCAGATTCTTCACCAGCGCCCGCAAGCTATTGCCGTGGGCGGTGATGATAACTTTTTTGCCGGCTTTGACCTGGGGGGCGATGGTGTCGTGCCAATAAGGCAAAAATCGCGCGACGGTGTCCTTCAGACACTCGGTCAACGGTAACTCTAGCGCGGAGAGGTCCGCGTAGCGCGGGTCCTGGCCTGGATATCGGCTGTCGCCCTTATCCAGCGCGGGTGGCGGAATGTCGTAACTGCGGCGCCAGACCAGCACTTGTTCATCGCCGAACTTCGCCGCCGTCTCCGCTTTGTTTAGGCCTTGCAATGCGCCGTAGTGGCGTTCGTTCAAACGCCAGGACTTGATCACGGGTATCCACAGCAAATCCATTTGATCGAGTGCAAGCCACAGGGTTCGGATGGCGCGCTTCAATACCGATGTGTACGCGATGTCGAATGCAAAGCCCTGGTCTTTCAGCAAACGCCCCGCTTCGCGCGCTTCATTCATGCCTTTTTCGGCGAGGTCCACATCGTACCAACCGGTGAAGCGATTCTCCTGATTCCAAATACTTTCGCCGTGGCGTAGCAACACTAAACGTTTCATAACGATACACTGGCAGCAAAAGCGTTATTGTACGGGAATCCTGCTAAACTATTGCGCTTTGCAGACGGAACACCTTAGTGAAATTTGTTATTGAGAATTGGTACTTAGTCGTCGCCATGATCGTCAGCGGCGGCTTCTTGATCTGGCCGGAAATTCAGAAACTGCTGGGCGCAGGCGCCGAGGTCGGCACCTTGCAAGCGGTGCAGATGATCAACCAAAAAAACGCCGTGGTGCTGGACGTGCGCGAAGCGGCGGAATACAGCGCCGGGCGCATTGCGAACGCGAAACAAATTCCGCTGTCGCAACTGGCATCGAAGCTCAAGGACCTGGAAAAATTCAAAGAGAAGCCTATCATCGTAGCGTGCCGAGCGGGTTTACGGTCGGCTGGTGCGGCTAAACTGCTGAAGAAAAACGCATTCAACCAAGTCTATCAACTCAAAGGTGGATTAACCGCCTGGCAGCAGGCTAATCTGCCGTTGGAAAAGCAAGGCTGATGAAATGGCAAAAATAATCATGTACTCGACGGCGATCTGCCCCTACTGTGTGGCGGCAGAAAGATTGCTACGCAGCAAAGGCGTGGCCGAAATCGATAAAATAAGAGTCGATCTCGACCCGGCGCAGCGCGCAGTGATGATGGAAAAAACCGGGCGACGCACCGTGCCGCAAATCTATATTAACGAAACCCACGTCGGCGGCTTCGACGATCTATCCGCCCTCGAACACGCCGGCAAGTTAGACCCGCTGCTGGCGGCGTAAACTCTTAGGAACCCCATGGCCGATACCCCGCAGCCGAGCAACAATCAACCCGTTTTTGCCATCGAAAAAATATACGTCAAAGATCTGTCGCTGGAGATTCCCAACGCCCCGGCGATATTTTTAGAACGCGACAATCCCGAGATCGATCTGCAAATGCAGTGCGAAGCGAATCCTATCGGCGACAACGTTTACCAAGCCAGCATCACCGTGACCGTCACGGCCAAGCTGAAAGACAAGAACATGTTTTTGGTGGAGGCATGCCAGGCCGGCATCTTCCGCATCCAGAACGTGCCGCAGACGGAAATCAAAGCCGTGCTCGGCATCGGCTGCCCGAACATTCTTTTTCCTTATCTACGCGAGACGGTGTCCGACGTGGTCACCCGCGCCGGATTCCCGCCGGTGATGTTAAACCCGGTCAACTTCGAAGCGCTGTATCACCAACAACAACAAGCACAACAGCAGCCCATCGAGAAACCGACTACGCACTAAATCACGCCATGTCATCGCGAGCTGCCGGTATCGGCGCTGCCAATACTGCTCACGTACCATGAACCTACCATGCGATAGTAGTGGTAGGGTGGATCAAGCGCAGCGGATCCACCAGGCAGATCAACCCACCTTTCCTCTAGCTAATGCTGCGGTGGATCCAGCGCTTCGCGCTTTGATCCACCCTACTTTAGACTTCAGTTCATGGAAAGCGAAGCGAAGCAATCTCGCTTTTGATTCTGGCGCCACAGACAAAGGGCGATATTGCTTTGCTGCCCTCGCAGTTACGGCGAGACTTATTGGAATAGCTTACCTAGTTTTTCTCGGTTCGGCCTGGGCCGCGGAATTCCGCTCCGTAGCCGTGAACGGCGCCATCCTCTACGATGGCCCATCGTTCAAAGCGACTCGCGTCTACCTCGTCGGCAAGCAGTATCCTCTGGAAGTAATCAGCCGCAGCGGCGAGTGGATTAAAGTCCGCGATGCCAACGGCGATTTATCCTGGATAGCAGCCAATACCCTTTCCGAAAAGCGCACCGTGCTGGTGACCGCCGCGGTTGCCGATATTCGCGAAGCGCCTCAGGAAACTTCCGCCATCGTGTTTCGCGCGGAAAAAAATGTCGTTCTGGATCTTGTGGAACCGCCTTCATCCACGTGGATCAGAGTGCGGCATCGCGACGGTCAGTCGGGCTACGTCCGGCTCGACCAGATTTGGGGACTATGAAACTCGCGCTGCTCGGCGCCGGAGCATGGGGGACAGCGCTAGCCATCGTGCTTGCCCGTACCCACGACGTGGTGCTGTGGACTCGCAACGCCGAGTTTGTAAAAAATCTGCGCGACACGCGCATGAACGCCCGCTACTTGCCGGGCTATCCGTTACCGAGCGAAATACGCATCGAAGATTCGTTGCCGCGCGCCATCGCCGCCGCCGAGGTCATTATCGCTGTAGTGCCCACGGCGTCATTGCGCGAAGTCACCAAACAGATCACGCGGGAAAACAGCACCGTGCCCATCGTCATCGCCTCGAAGGGTTTCGAAACCGGCACGGGAAAATTGCCCTACGAGGTCTGCGCAGAAACCCTGTCGCCCGACGCGATGATAGGCGTGTTGTCCGGCCCCAGCTTCGCGCAGGAAGTCGCCAAGGGCCTGCCCGCCGCGCTCACCCTCGCCGCGTTCAACGAAAATTTCGCCATCGACACGGCGCGGGAATTAAACAGCTCGCGCTTGCGGGTTTATTCCAGCAGCGATGTCATCGGCGTGGCTTTGGGCGGCGGTTTGAAAAATGTCATGGCCATCGCCGCCGGCATTTCGGACGGCATGGGCTTGGGCGCCAACGCCCGGGCGGCGCTTATCACCCGCGGCCTCGCGGAAATGGCGCGGCTCGGACAAAAGTTAGGCGGCCAAGCGGAAACCTTCATGGGACTCACCGGCCTCGGTGATCTTGTTCTTACCGCGACCGGCGATCTGTCGCGCAATCGCCAAGTGGGATTACAACTCGCGCAGGGCGAATCGCTGGAAAATATTCTGCAACGCCTGGGCCACGTCGCCGAAGGCGTCTATTCCGCCCGCGAAGCCGCCGCGCGCGCCACCGCGCTGAAAGTCGACATGCCCATCACCCAAGCGGTATGCGATGTCATCGATGGTAAAGCATCGCCCCGAGAAGCGCTTGAACGCTTGCTCTCCCGGGAGCCTAAGCCAGAAGCCAATACTGGCGCGGCTGCTG
>CAVQPB010000017.1:0-137295 GCA_963714525.1 uncultured Pseudomonadota bacterium
GTCCGCGACATCCTCCAGCGCGTTTGCTGCGGGTCAATTCGCGACCTACGCAAGCTCGACCGGATTCACCAATCCCGGCCTGGCCCGGGTATTACTTCACCGGCCGCGATCTGGACGGCAGCATCATCGGCATTGCTTATTTATCTTCGCTATGCAGTGCGCGCTTCGGCACCGGCGTGAGCCGAATACAGGGCAAGACGGCAAGGGAGCGCTCACGTCGCTCACGAAATCGGTCACAATTTCGGCGCACCCCACGACAATCAATCGGGCTCAGCCTTCACCGCCACGCCCAACGGCTTCATCATCGAATCCGTCGGCCAACGGCAGCCAAACGTTCTCGACTTGCAGCGTGCAGCAAATGCAGCCGGTCATCGCCGATGCAGCGTGCATCACGCCCGCTGCCGGCGGCACCGCCGATACGCGGCCCGTGCTCCCGGTTAATCCGATCAGCGCTCAGGTGGGCGCGAGCTTCGCTTATCGCATCGAAGTGCGCAACGGCGGCACCGTTGCGGCGACGGGCGCGACGGCAACGATCGCGATCCCCAATGGCTTGCAATTGCGAAGCTCGGCCGTGACGGGCGGTCAGTTGCACCAACTCCGCTACGCAAGCCTCTTGCACGCTCAGCGCCATCGCCGCGGCTGCGACCAGCACGATCACGCTGACCGTTCGCGGACCGAGCGCCGGAAGCTTTACCAGCAATATTGCTGTCGCTGCCGGCAACGATAGCAACGCCGCCAATAACAATGCGCAGGCCGTTATGAACATCGGCAGCACCACCGGCGCGGCGACGATATTCGAGTCTCACTTCGACACCAGCACCAGATCCTTTCACATACGTCGATGACGCGTTCCGAACGACGCGACAACCGGCTTATGCATCCGGCGCGCGCATCACAACGGCAAGTCTCAGGCGGTAATCGATTCGGCGTGGTGCTCGGCGCAATTGACGGTGCGACTGTCCTCAACATGTCCGGCGAGTCGCGGCGTACGTTCACCTTATCGGCGCAACGGCGCATAACGTTGAACGCTCAGATGACCTTCAGTCCGGGGCAAATTACGAAAGCGACGAAACTCACCAAGCTTTGCTCGCGATCGACGGACGCTTGGTAGAAGTCCCGGCCGCGATTATCTCGCACGACTATCGGCAACGGCAACGGCGGTAGCGCGTTAACAACCGGCTGGCTGCAGCTCACGGTGGATCTGGGCGTATTGGCGGCCGGCTCTCACACCTTGACGATCGGCGGGTTCAATAACAAGAAAACCACCAGCAACGAGCGCACCGATGTGTTCCTCGACGATGTGGTGGTTACCGGGCAATAGGTAATCGTCATTCCCCCCGCGCAGGGGGAACCCATACTGAGTCACTTTTGCCAACGCCCTATGGATTCCCGCCTGCGCGGGAATGACAAGTAATATGCGGATGTAGTAATTCAGCGTCTTTCATTTACGACACTGGATCCCCGCCGTAGCCTGCCCTCGAATGATTTAGTCGGGGGCGAGGACAACGGGGGTTTTGGATTTTCTTCAATGCATGCCTGGGCGCCAATACCAGTGCGGCTCTCAGGCATGCATATCCCCAGCCTATCCTGTGTGCCTCCTGGCTTAGTCTTCTTTTTTATTTACCTTAGAGCTTCCGAATCCACCGCCGGATGGTGTCTGCAAAATAAATACATCACCGGGCTGCAGTTCGACTTCATGTTGCGAGCCGAACTCTTCGATTCGTCCGTCCACCCGCTCGGCCCAATTGCGTCCGCACTGTCCCGGCTCGCCACCAGCAAGACCGAACGGCGGCACGCGGCGATGATTAGCTAGGATAGCGGCGGTCATGGGTTCGAGAAACAGCATGCGCCGCGTCGTGCCATCGCCGCCGCGATACTGGCCTTTGCCGCCGCTGCCGCGGCGTATCTCGAAGCTTTCCAGCCGAACGGGGAAGCGCCACTCCAATACTTCCGGGTCGGTGAGCCGAGTGTTGGTCATGTGGGTGTGCACCGCGCTGGCGCCATCGTGATCGGGACCGGCGCCGCTGCCGCCGCATATGGTTTCGTAGTTCTGGTAGCGCGCATTGCCCCAGGTGAAATTGTTCATCGTGCCTTGCGCCGCCGCCTGCACGCCGAGCGCGCCGTATAGCGCGTCGACGATCGTCTGCGACGTTTCTACGTTACCGGCCACCACCGCGGCGGGATAGCGCGGCTTGAGCATCGAGCCTTCGGGGATAATTAAAGTCAGCGGCCGCAAACATCCGGAGTTGAGCGGAATATCGTCATCCACCAGGGTACGAAACACATACAGCACCGCCGCCTTGCACACCGACGAAGGTGCATTGAAGTTGCTCGTCTGTTGCGGCGAGGTGCCGGTGAAATCGATCACCGCGGTGCGCGCGGCGCGGTCGATACGGATCGCGACGACCACTCGCGCGCCGTTATCCATTTCATATTCGAAGCTGCCATCCTTTAGCACCGTCAGCAAACGCCGCACCTGCTCGGCGGCGTTATCTTGCACGTGACCCATGTAGGCCTGCACCACATCCAGTCCATATTCGGCGATCATCTGGCGAACTTCTTGGATGCCTTTATTGCAGGCGGCGATTTTCGCTTTCAGGTCGGCGATATTTTGATCGGGATTGCGCGCTGGGTAGCGTCCCGATTCGAGCAGCGTGCGTATCTCCGCCTCGCGGAAACGGCCGTCCTCGATCAGCAACTCATCGTCGAACAACACGCCCTCCTCCTCGACGGTTTTACTGTGGGGCGGCATGGAACCGGGGGTGATGCCGCCGATGTCGGCGTGGTGGCCGCGGGCGGCGACGAAGAACAGCACGCGGCTTCCAGCCTCATCGAACACCGGCGCGACCACGGTGACATCGGGCAGATGGGTGCCGCCGTGATAGGGCGCGTTGATCACCCAGACGTTGCCGCGTTTGAGCGGATGCTTGCTCTGCAACACCGTCAGGACACTGTCGCCCATGGAACCTAAATGCACGGGAATATGGGGCGCATTCGCGATCAAGCCGCCCTCGGGATCGAACAGCGCGCAGGAGAAATCCAAGCGCTCTTTAATATTGACCGAATAGGCCGTATTGGCCAGCGCGATACCCATCTGCTCGGCGATATTCATGAAACGATTGTGGAAGATTTCCAACATCACCGGATCGGCTTGCGTGCCTGCGGCGACGTCGCGCCTGAGCGCGGTCACGCGCGACAGCATCATGTCGCCACGAGCGGAGAATTCGCCGCGCCAGCCCGGCTCGATTACCGTGGTGGCGTTAGCGTCGATGACAATGGCGGGGCCGTTTATATGGTGGCCCGCGCGTAGATCTGTCCAGTCGTAGATAGGCGTCGCCATGGCCTTGCCATCGGTGAACACTTCCACCGTGATGCGCGGTACTAAAGGTAGCGGCGAGCCTTGCGGCATATTCGAGTCCGCCGCCTCTTCTTCCCGCTGACTCGCTGCCTCGACCGAAACGGCATCGGCGATGAGGCGCTTATCGGGCATCAAAAAACCGTAGCGCTGCCGATAGGCGGATTCGAATCGTTGCAGCGTATCGGTGATATTGTCATAGGGAATTTCGAGTGGCGTATCAGTGCCGTCGTATTTAAGATGGACGCGACGCTCAACGCTCGCCGAGTCCGGGGCAATACCCTGCAACGTTAATTCCTCCTTTGCGCTACTCGTCAAATCGCTAAACAGCGATTCCAATTGCGCAACGGCGCCGGCATTGAAGGCGATCTCGGCGGTCTTCTCGCGCATCACGCGAGTCTGCGCGACGCCTATGCCGTAGGCCGACAGCACACCGGCGAGCGGGTGCACCAATATCGACGCCATGCCCAGGGTATCCGCCACGCGGCAGGCGATCTGTCCGCCGGCGCCGCCGAAACTCACGAGCGCGTACCGCGTGACATTAAAGCCGCGCTGCACGGAAATATGTTTAATGGCGTTGGCGACATTCTCCACCGCGACTTGCAAGAAGCCGTCAGCCAATTGTTGGGGCGTTACGATCTTTCCGACGGCTGTACTTACTTTTTGAGCAAAAGCGACGAATTTTTCTGTTACGGTTGCGGCATCAATCGGTTGATTGCCATCGGCGCCGAATACTTTTGGAAAAAAGTCGGGATGAATTTTACCGACCATCACATTCGCGTCGGTCACCGTCAGCGGCCCACCGCGTCGGTAGCAAACGGGGCCGGGATTCGCGCCGGCCGACTCGGGACCGACGCGGTAGCGCGATCCGTCGAAGCGCAAAACCGATCCGCCACCTGCAGCGATGGTGTGGATCTGCATCATCGGCGCGCGGATGCGCACGCCCGCCACCACGCTGTCGAACGTCCGCTCGTAGCCGTCCGCATAGTGGGCCACGTCGGTGGACGTGCCGCCCATGTCGAAACCGATGAAGCGATTAAATCCGGCGCGCTCGGCCACGGTTTGCGCACCGACGATGCCGCCCGCCGGGCCGGAAAGGATGCTGTCCTTGCCTTGAAAGCGCTGCGCTTCCGCCAGGCCGCCGTTGGATTGCATGAATAGCAACGGACTGCCGTGCAATTCCTTCGCTACTTGATTCACGTAGCGCCGCAGCAGTGGCGCAACATAGGCATCGACCACCGTGGTATCGCCACGGCTGACGAGCTTCATCAGCGGGCTAACCTGATGCGACACGCTCACTTGGGTAAACCCCACGGCGCGCGCCAGTTCCGCCGCGGCCAACTCGTGCGCCGTGTGGCGATAGCCGTGCATGAACACGATCGCGCAGGCGCGCAAGCCTCCGGCGCGCGCCTCATCCAAGGCGACCCGCAGATTAGCTAGATCAAGTCGGCGCACTGTTTCTCCGTGGGCGTCAATGCGCTCATCGGCTTCGATCACTTCGCGGTACAGCATGCTCGGCAGTTCGATTTTGCGCGCGAACAGCTTGGGCCGCGCTTGGTAGCCGATGCGCAGCGCATCGCGAAAGCCCTTGGTGATAATCAGTAATGTCGGCTCGCCTTTGCGCTCAAGCAAGGCGTTGGTCGCCACCGTCGTGCCCATTTTCACCGCGGCGATACGCTCCGCCGGGATAGGCTGGCCCGGCCGTAGCCCGAGAAAATCGCGGATGCCCTGGATCGCGGCATCGGCATAGCGTTCGCGATTGTCGGACAGCAACTTATGGGTCAGGATAGCGCCGTCGGGCCGGCGAGCCACCACATCGGTAAATGTGCCGCCGCGGTCGATCCAGAATTGCCATTTCGCACTCATGCCTTGCCTCATCACCTTGCCAGGTATGTTTCGCTTGTCCGGAGTCGGTATCCGGGACTTTTTGAAACGACTTCGCGTATTGTGAGAAAAAACCACAAACCACTACACCTTAGCCCCGCGGTTCGCTACAATGATGTCACAAATGAGGGCTTGTCATGTTAGCTAACACTATCGCCGCTACTCTGGAAAAAAAGATAGCCGAATTGGGTTTGCCCGTAGTTGTCGATTTATGGAACGAAAAGAAAGTCATCGGCGCGACGCCACCCCGGGCGACATTGAAATTCAGTTCGCCATCGACATTAATGTTGCTCGTCAATCCCAGCCTGGGCAAGCTCGCCGAGAGCTATGTCGAAGGCGAAGTGGATTTTAGCGGCCGTATCCGCGACGTCATCGATCTGTTGATGCCGCTGATCGGTTTGCCGGACGCAGCGCAGCGCAAGGCCAACTTTAACAAACTCAAGTTCTGGCGCCATAGCCGCTCTTCCGACCGCAAGGCGGTTTCCTCCCACTACGATGTCTCGAACGATTTCTACGCCCTGTGGCTGGATCAGCGCCGGGTGTATTCGTGTGCCTATTTCAAGACCGCCGACGATAGCCTTGACCAGGCCCAGGCCAACAAGCTCGACCACATTTGCCGCAAACTGGCGCTTAAACCCGGCGAGCGATTTCTCGATATCGGCTGCGGCTGGGGCGGATTGATACTCTGGGCGGCGGAGAAATACGATGTCGCCGCGGTCGGCATCACCATCAGCCAAAATCAGTTCGACTACGTCACAGAATATGTGCGCAGCCATGGGTTGACCGGGAAGGTTGAGGTGCGCCTGATGGATTATCGCGATCTGCCGGATTCGGAGCCGTTCGACAAGATCGCCAGCGTGGGCATGTTTGAGCACGTGGGCGTTCGCAACCTGCCGGTTTATTTTCGCAAGATCAATAGTCTGCTTAAACCGGGCGGGTTGGTGATGAACCACGGTATCACGTCCGTCACGTTCGACGATGAAACCATGGACGAAGAGAACCGCAAGTTCATCGATAAATATGTCTTTCCTGACGGCGAGTTAACCCATATTTCCAAGGTGCTGGAGATCATGGCGCGGGAAGGCTTGGAGTGCTCCGACGTCGAAAACCTGCGCATTCACTACGCGAAAACCTTGTGGCATTGGGTCGATCGCCTGGAAACCAATCAGGAAACAGCGCTGGCGCTGGTCGGCGAGAAAAAATTCCGCATTTGGCGCACCTATATGGCGGGTTTCGCCGTGGCGTTCGAACGCAATTGGGACGCGCTGCATCAGGTGCTTGCGAGTAAGCCCACCGATGACGGTAAACCTGCCTATCCGCTAACGCGCGACTACATGTATTCGCGTTAACATCCGCGCAAAGATCCGAGTCTTTGAAATTTTATTTGAAAGCCGAAGTTGCACACTCATAAATTTTATGTCGTCTTAGTCCTCGCGCTTTTACCGCTAATGAGCTTCGCGCAACGGCCGATCAATCAGCACCCCGTGATCTTGCCCGACGCACCGGAAAAATCGGAATGGGAAGAGGAAGCAATCGCCCTGCCGGACTACCCCAAGGACGAAGACTTGATTCCCGTGGAAATGGCGGCCAGCAGCAACCAATTTTTAGTCGATGGGAACTCTCTTAATCTCGGCGCCGATGGCGTGATGCGTTACACCATGGTCATCCGTTCGAGCAGCGGCGCGCTGAATGTTACCTACGAAGGCCTACGCTGCGAGACGCGGGAAAAGAAACTCTACGCGCTTGGCCGCAAGGATGGCACGTGGGGCGCCGCGCGATCCTCGAAATGGATCGCGGTGTCGGAATCCGGCTCAAGAACCTACCAGACCGCGTTGATGAACGATTTTTTCTGCCCACAGAAAGCGAGCGTTAAAACGACAGGCGAAGCACTCAGCGCACTGCGGGCGGGATTTCATCCGAAATTACAATCGAAAGCTAAACGCTAGTCCTCGAAGAGCGTGTGCTCGGCGCGGATTTCGATCCGACAAAATATCAGTCGGCGAACAGCGCTTGGGAAACGAGTGTCATCTCCGGAACCAACGTAGGCGATAGCGCAATGTCCGCTTGCGGCCTCAGTATTTTACGAAAGCCATCTTTGCTCGGCTCCAGATAGATTTCGATCTGTCCCAAATTAAGATCCACGAGCCAAACCTCGGGCACACCGTGTTCGGCATAGAGCGGGACCTTGATCCTGCGATCGTATTCGATCGACGTATCGGCCACCTCGATAATCAGTAGAACATCGTCTGCGTGGGGATGGGATTTTTTGTAAAAATCTTTACGCGGCTTAAGGACGGCAATATCCGGCTCGGGTTCTGAGTATTTGCCGAGGCGGATGGGGTTTTGCACCCATACGATCGCGGACGCTGACTGACCAGAGAAAATTCGATCTATCTGCGCGACAACTCCAGCGTGACGACTTCCGATCGGCGCCCTATCTACAATCACTCCCTCGATGAGCTCGACATGCGATTCCCCGGTCAGGATACCGGCGTCTGCCATACGCTCGTAGTCGTCGAGGCTTAACCGGTGCGGCTCGACGGGAGGATCCAAAGTGAAAAGTTTTGCAGGCGCGTTCATGATTAAGCCTTAATTTACAGTCTTAAAAAGTATAACATGGCGTAAATCCCGTCGAGATTCTCACCGATAGCATCGCCAGAAGCCACGCCCAGCTTGCCTTCTCGGCAACCATGCCCGGAACGCCGCACCCAGAGCGGACTCTGGCGTGATCCTTAAAATATCCTGGGTTGTCCGCTTCTTTGTCAATTTCCGGGCGTTATGATCTAATCGACCCATGGGGAAAAAATTCAAAAACATTGGGGTCATCGGCAAGTACGACAGCCCGAATCTCAGCCGCCCGCTGGCCCAGGTCATCGCTTTTCTGGTTCGCCTTGGCCATCAAGTCGTGGTCGACGACCGGGCAGCGGCCCAGCTCGAGCCCCACACACTCAAGACCGCGCCCCTCGACGAAATCGGTAAGCACGTCGACCTGGTGGTTGTGCTCGGTGGCGATGGGACGTTGCTTTCCGTCGCCCGCACCTTGGCGCCGCACAACATTCCACTCATCGGCGTCAATCTGGGCCGGCTCGGCTTCCTGACCGACATTCCCATCGGCGAAGTGGAAACGACCTTAAAGGCGATGCTCGACGACAGCTACACTTACGACGATCGCACCTTGCTCAACGCCACGGTCATGCGCAAACGCAAGAAAGTGTTCAGCACGCTGGCGCTGAACGACGTGGTGGTGAGCCGCGGCGCCATGGGCAGCATGATCGAATTCGAAGTTTATGTCGACGGTCAATTCGCCTATAACCTCCGCTCCGACGGCCTCATCATCGCCACGCCCACCGGCTCGACCGCTTATTCGCTGTCGAGCGGCGGGCCGATACTCCATCCGTCGCTGCCGGCGCTGGGTTTAGTGCCGATCTCACCCCACACGTTATCAAATCGCCCGATCGTGATCCCCAGCAAATCCCTGGTGGAAGTCGTGCTCATACGCGGGCCCAACGCGCGCGTGAATTTCGACGTGCAATCCCATTTCGATCTCGAGCCCGACGACAAAGTCGCCGTGAAAGCCCACGAAGCGCCGATTCGTTTACTGCATCCCCACGGTTACGATTACTACGCCATGCTTCGCGAAAAACTGCATTGGAGTGCGAAGCTATAAGAGTCGGTGTTCGTTATGCTGCTTAGTCTCTCGATTCGCGATTTTGTCATCGTGGATGCCTTGGACTTATCCTTTGAATCCGGCTTCACCGTGCTCACCGGTGAGACCGGCGCGGGAAAATCCATTCTTATCGATGCGCTCAATCTAGTGTTGGGCGAACGCGCCGATCCCAGCGTGGTTCGACAAGGCAAGGAGCGCGCCGACATCGCCGCCGAATTCGACGTTGCAGACCTCAAACCAACCCGCGCCTGGCTGAAACAGAACGATCTCGCCGCCGAGGAGAACGTGTTGCTGGTGCGCCGCGTGGTCGAGTCGGCAGGCCGCTCCCGCGCCTACATCAACGGTCGGCCCGCCACCGTCCAACAATTGCGCGAATTGGGCGACGGCCTGGTCGCGGTTCACGGTCAGTTCGCTCACCAAGCGCTGCTCCAGCCTTTGGCGCAACAACTACTATTGGACGACTTTGCCAACGCAGTGGACCTCGCGCTTAAGGTCGCCCAAAGCCATGAGACCTGGCAATCGCTCAAGAAACAGCGGCTGCAGTGGCAAACCAACGCCGCGGCGCTGGAGCAAGAACGCGCGAATCTTGAATTGCAACAAAAAGAATTGTCGCAACTGAATTTTGTGGTCGACGATTGGCAGGAGCTACTCGCCGAACACAATCGCCTGAATCACGCGGCGAGCTTGATCGAAGGCGTACAGTCGGCGCAGCAAAGTTTGGACGAGAGCGACGCGGCGTTGTTGCCGCAGATCAACGCGGTGGTCGAACAGCTTAAGTCGCTGAGCGATTACGATCCGGCGCTTAAAGAAGTCATCGACGTGCTCGAGCCGGCCGCGCTGCAATTCCAAGAAGGTGTCTATGGCCTGCGTCACTATGCGCGCCGCCTCGACATCGATCCGGCGCGGCTCAAACAAGTGGAAGCGCGCATCGAAATCATCCACAACACAGCGCGTAAATATCGCATCCAAGCGGCGGAGTTGCCGGACCTGTTGGCACGCTGTGAGTCGCGCCTGAGCGAACTTGGCGGCGGCGCCGGCATTGAGGCGCTACTGGAAAAAGAGCAACGCAGCGAAGCGAGTTATCGCCAGCTCGCCACTGAACTCAGCGTGCAGCGCAAAAAAGCAGCGAAGACACTGTCGCAAAAAGTGACCGTGTCGATGCAATCGCTGGCGATGCAAGGCGGCAAATTTGTCGTGGATTTAATCACTCGCAACGAGCCTAGCGTCCACGGGTTGGAACAAGTGGTATTCGCGGTCGCTGGTCATCCCGGCGTGGCGCCCGGCGCGATCGACAAGGTCGCCTCCGGCGGCGAACTGTCGCGCATCGGCCTCGCTCTGCAAGTGGTGATGAGCAAGGTTGCGCGGGTGCCGACCTTGATCTTCGACGAGGTCGACGCCGGCATAGGCGGCGGCGTCGCGGAAGTGGTCGGCAAACTTCTGCGGGAGTTGGGCGCGCTGCATCAGGTCATGTGCGTGACCCATTTGCCGCAAGTGGCTGCGCAGGGGCGACAACATTGGTGCGTAAGCAAATCCGTCACCAAGGGAACCACCAGCAGTAGTGTCGATGTGTTGAACGCGCCGGGTCGCGTGGAAGAAATCGCCCGCATGCTAGGCGGCGTGAAAATCACCGCTGCGACCCGCAAACACGCGGCGGAATTGCTATCGAGTCAGTCACCTTCGTAGCGACAACTCACGAATTATCGCGCGGCTGAACTTCGCCGCAAACATTCCCGCCGCAGCCGCGGTAAGCGCAAAGGTCATGACTCGTCATACCGACTTTTGTGTCGACAAACTTTACAAAACGATTGTCACAACATTGTTAAATTCATTCAAATGAATGAGTTAAGCCCTATGGCATGGTGCTTGCTTTATGACTAGTGCTGCGATTTACTTTGCTGTAACAAACATAAAACAAGGACCACAATAAATGAAAAAGATGCTGCTGAAATTATTGCCCTTAACGTTTTTGGGCGTAGTTGGAACTGCGATCTCTGCCCCGGTTACACAAACTATTACAGATAATTACTGGGGCGCCGATGATCATGGGTGGGGTGACATCATCGGCAACACGAGTATTTTCGATGTCGATCGATTGGATGTCACGACCGATGGCGATTCGTTGAAAGTGAAGGTATTTACCAAGTTCGAGGAAAGCTCCACCGCTTGGTACAAAAATATTAAGTATGGCGATTTATTCATCAGCAACAACGGTTGGAACCCCGACGGCACGGCGGCCAATCATTACATTACCGACAAGTTCGGTAATGGTGAGGCTTGGGAATATGTGTTCGATACGGACATGAACAAATTGTACGGTGGAAGTTTTTCCATCAAAACGTCCGACCAGGAAGGCGTGAGCGGCACCTTCCGCAATGGCCAAGAGACGCGCCGCAAAAGAGGCGGCACGCAGATCCTGGAAAACACCGTGGTTGTGGCGCAGGAAGGCGCTTGGAACACACTGCTTTATACCTTGAGTTTTTCGGCCCTTGGCCTAGATTACAACGGCGCGTATGACCTTGGCTTCAAATGGAATATGACGTGCGGTAACGACAGCATCGAAGGCGGCATCGGTCGGGTGCCCGGTAACGAAGTGCCGGAACCCGCTTCCCTGGCTCTGCTTGGCTTAGGTTTAATCGGAATGGCGGCGCGCCGCAAAAAAGCCTAAGCGCCGCGTACTTGGAAGAGATGAGTTCTTAGAATAACAAAAAACAAAACAACAAAAATAAGCCATAATAAATCTAGCGGCGAATCGCGCACAACACGAAATGAATAACGCGCGATTCGCCGATTCTTTTTTCTGCTCTACTCTCGCGTCAATCGCTGATTTTTTTCCGCTAAAAATGTAGGGCGGGTGCCACCCGCCATTTCGATCTGTTGATTGGGCGAGTGGGTCCCGCCCTACCCACCTCGTGATCAGTGCAAAACTTGAGGCTGAATTTCCGCTTGCTCCGGTAATTCCGGATGAACCACATCACCGGTGCTGTCGGCAAACAATGGCGCGCCGCAATCGGAGCAAAATTCCGGTTCGAAACGTTCCGCGAGTTTATCGATCTGCGTAATGCCGCCCGCCCTCAAGCAAATATCGATTTCCTCGACCACGAGATGTTCGTCCTCTTGATCGTAAAGTGGCCACACGACACCGTGCACCACTTCATTGGAATTTTTCTCGGTAAAGGCGATACGATATTCGTCGACCTGGGCATCGCCGAAACCGGCGATCACCGCGCGCAACTCGGACGCAGCTAGTTTCAACGCGCCGACTAGAAACGCGATCGCTGCATGGAGCGTAATCGGCCGGATACGCCGATCAGCTTCGCGGGCGTTGGCAAAATAAGCATCGGGCAACAACGCCTCGAATTGACAGCCTTGCATCAGCGGCGCCAAGGCAATCGGCACCGACGCGGCCCAGCGCTCCAGGCAATGGGCGCGGCCGCGATGTCCATCCCATTCCTGCCAACAAAAATGAGCATCTCCCACGGGCGCGGCGATGGCAGCCATCAGAAAACGCGCGTCCGCCGGCATCTGCGGCGGCTCAACGGAAGACTTGGGATTCCAATTCGGTTCCTCGTTGCTCATCGCCGCCAAGCCCAGCCGCCGCACCATGTCGCGCAACGCAGAAAATTTTTGCGGCAGATGTTCGATGCTAAATAAAAAAGGCGCAATCGCCAGACGCGCATTCACGGCGAGCACCTGACTGCCGACGAACTCCTTCAACCCCAGCATATGCTCTTGCGCAATCGGTCCGAAGGGGATGCCGTATTTGGACACCGCCATCAACGGAATGGAGATCAGCAGGACTTCCCACGTGCCGCCATCGTGTTCCAGTAAAACCGCCTCGGCGACACCCTGCGCGATATCGATCAGCGCTTCATAGCCGGCATCGTGGGTTTGGTAGAGTTGATCCAACGCGTTATCGATGACGCTGTCGCGCTTACCATCGGCAAGCGCCGTAAGGCTGACCGTCAGCGCATTTTCCCAGTAATGGTCTTCGGTACGGCTGCCGGAACCGGCCAAACCCAAAGCGAGTGTGATTAATTTTTCGCCGTCTTGCGTGAGGCGCGGCTTGCTGGGTTTACGGGAGCGTTTCATGGGAATCGAAATTCGGGAATAGATTGAAATGATACCCGCAACGCCGCCATTATCCTAGGAACGGCATTTCAAGGATAATGGTGGAGACGTAAACTGAATGGCTCTAATCATGGTATTCACCGGCGTATTCCCCATACTGGCAACTCCATTCGACGATCAAGAAAATCTTGACCTCGAATCCTTTGACCGCATGATCCGCTTCATGGTCAAGCTCGGGGTCGAAGGCATCACCATACTCGGCGTGCTCGGCGAATCGAATCGTTTGCTCGATCGCGAGCGCGAAGATTTAATCAAGACAGCCGTCGCGGCCGCGCAAGGTAAACTCGCTGTCATCGTCGGCGCCAGCCACAGCGGCACCCTCGCCGCGCGAGAGCTAAGCCAATTGGCCGAGTCCCTCGGCGCCGACGCCGTGATGGTCACTCCGCACAGCGAATCGACGCCGAACGACCAACGCGTGTTCGATTATTTTCAGCGCATCGCCGCAGGTATAAACATTCCCATCGTCGCACAAGATCATCCGGCTTCAACGGGCGTGCACATGCCGGTGCCGTTGTTGTTGCGTTTAATAAACGAGATCCCGAGCATCGCCTGCATCAAAGAAGAAGCCGTCCCTACACCGTCGAAAATCAGCGCGTTGCTCGCAGGAATGAAAGAGCGGAGCGTGCCCATCCTCACCGGCCTCGGTGCGCTATATGGCGGTTTTGATTTAGCCCGCGGATCGAGTGGCTTCAACACCGGCTTCGCCTTTCCCGAAGTGTTGCAAGCCATGGTGAAACACGCGAACTCAGGAAATACGCAAAGAGCAAACGAAATCTATCAACGTTACCTACCACTCATCGTATTCGAACAACAACCCGGTGTCGCGATCCGCAAAGAAATATTGCGGCTGCGCGGATTAATTCCAACGAGCAACGTTCGCCATCCCGGCGCGAACATCGACGCCGCCACTACACAACAATTGAAAGATTTGATCGCGACAACGTTTGCAGATGTTGACATCACGCAACGGCTAACGATCAACTAAGTTTGCTTCAATAGCAAAGCAATCGGCCTGCGAGCCAATACTGGCGCGGCTTTCAGGCCGACAGTGATCCTATTGAAACGCGCACATGCATGTAGTCGTTAATAAAGGGTGGATCAAGCAAAGTGGATCCACCAATCACAATGTCATCCTGAGCGAATGTGAAGGATCTGCTTTTGCAATTAACGAAATAGCATGATGGATCCACTCCGCTTGATCCAACCTACCCCGCTGTGTCATTCCCGTGAAAACGGGAATCCAATTACGCTCCGAATATCGTCATCCCCGCCCCCGACTAGAGCTTTCGAGGGCAGGCTTCGGCGGGGACCCAGTGTCGTTAGCTTTGAGGAGACTGGATGGCCGTACCTCGAAACTTCGGCTTTCAGCCTCGTTTTCCCGCCTTCGCGGGAATGACAACATTAAGATCGTCACCCGTCAATTGTCGTTGCGAGGAGCAACGCGACGAAGCAATCTCGTGATCTTGTCAAGTTTTTGTAGACGACTTAATCGTTGAATTATGTTTTAGCTGTAGTTCGTAATATTCGTTTTCGAATTGTTTAGGTGATCGATAGCCGAGCGAGGAATGCAATCGCACCGGGTTATAGAACATTTCGATGTACGCCACGATATCCGCCTTTGCGATCTCTCGCGTTTGGTAAATCTTTTGTAAATACACCCGCTCGGTCTTCAGCGTTTTCCAAAAGCTTTCCATTGCCGCATTATCGAAACAATTACCTTTGCCGCTCATGCTCGGCCGCAAGCGATAATGCTTGATGCGTTTTCGCATGGCCTTGGCGGCATACTGACTGCCCCGATCGGAATGGAAGATTGCACCCGGCGCCGGATGCTTGCGAAACCACGCCATCGTGAGTGCGTCCAGTACCAAGTCCACCGTCATCCTGGGTTTGATTGCCCAACCCACAATCGCCCGCGTATACAAATCCATCACCGCCGCCAAATACAGCCAGCCTTCTTGGGTGCGAATGTAAGTGATGTCGCTTACGAACGCTTGGTTGGGTCCACTGGGCTGGTGTTCGGGCTCGGCTAACAAATTGGCGGCGATCGGGTTCGGATGATTCGAGTCCGTGGTCGCCTTGAACTTCCGACGCGTCTTGGCACGAATACCGTGGTTGCGCATCAATGATTTGATCCGATTCAGGCTACCCTCGTAACCGTGTTCGGCTTGCAGCACGGCACAAATTCGTGGCGCGCCGTAAATGCCACCAGAACCGTTGTGAATGGTTTTGACCAAAAACAACAAGCGCTGTTGCTCGATCACACGCGGCGCCGGCGCCCGATTCTTCCAGGCGTGATAGCCCGAGACGCACACGCTGAGCGTTTCACACGCTAGCGTCAGCGGATAGTCACACAGCGCGTTCTGAACAAAGGCGTACTTCACTTGCTCTCCTTGGCAAAGTACGCCGCGGCCTTTTTTAGGATGTCGCGCTCCATCTTCAATCGTTGTACCTCTTGCCGTAAGCGGCTCAACTCCTGTTGTTCAGCAGTGACGCGTAATCGCGGTGCACCTGTCACCAATTCACCCGCTCGATATTTCTTTGCCCACCCCTGAATCAATTTCGGCAGCACACCCAATTGCTTTCCCGCTTGCGCAAAACTATAGCCCTGATCCAATACCAGCTTCGCCGCCTCAATCTTAAATTCCGCCGTAAATTGCCGGCGCTTCAACTTTTCCATCTTCGACTCCTTTCAAGGTACCCACTAAATTTACCTCGATTAAGTCGTCTATTGAAATATTACAAGATCATCGCTTTCGAATAACACGGAGACATGGACGTAAAATCTTTTCGCATTTGACACTTGTTCACAATGTCCTAAGATTCATCAACGTACACTACCATCCTAACCCAACTTCCACACCCGCCCCCGCGAGAGCGTATTTTTGGGTGCTGTTGCGCGCGGGCAACACGCGATTTTCTCTCTGCATGGACTGACCAGACAGTCGCCGATGGGTGCGATTTGGCGCGTTGAGCGGTAAAAAGCGCGTGTAGTGGCGACCCAGTATATTGCCGGTTGGTCGGGCCGCGCCGAGAATTGGGCCCATGTATCTGCGACACACCACACGGCGCAAAGACGGCAAGACGCACGTCTACTGGCAACTGGTACGCTCGGTTCGCCGCGGCCGCAAGGTGACGCAGGAGACGGTAGCGCAACTCGGAGAACTCGATGCCCAGGGGCGCGCACGCGCAACAGCGCTTGCGCGCGAGATCACCGGGCGCATAGCGGAGCGTTCACAAGGCCACCTGTTTGAAACCCACGCGCCGGTAGAGCCGTCAAGGTTCGGCTTAACGCCGTGCGCCTGGAGCGCTCCAGAAGCTTTGGCGCGGCGTGGCTCGGCTGGACACTGTGGCGAGCGCTCAAGTTTGACGAACTGCTGGGTGGACTGCTGCCGCGTGGACGCGAGGCGGTAGCGTGGGCCGAAGTGATCGCCATCCTCGTGATCGGGCGGCTGTGCGAGCCGTCGAGCGAACTGCACGTGGCCGAGCAGTGGTATCGCACCACGGCGCTGGAAGACCTCTTGGACGTGGCGTCCGAGCGCATCTACGACGAGCGGCTGTATCGGGCGCTGGATCGGCTGCTGCCGCACAAAGAGGCCATTGAAGCGCACCTGGTGCGGCGCTTCGGCGAACTGTTCGAGATCGACTACGACCTGTTGCTCTACGACGTGACCAGCACCTATTTCGAGGGGGTGGCCGATCCAGCCATCGCCAAGCGCGGCTACAGCCGCGACCACCGGCCCGATTGCGTGCAGGTGAACATCGCCCTGGTGGTCACGCGCGAAGGGATGCCGCTCGGTTACGAGATCTTCCCTGGCAACACTACCGACGTGACCACCGTGCAGGAAGTCGTCGCGGGCATGGAGGCGCGCTTTGGCAAGACCAACCGAGTGTGGGTGATGGATCGCGGGATGGTGAGCCAGGAGAACGTGGCGTGGCTCAACCAGACAGGACGGCGCTACGTGATCGGCACGCCCAAGGCGGAACTTAGACGCTTCGCTAAAGAGATTGAAGACAGCGCCCACTGGCGGCACATCCGCGACGATGTCGAGGTAAAGCTATGCCGCAGCCCCGGCGGGGATGAAACCTTCCTGCTGTGCCGCTCGGCGGCGCGGGTCGAGTAAGAGCGCGCCATGCACGAGCGCTTCAAGGCGCGCATCGAGGACGCGCTCGCAAGCTTGGAGCGGCGCATTCAGCACAGCCACAAGCCGCTGGATCGCGGCGTGATCGAGCGCCAGATCGGACGGCTGCTGGGGCGTAACAGCCGCGCCGCGGGCGCCTTCTCGATTTCGATCGCCGAGGATGTGACACACCCTTCGGGCATCCGCATGACGCGCACGCACCGTCCCGACTGGGCCGACTGGGCGCGGCTTACTGAAGGGGTCTACATCCTGCGCACCAACATCCGCGAGTGGACCGATGAAGGTAAGCGCGTAGCGCGCCCACCTTCACTTACAACGTTGAGGTGCGTATAGCGTCGGTACGCAATGGCAACAGCGAATCGATTTCGCTGTTCAAGCACGTCGGTAGTTTTTCCAGTGTATCGCGTAACCAAGCAGCCGGATCCAGGCCATTGAGTTTTGCCGTACCGAGCAACGTTTGAATCGCAGCGGCACGTTTGCCCGCGCGTTCCGATCCAGTGAAGAGCCAGTTCTTTTTTCCGATGGCGATGGGCCGAATGATGTTTTCCACCGGATTGTTATCGATGGGTAAACGCCCGTCGGTCGCATAGCGACTCAACGCGGGCCAGCGCTTCAAGCTGTAGTCGATAGCTTTCGCCAACCCACTACCGTTGGCGACCATCATCCGAGTCTCGCGCAGCCAATCATGCATCGAATCCAGTAAAGGCTGTGCGTGTTCCTGCCGCCACTGCGTGCGCGCCTCGACGGTGTGGCTGGCCTCGGCCACATCTCTCGCGCATTGGCTTCGATCACGTACAACGCCGCGATCCGGTTCAGCGCTTCCAGCGCAATCGGATTAGCCTGCACAGTATTCAGATCAAAGAATTTTCGGCGCGCGTGGGCCAGACAGCCAAGCTCGATTACGCCCTCGGTAAACAACGCCTTGTAGCCGGAGAAATCATCGACCATTAGATGGCCACGCCAACCCGCGAGGAAATCCTGCGCATGCCGTCCCGCACGGCTGGTTTGGTAATCAAAGACTACAATCGGTGGCCCGGTCTCTAACACATTACTTCGATAGGCCCATAAATACGCGCGATGGGTTTTACCCTTGCCCGGATCCAGTTGCGCCACTGGCGTTTCGTCGGCATGCAGTACGCTACGAGCGAGTAATAATTCCGTCAGGCGATCAGCCAGCGGCTGCAAAGCCACACCGATGCGGCCGACCCACTGCGCCATCGTCGAGCGTGACAGTATTACTTGATCGCGTGCCGCGATTTGCTCCAGGCGGTACAACGGCAGGTGATCGAGATATTTGCCGACGAGCACCCAGACGTATAAGCCTACTGCCGCGAGGCCGCCGTCGATTACCGCCGGTGGAATCGGCGCCGCAGATACCGTCTCGCAGCTACGGCAGGCGTATTGCGGACGGATATGACGATGCACAAAGAAACGCGCCGGTTCGACGTCAAGTTGTTCGCTGATGTCTTCGCCGATCTTAGTCAGATCATGCCCGCATTGACCGCAGGTACACGATGCCGGTTCGTGGAGATGTTCGATTCGCGGCAGATGATCGGGTAACGGTTGACGACCGGCACGAGGACGTGGTGCGCGGGGCAATGCAGGTTCCGTTGCCACCAACGCCGC
Source organism: uncultured Pseudomonadota bacterium (assembly GCA_963714525.1). Lineage (GTDB taxonomy): Bacteria > Pseudomonadota > Gammaproteobacteria > Burkholderiales > JALYOK01 > JALYOK01. Next base: position 18,800 of record CAVQPB010000017.1, read on the forward strand.
TTGTTTGGCTAGCTCGGCTTCGGCGGCGGCTAAATCACTGGCCCATGTCTCTTGAAACAGATCGCGTTGCTCAGCGGTTAGGGCTTCGCTGCGCACACCGAAGCGCATCCGGCGTAGGTGCGCTAGTTCAAGTGTCAGTGCTTGGATGGTGGTTTGCGCGATGCGCAGTTCAGCGCTTGCGTGGGTGGCGTCTTTTTGTGCCTGATCCACCAGTGTCTGAATGGCACCGGTGATCCACTTCGCCAGCGCGGGATCGGGGTTAAATCGGGCCAGTTCGGCGGCTAAGTTCATGTAAAAATTATACCCAACCATCGACTGGAAAGCCGCATGAATATTGGATTTAGCCGATTTATTTTAATCGATGTGGTAGCCGTTACACATGCCAATGCAACATCGGTTGTGCGGATAATTTCTGCCAGTCGACACCGGCAACAAGCCAGTTCCACTGTGCTTGATTCAAGGTGCAAATAACGTCACTGATCTTGTAATATTTCAATAGACGACTTAATCGAGGTAAATTTAGTGGGTACCTTGAAAGGAGTCGAAGATGGAAAAGTTGAAGCGCCGGCAATTTACGGCGGAATTTAAGATTGAGGCGGCGAAGCTGGTATTGGATCAGGGCTATAGTTTTGCGCAAGCGGGAAAGCAATTGGGTGTGCTGCCGAAATTGATTCAGGGGTGGGCAAAGAAATATCGAGCGGGTGAATTGGTGACAGGTGCACCGCGATTACGCGTCACTGCTGAACAACAGGAGTTGAGCCGCTTACGGCAAGAGGTACAACGATTGAAGATGGAGCGCGACATCCTAAAAAAGGCCGCGGCGTACTTTGCCAAGGAGAGCAAGTGAAGTACGCCTTTGTTCAGAACGCGCTGTGTGACTATCCGCTGACGCTAGCGTGTGAAACGCTCAGCGTGTGCGTCTCGGGCTATCACGCCTGGAAGAATCGGGCGCCGGCGCCGCGTGTGATCGAGCAACAGCGCTTGTTGTTTTTGGTCAAAACCATTCACAACGGTTCTGGTGGCATTTACGGCGCGCCACGAATTTGTGCCGTGCTGCAAGCCGAACACGGTTACGAGGGTAGCCTGAATCGGATCAAATCATTGATGCGCAACCACGGTATTCGTGCCAAGACGCGTCGGAAGTTCAAGGCGACCACGGACTCGAATCATCCGAACCCGATCGCCGCCAATTTGTTAGCCGAGCCCGAACGCCAGCCCAGTGGACCCAACCAAGCGTTCGTAAGCGACATCACTTACATTCGCACCCAAGAAGGCTGGCTGTATTTGGCGGCGGTGATGGATTTGTATACGCGGGCGATTGTGGGTTGGGCAATCAAACCCAGGATGACGGTGGACTTGGTGCGTATTTCAGCGAACGTGACCGATCATTTCAGAAATAGCGTGACCGGTGCGGATGGGACAGCGAAGGCGGTTAAATCTTACACCAACCGGTCACGCACCGGTGCGCGAAGCGCGTAGTTGTTGTTCCGGAATCATGCGGGTTCTTTCTTTCTAAGTGAGTCGCCTTTGAGTTTTAACTTATGACTTTGATGCACGATCCGATCCAAGATCGCGTCGGCCAACGTCGGATCAGCCAAATACTCATGCCAATGTTCGACCGGGAGTTGGCTGGTAATGATCGTTGAACGGGTTGCCACCCGATCATCAAGGATTTCTAACAGATCAGACCGCTCCGGCTGAGTCAGCGGATTCACGCCCCAATCGTCCAATAGCAACACATCGGTGCGCGCCAAGGCGGCGAGCTTACGGGTAAAGCTGCCGTCGCCGTGGGCGATACGCAACTCCTCGAACAAACGCGGGAGGCGAACATACAGCACCGAGAAGCCCTGACGACACGCCTGCTGACCAAGCGCACACGCCAGCCAAGTCTTGCCACAACCGGTCGCCCCGGTAATTAATACGTTGTGCCCATGGCGAATCCAGTCGCAAGTCGATAAGCTCGCCACCACCCGTTTATCCAAGCCACGGCCAGCGCGATAATCAGTATCTTCCACACATGCTCCCGAGACTTTTAGTTTCGCCTGTTTTAATAACCGATCGACCCGTTTGGTATCGCGATGGGTGAACTCCCGATCTACCAGCAAACCAAAGCGTTCTTCGAACGATAAACTGGCGATGCTGGTTTGGCTGGATTGTTCCTCGAAGGCGCGCGCCATACCATCGAGTTTGAGTTGGGTTAATAACTGCAAGGTATGTTGATTCAGCATGAGATTCCTTTCAGGTTAGTGGTAATACTTCGAGCCGCGCACATTGGCATGCGCGGGTAAAGCGAGATCGATTTGCCGGGGAGCCGGCAACGGCTGTTGCTCCAGGCCGGCTTTGAGAATCGCGGCGACCGAGCGGTACGTCATCGCGCGCAAGGCCCGCGCCCGTACACACGCCAATTCCAAGCGCACGGCGCTGTATTGACGTGCCAAGCGCATCAGGCCCAAGCAGGCGCGATAGCCCATCTCTGGATGGGGCCTGGATTCGAGTTGATACTGGGCGATGTCACGAGTAGCGGGGCCGATGGATAGCGCCCAATTGAGCAAACGTCCCGGCGTCCATTCCAAGTGCGCACGGTGAGACTTGGGCATGTGTTCGGCCTGGGTGGTGTGGCGGCCGGGTAAGCCACTTCTGACGTGACTGGCGACCCGTTTGCCGTGATGCAGGCACTCGATCACGCTAGCGGTGATACGCACCTCGAGCAACTCGCCGACCAATTGGTGCGGCACGCTATAGTAATGGCGCTCGATATCGACGTGGTAATCGATCGACACCCGGGCTTTCTTCCAGCGCGCCAATTCAAACGGTGTTGTCGGTAACGGTTTGAGCAGCGGCTGGTCGAGGGCGGCAAAGGCGCTGGCGCGATTTCCCGGCAGTTTCTTGAACGGACGTTGATTGAGTTCGGTCAATAACGCAGCAATCGCATCATTGACCTCGGCCAAACTAAAACACTGCCGAGTTCGCAGCCGCGCGAGAATCCAGCGTTCCACCACTTGTACACCGACCTCGACTTTAGCTTTATCCTGGGGCCGATACGGGCGCGCCGGAATGACGGCGCAACCATAATGCGCTGCCCATTCTTGATAGGCGCGACCGAGCGAAGGTTCATAGCGATCCGGATCGGCAATCAAAGCACGGGCATTATCCGGCACCACAACCTCGGGACAACCGCCGAAATACGCCAATGCGCGGCAATGGGCACCTAGCCAGTCGGCGGCGGTCTGGGTCCAGGTCGCTTCGGCGTAGGTGTAATTCGAGGCGCCCAGTACGGCGACGAACACTTGGGCGCGATGGATTTCGCCGCTGGTCGGATCGATCACCGCCAGCGTCTGGCCGGCGTAATCGACAAACAGTTTCTCGCCGGCGCGGTGAACCTGACGCATGGAACGCTTCAGGGCCTTGGCAAAGATTCGATATTGGACGCAGAAGCTGGTGTATCGGTAAGGGCGACCGGGACACTGATCACGGTAGTCTTCCCACAGCAACTGCAACGTGACGCTCGATTGCTTGAGGGCTTGGTGGATCTGGGCGAAGTCGGGGGCGGTGAAGCTGGATTGCCGCGGAGTGTCGTTGCTCGGTTTGAGCCGCTCGACTAAATCGGATTCATCCAGGGTCTGCGCCGTCGCGCCATCGATCCCAGCGGCCGTGGCGCGTTTGAGATATTTGGCGACCACGCCTTTGGACAGATTCTGGGCGCGCGCGATTTGTTCCAGCGATAACCCGCAGGCGTAGCGTAACCGTAATACTTCTTTGATCTTGCGCATGGTAATTCTCCGACTGGGCATCCTCGCTCCTCCAAATGGAGCGCAGGCTACCAAATATCTTCAATTACCTTCGCACATTCCCCTCAAAACAATTCGCCAGGCTAAATCATGGCGTCCATTTCAAAAATCTATCCAAAACCGGTCACGCTATTTCTGAATTCACCGGTCACGATATTTTTGAAATGACCGGTCACACCTCTGAAATCACCGGTCACGGTCGTGTGAAATACGCAGACTTGGTACTGGACGCACTCACGATGGCGTGGTTTCGCAAGCATCCGGCGCCGGGTGCAATCTTCCATTCCGATCGGGGCAGTCAGTATGCCGCCAAGGCCATGCGAAAACGCATCAAGCATTATCGCTTGCGGCCGAGCATGAGCGGCAAAGGTAATTGTTTCGATAATGCGGCAATGGAAAGCTTTTGGAAAACGCTGAAGACCGAGCGGGTGTATTTACAAAAGATTTACCAAACGCGAGAGATCGCAAAGGCGGATATCGTGGCGTACATCGAAATGTTCTATAACCCGGTGCGATTGCATTCCTCGCTCGGCTATCGATCACCTAAACAATTCGAAAACGAATATTACGAACTACAGCTAAAACATAATTCAACGATTAAGTCGTCTACAAAAACTTGACAAGATCACACTTGTGTGTGGCCAAATAAAACGGCCGCGATGTAAGCGGCGTGCACCAAGCCATACCCCAGTGCCGTCCCACAGCAGTAACTTGATGCGGTTGCTGCGCTTGTTGCGGAACGCATAAGCACGGCCATCGCATGGGGCTTTGCCCAGCGCCTCTTGCACTAACAACGATAATCCATCCATGCCGAGCCGCATGTCCACTGGCTGAATCGCCAGCCACACCTGCTCGGGCTGCAGCATCACGCAAGTTGACGTAAGATGGTGATCAGCCAATTGGGTTCGATATTTGCCGGCACCCGCATTTCCCAACCAGACGGACTCTTTAAATTGAGTGACTGGCCTAGGGCCATTGCGTCGAGCGATGCTTCACCACGCGGGAAGTCTACCGCTAGGGACTGGCCTACGGGGTGGGCGGCTGGCCTCGGGCCACCTGGGGCCAGGGCTACCGGAACCAGCGTGATGTCATTTCCACGAACAACTTGCTTCGCCGGCTTGAGTTCGGCGTGGTCCGAAGCGATCAGTGGTCGCCAGTAATCAAATGTAGTCGGCTTAAGCCCTTCGCGTTGGCAGTACACATGACGCGAGAGCCCACTCGCCTGCCAAGCATTGATATGCTTCCCCCAGTACGTCCACTTCGCTTCATCCTTCGCCATGTTTGTCCTCGCTTGTTAAAGCAAGTGAGTGTGCCAACATCAGTCGAAAAATTCTAGGCGGTCGCGCTACACGCTTACACTACATCGCCAACTGTGGAAGTTGGGCTAACAATAACGGGTCCCGGCACAAGCGCCAACGAATTGGCGTGCGGCTCAAGGATCGATATCCGTCACTAAGATCAGGGGGACTTGAAAAGCAAAAAGCTCAAGGCGTTGCCCTGAGCTTTTTGCTTTTTAGGAGTCTGACGATGACCTACTTTCACACAGGTAATCTGCACTATCATCGGCGCTGAGGCGTTTCACGGTCCTGTTCGGAATGGGAAGGGGTGGTGCCACCTCGCTATGGTCGTCAGACATAACTTGTCATTCTGCTGATTTTCATCAACAGAACCAATCTGGAAGAAGTATTTGGATTGCAATTGCATGCGCAACTGTTGTTATAGGATCAAGCCTCACGGGCAATTAGTATCGGTTAGCTTAACGCATTACTGCGCTTCCACATCCGACCTATCAACGTCCTGGTCTCGAACGACCCTTTAGAGGGATCAAGTCCCTGGGAAGTCTCATCTTGAGGCAAGTTTCCCGCTTAGATGCTTTCAGCGGTTATCTCTTCCGCACATAGCTACCCGGCGATGCCACTGGCGTGACAACCGGTACACCAGAGGTGCGTCCACTCCGGTCCTCTCGTACTAGGAGCAGCCCCCCTCAAACTTCCAACGCCCACGGCAGATAGGGACCAAACTGTCTCACGACGTTTTAAACCCAGCTCACGTACCACTTTAAATGGCGAACAGCCATACCCTTGGGACCGGCTACAGCCCCAGGATGTGATGAGCCGACATCGAGGTGCCAAACTCCCCCGTCGATATGAACTCTTGGGAGGAATCAGCCTGTTATCCCCAGCGTACCTTTTATCCGTTGAGCGATGGCCCTTCCATACAGAACCACCGGATCACTATGACCTGCTTTCGCACCTGCTCGACTTGTCAGTCTCGCAGTCAAGCACGCTTATGCCATTGCACTATAAAGCACGATTTCCGACCGTACCTAGCGTACCTTCGCACTCCTCCGTTACTCTTTGGGAGGAGACCGCCCCAGTCAAACTGCCTACCATACACGGTCCCCGATCCAGATAATGGACCTAGGTTAGAACCGCAATAACATCAGGGTGGTATTTCAAGGTTGCCTCCACGATGGCTAGCGCCACCGCTTCAAAGGCTCCCACCTATCCTACACAGATCTCATCACAGTCCAATGTAAAGCTACAGTAAAGGTGCATGGGGTCTTTCCGTCTAGCCGCGGGTAGATTGCATCATCACAAACATTTCAACTTCGCTGAGTCTCAGGAGGAGACAGTGTGGCCATCGTTACGCCATTCGTGCGGGTCGGAACTTACCCGACAAGGAATTTCGCTACCTTAGGACCGTTATAGTTACGGCCGCCGTTTACCGGGGCTTCAATCAAGAGCTTGCACCCCATCATTTAACCTTCCGGCACCGGGCAGGCGTCACACCCTATACGTCCACTTTCGTGTTTGCAGAGTGCTGTGTTTTTATTAAACAGTCGCAGCCACCATTTCACTGCGACCCCATTGGGCTCCGGTTGTACACCTTCACCTACTAGGGGCGCACCTTATCCCGAAGTTACGGTGCTAATTTGCCGAGTTCCTTCTCCTGAGTTCTCTCAAGCGCCTGAGAATACTCATCTCGCCCACCTGTGTCGGTTTGCGGTACGGTCTTCTGCAACTGAAGCTTAGAGGCTTTTCCTGGAAGCATAGTATCAGCAACTTCATGAAGTAAACTTCACTCGTCATCACGCCTCAGTTAAGCCCACCGGATTTGCCTAGCGGGCACACCTACACGCTTAAACCACCATCCAACAGGCGGCTTGCTTAACTTTCTCCGTCCCCCCATCGCATTGCAGAACGGTACGGGAATATTAACCCGTTTCCCATCAACTACGGCTCTCGCCCTCGTCTTAGGGGCCGACTCACCCTGCGCCGATGAACGTTGCGCAGGAAACCTTGGGCTTACGGCGAGGGGGCTTTTCACCCCCTTTATCGCTACTCATGTCAGCATTCGCACTTCCGATATCTCCAGCATCCTTTACAAGACACCTTCACAGACTTACGGAACGCTCTCCTACCATCTATGCGTTCCCCTTAACTTACTCACTACGCAATTTACAACGCCTCGATCAGTTTTGAGGCGCTTTGTCAGGTCTTTCGCAAGCGAAAGGCCGACAGCTCGTTGGAATAAATTAAGGTGGAACGCATAGATCCGCAGCTTCGGTGCATGGCTTAGCCCCGTTACATCTTCCGCGCAGGACGACTCGATCAGTGAGCTATTACGCTTTCTTTAAAGGATGGCTGCTTCTAAGCCAACTTCCTGACTGTTTTCGCCTTCCCACTTCGTTTGCCACTTAGCCATGTCTTGGGGACCTTAGCTGGCGGTCTGGGTTGTTTCCCTCTTGACACCGGACGTTAGCACCCGATGTCTGTCTCCCGTGCTTACACTCTTCGGTATTCGGAGTTTGCAATGGTTTGGTAGACCTAAGCGGCCCCCTAGCCATAACAGTGCTCTACCCCCGAAGGTGATACACGAGGCGCTACCTAAATAGCTTTCGGAGAGAACCAGCTATTTCCGGATTTGTTAAGCCTTTCACCCCTAACCACAGCTCATCCCCTAACTTTTCAACGTTAGTGGGTTCGGACCTTCAGCAGGTGTTACCCTACCTTCATCCTGGCCATGGTTAGCTCATCCGGTTTCGGGTCTACGCCTACCAACTTATCGCCCTATTAAGACTCGCTTTCGCTGCGCCTTCCCTATACGGTTAAGCTTGCTAGTAAACGTAAGTCGCTGACCCATTATACAAAAGGTACGCGGTCACCCCTGCTTCAAAGCCCTCTGTTTTGAAGCGTGAAATGCAATGCGGCTTGACGCAGCTCCCTGAAAGCTGAAACGCAACTCTTTTGATGCATCTCACGTTTCGCGTTTTAGGTTTCACTGATTCGAAGGCAAATGCTTAAAGCAGGGGCTCCCACTGTTTGTACGCATACGGTTTCAGGATCTATTTCACTCCCCTCCCGGGGTTCTTTTCGCCTTTCCCTCACGGTACTGGTTCACTATCGGTCGATTACGAGTATTTAGCCTTGGAGGATGGTCCCCCCATATTCAGACAGGATTTCACGTGTCCCGCCCTACTTGTCGCAACCCTAGTTCCACTTCCAAGTTTTCGTTTACGGGGCTATCACCCACTATGGCCGGCTTTTCCAAACCGTTCTACTAACTCAAAAGCTAAATGTTGCTGGCTGGTCCCATTTCGCTCGCCACTACTTTGGGAATCTCGGTTGATTTCTGTTCCTCTCGCTACTAAGATGTTTCAGTTCACGAGGTTAGCTTCGCTTATCCTATGAATTCAGATAAGGATGAAAGGGTTTCCCCATTCGGAAATCTGCGGATCAAAGTCTGTTTGCCGACTCCCCGCAGCTTATCGCAGGCTACAACGTCCTTCATCGCCTGTAATCGCCAAGGCATCCACCATATGCGCTTATTCGCTTGACCCTATAACAACAGAGCCTCGGAGCTGACGCCGAAGCAACGCGCTATAAGTTCAGTACTACAACAACAATCTGCTACATTCAGAAGTTAACTGAATGCAACGATACAATTACAACCCTATAGATTTGATCTCATCAATCAAACCTACATTACTTCTTCCAGATTGTTAAAGAACATTACAGCCACTGATTAAAAATCAGTCATAAGCGCGAATCGCTTATGACTGAACTCTAAGGAATTGGTGGAGGTGAACGGGATCGAACCGATGACCCCCTGCTTGCAAAGCAGGTGCTCTCCCAGCTGAGCTACACCCCCGATTTTGTTTGGTGGGTCTGGATGGGCTCGAACCATCGACCCCCGCCTTATCAAGACGGTGCTCTAACCAACTGAGCTACAGACCCTTTGTAAAGGATCGAGAGGCTAGGATTGAGGATTAGGGTCGAGTCTTCGATATGTCAACTCAATCCCTATTCTCTAATCCCCGATCCTGCTTAAAACAACCGATAAGTTGTGGACACTTAGAATGGATTATTTCTCTAGAAAGGAGGTGATCCAGCCGCACCTTCCGATACGGCTACCTTGTTACGACTTCACCCCAGTCATGAATCTCACCGTGGTAGGCGCGCCCCTTGCGGTTACGCTACCTGCTTCTGGTGAAACCCACTCCCATGGTGTGACGGGCGGTGTGTACAAGACCCGGGAACGTATTCACCGCGACATGCTGATCCGCGATTACTAGCGATTCCGACTTCATGGAGTCGAGTTGCAGACTCCAATCCGGACTACGATCGGCTTTGTGAGATTGGCTCCGCCTCGCGACTTCGCTGCCCTCTGTACCGACCATTGTATGACGTGTGAAGCCCTACCCATAAGGGCCATGAGGACTTGACGTCATCCCCACCTTCCTCCGGTTTGTCACCGGCAGTCTCATTAGAGTGCCCAACTAAATGTAGCAACTAATGACAAGGGTTGCGCTCGTTGCGGGACTTAACCCAACATCTCACGACACGAGCTGACGACAGCCATGCAGCACCTGTGTCCAGGTTCTCTTTCGAGCACTCCAAGCTTTCACTCAGATTCCTGGCATGTCAAGGGTAGGTAAGGTTTTTCGCGTTGCATCGAATTAATCCACATCATCCACCGCTTGTGCGGGTCCCCGTCAATTCCTTTGAGTTTTAATCTTGCGACCGTACTCCCCAGGCGGTCAACTTCGCGCGTTAGCTACGTTACTGAAAGATTTGACTCTTCCAACAACTAGTTGACATAGTTTAGGGCGTGGACTACCAGGGTATCTAATCCTGTTTGCTCCCCACGCTTTCATGCATGAGCGTCAGTACAGGCCCAGGGGGCTGCCTTCGCCATCGGTGTTCCTCCACATCTCTACGCATTTCACTGCTACACGTGGAATTCTACCCCCCTCTGCCGTACTCTAGCGATCTAGTTTCAAGCGCAATTCCCAAGTTAAGCTCGGGGATTTCACACCTGACTTGAACCGCCGCCTGCGCATGCTTTACGCCCAGTAAATCCGATTAACGCTCGCACCCTACGTATTACCGCGGCTGCTGGCACGTAGTTAGCCGGTGCTTCTTCTTCAGGTACCGTCAGTAGTCTGGGGTATTAGCCCAAACCGTTTCGTTCCTGCCGAAAGAGCTTTACAACCCGAAGGCCTTCTTCACTCACGCGGAATGGCTGGATCAGGGTTTCCCCCATTGTCCAAAATTCCCCACTGCTGCCTCCCGTAGGAGTCTGGGCCGTGTCTCAGTCCCAGTGTGGCTGGTCGTCCTCTCAGACCAGCTACGGATCGTCGCCTTGGTGAGCTTTTACCTCACCAACAAGCTAATCCGGCATCGGCCGCTCCTAGGGCGTGAGGTCTTACGATCCCCCACTTTCCTCTTTCGAGCGTATGCGGTATTAATCCGGCTTTCGCCGGGCTATCCCCCACTCTAGGATACGTTCCGATGTATTACTCACCCGTGCGCCACTCGCCACCAGGGTTGCCCCCGTGCTGCCGTTCGACTTGCATGTGTAAAGCATTCCGCCAGCGTTCAATCTGAGCCAGGATCAAACTCTTCAGTTTAATACCTGCTTAAATCGCATTTCTGCGATGCTCACTCAAAGTCAATCCGGAGATTAACTTCTATGTAAGCACTTAGTTCAATTACTTTGCATCCAAACTAAGCGCCCACACTTATCGGCTGTAAGTTTTTAAAGAACAATAGACTACCCAAATCCAGCGAAACTTTTTTTGAATTTGGTTGCGGAGGTAGGATTTGAACCTACGACCTTCGGGTTATGAGCCCGACGAGCTACCAGGCTGCTCCACCCCGCGTCTGATCAAGCAAGACCGCAACTATAACAAACATTGCAAAACAGTGTCAACAACGCTGATCATTAATCTCTTCTTGTCCACCGAGTCCGCTTTGTTAGATTTCGTGCGTTTATGCACAAACCGCGAGCCGCATCGACCTGCGTTATACTTTTTATCGTCACTACACTCAAACGCTAACAGGAGAATTCCATGCACGGCCTTATGATGAACCTACCCCTGTTGATTTCCTCCCTCATTCGACACGCGTCGGAACATCACGGCGATACGGAAATCGTGTCGCGCTTAACCGAGGGCGGCATTCATCGTTATACCTACGCCGATGCACACAAGCGTTCGCGCCAACTCGCCAATGCCTTATTGAACCTAGGGATTAAGCCGGGCGACCGAGTGGGAACCTTGGCGTGGAACGGTTTTCGCCATTTCGAAACTTATTTCGCCGTGTCCGGCATGGGCGCCGTTCTTCACACCATCAATCCGCGTTTATTTCCCGAGCAGATTGCATACATCGTCAATCATGCCGAAGATCAGTACGTTTTCTTCGATATCACATTCGCGCCGCTGATCGATGGCATCGCACCCCATTGCAAACACGTAAAGGGCTGGGTGGCGATGACCGATCGCGCCCATATGCCGGCGATGAAAACCAGCGGAATATTATGTTACGAAGAACTCGTCTCCGCGGCATCCGATCGTTACGAATGGCCCACCTTCGACGAGAACACCGCCTCCTCTCTGTGCTATACCTCCGGCACCACGGGCAATCCCAAGGGCGTGTTGTACAGTCACCGCACCACGATTCTGCACACCTATGCCATCGCGCTGCCGGATGTCATGAACCTGTCGGCGCGCGACGCGATATTGCCGGTCGTGCCGATGTTCCACGTCAATGCCTGGGGCACCCCCTATGCCTGCGCCATGGTGGGCGCCAAGATCGTGTTTCCCGGTCCCGGATTGGACGGCGCCAGCCTATACGAGTTGTTCGAGACCGAAGGCGTGACTTTATCTGCTGGGGTTCCAACAGTTTGGCTGGGGCTGTTAAACCACGTCAAACAGAACAACCTCAAGTTCTCCACCATGAACCGCACGGTGATCGGCGGGTCGGCCTGCCCGCCGGCGATGATCAAAACCTTTCAAGACGAATTTGGCGTGCGCGTGCTCCATGCTTGGGGTATGACGGAACTGAGCCCCCTCGGTACACTCAACACTTTTAAAGAAAAACACTTCAAGCTGAGTGAGGAGGAACGTTTCGCCATTCAACAAAAACAAGGCCGTGTTATTTTCGGCGTGGAAATGCGCATTGTCGGCGCCGACGGCAAGGACTTACCCCACGACGGCAAAGCCTTTGGCGATCTGCTGGTGCGCGGCCCTTGGATTGTGCGCGAATATTTCAAAAGCGAAGGCGGCGATCCGCTCACGCCGGATGGCTGGTTCCCCACCGGCGATGTGGCGACCATCGATGCCGACGGCTTCATGCAGATTACCGATCGCTCCAAGGACGTCATCAAATCCGGCGGCGAATGGATCAGCTCGATCGACCTGGAAAATCTTGCCATCGCACATCCCGCCGTAGCGGAAGCTGCGGTTATCGGGGTAGCCCACCCGAAATGGGATGAACGTCCCTTGCTGATCGTGGTAAAAAAACCCGGTGCGACGGTAACAAGAGACGAGCTACTCAAGTTTTTCGATGGCAAGATCGCCAAATGGTGGATGCCGGACGACGTCGCCTTCGTCGATCAACTGCCACACACTGCAACCGGAAAATTGCTTAAGACCAAGCTACGCGAAGACTTCAGCAATTACCGCTTTCCGACGGCATAAGCGAGGTAGCTCGGCTTGATATAATGATCGATTATTCACATCAACCGATTCGTAACCCATGCCTATTGCGCCGAAAACGCCGGAACAAATCGAGAAAATGCGCATTGCCGGCCGGCTCGCTGCGGAAGTGCTCGACTATATTACACCCCATGTAAAACCCGGTACGTCGACCGCCGAGTTGGACCGTTTGTGTCACGAATACATGACCAACGTGCAGCATACTATTCCGGCGCCGTTAAACTACGCCCCACCGGGTCACAACCCCTACCCAAAGTCCATTTGCACATCGGTAAATCATCAGGTTTGTCATGGCATTCCCGGTGAAAAGGTGTTGAAAAACGGCGACATCGTCAATATCGACGTCACCGTCATCAAAGATGATTACCACGGCGATACCAGTCGCATGTTCTTCGTAGGCGAGCCGTCCATCCAGGCAAAGCGGCTTAGTTCGATTACCTTCGATTGCATGTGGCGCGGTATAAAGTCCGTCAGACCCGGCGCCCATCTGGGCGATATTGGACATGCGATTCAGAGCCACGCCGAAGCAAACGGTTACAGCGTGGTGCGTGAGTTTTGCGGCCACGGCATCGGCAAGAAATTTCACGAAGATCCACAAATCCTTCACTATGGCAAGCCGGGCACCGGCATGAAACTAATGTCCGGCATGACGTTCACCGTCGAACCGATGATCAACGCGGGTCGCCGCGATATTCGTCAAATGGCCGATGGCTGGACTATCGTCACCGCCGACCATAGTCTTTCCGCTCAATGGGAGCACACGGTCTTGGTCACCGAAACCGGCTTCGAAGTCCTCACCACGTCCGGCGGCACGCCCGCAATGCCCCTCTAGTGTCCGACATAGCCATTTCGCTGGCGCTCACGCAGCGACTCCCAACGGGCTGGCGCCAGCAACTTAAATCCGAACGACTGCAACTGAAGGAACAATTCCTGCGCGGTGGCGATGTAAAGGCGTTGTTGCATGGGCATTGCCGCCTAGTCGATCATCTCCTGCAAGCGATTTGGGATGCCGCGGAATTACCCGCGAACTATGCATTCGTTGCCGTCGGCGGTTATGGTCGCGGCGAATTATTTCCCTATTCCGACATCGATCTTTTAATCCTCACCGGTAACAATCAAGAGCACCCGGAGGAGAAAATCGAACAATTGGTTGTCACGCTGTGGGACGTCGGCCTCGAGGTCGGGCACAGCGTGCGTAGCGTGCCCGAGTGCGAAGCGGAAAGCGCAAGCGACATCACCGTACAAACCACGTTGCGCGAAGCGCGTCTGTTGGCTGGGAATCCCGCGACATTCGAAGCGCTGCAACGTTCGCTAACCCAGCGGCACAATACCCAAACGTTCTACGCCGACAAGATGGAGGAACAACGTAAGCGCCACTTACGTTTTAACGAAACCGCCTATAGCTTGGAGCCTAACCTCAAAGAAAGCCCCGGCGGGCTACGCGATTTACAAAACATTCTGTGGCTCGCCAGACTCAGCGAAACAGGGCAACGATTGGGCTGCGCTCGCGCAGGCCGATCTCATTACCTCTAACGAAGCGCTGCAGATTCGGCGCAGCGAGTTTTTTTTGAAAGAGTTGCGCGTTCGGCTGCACTATTTGGCGGACCGCCGTGAAGATCGGCTGCTGTTCGATTTTCAGACGGGGCTGGCGGAGCAAATGGGGCTGCAAGGCAAGGGACAAAAGCGGCCGAGCGAAATGCTGATGCAGCGTTATTATCGGACCACGAAAGCGGTGAGCTTTCTTAACACGATTTTGCTGCATAATATTTCCGGCCGTATCTATCCGCTTGAGCCGTTGGTCGATCTCGCCGAGAATCCCGACTTTCAAGTGCGCGGTGACGTACTGCGCATTCGCAACGAAGAGTTATATCAAGACAAGCCCGAGACTCTGTTCGAAACCTTCCGTGTCCTGCAACGCCATCCCGAACTGACGGGCCTCAGCCCGACTACGCTGCGGGCGTTATGGCGCGCCAAGAACCGCATGGATGCGCGCTTCCGGCACGATCCCCGGCATCGCGCGCAGTTCATCGACATCCTGCGTGCGCCGCTGCGCGTGACCTACGCGCTACGGCGCATGAATGAATACGGATTGCTAGGCAGCTACATCCCCGCCTTCGGCCGCATCGTCGGCCAAATGCAGCACGATCTGTTCCATGTTTACACCGTCGACGAACATATCCTGAAAGTGCTGCGCAACGTGCGCCGCTTCGCGGTGCCGATGTTCGCCCACGAGTTTCCGTTTTGCAGCCGGCTGATCGCCGAATTCGAGCGGCCGGAAGTGCTCTATCTCGCCGCGCTGTTTCACGACATCGCCAAAGGCCGCGGCGGCGATCACTCCAAATTAGGCGCCATCGACGCGCGGCGATTTTGCAAAGCCCACGGCCTTTCCCAGGACGACTGCGATCTGGTGGTCTGGCTGGTGGAAAACCATTTGGTCATGTCCGCAACGGCGCAAAAGCAAGATCTCAGCGATCCGGAAGTCGTGGAGCGATACGCGAAACGGGTCGCCACGCCGCGCCGGTTGGCGGCGCTTTATCTCCTCACCGTCGCCGACATACGCGGCACCAGCCCCAAAGTATGGAACGCTTGGAAAGGCAAGTTGTTGGAGGATCTCTACCGCTACACTCAGCGCTACCTCGATGGCGTAACAAGCAATGCCGCCGCGGAGATCCTGAACAAGCGTGAAGAAGCGTTGCGTATCGTACGGCAATACGCATTGCCGGAGGATCAAGTTACCGCGCTCTGGGAAAAATTCGATGACTCTTATTTTCGCCGTCATGAAGCCCAGGAAATCGCTTGGCACGCGCGCACCATCCGCAGAAGAGTCGGCGCGAGCGAACCGATCATCAAGGCGCGCTTGAGCCCCGTCGGTGAGGGCGTCCAGGTAATGATCTATACACCGGATCGCGCGGCGCTGTTCGTGCGCATCAGTGGATTCTTCGGCCGCATGAGTTTCAACATCATCGAAGCGAAAATTTACACCACCTTGCACGGCTACGCGCTCGACAGTTTCTACGTACTCGATAGCGCTGGGAAAGACAGCCATTACCGCGATCTATTGAGTTACATCGAACATGAACTCAAGCAATCGCTGGCCGAAAATGCGCCGCTGCCGGTGCCTTTCCGCACGCGCGTTTCGCGCCAGATTAAACATTTTCCAATCGCGCCGGAAGTAGAACTGAAAGTCGACGAACGCGACGGTTATCGCACCCTGTCCATCGTCACCAGCGACCGGCCCGGCTTACTTTATGGCATCGCGTATGTTTTTATAACTCACGACATTTTGCTGCATACCGCCAAGATCAATACCCTGGGCGAACGCGCTGAAGACGTATTCGTAATCTCCGGCGATGCGCTCTCCGATTCAGAGCGCTGTGGCGCCTTTGTGCGCGATATCACCGAACAACTTTAGGGAAGCTCTGATTTATTCCGATTTCGTCACGATACTGCGTTGCTCACAAAAAATATCTCCTTACATATCATCCATATGCTGCGTCGATATTTTTTGCTCGCGCCTTGTCTCGTTTAGAACTCGAAATAAATCAGAGCTTCCTTAGCTATTAGAGGGCTTGAAATAATGCACGTCATAGACCTACGCTCCGACACTGTCACCCACCCTACCCCGCAAATGCGCGAAGCCATGGCGCAAGCCGTCGTCGGCGACGACGTATTCGGCGATGACCCTACAGTCAATGCCCTACAGGACTACGCCGCCGAATTGCTCGGCAAGGAAGCGGCGCTATTCGTCGCCAGCGGCACCCAGGGCAACGTCATCGCCTGCCTCACCCATTGTCAGCGTGGAGAAGAACTCATCGTCGGCAAGGAAGGACACATCTTTCGCTGGGAAGTCGGCGCCGCATCGGCTTTGGGCGGCATCACCATGCATCAAGTGGCGATGCAGCCGAATGGCGAAATGAAATTGGAAGACATCGCAGCGGCGATCCGCAACAGCGCCGACGTGCATCATCCCATCACCAAACTGGTATGCCTGGAAAATACCCAAGGCGGCATGGGCGGGGTGCCGCTGTCGCCCGAGTACGTTAATCGCGTCGCCGATTTCGCCCATGGGCGTGGCCTTAAATTGCATATAGATGGCGCGCGGCTGTTCAACGCCGCGACCGCGCTCAACGTTGAGCCGATCGAGTTGGTTCGCAAAGCGGATTCGGTTCAGATTTGTTTAAGCAAAGGTCTTTGCGCGCCGGCGGGTTCGCTGTTGCTTGGGTCACGGGAATTCATCGACCGCGCCCGACGCATACGCAAAATGTTGGGCGGCGGCATGCGTCAAGCGGGCGTGTTGGCGGCGACGGGATTGATCGCTTTACGCGACATGCGAACGCGATTAAGCGAAGATCACGAACGCGCAGAACGCTTAGCGCTAGGCCTCGCAGCGATTCCAGGAATCACCGTCCATCCCGTTCATCAGCGTACCAACATGGTTTTTTTCTCCATCCCCGATCAAATCGAACCGGCCAAATTTGTGTTGGAGATGAAGGCGAAAAATATCTTGCTAATTGGCGGGCCACGCTTTCGCGCCGTCACCCATTATTGGATTAGCCAGGAACGGATCGATCAAGTCATCGGCGCCGTACGCGGCGCCATCGCAACGTAATGGAAGATCGACCGGCCTACGAGGCAATACCAGCGCGAATCTCCAGGCATGCCATGCCGCGAGGCAATATACATGCGGCTCGTGGCATTGCCGCTTTATAAATTAGGTCTTGAATGGATTTGACGCGCCTGGCATAGGCTTGCTGTCGTTCAAATTCAACCAGCCTTTGATTACGCGATAAAGAATCCAAATTCCATCGGCGATTAATATGAACCAGCCGATGACGATTAAAAACGTAATGATGCCGACCGCCGCCCACAGCAATCCCCAC
This sequence comes from uncultured Pseudomonadota bacterium, assembly GCA_963714525.1. Classification (GTDB taxonomy): domain Bacteria; phylum Pseudomonadota; class Gammaproteobacteria; order Burkholderiales; family JALYOK01; genus JALYOK01. Next base: position 36,472 of record CAVQPB010000017.1, read on the forward strand.
CAAAACGTGCGTATCTGCCAGCGGAAATGGGATTCGAGCCACGTGCCTTGTACGTCTTCCAATTTAACGTAGTTCAGAATCACGCCAATTACGGCCGGAAACCAGCCGAGCAACATGCCTAGGCCGAGTAGTCCGTAGACCAAATGGGTGATCCGCAATAACGCGGTTTCATCCTTTGCAGCGAGTGCGGCTTGGGGCTCCGACATAGCCAACTCCGTGTTTAATCGTCTGGGACTTCTTGTCCCGGAAACAGCGTATCAACAAAACCGAAATTACGAAAGTCTTTAATTCGCATCGGATAGAGCGTTCCGATCAGGTGATCGCACTCGTGCTGCACCACCCGGGCGTGAAAATCGTCGACGGTGCGATCGATCGTCTGACCTTTTTCATCAAAGCCACGGTAACGCAATTTTTTATAGCGCGGGACGATGCCACGCATGCCCGGAACCGACAAGCAACCTTCCCAGCCATCCTCCATGTCGTCGCCGATGGGTTCCAGCTTGGGATTAATCAAGACCGTATATGGCACGGCTTCGGCATCGGGATAACGGGGATTGTGGTCGAAGCCGAAAATCACCACTTGTTTACTCACGCCGATCTGCGGCGCAGCGATGCCGGCGCCTTGCATCGCCTCCATGGTGTCGCGCATATCTTTCAGTAGATCGTATAACCCCGGCGTGTCGAATACCTCTACAGGCGCCGCGACCTGCAGCAACACCGGATCACCCATTTTGAGTACTTTTTTAATTGCCATCGTTTTAGCTTAGGCCGTTACGACGGCTTCCAGAATATGTCGAACCTTGGCCATGCCCTCTTCCAACACAGCGTAAATTGCCGCTAACTCGATTGCCTGTGTGCTATCACCGCGTCCCGCCGCATGATTCGCCACTACCGTTAGTGCGGCGTAACAAAGCTCAAGTTCCCGCGCCAGCCCCGCTTCCGGCATGCCGGTCATACCGACCATGGTGGCGCCGTCGCGCTCGAGGCGATCGATCTCGGCTTTGGTTTCCAACCGCGGCCCCTGCACCGCCGCGTAAGTACCGCCTTCGATGATCGGCACCTCGACGCGCTTTGCCGCGTTGAGGCAACGCTGGCGTAATTTTTCACAATAGGGATGGGTGAAATCGACATGGGTCACGGGCCGGTCGCTGCCCTCGAAGAAGGTATGTTTACGGCCATGGGTGTAGTCGAGGATTTGCTCCGGCAGCGCTATGACACCTGGTCCTAAGGTAGCATGTATCCCGCCGACGGAATTGACCGCGACCACATCTTTCACACCTTGCGAATGCAGCGCCCACAGATTGGCGCGATAGTTCACCTCGTGCGGCGCGATGGTATGGCCATAGCCGTGGCGGGCGAGGAAAATAATCTCCTGCGAGCGTATCCTGCCGAAGGTAAGCGGTCCCGAAGGTTCGCCATAGGGCGTACGTATCACCTGGCGATGGGTGATCTCCAAATTCGCCAGGTTAGTAAGCCCGCTGCCGCCGATGATTGCTAGCATGATGATTCGTGAAGAGTGAAAGGTGAAAGGTAGAGCGGTGAAAGGTGAAGAGTGAAAAGTGAAAAGTAAATACAACCACTCGCCAGGTTTTACCTTTCACTTTTCACCTTTCACTTTTCACTGCGCGCAAGCGCATAAATCGCCGGCAGATTTCGCCACGCGCCATGGACATCCATACCGCAGCCGAATACATAGCGATTGGGTACCGTGAGGCCGACAAAGTCCGCGTGGATCGGCTTTTCGCGGCCGATGGCTTTGTCGACCAGCACAGCGCTCAAGAAACGCTTCGCGCCCAGCGCCATCATTTTGTCGCGAATCGCAGCGAGTGTGCGACCCTCATCGAGGATATCGTCCAACACCAGCACGGTGCGGCCGGCGACGCTTTCTTTGGGCAACACCCGCCACTCGAGTTCGCCGCCTTGCGTGGTTCCACCATAGCGCGTGACATGTATGGCGTCGAATTCCAACGGGAATCGCAACAACGGCAGCAATTGGCCCGAGAACACCACCGCGCCGCCCATCACGCTCAATACCAAGGGATACTCGTCTTGAACGGCCTCGGTGATCGCGCCGGCGATGGTCGCTATCGCGCGCAGGACTTCGTCAGGCCCATGAATTTGCTCGGCCTCCTTGCGGATTTTCCAGGCGTCGACGGCGGACAGCATGGCGTTTAGCGCGGATCGAGTCCGCGCAGGTAAGCAGCGAACTCACCCGCGACTTCACTGTGTTTCAGTCCGTAGGCCACGCTTGCTTTCAGATAACCGAGCTTGGAGCCGCAGTCGTAACGCCGGCCTTCGAATTCATAACCGATGACGCCTTCTTCCTTTAGCAAACTCGCGATGCCGTCGGTCAACTGGATTTCTCCACCGGTACCGGGCGCGATGGTCTGAAGATGATGAAAGATGCGCGGTGTCAGCACATAGCGACCGACCACACCCAAGGTCGACGGCGCGGCGCTGGGCATGGGCTTCTCGACGATGCCGGTGAGGTGATATTGGCGTCCCACTCCCTCTTCCACTTTAACGATGCCGTATTGACTGGTTTCTTCCCGCGCCACGCGCTGCAAACCCAGAATCGAATGGCCGTTAAATCGATCGACCATTTGTTTCAACACCGGGATTTCCGCATCGATCAGGTCATCCGCCAACACCACGGCAAACGGCTCGTTATTCACCAGCGGCAGCGCGCACAGCACGGCGTGGCCAAGTCCCAAGGCATCGACTTGGCGTACATAGGAATAATGGATGCCGGGCGGCAGCAGATTGCGCACTTCTTCGAGTAAACGATTCTTGCCGTGGGCGGCGAGTTCGGCTTCCAATTCGTAAGCTTTATCGAAATGATCCTCGATAGAACGCTTGCCGCGGCCCGTGATAAAAATCATCTCGGTAATCCCCGCCGCGGCGGCTTCTTCGACGGCGTATTGAATCAACGGTTTGTCGACCACCGGCAACATTTCTTTCGGCGACGATTTGGTCACGGGTAAAAACCGCGTGCCGAGGCCGGCGACGGGAAACACGGCTTTACGAATTTTGGTCAAGAGTCTGCCCTTTCATTTTCTTGAAGTAAGGTTAACAACCCGGCTTCATCCAATATTGAAATATTCAGCTCGTTGGCCTTGGCCAACTTGCTCCCAGCCTCTTCTCCAACAACGACATAATTGGTTTTTTTCGATACGCTGCCGACAACCTTACCACCGGCCGCCTCGATGCGCGCCTTCGCTTCATCGCGCGCGAGATTAGGCAATGTTCCGGTCAGCACGAATGTTGCACCCGCTATTTTACTCGATGCCGCGGGCGCGCGATCGATAGGATCCGACTCAGCCCAGGCTACACCATGACGGCGCAGGGCTTCGATCACCGTCAGATTATGCGGCTCCGCAAGAAAATCGATAGTCGCCTGAGCGACCACCGGGCCCACGTCAGGCACCTGCTGCAATGCCTCAAGATCCGCATCCAGCAAGGCTTGCAGGCCACCGAAGTAACGCGCCAGGTCGCGCGCCGTGGACTCGCCGACATTGCGTATCCCCAGCGCATAAATAAATCGTTGCAAGGTGGTTTGCTTGCTTTGCTCGATACCGGCGACCAGGTTCGCCGCGGATTTTTCGCCCATGCGTTCGAGCGCGGCCAGTTGGTCAGTCTTCAGCGTATAAATATCGGCCAAGGAGTGAAGGTAACCGCCGTCGACCAACTGATCCACGATTTTTTCACCCAGGCCCTCGATATCCATGGCGCGGCGCGAGGCGAAATGCAAGATCGCTTGTTTGCGCTGCGCGGAACACACCAGGCCGCCGGTGCAACGGCTCACCGCTTCACCCTCGCCGCGCACCACGTGGGAACCGCACACCGGGCACGTAGCGGGCATCACAAACTCACGCGCGTTACCGGGCCGCCGCTCGAGCACCACGCCGACCACTTCCGGAATCACATCGCCCGCCCGCCGTACCGTGACGGTGTCGCCTATGCGCACATCTTTGCGCCGCACTTCGTCTTCGTTATGCAAGGTCGCGTTGGTCACCGTGACGCCGCCGACGAATACCGGCTTTAGCCGAGCTACCGGCGTTAGCGCACCGGTACGGCCTACTTGCACATCGATGTCCAGTATTTCCGTTAACGCTTCTTCGGCGGGGAATTTGTGGGCGATGGCAAAGCGCGGCGCCCGCGAGACAAACCCTAGCTGGTTCTGATAGTCGAAGCGATTGACTTTGTAGACTACGCCGTCGATTTGATAGGGCAAGCTGGCTCGGAGCGCGCCGATTTCACGATAAAAAGCGAATACGCCCTCGGCGCCGCGGCATGTCCGTCCTAACCCATTCACCGGCAAGGCGAAAGCGGCCAATTGTTTTAGCAAGGCTTCATGACTCGCGGTCGCTGACCCACCGACCCGGTCACCGATGCCATAGGCGAAAAAACGCAACGGCCGTTGCGCCGTCATGCGCGGATCGAGTTGGCGCAACGCGCCCGCGGCCGCGTTGCGCGGATTGACGAATTCTTTTTCGCCTGCTTCGCGCTGACGGCGATTCATTGCCGCGAAATCCTGTTTGAACATGATGACTTCGCCGCGGACTTCAAGCAGCTCCGGCGGCGCGGGATCGGTTAATCGCAACGGAATGGTTTTGATGGTGCGCAAATTCGCCGTGACGTCTTCGCCGGTCGCCCCATCGCCGCGCGTCGCGCCGCGAACCAACACACCGCGCTCGAAAGTCAGATTCACCGCCAGGCCATCGAACTTGAGTTCGCAAAAATAATCGAGCTCCGCCACATCCAAGGTATCCCGCACTCGCTTATCAAACGCAATGATGTCTTCGTCGCTAAAAGCATTGTTGAGCGAAAGCATCGGTGTTCGATGGCGGGCGGATGCGAATGCCGCGAGGGGCGCGCCACCCACGCGTTGCGTGGGCGAATCGGTTGAGATGAGTTCCGGGTAGGTGGATTCTAGCGCCTGCAGTTCGCGAAACAGTCGATCGTACTCGGCGTCCGGCAGGGTAGGTTGATCGAGTACGTAATAGGCATAGTTGTGTTGATTGAGTTCCTGATGCAGCGCGGTGGCGCGCTGCTTGGCTGCGGCAGGAACCGTCATTCAGAGAAAAGACGCATGGCATCGGGGGTGCCCGCCATGATGCCTTCACGCGCCATGCGGGCGTATATTTCCTCTAATTGCGCACGGATGCGTTTTAACTCCGTATCGGTGAGCGGCACGCGATTATCGTCGACCACTCGCGCTTGTAGCGCGCCGGATAAGCGCCGCGCCGCGGCCGCCATGCGATCGAACGCGGTGGATCCGTTCGCGGTACGCGGCACATCGAGCAGGAACGTGACGCCGGTAGTGGACATTTGCTTGGTCTCAGCCGATACGAATGGCCGTGGCTCTTGATTCACCAGAGAAAATAGGTCGGCCACATTCTCGTCGCGCATGTGAAATGCGCCATCGGGCTCCAGCGACATGCCGTCGGCTTCCACCAACGCGCGAATCTTGGTGACGGGGAATGACCCGCCGTCGGTACTGATCACGTTCACGCCGATCAATACATCGACTTCGGAACAAAATTGATCGAGTTGCCCCGCACGCTGTAACGCGGTGGCCTCATTCGGCAAGTCCGCTTGATACTTCAATTCCGCCGCTACATTTTTAATCATGCCGACAAAGCCGGCGATATCCATTTCCGATGCCGGCCCCGTGCGGTTGGCAAGCTGGAGCGCGGCCTTGAACTCGGTAAAATTTTGCTCCGGCCCCACCACGTCGACCCATACGCCGCCAGCTTTTGCCCGCCCGAGCCAACGCACCGGCTTGCCGGTGTATTTATAGCGAGCGACAGTATCCTTCAAAACCTTACCGGTTCTTGATTCATCGCCGCGAAGATGGGCGACGAAATCGATCAATTCCCCGGGCTTGAAACTCGACGCCGGCGAGGCGACGGGATCCAAACCCAAAGCCGGCTCAGTGGATTTTACGATCGGCGTCGACGCCGGCGTTTCGGGGTTGGGTTGCTGGCTACGCTGCTTTAAGCGCGTGACGGTCGGCTCGTCCAATAGAGCATCCTGCTCGGGTTGGCGAAAAGCGTGTTCCGCTTCACGTCGGTATTTGCGTTCCTGAAATCGATTGAACGCATACACGCCGGCAACGACGATTGCGCCGAGCACGATTAAGCTAAAAGTGAGATCGCCCATATTCTTTTATCCTGTTAAGCGACGGCTTCTTCGGTTATGCGCATCGCTTGTTCGATATCGACATCCACCACGCGCGACACGCCCGATTCTTGCATGGTGATGCCGATCAATTGATTGGCGATTTCCATGGTGATTTTGTTGTGGCTGATGAACAAGAACTGCGTGTCTTCCGACATTTTTTTCACCAGTTCGCAGAAACGTTCAGTGTTGGTATCGTCCAGCGGCGCATCCACCTCGTCGAGCAAGCAGAACGGCGCCGGATTCAAGCGGAACAACGCGAACACCAGCGCCATCGCCGTCAACGCTTTCTCGCCACCGGACAGCAAATGAATGGAACTGGTTTTCTTGCCCGGCGGTTGGGCGATGACCATCACCCCGGCGTCTAAAATTTCCAGGCCCGTGAGTTCGATGCGAGCCACGCCGCCGCCGAACAAGGATGGAAATAGGGCCGAGAAATTCTGATTCACTTGATCGAAAGTGCCTTGCAGCCGCTCGCGCGTCTCGCGGTCGATACGATGTATTGCCGACTCGAGGGTTTCAACCGCCTCATTCAGATCTTGCGACTGACTGTCCAAATGATCTTTACGCTCGCGCGCCGTTTCTAACTCCGACAGCGCCGCCAAATTCACCGCGCCGAGGGCCTCGATCTCGCCGCCGATGCGCGTGATTTCACCGCTCAGCGCATTGGCGCGCATGCCCTTCTCCACCAGTGGCAACAATTCCGCTTCCACCCCACCGTGGGCGAGCAATTGCTCGGCGGCATTTTCCTCGCTCAAGCGCGCTTCCTGTTCTTTCAAGCGCAGATCGTTGACCTTATCCTTGAGCGGTGAAATTTTCTGTTCGGCGGTCAAGCGCTCCTGTTCGATACCGGTCAAACCTTGGCTAATGCTCTCCAACGATTCACGCCGCGCGGTGAGTGCGGTTTCGCGCTCGGTGCGCGATCCTAGCGCGCCTTGGAGGGTAGTCAATAGCGCATCTTCGACTAAGCCGGCGATATCCGTTTCGAGCGCCTTGCTATTCTGGCCGAGCTCCTCGATGCGGCGCGTGAGCGTCTGGGTCGATGTCTCCAGAGCTTGCAATTTCTCGCGGCAGGAACGCTCAAAAAACTGCGCCTCCTGAACGGCTCGTTCAGTTGATTGGGCCGCGGCGCGACGCTGGTTCAATTCCGTTTCGGCGTCGCGCAACGCAGCCTCGCGGCTCGCTACGCCGGAGCGATGGGTTTCCAATTGGGATTCATAGCGTTCCGTTTCATGAACGCTTTCGTTCAACGCCGCCGTTTCCTGTTCCGTTTGTGCTGCGATTTCGGCAAGTTCCCGCTCGATCTGATCGCGCCGATGGCCTACCCGTTCCGACTGTTGGCTCAAACGCAAGCGTTCCAGTTCTTGCGCATGTTGCGTCGCCTGGCGTTCGCTCAACTGGGCTTGCAGGGTCGCGATCTGCTCACGATTATCGCGATGCTCGCGTTCGGCAATAGCAAGCGTGTTGCGTTTCTCCGCCAACGTTTGCTGCAGCTTGCCGAGTTCCAGCTTGAGGCCGACGATCTCCCGCGCGCGAGCGATAAGGCCATGCATCTCGGCCTGGGGCGCGAAGAAACTTAACGTATGGTGGGAAATCAAATGCCCTTCGCGACTTGCGAATATCGCGCCGGCAGGTAGGCGCTGGCGCAGCGCTAATGCCTCCTGCCATGAATCGACGGCGTAAACCTGATCGAGCCAATCGGCCAACACACCGGCGATTTCGGGCTCGGCGCGGACGATGCGTTGCGACAGCAAGGTCCAAGGCACGATCGCCGGTGCCGCGGGAACGAAGTCTGAGGCCGCAGCGAACAAGGTCACTCCCGGCGGTGGCGGCGGATCGAGGCGCGCGGCGCCATCCATGTCATTTACTTTGATCCCGTTGAGGCGCATACCCAGCACACTTTCGAGCGCGTCTTCCCAACCGGGTTCGACTTGCACCGATTCCCACAATTTCGCTTGGCCTTGCAAGCCGTGGGCGGATAGAAACTGCTGAACCTTTTCGTCGCGATGCTGCTGAACCTGGAGTTTTTCCAGCGCTTCGATCTGTGCTTCGATGCGCGTAACGGCACCTTGGCTGTCATCCGCTTCCCCACTTGCTCGCAGCAATGCCTGCTCGGAATGGGGCGTCAGTGCTTGTTGTACAGCCAGGCTTTGCTGCAGGCCGCTCAGTTCTTGGCTAAGGCCGGCAACGGTCGCAACCAGTTGCGCCAAAGCGGCAGCGTCGGGCATCAGCAAACCACGCTGCTCGTCGCTCAGATTTTCGCGGCGGGTTTGCAACTGTTGCAAAATGCGTTGCGAATGGGTGCGGTGGGTTTCCGCCAAACTCTTGGCCTGTTCCGATTGCGCGAGGGTGGCCTTGATTTCGGTCAGCGCTTCGGCCTTCGCGCGATGCTGCTGTTCCGCTTGCGGCAAGGCGGCGAGTTCGCGTTCCGCGTCTTGCTGGCACAAGGTCAACCGCTCCGACCCTTGGGCTAATTGGCCTTGCCAATAGATGGTATCTTTAGCCGCGGTTTCCCGTTCCGCCTCGAGAATTTGCAACTGCTCGCTCACTTGAGCAAGTTGCTGCTCCAGACGCTTGCGGCTGTCGCGCAAATACTGAAGTTGATTCTCGATGCGCGCCACTTCGGCGTTGACTTCGTACAGCAAGCCTTGGGCGACGTGAACCGCGTCGGACGCGGCATAGTGACTTTGCCGAGATTCTTCAAGCCGGGTTTCGGCGGAACGCAGATTGGCGGTTTCCGCTTCGATCTCGTTATTGATTTTTTCGATGTCGCGCAGCGCCCGCTCACGCAAGCCGCCGGCGTCGCGCTTCTTTATTAGCCAGAGAAGATTTTGCGTCGTGCGCAATTCCGTTTGCAGCGCGTTGTATTGCTTCGCTTGTTCCGCCTGGGTGACCAGGTGTTCGATCTGGCCGCCTAGTTCCGAGCGGATATCCTCCACTCGCTTTAAATTATTGCGCGCGTCGCCGAGCCGCAATTCCGTTTCGCGCCGGCGTTCTTTGTAGCGCGAGATTCCCGCCGCCTCCTCGAGGAACACCCGCAGTTCCTCGGGCTTAGATTCGATGATGCGCGAGATCATACCTTGCTCGATGATGGCGTAAGCGCGCGGGCCGAGACCCGTGCCCATGAAAATATCGGTCACGTCGCGGCGGCGGACGTGGGTGTTATTGATGTAGTAAGAAGAATCGCCGTTGCGCTCCAACACGCGCTTGACGGAAATTTCCGCATAGTTGGACCACTGGCCCGGCGCGCGGCCTAAACTGTTGTCGAACACCAACTCGACGCTCGCCCGGCCCATGGGTTGGCGATCGGCGGTGCCGTTGAAGATGACGTCTTGCATGGTCTCGCCGCGCAAATGCCTGGCCTGGGATTCCCCCAGCACCCAGCGCACCGCATCGATGATGTTGGACTTACCGCAGCCGTTCGGGCCGACGACGCCGACCAGTTGGCCCGGCATGTGAATATGGGTAGGTTCCGGAAAGGATTTAAAGCCGGCGAGTTTGAGATGAGTGAGGCGCAAACGATTTAACAGTTATGATAACGGTTGTTTTAATCGATCGCGGCGTTGTGTATGAGAGGCTGCGATCCCCCGAGCGAAGTTGTAATTTTACCTCATTTGAACTCTTGCCATAATGCCCAATATCGATACCTTCCCCAATCCTGCGCCGGAACGGGACTATCACGTCCACATGGAGATACCGGAGTTCACTTGCCTGTGTCCGATGACCGGCCAGCCCGACTTCGCCAACCTATTTCTGGACTTTATCCCCGACAAAAAAAATATCGAGTTGAAAAGTTTGAAACTCTACATTTGGTCTTATCGCGATCAGGGCACGTTTCACGAGGCGGTGACCAACCGCATCGCCGACGATTTAATTAAAGTCATGCAGCCGCGTTTCCTGCGCTTGACCGCGAAATTCTATGTGCGCGGTGGAATTTTCACCAACGTCGTTGTCGAGCACCGTAAAAAGGGCTGGAAACCCGCACCCCGCGTGGATCTTAGCGTTTTCCAAGAGCAAACTAATACGCGCGGTTAATGCGGTTTAGGATCGGAAATTGCAGAAAATAATGTCGCGGCAACGATCAAGGTGCCGCCTATCCATTCTCGCGCCGACATGCTCTCCCCCGCTAACCAGTGGGACGAAATGGCGCCGACCACCAGTTCGAACAGCATAATCACAATCGCGCGCACCGCCGGCATCTGGCTGACGCCGTAGTAGACGACGATGGTGCTGCAAAACAGCACCGCGCCGATGGCCAAGACCAGCCCAATGTTGTTGATGCCCCCGAGGCTGGCGACATCCGCGATATTGCCCGCTAGGACCATTGCCACGGCGGTGATCGTCAACACACCCAAACAACTGGCCATCGTCTTGACGCCGATACTGCAATCGCCCAGCCGCCGCGCCACAACGTTGTTCAACGCGAAAGCAAAGCCGGCCGTGAGTCCATACCAATCGGCTGAATTTTTGATCAGCGGCCAGCCGGTACCGGGTTGCCACAGCAGAGTTATCGCACCGATCAAGGCAAGGGCGACGGCGCCATAACTCGCCGCGGTAGGCCGTTCGTTAAGCAACCAGCGCGCCAACGGCACAGTCCAAACCGGCGCCAGATAAAACAGCAATAGAACACGCATCACCTCGCCTTCTAGCGTGCCCATGACGTAGGCGTAATTGGCCCAGCCAGACCCTAGGGCGATCACGACAATCAGGCGCGGCGCGGTGACCAATTCCCGCCAGGAGCGGGAGAAAAATAGCGCGGCGATCAGCAACGTTACGAGATAAGTCAAGAACGTTGCCGGCGTACCCACCAGGCCTTGCTCTTGCAGCAGTCGATAGGGATACCAAATCGTGCCCCAAATTACGGTACCGAGTAGCAGCGCCGCGGGCGGAAAATAGTTGTTTGGCTGCTGCGGCATCGGGAATATAATGTGGGCTTGATTTTTTGACGGCGGAACTTGCCGGGCATCTTAACACTCAAAATAATAACAACTCGCTACAACATCGTAAGAATCAATACGGTGCAACAATATGAATCCCGATCTCGCTCTCTTACAGCCTTACCCTTTTGAAAAACTTCGTGGCTTGTTTAAAGACACGAAAGTCAACTCCGCTTTGGCGCCGATCTTGTTGTCTATCGGCGAACCCAAGCATCCCACGCCGCCGTTTATTTGCGACGCGTTGGCCGACAATCTGCCTAGCCTCGCGCGCTATCCGCTGACGCTAGGCAACGAATCGCTACGCGCCACTATCGCCGCCTGGCTCGAACGGCGTTACGGTTTGGAACACCTCGACCCGAACACGCAAGTGATTCCCACTCTCGGTAGCCGCGAGGCGATATTCGCTCTGGCGCAGGCCGTAGTCGATCGCACCAAACCGGGGACGACGGTGATTTGCCCGAATCCTTTTTATCAAATCTACGAAGGCGCGGCGTTGCTTGCCGGCGCCACGCCTTATTTCATCAACAGCGTCGCGGGCGATAATTTTCGTTTCGACGTTGCCGCCGTGCCGAACGATGTTTGGGCACGCACCCAATTGGTCTATACCTGTTCGCCGTCGAACCCGACGGGGAAAGTCATGGCTATCGAGGAATGGGAGCAGTTGTTCGAGCGCTCCGCGCAATACGGATTTACCATCGTCGCAGACGAATGCTATTCGGAAATTTATCTCGACAATGCCAACCCGCCGCTGGGCGCCCTGGAAGCCGCGCAGCAACTCGGTGTCGGCGGCTATGAGCGACTGGTAGTCATGGGTAGTTTATCGAAACGCTCTAACGTGCCGGGCATGCGTTCCGGCTATGCGGTGGGCGATGCGGCGATCTTGAAACAGTTCGTGCTCTACCGCACCTACCACGGTGGCGCCATGAGTCCCCCGGTGCAAGCTGCGAGCGAAGCGGCATGGAAAGACGAAGCCCACGTGATCGAGAATCGCCGCTTGTATCGGGAGAAATTCCGCGCCTTCTACGACATCGTGAATCCGGCGTTGCCGCTGACCTTGCCGGACGCGGCGTTTTATTTCTGGGTCGAGACACCGATCGCCGACACCGAGTTTGCCCGGCGCTTGCACGAAGAACAGAACGTCACCGTGTTACCAGGAAGTTATCTCGGCCGCACCGCCCACGGCGTCAACCCCGGGGAAAATCACGTGCGCATGGCGCTGGTCGCGCCACTGAGCGAGTGTGTCGAGGCAGCGCATCGCATCGCTAATTTTGTTAAATCGTTTTAGTTGCTTTAGGGGAGAACCATGAGCCTGCAACAAATCATCGACACTGCTTGGGAACGGCGCACCGAATTTTCGCCCACGTCGGCGCCCGACGATGTTAAAAGCGCCGTTGTGGAAACGTTGAATAGTCTCGACAGCGGCAGCATTCGCGTCGCGGAAAAAATCAATGGCGAGTGGGTCACCCATCAGTGGATCAAAAAAGCCGTGCTGCTGTCGTTTCGCTTGAAAGATAACGACATCATGCAGGGCGGTTACACCCATTATTTCGACAAGGTCGAATCCAAGTTCGCGAATTATTCCGCACAGGATTTTCAGCAAGGCGGCTACCGCGTCGTACCACCAGCGGTTGCGCGTAAAGGCTCGTTCATCGCAAAGAACGCCGTGCTCATGCCCTCCTACGTCAACATCGGCGCGTACGTAGACGAAGGCACCATGGTCGACACGTGGGCGACGGTGGGTTCGTGTGCCCAGATCGGCAAGAACGTGCATCTCTCCGGCGGCGTCGGCATCGGCGGCGTGTTGGAACCGGTGCAAGCTAATCCCACCATTATCGAAGATAACTGTTTCATCGGTGCGCGCTCTGAAGTGGTCGAAGGCGTCATCGTCGGTGAAGGCTCGGTAATTTCCATGGGTGTGTATCTCGGCCAGAGCACTAAGATTTATAACCGCGACAGCGGCGAAGTAAGTTATGGAAAAATTCCGCCCGGCTCGGTGGTGGTGTCCGGTAATTTGCCGTCGGCTGACGGCAAGTACAGTCTCTATTGCGCGGTCATCGTCAAGCAAGTAGACGCCAAAACGCGAGCCAAGACCAGCATCAACGAGTTGTTGCGCGGCGATTAACGTAAATGTTTGGCGGGTCCTACCCGCCAAACAACGATGTCGAAATGGCGGGTGGGGCCCGCCCTACACCATGCATTGCCACAAGCCATGCGGGGCGTGCCTCCTAGCAATGCATGGCCTGCGAGCCAATCCCCATGCGCCTTCCGGGCAATGCCGTTATACTCAATGTGACATCTTTATGATATCGGTCGCCGGGAGACATCATGCAAAAAGCTAACCATGTCGCTGAACGCTTACTAGGCACATCGTTCGAATCGTTGGATGAATCGGCGAAAAAAGTCGCGCGCCACATGTCGGGCCGCAAACACATTGCACGAAACATCTCGGCTGAATTCGATGCGATGACGCCGGGTCAGCGTGCCGCCGATGCGGTGACGGCGTTTGGCGGCTCATGGACGTTCATTTTTATCTTTGCCGCGATCCTGATCGCTTGGGTGGTATTGAATTCTGTCATCCTCGCCAAGCAGGGCAGCGCATTCGATCCCTACCCCTACATTCTGTTGAATCTGTTTCTGTCCATGTTGGCGTCGATTCAAGCACCGGTTATATTGATGTCGCAAAACCGGCAAGCGCAAAAAGATCGCTTGAATGCGGAACACGATTATGAAATCAATTTGAAGGCGGAGCTGGAGATCATGCTGCTGCACGAAAAAGTAGACTTGTTGCGCGAGAACCAGTGGAATGAGCTGATCAAAATTCAGCAGGAACAACTCAAGCTGCTGCAGAATTTATTCGATAGGCGGACCGCCGGTTAAGACCCGCTTTATCGGCGGCGATAACACTTGCATTTTTATCCGGTCGAATATTTTTCATGAACACCTACACCTGTTTTACTCAGTGTTTTCTGAAAACACCGGAGCAACTATTTCTTGAAGCCGATTCCGGCGAAAATTTTTCCTATGCCGACGTCGATCGCGAAACAGCCCGCTACGCGAATTTCTTGGTGGGGCTGGGTTTGCAACGCGGCGATCGCGTTGCGGTTCAAGTGGAAAAATCACCGCAAGCCGTGTTCATTTACCTTGCCTGCCTGCGCGCGGGCCTGTGCTATCTGCCGCTCAACAATGCCTACCAGCAAGGTGAAGTTCGCTATTTTCTCGGCGATGCCGAGCCGGCGGCTGCGATCTGTTCGCCACAAAATCAAGCGTGGTTTACGGGTCTATGCAAAGAAGCAAAGGTTCCAAACGTCTTCACGTTGGATGAGAACGGAATCGGAACGTTTGCCGATAGGTCCAGCGCCTCCCCGGCGCAGTTTGCGACGGTTTCCTCAAGTCCCGACGACCTCGCGGTGATCATTTACACCTCGGGCACGACCGGCCGCTCCAAGGGTGCGATGGTCACTCACGGCAATCTCACTTCCAATGCGCAAGTGCTCTGCGACGCATGGCGCATCACGTCGGCGGATACGCTGATTCACGCACTGCCGATTTTTCACATCCACGGTTTGTTCGTCGCTTTAAATACGATTCTGCTAAGCGGCGCCAAGTTAATCTTTCAGCGCAAGTTCGATGCGCACGCAGTCCTCGCCGCCTTGCCGCGAGCGACGATGTTGATGGGTGTACCGACGTTCTACACACGCCTCCTCGCCGAGGCCGGCTTCACTCGCGCCGCCTGCAAATCGATGCGGCTATTCGTCTCCGGCTCGGCGCCGCTGTTGCTCGATACGTTCAATGAATTTCGCACACGCACCGGCCACACCATACTCGAACGCTACGGCATGTCGGAGGCGGGAATGATCTGCTCGAATCCGTATGAAGGCGAGCGGCGCGGCGGTACGGTTGGGAAACCTTTGCCGGGAGTATCGCTGCGTATCGCCGGCGGCGACACCGGCGTGATCGAAATTAAAGGCGCGAATGTTTTTTCCGGCTATTGGCGCATGCCGGAAAAAACTCAGGAGGAATTTACCGACGATGGCTATTTCAAGACCGGCGATATCGGCGCCATCGATCGCGACGGTTACGTTTCCATCGTCGGCCGCGCGAAAGACCTAATCATCAGCGGCGGTTTCAATGTGTATCCAAAAGAAATCGAGTTGCTGATCGACGAGATCCCTGGCGTCGCCGAATCCGCCGTGATCGGTTTACCTCATCCAGATTTCGGTGAAGCCGTCACCGCGGTGATCGTGCGCAATAAGGATGGCGCGACGCTAAGCGAAGCCGAGGTTATCGCGAAAGTAAAAACTCAGCTCGCGAATTTCAAAGTGCCAAAGCGCGTGTATTTTGTCGACGAACTACCGCGCAACACCATGGGGAAGGTACAGAAGAATGTGTTGCGGACGCAGTTCACGGATCAGAAAAAATAGGTATTGCTACGTGGCACATGGGTAGCCTTCCCTCATCCCCGCCCCTTCTCCCAGAGGGAGAAGGGAGTCAATCCCCTCTCCCTCTGGGAGAGGGTTAGGGTGAGGGAGAGCCGCGCTATCCTTAGTGAAAATCCCGACTCTCGATCACCAAGTTTCCCAGCAACCTACTGTGATCGCTCAAGCGTTTGGCGATGACGTGGATCACTTCACCTTTGCGCTCGACCACTCCATCGACGCACATCAAGCTTGATGTCAGCAGCACCCGACGCTGCTTTTCCGCGAGATCGCGCCAGACGACGATGTTGCTATAACCGGTTTCATCCTCCAAAGTGATGAAGGTTACGCCCGACGCCGTGCCGGGCCGTTGCCGGCAAGTGACGATGCCCGCTGTGCGTACGCGTTGTCCGTGTTTAATTTGTTTGAGATCAGCTACGCTGAGAATTTTTTTCGCTTGCAGCTTGGCGCGTAATAGTGCGAGCGGATGGCGGCGTAAAGTTAGGCCGGTGTGGGCATAATCGGCGACGATGTTTTGCCCTTCGCTTGGCGGAAATAAATCCGCTTGTGGTTCATTGCGTTTTGCGTCCATCAATAGCGCCGTAGGCTGATCAATACCCAAGGTCTGCCACAATGCTATGCGGCGATGACCCGCGAGAGAGATAAGCGCATCGGCTTTCGCAAGACATGCCAACTCGCGGCGATCGAGCTGGGCTTTACGGGCAAGATCGTCGATATCGGTAATGCTCGTTCGCGTTGCGACTATGCGTAATGCCGCCGTTTCGCTCAAACCCTTCACCATGCATAATCCCAAACGCAACATAGGCTCATCATTGCTCGATCGTTCCAGCGTGCATTCCCATTCGCTGTATTGCACATCAACGGGCCGCACGATCACGATGATGGCGCACCGCATCTTGCACCAATTGCGACGACGTATAAAAACCTAACGGCTGGCTATTCAACATCGCACAGGCAAACGCCGCGGGCTCATGACATTTGAACCAAGCGGACAGATACACCAACAGCGCGAAACTCGCCGAATGAGATTCGGGAAATCCGTATTCGCCGAAGCCTTGAATCTGCTGATAGATTTGCTCGGCGTAAGTTTCCGAATAACCATTCGCCAACATGCCGTTGATGAGCTTGTCGCGGAACGGGCCTAATCCGCCCTTGCGCTTCCACGCGGCCATGGCGCGGCGCAACTGATCCGCTTCGCCCGGGGAAAATCCGGCGGCGACCATGGCGAGCTGCATGACTTGTTCTTGAAATATCGATACGCCCAAAGTCCGCTCCAACACTTGCTTTACAGCCGGCGAGGGATAGCTCACGGGTTCTTCTTTATTGCGGCGGCGCAAGTAAGGATGCACCATTTTCCCTTGGATGGGGCCGGGGCGCACGATGGCGACCTCCACCACCAAATCGTAATAGCAGCGCGGCTTCAAGCGCGGCAACATCGCCATCTGCGCCCGCGATTCGACTTGGAATACGCCGATGCTATCGGCTTTGCACAGCATGTCGTATACCTTGGGATCTTCGGCGGGAATATCGGCGACGGTTAACCGCGAACCGCGATAACCGTTGATCAAATCAAGGCAACGGCGGATGGCCGAGAGCATGCCCAGAGCGAGCACATCGACTTTGAGCAGCCCTAACGCATCGAGATCATCCTTGTCCCATTGAATAACGGTGCGATCCGCCATCGCAGCGTTCTCGATCGGCACCAAGCGCGACAGCTTGCGGTTATCGATGACGAAGCCGCCGGTGTGTTGCGACAAATGGCGCGGAAAGCCGATCAATTCGTGGGTCAATTCCGCGAGTTGCCGAATCACCGGATTATCCGGATCGAAACCGGCTTCGCGCAGCCGCTCTGCTTTGACTCGCTTGCCGTCCCACCAGGCCATGGATTTCGCCAGGCGATCCACTTGATCGAGAGTCAAACCCAATGCCTTGCCGACATCGCGCAACGCGCTGCGCGGGCGGTAAGTGATCAACGTCGCAGTCAGCGCCGCGCGATCGCGGCCGTATTTTTTATAGATGTACTGCATCACTTCTTCGCGGCGCTGATGCTCGAAGTCGACGTCGATGTCCGGCGGTTCGTTACGCTCTTTGGAGATGAAACGCTCGAACAACACTTGCATGCGGCCGGGATCGACTTCGGTGATACCCAAGCAATAACACACGGCGGAATTAGCGGCGGACCCACGCCCTTGGCAAAGAATATGTTGGCTGCGGGCAAAGCGAACGATGTCGTGCACCGTGAGGAAATACGGTTCGAAGCCCAACTCCTCGATGAGTTTTAACTCGCGATTGATTAAGCTAGTTACGTTTTCGGGAACACCATCGGGATAGCGTTGCTTTGCGCCGGCCTCTGTCAGTTTTTTCAGATGGCGGATCGGTGTTTCGTCCGCAGGCACCAACTCTTCCGGATATTCATAACGCAGTTCGTCGAGCGAAAAATTGCAGCGCTCGGCGATCGCTAACGTTTGCAACATTAATTCTGGCGGATAGAGTTTCGCCAAACGGCCGATGGCACGTAGATGCCGCTCGCTGTTGGGATAAAGCGCACGGCCCAGTTGCGCGACGGGCGTGCCGAGGCGAATCGCCGTCAGCACATCTTGCAGAGGTTTGCGCTGACGCGCATGCATATGTACATCGCCCGCGGCGACCAAGGGAATGCCGAAGTGTTTGCCGAGTTGCTGCAGGTTTTCCAGTTGCGCGATGTCGTCGGGGCCGCGCAATAATTCGACCGCCAGCCAACCGGTGCGATCGAAGGTTTCGCGGAACCATTCAAGCTCCGCTTGCTGCGGTTCATCGTCAGGGAACAAATAACGCCAGACAATCATCGATATCACGGACGAGATCCGCTTTGCACAAACGATAGCTGCCTTTTTTCGCCGCACGCCGGGCCGTGGTAATCAGCTCACTGAGATTGCTATAACCCGTGAGCGTTGTCGCGAGCAGAACGATCTTCGGTCCATCGGCCAATTGAAATTCGCTGCCGATAATGAGCTTGATTGGATTATCGCGTGCGGCTTCAAAGGCACGCACCACGCCGGAAACCGAACATTCATCGGTGATCGCGATGGCGCGATAATTCAGCGCCACGGCTCGGGCTATCAATTCACCGGGATGAGACGCGCCGCGTAAGAACGAGAAGTTGGAGAGGCAGTGCAGCTCTGCATAATCGGGAACCATGGCGTATTTTTATCACGCAAAAATGCCGTGTATGTACCACCGCAAAACTCCACGATGCTGCCGGTAAATCCACACTACCGAACCCTTGCCATTACGCGCGATGTAGTAATCGCGCTGCACGGATTTGCCGTCCCACCAGCCCGCTTCAATACGTTCCGGGCCGGCGAGTAAGGTAATGTCGTTATCGGCCATAGGCTGGGGTTGTGGCAACAACCACAGCGGCCGCAGCGGATAATTACTCATGGCGTTGCGCGGCGAAACATTGCTGACAGACCAAGCGTATTCGGGACGATGATCGTTACCGAGCACTAGGGTTTGCACCTTGTCTTTCCCCAACCGCGCTTGCAATCGCTCCAGCAACTGGAGCCTGGCGAGACGATGGGACGCGCGATCTTCGAGAAAACTACGCTGCTTGCTGGAAAGTGAATGCAATTGTTCCGCATGCACACTCACGGCCCACACCGATCGATCGAGTTTCAAGTTTGCGAGCCGCGCCGAGATCAGCATCAACAAACGCTGATGTTCGCGCTCCGGTGCAAGCAGGCCGACGCTGAACGACTCGCGCTGCTTACTGCCTTGCTCTAATTCGACGCGCACGCTTTGCACACCTGCGCTTAAGCTGCGCAGAAAACCTTCCATCTCGATAAGTAAACGTTTTATCGCAAACAATAATGCGTCGACCTCAGTGACCTCGGCGGGCAACTCGATACGCGAATGGAATTGTTGCGGTGTGCTGAATAAAGGTCGCACATCGGGCTGAATACCCAAGGCTTGATCTAGCTCTTTTGTCAGTGCTTCGCCAAAGCGCTGAATTAAACCGGCTCGCGGCAATGCTAAACAATCGGCTAGGGTGGTGATACCGAGGGCGTGTAGGAGTTCGACGGTTTGGGCGGGCCAACCTAGGGAGGTTACTTGCAACTTACCTAATCGGGCGGATAATTTATTTTTGTTACCTAAATCATCTATTTTGTCATTCCCGCGTAGGCGGGAATCCATTTGGCGTTTAGAGGTGATGGATGGCCGTTCCTCGAAACGTCGGCCTGCGGCCTCGTTTTCCCGCTTTCGCGGGAATGACATATAGTTATCGTGAGTAGTGCAATAATCGCCAGCAAGTGCAAACCACCAAGCCGCCCGCGCCGTAGGTGCAACACCATAGGCCATACGATAACCCAAGCGCTCGCAACCGGCTTTTATTTTTTCCAGCAGCGACGCCAGACCACCCTGAAGACGCAAGCTGGGCGCGGCCTCCAGCAAGATGCCTTGGTGAGGTTCGAGCGTGACGGTAGGCGTAAACTGCAACGCCCATGCGGCCAAGCGCTCGAGTGCATGGGCTTCGTTATCTTTGTTACGCGCAACGACTAAGAGATCGGATACTAACGCTTCAGCCGCGGCAATGGGTGCGCCCGGTTGAACACCGAGGGATAAGCGCGATGTCGTTCGCAGCGATGACGATGGGCCGATTCGCTGGACCATCTTTGATGACGATCGCGCGATTCTGCTGCAAACCGCGCGCGGCAACTTGCAGAGACAATTCGGGTAAGTAAAGGGCAATCCAGAGCATGCTTCCGATTCGAATTCAAACTTTAGAAAGCCCATAGTAGGGTGGATCAAGGCGCAAAGCGCCGGATCCACCATCAATTAAAAACTGGTGGATCCGCTGCGCTTGATCCACCCTACTTTCTTGCAATACTCTGTTGGATGCTTCTTCTAGTGCGCAACGACTTGCGATCGTGCCGCTTCCTGAATAAATAAAGCTTGCTCTTCGTGGGAATGTAAGCTCGCCTGCCGCCGTTTCCATGTCACCGGATGCAGAGTCAGATAAACAGCGTGATCCAGCGGAATATCGCGCCGCTTGATCACCCGCACCGCTAACTCGCCCACCATCGCCGTTACCAGCAGCCGCAACGCGGCGGGTGAAGCTTGATTGCTATCGCGGCGCGAGCGAAATAAAATCGCCGGCGTCTTGCCGTTCAGCGCGGCTAAATGCAAACGATGCAACGATTTGTAATCGATGGCTTTACCTTCCGGTTGCCAGAAAATCACTAAAGAGCACGCGCCCGACAACAAACTTTGCTCTGCGGACCACAGCGCTTCTTGTAAATTATCCGTGGCGATGAACGAACAATTCTCCAGCGCCACACCTTTCGCCAACCAGGCTGCTGGAAAAGGAATATGCGGCGCATTGACCAGCACCACGCTCTGCTCGGAATGGCTGGCGGCAGCGATGGCGGGCATGAGTAACGAAAGTTCGCCGATGCCCTCATCATTAGAATTCAAAATCTCCGTCAGCGCGCCGATGGGCCAACCGCCGCCCGGCAACACGCGATCGAGATCGGTAAAACCCGACGGCAAGGTGCGCTGCGGCGCAATGGCTTCCCCATGGTGCAGCAGCGCGCTTTTTATAAAGGGTTCGAGTTGCGGATTCATCTTGTCTCCAGACTGCGAATAACGCCCACAGCCAAACCTTCAATCGCGAGCGTATCGCGGCGTAAATCGAGTACGATAGGCTTGAATTCCGGATTGGCGGGTAACAACTCAGCATGATGACCTTTGATGCGCAAAGTCTTCACCGTGACATCGTCATCGATGCGCGCGACGACCATTTGGCCCGTGCGTGCCGTTTGAGTTTTATGCACCGCCAGCCAATCGCCATCCAGAATGCCGGCATCGCGCATGCTCATGCCGCGCACTTGCAGCAGATAATCGGGCTGGGGTTTGAATAACGTCGGCGCCACCGGATAGCGCCCCATCACATGCTCTTGTGCCAAGATCGGCTGGCCGGCGGCGACGCGGCCGATGAGCGGCAAGCCGGCTTCCTCGGCAACACGCAAACCGCGCGAGGTATTCGGCGCCCACTCCAGCGCGCCCTTGCGCGCCAAGCGCCTCGATATGCCGCTGCGCTGCGTAGCGCGACTGAAAGCCGAATGCAGAGCTAATCTCGGCGCGGCTCGGCGGCATGCCGTTCTGCGCGCTGTGCTCGCGAATAAAAGCCAGAATTTCGCGCTGGCGGTCGGTTAATTCATCCATAGTGTACAAATGTACACTAGTCTATTTTTTGATGCAAGCCCGAAAAATTAAGCGGTCAAACAATAAATGCGTTACGAAATGACTCGGCGAATCATGAACCGAGAAACGATATAGCTAGTGCAGCCAATACGAAATACCTGAAATTAACAATCCCCTCGATTCAGCTTTGCAGCATCGAGGCTATTTTCCTCACCGATTATTTCCACCGTTGGGAAATCGAACGTTAGCTTTATTGCGTTGGATAAGGCGATAAAACTGCCCGATCGACCATGATGATATCGGTAATGTCGGTGCTTATTTGCGGGCCATACCAGGGACGCATCCGCCAAGTCCATCGGCCGGTTGGAATATTAGTGCAACTAAACCCACTGAGACGAGCGAAGTTAGAAGGGGCTGTAAAAGATTGGGTGCGACTTTAGTATCCTGCGACAATAACTCCAATGACTTTCCCATCCCTGAAAGGCGGGTGAACAAATCCAACTCAAGCGCGGCAAAGAGTGCACGCGACGCCATGTATCCGTATGCAATGTTTGAAATTTCGCGAACATCGGTGATTGGCTCCACGTTGCTTCTCCCTTGGTTGATTGGGCTCAGAGCATGCGTTGAACGGCCCAAGAATTAATTCCAAGATCAGTTGTTTCAGTCATTTTGACACACTGGGGCGCGCCATCAAGCCCTAAGGGCTATTCTCGATCAGTGCATTAACATCACGCGCGCGATGCAGAATACGTTCAATGCGAACATGATCTTCCTGCTCGCGATAGAAAATCAGGTAGCTTCCGTGCGGCAGCATGCGAAGGTCGAGGGCCACATCGTGGCGCGCGACACCCATTCCCGGAAATCCGCCGAGCGTATCGCATTTGGCTTCCAATTCATCGATAAACGAAAGTGCTCGCGTGGGATTATCACGGGCGATATAAACGCCAATCTCAGCGAGATCGCTTTCCGCGAGCGGAGAGAAACTAACCGGCTTCACTTCGCCGGAGTTATTTGTGCCATCGCGTCGATTCGCTTGCGAAGTTCTGTGAAAACTTGTTTAGCAGGTTTCGCGGGACCACTGTTGATTCCATCTTGAATCAACTGGCGCAACTCCTGCAATTTCAGCGCTCTGATTTTTTCTTGTTCTTCCAATAAGCGCAACGCATCTCGGACCACTTCACTAGCGCTCGCATAACGTCCGCCATCCACTTGGCCTCTAATAAAGTGCTCAAAATGTTCACCAACCGCATAACTTGAAGGCATAGATCGCTCTCCTTTCACAATTAATTTATCAAAGATTGATAATTAATTCAAGTTAAACCACCATAACTATATTAGCGAGATATCAAGGCGCGATATTCATTGCTCCTCAAGCAACTCCCGGGTCGCGTTTACGATCGCCTCCACACTCATCCCATACTTCTCCCGAACTTGTGCGGTAGGGCCCACCACCGCGAACATATCGGGCATACCGATCATGCGCATGCGCGTCGGCCGTTCGACGGCGAGTAAATCGGCGACGGCGCCGCCTAGTCCGCCGACTAAGTGATGTTCCTCAGCGGTGACGATGCCACGGGTTTCGGCGGCGGCTTTGAGCACCGCGTCGCGATCGAAGGGTTTGATGGTGTGCATGTTGAGCACGCGGGCGTTGAATGCCTTGGCCTTTTCAATTGATCGGAAGCCTTCACCGCTAAATCTACCATCGCGCCGCAGGCGATGATCGCGACATCGTTTCCTGCGCGCAATTCGAGTGCGCGGCCTAAGTTGAAACTTGTGTGTCGGCGCCGGTGTGCGGCGGCTCTTCGACGCGACCGCCGAGGCGCATGTATACGGGGCCGTCGATGTCGAGTGTTGCGAGCGTTGCGCGATAGGCTTCGTCTGCGTCGGCAGGAACAATCACGGTCATGTTCGGCAAGCTGCGCATCAGCGCGATGTCTTCCAACGCATGATGGGTGCCGCCGGCAACGCCGAGGGAAATGCCGCTCGCCGCGGCGCCGATCACCACGCGCTGATTGGCGTACGCGACGTCGTTACGCACTTGCTCCATGCTGCGCGCGGTGATGAACGGTGCGTAGGCGCAGACGTAGGGACGCAAGCCCGTTGTGGCGAGCCCGGACGCGACGCCGATGGCATTTTGTTCGGCGATGCCGAGCTCGATAAAGCGCTCGGGATAGCGCTCGATATAGCTTCGGATGCCGAGCAAATCTTGAGTGTCGACGGACAACACCACGGTGCGCGGTTCGCGTGCGCCGAGTTCCAACAATGCTTGACCATAGGCGAGGCGTGTTTGATTTGCAGCGCGAGCGCGCCAGTCATTTGTGATCGCATTCATGGCGATAGCTCCGCCAGCGCTTTGGCATAAATCTCGTCGTTCACGCTGTTGCTATGCCAAAGATAAGTGTTTTCCGAGAAACTCACACCTTTGCCTTTCACCGTATGGGCGATGATTGCGCTGGGCCGTTCGGCATTCAGCGGCAAGGCGTCGAACGTGTCGACGATTTCCGGCATATTGTGGCCGTCGATTTCTTTTACTTCAAAGCCGAACGCGCGCCATTTATCTGCGAGCGGATCGACGTTGATGATCTCGTTCACCGGCCCGCTCTGAGAAATCTTGTTGAAGTCGACGATCACGGTTAGATTCGCCAAGCGATAGTGCGATGCAGCCATCGCCGCTTCCCAATTCGAACCTTCATGCAGCTCGCCATCGCCGACCATCACGAAGGTATGGAACGCTTGTTTTTGTATGCGCGCACCGAGAGCCATTCCCACTGCGATCGCAAGCCCATGGCCGAGCGCGCCGGTACACATCTCGACGCCATTGAGTTTAATGTCCGGGTGCATGCCGAACGGCGATTCAAAAGCGTAAAACCGATCGAGCAATGCTTCGTCGATGAATCCCGCCTGCGCCAACACCGCGCCGAGCGCGGCATTTGCATGACCTTTGGAGAGCACGAAGCGATCCCGCTCCGGCCAGTCGGGTTGCGCGGGACGAATGCGCATGCGATGAAAATACAGCGCTGCTAAGATATCCGCCGCTGAACAGGAACCACCAGCGTGGCCGCTGCCGCCGGCGCGCAGCGCACGCCAAACGTTGCGGCGTATCTGCCGCGCCTCGGCATCCAGGCGTTTGATGAGATCGGCTTTGGTTTCCTCCATTATTTTCCTCCTGCGCGACTCTGTTTTGGATTGAATGAATGGTACAACGAAATCCGTATGAAGACGGATTGCTATCGTACGTTACACTGGTGCATAGCCAGGAGGCAAGCAGGGTAAGGCTCTCACGGCATGCCACGCTGTGAGGCAGGCGGGGTGCGGGTTCTGGCTATGTTCGTTGAAAAGTACGAGATTGCTTCGTCGCGAAAAGCGCTCCTCGCAATGACAGAAGGAAATAGAACTAGAACCTAAGATTTTCTACCGGCTGTGGCCTATGCACTGCATAACCTTGAACATGATCGACGCCGATTGTTTCCAGCTTGCCTAATACCGCTGCAGTCTCCACTGATTCGGCCACGGTTTTGATGCCCAATACTCGCCGCGCTCCGCGATGGCGCCTCGGGCTATGTCATGAAAACCGTTGCCAACGAGGAATTGGCTGCCGCCATCCGCGTCGTCGCCGCCGGCGGAAAGTACTTAAGCCCATGCATGCTAGAGAAGCTGGGTAATGGCTGGATCACGGGGAACGCGAATCACGGTCGACAACTTTTCTCCAGTCGCGAGAATCAAATCCTGCACATGCTGGCGCTCGGAAAACGCCTCACGGAAATCGGGGACGAACTGCATCTGAGCATCAAAACGGTCAGCACCTATCGCGCCCGCATTCTGGAAAAAACTGGCTTTAAAAATAACGCGGAACTCGTACGCTTTGCCCTTGAGCGGGGACTTATTTCCTAGCTTGTGGGGGACAGCTTAGGTGAGTTCGTCATACCGTGGCCGCCTGCAAACGGATCGTATCGCGGGGTGCGGCTGGTTTGCCATGCTGACGCACGATAATATCCACATCGCAACCGAGTCGAGTCAACAGCCGCATCAAGCGTTCCACGGAGACGTCGCGAAATTGGCCATTGAGTAAGCGTGATACGTCCGGTTGACTGAGCCCCATGCGTTTGGCCGCCGCGACTTGGGTGAGCTTTTGCGCAGTGATGGCGCCTTGAATCCGGCTCACCAATTTCGCTTTGAGCAGGTGGGTTTCGGCATCGGCGTAACCGAGATCTTCAAAGATGTTTGCAGTGCCACGCACGATGTCAATATTTTGATCTTTCACCATCATGATTTTCCTTCGCTAAGCTGGGTTTCATAGTCGGTTTCGGCAGCTTTCAGCCGCCGGCGAATTAGTTCCAAGTC
Source organism: uncultured Pseudomonadota bacterium (assembly GCA_963714525.1). Taxonomy (GTDB): domain Bacteria; phylum Pseudomonadota; class Gammaproteobacteria; order Burkholderiales; family JALYOK01; genus JALYOK01. The sequence goes on from CAVQPB010000017.1 coordinate 62,552, forward strand.
TTCGGCTGGAGTTTTGTTACCCGATTTTGATTTCTTCTGAAACGCGTGAAGTACATAAATCGCTTTCGGAAATCGCACGGTATAGACCGAGCGAAATGTATCGCCGACATGGTCAGTCACGATCTCAAGCACCCCTGCTCCACCGAATCCTTTGAGCGGCTTCGCGCTGGCGTGCTTTTCGCCAATCTGCGCTTGATACAAGGCGTAGCCCAGCTCACCGATTTGATAGGATTGTCCGTCATCGGTTAATTATGGCGGAACAACCATATATTCGCAAGAGAGGGAGCGCGCCTGATCCGAATGAAATTGAGTACCGGGGGTGCTTGCTGTTCTCAGTAAGTACTTTGAACTCAAGGAATGCGGCTCTGGAATTCGCGCGCTTTCCAGCGCGGCGCAAATACAGCGAAAGCGGCCATTTAGCACGGGATTGTAACTTGGTGCGAAGTCGAACCCAAGGCTGTTTCGTCTACACATTCATTCACCAAACAAAATGCCCCGTAAACGGGGCGTTTTTATTTGGCGGAGAGGGCGGGATTGCTCGGTCTCGCCATGTGGCGATCCCTTCGGCCCTGCGGGCCCGCTCGCGATTACGCGAGCGTCCAAGCGAGCAGTGCTCGCTTAGTCAAACCCGAAGCGGGGGCGTCCACACACCCACTCACTAAACAAAAATGCCCCGTAAACGGGGCGTTTTTATTTGGCGGAGAGGGCGGGATTCGAACCCGCGTTAGGTTATTCACCTAAACACGCTTTCCAGGCGTGCGACTTAAACCGCTCATCCACCTCTCCTAATTCTTTACTGCTCACGAGCCATGTTACCGCACTAGGCTTTTGCGGCGCTTACAACCAAAGGGCGCTAAGAATAAACCAGAACCGGGGGGCGCTGCAAATTCACGTTCCTGGCTTACGCGGGCCGTAGTTTGAGATTGAACAACAACGCTAGCCAACTTTTACCCGTATTAAGACGGCGATAAAATAGCAAAAGCAACACGGCGACCATGAATCCGTGTACCGGCCATAGCCCGATAATCGGTGACAGTTTTCCTTGCGCGACCCAGGCTTGGGCGATGCTCATCAGATTGCTGTAAATCATATAAACCAATATCGCCAAAATCAGGTTCGCGGATCGGCCGGCGCGCGGATTAACGTAACTCAATGGGATAGCGAGCAATGAAAGAAGCAAGACGCTAACCGGTAAGCCGATGCGCCAATGCAATTCGGCGAGCCGTTCGGGTGTGGGTTCTTTCAGTATTTCATTGGGCATCATGGTTTTCACGCCCGGCGGTCCGGTTTCTTTCGCTTTATTCTCGATACGCATGGCGTAGCGCTCGAAATCCACTAATCGATAGTCCGCTTGCCCGGGCGTGCCTTCGTAGCGCCGACCATTTTGCAACACGATAAACTTATCGCCGTTGCTATGGGTTTCTTGAAACCCTTTCTCCGCCACGATCACGCCTAACTTCTGGTGCTGGACGGACTGCACGAATATGTTCTCGATCTTGCTGGTTTCGAGGTCGACCTTTTCCACGAAGAATACGCGATCGGCGTTTTTCGACTCGCGGAACACACCGGACGAGATGCGCGACACGTCGCTGCGGGCATCGAGCCGATTGGTATACTCGGTGCTCTTTTTCAGAGCCCATGGTGAGAGGAACAGACTCAACGCACCGACGACCACCACCAAAGGCAGCGCAAACAAAAACACCGGCCGGATAAAATCCGCCAGGCTTTTCCCGTTCGCGAACCAAACCACCATTTCGGAATCGCGGTAGCAGCGCGACAATGTCAGCAGAACCGCGATGAACAAGGTCAAGGAAATGACTACCGGCAAGTAGTTGAGGGCGCCAAAACCCAGCATCACCATAACGGCGTCCGCCGGCAAAATGCCGCCGGCCGCGCGGCCCAGCAGGCGGATAATTTGCGTGGTGAATAAAATCGCCAGCAACACTGCGCCGACGGTAAGGGCTACCTGGCCGAACTCGCGTATCAGGCTGCGCGCGAAGATCATGGTTGAAACGCGCTTTGACTTTTCGTTAGCACAATGGGGATAATCGGAGAATTCAGTTAACAACCGACAAACAAGGAGCTGAAGTTGGAATTTAGCACAAAAAGTGTAACCCCGGAAAAAGCCAAGACCGGCTGCGTGGTGGTTGGCGTGTTTGAAACGGCCAAGCTTTCCGCAAGCAGCGCGGCGCTGGATAAGGCATCAAAACAGCACATAGGCGCCCTGTTGAAACGCGGCGACATGAATGGCAAGACGGGTTCTACCTTGCTGCTGCACCACGTGCCGGGCGCCGCCGCCGAGCGCGTATTGTTAGTAGGGCTAGGCAAGGACGCCGAACTCAGCGATAAATCCTACCGCGAGGTCATCCGCTCAGCCCTGCGCGCCGTGGCCCAAACCGGTGCGGACGACGCGACCTTGTTCCTGCTAGAAGTCCCAGTGAAAGCGCGAGATGCCGCATGGAAGGCCGAGCATACGGCATTGATCGCGGGCGAATGCACCTATCGCTTCGAAAATTTTAAGGGCACACCGGACCGCAATAATGCGGTGCTAAAACATATCGCCCTGGCCGTGAGCGACAAGGCGGAACAAGCCGCCGTGGACGCGGCCTTACACGCCGGCGAAGCCATGGCGGAAGGTATCGCCTTCGCGAAGGATTTGGGCAATACGCCGCCGAATGTCTGCACGCCGGCCTTCCTCGCCGATGCCGCGCGCAAAATGGGTAAGTCCCATGGCCTTAAAGTCGAGGTGCTGGAACAAAAGGAGATGGAAAAACTCGGCATGGGTTCGTTGTTGTCGGTTTCCATGGGGAGCCGTAACCCGCCCAAGTTCATCATCCTGCAGCATAACGGCGGTAAGAAAGGTGAAAAGCCCGTGGTGCTGGTAGGCAAAGGCATTACCTTCGACACCGGCGGCATTTCCATCAAGCCCGCGCCGGACATGGACGAAATGAAATACGACATGAGCGGCGCCGGCAGCGTGCTGGGTACGATGGCGGCGGTCGCGTTGATGAAGTTGCCGCTCAACGTCGTCGGCTTAGTTCCCACTTGCGAAAACATGCCCGACGGGAATGCGAGCCGTCCCGGCGACATCGTCAAGAGCATGTCGGGCCAGACCATCGAAATCCTCAACACCGATGCAGAAGGCCGCTTGATTTTGTGCGACGCCCTCACCTACGCCGAACGCTACGAGCCGAGCGCGGTGGTCGATATCGCAACGCTAACCGGCGCTTGCGTCATCGCGCTCGGCCATGTCGCTTCCGGCCTCTACGCCAACAAAGACGCCCTCGCCGAGGAAATCGTCAAAGCTGGCGACCGCGCTCACGACAAAGTCTGGCACATGCCGCTGTGGGACGATTATCAAGAGCAACTGCGCAGCAACTTCGCCGACATGGCCAACATCGGCGGACGTCCCGCCGGCAGTGTTACGGCGGCGTGCTTCTTATCGCGCTTCGCCAAGAAATTCGATTGGGCTCACCTGGATGTCGCCGGCACCGCCTATAAATCAGGCCGCGAAAAAGGCTCGACCGGGCGGCCGGTGGGATTGCTGTGTCACTTTTTGATGGGACGGGCGAAGGCGTGAAAGGTGAAAGGTGAAAGGTGAAAGGGAAAAACAATCGGTGATAGTGACGATGAGAAACGAGTTACCACGTAATCTCGTCTTTAACTCTTCACCTTTCACTTTTCACCCTTCACGCCCTTCCATGACGCAGATCGACTTCTACACCCACGTCGACAACAAGTTGCAAACCGTTTGTCAGCTTGTTGCAAAGGCCTATGAGCGTAAGCTAAAAGTGTTGGTGTTCACGCCCGATTCGACCACCTCGAACAAACTCGATACCCTGCTTTGGACGTCTCCCGCTATCGGCTTCCTGCCCCATGCGCTTGCCGGTACGCCGATCGCCGCCGAGACGCCGATCATCATCGATCATCTCGCCGACAACCTCGCCCACGACGACCTGCTGGTGAATCTACGCAACGAATGGCCGCCATTTTTTAGCCGCTTTCAACGGCTGATCGAAATCGTGAGCCTCGACGAAACCGATCGCCTCGCGGCGCGCGAACGCTATGGCTTTTATCGCGATCGCGGTTACCCCATCAAATCCCACAATTTGGGTAGTTGACTTGGCTACCAAGAAACAAACGCAGGAAGCGTTACTGAATAAAGTCGATGCGTTACTCAAACGTCATCGCGCCGGCGCAACGGGTCTGGCGAGCGAGGCCAATTCGGACATACCGGTGTTGACCGATATCGTCGACGATGAGCCGCCAACTTCGAAAAAAAAATCCGTTGCCACCCAAACGCTCGCCCCAACGATAAAGCCCTGCATGGCCTCGCGGCCGATATTTACGAACGCGTATTAGAAAAACTCGACGACCGCATCGCCGCACAATTTGAACGCCGTCTCGCCTCGCAAATCGAACGCGCTATCCACGCGGCGTTGCTGCAAGTCGGCACCGATCTCAAGCAGGATTTGATGAATAGTGTCGGCGACGTCATCGCCGAAGCTTTGGCGGAAAAACTCAATCAAGGCACCGAACTGAAAAATTCCTAGTGTCATTCCCGCGCAGGCGGAAATCCATACTGAGTCACTTTTGCCAACGCCCTATGGATTCCCGCCTGCGCGGGAACGACATATGCAGTATTCCTGTGAATGAACATCGCCCTGGGAGTGAATACCAGCGCGGCTCTCCAGGCATACCATGCCAACAGCCAGTATCCATGCGCCTTCTGGCGATACCCTTTCCATAGTTCAAGACTAACACGCCCCACCATCCGCTATAATCTGCGTTTATTTACGTTGTTTTAGTCACATGAGCGAACTCGCCAAAAGCTTTGATCCCAAAGCCATCGAAGCCCATTGGTATCCGTACTGGGAATCCCGCGGTTATTTCAATGCCGGCTTTAAGCCCGACGCGGAATCCTTTTGCATTCAGTTACCGCCGCCCAATGTCACCGGCACCCTGCACATGGGCCACGCCTTCAATCAAACCATCATGGATGCGCTGACCCGCTATCACCGCATGCGCGGCACCAACACGCTGTGGCTGCCGGGCACGGACCATGCGGGCATCGCCACGCAGATCGTTGTGGAACGCCAACTCGAAGCGCAAGGCATCAAGCGTCACGATCTCGGCCGCGAGAAATTCATCGAAAAAGTTTGGGAGTGGAAACAGTTTTCCGGCTCCACCATCACCAACCAGATGCGACGCCTCGGCGCGTCAACCGACTGGTCGCTGGAATACTTCACCATGGACGAGAAGCTCTCGAAAGTCGTCACAGAAGTGTTCGTGCGGCTGTTTGATGACGGCTTGATTTACCGCGGCAAGCGGCTGGTGAATTGGGATCCGAAACTAAAGACCGCCGTGTCGGATTTGGAGGTCGTAAGCGAGGAAGAAGACGGCCAGCTTTGGCATATCTTGTATCCCTTCGCCGATGGGCCGCAAGGTGAGTTGCGCGGGCTCACGGTTGCAACCACCCGCCCGGAAACGATGCTCGGCGACGTGGCGGTGATGGTGCATCCCGAGGACGAACGCTATAAACATCTGGTCGGCAAGCACGTAAATTTACCGCTCACCGGCCGCACCATACCCATCATCGCCGACGATTATGTCGATCGCGAATTCGGCACAGGCTGCGTGAAAGTAACGCCTGCCCACGATTTCAACGACTATGCGGTCGGCCAACGGCATGGCTTGCCGCTGATCGACATTCTTACCCTCGATGCGATCATCAACGATAACGCGCCGCCCGCCTATCGCGGCCTCGATCGTTTTGATGCGCGCAAAAAAGTCGTAGCCGATTTGGAAGCGCAAGGCCTGCTGGTAAAAGTCGACAAACACAAACTCAAAGTTCCGCGCGGCGATCGCACCGGCACAGTGATCGAACCTATGCTAACCGATCAATGGTTCATGGCGGTAAACAAACCGGCGCCGGCGAACCATGCCTTCCAGCCCGCGAAATCCATCGCGCAAAAAACCCTCGAAGTGGTGGAAAACGGTGAGATCGAATTCGTTCCGGAACATTGGATCGCGACCTATCGCCATTGGATGAACAACATTCAGGATTGGTGTATTTCGCGCCAACTTTGGTGGGGTCATCAGATTCCAGCTTGGTACGACGCCGAAGGTAATTGTTACGTCGCGCGCACCGAAGCGGACGCGTGGAAAAAGGCTGGGGGCAAGCAAGTGACCCGCGATAGTGACGTGCTCGATACTTGGTTCTCATCCGCGCTGGTATGTTTTTCAACGCTCGGCTGGCCGGAACAAACACCCGCGCTCAAAACTTATCTACCGTCTAACGTGCTCGTCACCGGCAGCGAGATCATCTTTTTTTGGGTGGCGCGCATGATCATGATGACCACCTACTTCACCGGCAAAGTGCCGTTCAAGACGGTGTACATCCACGGCACCGTGCGCGACGCCGAGGGCAAGAAAATGAGTAAGAGCGAGGGTAACGTCATCGATCCGGTCGATCTTATCGACGGCATCGACCTCGCCAGTCTGCTGGAGAAACGAACCTCAGGATTGCGCCGACCGGAAACGAAACCGAAAGTCACCGCGCAAACCAAGAAGGAATTCCCCGAAGGTATTCCTGCCTTCGGCGCCGATGCGCTGCGCTTTACCATGGCGTCGTATGCGTCGCTCGGTATGAATGTGAATTTCGATTTTAAGCGCTGCGAAGGTTATCGCAATTTTTGCAACAAGCTGTGGAACGCAACGCGCTTCGTGCTGATGAATACCGAAGGTAAGGATTGTGGGCTGGAGCCTCATGATGCGGCCGCATGCCATGGCGAGTACTTAGAATTCTCCCAGGCCGACCGCTGGATCGTCAGCCGTTTGCAGCGTGCCGAGCAAGAGGCGAACGAGCAGTTCGCAGCGCTGCGCTTTGATCTTGTCGCCCGCGCTGTATATGAATTTACTTGGGACGAATATTGCGATTGGTATGTAGAGCTCGCCAAAGTCCAAATGCAGCAGGGTAACGATGCGCAACAGCGTGCGACGCGCAGAACATTGTTGCGGGTGCTGGAAGCGATGTTACGCCTCGCGCACCCGATCATTCCCTTCATTACCGAAGAGTTATGGCAGAAAGTCGCGCCCATCGCCAAAAAATCAGGACAGTCGATCGTGCTCCAGCCCTACCCCATCGCCGAGTTAAGCCGTATCGACGAGCAGTCGGAAGTTTGGGTTGCCGAGCTCAAAGAATTGGTCAACGCCGCCCGCACGTTGCGCAGCGAAATGAATATGTCCCCAGCCGAGCGCGTTCCTTTAGTGATTGAAGGAAATACCGCAAAGTTAGAGAGCTATGCGCCCTATCTTAAGGCGCTGGCGAAATTGAGCGATGTGAGCTTTGCGCAAGGTTCGCTCGAGCACAGCGGCGCTCCAATCGCCGTGGTGAGCAATGCCAAACTCATGCTCAAAATCGAAATCGATGTGGCGGCAGAACGGCTACGGTTAGCAAAAGAAATTACCCGCCTTGAAACCGAAATCGCTAAAGCAAATGGAAAACTCGGCAACACCAGCTTCGTCGAACGCGCACCGGCACAAGTAGTCGAGCAAGAAAAAGCGCGCGTGACCGATTTCGGGAATAAGTTAAACACGCTGCAATCTCAACTAAAACGATTAGGCTAAGCGATGGTAAAGCAATTCGATGCAGATCGGTATTTAGTTAAAGCCGGCAAAATAGTGAAGCTAAAAGACTGGGATCCGGGCGAGCGTCGCCTGAGTACCGGTGACAAAGCCGTGGACGCGCAAGCCCTCGCGGCGCTGAACGAACACTTGGACAAATTGCAGGATCTGCTGTTCGCGGCGCATAAGCACAAAGTGTTGCTGGTATTGCAAGGCATGGACACATCGGGCAAAGACGGCACCATACGCAATGTGTTCAATTCTGTCGATCCACTGGGTGTGCGCGTGGCGAGCTTTAAAGCACCCACCGAAGATGAACTGGATCGGGATTATCTGTGGCGCGTGCACAAGCAAGTACCCGGTAAAGGCGAGATCGTTATTTTCAACCGCAGCCATTACGAAGATGTGCTGATCGTCCCGGTACACGGCTGGATCACGGCCGAGGAATGCGTGCGCCGTTACAAAGAGATCACTCAGTTCGAGAAACTGTTAAGCGACAGCGGGACAATTATCATTAAATGCTTTTTGTACATTTCCAAAGACGAACAAAAAGCCCGCTTGCAGGAACGGCTCGCCGATCCGGAAAAGCGCTGGAAATTTCGGCTGGGCGATCTAGGCGAACGCAAACTTTGGAAAAAGTATATGCAGGCTTATGAGAGCGCGCTAACCGCGACGAGCACCAAATCGGCGCCTTGGTATGTAGTGCCCGCCGATTCAAAAACCGAGCGTAATCTGATTATCTCGTCGTTACTGGTTCAAACGCTGGAAAGTTTGAAGATGCAATACCCGGAGCCGGAGGAAGATCTCTCCGGTGTTGTGGTTGAATAAAACGGAAAGGAAACGTCATGAAAAAACAATTAAAAATTAACGCTTCGATCGGCTTCATTTTGCTCGGCTTAAGCCTCGTGTCCTCAGCCGCGAGCGACAATGCCATTATCAAAAACAAAGCCATCGATGAAAAAAGGAAAGAACTCGATACCGCCGTCTATGTGACTAAGGTGAACGATCTCGACATGGAAGAGGGACAATCCGAGATTGAAGTGACCGCCGGTGACCGGACGTTGGACATCGAATGCGTCGTGCGGACGTTCGTGGGTATGGGCACCGTGGATCTCGGCAAGTCTTCACGCATAAACGTCACGCTTGAACCGGGGCGCACCTACCAACTCGGCGCCAAGTTGACCAAGGACGGCGAATGCACTCCCACATTAAACTAAGGAAGCTCTGATTAATTTCGAGTTCTAAGCGAGACAAGGCGCGAACAAAAAATATCGACGCAGCATATTGGGTATATGTAAGGCGATATTTTTTGTGAGTAACGCGGTATCGCGACGAAATCGGAATTGAGCAGAGCTTCCCTAGCGTACGCGCTTCTCGGAGAAAACATCCTGAATATTGTCCTCGAAAAAACTCTTCATCGAAGAGGATGCCATTAACCGCCGCTGGATTTCCGACGAGACGCGCGAGTACTGAATGATCGTTCCGCTGGAAAATTCGATTTCCAAAATTTGATCTTTGGCGTCATAGCCGATGGATCGAATATGGGATGAACTGACTTTTTTGCGTTCCATGGTTATGTTTCAGAACAAAGGGAACGACAGATCCCGATCTGCACCTAAATTGCCGCTCAATGCTCGTGAGTTACAAGAGAAGCACCAGTCAAACCAAGATGAAAATCCGTCGACCAACAACGGTCGATTTTATTTTTTTTCATGAGGTGCAAGCCCACCGCGTCGGTAAGAGTCAAGTCTTGATCGCTAAATTTTCGCAGCATCAGAGTTGCGCCAGCCTGCTCGGTTGCGCCAACAGCTAGGACTGTGAGCGGTTTCAAGTCTTCGATCATCGCTAGAAATTGTAGTGCGCGGGTTCGATCGTAGCGGCGGAGAAACCAAGCGTGCCCCTCGGCAATGACGAGCGTCGTTGTTTGAATAACCGGCGGTTCTGAGAACAATCGGCGAAACAACGGGTGGTGTGTATCGGAACGATCGAGGAAAGCAATCAACGCCGACGTGTCTACGTAAGCTTCAGTCTTTCTGACCATAGACGATATCATCGATATTTTGACTCGATCGGGCGTCTCCAGTTTCAACCATACCTGCATAGCGCATCCACGGCTTCGAAACATCGGCAGGCACGATGGTTCGCAGCGACCGACGTAACAGCTCAGCGAGAGAAATGCCAAGCCGATCCGCCTCGCGCTTCGCAGCGTGATATTCGGTTTCGGTTAGACTGATTTGCGTTCGTATCATGATAACAGTCTAACATCGTACGTTATCAAAATCAATAACGAAAGACCCCGGTGTGACGGGTCCTTTCGTTCCGGGCAAACTTTGTTAAAATACTGTTTTATCGAACGATTTTAAAGCTAGTCCATGTGGAAACCCAGCGTCACCGTCGCCGGTGTGATCGAACGCGATGGCCGTTTTCTGTTCGTTGAAGAAGAAGCCGATGGGCAGGTTGTCATCAATCAGCCGGCGGGCCATCTCGATCCGAACGAATCCTTGCTGCACGCCGTGGCGCGCGAGGTATTGGAAGAGACGCGTTATCGATTCACGCCGACCGCGCTGGTCGGCATTTACCTTTGGCCCCATGAAACCAAGGACATCACCTATTTGCGTTTCGCGTTCACCGGCGAGATTATCGGCGAAGAAAAGGAACGGCAATTGGACACGGGGATTTTGCGCGCGCTGTGGCTGACGCCAGAAGAGTTGCAGCGGGAAGCGGATCGTCATCGCAGCAAACTGGTGTCCCGCTGCGTGGCAGATTACCGCAACGGCAAGCGTTACTCACTGGACTTACTTGCTTCTTATTTTTAAGGAAGCTCTGATTTATTTCGAGTTCTAAGCGAGACAAGGCGCGAGCAAAAAATATCGACGCCGCATATTGGTAATATGTAAGGAGATATTTTTTGTTCGCAACGCAGTATCGCAACGAAATCGGAATAAATCAGGGCTTCCGTCAATGAGCGAGCGTGTAATCGTCGGACTATCCGGCGGCGTCGACTCCGCCGTCGCAGCCTTGTTGCTGAAGCAACAAGGCTATGAAGTTATCGGCCTCTTTATGAAAAACTGGGAGGACGACGATACCGACGAGTATTGCCCATCTCGAGTCGATCTGATCGATGCCGCCGCGGTGGCGGATCGCATCGGCATCGAACTGGAAGCGGTGAACTTTTCCGCCGAGTATAAAGATAAGGTGTTCTCGATATTCCTGGAAGAATATCAAGCGGGCCGGACGCCCAATCCCGATGTGTTATGCAATGCTGAGATCAAGTTCAAGGCCTTTCTCGACCACGCGCTCCACTTGGGTGCGGACTATATCGCGACGGGGCATTACGCTCGGCTGGAACGCGCCCATGGCTCGGTGCGTTTGTTAAAAGCGCTGGACGATAGCAAGGATCAGAGCTATTTCTTATATCGCTTGAACCAAGCGCAATTGAGCCGGACGCTGTTCCCGTTGGGCGAGTTGCGCAAAACCGAAGTGCGCGAGATCGCACTTAAGCACGGTCTACCGAACCATGCGAAGAAGGACAGCACCGGCATTTGCTTCATCGGCGAACGGCCTTTCCGCGAATTTTTGAATCGCTATTTGCCCAAGCAGCCGGGCGCGATGCGCACCTTGGAAGGCAAGCACGTCGGCGAACATCAAGGTTTAATGTACTACACCATAGGCCAACGCCAGGGTTTGGGCATCGGCGGGCCGGGCGAAGCCTGGTTCGTGGCGGACAAAGATCTCACGAAAAATATTCTTTACGTGGTGCAAGGCCACGATCATCCGGCTTTACTCAAACCGACTTTGAGCGCAATCGATCTTTCGTGGATCACCGGCGATGCGCCTGCGACAACAACGAGCTACGGTGCGAAGACACGCTATCGGCAGCGGGACGCGGCATGCCGGATCGATGAAATCGATTTAGATTATTGCGATGTGTCGTTCGACCAACCGCAATGGGCCGTGACACCTGGGCAGTCGGTGGTGTTATATGACGGTGATGTGTGTCTAGGCGGCGGGATTATTCAATAAGGAAGCTCTGAATAAGTCCGATTTCGTCGTGATACTGCGTTGCGAACAAAAAATATCGCCTTACATATCATCCATATGCTGCGTCGATATTTTTTGTTCGCGCCTTGTCTGACTTAGAACTCGAACTTATTCAGAGCTTCCTGAACAAACTTGTCAGGAACCGCATGGATACTGGCTCTCAGCCATGCATTGCTTGGGAGCCGCTTCAGTAAACGCTGACCGGGCCACTGCCCTTTCGTACACTAGCTTGCGGGCGGAACGGTATTCTTGAACGAATTGCGCTTCGCGAGTTTGTCGGTGAGCTGACCCAAATTAGGATAATTCTTGCGCCAGTTCACCTCGGAAAATCGAAAATCTAAATAGAACAGCGCGCACCCAACAACTATATCCGCTAGGTTGAAACTGTGGCCGGTGCACCAGGTGCTCTCGCCAAGATCCTGCGACATGGTTTTAAGTCCGCGCTCGATCTTACCGCTCTGGCGGGCGATCCAATCGGTGCTTTGCAGTTGCGGTGCGCGCTTTTTTTCCAGCACGATAGTAATCGCTGCGTCCAATACGCCATCGGACAGCGCTTCCCATCGCTTCACTTGAATACGCGGGCGCGTGGTCTCGGGAATAAGATGGCCGACCGGCGTCACGCTATCGAGATATTCCATGATCACCGGCGAGTCGTACAGCGCGGTGCCATCGTCCAGTACCAGGCACGGCACTTTTCCCAGCGGGTTAAAATTCAACAACTCGGAATTCGGGTCCCACACATCTGTTTGCACAAGTTCATAGTCGATGCGTTTTTCCGCGAGCATCACGCGCGCTTTACGACCGTACGGGCTGGTGAGCGAAGCATAAAGTTTCATTGTTATTCCTGCTAATACCTTTAGGGACGTTTATGGAAGAGCTTCGACGATTGCAGACGATTCCCAACGTTTTCAAGATTATATCATTCTGTTTTAGTTGGGAAACTAGTAGTTCGATGGATTTTGCTATCACGCGATCGAAGCAACGCTCATGATAAAATAAAGTTTAACATTCGACGATTCCGTCCGTGAACCCTATCTCCGCCCTTTCTCCACTCGATGGTCGATATCGAGCTAAAGTCGAATCCCTATCGCCTTATTTCAGTGAGTACGCCCTTATCCGTTATCGATTACGGGTTGAGATCGAGTGGTTCAAAGCGCTCAGCGAAGAACCGATGCTTAAAGAAATTCCGGCGTTTTCCGCGGCGACCAAGCAGGGATTGGCCGACATACTTAGCGGCTTCAGCGAACAGGACGCCATTGCCGTGAAAGCGATCGAAGCGGAAACTAATCATGACGTTAAGGCGCTGGAATACTGGCTGAAAAATAAGCTCGCGGCATTTTCCGATGCCTCAGCGGCGACGGAATTCATACACTTCGCCTGCACCTCGGAGGACATCAATAACCTCGCCTATGGCTTGATGCTGAAAGAAGCGCGCGACCAAGTGATGTTGCCGGCAATCGCGTCGATGGTGGCTGCGTTGCGCGATCTTGCCCATCGCCATGCCGGCCTAGCGATGTTGTCGCGCACTCACGGCCAAGCAGCTACGCCGACCACCTTGGGCAAGGAGATGGCAAACGTTGCGGCCCGCCTAGCGCGCGCTGTGAGCAAGCTTGCGGGAGTGTCCCTCACCGGAAAAATCAACGGCGCCGTCGGCAACTACAACGCCCACCTTGTCGCCTATCCCGATTTCGACTGGGAAGGTTTCGCACAAAAATTTGTCGAGAACTTGGCGCTCGAATTCAATGCTTACACTATCCAAATCGAGCCCCACGATAGCATCGCGGAACTATTCGATGCCTACGCCCGCATCAACACGATTCTGATCGATCTTAATCGCGACATTTGGGGATATGTATCGCTCGGTTATTTCAAACAAAAGGTGAAAGCGGGAGAGGTTGGCTCGTCCACCATGCCCCACAAAGTAAACCCGATCGATTTTGAGAACTCGGAAGGTAACTTAGGATTGGCGAATGCCCTATTCCGTCACTTGAGCGACAAATTGCCGATTTCGCGCTGGCAGCGGGACTTGAGCGATTCAACGGCGCTACGCAGTGTCGGTGTCGCATGCGGATATAGCCTATTGGCCTACAATTCTTGCCTCAAGGGCTTGGCGAAACTGGAAACGAGTCCGCAACGTTTGGCGGAAGATTTGGACGCGAATTGGGAAGTGCTGGCGGAACCGATACAAACTGTCATGCGGCGCTACGGCGTGGCGAACCCCTACGAACAATTAAAAGAATTAACGCGCGGGAAGGCGCGGATTACACGCGAGGATTTGCAGGCGTTCATTCGGAAACTGGAAATTCCAGAAGACGCGAAGAAAGCCTTGCTTGAACTAACGCCCGGAAGTTATTTGGGTAAGGCGGCGGAACTCGCCAAGCAAATTTAGTATCGAATTTCCCAATCCTTAGGACTTGTCGTCCCCGCGAAAGCGGGGACCCATTTGGCCTTAGATACGCAAAATGGATTCCCGCCTACGCGGGAATGACAAATTCTAGGCTTTTTGATTTAGAAACGATTAGTCCTTAATCGCTTCCACCGGCACAATCAACTTCACCTCGTCGCCGATCGCCGGCAAGCCGTACTTCATGCCAAAATCCGAGCGCTTGATGGTCGTCGTTGCATCCACTCCGCACACGGTTTTCTTCAGCATCGGATGTTCACCGCAACGAAATCCGGACAACGCCAAGTTAACCGGCTTAGTCACGCCGAGCAGAGTCATGTCGCCTTCGGCGCTGACCACTTTATCGCCATCGAAGTTAAGCTTCGTGGATTTAAACGTGATCGCGGGATGCTTTGCCGCATCAAAAAAATCTGGGCTCTTCATATGCTCGTCCCATTTTTCGATTCCCATATCGATGGACGCGGTCTCGATTTTGAGCTCGACGCTACCGGATTTTGCGGCCGGATCCAAAGTGATCTTACCGGTCGACTTGTTAAAGCGGCCACGTTGGGTAGAGAAACCTAAGTGGTTCACTTCGAACACTGGATAGGTGTGACGGCTGTCGATGGTATACGAATCGGCCGCTTGAACGGATACGCTGATGCCTAGCGCCGCGACGGCGAGAACTAACGGGGACTTCATCATGAACACTCCTTTTTGGTTGACGAGGGGGGTTGAACTAACGAATTCGACAGCGTCAAAGGTAATTCGCTGTGCTGTGTTTTTGGTATAAACAAACAACAATCTTGAACGCTGACCAGACCATTGGGCACTAGGTAAGTTCCGTACCGCCTAGGCGGGTCGGGTTCGAGTCTTAAAGTAAGCGACGACACCTGGCAACAATGAAATCACGATGATCGCCAGGATAACCAAGGTAAGATTATTCTTGATAAAAGGAATATTACCAAACAGATAGCCGGCATACGTTAAGCTCGCGACCCACAGCACGGCCCCGACGGCGTTGTAAGTGGCGAAACGCCAATTCCCCATCCGGCCTATGCCGGCGACAAACGGCGCATAAGTACGCAGGATGGGTAAGAAGCGCGAAATGATGATGGTTTTACCACCGTGGCGCTCGAAGAATGCGTGAGTGCGGTCCAGGTATTCGCGCTTAAGAAAGCGCGATTGCCGATCGATGAAAAAACGCTTACCCAAATATTTTCCTATCTGAAAATTGACATAGTTGCCGATGAAAGCAGCGGCAATCAAGACCACGACAAGCTTATTAACCTCCATCGTCCCCACGGCGGCGACAGCACCGGCGACGAACAACAGCGAATCTCCCGGTAAGAATGGCGTCACCACCAAGCCCGTCTCCGCAAAGATAATTAGGAACAGGATTAGATAAACCCAACGACCGTAGTTTTGCGCAAGGCTGGCAAGATGCACATCCAGGTGCGCCAGAAAATCGTAGGCGAGACTTAAATATTCCACGTTTTTTTTATGAAGTTAAGGTGGCTGTTGCGTCAAACGGTTGCCTCTGTGACTTGCTTTTTCTCGGGCTTCACCAAATCTTCGCGTTTCACCCCCAGCCACATCACCAGCGGACTCGCCACCAAGACCGACGAGTAAATACCGAACAAAATACCGATGGTCAGCGCCAACGCAAAATAGTGCAGCGCCTCACCGCCGAATAGCAGCATCGATGTCACCATCAACTGCGTACAGCCGTGGGTGATGATGGTGCGGGACATGGTGCGGGTGATCGCATTGTCGATGATCTGCGGCGTCGTCAGGCCGCGCAGCTTTTTAAAGTTCTCACGGATTCGATCAAACACCACCACCGACTCGTTCACCGAATAACCTAAAATCGCTAAAATCGCCGCGAGCACCGGCAGGGAAAACTCCCAGCGGAAGAAAGCGAAGAAGCCGAGGATAATCACTACGTCGTGCAGATTCGCGATAATACCGGCTACGCCGAACTTCCATTCGAAGCGGAGCGCAAGATAGATCACGATGCCGAATGCGACGACGAATAACGCGATCACGCCGTTTTCCACCAATTCTTTCCCAACTTGCGGGCCGACGAATTCCACTCGCCGCATCTGCACGGTGGCGTCATCCTTCTTCAGCGAGGCCATGACGGTTTCCGACAATTGTGCCGAGGTTATACCTTGTTTCAACGGCAGCCTGATCAGCACATCGCGGCTGGTGCCGAAGTTTTGCACGCTGGGGTCGTTGAAGCCTAGCTTCGCCAC
Source organism: uncultured Pseudomonadota bacterium (assembly GCA_963714525.1). GTDB lineage: Bacteria > Pseudomonadota > Gammaproteobacteria > Burkholderiales > JALYOK01 > JALYOK01. The sequence goes on from CAVQPB010000017.1 coordinate 78,860, forward strand.
CGTTTCTCTAATTTTCGACAGATCCGCTGCCTGGCTATAGCTCACTTCTATTACCGTGCCGCCGGTGAAATCGACACTGAAATTCAGCCCGCGGGTGATGAGAAAAAAGACCGCCAAAATAAACGTAATCACGGAGATCACGTTAAACAGCAGCGCGTGACGCATAAACGGAATGTCGCGTCGTATTTTGAAAAATTCCATGAGTTATAACCTAAAGTTGCGTGTTCACTATTTTGCGGTTTAAGAAAAAACCTTAAGCCGTTTCAGCGTGGGCTGTGCCCGCCTCGCGCCAGTTGGTGTTACCGATCGGTAACTTATCGATTTTTTTGCGGCTGCCGTATACCCAGTTAACAAAGGCTCGCGACACCATCACCGCACTGAACATCGAGGTAACAATGCCAAGACACAACACCACGGCAAAACCGCGAACCGGACCGGAGCCGAATATCAGTAGCGCCAAACCGGCGATCAAGGTCGTTACGTTGGAGTCCAGAATCGTGCCCCACGCACGCTCGTAACCGGCGGCGATCGACGCCTGAGGCGAGTTGCCGTTGCGTATCTCCTCGCGTATGCGTTCGTTGATCAGTACGTTGGCGTCGATGGCCATACCGACCGTCAGCGCGATACCGGCCATGCCGGGCAAGGTTAACGTGGCCTGCAACAAAGATAAAATGCCCACTAATAACAGCACATTAATCGCCAATGCCAACACTGAGAAAAAACCGAAGACCAAATAATAGAAGGTCATGAATAGTGCGATGGCGAGGAAGCCGTACAGCGTCGAATTAAAGCCCTTGGCGATATTTTCCTTACCCAAACTCGGGCCGACGGTCCGCTCCTCGACGATTTCCATCGGTGCGGCTAAGGAACCAGCACGTAGTAGTAACGAAATATCTTTTGCTTCTTCCGTGTCGCGCATACCGGTAATTTGCACGCGCCCACCGCCGATTTCTTCTTGTATAGTCGGCGCCGTGACGACTTCGGTCTTGCCTTTCTCAATCAGCAGAATCGCCATGCGCTTTTTCACGTTGGCGCGGGTGACCTCTTTAAAGATATTCGCGCCGGCGCTATTGAGATTGACGTGAACCGCGGAACGCCCGCTCTGGCTGTCGAAACCCGGCGATGCATCGGTGATGGAATCGCCTGTCAGCTCGACTTGCTTTCTGATTAAAATAGGCTCGCCGGTACGCTCGATGAATAGCTCGGAGCCGAAGGGAATTTGGCCGTTTTGCGCATCGGCAATACTGTGTTCGTCGTCGACCAAACGAATTTCCAATGTGGCCGTGCGTCCCAAAATCTCTTTCGCTTTCGCAGTGTCCTGCACGCCGGGAAGCTGCACCACAACTCGATCCGCGCCCTGTTGTTGGATCACCGGTTCCGCCACGCCTAACTCGTTGACGCGATTGCGCAAGGTCAAGATATTTTGTTGCAGGGCTGCCTCTTGAATTTTTTTCTCGGCTTCCGGACGCAGCGTTCCGACCAGCGTTAGTTCTTCGCCGCTTCCACCTTCGCTTAACACCAAATCGGGAAAATTCCTGACTAACTCATCGCGCGCCTTTTCGCGAGTCTGAGCATCGCGAAATTTCACCACTACCCGACGCGCCTCCCGAGTGACGGAGGAATAACGAATTTCTTTCTTACGCAGGGACCGGCGAATATCCGCCGCGTCGCTCTCGGAACGTTTGTCGAGGGCCGCTTTCATGTCCACTTGCAGCAGAAAATGCACGCCGCCGCGCAAATCCAAACCGAGATACATCGGCAATGCGCCAAGTGAAGACAACCAGGTCGGCGAAGTTGAGACCAGATTCAGCGCAACCACATATGATGCGTTGCGTTCATCCGGATTCAACTCTTTGCTGATGACATCCTTAGCTTTGATTTGCGTATCGGTGTCGGCGAACCGTGCTTTTATGCTGGCGCCTTCGATGGAAATACCTTTTGACTCGATGCCCGATTTTTTCAGCGCTTCCTCGATTCTGCCCATTAACCCGGTGTCGGCCTTAACGCCCGTGCGCAAAGAGGAGATTTGAACCGCAGGCACTTCGCCGAAGAAATTCGGCGACGTGAACAACAATCCCAGCAGCACGATGGCCGCGATAAGCGTGTACTTCCAAACCGGATAGCGATTCATCGATCTCTCAACTAATTTACACTTTTGACCGTGCCCTTGGGTAACAACATGCCCACGGCCGACTTTTGCACCTGCACGATTACGTTATCGGCGATTTCTAAACTGACATAGGCGTCGCCAACCTTGGTGATTTTTCCGAGCATGCCGGCAGCGACCACTTCATCACCTTTTTGCAGGCCGTCGATCATCGCTTTTTGCTCTTTCTGACGCTTCATCTGCGGGCGTATCATTAAGAAATACAACAACACAAACATCAGAATAATAGGCAACATCCCCATTAATTCGCCGCCGGCCATCCCACCGGCGGTCTGCGCATAGGCCATCGAAATCATTGCTAGTCCCGCGTCTCGCTAAAGTAAAGTTTCAAATTTTAACACGAAGCGGCGCGATTTCGGATAACCGTCGCCACTGTCTCCGTCAGCGTTCCAGTCTCTATGCCCCGTCGCAATTCGTTCATTAACGACTGATAATAGAATAGATTGTGGATGGTATTGAGCCTCGCGCCCAGGATCTCATTCACCCGCTGCAGGTGGTGCAAATAGCTGCGACTGAAGTTGCGGCAGGTGTAACAACCGCAGGTGTCATCCAGCGGATTAACGTCGTCGCGATGTTTAGCGTTGCGTATCTTCACATCGCCGTGACGAGTGAACAGCCAGCCGTTACGCGCGTTACGTGTCGGCAGCACGCAGTCGAACATGTCGATACCCTGAAGAACCGCATGGACGATGTCTTCCGGCGTGCCCACTCCCATTAAATAACGTGGCTTATCATTGGGCAGCTCCGGCGCGGTGTGCTCCAAGATGCGTGCCATGTCCTCTTTTGGCTCGCCGACCGACAACCCACCGATCGCATATCCGTCAAACTCTATGTTCTGCAAACCGCGCGCCGATTCCGTGCGCAATGTTTCATACATGCCGCCTTGCACAATGCCGAACAGTGCATTATCGTTGCCTTCGTGCGCCCGCTTGCTGCGCTCGGCCCAGCGCAGGGATAGGCGCATCGAATCCGCGGCCGCTTGTTCCTCAGCCGGATAAGGCGTGCACTCATCGAATATCATGGCGATGTCGGAATTCAGTCCCCGCTGAATACGCATCGATTCCTCCGGCGTCAGCATCAGCTTGTCGCCGTTCACCGGCGATTGGAAACGCACTCCCTCCTCGGCAATTTTTCTTAAGTTACCGAGACTCCACACCTGAAAGCCACCGGAATCCGTGAGGATAGGCCCATGCCAACCCATGAAGCGATGCAAGCCGCCATGCTTTTCGATTACGTCCAATCCCGGCCGCAGCCACAGATGAAACGTATTGCCCAGCACGATTTCGGCGCCGATTTCGTTAAGCTCCAACGGGCTCATCGCCTTCACCGTGCCGTAGGTTCCCACCGGCATGAACACCGGTGTATCCACTGTTCCGTGGGCGAGCGTCAAACGGCCGCGACGCGCGGCGCCATCGGTTGCGAGCAAGTCGAATTTCATGGCGCGGATGCTAACACACCCATAGTCATTCCCGCGCAGGCGGGAATCCATAGGGCGTTGGCAAATGTAACTCAGTATGGATTCCCGCCTGCGCGGGAATGACAGAACGCTCTAACTAGCCCGCTCAATCAACATCGCATCGCCGTAACTAAAAAACCGATAACGATCCTTAATCGCAAACGCGTAGGCGCGGCGAATATTTTCAATCCCGCCGAACGCCGACACCAGCATCAGCAATGTCGATTTCGGCAAATGAAAATTAGTGATCAAGCGTTCGACCACGTTAAAGCGAAAGCCGGGCAAAATAAAAATATTGGTCTCGCCGTAGCCGCTCTCCAGTGTGCCGGTAACCGCCGCGCCTTCTAACGCGCGCAAGGTCGTCGTGCCAACCGCGGTCACCCGCCCACCATTGGCGCGCACGCGGTTGATCGCCCTCACCGTTTCCTGCGGCACGTGGTACCACTCGCTGTGCATGACGTGATCGGAGAGATTCTCGACACGAACCGGTTGGAACGTACCCGCACCCACGTGCAATGTTACATAGGCGATGGCGACACCCCGCGCGCGCAGCGCGTCGATCAAGCTTTGATCGAAATGCAAGCCGGCCGTCGGCGCGGCAACGGCTCCCGGTTCCTTTGCAAATACCGTTTGGTAACGCTGTGCATCGTCGTCATCCGGTTCATGGGTAATGTAAGGCGGCAATGGCACGGCGCCGTAGCGTTCCAGTAAATTCAGCACGCCGTCGCTCGCCACGAACCGTAGATGAAACAACTCGCCCCGCCGCTCGACCACGCTGACCTGCAACTCATTCGCCAGCAGTAATTCGCTGCCGGGCTGAGGTGATTTGCTCGCACGCACATGGGCGAGCACATGATGTTCATCCAACACACGTTCGACCAACACTTCAACCGCGCCGCCGCTCGCTTTGCGGCCCATAAGGCGTGCCTTGATCACCCGGGTGTTGTTGAACACGAGCAAATCACCCGCGCGAAAGTAATTCGGTAGCTCAGCGAAACGGCCTTGGCTAAGCGCTCCGGTGTTGCCATCCAAATGCAACAACCGGCTCGCCGCCCGCTCCGGAAGCGGATGTTGCGCGATCAGTTCAGGTGGTAAAGCGTAGTCAAAATCGACGGTTCGCATGGGCGAAATCATATCACTCACCTCGCCGAGACAATGGCTTAAAGTTGCCGTTCAAGGCCATTTCGCGGATAATGCGACGCACAGCCGGGATGGCGGAATTGGTAGACGCACGGGACTCAAAATCCCGCGGTGGTGACACCATGGGGGTTCGATTCCCCCTCCCGGCACCAAGTATTTTTTGGGGACGGGAAGTGACGTGCCTGCGCACGTCACGCGGGGGAATCGAAAGGCGTCCGCTTGCAAGCGGCGCCGGGGTCGCGGAACGTGACCGATTCCCTTGCCGCACCGAATGAACTCGAGCAGTTCGCTTCAGTCCTAGTACAGCGTGCCGTGCTTTCTTCGGTAAATCTGATTGCAGTAGAAATCTCCTTGGACCCACAAGACCTCTCTAAACTCCGTATCGATCGCCAACCCGCGGCTGTAACCCTGAAGCGCAAACGTTTCAAGCGTCCATTGATGTATGGGTTGGTTATCGCTGCGATCGCGATCGCCGCTTTGCTTTTCTATTGGCGATCGCAAAGCGTAATCGCGGTGGAAGCAACCAACGTCGTCACCGCGTATCCATCGCAAGGGTTCACGGCGCTGAATGCGACGGGCTATGTGGTGGCGCAACGCAAAGCCGCGGTGGCCTCGAAAGCGACCGGCCGGCTCGAATGGTTGGGTGTCGCCGAGGGTAGCCGAGTGAAAGCGAATGAAGTTATCGCGCGCCTTGAAAGCGACGATGTCGCCGCGACGCAAGACCAAGCGGCGGCGGGTGTTACCGTTGCGCGCGCGAACTTAGAGCAAGGCATGGCTGAAATGCGCGATGCGAATGCGGCGCTGAAACGCTCGCGTGAACTGGTCGAAAAGAAATATATTTCCGCATCGTCCCACGACACCGCCGTTGCACGCGCGGAAAAAGCAAAAGCCTCCATCGCCAGCTTGCGCGCGGCGATCGTCGCGGCGCAAGCGAATCTCAACGCAGCGAAAGTCGGCGTGGACCAAACCGTCATCCGCGCGCCGTTCGACGGTGTGGTACTGACGAAATCCGCCAACATCGGCGACATCGTCACGCCATTTTCTTCGGCGGTCGATAGCAAAGGCGCGGTGGTGACGATGGCCGACATGTCGACGCTTGAAGTCGAAGCCGATGTCGCCGAATCCAGTCTGGCAAAAATTCGCGTCGGCATGCCGTGCGAAATTCAACTCGACGCGATTCCCGATACGCGCTTCGCCGGCAGCGTAGATCGCACCGTACCGACAGTGGATCGTAGCAAGGCGACGTTGTTGGTAAAGGTCAGATTCAAAGAACTCGATCCGCGTGTGTTGCCGGACATGAGCGCCAAGGTTGCGTTCCTGGAGAAAGAACTCAGCGCGGAGGAGAAAAAGCCCGTCGTCGCTGTCAACCCGAGCGCCGTCGTCACGCGCGACGGCCAGTCTGTAGTATTCGCAATCAAAGACGACAAAGTCGAACAGCGAACGATTCAGCGCGGCGCGGCGCTGGGTGATCTGATCGCCATAAGCGGCGTCCCTGCGCAAACAAAAGTCGTTCTGAAACCGACCGAGGCAATGAAAAACGGAAGCCAGATCAAGCTGACGGCAAAGTAAGCAATGTCAGCGACGATCGTCAGCCTCAATCACATCGTCAAATCCTATCGGCGCGGAGGTCAAATCGTGCCGGTGCTGAGCGATCTTCATTTCGAAATCAAAGAGGGCGAGTTCCTCGCGCTGATGGGGCCATCGGGCTCCGGCAAGAGCACGTTGCTCAACCTCATCGCCGGCATCGATAAACCCGATAGCGGCGAGATCATTATCGGCGGCCTCGATATTACGCAATTGTCCGAAGCGGAACTCGCCGATTGGCGCGCGCAAAACATCGGCTTTATTTTTCAGTTGTACAACTTAATGCCGGTGCTGACGGCGTTCGAGAATGTCGAGTTGCCTTTGTTGCTAACGCGATTGTCGCGCAGCGAACGGCGCGAAAGAGTCGATCTGGCGCTCGGCATGGTCAACCTCACGGATCGCGCGACGCACTTTCCGTCGGAGCTATCTGGCGGCCAACAACAACGAGTCGCCATCGCCCGCGCCATCATCACCGACCCGATGATCCTGGTCGCCGACGAACCCACGGGCGATCTCGACCGCGCTTCCGCCGAGGAAATTTTGAAGCTGCTGAAACGCCTCAACCGCGAGATCAACAAGACCATCATCATGGTCACCCACGATCGCCGCGCAGCGGAAAGCGCGCAAGCGATTCTGCATTTGGATAAAGGCGAGTTATTGGAGAAGGAAACGTTGAAGGTTTTTCGTGAGCGGGTTTTTCTAGCGTCGTGCCACGAGGCAATACCAGAGCGGCTCTGAGGGATGGCAATGCTACAAGCCAGTATCCATGCGGGTTGTGGGAAGGTATCGCAAGCCTTGTAGGTTGGGGTAAGGCACGAACCCCAACATCAACCGCGCTCGCCCCAACCGGCGCCGCTCGTGCTCACCTCATTTGCCCAGTCCGCAGGAATTATTCCATCTCGAATAAATCGATGAATGCTTGAGTGCGGCCAATCGGCAGCACGGCTTACGTAACCGTGTTTCACCGGATTGTAATGGATGTAATCGACATGACGCCCCAAGTCATCGTCATCGCGGATCAGATGGTCCCAGTAGCGGCGTGCGACACGTCAGCTCGCCTTTTGATTAGCTGGCTTACCGATATGCTTGTTTTGCGTCAATCTTGCATGATGTAACGAACCAACACTTGATATCCGCCCGACAGTTGGCGACATGCCGCGTTTGGCGATGACGGCATGGTAATTTCCTCGATCGACACGACTCTCTTTGGCTTACCAAACATTCCCTTCAACGCCGTGACGCTCACCTTCTTTACTGGTTTGAAGACATAGCGAACCCGCCGTAGCGATTCCCTCTTCAAATACGATACGGTCACCCGCATCCAGATTTGAGCGCCTCGCAAATTTTAGCCGGTATGGTGATCTGACCTTTTGCGGTAATGGTGGCGGTAATACATTGCATGCTCCAGATGTATTCCGTGGCTTAATGTAAGGCAATTGGGTTGTCAAACTTACATCGTCCGCACCCGTTATTCGAACTTGATGCCTGAAGCTTTGACGAGCTTCATCCACCTTTCCCGTTCAACTTTCATGAAGGCCGCGAACGCTTCCGGCGGCCCCGCTATGTTGCCAAAATCTTCGGCACCGGGAAGTTTCATCACTTCTGGCGAATTGCGCGCTTTGACAAAGGCAGCGTTGAGCTTAACGATGATGTTACGCGGGGTGCCTGCGGGAGCGAGAATGCCTGCCCAGAAGGCAACCCGAGTCCTTCAATGCCGGATTCGCGAGCCGTCGGTACATCCGGAAGGTTGACGAACCGTTTTGGCGCGGTAATTACTAGGGGCACCACTTTGCCTGCTTTGACATGCTGGAAGTATAGCCGAAAGGAACTGCAAAAAACGCTTGGATGTGGCTGCCCATCATATCGGTTATTGCCGGAGCTTCACCTTTGTAGGGAACATCATTCATCTCGATGCCGCACCTTTTTGCAAAATAGGCTCGGCAAGAAAATGCTGCATCGATGCGGTCCCGACGGATCCGTAACTTATCGCTGCCAGGTCTTTGCTTTTGCAAGCGCAATGAATTCCGCCAATGTTTTGACGCCCAAGCTTGGCGCTACAAAAAAGCCAAAATAGCTGGTGGCAATTCCGGTAACCGGCGTAAAGCTACTTAGTGGATCGTAAGTAGTTTTCTGTCCCATGGCTGGCGAAATGCGCCAACTCAAAATTTCTGCCGTAAAGCAGCGTATAGCCATCGGGCGGCGATTTTGCGACGGCCTCCGCAGCGATAACTCCCGACGCGCCGGCTCGGTTGTCCACAACGATTTTTTGGCCCAAATCCGCACCCGCCACATCCGCTAACGCGCGCGCCCGCGTATCGGCCGAAGCTGCCCGCCGACACACTCACAATCAACTTGATGGGTTTTATCGGATAATTTTCAGCCGCACTTGCTGCCGTAAAGAAAAGACTGCACAGAGCGCGCCCAGCAGACGAGCAGTCCAGATCGACGCTTTCATTTATCCCTCCCGGTCAGGCATAAACAAAACAATAATTTACCCGCAAAGTGCAATAGTCAATATGTCGATCAGCCTATGTCGAAAGACATATTGACAAATAGTGTAGGTTGGCGGTGAGGCACGAACCCCAACATCAACCACACTCCTTTTATCCCTCATAATTGCGATTCCATGCATCTACTCAAACTCATCTCCCGCAACATCTTCCGCCACAAGCTGCGTACCGGCCTCACGGTGCTCGGCATTGTCGTCGCGATACTTTCCTTCGGCTTGCTTTCCACCGTCGTCGACGCGTGGTACGCCGGTGCGAATGCTTCCTCCGACGCGCGCCTCATCACGCGCAACGCTATTTCGTTGATCTTTCCTTTGCCCATCAATTACCGCGACAAGATACGCCAAGTGGATGGTGTGAAAACTGTTTCCTTCGGCAATTGGTTCGGCGGCATTTACAAGGAACCGAAGAATTTTTTTCCGAAGTTCGCCATCGATCCGGCCACCTATTTCCGCCTCTATCCCGAGTTCGTCATCTCCGATGTGGAGAAGGCAGCGTTTTCGCGTGATCGCCAGGGCGCGCTGGTCGGACGCAAGACAGCGGAGCGTTACGGCTTCAAAGTCGGCGATTCGATTCCGATCATCGGCGACATTTATCCGGGCAATTGGCAATTTGTAGTGCGCGGCATTTACGATGGCCGCGACGCCAAAGTCGACACCAGCCAGTTCTTTTTTCAGTGGGAATATCTCAATGAAAGCGTGAAGGCTAAGTTTCCGCGCCGGGCAAATCAAACGGGAATTTATTTCATCGAAGTCAACGATCCCAACCTGGCGGCGACGGTGAGCCGGGACATCGATAAGGTTTTCAAAAATTCCCTCGCCGAAACGCTCACCGAAACGGAGAAGGCATTTCAACTCGGCTTCATCGCGCAGACCGAGGCCATCGTCGTCGCGATCCGCATCGTGTCCTATGTCGTCATTATCATCATTCTGGCGGTGATGGCGAACACCATGGCGATGACCGCGCGCGAGCGTCTGTCGGAATACGCCACCTTGAAGGCGCTCGGCTTTGGGACTAGCTTCGTCGCCGCGCTGATTTTCGGCGAGTCGCTGATGATCTGCGCAATCGGCGCGGCCTTGGGCATGCTGTTTACGTTTCCGGTCGCCGCTTGGTTCGGCGTTCAAGTCGGCAACTTGTTTCCCGTGTTCGAAATTTCGCGCGAAACCTTATTGCTGCAAGTGGCGTGTGCCTTCGCTGTCGGCATCATCGCGGCGCTAGTGCCATCCCATCGCGCGACCTCGGTCAAAATCGTCGATGGTCTAAGGAGCATCGGATGAAAATTCCCGTCTCCTATAGTTTTCGCAATCTTTGGACGCGGCGTCTCACTACTTTTCTCACCGCCGGCGGCCTCGCGCTGGTCGTGTTCGTCTACGCGGCGGTGTTAATGCTCGATGAAGGATTGCGCAAAACCTTGGTGCAAACCGGCGCCGAGGATAACGTGGTCGTGACGCGTAAGTCTTCGGGAACCGAAGTGCAAAGCGGCGTCGAGCGAACGCAGGCGGCCATCGTCGAAACCCAACCGGAAATCATGATCGCGAACGGCGAGGCGCAGGTGTCGAAAGAAACGGTGGTCATCATCGGCCTCGCCAAAGCATCGACCAACGTGCTGACCAACGTGCAACTGCGCGGCGTCAGTCAGACGGGCATCAAGCTGCGGCCGCAAGTAAAAATCAGCAAGGGCCGCTGGTTCAAGCCCGGCTCTTCGGAAGTGGTGGTGGGTGTGAGCATCGCCGAACGTTTTCCCGAGGTGGGCCTGGGCGGCTCGTTGAAATTCGGGCAGCGCGAATGGACCGTGGTCGGCCTCATCGATTCCGGCAAAAGCGGTTTCGATTCCGAAGTGTGGGGCGACGTCGATCAACTCATGCAAGCGTTTCGCCGCGGCGCTTATTCGTCGGTGATTTTCAAACTCAACGACAGCGCCGCCTTCGACCGAGTGAAACAACGCATCGAAACCGATCAGCGTTTGACTTTAGAAGCGAAGCGGGAACGCGTGTTCTATGCCGAGCAATCGGAAGTGCTATCGAAATTCATCAGTTATCTCGGGCTGACATTGAGCGTGATCTTTTCCGTCGGCGCAACCATAGGCGCAATGATCACCATGTACGCCGCCGTCGCCAACCGCACCGGCGAAATCGGCACCATGCGCGCGCTGGGGTTTCGCCGATCCAGCATCATGATGACGTTTCTCATGGAGTCTATTTTTCTCGCATTGGTCGGTGGCGCCGTCGGCATTTTTCTCGCCTCGTTCATGCAATTCTTCACCATCTCCACCATGAATTGGCAGACCTTCGCCGAACTCGCCTTCAGCTTCACCTTGACGCCGAAGATCGTGATCGATTCGCTGTTGTTCTCGTTGATCATGGGCGTGCTGGGCGGATTTCTGCCAGCCGCGCGGGCGGCGCGCATGAAGATCGTCGATGCGCTGCGCGCGGCTTAGTCCGATGGTGGATCCGCTGCGCTTGATCCACCCTACACCAAATATTTGAAGTAGGGTGGATCAAGGCGCGAAGCGCCGGATCCACCACGCCACGAGGCATAGCTAGCTTGCCTCGTGGCATGGCATGCCGTGAGAGACAATATCCACGCGCGTTCTGGCACGGCCATATTTTAGAAACGCCAATCGAAAACCCGTGCAGCCAAGTTGTATAATCTCGATTCCACGCTCCCGACACTCGATGAGGACATCATGAACGCGCCGCACACCGGACTCACGCTCGACCTCGAACACTTTTGGATGCCCTTCACCGCCAACCGGCAATTCAAATCCGCGCCGCGTCTCTTTGCCTCGGCCAAAGACATGCACTTCACCACCGTCGACGGTAAAGAAATATTAGACGGCACGGCGGGGTTGTGGTGCGTGCAGGCGGGTCATTGCCGCGAGCAGATTTCCTCCGCCATTAAACGCCAAGCCGATACGCTGGATTTCGGTCCGACATTTCAGATGGGCCATCCCGGCCCGTTCGAAGCGGCGAGCAAGTTGGCCGCGATGGCGCCGACAGGACTGGATTATGTGTTCTTCGCCAACTCCGGTTCCGAGGCCGTCGATAGCGCGCTCAAGATCGCGCTTGCTTACCACCGCATCCGCGGCGAAGGCCATCGCACGGTATTCATCGGCCGTGAGCGCGGCTACCACGGCGTCGGCTTCGGCGGCATTTCCGTCGGCGGCATGACCGGCAATCGCAAGACCTTCGGCAGCATGCTGCCGCGCGTCGATCACCTGCCCCACACCTTCAACCTCGAAAAACAAGCCTTCAGCCGTGGCGAACCGGAATGGGGCGCACACCTCGCCGACGATTTGGAACAGCGCATTATTCCGCTGCACGATGCATCGAATATCGCGGCGGTGATCGTCGAACCGATGGCCGGCTCCACCGGCGTATTGATTCCGCCGAAAGGGTATCTGAAACGCTTGCGCGAGATTTGTGATAAATACAATTTGCTGCTGATCTTCGATGAAGTCATCACCGGCTTCGGCAGAGTCGGGCCGCGTGCATTCGCGGCCGATGTGTTCGGCGTTATCCCCGATATGATTACCTGCGCCAAAGGCGTGACCAATGCGACGGTGCCCATGGGCGCGGTGATCGCCAAGAAAAATATTTACGACGCATTCATGGACGCGCCCGCGAATGCAATCGAATTTTCCCACGGCTATACCTACTCGGGTCACCCGCTGGCTTCTGCGGCGGCAAGCGCGACCATGGATCTGTATCGCGAGGAAGATTTATTCAAACGCGCCGCGGGCTTGTCTGACTATTTCCAAGATGCGGCCCACAGCCTGCGCGGCTTGCCCCATGTGATAGACATCCGCAGCATCGGTCTTGTTGCCGGCATTGAGTTGCAACCCATGGCGGACAAGCCCACGGCGCGCGCGTTCGATGCGTTCCTGCGCTGTTTCGAAAAAGGCGTGCTGGTGCGAACGACCGGTGACGTGATCGCCCTATCGCCGCCGCTCATCGCCGAGAAGAAACACGTCGATCAGTTGTTTGGGACGATTGCGGATGTGTTGCGGACTCTGCCGTAATCTTTTAAACCATCAACTTTTAATTATGTCATTCCCGCGAAGGCGGGAATCCATATGGCCTTTGAACGTCAACATGGATCCCCGCTTTCGCGAGGATGACAACTAACAACTCTAGCGCCAGTTCAACATGCTCGACAGCAATCTAACGACAAAAATCCAAAACGCCGTCGACGCGCAATTCGACAAACAAATCGCATTCACCAGCGAACTCGTCAAATTCCCCAGCGTACGCGGCGCTGAACAGACCGCGCAGGATTTCGTGGCGAAGTCACTGCGCGAGCGCGGTTACGCCGTCGATATGTGGGCGATGCATATCGACGAACTCAATCACCTGCCGGGCTTTTCGCCCGTCACCGTTTCCTATGACAATGCGCTGAATGTCGTCGGCTCCCATCGCCCCAATAAAAAACAAGGCCATTCGTTGATTCTGAACGGCCACATCGACGTCGTGCCGGTCGGGCCATTGAATATGTGGACCACGCCGCCCTTTTTTCCGCGAGTGGAAAACGGTTGGCTCTATGGCCGCGGCGGCGGCGATATGAAGGCGGGCATTGCCGCGAGTATCTATGCGATCGAGGCGTTGAAACGTTGCGGCTACACACCCGCTGCAGATGTCCATATTCAATCGGTGATCGAAGAGGAATGCACGGGGAATGGCGCCCTGGCTTGCTTGCAGCGCGGCTATCGCGCCGATGCGGCGCTCATTCCCGAGCCCTGGAACAATCAACTGGGCCGCGCGCAAGTGGGTGTGTTGTGGATACAGGTACACGTGTTGGGTAAGCCGGTACATGTGCGCGAGGCGGGGCGCGGCGCCAACGCGATCGAGTCCGCTTACGGGTTGATGCAGGCGTTGCACGCGCTGGAAGAAAAATGGAACGACAGTTGCCGCGATGACGAACTCTATCGGCATGTTCATCATCCGCTCAATTTCAATGTCGGCAAAATTGCCGGCGGCGATTGGGCGTCGAGTGTGCCGTCTTGGTGTACCTTCGATGCACGTATCGGCGTGCCGCCGACGAAAGACCTTGCAGAAGCGCGCACTGAAATCGAAGCCTGTGTCGCCGACGCAGCATGCGGGCATAAGTTCTTGGCGAAGTATCCGCCGAAAATAAGCTACCCCGGCTTGGCGGCGACCGGCTTCGTGTTAAGGAATGCCGAAGAAGCGGAAGACATGCTGAAGCGTGCCCATCTCGCCGCTTTCGAAGGCGCGGAGCTGAAAGAGGTAATCAGCACTGCTACGACCGACGCGCGCATATTTGATATCTACGGCAAGATTCCCGCGCTGGTCTACGGCCCGCTCGCCGAAGATATTCACGGGTTCGATGAGCGGGTGGAATTGGATTCTGTACGGAGGGTAACTCAGGCGATTGCTTTGTTTGTTGCTGAGTGGTGCGGTCTGGAGAAAGCTGCTTGAAGTTCATCATCGCGCAAATGAAGCACGAGACGAATACTTTTTCGCCTGTGCCGACGCCGCTGTTCGCCTTCGGCAAAAACGGTCCGTATTTCGATCGCGATGCTTTCGAGGCAATGCACGGAACGGCCACGCCCATGGGCGCATTCATCGATCGTGCGACCGAATTCGGCGCCGAGATTGTAACGCCTGTCGCGGGCGATTCGCCGCCGAGCGGGCCCGTGTCCCATGACGCCTACACGGTGATGTGCGACGCGATCATCAAAGCGGTGGAGCAAGGCTGCGATGCGTTGTTTCTCGATCTGCATGGCGCCATGGTGGTGGAAAGCACCGACGACGGCGAAGGCGATTTGCTCGAGCGGCTGCGCCGCATCGCGCCGAAGTTGCCGATCGCCGTGGCCTTGGATCTACACGCCAACGTTACGGAAAAAATGGTGGCGAACTGCGATGTCATCGCCGGCTATAAAACTTATCCTCACGTTGATATGTACGAGGCCGGCGATCTCGCTGCGCGCGTGTTGCTGCGATATCTGAAAGGTGAGGTCAAGCCGGTGATGGCTTGGGGCAATCGGCCGATCTTGGCGCAAACGCTGTGTATGAATACGGACCTGGAACCGATGCGCGATTTTGTCGGCGCGGCGAAGGACGCCGAGCGCCGCGGCTTGCTTGCCGCGACAGCCTTCGGCGGTTTTCCACAAACGGACATGCACGATGTCGGCGTCAGCGCCGTGGTGGTCGCCGATGGCGATCGAAGATCTGCGCGCCAAGCCTGCGACACCATGCTCGATCTCGCCTGGCGGCGGCGCGCGGAATTCATCTATCACGCCGAGCCGTTGGCCGATTCCATCGCCCGCGCCATGGCCATAGAAGAAGGCCCGATCCTGCTGCTTGACCATTGCGACAACTGCGCCTCGGGCGCAACGCAAGATACCATGCGGGTCTTGGCGGAAGTGTTGCGGCTAGGCGCGACCAATTTGGCAGCCGGGCCGATACGCGATGCCGAGTCCGTCGCACGCTGCATCGAGGCCGGTGTCGGCGCGAAAATCACCTTGCGCCTCGGCGGAAAAATGGACATGCCTTCCATCGGATTAAAAGGCGAACCGCTGGAAATCAGCGGTGTGGTTCGCGCCATTACCGACGGCGAATACACCATCACCGGGCCGCAATTGACCGGCGTGCGCAGCTACATGGGCCGCACGGTGGTTCTCGATACGGGCGCGGCGGAAATCGTCATCTGCGAGCGCTCGCAGGAGCCGTGGGATTTGGGCGTGTTCACCAGCGTCGGCATCGATCCGCGCCGCAAGAAGTATCTGGTGCTTAAGTCGCGCATGTACTATCGGCCGGTATTTCTGCCGATCGCCAAAGCGGCGATCGAATGCGATGGCATCGGCGTCGGCAGTTCGGATTGGCGACTGTTTCCCTATAAAAAAATCCGGCGGCCGATGTACCCGCTCGATTCCATGAACGATTGTTAAAAAAATGTATCGAAAAACAAGCGTGCAAGTTCGCGGCGCAGACATAAACCTAGAGGAGTATTTTCCGTATGAAAGCAGCATCGAATAAGTTGGCATTGATCAGCCTGTGCGCAGGATTAACCTTGCCCGCCTGGGCGGACCACCATTTGGGTGTCGCCTATGTCACCAACCAGGATAAAGGCGTTTCCGTGATTTCGCTGGAGAATTTCACGGTCATCGATACCATCGATATCGAGGCGAAAGAGCCGCGCGGCATCGGCATCACCAACGATGGCAAGCTGCTGATAACCGCCAATCGCGAGGGCGGTGATGTGTCGGTAATCGATACGGCGACGAAGAAGGTTATCAAACATATTCCCATCGGCCAGAACCCCGAATTCGTGCGCGTGTTCGGCGATTTTGCCTACGTCAGTTACGAGCCGAGCGCGAAAGCCGGTCCGCCACCCAAGCCTGGCGAGAAAGAAGAAGACGATGATGACGGCGAGGAAAAGCTGCCGGCGGGCATCGCCATCATCGACCTTAAGGCTATGAGTGTGGTGAAAACCATTATGAGCGGGCCGGAAACCGAGGGCATCGAGTTTTCCCATGATGGAAAAAAGATGTTGGTGACCAACGAAGGTGATAACACCATCACGGTTTACGACATCAAATCGGGGAAATTAGTGAGCAAAGTGGATACCCATAAGCTCGGCGACCGGCCGCGCGGCATCAAAGCCTCGCCGGACGGCAAGACTTACGTCGTAACACTGGAATACGGCGACAAAATCCTGCTGCTCAATAGTAAATTCAAAGCGGTGAAAACCGTTGCAACCGCGAAGGGTCCGTACGGTATTGCCTTTGACAAAAGCGGCAAGCGGTTATTCGTTGCCGCGTTCAAAGACAAGCAATTGCAGGTGTTCAACGGCAAGACCTTGAAGCTGGAAAAGACCGTGCCCATTGGCGATCGCTGCTGGCATTTCACCCTAACACCGAACGAAAAGAATCTGTTGATTGCGTGTGGCCGCAGTCACGAAGTGCTGGTTCTTGACGCTACAACTTACGAAACTGTAGGTCATGTCAAAGATCTCAATCTGCCCTGGGGTATCGTGAGTTACCCAAAAGCCATGGGTAGCCTAGACGTAGCTAAGTAGCTCGTGTCCGGGCCAGACCGGTGATCCGAGGCTAGCCAGTAGTCTCGGATTATTCGCTGGCCGGGCCATTTGTGGCCCGTTTTCATTCTAACCTCATTGTTGCCCGCCTAAGGCGCTTGCATAGTAAGGCAAGTTTGTATACATTTTCGTCTAGGACACACCGATTAACGGTTTTTCTCCCTGGAGGCTCGCCATGAATCGCACATATTGGTCTTTTGTCGGACTTGCTTTCACACTTTGCGTCACCGCCCCGCTACAGGCGGAAGAAATTAAACCCAAACAGGCCGATCCCTTAGCGGCGACGGAAAAAGTTGCGCGTGCCGATGAATCCATGACGAAAATGGATAAGGCCATGGAAAAAGACGCGCCGGTCTCGTTTCAAAAAAGCGAATACAACGATTTCATGACCAACGTATCGTGGATGAATCGTAATGGTTTCGTGGTCGGAGCACCCGCTTGGAAGGGCGGCGAGGACGGCTTGCACTGTCATTAGACATTCTTATCGCCTGCTCTAGGAGTCAGTACAGGCGCGGCTCTTGAGGCAGGCCTTGCCAGGAGCAAGGATCCTCATGCCTCTCCGGGCTGTCATTCCCGCGCAGGCGGGAATCTATACTGAGTCACATTTGTCAACGCCCTATGGATTCCCGCCTGCGCGGGAATGACACCGTAGGATATTGAGGCCTCAATATAATTTGAGGCGGGAACTTAGAAACCTAATTCAGCTTCGCCAAATCGTCCGTTCGGCAACTCGGCGGCACGCGTTCCAGAATGATTTTCTTGCTGGTCGAGTAACGCGCCACCCACATCATGATGTTCTTGCCGGTAGAGACGTTGGCGAAACTACTGGTCTTCTCGGCGACCGTGAGCGCTCCCTCTAATTTATCTCCCACCGATAATTCTCCGGCGGAGACCTGCTGATTAAAGGTGTATCCGCCATCCGTGGCTACGACGTTCACGCCGCATTTGGAATTGTTCCAGAGCACCGTACCTTCGATACCCCACGCGGTGTGGGCGAATCCGACCGCAGTTGCTAAACATAACAGCGCTAAACTATTTTTCATGGATGATTCCTCATTGGGTGGCGCCCGATTCGTGCAAACGTTACGCCGCCAAACATTTTAATTTACAAACGGCTCAAAAAAAGGCATGTAATAACTCTCGACGATGCTCTGAATTTTACCTTGCTTCAACATTGCCTGGAGTTCGTCATCGAGGAAAGCGCGTAGTTGCGTTTCTTTTTCTTTGACGACCCAGACGCCATTCCAACGCTGGCCGGGCTGCGGCACGAAATCAGCCACCACATCGAACTCAACGTCAAAATCGTTTTTCGCCACCGCCAGCGCGCCGGACCACATCATGGCGGCATCCACTTCGCGCTTCACCATGCCGTCAATCAGGCCATGGCTTTGGCTATAAAGTTCGTATTCCATTTTGTTGACGCGTACGTATTCTTCCATTGGGCTGAGCATCGGTACCCCAACCTTGATCTTTTGCGCTTTGATTTCCGCCAGCGTCTTCACTTTCGACGCCTTTCCCTGTACCGCCAGTACGAAGCCGACACCTAAATAGGGTTTGGTGTAGACCAATTGATGGTCGCGCACGTCGTCATCTTCATCGGAATGAACCAGGCCAACAAAGAAATCACAATAACCTTTGTCGATGGTGGCGGAAAATGCATAGCCCAGGCTAACTCCCGAGTTGGCCCAAACAATGTCTAGCTTCCACTCATGGCGTTTTGCGATATCCCGCAGAATATCAATGTCGATTCCCGGTGCTTCGGATTTCGGCGCGGTACGCGAAAAAGGATAATACCAACCGTCGGCGCAGGCGACTATGCGCTTCATCGCGCGAATGCGCGTGAGTGCATCGACTTTTTTGAGTTCTTCGGGAATCTCGGTCGTGAACGATTCGCGAAATCCCGCACGCCAGCGTTCGTTATTCACCGGATCAAACACTTCGGGATGGGTTTTTTTAGGATCCCATTTTTGTTTTTTGCCGATGACGGTTTCCGTTTCGAGTTCCTGCACCTCGTTTTGCGCCGCAGCCTGCGGCAGCACGCCAACGATGAACAGCGCTGCAAGTCCGGCGAGCAATTTAGTGATCGAACGCGGCGACATAGCCATCAATTCGGAAACGGCGGATAGTAAGTCAAACCATAACTCTCGACGATTTGCTTGATCTCGCCGTTGGCTACCATCTTGACCAGCTCGTCATCGAGAAACGCAATGAATTCCGATTCGCGCCCCTTCACGCCCCACGCGCCATTCCAGCGCTGACCGGCGACAGGGACGTAGCCCGGCACGGGTTTCACGTCGTAGCCTTTTTCTTTCTTCGCGACCGGTAAGCCGGGCTCCCACACCATCGCCGCATCCACTTCGCCTTTGACGAAGGCATCGACCAGGCGAAAGTTCAACGCATAGGACTCGTAGGGAATACCTTTATCTTTAACGTAGTCGTACATCGGAGAAAACGCCGGCACGCCGATTTTTAAGTTCGCCTTCACCACGTCCTCCAAGGTTTTTAAGCCGACTGCTTTGCCCCGCGTCGCGAGCACGAAACCCATGCCGATATAGGGTTTGGTAAACACCATTTGGTGGCCTTCCATGTGGTGATCGTCACCGGTAATAACCAAGCCAAGAAACACATCGCAGTAGCCGCGATCGATGCCCTTCGCGAACGCCGCACCCACACCGCCGCGGGAAATGGTGTTGGGCGCCCAGGTCATTTCGATGCGCCATTCGTGGCGTTTGGCGATGCGGCGTATGATTTCAATGTCTATGCCCGGCGGTTCGGACACCTTCATGGTATGGGAGAACGGCCAATAAAACGCATCGGCACACACGGAAATGCGTCCGAGCTTGGCGGTTCGCGCCATGGCGGTGGCATATTTCAGCCCCTCGGGAATTTCCGACGGCGGATAGTCGCGATAGCCGCCTTGCCACAAGAGATCGGTGAACGGATCGAACGTTTCAGGTATCTGGTAGCCCAGGCGTGGAATATCGCGCTCGCGCTTGCCGATCACGACTTCTTGTTCCAGTTCTTGAACTTCCACCGCCATCGCTGCGTCTTGGACAATGAACCATCCAAGCAGCAATGCACAAATTCGAACAACCATGGACTTCTCTTTTTATTGACCGATGTGAAAGTTTAGCAGATCGACGCCGGCCCCTGGGGGCGGGCCGCTTTCCAACTCCGGGACACAACAAAATATCTATTATTATCAGTGTCTTGTATGCTCACTAAGCAAAAATAGGAAATGGCTCAAACTCTCCTCTCAGCACCTTCGCCGAGTCTTTATAGCCCATCCAGCCTTGGGTCAATGTGGCGTAGGCGCGGCGGAAGTCCGTGGTATGGATGAGATTGTCGCCGGCGTCTAATTTAGTCAGATCGACCGGTTTGCCGTAGTGACCACCCTTCACATGCTTGCCCGCCATGAACATGTAATTCGCGGTGCCGTGGTCGGTGCCTAAATTGGCGTTCTCCGGCACGCGCCGGCCGAACTCGGAAAACACCAATATCGCCACGTTGTCCGCCTTACCGATGCGCTCTAAATCGCGCATGAAGCCCATGATGGCGTCGGACACATAAGTCAATAGACGCGCGTGCAGATCCGGCTGCTGCACGTGGGTGTCGAAGGCATTATTGCGATAACCGGTGTAGTACAAACGCGTCGGCATGCCGGCGTCGATCAGCGATGCCACTTTGGACAGTCCCATCGGCACGATGCCGTAGTCGACCGGCGTGCGATAGCGCGCCCAGGCCTCGCGCACCAACGCGGAGGCATCGACGGCGCTCTTCGCCGCCTCACGCAAGAATGCGCGCGACGAGTTCGGATCGTTAGCCACTTGCGTGACATGATCGAACAGCGGTTTTTCCTGAAACCCGCCCTTGCGCGTGAAACGCTCCGGCTCGTCGAACACGACCGGCACATGCACGTGGCTCTTCACCGCCAAGGATTGCGTCGCATCGATGTTGACGATGTAGTTCGACGCGGACTTGGGTTGCAACGCATCGCCAAGCCGACCCACCCAGCCATATTCCTCGCCGCTGTTGGGCGCCGCCGTATGCAAGTACGCCATCGAGGTGAAATGGGAAAACGACGGCTGGTCGTAGCCACAACCGTGGACGATCGCGAGCTTGCCGTCTTTGTACAATTTTTCGAAGCCGATCATGCCGGAATTCCAGCCGAAGTGATCGTCGATTTTGAGCAGCTTATCGGGCTTGATGCCGAGGGTCGGACGATGTTTGTAATACGCGTCATTGCTGTAGGGCACCAACGTATTTAAGCCGTCATTACCGCCCGATAACTCCACGACGACCAGAATACGATCTTTGCTCGCTTCGTCGGCTG
Source organism: uncultured Pseudomonadota bacterium (assembly GCA_963714525.1). Taxonomy (GTDB): domain Bacteria; phylum Pseudomonadota; class Gammaproteobacteria; order Burkholderiales; family JALYOK01; genus JALYOK01. The sequence continues at coordinate 100,102 of CAVQPB010000017.1, forward strand.
CCATGGCCTGGGCGACTTGTCCTAACGCCAGAGGCACGCCCAAGATGCGCGCGCCATTCACCCCGATGCCCGCAAGACCCGCACCCAGCAATGCTCTGCGGCTGATACGCTGACCCAAATATTTATCGTTTGTCATCATTTCATCCTTTACCCTAACTGATATTCAGGCAAACTCATGATCAGGTGCAGCAGTAAGCGCAACGGTTCTTCCAAATACGATTCCGCTTCGCTCACTTTGTCCGTGCCGAGTTCGCTATTCAAGAATTCGATTAAACGCGTTCGATCCGCGCCGTCGGCGGCGGTGCGTAAAAAGCGCGCCAGCATATAGTCCACCACCTGGGTTGTGTCGGCTAACTTTTGCGTCTTAACCATGCCGGTCAAATCCAACTGCGCGGTCCGCCGAACAATCGGTTTCACTTTTTCCGTCGCCATCTGCCAGCCGCGGAAACTAGCGTAACGCGTGTTGAAATCTTCATCGCGATCCGCCATCGCATTGGCCATCGACATCATCGCTTCGCCGCCGCCGCCCATGCCCTTGCCTTCCGGCTTGGTCGCGGTGGTGATGTCTAGACCTTGATCGATTTTGGCGCTGACGATGCGTATGGTTTCATCGTCGGGATAGCGATCCGGCGGTAGGAAGTTAATGTTGGGGAACAGCAAATCGCGAGTGAAATTGCCGCGTTCGAGTAACAGCCCCGGCGTGATCCAACTCTTACCTTGCGCCCAACCGGCCACCGTCGGCGGACGGAACAAGCGTTGGCCCAAGGCTTCCGTTGCGTCGTTGAAATCCGGGACGCCCGGTACTTCTTTCAAACCCAGTTTTTTGTAAGTCGATACCGCTAGCTCAACCGGGCTCTTGATCCGGGTTGCCATGGATGGCGCGCTGTAAAAATCTTTCGACAGTAATATGGTTTTGAGCAGCGGCGCGAGTTCGTATTTGTTATCGCGCAATACGCCGGCGAGCTGCTTTTTCGTCGCGTCGGATAATTCTTGCCGCACCAAGTAGCGGTAAATTTTTGCTGCGACAAATTCTGCCGTCACAGGTTGCTGCAGAATAATGTCAATCACCTGAACGCCGTCGAAGTTACCGCTTTTGCCCAGCACATTCTTCACACCGTCGTCGTGTTTCTCGTCAATCTTTTTGAACTCGACGCCTTCGTAGTTCCAGCCGGTGAACGCGCGCGCTGCCTCGCGGATATCCTTCTCGCTGTAGTTGCCCACGCCCATGGTGAAGAGTTCCATGATCTCACGGGCGAAGTTTTCGTTCGGCGCGCCTTTTACGTTGACGCCGGCATCGAGAAACGCCAGCATCGCCGGATCCTGCGCCGCGCCGATCAACAGTTCACGGAAGTTGCCGGTGCCCTTGGCTTGGAACAACGCCAACTGCCGCTGCATTTTGCGGTAGTCGCGCACTTTCTCTTCGTTATTGGCGAAGTGGCCGTGCCAAAACAGCGCCATTTTTTCTTCCAGCGGGCGGTTCGACGTCAGCATCCGGTTCGCCCACCAATAACCGAGGCGATCGGTCTCCAAACGACTCGCGCGCAGCCAGTAAAAAAATTTATTCACCACCGGCTGCATCTTGCGATTGCCTTTCGGCTTCACTTTGACGCCGAGCGCCTCGCCTTGTTGCTTGGCCATATTGGTGGTCGCGGGCCGGCTCTCGGGAAAAGGATCGACGCCGGGATCGAACACACCGGATTCGTCGAACGGCGCAAGATGGCTATTGTCGACGCCCTGAAAATCGACTAGTTCTTTAATCGCCGCGTCGGGCGCCATGGCAGTGAAGCGTTGAATCTCTTCCGGAGTTGCGCCAAATCCCGCGCGCTCCAGCAAATGCGCCGCGCGTTCCGCGTTCCAGTCCTGCGCGCCGATAGGCGAAAGATCATTCGCCCAATTGTTTTCAGCGGCGTAATTCAGCGCCGAAACACTCAGGGCTAGCCCTGTTATCAATACTTTCCACATAAATCGCTCCTCGCCTCGACCGACCGATCAATCTGCGACTTCATTTTACCCGGGTTTGCTTTGGCCGGTCTAAAGAACAATCGGAAAGCGACCTACGAATAATCATTAATTATCCTATAAAGCGCATGCTGAACATCTGATGCGACCGCGCCAAGAGGCGCATGGATATTGGCTCACAGGCATGGCATTGCCGGGAGCCAAGCAGGACGGGGCTTCTGGCGGGCCTTCCTTGCAAGTTTGTGTAGCCGATCTTCAAGCGCGCCCCTTGATCGTCGTCCCCGCGAAGGCGGGAATGACGAATTGCCCAATGGAATGAAATGAAATCCGGGGAAATAATCTTCCCGGTGTTTCGCGATGCGTCCTTGGGCTACGAACTGGCCCAACAAACACAAAAACCCCCCACTTGTCATTCCCGCGAAAGCGGGAATCCAGTGTCGTTTTTAAGGCCAAATGGATTCCCGCCTGCGCGGGAATGACAAAATCAGGGGAGCGACAACGAATCGCGCAGATAAAAACTACAAATCGATTTCGAGGTTATCGATCAAGCGCGTCGCGCCCAGCTTGGAAGCGCCAAGAACCACTAGATGCTTTTCCTGCGGCTGCGGCGTCAATAAGTCTTGCTGGCGACGGACCGAGATGTAGTCGGTTTTCCAGCCGTGCTCGTCGAGATGTTTCACGGCGGCTTTTTCCAGTTTGCCGAAATCCCATTCACCGCTAAAAATTGCGCTGCGCACTTTTTGTAATTGTTGCTGTAGCCGAACTGCTTCGTGGCGCTCCTTCGGCGACAGATAACCATTGCGCGAAGATAGCGCCAAACCGTCGTCGGCGCGCACCGTCTCGGCGGGGACGATGTCGATCGGCAGCTCGAATTGCCGCACCATATCGCGCAATACTAAATACTGCTGATAATCCTTTTTGCCGAAGATCGCGATCTGTGGTTGCACCATGTTGAAGAGCTTCAACACCACCGTGGCCACGCCGCGAAAATGCCCGGCGCGAAATTCGCCCTCGAGGATATTTTGCAGGCTCGATGGCTCAACCGTGAAGCTTTGCGGCTCGGGATAGACTTCGTCCTCCGATGGCGCGAACACGATGTGGCAGCCGGCTTCGTCGAGTTTTTCGCAGTCGCCGGGCAAGGTGCGCGGATACTTATTGAAATCGTCCTTAGGCCCGAACTGCAGGCGGTTGACGAAAATACTCGCGACCAGACACGCGGCTTTCGGTTTGACGATGCGGATGAGTTGAATGTGTCCCTCATGCAGATTGCCCATGGTGGGAACCAGCGCCACGCGCGGTTCTCCGCGCAGGCGTTCACGCAACTCTCGGACGGTGTGGATAAGGTCCATTGTTATTCTTTATCTTGGTTTTAGTAACAGTGTTCCGGGCCCGGGAACGTGCCGTCTTTTACTTCTTTAACGAAATTCGCGAAGGCGGCGGGGACGCTGCCGCTAGTGGCCATGAAGTTCTTCACAAACTTCGCTTTTGGGCCCGGGAAAATATCCAGCAAATCGTAGGCGAGCAATACCTGGCCGGAACAGTTGGGCCCTGCGCCGATGCCGATAGTGGGAATGGTGAGATTCGCCGTCACATCTTTGCCCAAGGTCGCGGGAACCGCTTCCAATACCACCATGGACATGCCGGCATTCTGCAAGGTCTTAGCGTCGTTGATTAGACGTTGCGCCGCTTCATCGCTCTTACCTTGCACGCGGAAACCGCCGAGGGCATTGTAAGATTGCGGCGTGAGTCCGAGGTGACCACAAACGGGAATGCCGCGTTTGGTCAAAAATTCCACTGCCTCGGCCATCACCGCTCCGCCTTCGAGCTTGACCATGTTCGCGCCGGCCATCATGAGTTGCGCCGCATTGTGAAACGCTTGCGCGGGACTTTCGTGATAGGCGCCGAAGGGCAGATCGCCGATCACAAAGCCTTGCTTACTGCCGCGCACCACGGCGCGAGTGTGGTAAACCATGTCGGCAACGGTCACCGGCAGCGGGCTGTCGTGGCCCTGCACCGTCATGCCGAGGGAATCGCCGATGAACAATATTTCCACGCCCGCCTGTTCCGCCGCGGCGGCAAAGCTCGCGTCGTAGACGGTCACCATGGTGATCTTTTCCTTAGCCTCGAACTTCTTCGCTAGGTCTTTCAGAGTCAGTCTCATAGTCTATCGATCCAAAATAACAACCACACAATAACGCGCGGGTTCTTCAGGAACTTCGGTTGAAGAACTCGCGGCCTCCACGCATCGCGTTAATTCGTTGTAATAATAATTCAAAATCATCGCTGCTATCGACGAAATTTAACCGGCTGCTGTTGACTATCAATAGCGGCGAATTATTGTATTGATAAAAAAATTCGGTATAACTCTCCGCCAGTCGCCGCAGATAGTCCTCGGAGATATTGCGTTCATACACTGTGCCGCGGCGATTTACGCGATTGATCAGCGCCTCCACCGGCGCCTGCAAATAAATCACCAGATCCGGCGTCGGCGCCTGCGGCGCGAGATGCTGATAGATGCGCTGATAGAGGCTGAATTCCTCGTCGGTCAACGTCATGCGTGCGAACAGCGGATCTTTCTCCAGCAAAAAATCGGCGATGGTGACTTTTTCGAACAACTCACGCTGTTTCAGATCGCTCACCTGCGCTACGCGTTGAAACAGAAAAAACATTTGCGTCGCGAAGGCGTGACGGCGCATGTCGCGATAAAACTTCGGCAGGAAAGGATTGGCGTCCGGTTCCTCCAGCAATGCTTCGGCGCCGAGGTGTTCGACCATGCGCTTGGCAAGACTGGTCTTGCCCACGCCGATGGGGCCTTCGATGACGATGTAGCGGTATTTTTCGGGTAGCGCCATTTGCATAACTGGGGTTTATTCTTCGATTCGCTTTAGGCTCGGGTCCTGGCAACGCTCCAGCAGCGCAGCGATCGGCCCCAGACCGGGAATCACCAGCGCGGGCGCGATCTCCGCCAGCGGCGCCAGCACGAACGCACGTTCGTGCATGCGCGGATGGGGAATGGTCAAACCATCCTCTGCAACGACTTCATCGCCATACAGCGCGATGTCCAAATCCAAGGTTCGCGGCGCGTTGGCGAAGGAACGCACGCGGCCGTGCCAGGTTTCGATCTTCAGCAACTCGTCGAGCAAGCGGCGCGGCGGTAATTGCGTTTCGACTGAAGCGACCGCGTTCACAAAATCCGGTTGATCCGCATAACCCCACGGCGCGCTGGCGTAGAGCGAAGAGGTTTCCAATAAGCGCGTCGCTTCGATTTCGTCGAGATCGGCAAACGCGTCTTGGATTTGCATTTTCGGATTATCCAAATTGGAGCCCAGCGCAATATACGCAATCGTGCTCACGGCGCTTCCACTGGGCCGACCGCCGGACTCTTGCGTTTGCGGCGGCGGCGTTTTTTTCCCGGCTCAGCGGTTTCCACGAGTAACATGCTCTGGCGCTCCTCCTCGTCCGCTACTTGGAATTTTTCCCACCAGGCGCCGAGCTCCGCGTCGAGTTCGCCGCTTTGACAGCGCAACAATAAAAAATCATAGCCGGCGCGAAAGCGCGGATGATTCAGCAAACGAAATGGCTTGGAACCGGCGCGATCAAGGAAACGCGGTTGCAATTGCCAGATCTCATTCATCACTGCATCAAAGCGGCGCGGAATATTGAGTTGCGCCGACTGCTGCTTTAACACGTCGTCCATGGCTTGATGCAACGCCAACGGTTTACGCATGTCCGCCTTAAGATTGGCGTCCCACGCCGCCAGCACTTCGTGCCACAGCAGTGTGGCAAATAAAAACCCCGGCGAGACGGGCTTGTCCTGCTGGATGCGCAGGTCCGTTTGCTCCAGCGCGAGCTTAACGAAGCGCTCTCCCATGGGCTGTTCCAAAATCACGTCGAGCAGCGGCAGCAAACCGTGGTGCAAGCCTTCCGCGCGCAAGGTCGTGACTCCCGCCCACGCGTGACCCGATAGCAGCAACTTCATCATCTCGTCGAACAGCCGCGAACGCGGGACATTGGTCAAGAGATCGGCCATGTCGCGGATCGGTTGCTGCGTCGGGCCGTCGATGCTGAAACCGAGTTTGGCGGCGAAGCGCGCGGCGCGCAGCATGCGCACCGGATCTTCGCGGTAACGGGTGGCAGGATCGCCGATCATGCGCAATTTTTTCGCGCGGATATCGGCAACGCCGTGATGATAGTCCCACACTTCTTCTGTCGCCGGATCGTAGAACAACGCGTTGGCGGTGAAATCGCGGCGCGAGGCATCTTCCGCTTGGCTGCCGAACACATTGTCGCGCAGCAAACGGCCGTGCTCGTCCGAGCGCATCTCGTTGCTTTCGTTTTCGCCTTCGGCAATCGGCACGGACATGGCGCGGAACGTGGACACTTCGACGGTCTCATTGCCGCACAACGCATGGACGATCTGAAAGCGGCGGCCGATGATGCGGGAGCGGCGAATGACGGATCGCACCTGATCCGGCGTCGCATCGGTGGCGACATCGAAATCCTTCGGCATGCGGCCCGTCAGTAAATCGCGCACCGCGCCGCCGACTACAAACGCTTGATAGCCCGCCTGTTGCAATTGATCCGTGGTGCGCAAAGCGCAGGAGCTAATCATGTCGCGTTTGATGCCGTGCTCTGCGACTTTCAGGATGCGCGGCTTCGATTTTTTTGAATCGATTTTTTTCTCTCTGCCGAACACTCGCTGAATAAATTTCTTGATCATGCAGGGAGGGAAAACTCGAAGCTATCCATCGAACAGGAATATAAGCTAGCCAAGTTGTGTTTATTGATGAGGGATGGTGCCGAACCGAAGCGGCAAACCCCACCATCATAAAGCATGAGCGCATGGTCGCAAAACCGGCTCGCCCAAAGGCTATCGTGCAGCACCATGATGACGGTCTTGCCCTCGTCGCGGGCGAGGGATTGAAAGCATTGCAACACCGCGAGTTGATGGCGCAAATCCAAATGCAGCAACGGTTCGTCGAGCAAATAAATGTCCGGCGCCTGGGCGAGTAACTGGGCGAGGCGTGCCCGTTGACGTTCGCCGCCGGATAGTTGATTCCATAAACGATCGGCCTGGGAGTCAATCCCCATGCGGCTCATGGCGGCATGCGCCTTGTGATCCGCACTGGTATTGGCTTGCAGCCAGGTGCCTAGCGAGAATAAACCGAGTTCGACGTATTGCGCGACGGTTCCTTGAAAACCGGAAGTTTCTTCTTGCAAGAGAAGTCCGATCTTTTGCGCGATCTGGCGACGGGTGTGATGGGTCAGTGGTTTACTATCCAGCGCGATAGCATTTTGTCCTCGCGTAGACCGGCGAGTGCATGGAGCAAAGTCGTTTTGCCGCTGCCGTTGGGGCCCAATACGGCCCAACATTCACCGGGCTTGAAGCGCAACGTCAGGCCGCTGATCAGCAACCTGCCACCGTTAATCAGCGTGAGCTTGTCGCTGGCGAGCTCGCTCATGCGCGCAGCAACAACACTAACAGCAACGGCACGCCGAGCAAGGCGGTCACGGCGCCGACGGGCAGTTGCAATGGCGCGGCAACGCTGCGGGCGAGGAGATCGGCCCAAATCAAAAAACTACCGCCGGCGATCGCGGCTATCGCGATAAGGGGGCGGTGGCGCGTGATGCCGAGCAAACGTATCCCGTGGGGCACCAGCAGGCCGACGAAGCCGATCGGCCCAGCCGTGACCACGACCGCTGTGGTCGCTAACGCGGCGAGTAAAAAGATCAGCGATTTGCAACGGGCGCGCGCTTAAACCTAAAGTCGCTGCCTTGATGTCGCCGAGCGTGAGGATGTCGAGCGAATGTCCAAGCAGCAACGCAACGCTTGCCACGATGAGGAGAACAATCAGCACTGGCGCCGGCGACACCACCCGCGACAAATCGCCCATGAGCCAAAACAACATGCCGTGCAATTGCGCGGCGGGCGCGAGCACTAAAAATAAACTGATGATCGCGGCGAATCCGGCGGCGAGCACCACGCCGGTGAGCAGCATCCGATCGGGTCGCGGGCCCTGCCCGCGCCAGCTCAGGGCAAACACCAGCGCGATGGCGGCAACCGCGCCGAGGAGCGCACCGGTATTTACTCCCACGGCAGCCACGCCTAAGCTCAAGGCCGACAAGGCGCCGATGGCCGCGCCGCCTGAAATACCGAGAATATAGGGATCGGCGAGCGGATTGCGCAGCAAAACTTGCAGCAACGTTCCTGCGAGCGCGAGCAAACCACCGCAGGCGAAAGCGGCGAACACTCGCGGCGCGCGCAGCTCGCGGACGATCTGCCGATGCATGTCGCTACCTTGGCCGATGAGGGCTTGCCAAACTTCTGTGTTCGTGAGTTTTACGCTGCCGATGGAAAGTGCGATCCAGATGCTAACTGCTGTAAAAATGACGAGCGATACTGCAACGAGGGGACGTTGCATCTATTTTCGTTTGGAGAAAATATTCGAAACGTTCAATCCCGCAACGAAATCACCGGCCAACCTTTAGCTTCGGCATGGCCGCGCAAGGTATCGTCCGGGTCGACGGCGATGGGTTCGTCTACTTTATTGAGCAGCGGCAAATCGTTCAACGAATCGCTGTAAAATCGCGTAGTCGCGAACGAGTCCCAGTCTAAATCCCGTGACGCAAACCACTGTTCAAGCCGGGTGATCTTGCCTTCGCGAAAACTCGGCGTACCGGCAACTTTCCCGGTGAATTCGCCGTCGATTTCCTCCGGTTCCGTCCCGATCAAATGCTTGACGCCGAAGGCGGTGGCGATGGTTTCCGTCACAAAGCGATTGGTGGCGGTGATGATCAACACATAGTCCGTTTGCCGTAGCGACGAATTCACCAAGGCGCGCGCCTTGGGCGTCATGATGGGTTGAATCTTGGTCGCGACATAATCCTCCCGCCATTGCCGGAGCAATGACTGCGGATGGCTCGCCAGGGGTTTCAATTGATAATCGAGAAACTCGTGTATGTCCAACGTGCCCGATTTATATTGCTCATAGAACTGTAGGTTCTTCGCTTCGTGCTCGCCGCGATCGCGCACACCTTTCTCGATCAAATATTGCGCCCACTCGTAGTCGCTGTCGCCGGCAAGCAAGGTGTTATCCAAATCGAACAATATTAAATCCACTATAACTCCACTGGATGGTCAAGGACTTCTTTCAGTAACGGCACGGTAATGGCTCGCTTGGTTTCCAGAGAGTAACGATCGAGCGCTTGCAGCAACCCCATCAACGACGGCACATCGCGCTGATAGTGGGCTGAAATGTAGCGGATCACGTCGGGGCCGAGGGTAAAGCCACGCGCCGCAGCGTGTTGCGCCAGCAGCACGAACTTTTCTTCGTCGCTCAAGGGATAAACCTGAAACGCGAGACCCCAACTCAAACGCGACTTCAAATCGGGCAATAGGATCAGTTGCGAGGGCGCAAACGCGCCGCTCGTGATCAACCGGCCGCTGGCGCTGCGTAAGCGATTGTAGGCATGGAATAGCGCCGGCTGCACCGCCGTGCGGAGACTATGGACGTCGTCGACGATCACCCACTCATCGCCGCGTATTTGGGAAATCTCCGGAATCGTAGCTGCGGCGTTCAGCGATACGACGTGGCCATCCGTAGCCGTGGCGACGGCCTGTAATAGGTGGGTTTTCCCGGCGCCGGGCTCGCCCCAAAGATAGACGAAACGTTCGTTACTCGCGGCCGCTGCGATCGCTTGCAACAGTGCAAAGAGCTCCTGGTTTCGCCCGACAGAAAAATTGGCGAAGGTCGGCGGTGGCGGAGCGGAAATATCCAGCGATAGTTGTTTCATTCAGCGCAAAATTCTAGCACGAAGAATTCGAGAAACAGCGCTTATGCCGAGTCAGCCGATACACTAAGCGCGGCGTTAGACGTATTGCCCGCCATGGACTTTCCCGGCCCAAGGCATCATAATCAAGGGTTTATGAAGCTATTATTCGACCTTTTCCCCGTTGTGCTGTTTTTCGCGGCCTATAAGTTCGCCGATATTTACGTGGCAACGGGCGTGGCGATCGTTGCCAATATCGGGCAAATTGCCTGGCTGCGCCTAACAGGCAAAAAAGTCGAGCCCATGATGTGGGTCAGCCTGGCCATCATCGCCGTATTCGGCGGGGCGACGTTATTGCTACAAGACGAAACCTTCATCAAATGGAAACCGACCGTGCTTTATTGGCTTTTCGGCGCGGTATTGTTGGGCGCACAATTTTTTTTCGGTAAAAACCTAATTCGCGCCATGATGGAAAAAAATGTCGCGCTGCCGGAACTAATCTGGCAACGGCTCAACCTAAGCTGGGCGGTTTTCTTTGTGGCCATGGGTTTTATCAATCTTTACGTCGCTTACAACTATTCCACCGATACTTGGGTCAATTTCAAATTATTCGGTAGTTTCGGCCTGATGTTGTTATTCATCATAGGCCAAGGCCTGATGCTGTCGAAACACGCCATCGAAGACAAGGATGCCACCTAATGCCGCACGCGATCGCCGGTGATAGGCATGTTTATACCGAAGACGGGTACACGAAAGTCGTCGTTCGCCCTAAATGTAAAGCATTGCATTGAACGACACCATCGCCCTCATGCAGCAGCGGCTCAAGAGTTTAGAGCCTGACAGCCTGGACATCATCGACGATAGCGCCAAGCACGCCGGCCACGCTGGCGCGGCGAGCGGCGGCGGCCACTATCAGCTCACTATCGTCTCGCGGCAATTTGCCGGCAAGACACCGATCGCGCGCCACCGTTTGATTTATCAGGCGCTCGGCGATCTGATGCAACGCCAAATTCATGCTTTGGCGATATCGGCCTACACGCCCGATCAGCTTTAGCGTTGGTGTTTTCGAATTTTTTTGCCTACTCCCTTAAGGACTTTGTCATGACCGTTAAACCTCTAACTCTTTCACTCATTATTGCCATTGGCCTGATGGTCGCTAACATCAGCTTTGCGCAAGATAGCAAACCGGCGGCGGCTCCCGCCGCGGCGCCGGCGAAACCGATGAAAATCACGGTGAACGGCGCCACCATTCCGGCATCGCGGTTTCAGATTTTAACGCAGCAGGCAGCCGGTCAAGGCCAGCCCGATAGCCCGCAACTTCAAGCCCAAATTAAAGACAATCTAGTCAAGGGTGAAATCGTTGCGCAAGAAGCCATCAAGGCCGGCCTCGATAAAAGCCCAGAAATCATGGAACAACTGGATTTGGTTAAACACCAGTTATTGGTTCGCGCCTACGTCGCCGACTATATGAAGAAAAACCCGATCAAAGATGAGGCGCTGAAGGCGGAGTATAACAAAGCGAAATCTGCCGAAGGCGATAAGGAATATAAAGCCCAGCACATCTTGGTTGAAGGCGAAAAAGAGGCAAAGGACCTGATCGCCCAGATCAAAAAAGGCGCCAGTTTCGACAAATTGGCCAAGGAAAAGTCTAAAGACGCCGGCTCCAAAGACCAAGGCGGTAAGCTTGAATGGACAATGCCGACCAACTTCGTGAAACCCTTCAGCGACGCCATGGTCAAATTAAAGAAGGGCGATATGACGGCCGAACCGGTTAAAACGCCGTACGGTTATCACATCATCAAGCTGGAAGATACGCGCGCCGCCAAGGTTCCCGGCTTCGATGAAGTGAAAGATAAGATACGCCAGAGTCAGCAGCAAGCGCTGATCACTAAAATGCTGGACGACCTGCGCGCCAAGGCGAAAGTGGAAGAAAAGTAGAAACTCATCACGATAAGAAAGGTTTAAAAATGAATTTCAGACAGAGTTTAGCGGGCTTGCTGCTGCTCGGTGCGAGCATCGGTTCAGCGTTCGCCGTGGATTTGTTGTCGGCTCAAGCCGCCTACGATAAAGGTGACTTCCAAACCGCATTTAAAGAGTTTCTCTCTCTGGCAGAGGGCGGCAACGCACTCGCGCAATCGAGCACGGGCGTGATGTACGACATGGGCCATGGGACGACAAAAGATTATTCCAAAGCAGTTGAGTGGTACAAAAAATCCGCCGAACAAGGCAATCAATTCGGCCAGTTCAATCTCGGCACCATGTATTACATGGGCACGGGTGTGGAAAAAGACATGATCAGCGCGTGCAAATGGTTTGCGCTGGCGACGCGCCAGGGCAACGGCCAGGCGCGCATCCACATGCATATCTGCGAGAAATATTTGAACGACGCGCAGCGAGTGGAAGCCAATCGTCAAGCGGATGAATTCGTGGCGCAACACAAGAACTGAGGCGGCGGTCTTCCGGCGCCGCTTCTCGATTGGACTTGCTTAAAACTCTCGCCGAAGCGACTTCGCAACTCGACGCCGGCTGGCGCAACGAGAAGGGATTTCCATCGTTTCCTGTGCTCAAACACGGGAGTTTGCTGGTCAAAGTTTACGCACCGCGCGACGCCGATCCGCAAACGCCCCACACCCAAGATGAGATTTATGTTGTAGCGCGCGGCCATGGGGAATTCGTCTGCGGCGATGCGCGTAAAACGTTTCGCGAAACCGATCTGCTGTTCGTTCCCGCCGGCACAATACACCGCTTTGAAAATTTCAGTGACGACTTAACGCTGTGGGTGATTTTTTACGGCCCCGAGGGTGGCGAGCACCCCGATAGCGGACCGCATAAATATTCTTAGCACCAACGCCAGAAGGCAATAGCAGTGCGGCTTTCAGGACATGCCTCGCCACGAGGCAAGCTGGACGCGGCTTACAGGCCGATTACCATTTAACGAGACGGTTGGCCATACTTTATGGCGATGATGGTTGGTTCAAGCAAGTTCGCGGATCGTTCTACGTGCAAAACAAAGATCGGCCCAAGCCTTCGCCTTATCCGGCAAGTTGCGCAGCAGATACGCCGGATGATAAGTTGCGACGACAGGAATGCCGCGATAGCTATGCAGCTTGCCGCGCATGCTGCCGATAGGCGCATCGGTCGCCAGCAGATTCCCCGCCGCCACTTTACCTAACGTTACGATCAATTTCGGTTGAATCAATTCGATCTGCCGTGCGAGATAAGGCGCGCATGCCGATGCTTCCGCCGCTTCGGGGTTGCGATTGCCGGGTGGGCGGCACTTGACGATGTTGGCGATGTACGCGTTTTCGCCGCGCTTTAATTCGATCGCGGCGAGCATATTATCGAGCAGGCGGCCCGCTTGGCCGACGAAGGGCTCGCCGCGCTGGTCTTCTTCCGCGCCTGGTCCTTCGCCAATGAATAACCATTGCGCTTTTTCGTCGCCGACGCCGAACACCGTTTGCTTACATCCGGCTCGCAGACCGCAGGCCGTGCAATTCGTCACGGTTTGCTTGAGGCGCGCCCAATCCATGCTTGCAATGTCGGCGTGGCAATCGCCGCTAGTTACGACTGCCGCAGTATCGCCCTCGATGGATTCAGTATTTGTAGCGCTATCGCGATCCGCGATATCCGTTGCGGATCGCTGCCGATACAGCGGCCACAGGCCCATTTCTCTTAAGTAGGCCTCGGAATAATTCACAGCCTCAGTTCCATGACAATCGCGTCTTCGCGCCCAGCGCGCGCGGGATAGTAATTGCGCCGCACACCGATAGTCTTGAAGCCCAGCGCCGTATACAACGCCTGCGCCGCGCCATTGGACGGGCGCACTTCGAGGAAAAAACTGCGCACGAACTCGGTCACGGCAAGCGACAAAAGATGCAATAATAACGCGCGGCCATAGCCTTGACGCTGCCACTCGGATGCGATGGTAAGGTTAAGCAGATGCGCTTCATCGGCGGCGATCATCACCACCGCGTAGCCGATCACGGTCTCGCCGTAGGTCAACATGACACACCGATGTTGCGCTTGAATGGAATCGCGAAAATTGCCCAAGGTCCAAGGATGGGTGTAGACCTGGTTCTCGATCTCGATCACGCGCTTGAGATCAGCCGGGACCATCGCTCGATATTGCAGCAGGGACTTGGGTTCCGCACTCATGTTGCCGCGAGGCCCCGTTCGCTTTCGGTGAACGCAACTTTGTCGCGAATATAGAGCGGCAGCGCAGCAGCGGCAGAAATACTGCGTCCCGCACGCCATTCGGCGTGCGCTAAGGTCGCGATGTGCCGCGCTTGGGGATACGATTTCGCATCGACATCGCCGAGTTGGTGGGCATAGATCTCGCGCAATTTATCGCCGTGAACGGAGAATCCACTGCCGATGCCGACCCAATCGCCATCGGCCAGCGGCGGCGCGGCATCGGGCTTGCACAGGCACGGCGCGATAACGGTTCGCCACGAGTCGTGCGTTCGCTCGTATGCCGCGAGATAAACTTCGCCCATGCGCGCGTCGAGAACGCTCAGGACTCTACGCGCATCGGTCGCTTGCGCCAACGCGAGCAACGTAGGCACGGCGACCACCGGCTGGTCAGGCGCCGAACGCCAAGCCTTGCGCCACGCCGCAGGCGATGCGCAGGCCCGTAAAGGAACCCGGCCCGGCACCGAACGCAATCGCATCGACATCGCTCAAGGCGAGCGCTTCCCCGGCAAGGACGTCATCGACCAAAGCCAATATCAATTCGGAATGGCGCTGCCCTGCGTGCTCGTTGCGCTCGATGGTCTCGCCGCCTACGAGCAGCGCCACGGAACAGTACTCCGTGGAACAATCAAGCGCGAGGATTTTGCTGGATGACATGAAAAAGTTTTCTCAAGTAAACTTCATTATATCGTGTCACCTAAAGGATATTGCCATGCCGGAAATGAGCGAAGCCGAGATCATCGCCGCCTTAAAGAAATCCACTGTCGCCAGCGTGTCCGATGCCATCGATGACGTGGTGGGTCAGCGCGGTTTTATGCGTACCGATATGCGGCCGCTGTTCAAAACCAAAATCGCCGGCCGCGCAGCGACGGTGCAACTCAAGCCCGCGCTGCGATCTCAGGACGGCCCCAACTTCAGTCTTAAAGTGCTGGACGAGGCAGCGCCCGGCAGCATCTTGGTGTACGTGTTGGAAGACGGCCTCGAAATCGCGGGCATCGGCGAACTGATGGCGACCACCGCGCAAGTGCGCGGCATCGCCGGCGCGGTGATCGACGGCGGCGCACGCGATGTGGAAGAGATCACGCGCTTGGGGTTTCCGGTGTTTTGCCGCAGCATCACGCCGGCCTCGATCATCGGCCGCCACGTGAGCGTGGCCGGCCAAGTGCCCGTGATGTGCGCGGGCATCTGGGTTCGTCCGGGCGACTACATCATGGGCGACATGGATGGCGTAGCCGTCATTCCCTTTGAGCACGCACAAAAGATCGCCGAACTCGCGCTGGAATTCGACGCGAAGGAAATCAGCATGCGCGAGATGATACGAGAGACCGGATCGATACGAAAGGCGATGGAGGCTTATGGGCGATATTAGCGTAATGACAAAAATTCCTGATGTGTCATTCCCGCGAAAGCGGGAATCCATTTGGCGCTGTTCAACCTGGATCTCCGTTTTCACGGGGATGACAACATTCTTCATATTGATGCACTCAGAACCGGCTCGCGCCGACGAACCCAAAAAACTCACTCCCACAGAAATCATCACCATCCTAAAAAGCAAGGTCAACAGCACCGGCAACATCGCCGATGCGGTTGAAGAAGCGACGGGCCAGCGCGGGTTCATGAGCCACGACATGAAGCCGATTTTCAAGACTAAAATTGTCGGCCCTGCGGCCACCGCTTTAATGCGTCCCGTATTGCGCACCGATAAGCGCACCTACCGCAATTACGCGCTTGAAATCCTCGACGAGGCCGAAGCCGGCAGCGTGTTGGTGTATGTGTTGGAAGATGGCTTGGAAGTCGCCGGCATGGGCAATCTCATGGCGACCACGGCGAAAGTGCGCGGACTCGCCGGCGCGGTGATCGACGGCGCGGCGCGCGACGTGGAAGAAGTCACGGAAATCGGCTTCCCGATTTTCAGCCGCGCCATTAGTCCCGCAACGTCGGTGGGCCGCTATGTGAGCGTGGCGAAACAGATACCGGTTAAGTGTGCGGGAGTGATGGTAAAGCCGGGCGACTACATCGTCGGCGATTTGGACGGCGTAGTCGTCGTACCTCAAGAAGCGGCAGAAAAAGTGGTCGAGTTTTTGAAGCAATACGATGACAAAGAAAGCAAGATGATACCGATCATCAAAGAAGAGAAGTCTATGCTAAAGGCGCTGGAGAAATATAACCGGTATTAAAACCTGCTGTCATTCCCGCGCAGGCGGGAATCCATTTGGCCTTAAAGACGACACTGGATTCCCGCCTGCGCGGGAATGACAATTAACTATGTAGCCGGCTATGCCGCGGCACGCTCGCCATCAGATATTCCATCTGGTCGGCGAGGATGTTGCGGTTTTGCAGAATGAAGTGTTCGTGGCGATTCGGCGTGTACGGCACGTAAAGCAATTCCATGCGCGCCTGCTCCGGCGTGCGATTGGCCTTGCGATGATTGCATGGCCGGCACGCGGTGACGACGTTGACCCAATTGTCGCGGCCTTTTTCGACAACGGAATGACGTGATCTTTCGACAGTTCCCGTTCGCGATATTTGCCGCCGCAATAGGCGCAGACGTGGCGGTCGCGGGCGAATAAGGTTTCGCGGCTTAACAGCGGCGGCCGCGACAAGTCGTGTACGACCTTGTCGCTGCCTTTAAGGGCGATGATGCATTTGGTGGAAATGATCGAGCGCTTACCCGTGGCGCGACATAGGCCGCCACGAAACACGCCTGCCTCGCTGCCGATGGACCATGCCACCATGTTGCGGGCGGCATACATGATGGCGTCTTCCATTTCGACCCAGCGAAACGGTAAGCCTGCCATATCCAACGTCAGTACCAGAGGGTACGACATTCCCAGCCTCCTGATTACATAACTGCTCAAAGATACCGCAAATCGGGCGTTTGCGGAAGGTGGTGCCTTAGGAGAGCTAGGTTTGAGAAATCCCGGATTAAGTCCTTTGGGCAAGAAAATCCAGCAAAGCGCGGTTAAACCCGTCGGCCTGCTCGATATTGCAAAGATGCATTGCCTGTTCGAGCACCACCAGCTTTGAGCCGGAAATTTCCCGCTGTATCGCTTCCGAGGCGGCGACCGGCGTGCCGGGATCCTCGCGGCCGACGATCAACAGGGTCGGCAGGACGATTCCCTTGAGTTTGGCGGTGAAGTCGAGGGTTTTGATCGCGTTCGCGCAGCCGACAAAGCCGTTGATCGGTGTGCTCGATATCATCTTGCCGACACGCACTACTTCAGCGCCGTGAGTTCCGCGAAACGCCGGCGTAAACCAGCGTTCCAGCGTCCCCTCGGTAATGCTCGCCATACCTTGCGTTTGGACTTGTTGCATACGGCCATCCCAAATCGTATGCATCTCCGGCGGCATGCGGCTCGACGTCGCGCATAACGCTAGGCTTGCTATTTCCGGCTCGCGTTTGATGGCTAGCGCCTGGCCTATCATGCCGCCGATGGACAAGCCGACGAAATGGCAGCGCGGTATATTCAAGCGCCCGCAACAGCTGCCACGGCATCGGCGGCGAGCAAATCGAAACTGTATGCGCCGGCAGGCGCCTCGGTTCCGCCGTGGCCGCGCAAATCGTAGCGCAGAACTTGATAGCGGCTGGTCAGCGCCGCCATCTGCGCGTCCCACATCGCCAGGGTCGCCGCCAAGGAATGGCTCAACATCACCACCGGCGCGCCCGCTGGCCCGGCGAGTTCGTAGTTAACGGAGATTCCGTTCGCTGAGATCTTCATGCCGCCACCTGCTGCAACAAACAATCGTCGCCGTAGGGCTGCAAAGGCGAAAAGTCGCGGTTGGCGAAGTGTTCGGCGCGGCTGAATTTGGTGATGGCATTCTCCGTGGAATTCACATTAAGGTAGGCGATAGTGCGCGCCGATGGCGTGATGTTGCCGGTGGAACCATGCACCAAGTTGCAATGCATGAACAGCACCGTGCCGGCGGGCCCGGTCAATGCTTCGACGCCGCCTTCGGCGACCAAATCGGCGATGACTTTCTGCGACAGATCCATCACCGTGTAGCCGGACTTGTCGCGGTCCGGCTGGTTGTCGGCGATGTGACCGTAGCGATGGGAGCCGGGAATCACCATCAACGGACCGTTGCATTCGTTCATATCGTCCAGAAACAGGCCTATCATCAACGCCCGCGCCGTCGGCATGCCATCCTCGAACTGCCAGGTCGCGAAATCCTGATGCCACCACCAGCCGCCGCCGTCGAATGGCGCTTTCGGATTGATGCGTAGTTGATGCAAATAAACCTCGCTGGTTAACAATTGCCGGGCGGGGCCAATCCAACGCGGATGATGCACTAGACAATCGAACGCGGCGTTAAAACGATGTGCGCCGTAGACCAGCCGGACGGAATCGTTATGGCGCTCACGCACGAGCTCGGGGCGGTCGAGATTCAACACCTCGCCCAGCGCCAGGCGAAGAACATCGATCTCCGCGGGCGAGAATAAACCGGGAACAGTGATATAGCCGTTACGTTCGAACGCGCTAAGTTGGTGGTCGGTGAGCATCATTTCTTGTTGACCCTATTTTTAACGAAGAGATCAGAGCCGTCGTTCCCTCATCCCCACCCTTCTCCCAGAGGGAGAAGGGTGTAAGTCCCCTCTCCCTTTGGGAGAGGGTATAGGGTGAGGGCGGCTACCAGATATCGCATCTTAGCAAACTATCAGAACCTCACGTTCTCGCCACCGTAGTTTCGCGATCCAATTGCCACGCCAAATATTTCATCGCCAAAACCGCGCCCGAACACGATGGCAAAGAAAGTCACAAAGGAGCCGAGCGCCAGCGTCGACAAACCCGTAATGCCTTGGCCGATCGTGCAACCTAGGCCCGTGACGCCACCAAACCCCATCAGAATTCCGCCGCCGATGTGGCGGCGCATATCAGCGGCGTCGGTAAAAGTTTCCCAGCGGAAGTTTCGCGACAACAACGCATACGCCGCGGAGCCAAGGATCACGCCGGCGACGGACGCGATGCCGAATGTCACGGCGAGAGAGCTATCGCTCCACAACATCAGAAGTTCCAAGGTATAGGCGACCGGCGCGACGAAACTGAACGACTCAGCCGATCGCGTGTTCGTGCCGAAGAATACGTTTTCTAACGTCTCGGGACTTTCGCCATAACCGATGTGGCCGGTGACATACCAGCCTGCCGCTATGAGTAAACCGATGACGATGCCACCTAGTATCGAGTCGCTACTTTCGCGAAAATCGCGATCCTTGAATACGAACCACAGTAATCCCAGCGCGAGCACTGCGACGACAATTAATCGCCAAGTTCCGCGCGCGGCGCCGAAGACGTGCTGCGCGATGCTGGGTAAATCTTGTCCACCCATTGCCGAAAGGTCTAGCGCGTAAGGTTCGATCCAATTGACGCGCGCCATGCCGAACAAACCTTTTAGGGTCATGTAGGCGGAAATCGCGAGAAATGCGAGCACCACCACGGATTTCAAGACTACCGCCGCCGATGCGAACCAAGGTACGATTGCCGCAACCGGATGCGAGCACCATGCCGAAGCCGAAACAAATACCGCCAACGATATGGGAAAGCCAGATAAATCGCGGCCGTGGATAAATGGACTGCGCCAAATCCACCCAACCCAAGAGCGATAGCAAATTCGCGCCCACCATCGCTACGGCGATCGCGAGCAGCCACATGCGCATACGCACCCAATGGCCCATGTGCACAACATCGGCGATCGCGCCCATGGTGCAAAAGTGTGCTTTGTTTGCCACGGCGCCGAAGACCAAGGCGAGAAAAAAACCAAGGCCGGCGACGACAATGGGAAGCTGGTTGGGATCAGTCATTGCAAGATTGAATTCGATTGCTTATTATTTTACCGCTACCGCGTTGATCTCATGCGTATATCGAATTACGTAAATCCCGATCCGTGCCATAGGACGCAAGACGCGAGAGGTTTAGCCACGTCAGCAGCGGCTTTTCTAGGCCACTTCATCGCGCTGATGCCCGAGGATTGACCGCGCGGTGGTCTGGGGGCAAAGCCATCTTTCGCATTTTTGGCGTTGCCGTTACCAATCAAATAACGGTAAGTTAATTTAGTATCAGTATGTGATAATGATATACTACGTCAGTGCGCGATCCCTCACTCGATAACCTCTTAGACTTGCATGGCCAGGTTCTGGTGATTGATGCCACAGGCTATTGGGTTAGGTTTGTCGTTAATCACGTGCTCGTGACCAAGGAAAAACCGCATGGTTTGGACTACAGCTTGACTATGCACGCGCCCGATGGGACGCGTTTGGTTGGGTTTGATAACGCCCATCCGGTGAAAGGAAAGCACGTAGCGGTTCACGACCATAAGCATCGCTTGCGAACGGTCAAGCCCTATGCCTACCGTGACGCGGCCTCGCTCGTCGCGGATTTTTGGACAGAAGTCGAGGCGGTCATGCGTGAACAAGGAGTCTGGTCATGAAAACACTCAAAGTCGGTATTGCCTCGTATGAGGACATGAAAGCACGCACGCTAGCAATTGCCAAAGGCGAGCTTAAGCCCAAGGCGGGAGAGCCGAAGATTTGGTTTACCTCACCCGAAAGTTTTGCCAAGCTGCTGTCAAACCGCAACCGCGCGTTACTCGGCGTCATTGCCGACACGCGGCCGGAATCGATTCATGCCTTAGCGTCAGCGACGGGTCGGACACCAGGCAATCTGTCACGCACGCTGCGAACCATGGAACGATATGGTCTTGTGCGCCTGCACAAAAGCGCGCGTGGGGCAGTCAGGCCGGAAGTCCCGTATCGGGATGTGCGGCTCGAAATGAGTCTGTCGAGCGTCTGAGCTAAAAGCCTCACCGCCTAGTTGTCATGGATAGAGTTGACCGCCTACATTCAAAAAGCTAAGACGTATCTTGCAAATGCCGAGGCAAAAGCCATGCTTGAAAGCGCACTCAAAGATTCACGCCGAAGCAATCGAAACATTCGCCAACGCCAATCGCATTCAGGCTGAGACGAAGGATGCGATCCCGGCGGCCAGTGTGAGAGCAACCTTATACATCAACCCCGTCATCTACGCCGAACTCTCGATCGCCTTCAAACGGATCGAAGAGCTAGAAACTACCCTGCAAAAGGGAGAATCTCGCTTAGAGCCGATTCCTCGCGAAGCGCTGTTCCTTGCAGGTAAGGCGTTTGCCAAGTATCGAAAGCAACAAGGAGGGAAAACGGGCGTGCTACCCGATTTTTTTATCAGCGCCCATGCGGCCGTAGCAAAAATGCCGTTGCTTACGCGCGACAAGGGCCGTTACGCTCGCTACTTTCCGACAGTTGAGTTGATCAAACCGTAGGCGTGGCCATCGGCCAATTGTGTACATTAGCTTGTGAGTGCAATAGATCAGTTCCGGGGTGCAGCCGACATTCGCGGCGCTGCGCAAAATCTTCCCGCCGACTTCAATCTCGCTGCCTGAGAAATTTGCAAGCCGTCGCTCGGGAATGCCCAGTATGCTTAACCGCCTACACCAACAGGCCGGATATAAGATTTCGACCTTTCCTGCTAACCAACATGCGAATTCACTTGATCTCCGGGTGGCGTCCATAATAAGAGTTTCCTTAGTAGTACAATTTAGTGCATGAACTGTTCCGGATCGGGTTTTGTAGCACATGTAGAAGTCGCGATTCGCCGCTGGTTGCACCAGTCATAGGGTCGCACTGCGACCGCACAGTGTGGTGAGTTTGGCATGCACGCGCGGATCATCACTGCCGATCACTTCACTGTCAGGAAATGTCATATCGACGGGAGTCGCTTTCCGGAGCAATTCGAGGGGGTCCTGTTTTTACTTCTCGACGCTTACAGCAATCCCGGTTACAGTGGTATTAATATTAAGTGTGACCGCAATATTGTTTCTCATCGTCGTGGGTTGCGCACCTCCCAGACCAAGGAGTCAGCCATGAATATGTTTCGAATTAGTGCATTTGCCTTGTTTTTCGCCTTAGGATGCGTTCCAGCAAAAGCCGACGACATCCGAATCGAGCTTCAGGAAGGCACAGCTACGGGCAAAAACTTGGTCATTCAGTTGGAAACTTTCAAGGGTACATCGACAATCGCAGTCGAGGCACCGACCTCGGCTGCGCAAGCTGCCGCGGCAATTAAGGCCGGATTTGACAACCAAGATTTGGGCGGCTCGAGTGGTGCTGGCAAGGTTAGCGTCACGGTCACGACCACGACGAAGAAGATCAATGGTGAGGACACGACGTTTCAGGTCATAGTCATTTCCCCGTCGACAATCAATTTCAACGGCGGCTTCATTAAGACAAATCCGTTCCCAGGTGGTGGCACTTCCGCGGTGAGCGTGGCCGCTGGCGAAAGTAGGTTCCGTCTCGAGTCCCCAGGGGGTGGAGCGTCCAACGATTCGATCGATTGGCATGTACTGCTTTCTGCGCAGGACCAAACTATCCTCGCGGAAGCAAACTTGTTCGATGTCGCAAACACCATTCCCGTAGACGACTTGCTTGATGACATCTTCGCAGACCTATCTGCCGACATCGATGGGCTCCAGCATATTGGCAATGAGATTAGGTTCGCCGACGCGTTCAATATCGACAACGCGTATTTTCTGTACAGCCTTTCTGGATTGCCGGTGCTGGAGCCGACTGTGACAAACCATGTGGTCGACGCTCCCGCTACATCGCTCCTTGTTGGCTTGGGCCTGCTGTCATTGTTCCTGACAAGGGTGCGCCATTCGCCAGCTCATGACGGCTACGCAAGCTCAGCTGGAATAACTCGCGATCGACGCGGCGCCGGAGTGGGTGGAACCCCATCTGGTCACAGCGATCGCGGCCAAGCCCAAGGTTGAAAGCTGCGCGCTGCGCTGGCTTATGGTCGAAGGGCAAGTATCACTGATCGAGGATCAACGACTGTCGTACATGCATCAAGTGGCGGTATCGGCGGACAAGTCGGTGCTGGCACAGAGCTCGCAGATTCAGATCGCCTTTAGCCCCGAATAGGGAATAAGACGCCGACGTTCAGCCATGCACAGAAATCTTCTGCGAAGACACCTTTGCCAACGGCCGATCTCAGCACGCAGTGTTTGAAATCCGCCCGTACGGGCAAGGTCGGGAATCGGGCAGCATGTTTTCCCTTAAGTCGGGTTCCGGGAAAACATGACGCGCGCCTTGCGACTGCGTGTTAGCGATTTTGAAGCGAAGCGCCAACAACCGTACGTCAGCTATGTGAGTGGTGCCGACATCGTGTTGTGCACCCCAATGGTCAGAGAAGGGTCGACCGCGTCTATCAGGAATTACGCCGCCAGCGCTTTCAACACCGCTTTCGGGTCTGTCTTGATTGCCCGCAGTAACGCTTTCGCCGGCCCAGTCGGCTCTCGCCTACCTTGCTCCCAGTTTCGCAGCGTCCCGACGTCAACATCCAGAAGCTGCGCAAATTTCGGCTGACTCAACCCAGTCATTGCGCGGATCTCTTTGACCTTCGCGGCATCGACGAAGAATTCCCGCGATGGCGCGCGCGCACCGCGAACAATTTCATCCATCTGCTGCATACTTTCGACCAAACGCTTAAACAACTTCTTATCCATCGCTACCACTCCGCATTGATTTTTCGAAGCACACCCTTTTCTTTAGGCGTTAAGTCGTCCTTGACGCCCTTACGATAGACCAGAATCATGCGAATCTGATCCTGTGACACAACATGGTAATAAATCACCCGCGTGCCACCACGTTTCCCACGCCCTTGGATCGTCCACCGAACTTTGCGCAACCCGCCGGTGCCGACAATAACGTCACCAGCATTGGGCTGAACTACGAGATGTTGCTGCAAAGCTGCATAGTCGTCGTCACTGAGCAGCTCCAGTACATCTGCTGTAAAAATCGGAGTCTCGATGAAGACCATGCGTCATGGTACGTCAATGACTTACTATGAGTCAATGACTTAGTATGGGAGTTGTGATGCCTGCACCAAACTGTATGAAATCGAAGCCGTCGCCCGCAATTGCGGCAAGTCAGTCGCCACAAAGCGGACCTTGGTGAGTGGCAGTGTGGGGTCGAAACCGTTGATCAGATCAAATCACGATTACTAAAGATAACCAGAACTCTCGAATTCAATACCTTGCCACGAGGCAAGCATGGCGCTGCGCCCAGGACAGGCATCGCCGCGAGGCAAGCTGGATGTGCCTGCTGGCAATGCTGTTATTGCGCAGCCAAAAGCTCCTCTACCTCCGCCTTGGTCAGCGCTTCGATCCTCACCTTCGCGATCCCCGCTCGAATCATGCCTAGTTTACGCGCCGCACTGGTCGACAAATCGATAATCGCGCGGCCGTGCGGTGGCATGCGGTCGTTCACTTTTACAACCACGCTGCGCTTGTTGCGCAAATGGGTGACGCGGACATAGGTGCCGAGCTTGATGCGCCGGTGGGCGGCGGTCATGGCGTTAGGATCGTAGCGTTCGCCGTTCGCTGTTCTAAGCCCGCGTAAGCTTTTGTGGTAATAACTCGCGCGTCCGGTTTGGCTAAACCGAGCAGGCAATTTTTGCTCCGTCGTAAGTTCGGTTTTTTTATTTTCTGGACTCGACTCCACGTCGCCATCCGCATGGGCGATCGTGAGCGTGACGGTGGAAAAAATCATCCAAGCAGCGCAACGAATAACTCGCATTGAGTATTTCCTTACGGACGTGGCAGCCCGTTGTTCAACTGTGGCAAAATCGAGGATCAGAAAAATTTAATCTTTTCTTATCTTCTTATTATGCATAACCCTACCATGAATCCTTGCCGGGCATGACGGCCGCGCCGACGGACGCCCGACGCAAGGCCATCCTCGCTCTCGCAGTATTGGGGCTGATTTGGGGTTATAACTGGGTCACCATGAAACAGGCGATGATTGATTCCGGTCCGCTTGATTTTTCCGCGATGCGATTTGGCATCGGTGCATTAACCCTGGTGCCGGTCATGCTGTTCATGAAGGTGTCGTTTGGCATTCCGCGCCGCGAGTGGCATACCTTGGCATGGCTCAGTTTTTTCCTGGTGGCGAATTTCGGTTTTGTGATGACGGCGCTGATCGTCGGCGGCGCGGGTAAAATCAGCGTGCTGGTTTACACCATGCCGTTTTGGGGTTTAATCTTGGCGCGCTTCATGTTGCATGAACGCTTAAAACCCTGGCAATGGTGGACCGTGGGTCTCGCCTTTATCGGGCTGGTGGTGTTAATCGATCCGCTGCACCAGCGCGGCAGCGTCACGTCCAGCGTTCTGGCGGTGGTGGCGGGTTTATTCTGGGCGGGAAGCGTCGTGATGGTCAAAGAAATGCAGCGCCGCGAAAGTGTGCCGATGATCACGCTCACGTTTTGGCAAATCAGCATAGGCGCATTGGGATTTTTGCTCGCGGGTTTTGTTTTTCCGCAGCGAACGATTACCTGGACACCGTTGCTGATTTGGTGCATCTTTTACAGCGCGGTGGTCAGCACTTCGGTTGCGTGGCTACTTTTTTATTACGCGCTAAAGCGCATGCCCGCCGGCCTTGCCGGCCTCAGCACACTGGCGACGCCGGTGGTGGGTGTGATAGCGGCTTGGCTTATCTTAGGCGAGCGGCCCAATTCCACCGAAGCCACCGGCATGGCGCTAATCGGCAGCGCATTAGCCATGTTAGCCGCAGTACCTATCATCGCAAAAAAAGCCAACGCCTAAATCCTAACTCCTCAATCCTAGATCCTAAATCCCCCCATGCGACTAAGCTCAATTCAATTCGAAGGCCGCGAACAAGCGGCGGTAGTCATCGGCTCCAGTCTAGTGCCCGTGGCTCATATCAATAGCCAACTTAACAAAACTTGGCCGACGGATTTATTTTCCCTCATCGAGCAAGGAATCGACCATGCGCTCGCGGACGATGCGGCAAAGGTCAAACAAACCGTCGATGCCGGCATCGTAAAATTCGCGCCGCTGTACCGCCATCCGCGCAAGATTTGGGGTATCGGTTTGAACTACCTCGATCACGCTAAGGACCTGGACGCGCCCTACCCCACGGAGCCAGCATCGTTCATGAAAAACGACAACACCATCATCGGTCCCGGCGATGTTATCCAGTTGCCGCCGCAATCGGAACGAGTGACGGCGGAAGCGGAGCTGGGTCTCATCATCGGCCGCACCTGCCGCGCGGTTTCAGAAAAGGACGCGAAGGATTATCTAGCGGGCTATTGCCTTATCATCGATATGACTGCGGAAGATATTCTGCAAAAAAATCCGCGCTTTCTGACGCGCTCGAAAAATTTCGATACGTTTTTTTCCTTCGGGCCCGAGTTGATCACCACCGACGAAGTGTCCGACGTGTTGGCGTTAACGGTCGGCACTTATAACAATGGCAAATTGCACCGCGAGAACCAAGTGCGCAATATGGCATTCCCGCCGGATTACCTGGTCTCGTTTCACTCCCACGTGGCGACGCTCTATCCCGGTGACATCATCAGCACCGGCACGCCGGGCGCGGTGGTGATCAAGGCCGGCGATGTGACGGAATGCCGCATCGACGGCTTGGGGACTCTCGCCAATCCCGTCGCGAAACGCGACTGGTAGTATGCGCCTCGCCGCGTTCGCGCTGCTGTTGCTGTTCGCCGCGTGCGGCAAGACGCCGCAACTCGCGAAACTGCCGAACGATGCGGTCGTTCTCGCCTTCGGCGATAGTCTGACTTTCGGCACCGGCGCAACGCCGGAAACCAATTACCCCGCCGCGCTGGAAAAACTGATCGGACGGCGAGTCGTCGCCGCCGGTGTGCCGGGGGAAGTGACGGCCGATGGCCTGGAACGCTTGGCCGATGTGATCGAGGAAGAACAACCCAAGCTGCTGATCCTGTGTCACGGCGGCAACGATTTACTGCGCCAAATCGGCGAAGCGCAAGCGGAAGCTAACTTGCGCGCTATGGTGGCGCTGGCAAAAAGCAAAGGCGTACAAGTAGTCATGCTGGCGGTGCCGAAACCCGGCTTAACCTTGGCGCTGCCGGGCTACTACGAAAAGATCGCGGAAGAATTCGAGCTGCCGATCGAGACCGGCATTTTACGCAGCATCATGGCCTCGCCGGCACTGAAGTCCGATACCATACATCCCAATGCGGCGGGCTATCAAAAAATGGCGGAAGCGATTGCGGAATTGCTTAGATCCGCGAAAGCGCTTTAGTAGGGTGGATCAAGCGCAGCGGATCCACCAGGCAGATCAACCCGCCTCTCCTCTAGCTAATGCTGCGGTGGATCCAGCGCTTCGCGCTTTGATCCACCCTACTTTAAACTATTTACCGCGATACGCGATGCGATAGACCACTCCGTTCTGATCATCGGAGAGCAACATCGCGCCATCGGGCATGACTAAAAAATCCACCGGTCTGCCCCAATTGCGTTGGCCCTGGAGCCAACCTTCGGCAAAAATCTCTCGCGATTTTTCACCCCTCTCGTTCACGCTGACGCGGACGACTTTATAACCGCTTTTTTGGCTGCGATTCCACGAGCCGTGTTCGGCGACGAACACGCTATTGCGATAGTCGGCGGGGAACATGCTGCCGGTATAAAAACGCACACCCAACGGCGCAACGTGGGCGCCGAGATTGACTTCCGGCGCGACGAATTCGCTGCACGGGCGCTTGCGGCCGAACTCGGGGTCGGGCGTATCGCCTTGGTGACAGTAAGGAAAGCCGAAATGCAATCCCGCTTTCGGCGCGCGGTTTAGTTCGCACGATGGCAGATCGTCTCCCAACATGTCGCGGCCGTTATCGCTGAACCAAAGTTCCTTGGTCTGCGGATGCCAATCGAATCCGACGCTGTTGCGCACACCGCGCGCGAAGGTTTCCATTTGCGAGCCATCGGGTTTCATGCGCAGGATCGCCGCATAGAGATCGGGGTCGCGCTCGCATACATTACACGGCGCGCCGACGGGAACATAGAGCCAGCCATCGGGACCGAAGGCGATGGTTTTCCAGCCGTGATGCGTTTCACGTGGTAGTTTATCGGTGACCACCACGGGCTTAGGTGGATCGGAGAGTTTGTCTTCGATGTTGTCGTAGCGCAAGACGCGGCTGATCTCGGCGACGTAAAGCGCGCCGTCGCGAAACGCCACGCCATTGGGAACATTCAAGCCACGCGCGATGGTGATGACCTCGTCGGCTTTCTGGTCGCGGTTCTTGTCGACCAGCCCATAAACCTCGCTGCCGCCGCGCGTGCCGACGAACACGGTGCCATTTTTGCCAAGTGCCAGCGAGCGCGCGTTGGGGACATTATCGGCGTACACGCTGATGGAAAATCCCGGCGGCAGTTTGATCAGATCGAGCGGTAAAGCGGCCTGTGCCGAAGATGCCAACAGGCCCAATATTAACGAATTACCGATTAAAAATTTCATTCAAGGTCTCCTTGGAAAGCCTTATCCAGAGCGGCTCTCCGGCCTATTGTTCGCGCAGCCAGGTTTGCGTGCGGCCGATCAGCGAAATACCGATGAAGCCGCGTACATCGAGTTTCTTACCGTTATCGACCAATTTCATTTTGCACTTATAGATCTTGCCGTTATCGGGATCGAGAATCTCGCCGCCTTTGTATTCGTTACCGTCTTTTTTCAGCCCCCAAATGAAAGTCATGCCGAGTATCTTCTGGCCCTTGCGCGGCGGATCGCATTTCTCGCACACCTTGTCGGGACTCTCGCCTTCGACCAAACCCTTTTCGACGATACCCTTGTACTCGCCATTCTCTTCGACAATGCGAACGATGGAACGGGGTTTGTTGGTTTTGTCATCTATGGTTTTCCAAAGACCAACGGGGCTATCGTCCGCGTGGGCGAATGAAGCGAACATCAACATCAACGAGACGAAAACGATGCGCGCGATCATGTTTCTCTCCTTTAAAAAAATCTCTTATGCCTGGGGTGAAGGCTGGCGATCTTGCAAAATATCTTCCACCCGCAAGCCGACCCATTTTTTTATCTTCGGGTGGGTCAAAATATAAAACTGATTCTGCCTCGATCGCCGCGAACACGATCTCGGCCACCATCGGCGCGGTTACCTTGCCTGACTGAATGGCGTGCCGCGCCGATTCTTCCAATTGGATGTCGTCCGCGCTTTTTCGTTCCTCGTCATTTTGCAAGTCTTCGGGCCGGTTGCGGGCGGAATCCCAAATCCCGGTATTCACCCAAGCGGGGCACAGCACCGACACATCGATGTTTGCATTGCGCCGTTTGAGATCGTGATATAGCGTTTCCGATAATGTAACGACGCCGTGTTTCGCTACGTTGTACGCCGCCATGCCCTGGGTCGACAGCATGCCGGCGACGGAGGAAGTATTGATAATATGGCTACGCGATTTTTGTTTCAGCATGATGGGCGTGAACACCCGCACGCCATGAATCACGCCCCAAAGGTCCACGCCCAACACCCATTCCCAATCCGCGACGGTCGTCTCCCACGCGGTTTTGTTAAGTGCAACGCCGGCGTTGTTGAATAACAGATGCACCTCGCCGAAGCGCTCGATAGTCTTTTCCGCGAGCAGCTCGACATCCTCCGCGACAGCGACGTTAGTGCGCACCGACAGCACTTCGATACCTAGTCCGGAAAATTCCAGTTCGGCTTGTTTCAACGCGCGCTCTTCGATATCGGAGAGCACCAGCTTCATGCCCTTCTTCGCCGCGAGCCGCGCAATTTCCAGACCCAGTCCACTCGCGCCGCCGGTGATGACGGCGACTTTATGTTGAAAATCCTTCATATCGATTCCCGAAATTAGTTTGGTCGGCAGTCTATGACGTTTACCGTATTGGAATGACTGTTTCCGCGCATAAGATAAATCGGCCGGGTGGCAAACTGGGTCGCGAAGTGTTTCGAACCGGCGCCCATGTCGAGGTTGCGATCGAAATGAGACGTGGCCGGCATGTAGCGTATCGCGTAACCGGCGCGGCGGCGGCCCGAGGTATTGGCCGCGGAGCCGTGAATAAGATACACATCGTGCAGCGAAAGCTGGCCGCTCGCGAGTTCGTCGTAAGCGGCAGTGGATTCATCGTAACTGTTGGGATCGAGCACTCGATTGAGCGCGAGATCGGCACGCTCGCTGACCAGATGGGGAAATAAACGCCGCTCGCGGTGCGAGCCGGGTATGTAACGCATGGCGCCGTTCTCGACTGATACATCGTCGATGGCGATCCACACCGAACAAGTCGCCAACGGCCGCATCGGCCAATACTCGCCGTCCTGATGCCATGGCACTTCCATGCCCGTCGCCGCCGGTTTACAGAACACCTGGCTGCCCCACAGAATAATATCCGGGCCGATGAGCGATTCCACCAGATCGAGTATGTCCTGCCTGGCGCAGAATTGCAGCCAAGTACGCGTGATGTTTTCCGGCAAATTATTCATTCCCGGCACATGGGGACAGACTATGCTTTCCGGCGCTTGCCCCGCTGTGGCGGTGAGAAGTTCGTCGACGGCGCGGACCATGTCCCGCTGTGCCGTCTCCGGCAAGCGAAAATCAGGAATCACCAGCCCGTCGCGTTGATAGACGCTGAGCTCCTGCGACGTTACACCACGGAGACTGCGATGGCCATCGCCCACGGTCATCTCACGATCAAAACTTCCGTAACGTCCCGCACTTTTCCGGTTTGCGCGGATCGTCGTCGGCAAGAATCGCTTTCGCCGCTTTCATGTGTTCATTGCGCCAGCATTCAGCGCCTAAGCGGACCGCCATTAAATCGTGGCCCAGGCATATGAGATAACCATCGGCGATCAGGCCGCTGTCATCGCAAAACCGGCCTTCGACGATTTCCGCTTGACCCGACTTCTGGTAGTCGCTCAACTGCGCATTGGCATCGAAGCATTGCGCCATGTATTTGGTCAAGTCGTCGAGCGTACAGGCCGTCGCGGCGTAGGTGGGGAGCGATGCAACGGTGAGCAGGCCGGCGACGATCGCGCCAGTTAAAAATTTTGTGCAGGAAATCATCGTTGTCCTCCTCGATCGGATTAATTGCAACTTGCGGGCTTGCGCGGGTCGTTTTCGGGAACCAAGTTGACCGCGAGTTCCAACATCGCCGGCGCGCCGCAGCCCATGATGTTCTTAACGGCATCGGGATCGTCGCCAAGGCAGCGAAACATACCGTCACGCGCTAAATCGCCTTTGCCGCAAAAACGCGCTTTGATTAAATCATCCAACCCGCCTTTCTGGTAATCGGACGGCGAACTAATGTTCAAACACGCCGTGATATTCGTGGCCATGCCTTCGCGGTTGCAAAGGTCGCGGGCAAAACCGGTCGTAGCCGCAGCAATCGCGAGCGCGCCGAGGGCGAAGGAGATAAAAGTTTGTTTGAAATTCATTTTCTGATCATCGCTCATAGAATTTTTATATCCGGCCGCTGCAATCGGCGGGCTTACGGGTTTCGCTATCGGAAATCGCTTGCTTTGCCGCCTCGGCAAGAGAATCTGCCTTGCACGCAAGTATCACTTTTACTTGGTCGATATCGTGCAGCCAACAAGACATCACGCCGTCCGTCACAAACAACGGCTTACCGCAAAAATGACCCTTGAGAATATTGTCGCGGCCATCTTGCTGCAGTTTAGAGAGATCTTTTTGCGCCGGATCGATGCACCAAGTGATTAGAGTCTTGATCTCGTCGACTTTGCAACCCAGATCGTATTCTGCGCGAGCCGCACCGTTCATGCCGAGAACCATGGCGGCAGCAGCAATAGTAGTGAGGTATTTCACAATTACACCTTTCTTAGATTCGTTCGATGATGGTTGCCGTCGCCATACCATGGCCGATGCACATGGTCTGCAGACCAAACTTTCCGTTCGTCGCTTCCAGGCCCGCCAGCATTTTCGCCATCAGCCCGCCGCCCGTTGCGCCCAACGGATGGCCGTGAGCGATGGCGCCGCCCCACGGGTTGACTTTGTCCATATCCGGTTTTATTTCCTTCGCCCAGCCCAACACCACCGTGGCGAACGCCTCGTTGATTTCGAACCAGTCGATATCGCTCACGCTTAGGCCCGCCTTCTTTAACGCGAGCTGGGTCGCCGGGATGACACCCATTAATTGCAAAGTCGGATCGGACCCGACCACGACGCGAGCGCGGAACTTCGCGCGCGGCCTAAAGCCATCGGCCTTCGCAGTGTCGCTGTCGGCCACTAGCACCGCCGAAGCGCCGTCGGAAATTTGACTGGCATTGCCCGCCGTCACCACGCCGTTGCCGCCGGGACGAAACACCGTTTGCAACTCCGCCATGCGTTTCTCGTCGATCACTTCGCGCACGCCTTCGTCGCGGGTGAGATTCGCCACCGCGAGATGGGGATCGACCGCGGGGGTCATAATGATTTCCTTGTTGCGCTCCGCTTTCGCCGCCGCCGCGGCTTTGCGATGGCTATTCTTGGCGAAATCGTCGACGTCTTTCCGGGTCAAACCCCATTTCTCGGCGACACGCTCGGCGCTCTCGCCTTGGTGGATGAGATCGTGTTTTTTGAATAACTCGGGATTGAGCAATTCAAAGCCCTTATCCGATTTCCCGAGCGACATGTCCAAAAACATCGGCACCCGGGTCATGCTCTCCACGCCGCAGCCGATGGCGTATTTCATATCGCCCGCCGCCACGGCTTGCGCGGCGAAGTGCACCGCTTGCTGCGACGACCCACACATGCGGTTCAGCGACACACCGGGCACTTCGATGGGGAAACCCGCCAGCAGAACACCGAGCCGGCCGGGATTCGCCCCTTGCTCGCCGGCGAGGGTCACGGTGCCGTTCACGACATCTTCTATCTTTGCCGGATCGATACCGACCCGCTCTACTAATCCTTTTAGCGCATGCGCTAATAAGCTATCGGGCCGCGTTTCGCGCAGCGCGCCGCCGCGACGGCCGAAGGGTGTACGGATAGCCTCTAAAATCACAGCTTCTGACATGGAATACTCCGGAAAAGATCGGACTTTGATGTTCTAATGGTATCAGATTACGCTGTCGAATCGCCGCTACGTAAATCCAAATCAAGCACGACGCCACGACCCGCTACCAGCTTGCCCGGTGGCAAGGCATGCCTGGAGCGCCGCACCCCCATTGCCTCCCAGGCCGATGCCTGTTTGCGCCTATTAGGCAACTCTAGCGCTTTCCGGGTATCATAGTTTCATTCGCTATGAGGGGTGTCCGTGCAACAATTTGATGTGATCGTCATAGGCAGCGGTTTGGCCGGCATGTCGGTGTCGTTGGGTTTGGCGGAGCGCGGTAAGCGCGTGGCGCTGATCACCAAACAGCAACTCATCGACGGCGCCAGCAACTGGGCGCAAGGCGGCATCGCGGCGCCGATCGCCGATGACGACTCCACCGACGATCACGTCAAGGACACCATGATCGCCGGCGCCGGTTTGAACGACGAAGCCGCCACGCGCTTCGTGGTCGAACACGCGAAGGACGCGATCGAATGGCTGGTTGCGCGCGGCGTACCGTTCACTCGCGATGAGACCAGCCCGCTCGGTTTTCATCTCACGCGCGAAGGCGGCCACAGCCATCGCCGCATTCTGCATGTGGAAGATGCCACCGGCCACGCGGTGCAACTCACGCTCACGGAACAAGTTCAGCGGCAACCGAACATCACCTTGTTTGAGCATCACATCGCCATCGATCTCATCACCGGCAAACGCTTGGGCCGCGACGAGCAGCGCTGCTATGGCGCCTACGTGCTCGACAAGGCCACCGATGAAGTGATGACCATCGCCGCGCCGAATACGGTATTGGCCGCCGGCGGCACCGGCAAGGTATACCTCTACACCACCAATCCCGACATCGCCACGGGCGATGGCGTCGCCATGGGCTGGCGCGCCGGTTGCCGCGTGGCGAACATGGAGTTCATCCAATTTCATCCGACTTGTTTATTTCATCCCCACGCAAAATCGTTTTTGATTTCCGAAGCGGTGCGCGGCGAAGGCGGTTTGTTGAAACTCCCCGACGGCACCCGCTTCATGCCGGCCCACGACGAGCGCGGCGAACTCGCGCCGCGCGATGTGGTCGCCCGCGCCATCGACTATGAAATGAAAAAGCGCGGCCTCGATTGCGTGTACTTGGATATTTCGCACAAACCCGCGGCGTTTTTGCGCGAGCATTTCCCGAACATCATGAAGCGCTGCATGGATTTCGGCATCGATATTTCGAAACAGCCGATCCCGGTGGTGCCCGCGGCGCACTACAGTTGTGGCGGCGTAATGGCGGATCTGAACGCGCGCACCGATGTCGAAAACCTCTACGCCGTCGGCGAAGTTGCCCACACCGGTTTGCACGGAGCCAACCGATTGGCGAGTAACTCGTTGCTCGAATGTTTGGTGTTCGGCCAAGCCGCCGTGGACGATATTTTGCATTCCACGGCGCGCGATTTACCCGAGTTACCGCCATGGGACGAGAGCCGCGTTACCGACGCCGACGAAGAAATCGTCATCTCTCACAACTGGGAAGAGTTGCGCCGCTTCATGTGGGACTACGTCGGCATCGTGCGCACCACCAAACGCTTGCAGCGCGCGCAACATCGCATTAAGTTATTGTCCGACGAAATCAACGAGTACTACAGCAACTTCCGCGTCAGCAACGATCTGATCGAATTGCGCAACCTGGTGCTGAGCGCCGACCTCATCGTGCAATGCGCCCTCGCCCGCCACGAAAGCCGCGGTCTGCATTACAGCTTGGATTATCCGAACACCGCAGAGCACGCGCTGAACACCGTGCTCACCCCGCCCCGTTCCACTTACGCACCGCGCGACCGTGCTGGGTAAAACCGAAGCGATTTATCTGACGGCGCAAATTCGGCTGATCGAGCAAGCAGCCGTCGATGAGAACCCGCGCATCCAGTTAATGGAGCGAGCCGGCGAGGCGGCGGCGGACATTGCCCGTGGCTTGCTCGGTGAAAACGCCACCAGCGTGTTAGTGCTCGCCGGCCCCGGCAACAACGGCGGCGATGCCTATGTGGTGGCGCGCCACCTAAAGCGCTGGTGGTATCACGTCGATGTCGTATCGCTCGGCGACCCCAAAAGACTCGAAGGCGACGCCGCGAATGCCTACACCATGTTTCAAGAAGCAGGCGGCACCATCAGCGAAAGCATCCCAGCGGACAAGCGCTACGATCTCGTCATCGATGGCTTATTCGGCATCGGCCTCACGAGAGAAATTTCCGGCGCCTATCGAAATTTGATCGAAGAGGTCATCGCGCTGAAGGTTCCAGTACTCGCACTCGATATTCCGAGCGGCCTCGATAGCGATACCGGCATGGTCAAAGGCATCGCTCTACCGGCGCAACATACGGTCGCTTTCATCGCGCTGAAACCCGGCTTGCTGACACGCGATGGCCCGGACTACTGCGGCAACGTACACGTCGCCGAACTGGGACTCACGGCGGACGAATACGTCGGCGCCGACGGGCGTTTGCTGCGCGATGTGACGATCAAACATTTACTCGCGCCGCGCAAGAAGAATTCCCACAAGGGCAAGTTCGGCGATGTCGCCATCATCGGCGGCGCGGAAGGCATGGTGGGTGCGCCGTTGCTCGCTGCGCGCGCCGCGCTTAAACTCGGCGCCGGACGGGTGTTTGTCGGCTTGGTTGCAAAGAACGCGCCGAGCGTCGATCCGCAGCACGCGGAACTAATGCTTAAGGACGCTGAAGAAATACTGAGCCTGGCAAACATCAGCGCGCTGATCGTCGGGCCCGGCATGGGTAGATCGGTTGCGGCGAAGCGCCTGTTGGTGAGAGCCATCGAGACCGATTGGCCGCTATTGGTCGATGCCGATGGCCTGACCTGGATCGCAGCGGAACCGGATTTGCAACTTGCATTACACAATCGCGAAGCGACGACCATCATCACGCCCCACCCCGCCGAAGCCGCGCGCTTGCTCGGCACGATGACCGGCAATGTGCAAAACGACCGGCTCGCCGCCGCGCGCGAACTCGTTAATCAACTGCACAGCCACGTCGTGTTGAAAGGCGCTGGCAGCATTTGCATCACGCGCGACAACAAATGGCACATCAACACCAGCGGCAATCCCGGCCTTGCCAGTGCCGGCATGGGCGATGCGCTGGCGGGCATGATCGCGGCGCTGATGGGCCAAGGTCTTAGCGCCGAACATGCGATGTTGTACGGCGTTTATCTGCACGGAGCTGCAGCGGATCGCTGCGTTGCCAACGGTGTCGGACCGATCGGGCTAACAGCAAGTGAGGTTATCGATTCGGCGCGCGAGGTTATCAATACTTGGGCTGGCAACCGATAGTCAACGGCGGAACGTCGGGCCGGCGGGTTCGATCAAGAGGTTATTTCTTTTTTGGTCACAAGCGCGGCTGAAAGTGTTCGAAGCTAATCCTGAAGCCGGCTACTCGTGGGAGCAAGTTAAGTTGCACATGCGAAACGGCACGTGGCGTTCCACCTAAAGTTTTCTGCTCCAGCATTGCGTGAAATGGGCGAGGCGCGCGAGCTCGGTTGGGGTAAGGCACGATCCCCAACAAAGCCTATTAGTGATGCATTAGCGCCGAAAGGTTCCTGGCTTAACTACGATTTTCGAGGTGAGTCCTGCCCAAATAAATCATGCCTGCTTGTCTAAAGTATTACTGAGCTAAAGTAGTCGCTGGACGGGTTAAAGGCGAGGGTGGCATTTGGCCACGCAGCTAATGAAAACATCTGATACGCGATCACGATGACCTGGCCAGACACACGGCGGCGGCGATTGGTCTGCATTTCGGAATGCGTTGTTCGAAAGGCAGCACAGCAACACGAGTCACTGGCACAATGTTTTAATGAACTACCCCGCCGCAAGCAGCGGGGTATCACCCCCAGCACTAAATTCCTTTCGTGGCAAGCCACGGGGAATCTAACCCGATGAGATTGACGAAATTCAGAATAAAACTTGGACACTCGTTTACGACAGCGAGAATAAATTATGGATTTTTCGTGATACAACCTTCTACATGCTTTCTCGCGAAGACGTCATACGTCTTCAGTACCAAAACTTGCGCTGGATCTTCGACCCTTAAAAAGGAGCCTGTCATACGTGCGATTAATAAAATCTTGCTATCTATCATTTTGATCATGGGCATCGCGCCTTTGCCCGGGCTTGGCCAAATGAAAATACTTGATCTTGATCCGAATTTATTGGCGCCCACCGAGAGGGCGACTTGGGCGAAAATCCAAAACGACGCTAGAACCAACAAGTTATTTCTGAGGGTATTTCGACTCGACAAAGAAGGTAAGGAGAAGGAAGCTGAGAAGCCAGTGTATGACCTCAGAATCGAAAAGGAGGGGCTCAGTAATGTTCCGCTCGTTGTAAATCAGGATTGGTTCGGTGGGCCCGTTACGTCCCCGCGAGATTATAAATTTCTGGT
>CAVQPB010000018.1:0-11332 GCA_963714525.1 uncultured Pseudomonadota bacterium
CTTGGCAAGTGCGGATTCTGACTACATCACAGGCCAGTCGTTTCACGTTGATGGCGGCGTCGTGATGAACTAGCATCTGTTCACCCTATTTAAACAGTGCAAGTCTAGGCGCAGAGCATCAAGACGCGGCTTTCGATTCAACCCGGCGTATCCACACGGCGGTGTCGTGAAATGCTGCACCACCCTTGGGCCATCCCGGGTCCGCGCTGGTCAGTGCGTTGATGCCCAGCCCATTTTCGAAGTAACGGTTGGGCCAGATGCTTTCGACGACCACCACGCCGCGTTGTTGGCCATCTTGTGGCTTCACGTGCACGATCACCGCGCCGCGTTCGTTGCCTAGCTGTACGCGATCGCCTTCAAACACTTTGAGCGCGGAACAATCCTGCGGATGGATGAACGCCGTCGGCCGCTGCTCGCGCTTTACAGAGGAGGGCGTTTCGGTGAAGGTTGAATTGAGGAAGGTTCGCGCCGGCGCGGCGACGAGTCGGAACGGTTTTTCCGGAGTGGCGTTGTCGATGACATTCATGTGGTCAGGTAGATTCGGCATCTCCTGCCAGCGGCCGCCGAAGCGTTGCCAGTCGGGGCGGAAGTGGAATTTGCGATCTTTCGTCTCGAAGCCATCGAGGAAGTGCATCTTCTCAAACGGATAGCCAAAGTCCTGACCGCCGCGTTCGTAATTGGTTTGCGCATCCCACATACCCGAGCGACGTAGCGTTGCGTC
This sequence comes from uncultured Pseudomonadota bacterium, assembly GCA_963714525.1. GTDB lineage: Bacteria > Pseudomonadota > Gammaproteobacteria > Burkholderiales > JALYOK01 > JALYOK01. The sequence continues at coordinate 722 of CAVQPB010000018.1, forward strand.
CATGATTTGCCACGTACTCATGTTAAAGCCTGGGTGCTCCGCGCCGAGGCGTTTGGCGAGTTCACAGATCACGAAATGATTCTCGCGCGCCTCGCCGGGGGCTTCGATCACTTTTCGCGCGACCTGGAACACGGTGTGTCCACTCGCAGTGTAAAAGTCGTCGTGCTCGAGAAATGAAGTCGCCGGCAACACGATGTCGGCAAACGCCGCGGTCTCGGTCATGAACTGCTCATGCACGCAGGTGAAGAGATCCTCGCGCGCCAGTCCCGTGTGCACTTTGTTGAGGTCCGGGCAGACCATGGCGGGATTAGTGTTTTGCACTAGCAACGCCGTTACCGGAGGCCCGCCATTCAAGGCGTCGGCATCGCCGGTGAGGATAGGCCCTAGGCGCGACTGATCGAGTTCTCGAACAGTCGCATCGACTACGTCGAGGCCTTCGATTAAGCTGCGGTCGAGCGGGTAGATGCCGGTGTGGCCGTACAAGGCACCGCCGCCCAAGTATTGCCAGGCGCCGGTAACCGCTGGCAGGCAGACCACCGCGTGCATATTCGCAGCGCCGTTGCGCGAACGCGAGAACCCGTGATGGCAACGAATAAAACTGCGCTTGTTGCGGCCGTATAGGCGGGCGAAATCGACGATGGTTTCGGCCGATAAGCCGGTGATCGCGGCGGCCCACTCGGGGGTGCGGGTTTTCAGATGTGTGGCCAAGTCGTCCGGGCAATCGGTATAGCGCCGCAGATAGTCCCAATCCGCGAAGCCTTCGGCGAACAGCACATGCATCATCGCGCAGGCGAGTGCGCCGTCGGTGCCAGGGCGCAGCGCGATATGCAGGTCGGCCTTGCTCGCGGTGGCGGTGCGGTACGGGTCGACCACCACCAGTTTTGCGCCACGCTTCTTTGCCGCCATGGCGTGATGCATCACATTGACTTGGGTATGCACCGGATTGCCACCCCAGATCACGACGACATCCGCATGCTCGGCCGCTTCGCGCAGGTCGACGCCGCGCTTTGCACCCACGCCGGCGTTCCAGCCCGAATCCGAGAGTTCGACGCAGATGGTGGAGAACCAGCGCGAGTATTTCATCGCGTGACGCAGGCGGTTGATGCCGTCGCGTTGTACTAGCCCCATCGTGCCCGCGTAAAAATACGGCCAAACGGTCTCGGCGCCATAGCGCTGCGCCTTCTCGATGAAAGTATCGGCGACCCGGTCGAGGGCTTCGTCCCAGGAAATTCGCTTCCATTGCATGGCGCCCTTCGGCCCGGCGCGGAGCAACGGATGGGTGAGCCGGTCGGGATGATGCACGCGCTCGGCATAGCGAGCAACTTTTTCGCAGATTACGCCGTCGGTATAGGCGTTTCGCCGCGAGCCGCGCACGCGGCCGATGGTGCGCGCGTCCAGAATTTCGACATCGAGCGCACAGGTGCTGGTGCAGTCATGGGGGCAGACCGACGGCACGATAGGTATAGGAGCGTTCATGGGCTTTCCAACGTTTCGCAAACTGCAATGGGTAAAGTAGCACAAGTTGGGTTGAGTGTCCGGATCGGCTGATAGTGCGGGCGTCCCGCTAGAGGAATCGCAACTATCGGCGTCTCGTTTTGCTATTGGGGGGTTGAGGGTAGAATAAATATCTGGGCTAGGGAAGCTCTGATTTATTTCGAGTTCTAAGCGAGGCAAGGCGCGAACAAAAAATGTCGACGCAGCATACGGATAGTATGTGAGGAGATTTTTTGTGAGCCAAACAACAAGCCGCGACGAAATCGGAGTAAATCAGAGCTTTCCTAGGTTGGTACGGGATTAATCCGTTCGATCCATGAGCGATAGCACCCTGCTGAATTTGCGTTTTGATACGTTCGACTTGGACGAGAAAAATGCGCGTCTGAGCCAAAACGGTCAACCGATTTCACTGCCCCCCAAGGCGTTTGCCGTGCTCTGCGCACTTGCCCGGCAGGGCGGGCAATTGCTCACCAAAACCGAATTATTAGACCTCGTCTGGGGCCATCAGCATGTCAGCGAATCGGTGCTCAAAACTATCATTAGCGAGCTTCGAGCTGCCCTCTGCGATGACGCGAAGCAACCGCGCTACATCGAGACCGCTTCGCGCCGTGGCTATCGGTTTATTGCTGCCATTCATACCCAGCAAAAACCGGATCCGCCGCTCGCCGCCACATCGCTGCGTGCTCAAAGTGAGTACTCAAATGCCGAGCGAGTTGAGGCGCCGCCGATAATTGGGCGGCACGCCACGCTCGCTAAACTGCGCACCGCGTGGGATAACGCCGTAACTGGGCGCCGACAGATCTTCTGGGTCGCAGGTGAGGCGGGTGTCGGCAAAACGACTCTGATCGACCACTTTGTCGCGGAGCTAGGGCCGGTTCCGTGTGGATATGGGCAATGTGTTGAACAGCACGGTGCCGGCGAGCCGTATCTACCCGTCCTCGAGGCGCTCGGCGCGCTGTGCCGCAATGACGCCGCGCTTGCGCCGATGCTACGTGCGGTTGCGCCGATCTGGTTGCTGCAGTTTCCATGGCTCACCAACTCAGCGGATCGGGAGGTGTTGCGACGCGAGTTGGCAGGGGTGGGCCACGAACGGATGCTGCGCGAACTCGGTGAGCTGCTCGAGCGGTACACGCAACGGCAACCTCTATTGCTGGTGACCGAAGACCTGCACTGGAGCGACCAAGCCACGATCCAACTCATCGACCATATCGCGCGCCGTCGCGGTGCCGCCCGTCTGATGTGGCTTTGCAGTTTTCGTCTCGCTGAAGTCATCGCCGAAGAACATCCGCTAAAGGCGCTACGTCACGAATTGCGTTTGCACCATTTGTGCCACGAGGCAGTGCTGGAGCCATTCTCCGAGCAAGAAGTCGCTGACTATATCGATGGCCGATTTCCAGACAGAGAAGTTTCGGAGGCGTTTGTGCGCGCGTTGCATGCTCGCACCGACGGGCTGCCGCTGTTCGTGGTAAATGTGATCGACGATTTAGCCATGCAAGGTGTGCTTCAATCCGATGCGTCGGGAACTGCTGCCGATGAGTTACTCGCGCCCTTGCAGGTCCCAGAAAATCTTGCGGGCGTAATCGAGAAACAAATCGCACGGCTATCCCCCGAGCAGCATGTGCTGTTGGAAACTGCGAGCGTGTGCGGCGTGGAATTTCGGCCCGGCATCGTGGCGCGGGTATTGGCACGCAATCCGGGCTGGGTGCAGGAGCTGTGCGCCGAACTAACGCGCAAACAGCAATGGCTGAGCAGCGTTACGGTAGACCGAATGGCCGATGGCACCCTCGACGCGCGCTACGCCTTCCGCCATGCGATGTACCGCCAGGTGTTCTACCAGCGTATCGCGGCGTTGACGCGAGCTCACTTGCATCGGCGCGTCGCCGTGTCGTTGGTTGAGAGCCGCGCAACCGATATGACGGTGTCGGCGGCGGAGCTTGCCGCGCACTATGCGTTAAGCCATGAACCGGTGACGGCGCTGCAATATTATATTGAGGCCGCCGAGAATGCGCTGCGGCGCTTTGCGCCGAAAGAAGCGATGAGTCTTTGTGTGCATGCGCTCGGCCTGTTGCCACGTTGTCAAGCCGACCCGATGCACGACGCACTGGAGCTGGCGCTATCGGCTTTGCACGGCGTTTCCGCGGCGCAGTTGCTGGGTGTGAGTTCGCTGGAAACCAAGCGATCATTCGAGCGGGCGGAAGCGCTGCTCAAGACGCTGCCGCACCATCCCTTGCGCGGACTTGTCCTGCAGGGGTTAGGCCTCGTGCTTCTGGTTCGCGGCGAATACGCCGAGTCTCAGGCGTTAGGCGAGCGCATCTATGAGCTTTCCAAGACCCTAGGTGATCGCATCCTAGTCCTTTCCGCATGCAGCGTGCTCGGACAAGTTAGTGCGTTGCAGGGCCGGCCGCACCAGGCGCGTGAGTGGCTGGTGTGTGGCATCGCCATTTGCAATGAGTTGGGCGACGACGCGCTGCAAGCGGCGTTCGTCGTCGACCCCGGCGTAACGATGTACGCCGCGCTTGCGATCCCGTTGCTGCACTTGGGTTTGGCGGATCAGGCGCGCACCAGTTTTGAAACAGCGGAGGCGCGAGCGCAACGGCTCGGTCAGCCTATGGCGCAAATGGTCGCGGCTTGGTTTGGCGCCTTATTTGAAGTGCGGTTGGGCAATGCGAATCGAGTCGCGGAACTGGCCGACGGGATGAGAACGACCGTCGAGACGGCGACGCTGGCTCAAGGTGAGGCCGCGCATCGGTGGTTTCGCGGTTGGGCCGAGGCGCATTTGGGTCTACCCCGTGAAGGTTTTCAACTGATCCGCGAGGCATACGATCACAATGCGCGGCTGGGCATGTTCTCCGGCGGATCTGAAGTGCTCGGTTACGCTGCTGAAGCGCTTGTCATTGCCGGCGACTGGGTGGCTGCGCAAGCGCAACTCGACGAGGCCATGCAGTTAGCCTCAAGCTTGGACGAGCGCGTTTATCTACCTCAGCTATATCTGCTGCAGGCACGTATCGCACTCAACCGCAGAGAATCGGCTGCTGCGCGTGCGTCCATGCTGGCGGCGCTGGAGGAGGCAAACGCACAGCGAGCGGTATGGTTGGAAATAACGGTTTTGGTCGCCCTTTGCGAGCTTAACAACTCCTCGCCGGATGATTTAGCAGAACTTCGAGATGCATACGCCGGCCATACCGAGGGTTTCGATACGGCGCCTGTTATCAGAGCCCGCGAATTGCTGGAAATAACAACCCGAAGCAACGGCTAATCGAACTCGGACCTTCGATCAGTCCGGCTCTAGCGCGCTGGGCTACTCATCACGCAATTCCTTATCGCTATAACTAATCTCCGTCGCGTGACCGATGACGGGCGCGACTGCTGCGCGCCGAATCCCGACCGAATCCCGACCGTTTCCTGACGACTTCCAGGGTAAGAATCCTTACGCTTCCACCCAGCTTAAACAACGCCATTTGCTCTAGTAATTTTTCGGAAAATTAAGGAGATTGCCATGCATTTGATAACGAGAACCGCCGGCTTGCTTGGAGTGCTGTGTGTTGTCCTCGCCGGTTGCAGTAAACAAGAGATAACTCAATACGACGATGCGCGTCCGGTACGCGCGATTACCGCGGGCCGGACGGACGACCCGGTAGGCGCTACTTATTCCGGCGAGATTCGCGCCCGCTACGAAAGCAAGCTGGGATTCAAAGTATCCGGCAAAGTCACTGATCGTTTGGTCGAAGTCGGCTCCCACGTGTCCGCGGGGCAGCCGTTGCTGCGCCTTGATCCGCAAGATGCAGCGCTGTCAGCGGCCTCGGCGGCGGCGCAAACCGAGGCTGCTCGAATCAAGATGATCCAAAGCCAAATTGACCTGGAACGCTACAGCCGGCTGTTTGGTGAACGGTTCATTTCCAAAGCGGCGGTGGATCAATACAAGCTCGCATACGAGACTGCCGCGTCGCAACTGCGGTCCGCGCAAGCGCAACAGCAGCTTAGCCAGAATCAGCAGGCCTACACCGTGCTCACGGCGGATCGCGCCGGCGTGGTGACCGCGATCGATGTCGAGGCAGGGCATGTGGTATCCCCGGGCCAAGTGGTATTGACCGTTGCGGCCGATGGCGAGCGCGAAGTCCTGGTGAGCGTACCCGAATCTCGAATCGATGAGTTGCGCAACGCGAAGGGCATGACGGTCACGACGTGGGCCAGTCCGCAAAAACCTTATGTTGCGGTGCTGCGTGAGCTGGCGCCCGACACCGACAAGGCGACCCGAACCTATGCCGCTCGCATCACGATCCGTGAACCCAATGACGCGATACGGCTCGGCATGACCGCTTCGGTGCGGATTGCCAATGTCGAAGGTGGCCCAGCGATCCGCGTACCGCTCTCGGCCATCTACGATAAGACAGGTCACCCGCTAGTGTGGGTGGTCGATCTCAAGGCGTCGACGGTCGCCACCCGGCCGGTGAAGCTGGCCGCCGCGCACAAAGACAGCGTGCTGCTAGCCGAGGGCGTTAAAGAAGGCGATGTCATCGTGACCGCCGGCGTGCATTTGTTGCACCAGGGACAGAAAGTGAAAGTCCTGCAACCGGAAATCGTCGTCGGGAGTGCGAAATGAGCAAACTCAATTTATCCGAATGGGCGCTTAAGCATCAACAGATGATACTGTTTCTGCTAGTCGTGATAGGTGCGGCAGGTGTCTACGCCTATCAGAAGTTGGGGCAGAAGGAAGACCCCGAATTCACCTTCAAGGCGATGGTCGTCCAGGTCTACTGGCCGGGTGCTTCGGCCAAAGAGATTTCCGAACAGGTGACCGATAAGCTGGAACGCAAACTGCAGGAAGTCGCCGAGATCGACTTCACCAAGAGCTACGCGCGGCCGGGGGAAACGCAGCTCACCATCAATTTACGCGAGGAAACGCCCGCGGCGGCGGTACCGGATGTGTGGTACCAAGTGCGTAAAAAGCTCGGCGATATAAAGCATGAGCTTCCCGATGGTGTGCAAGGCCCATTCTTCAACGATGACTTCGGCGATACCTACGGCAACTTGTACGCAATCACCGGTGACGGATTTAACTATCCGGAGTTGAAGGAATTCGCGGATCTCGCGCGCAATGAGTTTCTGCGCATCCCGGATGTTAGTAAGGTTGTGTATGTCGGTGAGCAGGAAGAGAAAGTGTTTGTGGAGACGTCGAGCGCCAAACTGTCGTCACTTGGGCTCGATCCGCAACAAATCGTACAAACCCTGAATGCGACCAACGTAGTGGCATCGGCCGGTACGGTCGAAACCGGCACTGAGCGAGTTCGGCTACGCGCCACCGGCGAGTTCGATTCCGTGCAGAGTATCAGCAACATCGGCATACGCGCCGGTGATCGAACTTTCCGGCTCGGCGACATCGCCGAGGTGACGCGCGGCGTGGTCGATCCACCTAACTACAAGATGCGCCACAACGGTAATGAGGCGATCGGCCTTGCGGTCAGCATGCGCAAAGGCGGTGATGTCATTCGGCTCGGCGAGCAGTTGTCCGCGACGGTGTCCCGCCTTCAGGCCGGTCTGCCGATGGGCGTCGAGGTTCACGCCGTGTCGGATCAGCCTGCTGTGGTGAAAAGCTCGGTCGGCGAATTCACCCATAGCCTGTTCGAAGCGGTAGCGATCGTACTCGCGGTTAGTTTTCTATCGCTCGGATTCCGTACTGGGATCGTCGTGGCGCTGTCGATTCCCTTAGTGCTGGCAAGTACCTTCTTGGCGATGTATTTACTGGGCATCGAGCTGCAGCGCATCTCGCTCGGCGCATTGATCATCGCGCTGGGGCTACTCGTCGACGATGCCATCATCGCGGTGGAGATGATGGCATTGAAGCTGGAACAAGGCTGGGATCGCATGCGTGCTGCTACCTACGCCTATACCGCAACCGCCTTTCCGATGTTGACGGGAACATTGATTACCGCGGCGGGCTTCATGCCGGTGGGCTTGGCTAAGTCGAACGCGGGCGAATATACCTTTTCGATATTTCAAGTCGTGGGCATTGCCTTGATTTTTAGTTGGATTGTCGCGGTGCTGTTCACCCCTTATCTCGGTTATAAGTTGCTGCCGCAGCATCACGATGGCGAGATCGATGAGGATCAGGTTTATCAACGCGGCTTCTATCGCGCTTTCCGGCGCGTGGTGGAATGGTGTCTGGCGTACCGTAAGACCGTGATACTGATCACGGTGGCGCTGTTCGTGGCCGCCATCGCGGCGTTTCAGACTGTCCCTCAACAATTCTTTCCGGCTTCCAATCGGCCGGAGCTCATGGTCGACATGTGGCTGCCGGAACCCGCGACCTTCACCTCCACCGAGCGTCAGGTAAAAGCCATGGAGCAGCGTCTCAGCAAGGATACCGACGTCACCGCCGTAACCAGCTATGTGGGCGGCGGAAGCCCGCGCTTTTATCTGCCGTTAGATGTTCAGACGTTCAACGTCCACCTCGGCCAGTTGATGGTTATGACGCGTGATGAACACGCGCGCGAACGGGTTCTGGAACGACTTGAACAGTGGTTTGCAAATGACTTTCCATCGGCGCGCGGCCGGGTCAATCGGCTGGAGAACGGTCCGCCGGTCGGCTACCCAATTCAGTTTCGTGTATCCGGCCCGCAGCCGAGCAAATTGCAGCCCATCGCCGAGCAAGTGGCGGACATCTTGCGCGGAGATTCGCACATTCGCCGGGTGAACATGGATTCGGGAGAACGCTCCAAGACCCTGGTGCTCGATATCGATCAAGACAAGGCCCGGGCACTGGGCGCGACCTCGAAAGAATTGGCCGACGCGCTACAAACTTCGCTTTCCGGCCTGGCCATCACGCAGTACCGAGAACGCGATAAAGACATAGATGTCGTCGCGCGTCTGATCGATGCCGAACGAACCGACCTGAACAATTTGAAAGACGCCAAAGTGTATTTGCCGAGCGGCAAGTTCGTAGCCGTCTCGCAGATCGCCCGGCTGAGCTTGCAAAGCGAGGAGAGCGTGATGTGGCGGCGTAATCGCGTGCCGACCATCATCGTGCGTGCCGACGTGGTGGGCGCCGAAGCGCCCGACGTAACCGCGGTGGTGCGGCCGAAGATCGAAGCGCTGGCGCAAACCTTACCGATCGGCTACACCATCGAGATCGGCGGCTCACAGGAATCGAGCACTACCGCGCAGCGTTCCATTTTCGCGGTGATGCCTTTGCTGTTGGTCGTTGTGTTGCTGCTTTTGATGATACAGCTTCAGGACATCAAGAAAATGGCATTGGTGCTGCTGACCGCGCCGTTGGGTTTGATCGGTGTAGCGGCAATTCTGGCGACCTTTCGCATCCCGTTCGGATTCGTCGCCATGCTAGGCGTGATCGCGCTGTTCGGCATGATCATACGCAACTCGGTCATTCTGGTCGTTCAGGTCGATCATGATTTGGAACGCGGGGTGCCGTTGTGGAACGCGATCGTCGAATCGGCGGTGCGGCGGTTTCGGCCCATTATGTTGACGGCGCTGGCGGCCATTTTAGCGATGATTCCTCTGACACGTTCCACCTTCTGGGGCCCGATGGCTTGGGCGATCATGGGTGGGCTGTTCGTGGCGACGTTGCTGACCTTGCTTTTCCTACCGGCGCTATACGCGAGCTGGTATGGCGCCAAGCGGCCGGCGCCATCGGCCGATACATCCCGACCGCATTCCGACCGTTTGCTGACGACTTCCGCGACGCCGGCCTTTACGCTTACGCCTACGTCGTCAACTTAGCGGACCCTCGCCATGACTCTCAATTCACGATCGAACTATCCGAGCACGCGCAGCTACGTGCTCAAGCTGCACCGCGATGCGATCCCGCGCCGCGAGCAGATGGCAGGGCGGTTAGAGAACATGACCTCAGGCCGCCATTTTGACTTCAACAACGTAGACGAACTGTTCGCTTATTTGGCGGAAGACATGACATCGAGCGATAAACAATGTGAGGAATTGCGATGAAAACGATGTATCAATCGATCTTTCGCGGTAACACTGTTTGCCTCGGGCCCACCGGCGTTAAAACATCACTCACCCACCTCAATAGTTAGGAGATATTTCGATGAAACGATTTAAGCAATTTCGCCCCACGCGTGTGGCTATCCTGGTATGCACCATGGCGCTCACCGCATGCGCAGGGCTTTCCTCGCGCAACATCCTTCCCGAGCCCGCTGGCCATCACACCCAAGACGCTTCGCTCATCACGCCAACACAGCCCGAAAGCTGGCGGATCGCTTGTGGCGATCGTGACGGAGCAACGTCAGATTCGAATCTCAACTCGTGCATGGCCATACCAAGTAGTTGGGGCAAAGGTAGGCGCGGAACGTCTGGCTACTACTATGGTATCGATTGCTGTGGCCAGAATCGCGCCGCGTTTACCCCAGGCGCAGTGCCTTCATCGGCCCACGGAACATACACATCCGAAGCCGTACGCGTCGACTTGATGCAAATCGTTTTCCAGTTCGCCACGCAGCCGTGATGGTCACTGCGGTTGAAGTCCGACCGAATATCGACCTTTTCGTGACGACTTCTGAGTCAGCGATGCTTACACTTTCATCCAGATCGACAACTACTGTCACAGTTGTTTGCAAGCCTTGGAACGAAGCACCATAAAAAGGAGTGTAACTATGAATACCGAAATTCTTATCGTTGGAGCTAGCGCCACCAGCTTAACGCTAGGCAATCAACTCGATCAACGTGGACTTGCGAGAGTGAACAATCATGCACTGCGGCTTGGCCCGATACTGTCATCGCTGCTCACCATTACTGTTCTCGCGACCGGTTGCGCAAGCACGCCCACGGCTGCCACCAAGCAATCTTCCATAACAGCGCCCAATTGCAGCCAGCTCAGCGCCGAGATCGCCAAAACCGAAGAGACAAGGCGCACGGTGCTCGAGAAACAAAAGGATGCCTGGAAGACCATTGTCCCTTTCGTAGTCGCGGCTCGCTATGCCAACAGCAAGTCAGCGGTCGCGCAAGCTGACAAGAAGCTCGCCAAACTCCACGCCGAATTTAGTGCGCGAGGCTGCGACCGCGATGCTTCGCGGCCGATATAACGTCAATTGCGCAAGCGTAAGGGTAGTTATGAAAACGACACATTTTTAGAAGGAGTTTCATTAT
>CAVQPB010000019.1:0-21698 GCA_963714525.1 uncultured Pseudomonadota bacterium
ACTAATAAGCGATTAACCTGCCAGGAGCCATATCCAGCTTGCCTCTCCGGCCAGGCATTGCCACGAGCCAAGCTGGATGCGGCTCCTGGCGATGGTGTATTGCTCCCGTTGCTCAAGAGAAGTTAGAAGGGATTTAACCGCGGCTATTGTTGAAGCGAACGTTTACGTGCCGGGCGTCCCGTGGCCTTCGATTTTTGTTGCAGCGCTCGCGAGCTAAACGCCTCATCGACCGTCATGACTTTTCCGCAATCCTTTGCGTCATAGCCCGGTAACTGATCGACTCGGATCGCGAACGCGCGACTTTGCATGATCGCCAATACTTGCTCGATGGATTTCATTTTCATTCGCTCGGCGCTACAAGCCAAAAAATAGCGTTCCTTGGCGATGGGAATGAAATCCAAGCCAAAACGCCGCGCGCCCGTTTCGATGCCAAAACCCACGTCCGCCATGCCGCTGGCGACATGGGCGGCGATCGCGGCATGGGTATACTCGCTCACTTCGTAACCATGGATGGCATGGCTGTCTATGCCGTCGCGCCTGAGCAATAAATCGAGCAACAGGCGAGTGCCCGATCCCGGTTGTCGATTGATGAAGCGTACGTCTTTACGCGCAAGATCGCTGAGCAAAACCAAACGTTTTGGATTGTTGGGCGGCACCATCAAGCCTTGCTGACGAATCGCCAAATTCACCAGCATCAATCCGGGCGCGCCGAGCCAAGTCGAATACTGCTTGAGCGCCACTTTTTCCAGCTCGCCCGTGGGTAAATGGAACCCCGCCAAGTCGCATTCGTTTTGCGCCAGCGAGGCGAGCGCTTCCTGGCTGCCGACATACTTGAGCTCCACCGGGATCGCCTGCTCGACCAGCACCTCGCGCAGGGCTTCGACCGCGAAACCATGGCTCGCATGCATGCGCAAAATGCCAGTGGTATGGGAAAGTACCCGTTCAAGCTCGACTTCCAATTCTGATGCCAAGGTGTCCAGGATAGGCGAAAGCCTGCGCGCTGATGCGTTTGTCCGCCCACAGCAGTTTTTCGCCTAAAGCCGTGAGCTTAGCGCCGCGTCCTGGTTGTAACTCCGCAACCGGTGACTGGAACAATCGCGATGCCTCGCGCATCAACCCCCAGCCATGGCGGTAGGACACCCCAACGCGGCGACATGCGGCGGCGAGATTTCCCAGGTCGTCGATTGCCGCACATAACTCCAGTAAATTCGGTAAGGCCTGCTGCGACTGGTCGGGTTGTTGAAGTACCCATTGCGGCTTGATTCGGATCTTATACATTATGCAAATATTATCATATTGCGATCCGTGGATTACGAGTGCTAGCTTACGCCGGCCGATGAACAGCCGTTCTTATATGCAATTAGTTTCATATTAAATAGCTGATTTTATGACCACGAATGATCATTTTTCCGCTGAAGACTTGAGGACGCTCTGCGCGGACTTACTGCGTCAGGCAGGCGCACTGCTGCCGATTCTGCATCGCGTACAGGGAGAGTTCGGCTTTGTTCCGCCGAACGTCGTACCGATCATTGCGAAAGAGTTGAATCTGTCTCGGGCCGAGGTTCACGGCGTGGTGAGTTTCTATCACGACTTTCGCGATCAAAAACCCGGCAAGCATGTCGTCAAGGTCTGCCAGGCGGAAGCTTGCCAAGCGATGGGGGCGGAACGCCTTACGGCGCACGTGAAGTCGGCTCTAGGCATCGATCTCCACGGCACCGATAATAAAGGGGAGTTCACACTGGAACCGACTTACTGTCTGGGGAATTGCGCTCTGTCGCCCGCCATCATGATCAACGGCGCCTTGTACGGAAGGGTAACGCCGGAGCGCTTCGAGCAACTCGCGCGGGAAGTCACGGAATCGTTATGACCACTACCGTCTATGTACCGCGCGATTCTGCGGCGCTATCCGTCGGCGCTGACCAAGTCGCCGCCAGCTTGGTGACCGAGGCAGCGCGGCTCGCGCAAGACATTACCATCGTTCGCAATGGTTCGCGCGGGCTGTTTTGGTTGGAGCCGATGATCGAGGTGACGACGCCAAATGGCCGTGTCGCGTACGGTCCGATCGCGCCTGGCGATGTGGCGAGCTTGTTTGCTGCGAATTTTTTGCAAGGCGGTTCACATCCATTTAGCCTTGGGCTTACCAATGAGATTCCGTATCTCAAAAAGCAAGAGCGGCTGACCTTCGCGCGGGTCGGCATTACCGATCCATTATCGCTCGACGACTACCTCGCCCACGACGGTTATCGCGGATTGAATCGTGCGCTGGCGATGAACGGCGCGGCGATCGTCGAGACGGTCACGAATTCCGGCTTACGCGGCCGCGGCGGCGCGGCGTTTCCGACCGGCATCAAATGGAAAACCGTCCTTAACACGCAAGCGCAAGCAGAAATACGTCGTGTGCAACGCCGACGAGGGCGATTCCGGCACTTTTTCCGATCGCATGATCATGGAGGACGACCCTTTTGTATTGATCGAAGGCATGACCATCGCCGGCATCGCCACGGGCGCCACGAAAGGCTATATCTATCTACGCTCCGAATATCCGTACGCTTTTCGCGTGCTGAACGAAGCGATCGCCGTGGCGAATGAAAAAGGCTACCTCGGCGATAACCTACTCGGCAGCGGCAAAGCGTTTCACTTGGAAGTGCGCCTCGGCGCCGGCGCCTACATTTGCGGCGAAGAAACCGCGATGCTGGAAAGCCTCGAAGGCAAGCGCGGCATCGTGCGTTACAAACCGCCGATTCCCGCCATCCAAGGATTGTTCGGCAAACCGACCGTGATCAACAACGTGATCTCGTTTGCGTCGGTGCCCATCATCCTCGACAAAGGCGCGGACTACTACAAGGACTTCGGCATGGGCCGCTCGCGCGGCACCTTGCCGTTTCAATTGGCGGGCAATATCAAGCACGGCGGGTTGGTGGAAAAGGCGTTCGGCTTGACCTTGCGCGAACTGTTGTACGACTACGGCGGCGGCTCGGCCACCGGCCGTCCGATACGCGCCGTGCAAGTCGGCGGGCCGCTCGGCGCGTATTTGCCGGAATCGCAGTTCGATATTCCGTTGGACTATGAAGCCTACGCCGGCGTATCGGCGATGATCGGCCACGGCGGCATCGTCGCGTTCGACGACACGGTGGACATGGCGAAAATGGCGCGCTACGCGATGGAGTTCTGCGCCATCGAATCCTGCGGTAAATGCACGCCTTGCCGCATCGGCTCGACCCGCGGCGTGGAAGTGGTCGAGAAAATCATGGCAAATCAAAATCGCGCCGCCAATATTCAACTGTTACGCGATCTGTGCGACACGATGTTAAACGGCTCGCTCTGCGCGTTAGGCGGCATGGCGCCATTTCCGGTATTGAGCGCGCTGAACCATTTCCCGGAAGATTTTGGCATCGAAAAGCAGAGTATCGCGGCATAACAATACAGTTATTCAGGAGACGTAACATGCTGTCCAAATTCGACATCGATCTCGGCACCCCGGCAAGTAACTCGGCAACATCCGTCAACGTTGCAAATCGACGGCATGACCGTCACCGTTCCCGCCGGCACGTCGCTGATGCGCGCGGCGGCCGGCGCCGGTGTGAACGTGCCGAAACTGTGCGCCACCGACAGCATCGAAGCGTTCGGCTCCTGCCGCCTGTGTTTGGTCGAAATCGAAGGCCGCAAAGGGTATCCCGCTTCTTGCACCACGCATGTGCGAAGAGGGCATGGTGGTGCAGACGCAATCGACTAAGCTCGCCGACATACGCCGCGGCGTGATGGAGCTTTACATCTCGGATCATCCGCTCGATTGTTTGACCTGCTCCGCCAACGGCAATTGCGAATTGCAGAATATGGCGGGGGCGGTGGGTTTGCGCGAAGTGCGCTATGGCTACGAGGGCGAGAATCACATCAAAGAAGCGAAGGACGAATCGAATCCCTACTTCACTTACGATCCGAGCAAGTGCATCGTTTGCAGCCGCTGCGTGCGCGCCTGCGAGGAAACCCAGGGCACATTTGCATTAACCATCGGTGCGCGTGGCTTCGAATCAAGGGTCGTGGCTGGCATGCAAGAGACCTTTCTCGATTCCGAATGCGTGTCGTGCGGTGCGTGCGTGCAGGCGTGTCCGACCGCGACCTTGATGGAAAAATCCATTGTCGACATGGGGCAGCCGGATCACAGCACCATCACCACCTGCGCCTATTGCGGCGTCGGTTGTTCCTTCCGCGCGGAAATGCAGGGCAACCGCGTAGTGCGCATGGTGCCGAATAAAGACGGCCACGCGAATCACGGCCACTCCTGCGTGAAAGGCCGTTTCGCCTGGGGCTACGCCACTCACGCCGATCGTATCAAGAACCGATGATACGCGACAATATTTCCGATCCCTGGCGCGAAGTATCATGGGATGAAGCGATCAACTACGCCGCCGCCAAGTTCAAAGATATTCAAGCCAAACACGGCAAGGAAGCAGTCGGCGGCATCACCTCGTCGCGCTGTACCAACGAAGAAACCTATTTGGTGCAAAAATTCGTGCGCGCGGTGTTCGGTAACAACAACGTCGATACTTGTGCGCGCGTTTGCCACTCGCCGACCGGCTATGGACTCAAGACCACGCTCGGTGAATCGGCTGGCACACAGAATTTTGATTCGGTGTTGAAATCCGATGTCATCGTCGTCATCGGCGCCAATCCGACCGACGGCCATCCGGTGTTTGCTTCGCAGATGAAGAAGCGCTTGCGTGAAGGCGCTAAGCTCATCATCGTCGATCCACGCACTATCGATATGGTGCGCACACCCCATGTACAAGCGGATTACCACTTGCAGTTACGCCCGGGCACTAACGTCGCCGTGATCAATGCGCTCGCGCATGTGGTCGTGACGGAGGGATTGTTGAATGAAGCATTTATCGAATCCCGCTGTGAATTGCCGGCGTTCAACAAGTGGAAGGAATTTGTCGCCCGCGAATATAACTCGCCGGAAGCCTCGGAACTCGTTACCGGCGTGCCGGCCGCACACATCCGCGGCGCAGCGCGGCTGTACGCCACCGGCGGCAACGCCGCGATCTACTACGGCCTCGGCGTAACCGAGCACAGCCAGGGGTCAACCATGGTCATGGGTATCGCTAATCTCGCCATGGCCACCGGCAACATCGGCCGCGAGGGTGTCGGCGTCAATCCGTTGCGCGGCCAGAACAACGTGCAAGGCTCGTGCGACATGGGCTCGTTCCCGCACGAGTTGCCGGGCTATCGCCACATCTCCGATGCCACGACTCGCGCACTATTCGAGGATGAGTGGCAGGTGAAGTTGCTCGATGAACCGGGGCTGCGCATTCCCAACATGTTCGAAGCCGCGCTCGATGGCAGCTTCAAAGGGCTATACGTGCAGGGCGAAGACATCGTGCAGTCGGATCCCAATACTCAGCACGTGATGGCGGCGATGGAAAATCTGGAATGCCTGGTGGTGCAGGATTTGTTCCTCAACGAAACCGCCAAGTTCGCCCACGTGTTTTTGCCCGGTTCGTCGTTCCTGGAAAAAAATGGAACCTTCACCAATGCTGAACGCCGTATTTCGCCGGTGCGAAAAGTGATGCCGGCGTTGGCCGGCAAGGAAGACTGGGAAGTGACGGTAGCGCTATCCAACGCCATGGGTTATCCGATGAACTACAGGCATCCGTCGGAAATCATGGATGAGATTGCGCGGCTAACGCCGACCTTCACCGGCGTTTCCTACGCGAAACTCGATAAACTCGGCAGCATACAATGGCCGTGTAACGACATGCATCCAGAAGGCACGCCTACGATGCATATCGATGAGTTCGTGCGTGGCAAGGGCAAGTTCGTCGTCACCGAATATGTACCTACTGACGAAAAGGTCACCCGCAAATATCCGTTGCTGATGACCACTGGGCGGATTCTGTCGCAGTACAACGTCGGCGCACAGACGCGCCGCACGGCGAATAACGTTTGGCACAAAGAAGACCGCATCGAGATTCATCCACACGACGCGGAAGAGCGCGGTATCAAAGACAACGACTGGGTCGGCATTTCCAGCCGTGCCGGAGAAACGGTGTTGCGCGCGCAAATCACGGCGCGAGTGCAGCCGGGCGTGGTCTACACGACGTTTCATTTCCCCGAGTCCGGCGCGAATGTGATCACCACCGACAACTCCGATTGGGCGACCAATTGTCCGGAATATAAAGTTACCGCCGTGCAGGTGACGCGGGTATCGCAACCCTCGGAATGGCAGCGCAACTATCGCAAGTTCTCGGAACAGCAACTTGATCTGCTCAAACAACGCGCGGCGGTTCGGGCTTAAGCTGATGCCTAAAGTCGCTTATGCAGGGCTCGATGCCCAGCGGACATTTGCCGGCGATTGCTGGAGTGCCGATGGTGTGAAGCGCGTCAGCGACTCGATCGCCGAGGAGACGCCGATCGCACTCAAGTACAACGGCTTGCCGTTCGTGGTGATGATGGCTACGCCGCAAGATCTCGCGGATTTCGCGGTCGGGTTTAGTGTAAGCGAGGGTATCGTTGCTTCGTCGAGCGAAATACTCGAACTCAGCACGCACCGGCACCCGGAAGGCATGGAGATACATCTTGAGATCGTCGCAGCGCGGTTTGCCGAGCTCGAGCAACAGCAACGCAATCTCACTGGGCGCACCGGATGTGGCCTGTGCGGTGCGAAAACCCTGGCGCAAGCGATTCGTCATCCCCATTCTGTTTCCGATCAGATGATCGTCTCACACGCAGCATTACAGCGCGCCGTCAAGTCGCTCGACGAACGTCAGCCGCTCAATGCCATCACGGGTGCGGTGCACGCAGCAGCATGGGTCGATGTGAACGGCGACATTCAATTGCTGCGGGAAGACGTCGGTCGCCATAACGCCCTAGATAAGTTGATCGGTGCCTTGCTCGCGCGCGGACTGTCGTTCAAACAAGGCTGGCTGTTGTTAACCAGCCGCGCGAGTTACGAAATGGTACAGAAGGCCGCGACGGTAGGGATCGAGTTGGTTGCGGCGATCTCGGCGCCGACCGGCCTCGCGATTCGGTTGGCTCAGGAAACCGGCGTCACATTGGTTGCGTTCGCGCGGGATAATCGACATACCGTTTACACAAATCCGCAACGGCTGGCGCTACAAAACGAGGCACTTGTGGCATGAGCAACATCGACCATCTAGTCAAAATGGCGAATCAAATCGAAGCGTTCTTCCGCGCCGAGACGGACCGGAATATTGCGGTGGAAGGTATTCTGAATCACATCAAGCGATTCTGGGATCCGCGCATGCGCAAACAAATCGTGAGCTACCTCAGTGCCGGCGGGCTCGGCCTCGGTGAATTGGCCGCCGAGGCCGTCAAGCGACTCGACGAGCAAACTGCTCCCGTAAGTTTGAATTAACGGCACGCTCTACACGCGACTGTTTGATATTGTATTCCATAAACCTCCCAGGATTGCGGACTCTAATTTGTCATCTTGAACGAAGTGAAGGATCTGCTTTTCCCACCTTAAAGCAGATCCTTCGCGTTGCTCAGGACGCCATATCGATGGAGCGGTAGGAACATTCTCAGTTCACGGCCCGAGTACATATCGGCACCGCCGATACTGTTAGCTGGCGATAGTCAGCTTAAGAGCGGACATTACTGCTTCACGAACTTCAACTTCACGCTTTCCCCGGGTGGCGCGTCTTCCAGCGTATTGCCTCTGCGAATGAGCAATAGTGGCGGACTGCCGTCGGGGACGCTGACCGTTACGCGGTCGCCTGCGACCTTGTACGCGCCGTTCTTCGAGTCACTCTTCGCCTTCTTTCCCGATACCGATATCCTTACCTGCTGATCTGGCTTGAAAGCGAGCGCGATCGTGAAGTCGGCATTTCCTGCCGCATACTTGCCCGAGAGCTTGGTGTTCTCGTCTACACCCTTCGTGTTACCCTTTTTGGCGACGCTGGGATCTTTGGCAGCTTGATCGCCTTCGCCCTTCGCGCCTCCCTTGCAGTACTTGCCGAGAAAACCGCCGCCGACCACGCAGCCTTGTTCGCTCAGCGTGAAAACGTTGGTCTCGTTGCCGACCGTGAACAACACTTCCTTGCCGTCGACTTCGAACGTGCCGACCTTGGTCATGCCCATGAAGGTCACGCGCACCTTGCCATCGGGCCGGAAGCTCAGTTTTTCGAAGAAGCTGTTACCTGTTCCTGAATAATCGCCTTCGAGCTTAGCGCCCCAGGCTGTTGACGAAACCAAACTGGCTAACGCGATCAAGAATGTAGCAAGTATGCGAATTGTTTTAGACATGGAACACCCTGTTATTTAGCCGCGATTAGATCGCGTTTATCAGTCTTCATTATGCAGCGTTTTGGCAATGGGCGTTCGAGAAGTGGTTCTCAACATTTGGATGGTTATACACGGCGACAAGTAGGCCACGCCACGAGCCTTATCCAGCTTGCCTCCTGGCATTGCATGGTCTGAGAGCCAAGCGGGATAAGGCTCGTGGCGTGGCGATCAAAAAATGTTGCTCCGTATCCGATAGCGATGATGGAGCATATACTTCGCACTGGATTAGCGCGGAACCGCACCAAAATCGGGCGACAAAGTGTCCAGCGACCGAGAGTCGAGCTTCGATTTCAACAGTGAAAATCCCCTAACAAAGAAAAACTTAGCCGACGAGTGCGCAATTAACTCGAATGGTACGGTCCTTGCATTGATCCAACGAGTCGTGTCGAGCGAGGTTTCGGAGCGCGCGGCGAATTTCTAACTACCAATTCAGTAAGAGGGGAAATGTTAATGAAAGCGATAAATACAGATCGTCCAGCCGCTCTGGCGCGAACGCTATGTGCGGCGATGCTTTTGTGCGCAGCCAGCGCTCACGCGCAAGACGTTATCAAGATCGGCATTCCGGTGGGCTTAAGCGGCGCGAACAGCGTCGTCGCGCCTTCGGTGGTGCAATCGGCGGAGTTGGCGGTTGAAGAGATCAACGCCAAAGGCGGCATACTCGGTAAGAAAGTTGCGTTAGAGGTCGCCGACGACGGCAGTGGCGCCGCGGGTGCGCAGAAGGCGTTCGATTCGCTGCTATTCCAAAAGAAAGTCGACGTCATCATCACCATGGAAACCAGCGCGGCGCGAAATGCGGGTTTGCCCATCGTGTCTCGTGCGAAGAAACCGTTCATCTACACTTCGTTTTACGAAGGACGCTCCTGCAATAAATACCTCTATGTCAACGCTTGGGTGCCGGATCAGCAAGTCGCTCCGGTGGTCGACTACTTCATTAAGAAGTACAACTCGAAAACCTATTTCCTGATCGGCAGCGACTACGCCTATGGCCGCGGCATGCTCGGGTTCACGCGCAAGTACGCCGAGAGCAAGGGCGGCAAAATTTTAGGCGAAGAGTATTTGCCCATGGACGGCACCGATTGGACGCCGATCATTTCCAAATTGAAGGCCGCCAATCCCGATGCGGTCATCACCTCGACCGCGGGCGGCGCACCGAACGTGACGCTGACCAAACAATTACGCGCCGCAGGCATCAAGATTCCGTACGGCAATCTCGCGGTAGACGAAGGCACGGCCAAGAGCATGGGCGCGGATGCCGACGGCATTTACATTTCCGGTTCCTATCTCACCAACATCGACACGCCCGCCAACAAGACATTCATGGCGGCCATGCGAAAGAAATTCGGTTCGAATCTAAAAACGCCGAACGATCTGTCCGTACCACAATATGAAGGCGTTTACGCTTACAAGGCTGCGGTCGAAAAAGCCGGAAGCACCGATGCCGACGCTGTTATCAAAGCGCTGGCGGAAGTGGCGGTCGACGGCCCGCGCGGCAAGATACAAATGAACAAACAGCGTCACGCGCCGCTCACCATTTATCTCGGCCAAGTGCAAGCCGATGGCAATGTGAAACTGCTCGAGACTTTCAAAGATGTCGATCCGGGCGAGCAGTGCCCGAATTTGAAATAACATACTAAACATACTCCTTCCCCTTCAAGGGGAAGGTTGGGATGGGGATGGGTCAGGCAAGATGTCGGAGACCCATCCCCACCCTAACCCTCCCCTTGAAGAGGGAGGGAATATAAAACGTGACCGCTCAACTCCTAGACATCGTCACCACCGCCGCGATCCTATTCTCGGTGTCGGCGGGCTTGCTGATCGTATTCGGCGTGATGAAGATCATCAATTTCGCCCACGGTGGTTTTCTCACTGTCGGCGGTTATTCGGCGCTGCTGGTGACGCGGCTCGGCTTGAATCCCTGGTGGTCGATCGCGTTCGCATTCGTGATCGGATTCATTTGCGGCATGATCGTCGAGCGGCTGATTATGCGACCACTTTATTCGCGGCCGCTGGACGCCATACTGGCCACCTGGGGATTGGGCATCATTATCGGCCAGCTCATCACCCTCGGTTTTGGGCGCGAAGTCCAGTTCGTGCAAAGCCCGATCTCCGGCGCGGTGGATTTTTTAGGCGCGTCCTATTCGCAATATCGGCTGATCCTGGTGGTGGCTGCCGTCGCGTTGGCATTGGCGCTCACGGCAGTGTTGAACGGCACGCGGCTGGGCTTGCAAACCCGCGCGGTGATCATGAATGAAAACCTCGCGCGAGGGTTGGGCATCAACAGCGGGTTGGTACGATTCATCACATTTTCCCTCGGTGCGGGATTGGCGAGCCTCGCCGGCGCACTGATCACGCCCCTTTCCAGCGTCGATCCTAATCTCGGCGTGCCTTGGCTGGTGAGCGCGTTCATGTTGGTGCTGGTGTCGGGCATGTCGCTCGCAAGCCTCGCCGTCGCTTGCCTGGTGCTAGGCGGCGCGCAAGTGCTGGTGAGCACTTACGGCAATCCGGTGTTGGGCGGGCTTACCATCGTTGTACTCGCGGCGTTAATTTTGCGCCTGCGTCCGCAAGGATTCGCGCGTGAATAGCGTGCCGGCAGCGGATCCTCTCGTAACAAAATCGCAGGCGACGATGCGGCCGCGCTCGGATGCGCGTTGGGTGCTGATCTGCGTTGCAGCAGCGCTGGTTCTGATCGCAATCGGCCCCTATTTGCTGTCCGATTTTCTGGTGAATAATTTGATCCGCGGATTTTTATATGCCGCGGTCGCGCTCACGGTGGACATCCTCTGGGGCTACACCGGCATACTCACTTTCGGTCAATCGGCGTTCTTCGGCATCGGCGCGTATGCAGCCGGACTCATTTTCACTCACATGGGTTTCAGTCCGGCCTACGCAGCGCTGGCGCTCGGCGCGGGCATCGTCGTTGCAATCCTAGTCGCCATTCTCGTCGGTTGGCTGTCGTTTTATCACGGCGCCTCGCCCTTGTATGCCTCCGTGGTATCGCTGGCCTTGCCTATTATCGTCGCGCAAATTCTCTATTCCGGCGGCACTTTCACCGGCTCGAGCAGCGGCTTATCCGGTTTCGAGAGTTTCGATGTTTCGCTGCAAGCCTGGTTCTGGATCGCCGGCGCATTCTTGATCGCAGTCACCGCAGGAGCGTGGATGTTCGTGCGCAGCGACGCCGGCCGCGTGCTGGTGGCGATCCGCGAGAACGAAGCGCGCTGCGAGTATCTCGGCATCAACGTCTCGCGCATCAAGATACGGTTGCTGGTCGCCTGCGCGGTGATCGCGGCAATCGCCGGCTACGCCTTCGCTTGCGTGCAAATGGTGGTCGCACCGGAATACACCGGTTTCGTGTTCGGCACAGAATTAGTCATCTTCGTCGCGCTGGGCGGGCGCGGCACGCTCATCGGCCCCGTCATCGGCACCTTGCTGATCGATACCAGCACCGCTTACCTGAGCGGCAATCTGCCGTACGTCTGGAAACTCGTTATCGGTCTTGCCTTCGTGGTGGTGATCGTCGCACTGCCGCGCGGCATCGCGCCCCTCATCCTACGCATCTTCCGGCGTCGTAAAGCCGACGCAACGGGTTCGAGCCAGACCGCGATCTTGCGGCCCGCGACCCCAGCGCCATTGGCAGGGCTGGCGAGCTCCGGCGCAAGCGCGATCGCAGTCGAACAGGTACGCAAACACTTCGGTAGCTTGCAAGTCTTGGAAGGTATCAACTTCAGCGCAACGCACGGTGAGTTGCTAAGCCTGGTCGGACCGAACGGCGCGGGCAAAACAACCTTGATGCGCTGCATCGGCGATGGCGGTGAACGTTCCGGCGGCAAAATTTTGATCAACGATCACGACATCGCGCGGCGGCCGCCCTACGAGTGCGTGGCGTTCGGGGTCGGCAGAAAATTTCAGAACGCCAATACCTTCGATGCGCTAACGGTGGCGGAGTCGCTGCGCATCGCGCGCACGCGCCTGGAAAAACCTTCGCTGTGGTCTCGCGCCGCGACGCTCGATGTGCCGGAAGGCGCGCTCAACGTTATGCGCGCCACCGGGCTCGATCAGCAACTAAGCGTTGAGGTTCGGCATCTCTCCCATGGGCAAAAGCAAGCACTGGAACTGGCCATGGTGCTGGCGCTCGAACCCAGCGTGGTGTTGCTCGACGAGCCTACCGCGGGCCTCACTAAGCCGGAACGCACACTGATCGGCCAAGTCCTGGTCGAATTAGCGGGCAAGGATAAGCTTTGCATTTTGCTGGTCGAGCACGATTTGGATTTCGTGCGCGAGATCAGTTCGCGGGTCATCGTGCTGCACCAAGGCAAGATCGTGCTCGACGGAACGGTGGCGGAAGTCGTCGAATCGGAACTGGTGCGAACCATTTATTCGGGTGGCGGCACCATGGACGGCGCCCCCGCATGACGGCATACGCGCTAGAACTCACCGGTGTGCGCAGCGGCTACGGCGAAGCAGTCGTAGTGCGCGATGTGGAACTCGATATTCGGCCCGGTGAAATTTTCGCCTTGCTCGGCAAAAACGGCATGGGTAAAAGCACATTGCTTAAAACCGTAATGGGATTTTTGCCCGTGCTTGCAGGAAAAATAAAATGCTTCGGCGAGGATATCACCGGCGCCCAGCCCCATCGTATTGCACGCCACTCGATCGCCTACACGCCGCAAGAGCAGACGCTGTTTCAAGATTTAACGGTCGAAGAGAATCTGCGTCTCGCATTGACGAACGATGCGCTGATGAAGCCGGGCCTGGAACGTATCGCCGCCTATTTTCCTTTCGTGCCACAACGGTTAAAGCAGCGCGCCGGCACATTGTCGGGCGGCGAACAAAAGATGTTGCTGGTGGCGCGTGCGCTTATGATCAAGCCTAAGCTTATGCTGGTGGACGAAATCACCGAAGGACTACAACCTTCGGTCATCGAACGGCTCGCCGGCGTATTCAAGGCCGAGCGGGAGCAGTCGAACACGGCTATCTTGCTCATCGAACAACACGTCAAATTCGCACTCGCGGTGGCCGACCGCTACGCGATTTTAAAGCTCGGCGAGATTGCCGATCGCGGTGAAGTAAGCGATCTCGGCGCGCAGGCAAGCATCGCCAGCCAATTGAGCGTGTAACAACACACAGCGACCGCTGACGACTATTGAATCCCTTACAAATAAATGACGGTGTTTGTATCAACAGCGCCCACCCTCCCCCGCAGGGCGCACCGCCCGCAGTAACGAGCAGTTTGGAGGCGTGCGTTAAACTCATCTCGACCAACAGAAATTCGTCGGACGACCTACGAAACAATCGAGGAGCAATTCGTGAAAGTCATCTCTATCGAAACCCTGGCCTGCGACGCGGGTTGGCGTAATTATCACTATGTCAAACTCATCACCGACAGCGGCATCGTCGGTTGGAGCGAATTCGACGAAGGCTTCGGCGCGCCTGGCGTGGGTGCCGTCATCGAGCGGCTCGCGCCGCGCGTTATCGGCCAGAACGTGAGCGAGCACGAGCGTATCTATGCCGAGCTTTATTGCGCCACGCGCCCTGCGGCCGGCGGCATCGTCGCGCTCGCCATGGGCGCCATCGAGAACGCATTGCTCGATGCGAAGGCGAAGGGGCTGGGCGTGCCGGTGTATGAGTTGCTGGGCGGCAAGATTCGCGATCGCATTCGCGTGTATTGGTCTCATTGCGCCACTTGGAGAATCAACCACCCGACACACTACGCGCCGGCGATTTCGGATATGGACGGCGTCAAAGCAATCGGCCGCGAAGTACGCGAGAAAGGGTTCGGCGCCCTGAAAACCAATATCTTCAACTACGACGCGGATAAGAAAAATGTGCGCGGCTGGCGGCCGGGCTTCGGCGTGCCATTTTCGCCGGCGCTCAACGTCGAACGCGAAGTTATTTCCAATCTGGTGATGCACCTCGAAGCGTTGCGCGATGGCGCTGGGCGCGACGTGGATATTTTGCTTGACCTCAACTTTAACGCGAAGACCGAAGGCTATCTCAAGATCTTGCGCGCGATCGCGCATCTTGATTTGTTCTGGGTCGAAATCGACAGCTACAGCCCGGAAGCCCTGCGCTACATCCGTCAGCAAAGCCCACACCCCATCAGCTCATGCGAAACGTTGCTGGGTCTGCGCGAGTTCTTGCCCTACTTCCGCGAGCAATCAATGGACGTTGCGATCATAGACACGCCGTGGAATGGCGTTTGGCAATCGATGAAAATCGCGGCAAGTGCCGAAGCACACGAAGTGAATGTCGCGCCGCATAATTTCTATGGTCATCTATGCACGATGATGAACGCGCACTTCTCAGCCGCCGTGCCGAACCTGCGTATCATGGAAACGGACATCGATCGCATCGCCTGGGACCACGAACTCGTTAGCCACGTCCCGGAAATTGTCGATGGGCATTTGATCCTGCCGGATCGACCGGGCTGGGGCACCGAACCAAACGAGGAAGCGATACGGGCACATCCACCCAAAGGCTCTACGGGATTGCTGAACTACGGGCGCAAAGCTTGAGTGGTCGATGTGAATAAGCGTCGCGATTTCCCCCAGCAATGTGCGCACGCTTTTTTTGAACATCGACTCCGAACACATTTCTCGAATTCGCACACCGGTTTACTCTCAACGGACTCGAAAGTACACATAAGCTATTACGTCCATGCGGGGTGGCTGGTCAAGACTTACGACAAGTTGACCGTCGGCGTTGTTGTCCATTGTCGTGAAAACGACAATTGCTGTAATCACGACAATAAACGACAATGTCGGCATGGACACCTTCGACGATATTGAAGTTCGACGGCCTGATCTGGCCAGAAGTTATTCGAACTTACTCCGTTTGTCCACCTTACGACTACTTACACACAACCGTAGTGCATTAATCACCCTGCAAACTACAGCACAACCTGCGTGCCGAGTTCGACCACGCGATTGGGCGGTAATCTAAAGTAGCTGGCGGCGGTGCTGGCATTGCGAAACATGGTGACGAAAAGTTTTTCGCGCCACTGCGCCATACCTGCGTCCACTTTGGGCACCACCGTTTCCCGTCCGAGGAAGAACGAGGTCTGCATCGCATTAAGCTCCAACCCTTGTTCGGTGCACCACTCCAACGCCGCAGGCACATCGGGCTGCTCGGTGAATCCGTAGAAAATTTTGATGCTGTAGAACTGCTCGCTCAAACGCTCGACCAACACGCGTTGCGTGTCCGGAACGCGCGGCACCGATAACACGACCACGGTCGCGATTGCATTCGCCTGGTGCAGCACTTTGTTGTGCTTTAAGTTATGTAGCAATGCGTTTGGCACATGATCGGGATCCGGTGTCATGAATATCGCCGTACCCGGTACAGTGGTGATGCCCGACCCAGCGAGCGAGGCGATGAAATCTTGCAATGGCAACGCACCGGAATTAAGGCGGGTGCTAAGACGTTCACGGCCGTTTTTCCAGGTCGCCAGTAGCGTAAATATGGCAGCGCCGAACACCAGCGGAAACCAGCCACCGTCCTGGATTTTTACCGCGTTCGCAGCGAAGAATGCGATGTCGATAATAAGGAGCGGCGCGAACACCGCCAGCGCCTTGACTTTGCTCCACTGCCACTCGTTTCGCGCAACCAGGAAAGCGAAGCTGGTGGTAACGACCATCGTTCCTGTGACCGCGATGCCATAGGCTGCCGCAAGATTGCTCGACGATTTGAACGTCAGCACCAAACCCACCACCACTACAAGTAGCGCCCAGTTAACGCCAGGCATATAAATTTGCCCCATCTGGCTGGCCGACGTGTGTTGGATCGTCATATGGGGAGCGTAGCCGAGTTGCACTGCTTGTTGGGTCATGGAATAAACACCGGAGATCACCGCTTGGGATGCGATCACCGTCGCGGCCGTCGCCAGGACCACCAGCGGATAAAGTAACCAGCCCGGCGCCATGAGATAAAACGGGTGCTGGATCGCTGCCGGATTGTTAAGCAGTAACGCACCCTGTCCAAAGTAATTGAGCAACAACGATGGCAACACCAGAGCGAACCACGCCAACCGGATAGGCTTCCTGCCGAAGTGTCCCATGTCGGCGTAAAGCGCCTCTGCGCCCGTGACGGCGAGAAACACCGCACCTAGCGAAAAGAATCCAAGACTTGGGTGAGCTGCGAGAAAAGTGAATGCGTAGCTAGGCGAGATTGCGAGCAATATGTCGGGGTGGCGAGCGATTTGGAGTATGCCGAGAACAGCTAATGTTAGAAACCAGAGCGCGGTAATGGGACCGAATGCGACGCCGACGGCGGCGGTACCGTGTCTTTGCACGGCAAACAATGCGACCAAAATGCCGATGGTGATGGGAATGACGTAGGATTTGAAAGCCGGCGTTGCGACTTCGAGCCCCTCGACAGCAGAGAGCACGGAAATGGCAGGCGTGATCGCGCCATCGCCATAAAAAAGCGCGGCGCCGAACAGACCCATTATGATCACCGTCGCTTTCGAGCGCGCGTCCAGTTTCGCCTTGGTGAGCACCAGCGCCATCAGCGCCATCATGCCGCCTTCGCCTTTGTTATCCGCTCGTAAAATGAGCACGACATACTTGATCGACACCACCACAATCAACGACCAGAAGATCAGCGAGAGGATACCCAAGACATTGTTGGGCGTGATCGGAACGGGATGGTGACTGCCGCCGAAGACTTCCTTGATGGCGTAGAGCGGGCTCGTTCCGATGTCGCCATAGACCACGCCCAGCGCGGCGAGAGATAGAGCAGCGATCGAACCTTTATCGACTTTGTTGTTCACGCGATTCCTTGTTTTTAAATGGGCAAATTTTCAAGCTTGGAAGCGATAACCGACGCCTGTCTCGGTCAGGATGTGCCGCGGTTGCGCGGGATCTGCCTCGAGCTTTTGCCGCAGATTGCCAACGTAAATGCGAAGATAGTGGCTGCTTTCGACGTGCGATGGTCCCCAAATTTCCTTCAGTAACTGGCGATGGGTCATCACCCTTCCGACGTTCATCAGCATCAGCGACAGCAGGCGATATTCGATGGGAGTCAGGTGCACCAGTTGTTGAGCGCGCGTGACCAGGCGTTGCGCATGGTCGACGCGAACGTCGCCGAACTCAAACACCGCGTTCTCATCTTCGGATAGCGGCCGTCGCCGCAGGACCGCACGCACCCTTGCGAGTAACTCGCCTACGCTGAATGGCTTGGTGACATAATCATCGGCGCCCGCATCCAATGCAGCGATTTTTTCCGCTTCGGCTGAGCGCGCTGATAGCACGACGACCGGCGCGGTCGACCAGCTTCTCAGATCGCTAATGAAGCTGACGCCATCCCGATCAGGAAGCCCAAGGTCGAGCAGCACCGCGGCGGGTTTCAACGCTGCCGCTTGGGCGAGGCCTTGCACCGCAGTCGCTGCTTCGGCTACGCGGCAGCCATCTTCCACAAGTACAGTGCAGACGATGCGACGAATTTCCGGTTCGTCTTCGACCACGAGTATTAAGGGTAGTACCTCTTTCAAGGCGCCCCATCCGCCAGCCGTTCCATCAAGGCTGGGTCGATTGCCGGCGGAGCACCGACCGGCAGCGAGAACACGAATCTTGCGCCACCGCCGGGATTGGCCTTCGCTCGAATACGGCCGCCGTGGAATTCGACGATGGTGCGGCAGATGGCAAGACCAAGACCGACCCCGGTAACGCTAGCCTCGTTTTGGCCGCGCTCAAACAGCGCGAATAGCGTTTCTTCCTCACCGCTGGGTAGGCCGGGCCCATTGTCCGCCACCGCGACTTCGACGACATCGTCAACGCGATGCGCTTCGATCAAAATGTCTCCATCGGGTGCGTACTTGATGGCATTTTCCAGAAGGTTAACCAGCACTCGCTCGATCAATACCGCATCGAATTTGAGCAGCGGCAGGTCTTTGGGCAAGCGAGTGGTAATGCGATGACGAGCCAACGGCAGTTCTAGGCTTTTTAGGCTGCTGCCGATCACTTCTTCCAACAACTGCCATTCCTTCCTCAATTTCACCTTGCCGGCCTGCAAGCGTGCCATATCGAGCAGGTTATGCACCAGATTACTCATGCGCAACGTATGCTCTCGAATGGCAACGGCCGCTTCGGCGTGCCTCGGTGGTAACGGAGGCTTGGCTCGAGTGAGAGAATCGGCGAGCCCTACTAAAACCGTGAGGGGCGTGCGAAGGTCGTGGGAAAGCGCGGAGAGAAGGGAATTTCTTACACGCTCGGATTCCACATTTACCAGCGCCCCCTGCGCGACTTCCACGTAGTGAATTCGTTCGATCACGATCGCAGCAAGCGATGCGACGGTGTCCAATAATTGTCGATGTTCCGATGCGAGGCGGCTTACCGGCTCGCGAAATGTCACCATCAAAACACCGCGTACCCGCATCGGTGCTTTGAGCGGCAAACACAAGCCGAGGGGAAAAGCTTCTGGATCCGTCACGAATACCTCCGCTTCACCGCGTTCGTAGGCGCTGCGTGCCTGAGCCAGTGGAATCGCCGGAGCAGTATCCGGCGCACCGATCGCGACCAACTCGTCGGCTCGATCGGGGAGTAGCAGGATGGCCGATGCGGCTACGTTCTGACCGACAAATTTACTGATGATTTCAGCGACTTGCGAACCGTTTATGGCGCCGCTCAAGTCCCGTGTCATTTCGTAAAGCGCTCGCGTACGCCGCTCCCGGGTCAAAGCGGTATTCGTTTCCTGCCGCAGTCGCCCGGTAAGCTGGCCGATAATAAGCGCTACAGTCAGCATCACAGCGAACGTGACGAGGTATTGAGCATCGCTCACCGCGAGGGAAAATCGCGGCGGCACAAAAAATACGTCGAACAGCAACACGCTGAGAAAAGCCGCCAATATCGCTGGCCCGCGGCCTAATCGCACCGCGACCAGAACCACGGTAAGCAGAAAAAGCATAACGATATTGGCGAGGTCGAAAAGGCCTAGTAACGGCGTAGCAATTAACGCCGTTGCGCAGCACGCCGCGATTGCCCAGCCGTATCCTTGAACGTTCGTTGGAGTGAATCGCGATAGGTTTTCGTTCACCTTAAAATCTAACATCGAAACCGCTTTCTTTTGTATGGCTACCCATCCGTCGTATCATGTATCCGACTCGATGTATTCCTATCCTAATAGCTAAAATGTAAAAATAGGATAAAGATTAGGGACGTTAGCAATTCAGGAAACAAATAACCTATGGGCCGAGCCAATTCACAAACCATTGTCGCCGAAGCCTCAGGCCAAGCCTGCGGCGCGCTAGTGCGCGGCGTGAATCTCGCTGACGAGCTTTCCTCTGATCAAGTAGCCGAGCTTCGGTCGTTGTGGTTGCAGCATCAAGTGATCGGATTTCCCGACCAACTGATGTCGATCGATAACTTCAAGCGCTTGGCTTTGGCCTTCGGCCCGCACGGCGACGACCCCTTTCTCGCCTCGATGCCGGGGCATGCGCATGTGGTCGAGATCAAGCGCGAGGCCGAAGAAACTACGACGCTATTCGCCGAAAGTTGGCACTCGGATTGGAGCTTTCTTCCCATACCGCCCGCGGGCACCATGTTGTACGGATCGGTGATTCCACCGACCGGCGGCGATACCTTGTTCGCCAATCAATACGCGGCATACGCCGCACTACCGAGCACAACGAAACATCTGATCGAAGGACGCATGGGCATTCACTCCGCCCGCAAAGGCTACGCCCGAGATGGGGTGTATGGCGACCGCGACAAAGGACGATCGATGGCGATCATCTCGAATGACTCGGCGCGCAAAACGCAGTTGCATCCGCTGGTGCGTGTGCATCCGGAGACGGGCCGCAAGGCCTTGTTCATCAATCCCGGTTACACCGTCGGCATCGATGGCATGGGCGACGAAGGCGCGGCGTTACTCATTGAATTGTTCGAGCATCAAGTGCGACCGGAGTTTATCTACCGCCATCGATGGCAGGCGAACATGGTGCTGCTGTGGGACAACCGATGCTTGGTACACGCGGCGACCGGCGGTTATCAGGGGCATCGTCGGGTATTGAATCGCATTACGATTGCGGAACGTTCGCGAGTTGGAGCAAGCGTGTAACCAAAGAGGCTACTCGAAGCGAAGGTCAAATAGCGCTCCCCTGATAGGTTTCGGATCAGTGGCAGTGGGCGGCATGCCGTTATGCGTTTGGATGATCGCGATCTCCGTGACCTTGGGTATCGCAGCCAAAATTTCTTCGTTACGAACTCGAATTCCTAAATCTACCCGCGTGCCGTCTGCGTGAACTAGCACAAGGGAGCTATCGGCTAAACGATATTGTACGTATTCAAAGCCAAGGGAGGCGACGTCGGTATTTTGTGAGTGAAAGACCCACGCGTACGTTGGCAGCTTACGGTCCGTTACCAGTTGGATGTACCCGCTCTGAAGCAATCTTGATACAGTCCCTTCAGGAAGAGGAACACCATCGGTGCTTAGGTCGGATGACTCAGGTGCTAGTTCGGGTGAACTCGAACCAGTAGAAGAAGCGGATTGTGGCGGTGATGTTAAAGGAGATTGGGGCTCAACTTCACTGACGATTGTCGGAGTCTGGTCAGTCGCCACCTCGGTAGGCGTGGCGTTTATAGCCTCCGGACCCGTTGACACCGTTTCAGTCGAACCGGTAAGAAATGATTCACCCGGTACAGATGGCGTTTTTATTTCTTTGCTCGTATGGGCGATTGGCAATTGCGTTTGCTGTACGGCTGCGTTGTCGTTTTTATTTTTCTCCATCAAAATGTAACCAAGCAGAGCCACCACCCCAACAATCAAAACTACCTTTGCCAGCTTATAGGCCGCGGCCGCAGCGGCAAGGCCAACGATTGCTGACAAAATCAGATTGTCCTTGTCTTTATCTAGGAGAACCGCTGTGGTAACGACGAATGTGACTAATGCAAGCAGTGTTGCAAACTTCTGCATGCGATCACCAACGACTCGGGGTTTGGGCGTAGAAGCCGCCGAAACCTTGGATCGCCGTGCTGGTCCTCTTCTTTGCTGCTCGACAGCCAATTGTTCTTCAGCGCTTCTCCTGTCCGCTTCCTCTATCTCTCTTTGTCCACGCGCTCGTTCTTGCCTCAAGCGCTCGTCCGCTTCCATCTGCTCTTGATGCTCGCGCTCGCGTCTTTGACGTTCTATTTCCGCGTCACGAGCGCCCCTCGCTTGGTCTTGGGTTGCGCCGCCCCCTAGTCCATATCCTTGGTCATACTCGTACTTGTTCGTCATAGTTTAATGCGCCAGACATAAGGTGAATTGAAGTGAATGACATATTGAAAAAATCCGACAGTTATTTACTAAACCGATCGTTCAGGACTATCAATATTCCAAAACTCGCTAATTCATTGTAACCGAGTGATTAATTTTGCTTCGTCACGGTAGTGAGTCCGCCTAGGTAATGATAATGCGGATCG
>CAVQPB010000020.1:0-75334 GCA_963714525.1 uncultured Pseudomonadota bacterium
AGTGGATGTAGCTCGGTTTAAATTATTAAATTCATGACCGGCGCAAGGTCGAATCGACCAAGCTGCGGGCCAGAGAAAAGTCGGGATGGAGGCTGGAGATGAAAAAACTGAAGCTCCGCGCAATCTACCTTGCCACTAAAACTTGGACTCACCCCGGCGCAGGCCCAGCCTTCCTGCTATGTTGCTCTCTTCGGTAATGAATGCGAAATCTCTTCGTTGCGGCTAATTGGGCAGATTGTGCGAAGCTTCCCGTTCAAGCCCGTAGCAATAACTACGCCACACAATGTATTTTATTATAAAAATCACGTAAGCTATTGTTCTAATTAATTACTAAACAAGTCTAATTTTATCTACGGCATTTCAATCGTGCAGGTGCCACAAAATTTCCCGACAGTAATTGATGGATAATTCTCCCATTTTCTGAGCTAGACACTTCGATCAAATGAATATATTCAGAATCTTACGGACAGTAATTCACGTTATTTCACTGTAAAATTTTTCGACACTCGGACAATACGCATAGGGATGTTTTCGGTAAGATGCGGGTATTAATCTCAAATTTTAGCGATGATGTCGTCACAAGAAGGTAGGAATGTCGAAGTTGCAACGCCGATACCCATACTCAATCAATACTTCAATAACGAGAACGATCGCATTGAATTCGTTAGTGATTTATTCGACGAAACCGCCGTTGACTACAACCGCATGGAGCGCCTCCTCGGTCTAGGCAGCGGCTCGTGGTACCGGCGCCAGGCATTGCTGCGGGCAGGATTGCAAACCGGTTACAAAGTGCTCGACGTCGGCACCGGAACCGGCCTGGTGGCACGCGAAGCCGTTCGTATCGTCGGCTCCGCGGATCTGGTCACGGGTGTCGATCCAAGCCCCGGCATGCTCGCTCAAACCAAGCTTCCCGCGGAAGTCCGGCTGCTCCAAGGCCGCGCCGAGGAATTGCCCGTCGCCGATAACGACTACGATTTCGTCAGCATGGGTTATGCCTTGCGACATCTATCGGACCTGGGCCGCGTATTTGGCGAGTTCCACCGGGTGTTGCGTCCCGGGGGTTCGTTTTCGGTTTTGGAAATTACCCGGCCACAGAGCAAGCTTGCCTCGATTTTGTTGCGCGCCTACATGCGCGGCCTGGTGCCGGCACTGGGCGACCTTTTCAACCGCCATAAAAAAACCAAAACCCTATGGCAATATTATTGGGATACCATCGAGGCCTGCGTGCCGCCCGAACAGGTATTAGCCTACCTTAAGTCCACGGGATTCGAGAACGTGCAACGAGAAGTGGTGCTCGGATTATTCTCGGAGTACCGCGGCAATAAATCTAAGATCGGTTAACGCAAAACAACGACAGCGTAGGAGGAGAAAACCATGAACGATAAAGTAAAGTATCTGCTCGACGAGAGCGATATGCCGAAGTTTTGGTACAACATCGCGGCGGACCTGCCCAGCCCGCCGCCCGCCGTGTTGCATCCCGGCACTTTGCAACCCATCGGCCCGGACGATCTGGCGCCGCTTTTTCCCATGTCACTGATCATGCAAGAAGTCAGCACCGAGCGCGAGATCGAGATTCCGCAGCCGGTGCGCGATATCTATCGGCAATGGCGCCCTTCCCCGCTGTACCGCGCGCGGCGTTTGGAAAAAGCCCTCGATACGCCGGCGAAAATTTATTACAAATACGAGGGCGTCTCACCCGCCGGCAGCCACAAGCCCAACACCGCCGTGCCCCAAGCGTTTTACAACAAAGAAGCCGGCGTGAAAAAAATCACCACGGAAACCGGCGCCGGGCAATGGGGCTCGTCGCTCGCGTTCGCCGGCGCGCTGTTCGGCCTGGAGATTCAGGTGTTCATGGTCAGAGTCTCTTACGACCAAAAACCCTATCGCCGCGCGCTGATGGAAACCTACGGCGCGAAATGCATCGCCAGCCCGTCGAACGAAACGCAATCGGGCCGAGCCATATTAGCTGCGAATCCGAACAGCAACGGCAGCCTCGGCATCGCCATTTCCGAAGCGGTGGAAGTCGCAGCGCAGCGTGAAGATACGAAATACGCGCTTGGGCTCGGTGTTGAACCACGTGTTGCTGCATCAAACCATCGTCGGTATCGAAGCCATGAAGCAACTGGAAATGGCGGGCGACGATCCCGATGTGATCGTCGGCTGCACCGGCGGCGGCTCGAATTTCGCCGGCATCGTGTTTCCGTTTTTGGGCCAGCAATTGCGCGGCGGCAAAAAGCGCCGCATCGTCGCCATCGAACCGGCGGCGTGCCCGAGCCTGACGCGCGGCAAGTACGCCTACGACTTCGGCGATACCGGCCATCTCACGCCGCTGGTGAAAATGCATACGTTAGGCTCGACCTTCATTCCACCGGGATTTCACGCCGGCGGCCTGCGCTACCACGGCATGGCGCCGCTGGTGTCCCACGTCAAGGAACTGGGCTTGATCGAAGCAAAGGCCTATCACCAAATCGCCTGCTTCGAAGCCGGCGTCCAGTTCGCGAAAGCCGAAGGCATTCTGCCGGCGCCGGAAGCAAACCACGCGGTGCGCGGCGCCATCGACGAAGCGCTGCGCTGCAAGGCCGAAGGCAAGTCGCAGACGATACTGTTTAACCTCTGCGGCCACGGCCACTTCGACATGCAAGCCTATATGGACTACTTCGCCGGCAAGCTCTCGGATCAGGATTACGATCAGCAGGAGTTGGCGATGGCTTTAGCGGGCTTGCCGTCCGTCAAGGCAGCCTAGCCACGAGGCAATAGGAGCTTGCCTGTCCGGGCACCATGCCTGGAGAGGCAATATCCATGCGCTTCTTCAGCCATGCTCAAAAAAATATTGGTTCTGATTTTAATCGCATTCGCGAGCGTAGCCGCGACCGCGAGCGAGCTCATACTCGAACACACCGCCATCGAAAAAACCTTGAAGCGCGACGTGTTCAATGCCAAGGGCGGCCGCTATCATTTGGTCGATCCGACGACGTGCGCCTACAGCTATTTGGAATCGCCACAAGTTACAATCTGCCGGCGGGCGACTGAAAATCAAAAGCCATTTCATCTCCCAAGTCGCCTCGCAAATCGGCGGCGAATGCGTCGGCACCAGCGATGAGTTTGACGTCATTGTCTCGGGGCGACCGGTTTACCGTAACGACAAGTTGGTGATGGACGACGTGCGCCTGGATGACGCTACCAACGAGGTGTGGCGCCCGCTGATTGAAATTTTCATCAAGTCCGCCGGCCCGCGGGTGCTGGAAATCAATCTCAAGGAAGCAATTCAGCGGATGTTCAAGGACGCATCGACGCCCTATGAAGTGATCATCGACAAGATCGTGGTAAGCAAACTCCTGGCCGAAGACAATAAAATCAAAGCAACATTCGATTTCGTCCTACAGGCGCGGTAACCAATGTAGCGTGGTAGGGCGCAATCCCATTGCGCCGAACCCCGGTGACTAGCATCGCATCATGCCTAACTACCGCCGCGTAACGATTCCAGGTGCGACCTATTTCTTTACCGTTACCTTGCTCGACCGGCGTTCGCAACTCCTGACGGAACATGTTGAAAAACTGCGTGAAGCCGTGGCTTGGGTTCGAGAGGCGCATCCGTTCGCGATCGATGCTTGGGTCGTCATGCCAGAACACTTACATGCGATCTGGACTTTGCCACCCGATGATTCGGATTACGCTTTGCGTTGGGCGTCGATCAAGCGGCGCTTTTCGCTTCGCTTGCCGCGTCGAGAATTGTTGAGCGACGTGCGCAAACGACGTGGTGAGCGCGGCATCTGGCAGCGCCGTTTTTGGGAACACTTGATTCGCGATGACCTAGATTTCCAACGCCATGTGGATTACATTCATTTCAATCCGGTGAAGCATGGTCATGTCACCCGCGTGGCGGATTGGCCGTACTCGACCTTTCATCGCTACGTCAAACAGGGGATATATTCGCCCGATTGGGGCGGTGGTGAATTGGAGACAGTTGATATGGGCGAACGTTTGGAGTGAGTTGTTTGGCGCAATGGGATTGCGCCCTACCTTCGGGCGCCGGTCGTTCGATCTATATCCTTTGGCCGATTTACGCGGGTTCGCTGAGGGCGTAACCTAAACTTGTTTTCCACCACCAAGGAGGGTTGGCCATGGCAACTAAGAAAGCGAAAGATCTCAAGCACGTCCACGTTTGCGTTGATCGCATCATTTCCTACGAGCAAAAAATCAAGGCTGCGGAAATCGCGGTGAAGCACAATCCCGCCAATGCGCCGCGAGCGTTGCTTCGCCTGCCCGGCGTGTCGAACCATCCGGCGAAAATCGCCTTGTTGACCGGAAAGAAATGGGTCAGCGGCTCGGAGCTGTCGATCGCCTTCATGGATGGCAGCAAAACCCAGCAGCAACGGGTGATCGACCACGCGGTGCAGTGGATGAAGTATTCCAGTATCGGCCTTAAGTTCGGCGGCGGCAGGAACGCTCAAATCCGCATCTCGTTCAATGCCGATCCCGGTTCTTGGTCGTACGTCGGCACGGACAATCTCACCATCAGCAAAAACGAGCCCACCATGAACTATGGCTGGCTGGACGACGACACGGATAAAGACGAGTACAACCGCGTGGTGTTGCATGAATTCGGCCATATGTTGGGGGCGATCCACGAGCACCAAAGCCCAAAAGGCGGCATCAAATGGAAATTAGACGCCGTATATAAGTACTTCGGCGGGCCACCGAACAATTGGAGCAAGGAAGATATCGATTTCAATATCGTCCACAAGTACTCGCTCGATCAACTGAATGCCACGAAATTTGATCCCAAATCCATCATGCTTTATTCCTTCCCGGGCGAGTTCATCGTCGGCGGGGTGGCCACCCAGGAAAACACGAAGTTGTCCCGCGGCGATAAACGCTTTATCCGCAAAATGTATCCCAAACCCAAGGCCTGACGAACCGAATGTAACAAACCATTTGCCGCACGTATTATTCGACAATTACGTCCGACAACCTCGCGCTTTGCCGCCTCGCGCGGCGAAGCGCGGAAATTCTCCGCGCGCCGCTGGGACAGGGAGCCTCGCCTGACGTTTTCCCCTTTACAAACCTCTCACAAGCGGCTATTCTCGCCCCTAAGTTGCCTGCGGCAAAAGACTTTAGATTTGCTCCGGCAGCCAAGAAGTTAAAAATCGAAACAAAAATGTAGCAAAGCGCGACCGAGGAGTTGTCAATTGGCTGTTGACTGAACAACCAAGGTTGGAAGCAAACACAGCAAGATTCGTCCGTTTCAGCCAACATCAAATAGGAGGTTTTGCAATGAAAAAAGCAACTATCGCCGCAGCAGTAGTCGGCTTGGCGAGCCTGTTCGGCGCGTCCGCCCAAGCGGCAGACGGCACCAAAGTCTATTGGACAACTAGCGGCAAGTTTGGTCCGTTCCCCATCACCGGCTTGATTCCGACGGTTCCAAAAGAGAAACAACGCGATGTAACCATTCCCGTCAGCATGTGGGTGATCGATCACGCCAAAGGGTTGATCGTATTTGACACGGGTAACAATGTGGCGATTTCCGATAGTGCAGATAACTGCAAGAAGTATTGGGCGCCTGGTAACTGTGACTTCTTGAAACCCAGCCAAAAACGCGCCGACGTAATCGATGCGCAATTAAAGACGCTGGGCTACGACGCTAGCAAAGTCAAAGTTGTTGTATCGTCCCACTCGCATCTTGATCACATCGGCAACATCGAAATGTTCCCGAACGCGATTCACGTGATTCAGAAGAAAGAGTTGTATCAGGGATGGTTCCCGGAGAAGTTTCAAGGCCGTACCACTCCCGGTTCGTTCGTGATGGCTGATATCGACAACGCTCGTGAGTTTAACTATCTTGAACTCGAAGGCGACTATGATCTATTTGGCGACGGTTCCGTTATGATTCTAAGCACGCCGGGCCACACCCTGGGCCACCAATCGATGAAAGTACAACTGGGCAGCGGCAAAGGCATGATCATTACCCAAGACGCCGTGTGGATGCAGGAAAACCTCGACGGTTATCCCGCCGGCTTGAACTACAGCGTGATGGACTACACCAAGTCCGTCAATCGCCTGAAGTTCATGCGCGACCTGGAAGGCGCCGATATTTTCATGGCGCACGACCAGGACCAGTACGCCAAGGGCGGCGGAAAGTGGTATAAATAATTTCTAAGTTAAAGTCGTACGAAAAGGCTCCCCGTAGTGGGGAGCCTTTTTTGTGTGTTGCCGATCGGTAAATTCTGCAGTAACCTCTATGTCCGCAGCAATATCTCTGGAAGCAGTCTCCAAACAATACGGCCCCAAAACCATCGTTCACGATTTGTCCTTTCGCGTTGAGAAGGGCGAGATCGTCGGATTTTTGGGACCTAACGGCGCCGGCAAGACCACCACCATGCGCATGATCGCAGGCGTGAGCACCGCAACGTCGGGGCGCGTGAGCGTTGCCGGTCACGATATGGCGACGCAGAATGAGGCGGCCGCCCACAAGATCGGTTATCTCCCGGAACATCCACCGCTTTACGATACCCTGGAAATCGGGCAATACTTGCGCTTTATCGCCAAAGTCAAAGGGATTCCGCGCGCGGAAATCAAGGGCGAGATCGAACGGGTCAGTGTCGCTTGTAGGCTGGAAGACGTGCGTGATCGCGAAATCTACAAGTTATCGAAAGGCTATCGGCAGCGGGTCGGGCTCGCGCAAGCACTGCTCGGCAAACCCGAAGTGTTGTTGTTGGATGAGCCAACCGCCGGGCTCGATCCCGGCCAAATTCAGGAAACCCGCGAAGTCATCCGTAATTTCGGCGCGCAACATGCGGTGTTGTTGAGCACGCATATTCTGCCGGAAGTCACCATGATCTGCCAGCGCGTAGCGATCATCAACCACGGCCGATTACTCGCCATCGACACGCCAGCCAATCTACAGCGCCTATCCGATCAATCGAATCAAGTCGCATTGACAGCGCGCGCGCCGGCCGATGCATTGGAACAAGAACTCCGGTCAGTTCAAGGCGTTATCGACGTCTCGATTCGCAGCGTGCCGGGTGTCGAGGGCGCCGTTACGGCGAATTGCCAAGTCGAAGCGCGCGATGGCATCGAAGCGGCCATCGCGCGCGCCGTTGCGAGCCGATGGGATTTATATCGGCTTGAACGTCAGCAACCCTCCTTGGAGAACATCTTTTTGCGCTACGTTCAGGCGCCAGCCGAGAAAGCGAGCGCGTAACATGAGGGGCCTGCTCGCCGTTTTCCACAAAGAATTGCTGGTTTATTTTCGCTCGCCGATCGCCTACTTTGTCGTCGCCGTGTTCCTGCTTGGAACGGGATACTTTTTCCTCTACGACGTGTTCTCCACCGGCAACGCGATCATGAACGAAACCTTTCGCAATATGGGCATTCTGCTGATCACCTTGATTCCACTGGTGTCGATGCGACTCTTCTCGAGCGAGTACAGCGGCCGCACCATGGAATTGCTCACCACCCTGCCGCTTAAGCCCTGGCAAGTCGTACTCGGTAAATATTTTGGCGCGGTTGTAATTTTGCTGCTAATGACCGCCGGCACCGCCATAAACCTCGTTCCGATGTATCTCTATGGCAATCCGGAAACCAGCACCATTTTTTCGGGTTATCTCGGATTTATTTTGTTGGGCATGGCTTGTCTGGCGATCGGTCAGTTTTTCTCTGCGCTGACTCAGAACCAAATCGTCGCGGCGCTCATTACTGTTTCCGTTTTACTGGCATTTTGGTTCATCGGTCATCTCAAGGACTTTCAAAGCTCCGACACATTGCACGATCTATTTGGATATTTATCCTTTGCCAATCATTTCGGTGATTTCATTCGTGGACTGCTGCGTAGCGAAGGTGTGCTTTTCTATTTAATCGTCGGCGCAATCGCGCTAACGCTCAACGCAGGTTTCCTGCGCTGGAGGCGCTAGTGTCGTGCCTCATAATTAACGGGACAAATAAAAATGATGGATTTTTTCGTCTGGTGAAGCGCGAGGAGGCCGCATAGCGGGCTCTATGCAACGACGAGTAACGAAGCCAGATGGAAAAAGACGCATTTTTATGTATCGTTAATTACGAGGCACGACACTAGAATGAAAACTTCGTTTAGCTCAGGCATGGTGTTACTCGCAGGTATCGTGCTGCTCGCCGCCGCTGCGGCGATTCATTCCATAGTGCTGCAGAATCGCTGGTTTTCTACCGGACTTATGGCCGCAGGTTTGGCGCTGACCGTGTGGGGGTTATTGTCGTTGCGGCGCGAAATCGGGGCGCTGTTCACGGCGCGCAAAGGTGAAATCGCGCTGTTCACCTTCGGCATGGTCGGCGTGCTCGTTGCGATCGGCTATCTTTCGACACGTTTCCCGCTGCGCTTCGATTTGAGCGAGCAGAAAGAACACTCACTATCCAAGCAAACCAAAAACATGCTGCAGCATTTGGACAAACCGGTGCATGTGGTTTTCTTTCACGATCCGGCGATGCGCGAAACCGTTGAACTGTACGAGTTGATGCAAAAAGAAACGCGCAAGCTCACCGTAGAATTCCACGATCCAATGCTCAACCCCGCTCAGGCCCGCCTGATGGGCGTGCAGTTCGCCGGCACCGCGCTGATGCAAAGCGAAGGCCGCAAGTTAACCATTAACGGCCCGACGGAAGTCGACATCGCCAACGGGATAATGCGCGTTTCGCAAGGTGTTACGCAGCGAGTTTGTTTCCTTGATGGGCACGATGAAGCTGATCCTTACAGCGTCGAATCCCACGACCATACCGAAGGCACCGCAAGTCATTCCCACGGCCTCGGTGACAAAATGATCGTTCACGAACAACATGGCATGGCCAAGGCACGGGCGGCGTTGGAGGCAATGAACTACACAGTGGAAAAGGTAGCGCTGTTAAAAAGCGGCAGCAGCTTGAGCGGCTGCGCTTTGCTGGTAGTCGCCGGGCCCAAGACGTCGTTGCTGGCCCCGGAAATAGCGGCGATCGGAAAATTTCTTGACGATGGATACAATGCAATTTTTATGCTCGATCCGTTCGTCGAAACGGGATTGGATCCGGTTCTAGAAAAATTTGGGGTCGTGGCCGGAAAGAATATTGTCATCGACCCGACCAGCCATTTCTGGGCGGACCCGTCGTCACCTGCCGTGTCCGACTATAACTTTCATCAGATCACCGATAAATTACCACTGACTTTTTTCCCCGGCGCGCTGTCGTTGTCGCCCACCTCGAAGCAACCGCCCGGCGTCCACGTATCGCAGCTCATCAACTCCTCCAAATCCAGCTTCGGTGAAACCACCGCCAGCCGTGCCGAGTTCACCGAAGGGCAGGACATAGCGGGCCCGACGACGATGATGGTGATCGTGAACCGGCGCCCTGAAACCGCAAAAACTGCCGCAGCGATCATGTCGGAACTGCGCGGCGAAACCATCACCGAGAAATCGCCGCCGGCCGAAACCTTCAATTTCAAGCGCT
The DNA here is from genome assembly GCA_963714525.1 of uncultured Pseudomonadota bacterium. Taxonomy (GTDB): domain Bacteria; phylum Pseudomonadota; class Gammaproteobacteria; order Burkholderiales; family JALYOK01; genus JALYOK01. Next base: position 9,445 of record CAVQPB010000020.1, read on the forward strand.
CGCGCGTCGTGGTGATCGGCGATTCGGATTTCGCCACTAACTCGTTCTTCCACATCATGGGCAACGGTAAGTTGTTCTTGAACACGGTGAACTATCTCGCGTCGAAAGAAAATCTGATCGGCGTCGAGCCGCGCACCTTCGATAAACCTAGGGTCAATCTCACCAATCGCCAGATGAAGGGGACGTTCTTCTTGTCGGTGATCCTCATCCCCTTGCTGCTCGCGGTGATCGGGACGGCGGTATGGTGGCGCCAGCGATGAGCGCCGCGCTGGGCGTGCGTCCAAGGGTTGTTGTCGTTTGGCTGTTGTTACTCACACTCATAGCCGCGATCGTATTTATTCAATTCAAAGATCGTGCGGCTACGGTGAACAGCGACGCTGCCCCTGAGCCGACCCGTATATTGCTGCCAATGTCGATGGACGATGTGAGCGCTCTCGAGATTTTCTACGCCGGGACTCTGCATCGCTTCGAACGCAATGCATCCGGCGCGTGGTTCTATCACGCCCACGGCGCGGCCAAACCGGATGATCCGGCGCACGCTCACCAAATCGATGCCACGCAAGCGAATACCATCGCGACGGCATTTAGAGGCCTTAGCCGAACCCAGAGAGAACGGGAATTCCCGGCCGGTAACGACGCCGAATACGGCTTAACCGCGCCGGAGATGTTCGTGTTGCTGTACGGAAAAAACACCGCGCAATTGCTGGATAAACTCACCGTTGGCAGCGTGGCGCCGGACGGCCTCAGCCGTTATGTGCTGTCAAACAACTATCCGAAAGTCGTCAGCATCGCCAACTATCAGATTGAGAATCTGCAGAATCTGCTCAAGGCGGTTGGCACGACACCAGCAGCAAAATAGTTTGAAATGCGGCATCGCCAGGAGCCGCGCGGGGCCTAGCTCTCAAGGCATGCATGCTGGAGAGGTAAGCTGTAAGCGGTTCGTGGCAGGCCGGTTTTTTTCATAACCCAATGTTGTCAGTTCTTGTTTGGTGTGGTTGATCCGTCGATACCCTTATCAACGCAAGCCTTGATGGCCGCGGCGCCTTGATGGCCGAATTCGGCCTCGCAGATATTCATCAATCCGGCCATTTCCTTTGGGTATTGCGCCAGCGCAGTTTCGGCTTCAATATCCCGGTCCACACAAGTCTTTACCCAGGACCAACCATTGCCGTTGCCACGCCGGCAGCGATCGATGATCGCTTTGTGTTTGTCGGGATATTGCAATACCAATGCCCGCGTCGCCTGGTTATCCCTAATACAACGATCGATCATTTCGCTCCCCCACTCCGCATTGGCAAAATGACAACTCGTCACGATTTCATCTTCTTCCCCGGCCAATGTGCTGGGGCTAGGCAACGCTAATAGCACCGAGCAAGTGAGCGAACTAAGTCGACGATTGAAGCGCATTATCTTCTCCTGTTGGTAAAACGCTTGCCAGATCGCTCATCTTGAAGCACGCCTAGGTTCTTATCAAGCGATCCAATAATTTGACCGCTTGCCGGCGCCGCGCTACATTGCCTTCTAATGTCAACGCCGACCTAGCACGAAGTGACTGTGTCGGTTATCCATCACGCCAAGGTAACGCACGAGGAAATCCATGAAACATCACATCGACCCTGAAGGCGCACGACTCCCCATCAAATTGGACACGACTTCCAACGGCGAATTTCTGCCGGTGCCATTGTCGGACATCAACCGTGCCGCGAATCGGCTGGCGCACGATGAGGCCGATCGCAATGCCAAGCGCCTGGGTTTGAAGCGGCGCGATTTTCTAATTTCCGCCTGTGGCGCCGCCAGCACCTTGCTCGCGTTCAATCAAGTCAACGCCGCAGCCGGCAAACGCGGCGGCGGGTTCGATCTGGATAAAGAAGCTGCACTCGATCAACAACTCGCCGCCGCGAGTGTCGAAGGCAAGGAGTTTATATTCGACGTGCAAGGACACTTCGTCAATCCGCAAGGCGCGTGGATCAAAACCTTGGCGCCGGACGCGCGCCCGCTCAGCTTCTCGACGAAAATTCAATGCGCGAAATCAAAAGAACCCGGTGACCGCAGTTATCTAAATTGCTTGAACCACGAAGAATTTATTAAAGACGTTTTCCTCGATAGCGATACGGACATGATGGTCTTGTCCTTCGTGCCGTCCCGCAGGGACGCCGAACCGCTGACGATTGAAGAAGCCGACGCGACGCGCCGTATCGTCGATCGCATGGAAGGCACGCACCGGCTTTTGCTACATGGGCGCGTGAATCCCAATCAGCCCGGCGATGTCGAAGCGATGGACGAACTGAAAGAACGTTGGGGCGTCAGCGCGTGGAAAACCTATACGCAATGGGGACCGGACAAAAAAGGATTTTTCTTGTCGGACGAGCCCGGCACGCGCTTGATCGACAAAGCGCAAAAGCTCGGCGTCAATGTCATCTGCGTGCACAAAGGTATTCCGTTCGGTAAGCAATCCTACGAACACAGTCAATGCAGCGATATCGGCATCGTCGCCAAACGCTATCCGGATATGAAATTCATTGTCTATCACTCCGGCTTCGTCGCCACCAATCCGGAGCGGCCTTACGATGCGAGCGGCAACAGTGATGGCATCGATACGCTGGTGCATTCGCTGCTCAAGAACGGCGTCGCGCCGAACAGCAATGTCTACGCCGAGCTAGGCAGCACATGGCGCTTCGCCATGCGCGATCCCGACACGGCCGCGCACACGCTCGGTAAACTATTGAAATACGTCGGCGAGAATAACGTGCTGTATGGTTCGGACTCGATTTGGTATGGTTCCCCGCAGGATCAGATTCAGGGTTTGCGTACGTTTCAAATTTCAACAGAATTCCAACAGCGCTATGGCTACCCGGCGCTCACGCCCGAGTTACGCGCCAAAATACTCGGCCTCAACGCCACGAAACCCTATGGCATCAGCGCCGAAGAAGTGAAGAAATTTGCGCGCAACGACCGCATCGCGCGCGAGAAGCTCGCCTACCGCGAGCAGCCGGAACCGCACTTTTTAACCCATGGACCCAAAAGCCGACGCGAGTTTTTCAACTTATTGAGTTGGAACGGCGGTGAACGCGCCTAAGAAATGTCTGTCATTCACAGGGAGTTAGCATGAGGCGTGTTGCGATGCTGTTTCTTGTTGCATTAATACCCACCGCAACTTTCGGACAAGGGCTTGAAACGCTCAAGCTCGGCATCGTTAGGATCATCACTAAGCCCGAAGGCGCGCGCCAAACAGGCACCGGCTTCATCGTCAAGCTAGAACCAGGTATCGCGTACATACTCACGGCCTATCACGTAGTTGCCGGAGACAGTGCACCGCAAGTCGAATTCTTCTCGCGCCGCAACCAGCCCGTCAAAGCCGACATCATCAGGCTGCAGCCGGACAAGCGCGATGGCTTGGGCCTGCTCGCGGTGCGCGGCAAAGAGAATCTGCCGGCAGACTTGACTTCACTGCCTATGGACATCGACCCGAAAATCGCAAGCGGCGATGCGCTGCACACCATCGGTTTCGGCGCCGGCCAAGGTGAGTGGGCGGTGGTGCCAGCCAGTATTCTCGCCATCGACGGCAGCGATCTCAAACTCGATGGACGATTTAAATCGGGCAACTCGGGCGGCCCGGTGCTGAAGGATGGGAAAGTTGTCGGCATTCTAACCGATGAGCAAGACGGCGTCGGGCTGGCAAGCTTAGCGTCGATCGTGCGCATTGTGCTGCGCGGTTGGGGCATCGATCCGCCCGCGCCTAGTCAAAGTGCAGCGGTTGTTGCGCCGAAGAGCCGCGAACTAGTCGAATCTCAGGCCAATGCGCTGGATGCCATCACTAAAGCCTTGGAAGAGATCGTCACCAAGCCCATCGAGCGCAGCACGCGCGGCAAACAAGGCAGAAAAACCGGGCGCGGTTGCTAATGCTGCCGCCACTGATCGCATCAACCTGTTGTCGCCGCGCAATGGCGGGCGCCTACTCGTGGCGCCAGACCAAAGTTGGAAAGGGTTTGCGGACGACTCTGAACAAGGGGTTAGGGCGCTCCCAAACGACGAGGGCGTATGGGGGTTCAAAGACGGGCGAACGTCGGTGCTTGAGTCATTCGCGATACTCGTTCCATCGACCAATGCTGGTAACGTGGGCGAGGTAGAACTGTTTTACAGCAATGATGACGCAAACGGAAAATTCGAATCGATAGGTAGGTACACCACGCGCAATGTATTGATGGTGGAAACGCCCTACCAGGAATTTAAGTTTGCGCCGGTTAGGGCCAAGTACTTCAAAGTACGTTTGTTATCCCAAAACGTCTCAAGGTCAATGGTTGTATATGAATTCCGATTGTTCGGCCAGCTCGAATAAAGGCGCTCACGAATCGGCTTCGCGCATCGCAAAATAGGTAATCGCGGCAGAAGCAAATGCACACGCGGCGAGAAAGTACAAACCCATTTCGAAGCTATTTGTGCTGTCCTTGATCCAGCCAACGATGAATGGGCCGATGTAGCCGCCGAGATTGCCAATGGAATTGATCAACGCGATGCCAACCGCGGCAGCGGCGCCGGTCAAAAATCGCGAAGGCAGCGGCCAAAACGATGGCCGAGAACCGTATAAGCCGACCGTCGCCACGCACATCGCGGCGATCGCCCAATAAGAATCCCGCAACCACGCCGCGCCCGTCAGGCCGACGCCCGCGACGATCATCGCGGTAATCAGATGCCAGCGGCGTTCATTGCGCCGATCGGAAGAATAGCCCCACCATAGTAAACCGATAATGCCGACGGTATAGGGAATCGCGGTCAGCATGCCGGTAACAAAATTGGAATGGCCGAGCCCTTTGACGATTTGCGGCAGGAAGAAAACGATGCCGTAGCTGGCGGTAACGCTGGTCATGTAGATCATCGATAGCACCAACACGCGTTTATCGGTCAGCACTCGCCACAGACTGATGTGACCATAGCTTTCTACTTTGCGGCGTTCGGCGAGCAATTCGCCTTCCAGCCACGCGCGCTCCTCCGGGCTCAGCCACTTGGCATCGGCCGGCCGATCGATCATGTTGCGCAACACCACGAAAGTAAGAAATACCGCCGGCAGCGCCTCCAGAATAAATACCCACTGCCAACCTCGTAACCCAAGCATGCCGTCCATCTCGAGGATCGCGCCGGAAATGACCGACGCCGCCGCATTCGAAATCGGCACCGCGAGAAACAAAGTCGAAATAACCCGCGCCCGATAGCTCGCGGGAAACCAGGTGCTCAGATAAAAAATGATGCCTGGAAAAAAACCCGCTTCGGCAACACCCAATAGAAAACGCAACACAAGGAAGCTGACCGGGCCGGTGGCAAACGCCATCGCGCCGGAGATCAAGCCCCACGTGATCATGATGCGCGCGATCCAGCGGCGCGCGCCGACTTTCGCCAAAATCATGTTGCTCGGCACTTCAAACAGCGCGTAGCCGAGAAAGAATATACCGGCGCCCCAGCCGTACAAGTACGCGCTGATGCCGAGATCTTTGTTCATGGTTAATGCCGCGAACGCGACATTGGTGCGATCGATGTAGGCAATCAAATAGCTTGCCACTATCAACGGCAACAGCCGCCACGAAATCTTTAAGATCGTGCGCCGCTGCGACTCAGGCGACAATGCGGTACTCGCCAAGGCTATGCATGCAACCTCCCTTTTTCCTCACCTTAGCACGCAGCTTAGACTACGACCCCATGGATTTACAACTAAGGCAATGATGGTAGATTACATCATTGCCCGTCTTGATGATTGTGGCCTGGGATGATCATCAAGCCACCGCTGGTAACAATCAGTCAACTAACGCGCTGCACAACGGTTTTTCAGAGGGAAATTAATGGGTATTGGGGAACTTTTTTAAGGCAAACCTATTGACATCTTTTGAGCCTTCTTTATAGTGAGCGAGGTAGCGGTTTCCCTTTGCACTCTCGCTATTCAGCAGAAAAGAGTTAAATCACGTAATACCTTAAGTAATCAAAGTAAGTCATTGATCATCGCCAAGAACTAACGAATCACAACAGGAGGTAGTTAAATGCGTAAATCGCTGAAGTACCTAAAGGTCGCGGCTATTGCTGCGGCTGTAGTAGGGGGGCAGGCATTTGCCCAAGGTCTCGATGAGGCCGGTGCGTACTTGTACTCTAATTATGTTACCGACGACATGTTGTTGAATGCGGATAAAGACGCCAACAACTGGTTGCACTATGGCCGCGACTATGCCGCGACCCGCTATAGTCCGCTAGCTCAAATTAACGTCCACAATATCAATCGCCTGGTTCCGAAGTGGAACCTGTCATTCGGCGTGTTGGACGGGCAAGACAGCCAAGGCATCGCTGTTAACGGCACACTGTACGTCACCTCGTCCTACAACAAAGTGTGGTCGGTCGATGGCGCATCGGGTAAAGTGAACTGGAAACACGAGCGCGAGTTACCCGGCGACGTGTTCCCGAAATTGTGCTGCGACGTGGTTAACCGCGGTGTTGCGCCGTATCGCAATAAAGTCTACCTCGCTACCTTGGACTCCCATGTTGTCGCACTCGACAACCAAACGGGTAAAGTCGTTTGGGATAAGAAAGTCGGCGATTACACCTATGCTGAAACCTTCACGATTATGCCTATGGCATTGCGCGGCAAGATCATCGTAGGAACGGCCGGCGCCGAGTACGGTGTTCGTGGTTGGATCGCGGCACTGGACGCAGAAAAAGGCGACCAAGTGTGGAAAACCTTCACCATTCCTGGTCCGGGCGAACCCGGCAATGACACGTGGGCAGGCGATTCCTGGAAATATGGTGGCGGCTCCGCATGGATCACCGGTTCGTATGACGCGGAAACCAATCTGCTCTATTGGCCGGTCGGTAACCCCGGTCCGGACTTCGACCGTCACGTGCGCGCCGGCGACAACCTGTTCTCCAACTCGACGCTGGTGCTAGATCCCGATTCCGGCAAAATCAAGAGCTACTTCAACTACACCCCGAACGATCCGTACGATTATGACGGCGTGAACGAAGTCATCTTGGCTGACGTTGGCGGCAAAAAAGTGTTCTTCCACGGTTCGCGCAACGGCCACATTTATTCGATCGATGCTCGCGCCACGATGAACAGCAAGGCTGGCCAAGAACACAAGTGTATTTGGGCAAATGCGCTGGGACGTGTGAACTACACCAAACCCATCACGACAGCTAACAACTGTAAGCCAATCTACAACTGGCCGGAAAAAGACGTAGTGTATGACAAGGTCACTCTGGATATCGCCCCGACGCTCGACGGCGGTAAAGAATGGCATCCCATGTCCTACAGCAAGCGCACCAACATGATCTATGTGCCTGGCTACGACTTCGCAATGGACCTCCAAGCCAAGAAAATGGAATGGAAACGCGGCGAATGGTACCTCGGAGCCAAAGTGTTGAACTTCCGCGCGGGCGCAGGTTACACCAAAGCGTATGACGCCAATAACGGTAAGTTGGTCTGGGCACGTAGCCAGTCCACTCCGGGCACGGGCGGCACCACCAGCACCGGTGGCGGCCTGGTATTCTTCGGCGACCCAGAAGGCATGTTTAATGCCGTTAAGGACGACACCGGTGAATTGCTCTGGAGCTTCAATGTCGGTACCGGCATTTATGGCAACGCCACGACCTACACTGCGGGCGGCAAGCAATTCGTCTCCGTTGTATACGGTGCGGGCGGTGGCGGTATCTGGCCGTTGCACTTCGGCGAGTGGTACAAGAAGCATTCCAAGGGCGGCGGTATGATGGTCTTTGGTTTGATGGAATAAGTAGTCCCAACTGCCGTAACTGCGTTACTAAGGGGGAGGGTCTTGTACCCTCCCCTTTTTAATGGTGTTGAAAGGAATAAATTCTAGTGTTTATTAAAAAATCAGTAATCACGCTCGCGTTAGTCCTCGGCTGGGGCATATCTCCGCTGGTCACCTTCGCACAAGATCGTAATGACCCGCTGTTTCAAAGCGGCGCCCGCGAACTCGGCGCATCCGGCGAAGATCAGGAACTCAAGAAGCAAGGCCTAGATGCGCTCGCCCGCGCCAAACAAACGGGCAAGCTCACGGCCTGCGCTGACGGCGCCTCCTTCCCCTACTCCACGTCTGACGGCGAACCGCCTGGATTCGATATCGAGATTTTCCGCGTAATCGCAGCGAAAGCGGGACTTAAGCCGCAGTTGTTTTGGGCGGATACGGGGACTCGCGGCGGCTTGGGAAGAGCGCTACGCAACTCGATCGATAAAGGCAATTGCGATTTTTTCATGGGTCTTGCCTACGGCGATGACGAAGAAATCAAGGATCATAAGCTCGCGCTTACCAATCCCTATCTGGGAATGGGCTATGTACTCATCGTGCAAGGCAAAGCCGCCGGCGTAAAGGCGCTAGAGGAAGCGAAAAAAAATAAGATCAAAATCGGTGTCTCCATGTCAACGCCGTTGGACGACTACTTGTTTACTAATGGGTATGACCGCTCGGTTTTTTTACAGAATCGCCGTATCATGGAGGCGATGAACAAAGGCGAAATCGATGCCGGCATGGTGTGGTCGACGGCGTTGGGAGAAGCAAAGCGGGATTTCCCCAGCGCCAAGTTCAAGCTTGCCGAAGGTTTCGTGCCGAAAGAAGGGCTGCGCTTTAACGCGGCATGGGCGGTAAAAACCCGCGATGGGACCATGAAACAGTTTTTAGACGAATCGTTTGAATCATTGCTAAAATCTGGAGAGATAAAGAAAATCGTCGAAAGCTATGGCATACCTTTTTATCAACCATTTCCATGAGAAAGGACCGTGGGCATGAACCTCTCTAATCGTAAATTTTTTAGTGAGTCTGTGGTTTTTGCCATCATGTGTTGTTTGGCCTTGTTGGCGTTGGCATATATTCCTCAAGCACGCGCCGAGGGCGACGACGATCGCCACGGTATGGTCAACGACCTGGAACTCCCCACCGACGCTGCGCGCATTCAAAACGGCAAGGATCGTTACCAAGCTCGTTGTTCGTACTGTCATCGGCCCGATGGCCGCGGCGGCAGCAGCGGCGTTAGCCTGGCATCGCAAAAATATAAATGGGGTAGCAAAGCTTCGGACATTTTTTCTAGCATTTCCGCCGGCCGCCCGAACACCAAGATGGGCGCTTTCGGTAACCCGGAAACCGGGTTGACGCCGGACGAGATCTTCGACGTCATCGCCTATATTCGTACCCTGCAAGAATTGAAATTAGCCGACGACAAAGCAGCACCAAAGACGCAATAAGCGGCGTGTAGTCCGCGTTGTAATCTTTTTTAAGTCTGGCAAAATGGGCGAGCGTTCTACTCGCCCATTTTTGTTTTGGAGATCCCATGGCATTTATTTTTTACATCACCCAAGTTCAATTCGATTTCGGCGCCGTTAAACTGCTGGAGCAGGAATGCAAACGCGTCGGCATAACGCGCCCGCTCATCGTTACTGATAAGGGCATCGTCGCGGCCGGCCTCGCTGACCGGGTGAGCGCCGAAATCAAAGGCAAGCTCGATTTCGCCGTGTTCGACGAAACCCCCGGCAACCCGACGGAGGCGATGACGCTCAAGGCGCTCGCCATGTACCGCGAACATAAAGCCGATGGCCTCATCGCGCTCGGCGGCGGCTCATCGATCGATTTGGCCAAGGGTGTAGCGATCCTCGCCGGCCATCCCGAACCACTCACCCAGTACGCCACGGTCGAAGGCGGCAGCGCGAAGATAACCGACAAGTGCGCGCCGCTGATCGCCATCCCTACCACCGCGGGAACCGGCAGCGAAGTAGCGCGCGGCGCCATCATCATTTTGAACGATGGCCGCAAAGTCGGCTTTCATTCCTGGCACATTGTGCCGAAGACTGCGATCTGCGATCCCGAGCTTACGTTGGGTCTGCCGGCCTGGCTGACCGCCGCGACCGGCATGGATGCCGTTGCCCATTGCATTGAAACTTTTTTGACGCCGGCATTCAATCCGCCGGCGGAAGGCATTGCCTTGGATGGCCTGGAACGAGCGATTCAACACATCGAACGCGCCACGACAAACGGCCAGGATCGCGAGGCGCGCAAACACATGATGTCGGCCTCGATGCAGGGCGCCATGGCCTTCCAGAAGGGCCTTGGCTGCGTTCATTCCCTCTCCCATGCGCTGGGTAGCTACAAGGAAAAAACCCTGCACCACGGCACCCTAAACGCCGTTGTATTGCCCGCCGTGCTGCGCTTCAACGAACACCACGTCGGCGACAAATACGACAAGCTGCGCCGAGCCATGCACCTCGCGTCCGACGCCAAAGTCGACGGGTTCATCGCGCAATTAAATCAACGCCTCGGTATCGCCAATGGCCTTGGAGCGATGGGCGTGCCCAAATCCGTGTTCGGCGAGATGGCTCACAAGGCGCTTAAGGATCATTGCCACGGCACCAATCCGCGCATCGCCACGCGCGACGAATATTTACAGATGTTGGAAGAATCCTATTAAAGCACTGCCCTGAAAGGCAATCCCCGCTTGCCTTTCAGGGCATGCCGTCGCAGAAGCCAGATTCAGCGCGGCTTTTGGCGATGGCGTTTTTACTTCTCAACAAATACCGCTCACATAGCCCCTGAAATGCCTCTACAATGCAAAGCATAAACTTGATGCCCTAAATGGGTCCGAGCTAGGTCCTAAATTCGAGAACTCAAAAAATAATGAACCGAGTTAAGAATTTTTTTTCTCGACTATTCAATCGGTTATTGAAATCCTACGACGCTGAAGAGCATGTTGCAGGAGAGTTTCGGGCTGAGCAAATTCGGGCAGTTTTAAAGTTTACACCCCTCGCCATCCTGGCGAATCTTTTCAACGTCAGCGTTATCTGCTGGACTTTTCGTCATCACCCGAAGCTTCCCCTTTTGTTCATTTGGGCGCTGATCATCGCGATCTGCGTAGTCGGCTGGATAGGAGCGTGGCGCACGTTTCGTCGCGGGCACATCCATCGTTCCGTTTCATCGCGCGCGATTAGGCGCGCCACGCACAATGCGGCAATACTCGCAATTGTCTGGGGTGCTTTACCTGTACTAATGTTTTCCGGTGGCGACGACCATACCCAACTCATCGTCACCGTTATTACGACCGGAATGATATGCGCCGGCGGCTTTGCGCTAGCAATGGTGCCCAGCGCTGGATTGATCTACGTCTTGATTTTGACTCTAGGGAGTTTCATCGGCATAGTACTCGATGGCATCGGTAAACATTTCGATTTAGCTGCACTGCTGTTCACCTATTCGCTAATTGTATGCGGCTCGGTGGTATCCAGTGCGAGAACGTTTGGCGCGCGCATGATGGCGGAAGCAAAAGCTGCGCATCAGCAGCAAGTGGTCGGGTTACTGCTCAACGACTTTGAATCCCACGCCAGCGACTGGTTATGGGAAATCGACGACCAAGGCTACCTCAAACCCATGTCGGCTCGAGTGATGGAGTTTTTCGAGTTGACACGCGCGACGTTACGGCAGAAAAAATTTATCGATTATTTTGGCTTTGCGCATGACGATATCGACAGCCACGAGAATATGAAAGTTGAGAAACTTCGCGAACGTTTAGCGCACCAAACGCCGTTTCGCGATCTATGGGTCCCCGTAGTGGTGAAAGGCGAACGGCGCTGGTGGTCGATGACTGCGAAACCGCTGATCGACGGTCGCGGGAAAATCACCGGCTGGCGCGGCGTCGGTTCCGACGTAACACAGCAGCGCCACGCCGACAATGAAATGCATCGCCTTGCCAATGTCGATTCGTTGACCGGATTGGCGAATCGTCACCAATTCCGCAAGCAGCTCTTGCAACTGGCGCAAGTTGGCGACACATTGAGGCCGGCCTGCGCGTTGTTCTATCTCGACTTGGATAATTTCAAATACATCAACGATTCTCTTGGCCATGGCGGCGGCGATCGGGTATTGCAAATGGTGGCCACGCGGCTATCGCAGCGTGTTCGGCGTGAAGATTTGTTGGCGCGCCTGGGCGGGGATGAGTTCGCGCTCATCAGTTACAACCCCGATCCCGAACCAATCGCGCAACGCTTATTGGAAGCGTTTCATGCGCCATTCTTAGTCGACGGCGTAAATCTGCAAGTAAGCAGCAGCATCGGTATCGCTCTCTCACCGACGTATGGCGGCGACCCCGATGCCTTACTAAAAAATGCCGACATCGCGCTTTACGCCGCAAAGTCGAGTGGGCGTGGTTCCTTCCGATTTTTCGACGAAAACATGGGTGCTCATGTTCAAGAGCGGCTATCCATGTTGAACGAGCTGCACGAAATTGTTAAACGACTCGACCATGAAGCAAAGTCGTCTGCACAACCATTCCCATTCAAACTCTATTTTCAGCCGCAGTTGCGGCTAAATAATTTGCAAGTCGTCGGAATGGAAGCACTATTGCGATGGGATCACAACACTCGCGGCAAGGTTTCACCCACGACCTTCATCCCGTTGCTTGAGGAATCGGGCTTAATCGTTCCGCTCGGCGCATGGGTGTTGCGCGAAGCATGCCGTCAAGCCATGACCTGGCATGACCAACAAACGGTTGCCGTAAACGTGTCCGCTGTTCAATTCGCGCATGGCAGTGTGGTCGAGGCGGTTGGCGACGCCTTAAGGGAAACCGGATTAGCGCCCCATCGGCTGGAACTCGAAATCACCGAATCATTGTTGATGCAAGACAGCAGCAACGCCGGCGAAGCGCTTAAGCAATTGCGGAAACTCGGCGTGCGCATTGCGCTCGACGATTTCGGAACCGGTTATTCCTCCCTCGCCTATTTAGGTCGCTATGAATTCGATAAACTAAAAATTGAACAATCTTTCATTTCGTCTCTCGGTGAAGTTCCCAGCGCGCACGCCATCGTCCGCGCGATCATCGCGCTCGCGAATGCATTGAATCTCGAAACCACCGCCGAAGGAATCGAAACCGCACAACAAGCCGAAACCTTACGCCAGATCGGATGCATGAACGCACAGGGATATTACTTTGGCGTACCGATGCCAGCCGAGGAAGTTGCAACTTTTTTCCATGTCCTAACCTAGATTTGATCTAACGGACACATCCACTGCGCCAAGAGCCAGTATGCAAGCGCCCCCTGGCGACGATCGATTCGCGCGGAGCGACCGGCAGCCTGCGTGCGAAATCGTTATTCGGACTTTGAACTACATCAACAGCGGCACGCCGGTTTTCGCTTTAATCTCGTCTTGGGTCACGCCGGTTGCCAGTTCCACCAGTTTCAATCCTTCGGGCGTCACGTCCATCACGCCCAGGTCGGTGATGATGCGATTGACCACACCTACTCCCGTGAGCGGCAAGGTGCATTGCGGCAGGATTTTCAAATCTTCGCTGCCATCTTTCTTTTTCGCCACATGTTCCATCAGCACCAACACGCGCGGCACGCCGGCGACCAAATCCATCGCGCCGCCCATGCCCTTCACCATCTTGCCCGGGATCATCCAATTGGCGAGATCGCCCTTCGCGCTCACTTGCATCGCGCCGAGGATAGATAGATTTATTTTGCCGCCGCGGATCATGGCAAAGCTGTCGTGAGAGCCGAAGATCGATGAGCCCGGTATCGTCGTCACGGTCTGTTTGCCCGCGTTGATCAGGTCTGCATCGACTTCGTCTTCCGTGGGAAACGGGCCGATGCCGAGCATGCCGTTCTCGCTTTGCAGCCATACTTCGATGTCGCTGCGCACATGGTTTGCCACCAAGGTCGGTAAACCGATTCCTAGGTTGACATAGAAACCGTCTTGCAATTCGGCGGCGGCTTTAGCCGCCATTTGATCGTGGGTCCAAGCCATGGTTAGGCTCCCTTCTTTTCGGTGATGGTGCGCTTTTCGATGCGCTTTTCCGGCGTGGCGTTGACGACGATGCGCTGCACGTAAATGCCGGGCAAATGCACGTCGTCGGGATCGATATCGCCGACTTCGACCAGATGTTCCACTTCGACGATGGTGGTCTTGCCCGCCATCGCCGCCGCCGGATTAAAGTTGCGCGCGGTGCGGCGGAAGACGAGATTACCGCTCTTGTCCGCCGTGTGCGCCTTGACCAGCGCGACTTCGGGATTCAACGCTCGTTCCATCACATAAACATGGCCGTCGAATTCGCGCGTCTCCTTGCCTTCGGCGACGAGCGTGCCGACACCGGTGCGCGTGAAGAAAGCGGGAATCCCGGCGCCGCCGGCGCGCAGCTTTTCCGCCAACGTACCTTGCGGCGTGAATTCGAGTTCCAATTCGTTGGCCAGATACTGACGCTCGAATTCTTTGTTCTCGCCGACGTAAGAAGAAATCATGCGCTTGATCTGGCGCGTGTCCAATAATTTGCCGAGGCCGAAACCATCGACACCGGCATTATTGGAAATCACCGTGAGATTCTTCACGCCGGAATCGCGCAGCGCATCGATCAGCGCCTCGGGGATGCCACACAATCCAAATCCGCCGACGGCAATTAGTTGACCGTCTTCAACCACGCCTTTAAGCGCCGCCTGTGCGCTTGGATAAATCTTATTCATGCTGTGAATGCTTTCTGTCGAAAATAACTTTTAACTGCAAATTCGAATCATAACACCGGCACGTTGATCAAAATCGACCATCGCCAGCAACCGCTTCCAGCTTGCCTCACAGCCATGCCTACCCTGGGAGGCAAGCTGGATACGCCTGCTGGCAGATGCCGGTGTGAAAAAGGCCGCTGCATGCGGCCTTTATTCGTGACTATTTAATCTAATCAACCTGCGAAATTCTTAGCGACGAAATCCCAATTCACCAAATTCCAAAATGCGGCGACGTAGTCGGGACGGCGATTGCGATAGTCAACATAGTAAGCGTGCTCCCACACGTCGCAAGTCAGCAGCGCGGTCTTACCGGAAGTCATTGGGCTTTGCGCGTTGGACGTGCTCATGAGTTCGACGGAGCCGTCGGCATTTTTCACCAGCCATCCCCAGCCCGAGCCGAAAGTCGTGATGCAGGTCTGAGTGAATTGTTTTTTGAACTCATCGAACGAGCCGAATTTTTTGTTGATCGCATCGGCTAACGCGCCGCGTGGGCTGGCCGCCGCCGCTGGGTTTCAGGCCATACCAGTAGAACGTGTGGTTCCACACTTGCGCGGCGTTGTTGAACATGCCGCCGGACGATTTCTTGACGATATCCTCCAGCGACATATTTTCAAACTCCGTGCCCTTGATCAGATTGTTCAAGTTGGTCACGTAGGTCTGATGATGTTTGCCGTAGTGAAATTCCAAGGTTTCCTTGGAAATATGCGGCGCCAGGGCATCCAGTGCATAGGGTAAATCGGGTAGTTTGTGTTCCATGAAATCTCTCCAAAAACGGTTAAAAAATAATCGACTTCCGACGGCCTATCAGTCGACGGTCGTCAAACCCAAATCAAGTTGAAACGACGACAGATGAGTCTTTATGTTCCGCTCGTTGTCGGCGCGGGTTTCCTCCAACCCAGCCAAATATTCCGGCGTGACATCACCGGTGATGTAGTTGCCGTCGAAACACGACGTATCGAAATGGGTAATCTTCGGGTTGCATGCGCGCACTGCGTCGATGAGGTCCGGCAGATCCTGATAGAACACTGCGTCGGCGCCGATCTCGCGCGCGATCTCTTCGTCGCTGCGCCCGGTGGCGATGAACTCGTGCTTGGTCGGCATATCGATGCCGTACACGTTGGGAAAACGCACCGGCGGTGAAGCGGAAGCGAAGTAGACTTTTTTCGCACCACAGTCGCGGGCCATCTGCACGATCTCGCGGCTGGTGGTGCCGCGGACGATGGAATCGTCCACCAGCAATACATTGCGGCCGGCGAACTCCATGGTGATCGCATTGAGTTTTTGCCGCACGGATTTTCTGCGCTCCGATTGGCCGGGCATGATGAAGGTGCGGCCGATATAGCGATTTTTAATAAATCCTTCGCGATACGGTAAGCCCAACCGAGTGGCGAGTTGCATCGCGCTCGGGCGGCTGGTGTCGGGAATCGGGATGACGATATCCGCGTCGAGGTCAGGCGCGACGCGCTTGATTTTTTCCGCCAGGTTTTCGCCCATGTGCAGGCGGGTTTCGTACACCGAGATGCCGTCGATAATCGAATCGGGCCGGGCCAAATAAACATACTCGAAAATACACGGATGGTGGGTCGGCCGCATCGCGCATTGGCGGCTGTCAAAGCGGCCGTCTTCGTCGATGAAAACCGCTTCGCCGGGTTCGACGTCGCGCAGGATATGGAAGCCCAGGGTATCCATGGCCACGCTTTCCGACGCGACCATATACTCGCGCCCCTCCGGCGTATCGTGATAGCCGATCACCAGCGGGCGAATGCCGTAAGGATCGCGGAATGCCAGCAGACCGTAACCTGCGATCATGGCGACGATGGCATAGGCGCCGCGACAACGGCGATGGACGCCGGCAACGGCGCTGAAAATGGCTTGCGGCGTAAGCCGATAACCCGCCGACGCATCTTGCAATTCATGGGCCAGCACGTTGAGCAAGACTTCGGAGTCGGAGTTGGTATTGACGTGACGCAAATCTTGGCGGAACAGCTCGCGCCTTTGCTGCTCGGTGTTGGTGAGGTTGCCGTTGTGGCCAAGCACGATACCGAACGGTGAGTTGACATAGAACGGTTGCGCTTCGGCATTGGAGAAAGCCGACCCGGCGGTCGGATAACGGCAGTGGCCCATACCCATGTTACCCACCAGGGAACGCATATTGCGGGTGCGAAACACGTCGCGCACCAGACCACCGGCTTTATGCATGTTAAAGCTATTGCCGTTTGCCGTGACGATGCCGGCGGCATCCTGACCGCGATGCTGCAATACCTGCAGCCCATCGTAAAGCAACTGATTGACGGGGCCTTTTGCAACGATACCGATAACTCCACACATAATCGCTTATCCGATCTTTCTAAGACTTGGCCGGACCAAAATGCATACGCTTCGCCATCGCATCCGGCAGCCAGGGCTTGACCGATCGCGCCATCATTTCAAACCACCCACTGGTGAGCGCGTTGCGCCAATCGTTTTGCTGCGGCAAAGCGGTCAACCCGCCGAGGATGACCAATACCAACATGATCACCACGCCGCGCACCAAGCCGATCGCTGTGCCTAAAACGCGATCGACGGAGCCTAGGCCGATTTTTTTAATCATCGTGGTGAGGAAAAAGCTGATCACCCCCAGAATAATCAGTGTCGCCACAAACAAAATAATAAACGCCGTCAACAGCCGTAGCGAAGAATTGGAAACTGCGGTCTCCAGCCAGCGCGATAGCTCGACACTATAGGCTTTCGCCACGATAAACGCCAAGATCCATGACGCCAGGGAAAACACTTCTTTGATCGCGCCGCGCATCAAACCCAAAAGCATCGACACACCGACAATCGCAATGACGAAATAATCGAACAAGGTCATGGGCGAACCGGAAGGTGAAAATAAATGGTCACTTTCCCACCGAGATGACAACGGCATTTTTTTCGCCTGCCCGTTTTACCTTGGCCAGAGCTTCGTCGGCGTCGCGTAATTTGGAGAAAGGCCCGACCCGCACCCGGGTCCGGTCACCGCCACTGGACTTAATCGGAGACAAGCTGACCTTCAGTCCGCTTTTCGCCAACTTAGTCTGAATGGTTTGGGCGTTGCCGACTTTAGAAAAAACGCCCACTTGTACATAGTAAATCTTGTCCGACGCGGTCGCGGAAGGCGGCTTAACCTCCGGTGGCGGGCTTGCAGGTGGTTCGACCTCGGACATCGTGGCGGTCGGCGGTTCGACTTCGGTTGGGGTCGGCTTAACTGCTTCGGGCACAACTTCGGCGGACGCAGGCGGCTCGACATCATCGCTTGCCGACGGCGCAAGATCCGGATTGAAAGGAACATTGTCCTTGGACGGGATATGAACCTCGATATCCTGCGACGCGTGTTTAGGTTCTGGGTCTAGCACCCGAGGCAGGATCAGGATTAGACCCGTGACTAGGACGATCGCACCGATAAGGCGCCGTCGTGCTCGTTGTTTGAGCTTAAGTTCGTCATCGCCGATAGGAACGGGCATAGAAGAGATTACGTTAGCTGCGCTTAGGGTTTGTTGAAAAACACAGCGAGGATGCCCTTATGCGAGGCGCGCCGAGCTGCAGGCACCGCGATGTACGTTGGTGTACATGAGGATTCCGAGCACCGCACAACTACGCAGACGGACACCACAGTAGTTTTTCAACAAACCCTTAAGACTTCGGCTACGGTGTAGAAAGATCCGAATACTACAATTCTATCATCTTGCTCAGCCATACGACAGGCGGCATCGTAGGCTAATGCCACCGAAGGATAACTACTAACGTCAGCTTGATTGCCGTCGCCGAAATACACCGCAAGATCTTCAGCACTAGCGCCACGGACGGCATCGATGGAACCCAAGTGCCAAACATCGACCAATTTGGCCATGACATCGATCACTCCGCCGATATCCTTGTCCTTCAGCATCCCGAACACGGCGTGGGTCTTGCGAAAGCGTCCCATATGACCGAGTTGTTGGGCGAGCACCGATACCGCGGCGGGATTGTGCGCCACATCCAACACAACGACGGGTCTGCCGGGCAGCACTTGAAATCGTCCCGGCAGATCGAGTTCGACCAAGCCGCGTTTAATGTCCTGCAGCGCAACGGGCAAACTCTCACGCAGTTCATCGAGCCCGGCCAATGCGGCGCTGGCGTTGTTAAGTTGGTGGCCACCGCGCAGCGCCGGATACGGCAAGCCGTGATGGTTACCGCGGCGGCCATGGAATTGCCACTGGGTGTCTTGCCGAGAAAACTTGAACGCCTGCCCCAAGGCTAAAAATTCCGCGCCGATCTTGGCTGCATGATCCCGCACGGTTTGCGGCAAGTGTTCGTCGCCGAATATTGCCGGCCTGCCTGAACGATAGATACCGGCCTTTTCCCAGCCGATCGAATCGATGGTTTTGCCCAGATACTCCGTGTGATCGAGGCCGATGCTGGTAACGATGGCGCAGTGCGAATCGAATGCGTTTACCGCGTCCAAGCGCCCGCCGAGGCCGACCTCGAGAATCGCAACGTCGACGCGCTCGTGAACGAACAACCAAACCGCGGCCAGCGTTCCGAATTCGAAGTAGGTAAGCGGCACGTCGCCGCGCGCGTTTTCCACTACTTCGAAAGCCGCACACAACGCCGCATCGCTTACCGCTTCGCGATCTAAACGCACGCGTTCGTTATAGCGCAGCAAATGCGGCGAGGTATAAAGGCCGGTGCGATACCCGGCGATATTGAGTATGCTTTCCAGCATGGCGCAGGTGGAACCCTTGCCATTGGTTCCGCCGACGGCGATGATCTTAAACGTCGGGGCAAGCTGAAGTTGTCGCTTAACCTGATCGACCCGGTCCAAACCGAGTGCGATAGTTTTGGGATGCAGACTTTCTAGATAAGCCAGCCAATCGGCGAGCGTGGTCGGCGTCAAAGGTAGCGGTATAAACTAGGGAAACTCTGATTAATTTCGAGTTCTATGCGAGACAAGGCCCGAACACAAAATATCGACGCAGCATACGAATAGTATGTGAGGAGATTTTTTTGTGAGCAACACCGTATCGCAACGAAATCGGAATTAATCAGAGTTTCCCTAGGGTGTTGCGATGGCGGGTTGTCTGGTCATCATGGTAATCAGGCTCGCCAATTTATCGCGCATTTCGCGGCGGTCTACGATCATGTCGATGGCGCCTTTTTCCAACAGAAATTCGGCCTTCTGAAAACCGTCGGGTAAGGTTTCGCGCACCGTTTGCTCGATCACCCGCGGTCCCGCGAAGCCGATCAACGCGCCGGGTTCAGCGATGATGACATCGCCCAGCATGGCGAAACTGGCGGAAACCCCCCCCATGGTGGGATCGGTCAGAACGGAAATATAGGGCATTTTCGTTTCTGCCAGCAATGCGAGCGCCGCGCTGGTCTTGGCCATTTGCATGAGCGAAAACAATCCCTCCTGCATGCGGGCGCCGCCGCTTGCGGAAAAACAAATGAACGGCAACTGCTGCTCGATCGCCGCTTCCACACCCTGCGCAAAACGTTCGCCGACCACCGAACCCATGGACCCGCCCATGAATTCAAACTCGAAGGCCGCTACCACCAGCGGGACGGCTTTTACCGTACCTTGCAATACGATCAACGCATCGGTTTCGCCGGTGGTTTTCTGCGCTTCGTCGAGACGTTCCGAATATTTCCGGCTGTCCTTGAATTTCAGGCTATCGACCGGGACGACGTCGGCGCCGATCTCGAACTGGGTTTCATCGTCCAGTAGTAATTCCAGCCGAGCGCGGCCACCGATGCGATTGTGGTGGCTACATTTTGGGCAAACATTGAGATTTTTTTCCAGATCGGCGCGATATAACACGGAGTCGCAGGATGGACATTTAACCCACAGCCCTTCTGGCACGGTCGCTTTTTTCGCCATGCCGGAATCGCGCTTGATTCTTGGCGGCAATAACTTTTTGAACCAACTCATGGGTTCGCGCTGTCCATCGCGATGCGAATGTCGCTCAACAGTGTGCTTACGTTATCCAGTACATTGGTGCTGTTGGATTGCTCGATTTCCTGAATGATGCGGCTGCCGATCACCACCGCATCGGCGATCGATGCGATGGCCTTGGCGGTTGCCGCATCGCGTATGCCAAAACCGACGCCGACCGGTAGTTTCGTTACCGCTTTAATGCGCGGAAGGCGGGCGGTCACTTCCGCAAGATCGATATTGGCCGCGCCGGTTACGCCCTTGAGCGAGACGTAATAAATATAACCGCGGGCAAGTTTACCGACGGCCGCTATACGCCCATCGCTGGAGGTAGGCGCCAGTAAAAAAATAGGGTCGAGCTGTTGCGCGGACAAGTGGCGAAACAAATCGCCGCCCTCTTCCGGCGGATAGTCCACCACCAGCACACCGTCCACGCCGCTGTCACTCGCCGCCTTGGCGAAGATTTCATAACCCATGTGCTCGATCGGATTCGCGTAGCCCATTAAGACTACCGGCGTCTTATCGTCGGTCTTACGAAACTCCGCTACATATCCAAGCACGTTGCGCAAACCGACACCGTGCTTGATGGCGCGCTCGCTGGAGCGCTGAATCGCCGGGCCATCGGCCATGGGATCGGAAAACGGAACACCGAGTTCGATCACGTCCACACCCGCCTTGACCATCGCATGCATCAACGGCACCGTGAGCGCCGGCGACGGATCGCCGGCGGTGAAAAACGGAATGAGCGCCTTCTTACGTTGTTCCTGCAGCCTCGAAAAAGTTTGGGCAATGCGCGACATTGGTTTTATTATTCCTACGGACGATTAGAGTTGCATACCGGAAGCCTGGGCGACGGTATTCATGTCTTTATCACCACGGCCCGATAGATTCACCAACAGGATTTTGTCTTTACCCATGGTCGGCGCGATCTTCGCGGCGTAGGCAGTGGCATGACTGGATTCCAGCGCCGGGATGATGCCTTCATAGTGGCAAAGGTCATGAAACGCTTTTAGCGCTTCGTCGTCGGTGACGGCGACGTACTCAGCCCGTCCGGAATCCTTGAGGTAAGAATGCTCCGGACCCACGCCGGGATAGTCCAGGCCCGCCGAGATCGAATGGGTTTCCATGATCTGGCCGTTATCGTCCTGCATCAGATAGGTACGGTTGCCGTGCAGAATTCCCGGCGTCCCGGCCGACAGCGGCGCCGCGTGTTTGCCCGACGCCAAGCCTCTACCGCCGGCCTCAACGCCGATTAAACGAACTTTCTCGTCGGTGATGTAATCGTAAAAAATTCCCATCGCATTCGAACCTCCGCCGACGCAAGCCAAAATCGCATCGGGCTGCCGGCCCAACATCTCGGGCATTTGCACGCGGCATTCTTTGCCGACGATGGAATTGAAATCCCGCACCATCATCGGATAAGGATGCGGACCGGCGACGGTGCCGATGATGTAGAAGGTGTTCTCGACGTTGGTCACCCAATCGCGCATCGCTTCGTTCAATGCATCTTTCAAGGTCTTGGAACCGCTCTCGACGGGAACTACGGTCGAGCCCAGCAGTTTCATGCGATAGACGTTGCTCGCTTGGCGTTTGATATCTTCCGAGCCCATGTAGACCACGCATTCCAGACCGAAGCGGGCGGCCATGGTCGCCGTCGCCACGCCGTGCTGGCCGGCGCCGGTTTCGGCGATCACGCGCGGTTTGCCCATGCGCTTCGCGAGCAGCGCTTGGCCCATGGTGTTATTCACTTTATGGGCGCCGGTATGGTTTAGATCTTCACGTTTGAGATAAATCTGCGCGCCGCCCAATAGGTCAGACCAGCGTTTACAATGGTAAATCGGGCTGGGACGGCCGACGTAATGCTTGAGTTCGCGCGCCAATTCCGCCTGGAAATCCGGGTCGGTGCGAATCTGCTCATAGTTGATGCGCAGTTGCTCCAATGCGAGCATCAGCGTTTCGGCAACGAACACGCCGCCATAGGGTCCAAAGTGCCCGCCCTGGTCGGGCAAATCATACATCCGCATTGCGCACTCCTCGAATAAACTGTTTTATTTTGTCGGCATCTTTGATGCCTTTAGCGGCTTCGACGCCGCTGGACACATCCACTGCCCAAGGCCTTATTTCTCGTACCGCCCCGGTAATATTGTCGGGACTCAAACCGCCGGAAAGTATGATGGGGAGCGGTAAATTTTTCGGGATCAACCTCCAATCAAACGCTAGTCCGGTTCCGCCCGGCACCCCTTCGACAAACGCATCCAGCAACAACGCCCGCGCCGCAGTAAAGTCAGCCGCGTATTGTAGCAAATCCAAGCCGGGTCTCACGCGTATAGCCTTCAGAAACGGCATGCCGAATTGACTGCAATAGTCCGGGGGCTCGTCGCCATGGAACTGCAAATAATCGACATGGAAGGCACTAACGCTAGCCTCGACCTCCGCAACAGGCGCATCGACGAACAATCCTACGGTGCTGACGAACGGCGGAATGGCAGCGGCAATCTGCTTGGCCTGCTGGGGATCGACGAAGCGCGGGCTATTCCGATAAAACACGAAACCTATCGCATCGGCGCCGGCTATGGCCGCCGCCGTTGCATCTTCGATACGGGTGATGCCGCAAATTTTGATACGGGTCTGGCATCAGCAGTGAATCAGCTCTGCCAGCGGCAACGCACTCAACTGCGTCGACTTTTGCGGCAGACCCCATCCGGCGTCATACCCGATGGCCGTCAAATACAGGCCTTCCGCCGCAAACGTCGGCGCCGCAAGATTTCGATCTTTACTCAGCAACACCTCGCGCAGCCACATTTGCGAACGGCGACCGCTGCCGACGTAAACTAAGCTTCCCACCAGATTACGCACCATGTGATGCAAGAAACCATCGGCGCACAGTTCAAAAATCACCAAGTCATCGTGGCGACGGACGCTGAATTCCGCGATGGTTCTAACCGGTGTCCTGGCCTGGCATTCCGATGAGCGAAAGGCGCTGAAATCATGACGTCCCACCAGGATTTGCGCTGCTTCACTGATGGCGTCCACATCCAAAGGTTGATGAAACCATCCTACTCGCCCGTGGGCTGCGCGCCGCGCGCTGTGGGCGATTCAACAGAACATACCGGTAACTACGGGACCGGGCACTGTAGCGCGCGTGGAATTCGTTCGAAACAGGATGAGCCCACAATACGGCGACATCAGCGGGCAGATTCGCGTTGGCGCCGCGCACCCAAGCGCTTAGGGGCCGAACCGCTAAGGTATCGAAATGAATGACTTGCTCGAGAGCGTGAACACCCGTGTCGGTGCGACCGGCGCTCACTACTTCTACAGTGTGTTCCGCGATACTCGATAACGCCCGTTGCACCACATCCTGGATTGCGCAACCGTTCGGCTGGGTTTGCCAACCGCAGTAAGCACTTCCATGATACTCGAGGCCGAGGGCGATTCTCACACTAACAGTCCCAGCAAGATGACGACGGTTAAAACGATCAACATCCCATCCAAGAGGCCTAACCGGGACGGGCTTGCGTCCGCCGGTTCACCAGCATGGGCCGGCGACGCTTGTGGCGTTAAAACGCAGCGAAGCAACTCTCGCGCTTTTCTGCCGTTCAATTGTTCCAGGTAGCTGAAGGTAAGACTGAGGCGCCGCGCCAAAGTGGGGACGTCGGCGCCGAGGTAAGAAAATGGCGCCGCTAAACCCGTCAAACCCACGCTCAATTGTTCTCTGGATAGCGAGCGTAATGCTAGCCGCAAGGCTAACAGCGAGGCGAGAAGACGCAGCGACTGTAACGCACCATGGGCCAATCCCTGCCAGGTCGGCGACCAAACATCGAGCATAGGGAATACGCCGTCGCCGGCTAAGCTGTAACCGCTGATGAGCGGAGGGACGACTAACAATAATCGCGCGCGCCTAACCCAGCGCCACGCTACGCTATCTCCTAGCACGCATAAGGTCGATGCGAGGACTAGCACCACTACGGCAAGCGGGGTAAAGCTGAGGGCCGAGCTCAAAACTACTAAACTGAGCCCGATTAGGATACGGGTCGTCGGAAGCAATACCATGCCGGTGCGCACTTTAACAGCGCACAGTTTATCCTAGAAACGGCAGTTGAACGCAGCCGATTGTGCGACTGCCAGGCTTATTTCTTTTCCAAATCAAAACGAACGGGAAGGCGAGCCGCAGCCAATGCTGCAACATGCCGAGGCGAAGCCGACAAAGTTATTTTGACTTAGAAGCAGAATTAGGCTTGGGCCGCGAGTTTTTTCGCTTCTTCCTGCTGCTCGGTAGAGCCTTCTTTGATGACCTCTTGAAGGATTTCAACGGCGCCCACTTTATCGCCGATCTCTAGGTAGGCTCGAGCCAAGTCCAGTTTGGTCTCCGCACTCTGCCAATTGCCGCCCGTTTTCTCCGCGGTGGCTACATTGGCGGCGCCATTAGATCCCAAATTAAGATCGATATCGCCTAAATCCAAAGGCGGTAAATCGACACCCGATCCCAAATCGAGATCCGGTTTCGTGCTTGAAGCCGACAGCGGAATATCCGGTAGTTGTTCCGATTCCGGTTCCAGGTTGAAATCCAAACCCATACCCGCTGTTGCTCCCGGCTCGGCCTTGACGCCGTCTTCGCGATTGGTCGGGGTTGGGCTCGGCGAATCGAGATCGAAGTCCAAAACGAAAGGATCAGCGGAAGAGCTAGATGCCTGCTCAGCGTCACCGCCGGCTGTGGAACTGGATTCACCAAGATCGAAATCCAATGTAGCCGTATCCGGAGACAAGCTGGTGGTCGAGGCTGAATTAGAAGTCGTAGGTGTCGCGTCGAAATCCAGATCCAGATCAAGCGGCGCGTTCTCGATAATCGGCTCTTTTACCGTAAGCGTGTCGCGCATCGCCGCCGGAACTTGCTCCATGGGTCTCTCGGCAGCGGCAGCCGCACCGGTAATGGCGCGGATGACGGAACTTTCACCGGAGCGATCGGGGCTGGCGGTTAGTGCAACCGGTGCGTAGAGCGTGTTGGTCGCATCAAGCTTTCTCCCCATCTCAGCGACCTTCGCCCACAGCGGATGCTGCGTGCCTATCGTCCCATGCAGTTGCTTGGCCACGGTTTCGAACGATTGGGCGCTCTTGCGATTGGAGTAGATTTCAAGCAACTTCAACGGGATCTCGTAGCGCGTCGGATCTTTGGCATTGGCTTCTTTGAGAATCTCTTCAGCTTGCGCATCGCGGCCGTAAGCTATGTAAACGTCAGCCTCGGCGACGGGATCTACTTCATCGGTGTCGATGTTGCCAGCGCCTACCTTGTCGAAATCGCTAAGAAACGAACTGTTACCTGCGTCGGGCGTCAACGTCGCCTGAGCAGCAGATGCAGCAGGGGTAACTTTAAAGCCGCCGGGAATCGCGCCGGTTGCGGTAAATGCGCCTAATTGCGCATCTTTACGCTTGCGGAACTGTCTATATCCGAATAAACCCAGTAATGCCAGGATCGCCGCTCCGATAAGGGGAATAAGCGGATTTTCCAGCAACCCTTCCAGGAATCCTGGTTCCTCCGGCGGCGGTGGCGGTGGTGTAACGCGTTTCGGTTTCTTCGGCGCTGCGGGGGGTTCTTCACCGCTCGGCTTCGCCGTCATATCCGGAGCTGGCGGTGGCGGTTCAGGCACAACCGCGGGTTTCGGCTCCATCTCGGCGGGCTTCGGCATCGCCGGTTCGACCGGCGGCGTAACGGCGGCGGTCGGCGCATCGGGTGTGGCGACGGGCGGCGTTCCGGTGGGTAGCGGCGTACCCTTAAGTTCCAGCAACTGCCGCATTTTCGCTATCTCGTTTTCGAGCAGCGTGATGCGCGCGCGCGCATCTTCCAACGCCTTGTCCCGCGTTGCCAACTCTTCTTGCAATGAATTTAACTTTTCCTGTCCGGCCTGGCTTCCAGCACCGGCTTTACCGGCGGCTTCCCCTTTCGACAACTTCAATACATCCTTGCCGGAATCGGGAGGGGCGGCTTCATCGGTGATCTTGGTATCCACAGCGCCGCTCGCGGTTTGCCCCGATCGCTCGCCCACCGTTGCCGCGCTGGCCAGACGTTTGCGGTAGGCGTTCCAATCGGCGGTTTGCGCGATCACTTCCCGTTTAGCCGATTGCGGGCTGATGGCGGCTACCTCGTTTTGCGTCGGCACCTTCAAAATCATGCCGGTCTTGAGCCGGTTCATATTGCGGCTGATAAACGCGCCCTTATTCTCACGATACAGCGCGACCAGCATTTGCTCAAGAGAGACATCCGTTTGCCGCGTCGACTCGGCTATCTGGCGCAAGGTTTCGCCGGAGCGGACCGGGCCATAAGTATCCGAGCCCTCCCCGGCAAGAGTGTCAGTTCCCCCCTTACTCGGTTGGTCTACACCCGCAGTGGTAGGCGCATCGCTCGGCGGCGGAGGTTGCGTCATCGTGCGCGGTGCGGGTTGGGTACGCGGCCTCGGCGGCGTTGCGGCTTGAGGCGGCGTCACTACCGGCGCCTGCGGTTTGGCGACGTTGTATCCCGGCGGATCGAGCAATACAGGGTATTCACGCAACAATCGCCCGGACGCCCAATTCAATTCGATCAGCAGGTCGAGGAATGGCTCGTTGATAGGCTGATTGGTGACCACTCTAAGAAATGGCTGCCCATTCGCACGCCGCTCGATGACAAAGCGAAATCCGCCGAACCCGTTCGGATACTCGACGTTTGCTTCGCGATAGGCGTCCGGAGAGGCGAGTTTAGCCGCGAGGGATGGAAATTCCTCCGCACTTACCGATACCAAGTCGATCTCAGCCAACAGCGGCTGTCCCAGCGCCGACAGCACGTTAATCTTTCCTAGACCGGCCGCCGTGGCGAGGCTAGGCAACATCGAAATAGCCGCAATGACCGCAATGCGGCGAAAGAGTTTATCTCCCCTCATATTCGATCGGTTTCGCTCAATGAGTAATCAGAAGGTTTCAAAATAACATCAATCAGTTACGGTTGCAAGCTCAAAACTACTGTAATAGTCAGCCCTAATCCGTGCGCTTGTCAATTGAAAGTTATGATTGTTTGGCGCGAACAGATATCGATGTCGTGTTTTTCACACCTCGGCTCGCCGGTTCACATCGCAGAAACGATGCAACAAAACCAGCGTTACGACTCCAGCACAATGCGCAGCATGCGCCGCAGCGGTTCGGCGGCGCCCCACAGCAGTTGATCGCCGACGGTAAATGCGCTGAGATACTCTCCGCCCATCGGCAATTTGCGTACTCGTCCTATCGGCGTCATCAGACTACCCGTCACCGCCGCAGGCGTTAGTTCACGTAAACTCTCTTCACGCCGATTGGGAACGACTTTGACCCAAGGATGTGCGGCCCCGAGCATGCCTTCGATTTCATCGAGCGGCAGATCGCGATTGAGCTTAATGGTTAACGCCTGGCTATGGCAACGCATGGCGCCGATTCTCACACAAACACCATCGATTGGGATAGGCTTGGCTGTGGTGCCGAGAATTTTATTCGCCTCCGCCATCGCCTTCCACTCTTCGCGGCTTTGGCCGTTGCCGAGGTCTTTGTCGATCCACGGCAACAGGCTACCCGCCAATGCGTAACCGAAATTGCTGGTCGGCAACGCTTCGCCGCGCAACGTGTCGGCGACGGTTTTATCGATATCGAGAATGGCAGACGCGGGATCGTCGAGTTTCGCTTTCACCGCCGCATGCACCGTACCCATCTGTTGAATCAGCTCGCGCATGTTTTGCGCGCCGGCGCCGGAAGCCGCTTGATAGGTCATCGCGGTGATCCACTCGACGTAGCCGCGCTGAAATAGCCCAGATAACGCCATCAACATCAGGCTCACGGTACAGTTACCACCGATATAATTTTTCACGCCGGCTTTCAGCGCGTCCTTGATAACGTGCTGATTAACCGGATCGAGGATGATGACGCTGTCTTTGTCCATGCGCAGCGCCGAAGCCGCATCGATCCAATAGCCGCGCCAGCCCGCGCCGCGCAGTTTAGGAACGATGGCGTTGGTGTAATCGCCACCTTGGCAAGTGATAACGATGTCCATCCGCTTGAGCTGATCGACATCGTTGCCATCCTTAAGGGGCACACCGTTAGCTTGTTTCGGTCCCGCGCCACCGGCGTTGGACGTGGAAAAAAACACCGGCTCGATATGATCGAAGTCGTGCTCTTCATTCATGCGCTGCATGAGCACCGAACCCACCATGCCGCGCCAACCTACCAGGCCTACTTTTTGCATCATGCTCTCTTAAGTACGTGAAGGGTGAAAAGTGAAAGGTGAAGAGTGCCTACCTGGAAACGCACGTGGATACTTGATCTCCAAACATATGCTGTCGGAAGGCGCATCAATATTGCCTCTCAGCTTAACGCGTCGCTCACGTGACTTTTCACCCTTCACTCTTCACCTTTCACGTATTATGGCCGCAACGCGGCCACCACCGCATCCCCCATCTCCCGCGTCCCGACTTTCGTCATTCCCGGCTCAAAAATATCGCCGGTCCGATAACCCTGTGACAAAACTTTGCGTACCGCGTTCTCGATGCGATTCGCTTCCTCGGTTTTGTTGAACGTGTAGCGCAACATCATCGCGGCCGACAACATCATCGCCAGTGGATTGGCGACGCCTTTGCCCGCAATATCAGGTGCGGAACCGTGGATCGGCTCGTACAGACCTTTGTTATTCGCATCCAGCGAGGCAGAGGGCAGCATGCCGATGGAGCCTGTCAGCATCGACGCTTCGTCGGACAAAATATCGCCGAACATATTGCCCGTCACCAAGGTATCGAATTGCTTGGGATTGCGCACCAATTGCATGGCGCAGTTGTCGACCAAAATGTGACTCAACTCGACTTGCAGATATTCCTTAGAGACCTCGATCACCACATCGCGCCACAATTGGGTCGTCTCCAACACATTCATCTTGTCGACGGAACACAAACGCTTGCCGCGTTTCATCGCCGTTTGGAAACCGACGTGGGCGATGCGGCGTATTTCCGATTCGCGATAGGTCATGGTGTTGACGCCGACACGCTCGCCGTTTTCATCCTTGTGTATGCCGCGTGGCTGACCGAAATAAATATCTCCGGTCAATTCGCGGATGATCATCAGATCCAAACCCGCGACTATTTCCGGTTTCAGACTCGACGCATTCGCCAATTCCGGATACAACAAGGCTGGGCGCAAATTCGCGAACAGTCCCATATTTTTGCGCAGGCCGAGGATGGCCTGCTCGGGCCGCTTATCTCGCGGCAACGCATCGTATTGCGTGCCACCGACAGCGCCGAACAAAACCGCATCGGCCTGCTGACAAAGTTTCAGGGTGGCTTGCGGCAACGGCATGCCGGTCTCATCAAAAGCCGCACCGCCCACCGAGGCTTGCTCCGTTTCGAATTTCAAACCGTCCGCACGCTGCACGTCTAGCACGCGCAGTGCTTGCGCCATGATTTCGTGGCCGATGCCATCACCGGGCAATATCGCGATTTTCATTATTCGATCTTTCAATTTAACAGGCTAATGAAAAACGTAGCGAGCGAGTCGATTTTTGTTCGAGGAGCACAGGTGTACGAGCAGTACATTGAGCACCGCAGAACGAAAATCGGCTCGCGCAGTAGTTTTGCATTGGCCTGTTAAGCAAAAATCCAAGGTTCACGGCCTTTGCGTCCTTCTTCATAGGTGCGAATTTTGTCGGCATTTTTCAATGTTAAGCCGATCTCGTCCAAGCCGTTCAACAAACAATATTTGCGGAATGCGTCGACCTCGAAGCGATAAGCCGTCCCCGATGGCGTGACCACCGTTTGCGCGTCGAGGTCGATGGTCAACTTATAGCCGGGATGGGGCGCCGCTTCTGCAAACAAGCGATCCACTTCACTCGCGCCCAACACGATGGGCAGCAAACCGTTCTTGAAACAGTTGTTGAAAAAAATATCGGCGAAACTCGACGCGATCACCGCGCGAAAACCGAAATCCATCAGCGCCCACGGCGCATGTTCGCGGCTGGAACCGCAGCCGAAATTTTCTCGCGCTAGCAAAATCTCAGCGCCTTTGTAGCGCGGTTGGTTCAGCACAAATTCCGGGTTGAGCGGGCGCGCACTGTTATCCCGCCCCGGTTCACCGCGATCCAAATAACGCCAGGCGTCGAACAAATTCGGCCCGAAGCCGGTGCGCTTAATGGATTTCAAAAACTGCTTTGGAATAATCGCGTCGGTATCGACATTGGCGCGATCCAGCGGCGCAACCAATCCCTGTAAACGGGTAAATTTTTCCATAGCGCTGTTCCTACAAACGTCTGACATCGACGAAATGGCCGGCGATCGCGGCCGCCGCCGCCATCGCCGGGCTCACTAAATGGGTACGCCCACCCGTGCCCTGGCGGCCTTCGAAATTGCGATTCGATGTCGAGGCGCAACGCTCGCCAGGAGACAATTGATCTTCGTTCATGCCCAGGCACATGGAGCAGCCCGGCTCACGCCACTCAAAGCCGGCGGCGGTGAATATTTTGTCCAAGCCTTCCTGCTCCGCTTGGACTTTCACCAAGCCGGAACCGGGCACCACCATCGCCAACTTGATATTCCCCGCAATATGACGGCCCTTCACCACCGACGCCGCGGCGCGCAGATCTTCGATGCGCGAGTTGGTGCACGAGCCGATAAAAATTTTGTCGACTTTGATGGCCGTGATCGGCGTACCGGGCGTAAGGCCCATATAAGTCAACGCACGCTCCATGCCTTCGCGCTTAGTCGCGTCTTTCACTTTATCGGGATCGGGCACGCGATCGGTGACGGTGACGACCATTTCCGGCGACGTGCCCCAGGTCACCAGCGGCGTGATGGTCGCGGCGTCGATCTCGATTACGGAGTCGAACTTCGCGCCCTCATCGGAATGCAAGGTGCGCCAATAGGCAACAGCTTGGTTCCATTGCTCGCCCTTCGGTGCGAACGTACGACCTTTGACATATTGAGTGGTCGTGTCATCGGCCGCAACCATCCCGGCGCGAGCACCCGCCTCGATCGCCATATTACACAACGTCATGCGGCCTTCCATGGACAGCGCGCGAATTGCGCCGCCGGCAAACTCGATAGCATGTCCCGTGCCACCCGCCGTGCCGATCTTACCGATGACGGCCAGCGCGATATCTTTCGCCGTGACGAATCTCGGCAGCGATCCTTCCACCCGCACCAGCATCGCCTTAGCTTTTTTCTGCACCAGAGTTTGTGTGGCCAGCACATGCTCGACTTCACTCGTGCCTATGCCCATCGCTAACGCTGCGAACGCGCCGTGGGTGCTGGTGTGGGAATCACCACACACCACGGTCATGCCGGGCAATGTCGCGCCCTGCTCCGGGCCGATGACGTGGACTATGCCTTGGCGTTTATCGAGGAACGGAAAATACGCTTTCGCGCCAAACGCTTTGATGTTTGCATCCAGCGTTTCGACTTGGGTGCGCGATATCGGATCCTTGATGCCCTGATCCCAGTCCTTGGTCGGCGTGTTGTGGTCCGCCGTCGCGACCACGGAACCGATGCGCCACGGCTGGCGATTGGCAAGACGCAAACCCTCGAACGCTTGCGGGCTGGTGACTTCGTGCACCAAATGGCGATCGATGTATATCAACGCCGTGCCGTCGGATTCCTCATGCACTAAATGAGCGTTCCAGAGTTTGTCGTAGAGGGTGAGCGCAGCCATGGCGGGGTGAAAAGCGAAAACAGAATTATGCCATGGCGCGAGGGGTACGACAACGGAAAGGGGCGGTTAATTCTCATCGAACGGCCGCTTCCACCAGAGGAGAACAAAGCCCAAGAAGGCGCTCAACGCTGCCAATGAAAACGTGATTCCAGGACCCAACGGCTCCCAGATGAAGCCGCTGAGGAGGCCGCCGAGCATGCTGCCCGCGCCATAGGTCAGTCCGCTAAACAGCGCTTGACCCTTGGCCTGGTGGCGTCCGCTGAAACAGCGATGGACGAAACCCATGGCGATGACGTGGAAGGCGCCGAAAGTCAACGCATGCAGCATCTGCGCAAAAAATAACAGCTGCAAACCAGCGCACGCCCCAAGCGATCAGCAAAAAACGAACCGCCGCAACCAAAAAGCAAAACAAAAAAATTCGCTGCACGGAAAAGTGCCGCTGGATCCGCGCGAAATACAAAAACACCAGAATTTCGACGACGACACCGACGGACCACAGCATGCCGACGCTGGATTTGCTGTAGCCTTGATCGACCAGATAAATCGAGAAAAAGACATACAACGGCCCATGGGCCAATGTCATCAGAAAACACGCCGCGAGGAACACCATCACCTGCGGCCGGCGCAAGATCATCATGATCGATCCCTGCTCCTCGCCATGAGATGGCGCAGCGCCGCCCGGCACTAGCCATGCAAACACCAATAACACCAGCATCAAAGGCAGTATCAGCAGCGGCAGTCGCGTTATGTCGATGTAATCCAGCAACACGCCGATACCGCTCACCACGACAATAAATCCGACCGAACCCCACAGGCGAATGCGCCCGTACGGGCCGGTCGCGCCGCCTAGTTGCCGTAACGTCGTCACCTCCACCAACGGCAACGGCCCGCTCCAAAAAAATCCGGCGATGGACATCACCATCAGTAGCCAAACAAAACTGGAATCGAAGAACACGGCGGAAAATACCAGCACCGCCGCAGCGGTCGTAAACTTGATCACCCAATCGGGACGGCCGATCCGGTCGCTTACGGCACCCCAAAACGTCGGCGCGAAAATGCGCGTGATTTGCTGCACCGCCATCAACGTGCCGATTTGCGCCGCCGCGAAACCCAGCGATTGCAGATACAAACCCCAGTAGGATGAATAGGCGGCGACGAAAGCGAAGTAGGTAAAATAGAAACCGGCGAGGCGCCAATAAACGTTAAACTCCATCTAGGCATTCTAACAATGCCGACGTCGTCCATTTCCCGATTGAAATTATGCCGCGCTAATATTTTTTACTCGCGCCTTGCCTCTTAAGACTTGAAATAGATCCGATCTTCCAAAGGCGCATGGCTACGAGGCAGCACCAGCGCGGCACCCCGGCCACCCCTCGCCAGGAGCCAAGCAGGATGCGGCTGGCAGCCGATTGACGATTTGACTTAACGCAGATTCAGCAACCGCAGCGAGGCGCGATCACGATCGTTATCCAGGGTCGCCAGTTTCAATCTATTGTGGTCGGTTTCGTCCGCCGCGTTGGTTGTCTTCAGCAAATCAACGATGTCTTGCACCTGCTGTTCAAGCGATTCGGTCAGCGCGGCCACTTGTTCCACCATCGATGCATTTTGCTGTGTAGCATTGTCTATCTGCATCATGGCGTTGCTAAGTTGATCGATACCTTCGCTCTGCTCCCGCGACGCGCCGGCAACATCGAACATCAGCGTCGTGACTTTGCGGGTATTATCGATAATACCCGTCATCGTCGTACCCGCCTCGCGAACTAACGCTCCGCCGCTTGTTATTTTTCCGACGGAGTCCTCAATCAGCGTTTTGATTTCTTTCGCCGCCTCCGCCGAGCGCTGCGCGAGGCTGCGCACTTCGGACGCCACCACGGCGAAACCACGACCCTGTTCCCCGGCGCGAGCGGATTCCACCGCGGCGTTAAGGGCAAGGATATTGGTCTGAAATGCGATACCGTTGATCGTACCGATAATCTCAACCATTTTTTGCGAACTGGATTGAAGTGAATTCATCGTATCCACCACGCGGGTAACGGCTTCCCCGCCCTGCGCCGCTATTTGCGCGGTCGATTCGGCTAGCGACTTAGCCTCGGCCGCATGATCGGCGTTGCGCCGGACGGTCGCAGACAGTTCCTCGGTGCTCGCCACTGCTTGCTCCACGGTCGCCGCTTGAGCTTGGGTGCGATCGGACAAATCGCTATTGCCGGCGCCGAGTTGGCGCGACACCTGAGCGATCGTGTCCGCGCCGCGCGTGATCCGCTGAACCACGCGTGCAAGCGTCTGGTTGAGATCGGTCATGGTCGCGGCAGAGCGCTCCTTGTCCTGTGCCGCCGCGCGCATTTGAAGATAACTGCGATAGCCATAGAACAATGCACCGATAATCATCAGCAGCATCGCGGCAGCAACAAAGTAACCGCGAGTTTTGAGCGCGGTCGACTCCTGTTCCTGATCGCCGAAGTTGCGGGTTTGGATCGCACGGATATTGTTTTCAAGATTAGCGAAGGCCGCATTTAATTCGGCATACTTGCGATCCATCGTTGCCATGCGCTCGCCCGCCTTATCGGACTGACCGGCCGCGAAAAAGTTGAAGATTTTAGCCGCCTCGCCCATCATTTCGGCTAAGGAAAACTCGATCCCATTCATCCCGTCCGACAACAACGCTTTGTCGTCGCCCTGGGCGAGCGCATTCATACGCGCGTTCACTGTCGAGAAATGAGATTGAAACGTTTTGACCGCGGCATCCGCGCGTGCCGACTCTTTAAGTACGTCCTGGCTATCGAACACGTCATTGCCCGGTGCGTTCACCGCGCCGGCGAGTCCGCGCAGCTTGCCGAGCTCACCATGGAGTTCCGACCACTTACTGTTCACTTGAATAGAGCGGCTGAACATGTCCGTCAATGCTTGACCCAAATAGATACTCGCGCCTAAAGACAGCAAATTAAACAAGGCGAGCAAAATATAGGTTAGATACCATTTGGGAACGCGGCGGGTATGGGCCGTGCTACCGGTTCGATTCGATATCGTTTCGATAAACATAGTTCTCCCCTAATCATTGACTTAGGGGATAATTCTACAGTAGTTTGATAAATTGCCGATGAAGATTCGCGCTAGGCGATGGCGGAAATCGATGGTTCACTGGCGATTTCGAAACATCAGAGCTTGAGCTTTGTGATGGCTGGTATTACTGCGTCATTCCCGCGCAGGCGGGAATCCATTTGGCATTCGCGCGTCACCACGGATTCCCGCTTTCGCGGGAATGACAAATTGGATTTTTCGTGGGCTTCACTAGGAATAATTCTAGTGAATTTTTACGGCTTCCAAACCGACGGATGACAGCGCTGATACTGCGCCGCATACGCCGTCTCCACATCTAACTCACGCGCAGCCTGCCACGCCCAATGGGGATTGTCCATCATGGCGCGGGCGATGGCGACCAGGTCGGCTTTGCCGGATGACACGATCTCTTCTGCTTGGCGCGCATTCGAAATCATGCCGACCGCCATTACCGGCAAGCCGGTTTCTCGTTTTACTTTTTCGGCGAAAGGCACGTTGTAGCCCGGCGCGAAGGGAATCTTTTGGCGCGGATCGACCTGGCCGGATGTGACGTCCATAAAGTCACAACCCAGTGCTTGCAATTCCTTTGCGAACAACACGGTTTCCTCCGGCGTCCAGCCGCCGTCGACCCAATCCGTGGCCGACACGCGCACACCCAGTGGTAAATCCGTCGGCCAAACCGCGCGCACCGCCGCGAATACTTCCAGTGGATAGCGCATGCGATTTGCGCTGCTGCCGCCGTATTCGTCGTCGCGCTGATTGGCGAGCGGCGACAAAAATTGATGCAACAAATAGCCGTGGCCGATATGTAATTCGATGAGTTCGAAACCGACGCGCGCTGCGCGCGTTGCCGCGTTGACGAATTGTTGCGTGACCTCCGCCAGACCCGCGCGCGTGAGCGCGGCCGGCGTATGCCAGCCCGGACCAAACGGCAGCGCCGAGGGCGCGAGCGTGGTCCACGCGCCCTCCTCCGCCGTTAGCGGTTTGCTGCCGTCGCCCGGACGATGCACCGAACCTTTGCGGCCGGAGTGGGCGAGTTGTATGCCCCATTTCACCACGCCGTAACGCTTACCGAAATCGATTACGCGCTTGAGGGAAGCTTCGTTCTCGTCGCTATATAGACCCGAGACAATGTTTTGAAATGCGGCCGACGGGCGAAACGTGGGTCGCTTCGGTAATCACAAGCCCGCCGGCGCCCATCGCGAATTGACCGAGATGCATCAAATGCCAGTCGTTCGCGCTGCCGTCGGTCGAGGCATATTGGCACATGGGTGAGACGACGACGCGGTTCGATAACGTTAAACCGCGTAAAGTAATCGGAGAAAATAGTTTTGATGTCATGGTTTTTCTTAAATGGTTGCGGCGATGGCTTTGCCGACGTCTTCGGTACTGGCTTTACCGCCCGCATCCGGCGTGCGCGGGCCGTCTTGCAACACTTTTTCGATGGCGTTGACGATCGCTACGCTCGCTTGCGGATAGCCCAAATGTTCCAGCAACATCGCGCCGGACCAAATTTGCGCAATGGGATTAGCGATTTTTTTGCCGTAAATGTCCGGCGCGGAACCGTGCACCGGTTCGAACAACGATGGAAACAAACGTTCGGGATTGATGTTGGCAGATGGCGCAATGCCGATCGTTCCCGCCGTGGCCGGACCCAAATCGGAAATGATGTCGCCGAACAAATTCGACGCCACGATCACATCGAAGCGCTGCGGATTAAGCACCAGTTGGATCGTCAACCCGTCGACGTGATATTGGCTGGTCTTCACCTCGGCATAGTTCTTCGCCATCTCGGCGAAGCGCTCGTCCCAATAGGGCATGGTAATGGAAATGCCGTTGGATTTGGTGCACGAGGTCACCAGTTTGCGCGGCCGTTTCATCGCCAATTCAAACGCGAATTTCATGATGCGATCCACGCCTTTGCGCGTGAAAACCGATTGCTGGGTTACGATCTCGCGCTCGGTGCCGGCGAACATGCGGCCACCGACGGACGAATATTCGCCTTCGGTGTTCTCGCGCACCACGTAGTAGTCGATGTCGCCGATCTTGCGCCCGACCAACGGACAGGGAATGCCCGGCATCAAGCGCACTGGCCTTAAGTTCACATATTGATCGAACACGCGGCGGAAATTAATCAGCGAATCCCACAGAGATTTATGATCGGGCACAATCGCCGGCCAGCCGGTGGCGCCGAAAAAAATCGCATCAAAGTCACCGATTTTTTCGCGCCAATCGGGTGGCATCCAGTAACCGTGCTTAGCGTAATTGTCGCAACTCCAATCGAAATGATCGAAGTGCAAATCGATGCCGAATTTGCGCGCGGCGGCGTCCAGCGCGCGCACGCCCTCGGGCATGACTTCTTTGCCGATGCCGTCACCGGCGATGACTGCGATATTATGTTTTGCCATTCACTTTTCCTCCGTGCCAGGAGCCGCTTCCAGCTTGGCTCGTGGCTATGCATGCTTGGAACGCCGCGCTGGTATTGGCTCGTGGCGTGGTTGGTTTTTTATTCCCAATTACATTTCTACTTGTCATTCCCGCGCAGGCGGGAATCCATTTGGCATTGCCTCGAGCGACTCACTATGGATTCCCGCTTTCGCGGGAATGACAACAATACTAAGCCTCATCCGGCTCTGGATTCTCCACCGCATAAAGCTTTTGAATTGCATCGATTTGGTCTTGCGAAACCGATGCCGCAATCCGCGGCGTCTCACACACCACATCGGCATTCTGCCCGCGATGCCGCAACGCATGATCGATCAACACCAGCGCCAACATCGCTTCCGCAATCGGCGTCGCCCGTATGCCGACGCACGGATCGTGGCGGCCATGGGTATTGACGATCACCGGCTCGCCTTGCTTATTAATCGAGCGGCGATCCAAACGGATGCTGGACGTCGGTTTGATGGCGATGTTGACGACTAATGTTCTGCCCGGTGGAAATACCACCGAGTATGCCACCTGCGTTGTTGGACAGAAATCCCTGCGGCGTCATTTCATCGCTGTGCATCGTGCCCGCTTGCTCGACGCTGGCGAATCCCGCGCCGATTTCCACACCTTTTACCGCGTTAATCGCCATCATGGCGTAGGCGATATCGGCATCGAGCTTGTCGAATATCGGTTCGCCCCAACCGACCGGAACGCCGTCGGCGATGACGGTAATTTTCGCGCCGCAGGAATCACCGGACTTGCGCAGCTTATCCATAAATGCTTCAAGTTGCGGCACGATGTCAGGATCCGGCGCAAAGAATGGGTTGTCGTGAACCGCGTTCCAATCTTTGAAAGGGATTTTATTCGGCCCGAGTTGCGACATATAACCGCGGACTTTGATGCCGAAGCGTTCCGCTAGCCATTTTTTTGCCACGGCGCCTGCGGCCACCATTGGCGCCGTCAAGCGCGCCGATTGCCGGCCGCCGCCGCGATAATCGCGGATGCCGTATTTCTGCCAATAGGTGTAGTCGGCGTGACCGGGACGAAACGTGTCCATGATGTTGCCGTAGTCTTTACTGCGCTGATCTTCATTGCGGATCAAAAGCGCGATCGGCGCGCCGGTGGTTTTGCCTTCGAACACGCCGGAGAGAATTTCCACCGTGTCGGATTCTTTGCGCTGCGTCACGTGACGCGAGGTGCCGGGTTTGCGCCGATCCAATTCCGGCTGTATGTCGTCGACGGACAGCACCATCCCCGGTGGACATCCATCGATCACGCAGCCGATGGCAGGACCGTGGCTTTCGCCGAAATTCGTCACGCAAAACAGCGTGCCTAGGGTGCTGCCAGACATAAATCTCTCGTCAATTTGAGGCGCAAAGTTTAACATACGCTTCTTTCCTGCCTCCCGGTTCCCCCATGCAAGACGAGCTGAAACAAGCGGCACTGGAATACCATCGCTTACCGAGTCCCGGCAAGTTGGAAGTCGCGCCGACCAAACCCTTGGCCAACCAGCGCGATCTCGCGCTCGCTTATTCGCCGGGGGTTGCCGCCGCTTGTGAAGCCATCGTCGCCGATCCCAACGCCGCACGGCTTTACACCGTGCGCGGCAATTTGGTCGCAGTCGTCACCAACGGCACGGCGGTGTTGGGCTTAGGCGCGATCGGCCCGCTGGCGGCAAAGCCGGTGATGGAAGGCAAAGGCGTATTGTTCAAGAAATTCGCCGGCATCGATGTGTTCGATATCGAATTGAACGAGCGCGATCCCGATAAACTCATCGACATCATCGCCGCGCTGGAGCCCACTTTCGGCGGCATCAACCTGGAAGACATCAAAGCGCCCGAGTGTTTTTACATCGAGCGCAAGTTGCGCGAGCGGTTGAAGATTCCGGTGTTTCACGACGACCAGCACGGCACGGCGATCATCGTCGGCGCGGCGGTGCGCAACGGCTTAAAAGTGGT
Organism: uncultured Pseudomonadota bacterium; assembly: GCA_963714525.1. Lineage (GTDB taxonomy): Bacteria > Pseudomonadota > Gammaproteobacteria > Burkholderiales > JALYOK01 > JALYOK01. Next base: position 49,013 of record CAVQPB010000020.1, read on the forward strand.
CGGTAAAGATATTGCCGATGTGAAACTGGTCGCTTCCGGCGCGGGCGCGGCGGCGCTGGCGTGTCTCGATATGCTGGTCGCCATGGGTATGAACATGGAAAACATCATCGTCACCGATATTGCCGGCGTGGTGTACACAGGCCGGGTCGCGGAAATGGACGACAATAAAGCCCGCTACGCCAAGGACACGACGGCGCGTATGCTCGCGGATGTCATCAGCGGCGCCGATATATTTCTTGGGCTGTCAGCAGCGGGTGTGCTAAAGGCCGACATGGTAAAAACCATGGCGGACAATCCGTTGATTTTAGCGCTGGCGAATCCCACGCCGGAAATCATGCCGGAGGAAGTCAAAGCGGTGCGCGCCGACGCCATTATCGCCACCGGACGCTCCGACTACCCTAACCAAGTCAATAACGTATTGTGCTTTCCATTTATTTTTCGCGGCGCGTTAGATGTCGGCGCCACCACCATCAACGAAGCGATGAAGCTCGCCGCCGTGCACGCCATCGCCGACCTCGCTAACGCCGAACAGTCGGACATCGTCGCCCAGGCCTACGGCGGCGAGAGTCTGTCGTTCGGCGCGGAATATTTAATCCCGCGGCCGTTCGATCCGCGCCTCATCACCCGCATCGCACCGGCGGTGGCCCTGGCCGCCATGGATAGCGGTGTGGCGACCAATCCCATCGTCGATTTTGTCGCTTATCGCGAGAAGCTCAACTCCTTCGTCTACTCTTCCGGATTGGTGATGAAGCCGATCTTCGCCGCCGCGAAGCTCGCGCCTAAGCGCATCGTATTTTGCGAGGGCGAAGACGAACGCGTGCTGCGAGCCGTACAAGTGGTGTTGGAAGAAGGTTTGGCCCATCCTATCGTCATCGGCCGGCCGCAAGTATTAGCGCGGCGGATCGAGCAATTCGGCCTGCGGCTGAAGCCCGGTTTGGAGTTCGAGGTGGTGAACCCGGAAAGCGACGAACGCTATCGCGATTACTGGATGGCCTATCACCGGCTCGCCGAACGCAAAGGCGTGACGCCGCAGTTCGCTAAAGTGGAAATGCGCCGCCGCTTCACCTTGATCGGAACCATGCTGATCCACATGGGCGACGCCGACGGCTTGATCTGCGGCACCTTCGGCACCGTCGAACAACACCTGCAATACATCGATCAGGTCATCGGCAAACGCGTCGGCGCGAATGTCTACGCGGCGATGAACGGTTTGATATTGCGCGATCGCCAAATATTCATCGTCGATACCCACGTGAACATCGACCCCACGGCCGAGGAACTCGCCGAGATCACGATTCTAGCGGCGGACGAACTAGTCCGCTTCGGCATCATTCCCAAAGTAGCGCTGTTATCGCACTCGAATTTCGGCAGTTCCGACAGCCCATCGGCGGTAAAAATGCGGCGTGCATTAGGCTTGATCCAAAGCCAAGCGCCACAGCTCGAAGTCGAAGGCGAGATGCACGGCGATACGGCGCTCGACGTCGCAGCGCGCAAATCCCATTTCCCCAATTCGCGCTTGACCGGCGAAGCGAACTTGCTGGTGATGCCGAACATGGACGCGGCGAATATCGCTTATAATTTACTTAAAACAACGGCGGGCGGTGGTATCGCCATAGGACCGATTTTGTTGGGTTCGGCTCGCGCTGCGCACATACTCACTCCCTCGGCAACCGTTCGGCGCGTCGTTAACATGACGGCGTTAGCGGTGGTCGACGCGCAGAACCACAGCCGCGCTCGCTGAAGTAGAGAAGCACTAAGGACATAAGTTGACCGTAAAAGTAGCGGTTAAGGATCTAGCGATGGGCATGTTTGTGGCTGAGTTGGATCGGCCATGGCTGGACACGCCATTTCTGCTCCAAGGCTTCATCCTCGATAACGATGAAGATTTGGCGCACATCCAGCGCCTATGCAATTTTGTTCTGGTCGACCCCGCGACCTCCACCCCCGCCGCAATCGCCAAGCTGGCGCTACCCAAACCGAAAGCGGGGGCCGACGGCGAACGTCCGCGCCTTAAAACTGCCTCGGCGCCACAGGTAATTATCACCAGTATTGAGACGGCGAAGAAACCTTCGCTGTTCTCTGGCCTGGGAAAAAAGTCCGACGACCCCACACCCTCGCGAGAGCAACCGGTGCGCGCCGCGAGGCCGGCGAGCGACCCGGTGGTCACCTACTACAAAGATGCGCCGAAGCGGCCCAAGCGCCCCATCTGGCAGAAAGCCGAAGCATCGGGGCCTACTGGCTCGATAGGTGAGCCAGGTCAAGCCGGCGATCCCGATCTGATCATATCGCCGCAAAAAGATACACCGAAGCGGCCCGGCCTATTCAAACAGATCCTGACAACCTTGCGTTCTAAATCGCCACAGGCAGAGGAAGCGCGCGAGGAGTCTTCCGGTGAGGCAGACCCGGCGGAGAACAAGCCGCTTATCCGGATCGCCGAGAATAAAGTAGTACTCGAAACGGATCTGCTCGAAGCGAAGGAAGTTCATCTTAAGTCGCGCGAAATGATACGTGACGTGGTCGAGGACCTGCGCCGCGACCGCCCGATCGATATCGAAAAAGTAAACGAAGTGATCGACGAAATGGTGGAGAGTGTCGGTAATAACCCCGACGCTCTGCTGTGGCTGACTAAATTAAAGAGCCGTGATACCTATGCCTACGATCACGGTATCGACGTCGCCGTTTACATGCTCGCATTCGGCCGCCACCTCGGCTACCCGAAGGATAAATTACGCGTACTCGGTTTAAGCGGGCTGATGCAAGATATCGGCAAACTGCGCGTCAACGAGCAGATTCTCGCTAAATCCGGCAAATTGTCCGACGAAGAATTCGAAGAGGTGAAGGTCCATGTCCATCACAGCGTAGACATTTTGCGTCAGACCAACGACATCCCTAGGGAAGTCCTGATGGTCGTAGCCCAGCATCACGAACGGCTGGACGGCAGCGGTTATCCACGCCGGCTAAAGGGTGACCAGATTTACTCATTCGCAGCGATGGCGGGCATCGTCGATTCGTTCGAAGCGCTGGTGAGCCAACGGCCCTACGCCGAGGCGATTTCGACCCATCAAGCGCTACAGCAACTCAATCGCTGGAAGGGCACGTCGTTCCACGAAGCGCTCACCGAACAGTTCATCCAGTGCATCGGGATATTCCCCGTCGGCAGTCTGGTGGAACTCAATACGGGCGATGTTGCCGTGGTGATCGGTCAAAATAAAGTGCGGCGGCTTAAACCCAAAGTGATGTTGCTGCTGGATCCCGACAAGCAGGCCTACCAATATCCTTCTACGTTAGATCTCATTAACGATCCCATGAGCAGCGATAGAACGCCTTACCAGATCAAACGCGATTTGCCCACGGGCGCCTATGGAATAGATCCACAGGAATTTTATTTATAGCGATTCGAAAGCCTTGACGGCCAAGGCCGACGCAATTGACACCGATAGCCAAAAGCATATATTTTAATGATGCTTTCGCCCGATCAACGCCTCTCGAAACTCATTCGCGTCCCCGAGACTTCCGTCGACATCGCCGAGTGCGCGCTGGTCATCGCGCAGCATGAATATCCTACACTGGACATTCCCGGTTACTTGCGTGAATTGGACGCAGTTGCGAATCGATTGAAACAGCGTTTGCCCGCCGACGCCGGCAAGCCCCACATCATCAGCATGCTCAATCACTTCCTGTTTCGCGAGCTGGGGTACCACGGCAATCGCGATGACTTTTACGATCCGCGCAACAGTTGCTTGAACGATGTTATCGACCGCCGCACCGGCATCCCGATTACCTTGTCGATCGTATTCATGGAAATCGGCCGCCGCCTCGGCCTACCGTTGCAAGGCATATCCTTTCCTGGGCATTTCCTGGTGAAGTGCACCACCGATCACGGCGTTATCGTACTGGACCCTTTCAACCGCGGCATCAGCTTATCGGAACGCGATTTGCGCGAGCGCATAAAGCAAACGGCCGGCCTGGGCGTCGATGCCGATGCGCCGTTGAGCCTGTTACTGCGGCCCGCCACACAGCGCGAAATCCTCACCCGGCTGGCGCGCAACCTGAAAGGCATTTACGCCGATCGCGACAAAGCGGAAAAGCTGATCGCGATCACTAACTTCATTCTCGCCATCAACCCCGATGATGCCAAAGAGCTGCGCGATCGCGGCATGACTTACTACAAGCTCGATTGTTTCCGCGCCGCATTGGCGGACTTTGAACAGTTGGTGGCGTCGGATAGCGACGCCGCGGACGATGACGCGATACACGCATTGATTGCCGAACTGAAACAGAAAACCCGTTTACTGAACTGAGACAGGCGTATGATTGGATCACCTTCTCCGAAATTCAGGTAATCACCGAACATGTTGTTGTCCCGCACCCAATCGCGCCGCGCCAGTTGGATCGTGCTCCTGCTGATGCTCAGCATGCATGGGGCGTTCGCCATGAACGCGGGTTATCTTTTTGGCTCGGCAGCACAACTGCATGAGGCCGCAGCAACCGAAGCCGCCCCGAGTTGTCACGGAAAAAATCAAGCTAATCCCGATCCCGGCCGAACGCTCTGTCACGCGCACTGTTTGACCGACGCGCAGAACCTTACGCATGCCGAAGTTCCGTTACTATCGCCATGCTTGAGGGCCGCGCCCATATTGGTTCTCCAGACACTGCCCGCCAGCAGCCGCACCCTTCCTTGCTTGTGGCTCGATGCTTCCACGGGCGATCCTCCCATCCCCATACGCTTCTGTAGTTTTCAGATTTAAACCGCCCACGGCTTAAGGTATCCGTGCATTCGCACGGCTTGCTTTTATTCGCGTGGAGGTTTTATGTTTGCAAATATCGTTTTCATTTTCTCATTGTTCCTGCTTGCGGGATGCGCGCCGTTGCCGGCGAAACCGGGCTTCGACGGCGTACAATCGCTGGTCGGCTCGCGGCTAACGCAGGATCTTGCCTGGCGGCAAACGGACGCGGAGCGAACGCGCCACCAAGCGCTCGTCGCCGATCAACTCAAATCGCCGTTGGGCTTGGACGCCGCGCTGCGCATCGCGCTGATCAACAACCCGCGCCTGCAAGCCAGCTACGAACAGCTCGGCATGGATTACGGCGATCTGGTCCAGGCGGGATTGCCCGCCAATCCCAGCTTAAGTTTCAGTTTGCATTCGTCATCGGTCGGCGTTGGCCGCGAGTTCGGTGTGGTGCAAGACATCTTGAGCCTGCTCACCCTCGCGCCGCGCAAACGCCTCGCCGCAGCGATGTTCGAAGAAACTAAACTTACGACCGCCCAGCAAGTTTTGCAGTTGGCAACCGAGGTGAAAAAAGCCTACTTTGCCGCTCATGCCGATGGTGAAGCCCTCGCACTCGCCCAAAGCGCCACAACTGCCGCGGCCGCCGCGGCGGAACTTGCCGAACGCCAACATCAAGCCGGCAACATCGGCAAACGCGAGTTGGCCTTGCAGCAGGAATTCCATGCCCGCGCGGTGCTGGCATCCTCGCGGCAGGAACTGAACGTCGCCGAATCCCGCGAAAAGTTAAGTCAATTTTTAGGCCTCACCAGCGATCAGCGTAATTGGCAACTTGCTACCACTGCTCTCCCGACCGATGATGAGATTCCCGCTTTGAACACGCTGGAATCAAAAGCGTTGGCAGAGCGCTACGACATCGCCGCGGCTAAGCAGAAAGTAGCGCGATCCGCCGACGCGCTCGGCATCGCCAATCGGTTTCGTTACCTCAGCGTGCTCGGGTTAGGCGTGAGTTACGCACGCGAAACCGATGGCGAAAAATTGCGCGGACCGAACATCGAACTCGGTCTGCCGCTGTGGGATCGCAAACAGGGCAATCGGTTGCGCTTGGAAGCAGAATTGCGCGCCGGCGAGCGTAACTTGGAAGCGCGCGTACTCGATACAGTCGGCGAAGTGCGCTGGCGCTCATGCTCGACTGATCAACTCGCGCCAAGCGATGGAACATTTCCGTATGACTTTATTGCCGCTGCATGAACGCATCGTCGCGGAGACCTTGAAGTTCTACAACGGCATGCTGCTCGGCGTGTATGACTTATTGCTCGCGCGGCAAAATCAATTGAACGCGCAGCAAGATTATATCGAGGCCGTCAAATCCTACTGGCTGGCAAAAGCAGACCTGGAACACGCCGTCGGCGGTAGCTCGCTGGGTAAAACCGCGGAGCTGGAACAACCTGCGCCGAAAACTGAACCGCCACCCATTGAACACAAACATCATTAATCGAAGGAGACTCACATGAATCGACGCGAACTATTGATCGCAAGCACGCAACTCATCGGCGCGGGCGCGGCCTTAAGCGCAGCACCCGCCATCGGCGCGGAATCGAACAGCGCCAAGTTCAACGGCCATAAACCCGTCGTCACCATCAACGGCAGCACGTTGCCGTGGAAAATGGAAGATGGCTACAAAGTGTTTCACCTTACAGCCGAACCGGTACAGCGCGAATTCGCGCCGGGCATGACCGTCAACGCCTGGGGTTACAACGGCTCGACGCCGGGTCCCACTATCGAAGCGATCGAAGGCGATCGCGTGCGACTGCTCGTCACCAACAAGCTGCCGGAATCCACCAGCGTCCATTGGCACGGTATTCTGCTGCCGAACGGCATGGACGGCGTATCGGGTTTGACGCAACCACCGATTCCTTCGGGCGAAACCTATGTGTATGAATTCACCCTGCGGCAAAGCGGCACCTTCATGTATCACCCTCACGCCGACGAGACGGTGCAGATGGCGATGGGCATGATGGGCATGTTCATCATTCATCCGAAAGATAACAGCCATCAAGTCGATCGCGATTATTGCATCATGCTGCACAACTGGGATATCGAACCCGGCGCGAAAACACCGAAGGCGGCGACCATGACGGACTTCAATCTCTGGACTATGAATAGCCGGGTGTTTCCCGGCATCGATCCCATGGTCGCGAAGCTTGGCGATCGCGTGCGTATACGGTTGGCCAATCTCAGCATGCACGATCACCCCATGCACATCCACGGCGTGAACATGAAAGTCACGTGCACCGACGGTGGCTGGGTGCCCGCCAGCGCCCAGTTTCCCGAGACCACCGTACTGGTTCCAGTGGGAACGACCCGGGCGGTGGAATTCATCGCCGACAATCCCGGCGACTGGCCGTTCCACTGCCACAAAACCCATCACGCCATGAACGCCATGGGCCACAGCGTTCCCAACATGCACGGCGTGCGCCAACAGGGCGTGGAAGATCGTGTGCGTAAACTCGTGCCCGGCTACATGGCCATGGGCGAAACCGGCATGGGCGAAATGGAAGAAATGCATATGCAATTGCCCGACAACACCTTGCCGATGATGACCGGCGACGGCCCGTTCGGGCCGATCGGCATGGGCGGCATGTTCACCATGATTAAAGTGCGAGAAGAACTCGCGGCAAATGATTATCGCGATCCGGGCTGGTACCAACATCCGAGCGGCTCCGTCGCGCGGCCGTGGCGCGCGTGAGCCTGCCTGGAAAGCCGCATGGATACTGCCTCTCAGGGCAGGGCTTGCAACGCGGCAAGCCAGAGTTGCTGGTCGAAGTGATCGACAAAAAGTCGATGCTGCGTCAAACTATGGCATGAAGTTTATCGCAACATTAGTCGCTCAACATCTCCAGCGCTACCCGAGCATGGAGTTGATCGATGTCTACAAACTCCTACACCAAGCGGCGCTCGGTCCGGGCCACGCGGTCGACTTGCTTGCCGCGCGAAAACGACTAGAGCAGGAACTTGCCGACGCTGACTCCGGGCCGGACGAACCCGAGATCGATTTGATTTCACCCGACGGAAAACTAGCGCGCATCCATCTGCGTCCTTATGTTCGTCGCGGTGGAGATCTTAAGATCCTATCAGAGGCCTTTGTGCAAACGGCGCAGACCTATCCACCGTCGCGCGAGCGCCTCGCGCGGTTTTGTGGATGCCTGGGCGACCTCGCGGAATCCGGAAACCTCCCGTTTACGCGCGAACAGGCGATTGCCTACGTCGCGCAGATGGCCGAGGCAGATTATCCGGCCGTCCACCATTCCGACGGCTATCGAGTTGCATATCGACCCGCATATCGAGTAATTGCAATCGATTTATTACCGCCCAACGATTGAATCGGGCTCGCCGTCAGGATATCCCTACAGCAATCACCGTAACTCCTGACTGATCATCGCATGCAGATGAGATATTGTTCAGTCGTCGACGTGGCGAGGTTCCGCTTAGCTACTGATGGTTTGTTCGGAAGCATCGTCGTCAGTACCTCCCCAATGACTGGATGATCGATGCACTTAAGCCTTCACCCTACCTGGCCGAAGGCTTTTTTTTTACCGTTACGTCTACCTTGCCCACGATCGATGTCGTTATTACGTTGCCCGTGATCGCAACGCAATAAAGCCTAATCCCAATCTTTCAAAAATATCGAGCAGCTCGTCAGGAATCACTGACAACCCCATCGAAGCACCCCTACATGGATCCCAGCTTCTCCTGATTTATCGATAGTCGTCACGAGGATAACGTGTCGCTATCGAGCCGGCGAATACGAAATGGATCGGCGTCGACGAACCAGTGGATCAGGTCTACAGCTCCCTGGAGTTTCATTCAGTTTGCTGCAACTTTGAATGGAGGGTTTCACATGTCACATCATCAGCACCAATCAGCGCGTGCCGCTCCGGTTCGCGAAGCGGCGATGTTTAGCGGACTCGCGCTCGCCCTAATCAGCGCCGCCGCCGGCGTATTTAGCAATCACACTTTGTTCGGCATAGGTTCGGCGGAAGCGGCGAACGGCGGCGGGGTATTTAACCGTTCTACTTATTCCAGTCCGATAGCCATGTCGGCGGATAATACGTTGGTGTGGTCGGTTAATCCCGGCGACGACAGCGTTTCGGTGATCCGCACCGACACCAATGCGCTGATTACCAACATCAAGGTCGGCGACGAGCCGGAAAGTGTAGCGCTCGACCCCGGCAACAAATTCGCTTACGTGGCCAACGCCGCCGGCAGCTCGCTGACAGTGATCAAGATCAGCAATGCCAACCCGGCGAGCTTCAGCGCCGCGGTGCTAAACATTCCCGGTAAGGGAAAACAGATTCTCACCGGCGCGGAGCCGTGGAATGTTGTCACTTCGCCGAACGGCAAGCGCGTGTTCGTCGCGAACAGCGGCCAGGACACAATCACCGTGATCGACGGCGCGAACCAGAACGTCATCGGCCAGGTCGATCTGCGCAACAGCATTTGTAACGATCCCGATCGCAACCGCCGTTTCCAGCCGCGCGGACTGGCGGTCACCCAGGACAACACCAAACTCTACGTAACGCGCTTCTTCTCATTCGTGAAGCCGGGCGGGCAACAGGGCACGGACGACGGTCGAGAAGGATTGGTGTGCCGGCTGGATATCAATACGAGCTCGGCTTCCATCGCCGACTACAAGGTGGCGGCCACCATCAGCCTGGCGCCGAGGCTGACCGGCTTCAGCCCCGCGGGCTTGAATGAACCGTCGACGTGTTTTCCCAACCAGCTACAAAGTGTCGTGATCCGCGGCAACCAGGCTTACCTGCCCAACATCTGCGCTTCACCCACGGACCCATTGGTGTTCAACAACGAAACGATGTCGTTCGTTAATGTCATCGACAACGTCAACGGCGGGCAACAGACCGACGCCAGTCTGACCAAGTTCTTCCAGGGCAATAACAACCTTGGGCCGAACTTGCATTTAGGTTCACGCGATCCCGAAGTCGGCAAGAAGAAGCTGTTCTTCGCCAATCCTTGGGCTATGGCGTTCACCAATCAGGCCGGCGCCGGCACAGCGTATGTGGTCGCGGCGGCTAGCGATCTGTTGGTGAAAGTGAACGTCGCGGCCGATGGCGCCATCAGCTTTACCGGTGGCGGAACCACTCCGAGCAATCTCGACACGACGCGCTACATCGACCTGAACGATCCGAAGAATCCGGCCACCAGCGGCGCCAACGCGGGCAAGAATCCCGTCGGCATCATCGCCAATGACGCGGGCACCATCGCCTACGTGAACAATTTCGTTTCACGCAACGTTTCGGTGGTGAACTTACTCAACGACAGCGTCGTCAAGGTCATCAAGGCCACCAACTTGCCGGCGCCGGGGTCAAAAGCAGAACTCTCGCTGGTGGGAGCGGAGCAGTTTTTCTCCTCCCGCGGGCACTACAACCAGCCGGCCGGCACCTCGATATCGATCGATGAGCGTTTGTCTTCCGAGGGCTGGCAGGCCTGCTCGAGCTGCCACTTCAAAGGCCTGACCGACAGCGTGGTGTGGGGGTTCAACACCGGTCCGCGCAAGTCTGTACCGCTGAACGGCACCTTCGATCCGCACGACATTCTGAAGAACGTCAGCGACCAGCGCCTTCTCAACTACTCGGCGATCCGTGACGAAGTTCCCGACTTCGATCCGAATATCCGCGACACGTCGGGTCCCGGTGGGCTGCTCAACGCTCAGCCGTGCAGCGATCCGCTGGCGAATGGGGCGAACACCAGCAACTTCGACCCGAACCATGGTCTGTTCCTCGGCGACACCAACGCTCAGCTTGGACCGTGCACCATCAACAACCTCGCTCTCAAGGCGAACGGGCCGGGTAAGCGCAACGAAATCACCGTGACCTTGCCGGGCAGCAACGTGGCGGTGCCGGCGTGGACGGCGATGAATGAATGGGTCAGAGTAGCGGTGCGTACCCCGAACGCGCCATTGAATAACGCCCAATTGCAAGGTGGTGTTCCGCTCGGCGATATCATCGCCGGCCGTGTGTTTTTCAGCTTGGCCGGATGCGCGACCTGTCATGGCGGCAATCAGTGGACGTCCAGCATTTTGGACTTTGCCCCGCCGCCGAATGACGCGGTGGAAAACTTCATCAACACCACCGAGCGCAGTGGGACGTTTGTTGGCAACCCGTCGGGCACCCAGTATCTGCAACGCTTCTTGCGCGACATCAAGTCGTTCGACTTGAACGTTCCCGGATCGGGCAACGCGATTCCAGGACAGCCGTTGATCGGCGGCGTGGAGAAAACCGCTCGCGCGCTGCTGGCCAATGGCACGATCGCAGCGGTACAACAAGACGCGTTGGGTAAGGACTACAACGGCGACGGCCGCGGCATCGGCTTCAGCCCACCATCGCTGCTCGGCATCGGCTTGCTGCCGCCCTATTACCACAACGGCGCATGCGAAACCTTGGCTTGCGTATTAGAAAACGTAAACCACCGCACGTCGGCCGGCACCTTCCCGTTCGGCGACATCCTCGCCGACCCCAGCAAGCGTGCGAAAGTCGTACGATTTTTGGAAAGCATCGACGTCAAGACCTCCCCAATCACGCGATGATCGATGCATTTGAGCCTCCGCCTGTCCCCTCGGGCGGAGGCTTTTTTTTGCACCACGAATCCCTAGCTAAACAATCGGTAAAACGATCGGCCTGTCAGCCAATCCCAGAGCGGCTCTCCCGGCATGCCATGCCAGTAGCAAGGTTCCGTGCGGTGTCTGGCGAAGTTCTAGTCCAACGGAATATCGCCGTGTTATGTTGCCGACGAAAGCCGGGTAGGTCAATTCTGTTGTACGAATGCCCAGCGCTAATCAGTTCGGCGTGCCTGTAAAATTGCCGTGAACGCGCTGACCATGGCGTTTGCAGCAGCAACGCTCAAATGTTTGGAGAATTGCGTGTCGATCTCGCGCTGATACATCGGCCACATCACACTTCGCGTTTGTCGCCCTTTTTCGGTCAACACTAGAAAATAGCCGCGCCTATCATCCGGGCAATCCTCGCGGGTAACTAGCTCCGCGCTCTGCAAGCGATCGGCAAGCCGCGTGAGATTGCTGCGCGAAAGCACGATGCGCTGCGCCAACTCATGCATGCGCAGCTTCCCGCCTTCGGCTTTTTCCAGTTCCCACAACACGTCGTACCAGTCGAGCGAGGGCAGATTTGCTTGCGCCAGCGCCGCTTCGATGCGCTCCGTCAATACGGTGTGCGCCGCGAGGAATAACCCCCAGGCACGGCCCTTCGGATCGAGTTGTTTGGTTTTTGGCATGACGGTTTTATCGAGTCTAAAACGCAAGTCTCGCAAAAATAAGTTGCGATTGCAATTACTTTATAATACAATTGCAATCGCAATCATCGTTATTGCAACTTACTTAAAAGGAGCCTACATCATGACCAAGCAACTTAGCCACAGCGAACTGCAAGCCCGCCTGCAAGCGAACCCCGATCTCATCCTCGTGGAAGCGCTGCCTGAAAAATACTATTTGGATTGGCATTTACCCGGCGCGAGGCATCTACCGCACGACGAGGTGAAAACACGCGCTGCGACGGTCTTGCCCGATCAAGCGGCGGAGATCATCGTCTACTGCGCCGGTTCCACCTGCCAAAACTCGCACATCGCCGCAAACCAACTCACCGCCTTGGGTTATCAAAACGTCGCCGTTTATCCCGGCGGCAAAAAAGAATGGAGCGAAGCAGGAATGTCCCTCGAACGCGCCGTGGCAGCCTAGGGAGCACACCATGAAAACTGCTGAATTGAACTCTCGTTTCGACTACGCCGCGCTGTTGCTGCGGCTTTCTCTGGGGTCCATGTATCTCGCGCACGCCGGACTTAAATTCTTTACTTTTACGCTGGCGGGAACGGCGCAATTCTTCGAATCAGCGGGCTTTCCCGGCTGGTCGGCCTATGTCGTCGCGTTCGCCGAACTGGGCGCGGGTACCCTGCTTATTCTGGGATGGCAAACACGCTGGATAGCGCTCGCCCTCGTTCCAGTATTGATCGGCGCGACCACGGTGCACTGGGGCAACGGCTGGGTATTCACGGCCAAGGGCGGCGGCTGGGAATATCCGGTATTTTTGGTGATTGCATCTATCGTGCAATCGCTTCTGGGTGACGGTGCATTCGCTTTGGCGCGGTATAAGCCGCCACGCCCGCTGGCTGCAGCCCATGCGCCGAGTTCTTGATTGTTCCTCCAAAAAACTCATGCTCTGTCAGCTTGAATTAAGGTTAAGTCTGTAGATTGACGACTTCAACTTAAACAAAAGGAGTTTTTGATGAAGACCAGAGCACGTCAAATAACGGTTACAGCCATCGCGTTGCTTGGCTTGACTCCTGATCTCGGAATCATTCCACAGCGTAACGAAAACGTCATATTCATAGACTATCATTTCTTAAATATTACCATCCACTAACTATGACTAAGAAATCAGTTCCGCCCTTTTTCGTCGTCGGCGCCCAACGTTCGGGCACCACCATGTTGCGTTTGATGTTGAACCAACATCCCGACGTCGCCGTTCCATTCGAGTCGGGATTCGTCACGGATTTCGCTGCGCGGCAAGCGGATTTCGGCGATCTTTCCGATCCTGCTAACGCAGCGCGGATGCTCGACGCGATCGCTTCTCATCCATTGGTGAAGAAAGGTAACCTGATCTTGGATACGCAAGCGATTCTCGCTCGTCCGATCACGGATTACGCGTCGCTTTGCGATGCGATTTTTTCGGCCTATGCCGACGCTAAGGGCAAGCGGCGCTGGGGCGATAAGACGCCTTCTTATATCACCGAGCTGGATCAACTCTGGCGCCTGTTTCCGGGCTGCAAGATCGTGCACATCGTGCGCGACGGCCGCGACGTGGCATTGTCGAATTTGCGCGTCGGCTGGGGTATTCACAATTTGCCGCGCGCGGCGCAGGATTGGCGCTGGAAGACCTTGCTCGCCCACAAGATGGGTGCGGTGCTGGCGCCGAATTATATTGAGTTGCGCTATGAAGAACTGGTGCTTGCGCCCGAACAACAACTGCGCCGCATATGTGAATTTCTCGAGCTCGACTACGATCCGCGCATGCTGTCTTACCACGAAAACAGCGTGAACGAAATGCCGCAAGCGAGTTTAGATTGGCATCGCAACTCCGTTAAAGCGCCGGACAGGAGCTTGGTTTACACATGGAAATACGACATGCCGAAAGCCGACCGCATTATATTTGAACAGATTGCGAGCGATGCGCTCGAAACGTTCGGATACGAGCAAGAACGTCTACCGAGCAATTTAGGCAGCCGGGTTAGAAATCTTTACTACGCCACCTGGCAACGCTGGTGATGCGTTTCGAAAAATTTTGCAACATTCTAATAAGATCAAGAAGCATACAAATTTCCCGCCCGTGATCGTGACACTACGGCAAGGACACGATCGATCGAGGTGTTCGTCAATTGTTGTTGCCAGCGATTCGCGCTCAGCATCGGATGTTTGAACACGCTGTGGAAAGCCGGAACATCCCGTGCTGTGCTGGCATCGACGAATTCTTCCGTCTGACCATTCCAACTCAAGCCGGCAAAACTGAACATCCGCCGCGCCATTTCCATCGGTTGGCGACAGATGTCCTCATACAAAACGGTCTTGCAGTTCGACAATCCATCGGAGTCTTCCAACGCCTTTTCCACCGATACGCTCCAACACCACGCCAGCCGTTCGACCGGCGATAGTTCGCGCAGATCGCGCAACGTGAGGCCGCGCCGCTGCGCCGCATTGGTGTCGAGCAATGGCCGTAGTAAATCGTAGTTATCGTTGTCTATCGCTTGCGGCAGCCAGCCCTTCGATGTCAACGTCCGCTCCCTTAAACGCGACGCGACGTAGCCGCAAGGGTGGCGAACCAGGTGAATGAAACTCGCGTCGGGTAGCGCTCGAGCCAGCACACCGAGCCGTGGCACAGACGCGATCGATTTCCATACCAGCGGTAAAGTCGCAGCGAGTTTGGGGTCGATAAAATCCGGCACGGCATAATTTCGCGAGAAGCGCACACCAACGCCGGCCGTGGCTACGGCGACTCGCCTCATCGCGAGCCGCAATGGATCGTAATAGTTTTTGGCGAACACTGGCCCCTTGGCCGCGACCCGCCCGGTGCGTAAACCAGGTAATGATTCGACGAATTGCTTGATGGCCTGTGCATAGTGTGCGACGTTGTCCACACTCGGCGCCAGCGCCACGCCCTTTAATTCGCCGTGGCTATCGGGCTCGTGGCGATAAATGGTTTCGGGATGACTGTCGAAAATTTTTCCGACCCAGGTCGTTCCTGAACGCGGCATGCCCAGGACAACGATTAATCTCTGCGAATCCACGATATCGAGTAGTTCAAAAAATGATCTCTTTGCTCACGAGGCCTTGTTTGGACAACACACTCGACGGCCTCACTAAGTAGCCCTGCTCTTCTAACCGGCTCAACACTTGATCGGCTGCTTGCAGCGGTGTGCAGGTAGCGGTATCGATGGTAACGTCCGGCGCCGATGGTATTTCGTAGGGATCATTAATGCCGGTGAATTCCTTGATCAATCCGGCGCGAGCCTTGGCGTAGAGCCCTTTGCGATCGCGTGCTTCGCATACTTCGAGCGACGTCGCCACGTAAACTTCGATGAACGCACCGTGCTTGGCAACCAGTTCTCGTACTTGTTGACGAGTCGCGGCGTAAGGCGCGATGGGCGCACAGATGGCGATGCCGCCATGTTTGGTGATTTCGCTCGCAACGAAACCGATGCGCAAAATATTGAGGTCGCGATGGGCGCGCGAAAACCCGAGCTCGCTGGATAAATGTTGGCGCACGATGTCGCCGTCCAACAATGTAACCGAGCGTCCGCCGGCCGCCATGAGCCTCGCCAACAGCGCTTTGGCGATGGTCGATTTACCGGCGCCCGATAAGCCGGTGAAGAAAATCGTCACGCCCTGCTGCTCGCGCGGCGGGTGAGCGCGGCGCAATTCCTGCACCACTTCAGAATAGGAAAACCAGGATGGGATAGCGAGCTGCTCCTTCAAGCGGCGCCGTAACTCGGTGCCGGAAACGCTCAGCACAGTATGATGGGGCTCTAATTCGTCCTGCGGCAGAAACGCGTCCAACTCCCGCACGTAAGACATTTCCTGAAACGGCACCATCTTAATTCCCAACTCGTCCTCGTGCTGTGAAACTGCTGCCTGGGCGGCGTAAGGCGAATAGAAATCATGCCCCGGACCGGCATGATCGCGGCCCACGATAAGATGGGTGCAGCCATAATTCTTGCGGATGATGGCGTGTAGCAGGGCTTCCCGCGGACCGGCCATGCGCATCGCGAGTGGGAGCGTTGAGAGCAGTACGTCTTCATCAGCACCGCGTCGCAATACTTGCTCGTAACATCGCATGCGGGTGTAGTAATCGATATCGTCGGCTTGGGTCTCGCCCACCACGGGTTGCAACAATAGATTCGCATCGACGGAGCGGGCCGCTCGCCGGGTGAGTTCGACATGGGCACGATGCATGGGATTGCGCGTCTGAAACGCGACCACTCGTGACCAGCCGAGAGAAGAAAAAAGTTCGCGTAGTTGCCGGGGCGTATGGCGCAGGTGCGGGAAATCGAAGTGTTGTGGTAACTCCAGGCCGAATACCGTCCCACCGACGTAAGTTCGGTGGCTTTGGGTCAGCAGTCGCGCAACGCCGCTGTGACCTAGATCTTGGGTTTGATAGACTTCGAACGCTTCCCGCTGTAAGTCCGGTTGCCACAAATCTTCAATCTCGAGGGCTGCGAGTAGCGCGCCATCGTTATCGGTTAATCCGATGCAATCGCCGATCGCGAGTTTTTCAGAGAATGCATCGGCAACATCGAGGGTGATCGGTATCGGCCATAGCGCTCCGTTTTTGAGCCGCATGCGACTCACCACGCCGTCGTAGTCGGCGCGCACCATGTATCCCTTGAGGGGAGAAAATCCGCCGTTCACGATCAACTCCAGATCGCACAATTGCCGCGTGGTTAACGGCCACAGGCCTTTAAGCGTCTTTTGTTTTCGCCAAACGCTGGCCTCTGCCGGCGAAACTAAGCGCTCTGTTAACACCCCACCGTGTGGCAAATTTGATGCAGTCACTACTCGCTCCCGCTACAGTTGATACCCAATCATACGTTTGGAGTGTAGTAAGCGATTGTGACGAATCGATGAAAGATTTATGACACTGCGAAGTCAAGACCGTGGCTTCTATTTCATCGCTGGGACCTGCTTCGGAGTTATAACACGGCAAGCCCGAGAGCCGCATGGATAGTTCCTCTCCGGATAGGCATTGCCAGGAGGCAAGCAGGATAGGCTCGTGGCACAACAAAGAAATGTAGGGTGGATCAAGCGCAGCGGATCCACCAAACACTATTATCATTGTTAGGAAGTTCGGTGGATCCGCTCCGCTTGATCCACCCTACCCTTTTTCTTAAAGTCGCAAATCGAGACGTTATTCCGCCGGCGCGGTCTCCGGAGCAGGGTGCTCCAGCAGTGCTTTCGCGCTCAAACGCACGCGGCCTTTTTCATCCGCTTCCAGCACTTTCACGCGAACCTTTTGGCCTTCCTTCAAATAGTCTTCGACCTTGTTGACGCGCTCGTTGGCGATTTGCGAAATGTGCAGCAAGCCATCTTTGCCCGGCAGGATGCTGATGATGGCGCCGAAATCGAGTAGGCGAGTCACAGTGCCCTCGTAGATCTGGCCGACTTCGACTTCCGCGGTGATCGCGAGGATACGGCGTTTCGCTTCTTCGCCCGCTTCGCCGGAGACACAGGCGATGTTGACCGTGCCGTCATCGGTAATATCGATGGTGGTGCCGGTCTCTTCGGTGAGCGCGCGAATTACCGCGCCGCCCTTACCGATGACATCGCGTATCTTCTCGGGATTGATCTTAATGGTGATAATGCGCGGCGCGAAGCTGGACAGTTCTTGTTTCGAATGCGGCAGCGCTTGTTGCATCAAGCCGAGTATGTGCAGGCGGCCTTCTTTGGCTTGGTCCAGCGCGACCTTCATGATCTCTTTGGTGATGCCGTTGATCTTGATGTCCATCTGTAATGCGGTCACGCCGACGTCCGTGCCGGCGACTTTGAAGTCCATGTCGCCGAGGTGATCTTCGTCGCCGAGGATGTCGGTCAACACCGCGAAGCGATTGCCATCTTTGATCAGGCCCATGGCGATGCCGGCGACGTGATTTTTCATCGGCACGCCGGCATCCATCAACGCCAACGAACCACCGCATACGGAAGCCATCGAACTGGAACCGTTCGATTCCAAAATTTCGGAAACGACGCGTAGCGAATAACCGAATTCTTCTTGCGAAGGAATCATCGCCAACAAGCCGCGCTTGGCTAAACGGCCATGGCCGATTTCGCGGCGCTTGGGCGTACCGACGCGGCCGGTTTCGCCGGTGGAAAACGGCGGGAAGTTGTAATGCAGCATGAAGCGGTCTTTATATTCGCCGCCCAACGCATCGATGATCTGCTCGTCGCGCGCGGTGCCCAACGTGACCGTGACCAATGCTTGCGTTTCACCGCGGGTGAACAACGCGGAACCGTGGGTGCGCGGCAGCACGCCGGTGCGTATGGTGATGGGGCGGACGGTGCGCGTGTTGCGGCCGTCTATGCGTGGCTCGCCGTCAAGAATTTTGTTGCGGACGATTTTCGATTCAACGTCGGAAAACAGCGTCTTGACCATGTTGGCGTGATTCAGATCGGAATCCGAGGTGATGACTTCGCTCATCACTTTGCTACGTATCTCATCTACGCGGATGGTGCGCGCCTGCTTCTGGCGCATCGCATAGGCCAGTCTTAATTCGGCTTCCGCCAATTCGGTAATGCGCGCCACCAAGGTTTGATCTTTCTCCGGCGCCGTCCAATCCCAGGCGTCCTTGCCGGCTTCGTCGACCAAATCGTTGATCGCGTTGATCGCGGCTTGCATTTGATCGTGACCGAATACTACCGCGCCTAACATGATCTCTTCGGATAACTCGTGCGCTTCCGATTCGACCATCAGCACAGCCACATCGGTGCCGGCGACGACTAAATTCAGCTTGGACGTGGTCAATTCGGTGGCCGACGGATTCAACACATATTGACCGTCGATGTAGCCGACGCGCGCGGCGCCGATCGGGCCGTCAAACGGGATGCCCGACAACGCGACGGCCGCCGACGCGCCGATCACGGCGGGAATATCGGGATCAATATCCGGATTGGCCGACAACACCGTGGCGATGATCTGCACTTCGTTATAGAAGCCTTCCGGAAACAGCGGACGCATCGGCCGATCGATCAAGCGCGAGGTCAGCGTTTCTTTTTCCGAGGGGCGGCCTTCGCGTTTGAAAAAGCCGCCAGGAATCTTACCGGCGGCGTAGGTGCGCTCTTGATAGTCGCAGGTGAGCGGGAAAAAATCCTGGCCTTCTTTCGCGCCCTTGGCGCCGACGCAGGTGACCAACACAACCGTATCGTCCATGCTGACCAACACCGCGCCGTCTGCTTGACGCGCGAGTTCGCCGGTTTCCAACGTGACGGTATGCTTGCCGTACTGAAATGATTTTTTAATGGGATTCACAATATCTTCCTTAATTATTGCGCGGCGCGTAGCCTGAACGGATTTTTCGCAACTCGAAATGGCGCGCCACGGATAGTGGTCTTAAACGCACGAGAGCCTGACTATGCAGGCTCTCGTGCTCGTGATTGCTATGGCCAACCGCGCTTACTTGCGGATGCCAAGACGTTCGATCAGGGCTTTGTAGCTATCGGCATTCTTGCGCTTCAAATAATCCAACAAACTACGGCGCTTGCTTACCAACATTAAGAGGCCACGGCGGGAATGGAAATCTTTGACGTGGGTTTTGAAATGCCCAGTCAATTCGTTAATGCGCCCAGTCATCAGCGCGACCTGCACTTCGGGCGAACCGGTATCGTTACCAGCTCGTTGAAAATCCTTGATAATCTGCGCTTTCTGCGCGGTTGTTGCCGTCATCGCACTTCTCCAGTTGTTTCCACACTATGCACTTTTTTCGCTAAGCCTTTGATTATAACTTAATGATACCGAGCAACTCAAGCGCTATGACAGCGGCTGCAAGGGCGTAGACATGCAATCCGAACGCACCACGCCAGGAGCAGCCTCCAGTCTCGCTCTCAGCCATGCCTATCCGGAGAGGCTTACCACGCTTAAGTCTTGGCAAGGCCAGTATCCGAGGGATCGGGCAAAAAGAAAGCTTTATAATACCGATCGTAAACTTGTCGTCAGCGCAGGCGTTAAAGACTGAGCGTCCGACAAATTTTTTGCTTGAGGAGATCACCCATGAATTTGTTACCCACCGTATCCCGCCACTTGATCGCAATTGCCCTCGCCTTTACCCTCGCCCCCGCGTTCGCCAACATGGGTGTGGAGGAAAGCGCCAGCGTGACCGAACCGAATTTTGTCGAAGGGCAAAAAGCGTTGGAGGCAAAGGACTACAAAAAAGCGCTCGACGCGCTGAAGAAAGCGCTCGAGGTCGACAAGAATAATCCCGATGTTCACAATTACTTGGGTTACTCCTATCGTAATCTCGGCGATTATGACAGCGCGTTCAAGCACTACGAGCAGGCGCTGGCGCTATCGCCCGGCCACAAAGCGGCTCACGAATACATCGGCGAGGCGTATCTGATGAAAAATGATCTCGCGAAAGCCGAAGATCATCTCAACAAACTACGCGCGATTTGCCTGACCGGCTGTTCGGAAATGAGTCTCTTAAAAGAAAAGATCGACGCGTTTAAGAAGAAGAAGGGTTAGTCTTTTTACCAACAACCTATCCCCTTGTCATTCCCGCGCAGGCGGGAATCCATAGGTCCGTCGCAAATTGATGTGCCGAATGGATTCCCGCCTGCGCGGGAATGACAAAGGTCTCATTTGCAAATGTTGCAATTGGTATTAAGCGCCTGCCCCTGCGGCGTTCCGTGAAAGCGTTCCGATTCTCGCTCGATGTTCTCCATGATTCTGCGCGTTTCCGCGTTCATGGCATCGTTGATTTCTTCCTTTAATTCACTCAAGGCGCCGCGCTCGGTGAAGCCGCACGCGGAATACCGGTGGGATTGCTTTACCCAGCGCTGATTCGCTTTCCACACTTCCAGATCGCAATGATAGACGTGTTGCTGCTCGTGGTTCAGCACTTGATCCAACCAAGAGCGCCGGTTCTCGGCACAGGATGGGTTTACCGCCGCGCCCGGCACCCAATCGACGATACGCACACACGCCGAGGCTACTTGGAACTGATTGGCATTACGCGGTAACTCTACCGAGAAACAGGTGCGTCCGAGAATTCCCTTGTCGCGTTTGGGGGTGAATCTGTAACCCGTCGCCGTGACGGTGCAACGCGTCGCGCCTATCCAACCTGGGTGCAGGCGACCTGCGCAATCTTGCACGCCGGTTTGCGCAACATAATTTTCCCAAGAGCGGCAAGTGCCGGTGAACTTGTCGTATTGCACATCGCCTTTGGCTTGCGCGCGGCCCTCGGATGGCTTCTGCGGCGCACGGGTTGATGGCTTTGTTGCGCAGCCGATTAGTACCAATGCGATGGTAAGTAAGATCAAGCTTGCAGCGCTTGTTGTTCTCATTGGAGAAGCCTCGGTCGATATTTACTACAAACCGTTCCATTGTCATTCCCACGAAAGTGGGAATCCATTGGCCCTTCGGTACTGCAAATTCAACATGGATTCCCGCCTGCGCGGGAATGACAAATTAGAAAAATTTTTCCTTAGCTAAACTCGTGCAATGCAATACGATTTTTTGCAATGAAATCCCAATCGTAGGTGACCCCTAACCCCGGTCCCGACGGAACGGAAACACATCCATCCGCGCCGACGCAATCGATCCGATCGGAATAACCGCAGGCATAAACCGGCGGAATCGCGTTGGGGCAATCGGGGCCGACCAAGCCCACTTCGTAATAGTTGCTGTTGCGCATGGCGCTCATGCAGGCACGATGGGCTGGCCCGCAAACGTGCACCTCCGCGTCGATGCCGAACGCTTCGGCAAGGTGGGCGATTTTCATGCAGCCGGTGATGCCCATGTCGTACTCGGGATCGACGCGCAGAAAATCCGTGCCGCCTTGTATCAGGAAATCCGCTTTCGGTTCAACGCCGCGCACATGCTCGGTTTGCAGCAGCGGCGTCGTTAAAAACTCGCGCAATTTCTTGTGGGCAAACGCCGACGTGCCGGAATCACGGAACGGATCTTCGTACCAAAAATATTTCGCCTCGTCGCAGGCGCGGCCCACATAGAGCGCATCGGCAAACGTGCGCAGCTCGCAGGCGGGATCGAG
The DNA here is from genome assembly GCA_963714525.1 of uncultured Pseudomonadota bacterium. Lineage (GTDB taxonomy): Bacteria > Pseudomonadota > Gammaproteobacteria > Burkholderiales > JALYOK01 > JALYOK01. Next base: position 71,074 of record CAVQPB010000020.1, read on the forward strand.
CATGAGTTCCATTTTGTCGCCGATCATTTTTCGCACGTGCAACACGTTCTCCGCTTCTTCGCGTTTATCGCCCTCGTTCCAGCCGTGTATTTTGAAGGCGCGGTAACCCAGGGCATAGCATTGCTGCGCGAAATCGGCGAAGGCTTCTTTGGAATGCAACCCACCGTTGCGATCGCCATGGTAGGTGCTCGCGTAAGCGGGTAAACGTTTGCGATAGCCGCCGAGCAATTCCGATACGGATGCACCTAGCTTTTTCCCCGCCAAATCCCACAGCGCGATATCGAGCGGGCCGTGGCCCATGTGGTCGAACTGGCGCGCCTGGCGTTTCAAGTCGTCGTAGATGAATTCCCGTTCTTCCGCTTCGCGGCCGATTAAATACGGCGCGAGCATCAGGGTTTGGCCGAGGGACGATGTGGACGCCACCCACTGCGCGACATATTCGCCGCGCAGACCATTCTCGGTCAGGATCACGGTCGCGTACTTAGTGACGCGAATTTTGGAATCTTTTTTGTAACCGAACGCGCCGACGCCCTCCCCGCGCGTAAAGCCGAGATTCTGCGCATCGAACTGAAACGCGTGCACTTCAACTTTGGTGATTTTGCTCATTGCCTAACCCAATAAAGATTTGATTCCCGCTTCGGCGATCTGCGCGTCTTCGCTCGATTTCACACCGGACACACCGACCGCGCCGATCACTTCACCGTCGACGATAATCGGAACGCCGCCTTCGAGGTGGGTTGCTTCCGGCATGGACAGCGCGCTGTAGCGACCGCCGTTGACCATGTCTTCGTAAATCTTAGTGTTGCGCCGGCCGATCGCCGCGGTGCGCGCTTTTTGCGGCGCGATGTGTGCACTGATGGGCGAAGCGCCGTCGAGGCGCTGATAAAACAACAAATGACCGCCATCGTCACAAATGGCGATGGAGACTTTCCAATTATTCTTATTCGCCTCGGCTTCGGCGCCGGCGGCGATTTTTTTCAAATCGTCGAGCATGAGTACGGCTTTGCTTTTCATGGTCTTTCCTATCGATTATTTATTTCCACAGTGAAATGAGCATAGCGCACATTACATGTGCCCATCATTCCTCCAGCTTAAACACCACTTCCTGATCGACAAAATATTTACTGCCGTCACCTTCGAATTTGTATTGTTTCACAGCCTTGGTCACCGCGTCGTCGAACACGCCGGGCGGACTCGATTCCAAGATTTCCACATCGATCACATCGCCGCCTTCGCCGACGGTCAAACGCGCTTTAACTTTGCCCATGGTTCCATTTTTCAACGCAGTGCGCGGATAGGTGGCGGCGACTTTGCGCAACGGTTTGGCGTTGCGCACTTGTTTCGGCGGCGCCGTCTGTTCCTTTTGTTCGACCTTGGGTTCTTCCGTTACCGGCTCCGGCGTTGGCGGCGGCTCAACCTGGGGCTCGGGTTCGGGAACGGGCTCCGGCACCGGTTCGGGGGGCGGCGGCTCGACTTTGGGTTCAGGAATCGGTTCCGGCTCCGGAATCACGATCTTAGGTTCGGGTTTAGGCTCCGGTTTGATCTCTACTTTCGGAGGTTCCACTTTGGGAATCGGTTTCGGCGGTTCGGGTTTTTTGATCGGTTCCGGCGGCGGTGGCTCCGGCGGTTTGATCGGCTCCGGTTTGGGCTCTTCCTTGGGCGGTTCGGGCTTCACCAATTCCACCGTCATCGGCGGCGGTTCCTGGATACCGTACTCATCGCTCCAATCGACGAAAAACACCGCGGCGAAAATCGCCAGCTCAAGTATCGCCGCGATCAAAAACGCCAGCGGCAAAGGAATGGTGTTCTCGCGTTCGCGCTTGATATCGGCCCACAATGGGCCGCGAGCGGCGTACTGTCCGGAACTCACCGGCGCTGACCTGCTAGATACAAAAGGAAAAAGACAAGCTGAGCGGCAATCAATTTGTTGAGGTAAAACTGGGTGTTGTTATTCGAATGACAAGATTATATCTGCTTTCGGCAACGCCCTAGACTTCCTTTCTAAGAATACCAAAGGATTGCCTGAAGAAGCTTATGGATATTACCTCTCAGGCAATGCTTACCTGAGAGGTAATACTAGAGCGGCTCCCAGCCTTGCTTATTGGAAAATTATTTCTCACCTTACATTGCCACCGATTTAGCGAATTTTGTCCCACAACAACGTGGCGCTAACGTTTTTGCCCTTGTATTGAAACGGTGGGGTTTTCAATGTCAATTTGCGGTCGGCAAAAACATAGGCGCGCACTTGTTTGCTGCCGGCCCAATTGGGAAACAGCGCTTGCTGTACCTCGTGGGTTACGGTGCGCTCGCGCTCATCGACGCGATAGCGGCCGTAATAGGCGACGTAGCTTTCAAACGCCGCTGTCTTTTCTTCCGCACTACCGGCCAGTCGTTCACTTGAACTAAATCGCGGCCGATCCTTGCGCGCGATTTGCACCGACATATTGCCTAGCGAATCGTACATGATCGTGCCTTCCGGCTCCGCGCCAAAGGGCGATTCGACGATCGCGCCATCGTCGCTGCGATACTCGATGGACAGCAAACGCCATACGCCGACAAATTTGTCGGCTTCAGTCATGGCGCGTGCCGGCGCGATCGCGAGTATCGATAACAAGAGCATCCACAACGACCTGGTTTTCCATCCTTTAATCGTCATTTACAGCACCTGAATCGCAACGGGATTGTGCGCGCTCGTCGACGCCGCCAGCGTATTGCGCAATGGCCGGCCGAAATTCGGTGACGAAATCTCGAATACGTCGCCGGGCTGAGTCGCGACATTCGCCGTGAAACTGCCGGTCGCCGCGCCGAAGAAATGCACGTGCACATCGCCGGGTCGGCGAAATCCCGAGTACTTAAAATGATGGTGTTCCAAATTCCAAACGGAGTGCGCCATGTTGTCTTCGCCGGAAAGCCAATCGCCGGACCAAACGGCTTGGCCGTTGCGAACGAGCTTCGCTGAACCGGTTACGTTTTTCGGTAATTCGCCGGTCAACAACTCGGGACCATAGGAACATTGGCGCAGTTTCGAATGGGCAAGGTAAAGATAATTTTTTCGTTCCATCACGTGATCGGAATATTCGTTGCCGAGCGCGAAACCCACGCGCAACACTTGGCCGTGATCGCCGATGACATAAAGCCCAACCACTTCCACTTCTTCTCCGCCGTCATCGGCGTAAGCCGGCAATTCTAATTCTTTCTCGGGTGGCGCCACCCAATGGCCATCGCCTTTGTAGAACCATTCCGGCGCCGTGCCGATTTCGCCTGGCTTAGGTTTGCCGCCCTCCATGCCCCATTTGAACATTTTCATCGAGTCCGTGAGTTCGCTTTCCGCTTTTTGTATTTTCGCGTGCATGGAATCGCGCGCCGCCGCGCTACCCAAATGAGATAGTCCAGTACCCGTCACCAAACAACGATAAGGATCGGGATGGGTGAGCGGCGGCAGCAGACGCTGCTCGGCGATGATGGCGTCGTAATCAGCGGTTTCACCGCTCAACATCGATTGGACATATCGGGTCAAAGTTTCCGATTTGCGCGCCGCATCCATGGCCAGGCGATAGACGCTGTGGACTTCCGCCACGACGGTCAAGGCTGCGCCGGATTCCGGCACCACGCCGACTTTGTGTTTACCCGCTTGATCTAAAAATTGAACGAGCCGCATAAAACCCCCTCCTCCATATACACAGTGTCATTCCCGCGAAGGCGGGAATCCATGCTGAATCACATTTGCGATCGCCCTATGGATTCCCGCCTTCGCGGGAATGACAACTATCGATGGATGATATCTTAAGCCACCTTCCACATCGCAACCGCAAATATTACCCAAGCCGCAATAAAAGCCATTCCACCAAACGGCGTAATAGCGCCTAATATCTTAATCTCCGTCAGCGCCAAGGCGTACAAGCTGCCGGAAAACAAAATGATGCCCAGACCCATTAGCCATCCCGACCAGCGCAGCAAGCCGAGGTCGGGCCAGTGCAACAAAGTCATTCCAACGACAGCAAGCCCCAACGAATGCCACATATGATATTGCACGGCGGTTTGATACACCGCCATCATCTCCGGCGTGAGTTTGGCTTTCAATCCATGGGCGCCGAATGCGCCGAGCAATACCGCTAGCGCCGCCAGCCCACCTGCTAGCGATAGAAACATTTTCCCCATCGCGAGATCACGCGCTTGCGACAGATCCACTCATCGGCACGGCACACGCAGCACGATACTCGCGCGCGATGCGCTGCGCTAGTTCGGCGACGGTGGGAACATC
>CAVQPB010000021.1:0-415185 GCA_963714525.1 uncultured Pseudomonadota bacterium
ATAGCGCGGGAGTCCAGTTTGAGTTGGCCAAGGAACGTGATCCGAAAGACCCAACGCCATATTTTTACGATGCGATCAGAAAGCAAAATGAAAATCGCGCTATTGAAGCCCTTGGCGATCTTGAAAAGTCGATCGAACTCAATGACAACAGGGCGGTTTATCGCTCTCGTCTGCAGCTTGAATCAGATGAGGTTGCGCGTAACGCCAATACGGCACAAATATTTCGAGGGGTTGGGTTCAAACAACTTGCGCTTGTCGAAGGGGCAAAGGCACTAGCGTTTGATCCTGGTAATTTTTCTGCACATAACTTCTTAGCGACTGCTTTCGAGGATCAGCCAAGGCATGATCTCGCGCGTCAAAGTGAGAGTTTGCAATCCCAGCTTTGGCAGTCCTTTCCAATTCTTTCGGGTGTTCCAAACCTTACCGATGCGGATCAAGTGAATTCAGGAATACTCAAAGATATCGACCCAGGAAGCCCTACCTACAACGAAGTAGCGCCATTGCTAAGCGGAAATAAACTTCGAGTGAAGCTCACTGGATTGCTCGGCCAGGAGAGTTGATCTTGTCAAGTTTTTGTAGACGACTTAATCGTTGAATTATGTTTTAGCTGTAGTTCGTAATATTCGTTTTCGAATTGTTTAGGTGATCGATAGCCGAGCGAGGAATGCAATCGCACCGGGTTATAGAACATTTCGATGTACGCCACGATATCCGCCTTTGCGATCTCTCGCGTTTGGTAAATCTTTTGTAAATACACCCGCTCGGTCTTCAGCGTTTTCCAAAAGCTTTCCATTGCCGCATTATCGAAACAATTACCTTTGCCGCTCATGCTCGGCCGCAAGCGATAATGCTTGATGCGTTTTCGCATGGCCTTGGCGGCATACTGACTGCCCCGATCGGAATGGAAGATTGCACCCGGCGCCGGATGCTTGCGAAACCACGCCATCGTGAGTGCGTCCAGTACCAAGTCCACCGTCATCCTGGGTTTGATTGCCCAACCCACAATCGCCCGCGTATACAAATCCATCACCGCCGCCAAATACAGCCAGCCTTCTTGGGTGCGAATGTAAGTGATGTCGCTTACGAACGCTTGGTTGGGTCCACTGGGCTGGTGTTCGGGCTCGGCTAACAAATTGGCGGCGATCGGGTTCGGATGATTCGAGTCCGTGGTCGCCTTGAACTTCCGACGCGTCTTGGCACGAATACCGTGGTTGCGCATCAATGATTTGATCCGATTCAGGCTACCCTCGTAACCGTGTTCGGCTTGCAGCACGGCACAAATTCGTGGCGCGCCGTAAATGCCACCAGAACCGTTGTGAATGGTTTTGACCAAAAACAACAAGCGCTGTTGCTCGATCACACGCGGCGCCGGCGCCCGATTCTTCCAGGCGTGATAGCCCGAGACGCACACGCTGAGCGTTTCACACGCTAGCGTCAGCGGATAGTCACACAGCGCGTTCTGAACAAAGGCGTACTTCACTTGCTCTCCTTGGCAAAGTACGCCGCGGCCTTTTTTAGGATGTCGCGCTCCATCTTCAATCGTTGTACCTCTTGCCGTAAGCGGCTCAACTCCTGTTGTTCAGCAGTGACGCGTAATCGCGGTGCACCTGTCACCAATTCACCCGCTCGATATTTCTTTGCCCACCCCTGAATCAATTTCGGCAGCACACCCAATTGCTTTCCCGCTTGCGCAAAACTATAGCCCTGATCCAATACCAGCTTCGCCGCCTCAATCTTAAATTCCGCCGTAAATTGCCGGCGCTTCAACTTTTCCATCTTCGACTCCTTTCAAGGTACCCACTAAATTTACCTCGATTAAGTCGTCTATTGAAATATTACAAGATCAAGTACGGCCGGTCGACAGCTAGTGGTCTCTGGTCTACTAGATCGAGTTTCCTTTAATTTATCTCATCTTCACTATGAGACGAACGGATTTCGGGTTAACAACGATTTCGAGAAAGACATCTATAACGGATTTCTGCAGTTCGACGCTTCCCCTTCCTTCGCTATTCAAGGTGAACTTAGGAAGTTTAGCAGCGAACGCGGAGACCAAGTTCTTCGATTCGATCCAGAATTATTCTTCTTAGATAGAGGAGAATTCGACGGGAATTATGCTCGACTCGGGGCGCGCTGGACGCCAGGTGTTCAGTCGAATTTTTTGTTTTCAGCAATATGGATTGATGCAGAGAACGTCGCAAAAGCGGAAGAGTTCAGAATTTCGGAGAAGTTTCGAACGAATAGTCTAGAAGCACAGTACTTGTGGCGTAGCGAGCCAGTAAATCTGACAATTGGCGGCGGAAACTACAGGCAGCACAAGAAAGTTGATACATCGTTCGATTTTCAAGATAGTAACGCTCTTAACGCTAGAAATTTCTATATCTATGGAACAATTAAGAATCGACCAAGTACTCTCAGTATTCAACTGGGCGCGAGTTACGAAAAGGTTGATGCCGAGACCGGGATTACTATCGAAACCCAGCGGCAACTTAATCCCAAACTCGGCATCGTGTGGAATGTTAGCCCGAACGCCACAGTGCGCCTTGCCAGCATGCGGACGCTCAAGCGGCGCTTCTTAAGTAGTCAAACACTAGAGCCGACACAAGTCGCAGGTTTCAACCAATTTTACGACGACTTTTCTGGTACTGATGCCCGGCGATATGGGTTGGGTTTCGACTATAAATTCTCATCAGTGCTATTCGGTGGCTGGGAAGCAAGTATTCGCAACCTTCGAGTGCCGCAGGCCGGGGAATTTTTTGATTGGCGCGAACGTCTAGGCCAAGGCTATCTTTACTGGACCCCAACGACCTGGCTAAGTGGGTCTGTCGCCCTCGAGTATGAGAAGTTAACCCGAGACCCACTATTACCAGGAGCAGAGTTATTCTTAAATGCCACGACGCGCTCTATCCCATTTTCGATAGTCCTCGCACGCAATTCAGTTACCGCAAAACTCAAGGCCACTTTTGTTTCTCAAACGGGATTGTTTTACACAGCTCCTCTTTCCGCCGATGCCTCAGAGGGAAAAGACCAATTTTGGATTAGCGATGCCTCATTTAGTTATCTTTTTCCACGATTACGAGGTAGTGTTGACATCGAGATTCGTAATTTGTTTGACAAGAACTTTAATTTCCAAGAAACCGATGTAGTTCATCCAAGATTTGCGCGCGGGCGACTTTTTATCATTCGCGGCACAGCGAGTTTTTAGATTTTAATGCTCACAATTTGGAGGTAAGAAAATGTGCAAGATCATGAGAATCAAGTATTCAAGTGAAAGGGGATTTTCAATCTTACTTTCGAAAATTTCCAAGCAACTCGCGCCCGCAAAGTGGATGCTTTATAGCGTCCTCCTAGCATGTGTATCTGGTTGTGCAAATCTAGGACAATCTTACGTTGGGGTTCCTTCGGGGCCGGCTGTGATAGTTGATGGTGTTGAATTGACCTCTGCGCTTTACTTCAACGAAAAAAATGAACTAATCCAAATGGAAGACACTCGTGGAGTTAACCTATCAGGACGGACGTTACTAAATATAACGAACCCCCCTCCGAACCCGACAAATAAGCCGACCTACCCTTGTCCAGGGAACGGCGTTTCACAATCCTTGCAGTCACCTTTGATAAAGTTTGCGATCTACTATGGTGTTGCCAAGGACGGTAGTGGCGCCGATGTTAGAAAAGCTTATAAGTGGGAGCAGATTCCTTCGGACTTGCAGCGAAAAATCAAATGCCAGAAATCGCCGTTTAATCAATGTCCCGCCCCCAAGCGGTGCATTACGACCTGTGCCGGCGCGCCTAATAACTGTCCGCAGTACTGTTGCATTTATTAAAGGATTTCCATTGGTAAAGGCGACCTAATTTATTGCTATCAACAAAATTGGCCATATGAATACCTTAAGACTTCAGAACCCGAGCCGTCGAGACTTTCTTATTGGTTGCGCTGTGCTTGCTACCAGCACTGGGATAGTAAGATCGGGTGATGATCTAGTGAAATCTACTATTGACGTCACAGATGATTGGTTCTTTGAAGACGGATCAGGTCAAGGCGGCATAAGTATTTCCTTGCATCCTCCAGGGGGAGGACATTTTCGAGGGGAAGCTGAGGTCGTATTGATTGATGCTATTGGCAAAGAAACTACTCTAGTCCGTGAAAAAGGGCATGAGGTATATGTGACCTATTTGCCTCCTGGCCGTTATGGTGTTTGTGTCAAAGCTAAAGGATTTCGAGACAGTTGTTACAATGTTGAGACTCGTGATTCCGGGATTTTGATGTTGCCAATCTATCTTGGTGAGAAGGATTGGCCAGTAATTCGGCTAGGCGGTCTAAGTGTACCGTTTGAACCTATTTTTGACGAGTTCGCAATTGCATTAAATCGACCTTTATGGCGCGATTTGAGCGCTAAGGGATATCGCGATTTGGTCGAATTACTTGGTCGAGGGCTGTTAGATGTCGAGGGTCCAAAGGCCGGTGGAAGTCCCGTTGGAGCCAAGGGTTCAGTGTTGTACTTTAAGGGTAACGGCGGGGAGCCAATATTTAACAAGATCGCGAGCGATACCAATCCCACCAAGCTTGCAAGGACGCTTATGGCTACACTTCGAACTACGTTTCCTAAGGATAAGTTTGGCGAAATAAGAGTTGGTGTGCGAATCAAGAACCGAAAAGCGCTTGCAAGAATCCTCGACAACAGATTTTTGATCCGTTTTGCGTCCGGGGTTACCGATACGAAAATCAAAGAGCTTCAAGACACTTACAATTTTCAGTTGCAAAAGACACCATGCCTGAAAAACGTTTGGGAGATCAAATTCAATGATGAATTCAACTATCTTCGAAACTTGAACAAAATTGATATCCTCTTGGATATAGGGATCTTTACCAGCGCTGAGCCTGATCTGGTTTTTGAGTTGAAACAGCATAGTCCGATCCCGACTGATCCTTGGTATTCTTGTCAAAAATACATTCAGACTCAGAAAATCGATTCAGCCTGGGGTCTACTTGGCCCAGGTAAGCTAGGTAATCCGAATGTTGCCGTCACGATGATCGATTCCGGTGTCAATCGCCTGCCGGCAGGGCATCCTGACCTTCGTCCGAGTGAGATAACGTGTGTAGATCTTGTGCAGAACTCGACACCCCAACTACTGAATTGTGAAGCAGTACCCTCTGACGCGCACGGAATGGGTATTTTTGGAGTTATCGGAGCGGAGCACAACGATTTTGGTGTATCAGGAATTGCACCTAATGCCGCGCAAGTTGCAGTCAGAATGTGCGATACAACTTGTCATCAGTGTTATGCGACCATGCTTTTGTGGGCGGGTGGACTCACCCCAGATCCCGTGGACTTTAACGGAGATGTGATTCCTCTCGTTCCCGCGGTAAAACCAGCGAGCGTGATCAATTGTTCGCACGGAATTGAGGATTTACCCTTACCATCGGAAATTCGAAACGCGATTAGAGATCTGGCGATACAGGGTCGTGAAGGACTGGGTACGGTTTTGGTCTATTCTACAGGCGAGAATGATGGAGCTAACCCCCTTTACGGAACAGATGTGCAAGGCGTACAAGCTGCGGCAAGTAGCAGTCACACGTTAATAGTTGCCAATACCGCGCTGATAAGTTGTGGTTGTAGTCGAGAAGTTCATGATCCCGCCTCAAATTTTGGGAGAAGAGTAGATCTTTGTGCGTTTGGAGGACTCGACGACACAACGAGTTACGCCGGAGTAAGTTTTTCAAGCCAAGGACCCTCACTCTTGCACGACAGTTCGATAGATACTAATTTGCCTCAATGCTCAAATCTCCCCACCATAACAAATGGCATAACTAGATTCGGTCGGTCTTCTGCGGCTGCCGCGATGGTGAGCGGCGTCGCGACACTTATGCTGTCAGCGCGTAGCTTGACTCTGCCGCAGGTACGAACATTCCTCCGTACGACCGCAGATAAGATTGATTCATCGTGCCCGACCGCTAAGTTTTGCTCTGGATCATGCTGCGAATATTCTGCGTGCGAGAACACCGTCGGACAGTGGAAGAAGTCGGCACCAATTTGGGGGAAGTTTTGGGTGCCAATATCTGTACCTAATGGTTTGCCAAAAGGGCTAGGCACTCGGAGTAATTGGTATGGATATGGTCGGCTTGATGCATATTCAGCGTTGTTACTGACATTGTCAGAATCTGTTTAATGCGCCGCATTTCTCTTGGTTCCTGATATTTTGCCTTCCGAGGTTAGATGAATCAGATTGTCGCGACTTGGAGGAAAGGCAAATGGCAGCGAATAAGACAATTCATATTGGCATTGGCGGCACAGAAGAATCGCTTGACCGGTTTGAGGCTGCGTGGGAAAAGACGGCCGCAGGCAAGCGGACTGCGCCGAGTGAACGATTAACTTTTGCGAGTCTGCCGCTGCTCATTTCGACTCTCACACCCGCTCGTTGGGCATTGTTGGAGAGGATACGCCAGGAAGGAGAGCTTACCATTTACGAGCTTGCCAAGAAATTGAAACGGCACTACAAAAACGTACATTCCGATGTGACGCGGCTTAGTGCTTTGGGATTGATTGAAAAAAACGCAGAAGAAAAAGTGTTCGTCCCATGGGACAGGATTTCCGCAGAACTTCGTTTAGCTGCTTAACATGAAAAAACCTACATCGCAGGCGCTCAAACCGAGGCATAAGTCGAAGCATCCCGCGTTTACTTCCTTTCAGCGATTGAACCTGGTCCCTGAAGACGCGCGCGCAACCGATCGCTGCTCTAGCGAAGCTATCCGGGACGCGATTCGCGCGAAATATTCTCGCTAATTAGAGATACGATTTTCGTGATATCGTAGCCACGAAGCCCATCCAGCTTGCCTCCTGGCATTGCATACCTTGAGGTCCAGCATCCACGGGGCTTCTGGCTTGGTAACACAAGCCAGGTAGGGTAGGCTTTGTTTGTACCCTCGGTATAGTCATTGATCAGCAAGCGCGTGGGTGGCTAGTTAAGCTGATTTCAGCATTATTCAACGCCGTAGATCTATCACGCAAACTGAGCAGCAAAAAAAGTGCCGGCGGTGATTTGTAAAGTGCAGGTTGTTACGAGCGACCTGCGTTTTGTGATAAATTGACTTGCAATGAAGTTCTTACTGCGCGAGACCTCGCAAGCTCGTGGTTATTGTGAATACGGAGACAATATGAATCACCTTTTAACAGCAATCATTGAACGGGAGGGCGACGGTTACGTTGCCTTGTGTCCCGAGCTGGACATTGCAAGTCAAGGCAATAGTATCGATTTAGCGCGGCAAAATCTGCGCGAAGCGCTGGAACTTTTTTTTGAGTCCGCTTCGGATGGCGAAATTGCACATCGACATTCGGGTGAGGTGTATGTGACTCAGATCGAGGTCGCTGTTGCGTAGACTTCGAGTTTTGTCCGGTAAGAATGTTTGCCAGATTCTCGAGCGAAACGAATTCAACGAAGTGCGACGTCGCGGCAGTCACGTGATTATGCAGCGAAAATTACTTGATACTACGATTACCGTTCCCGTGCCGGATCACGCAGAACTAAAGCTCGGAACGTTGCAGTCGATTATCCGACAGTCTGGGGTTGATCGGAAAGAATTTGAGGAGCCGGATTAATATGCCTAGGGATACAAGACGCAAAGAGTGACGAAGTTGACTAAAAATTCGAGTCGGTGAACAAGTTGTGGTTGAATTTTTTGAATGACGTAAAAAAGATAGTTAAATATGAAAATAAGACGGGTTTGGTGGGCATGTAGTTTGTGACCACGCTGTAGCCGTTGATCAGCAAGCGCGTGGGTAAACGATAAAACCGTCTACCCATCCTACAAAAGATGTTCAAGCCAACCCTTTGTAAATATTGATCGCGCTCAAGCAAACGATCAACATGCCGACGAAGATCATCAGTGCTTTAGTGGGCAATGCACGCGTGAGTTTTGCCGCGATTGGCGCGGCGAAGAGTCCGCCGACGATGAGTCCCGCGACGGTTTCCCAATAGGTGATGCCGATCAACATAGCGAAGGAAAATCCGCTTGCCACGGTGATGAAAAATTCCGCTGAATTGACGGTGCCGATGGTGCGCTTGGGTTCCTGGCCTGATCCCACCAACGTCGTATTCACCACCGGTCCCCAGCCGCCTCCGCCCAAGGAATCAAGCAATGCGCCGGAGAATGCGAGTGGGACAACTTTCGCACCGCTGATGCTGTTGCGGAACGCGATACGACGAAACGCTTTGAGGATGATGTAGCCGCCCATGATAAGCAAGATAGGCGGCGATCCACGGGCGCAGCGCTTTGCCATCGATGCTCGTCACCAGCATGACGCCCACGACCGCGCCGATCATGCCGGGGATGAGCAGCCATTTGAATAGCGGCTTGTTGATATTTCCCATGCGCCAATGGCTGAGGCCGCTTGCGCCGGTGGTGAATATTTCGGCGATGTGTACCGACGCGGTGGCAGTCGCTGGCGCGACGCCGGCAGTGAGGAGGAAGGTGGTCGCGGTCACGCCGTAGGCCATGCCTAATGCGCCGTCGACAGTCTGCGCGAGGACGCCGATCAGGAGCGCTGTGCTGAACAATGGCGCGTTAAATGCGGTGATGGATTGGTCGGCCCAAAAGAGGATTAAGCCGAGCGCCGCGAGGATCAACGTCATCGCGAGAAAAAGTAACGTAGCGCGATTCGGTGGGGCAAGCGCTTCGTCTACGATCATCATGCGGCTTGCTTTGTAATTGTTTTTGAATGATGGAATCATGATAACCGGGGCAACCAAAACCTTGTTTCGGCATTGAACTATAGCCTCCGGTTATTTCAGGACTGTTACGGGAATATTTCAGTGAGTGCTTGTATGCGCCAACCCACCTATGATTTGTCGTCCCCGCGCAGGCGGGGACCCATCTCGACTTGGCATTACTGCACCGGCCAAATGGATTCCCGCCTTCGCGGGAATGACAAGAGGGAGAACTGGCGGGAAGGGGACTACGTTTTCGAAATTAAGGGGTTAAGGCAAAGCACGTAGCAAAAATTCAATGACATTCTCGCCCATAATCTTACGAATCAAGGTTTCGTCGAAGCCTGATTTGACTAACGCGTCCGTGATCGCGCCCATGCCCGCTGCATCGATCGGCGTGGCGACGTAGCCATCCCAATCGGAGCCCAGCGCAACGTGTTCTACGCCGACGAGATTTACCGTATAGCGGATCGCTTTCACGATCGCGGCGACATCCGTTCCGCACGTGGCGTATTGCCAGAAGCCGATGCCGATCAGGCCGCCTTTCCCGGCGATAGCTTTGAGTTGATCGTCGCTGAGATTGCGATTGTTGTCGCACGTGCCTTTCACGCCGGTGTGGGATACCATCACCGGCCGCGACGATAGGCGCAACACATCGTCGACTGTTTGCGGGGAGGCGTGGGCGAGGTCGATGATCATGTTGCGGCGTTCCATTTCCGCGACCCATTTTTCGCCGAGCTTGGTCAAGCCGCGCCGGCTTTCGCCGCTGGCGGACGCGCCGATCTCGCTATCGGCGAGATGGCTGGGCGCGATCATGCGAAAGCCCGCCTGAAATAAATTTTCTAAATTCGCTAACTCGCCTTCCAGCGCGTGCGCGCCTTCGATCGTCAACCACCCGGCTGTAACGCCGCTCTGAGAGCGGCGCTTGGCGAGGTATGCTTGAAGCTCCGCTCTGGACTTGACGATCACGAAGGCGCCGTTTGAACGTGCGGCAACGTCGTGCAGTTTTTCCGCTTGGTAAAGCGCGCGCTGTTGCAAGCTCATCCACGTGCGCGGCGGCCAGCGTTGCGCGATGCTGAGCAGGCGAATGTTGTCGGTGGCGCTGCTGTTGCGTTCGATGTTGAGGCCGCGCGGCGTTTTGGTGACGACGCTAAAGCCTTGCAGCGCGATATTGCCTTTGATGAGGCGCGGAATATCGACGTGGCCCCAATCGTTTTCTTTTAACAGATCGCGATCCCACAGCAAACTATCCGTATGCAGATCGGCGACAATCAGCGATTGATGCAAACGACTCGCGGAATCGCCACTGGAAACGGCAACAGCGCCGTTGATAGCGTTATGGCTGCGATCGATATGGCGGGGTACGACGTAAAAAAATACGAGTAGCGCGACACCGAGCAAAGCGATCAACGAAAGCAGAAATTTTTTCACGCGAGTGGCGACAGCTTATGGATTGCGGCGAGCATAACACCAAAAAAGATGGCGGCTTGCGCCGCCAATACCTTAAGGAAAGAACAAGGTAATCGTTACCAGCTTCGCACTGAGATGTTCAGGCGAGGCCGGAAATTTCTATTTGAAGTCGTGGTCGATGCACGATTGCACCTAAACCCAAAATCGCCGCAAGGAATAACAGCATCGTCGACGGTTCGGGCACTTCCACGCCGCTGCCGCCGCCCTCGCAATCCGGCTTGTTAAAACCGACGGTACATTCGCTTTCCGACTCGTACCAGCCTTGGCTGTTGTGCTGCCAATCTTTGATCATCCCCGGTTTATGGTCACCACTGGCTTTTTTGCCGTAGTACTCCGCGTTTTTATTTAGGACGACCGGATGCATCCAAATACCGATCTTGTTCGCAAAGGAAACGCCGGGATCGTTGAGCGATGCATTGATGCCCGACACATCCAGGTCGTTAAAGCTGACGGTACGGGTGTTGCGGTCGGCGCTGCTCGCGACGCTAAGGCCCGTGAAACTACCGAGAAACCCAGTGGGATCTTGATAACTGGCTTCGCCTTTTTCACTGTCGTATTGATAGGCGGTGATGGCTGTTTTCTCGGGCCGTGCATCGACGTAGAAGATCGCGAGTTCACTGCCGGGCGCCAGATCTTTGGGATTCGGACCGTTGCTGACGACGAGCCAGAAGCCATTAGCAAGCTTGCCGTCGCTGTTGCGGCCGAAGGTGGCGCTCCAGGAGAAAAGTTGAGCGGTGCTATCGTATTTGCCGACGATGTCGAGCACTTCGCCGGCGGCGTTGTTGTATCCAACGCCCGGACCGTCATAGGAATAAATGATCGCTTGCGAATGGGAGGCCCATAGCAGCGCCGTGGTGAAAATGAAAACCCTCCGTGCAGCGCGTTTGCACGCACCCAAGCCATTTAATTTAAACATCCAACACCCTCAGTCAGCGTTTATTTGATTTTTATTATTAGATACAGCATGCGAACCTAGCAAAACTCGCGCCTAACGTAAAAAATAAAAGCATAATCAGATAGTTAATAAAATAACTCACGTATCTCAAGAGATTGTTACAGCGAATCTGTAAATTTTGTCGACATAAGCGTCACGGCATAATATTTTTCGAGACTGCCCCCAACGCCTTTACCCATGCGGCTCTTAGAGGCACCTATCCTGCAGGCCTCTCTGGATAAGGATTGCAGAGGTATGCTCTACGAAAATGCTATTGGACTTAAGAAATCAGAATAAACAACAAGTTACTATTTGTTGCCAGGCGCCATCGAATAAAAATTGCTCGGAATCGTGGTGTGATCGCTGTAAGATTTTTCGACGCCTGACTTGTGTAGGGCTGGAGCGGCGATCGAACACGGCGCCGAAGACATCGAACGTCAGTTCCTTAACCTGTTGTAAACTACATTCGATACGGTTACCCCTTGTCTGATGAGGCGAAATGACAGAAGCTAGACCAAATGCAAGTGAAGTCGCCACCTTAGCAGGCGGCTGTTTTTGGTGCATTGAAGTGATCTACGACGAACTCAGTGGTGTGGCTGACGTGGTGTCCGGCTACATGGGCGGCAAGACCGCGAATCCGACCTACCGCGATGTTTGTTCCGGCAGCACCGGCCATGCGGAAGTGATACAAGTGACGTTCGATCCCAGCATCGTTTCCTATCGCGAAATTCTGGACGTATTCTTCACCGTACACGATCCCACTACGCTCAACCGCCAAGGCAACGATGCCGGCACGCAATATCGCTCTGCGGTGTTTTATCACTCGGAAGAACAGCGGCGCATCGCCAGCGAAACCATCACGGAATTCAATCGGGAAAAAATTTGGGATCGGCCCATTGTCACCGAAGTGACCGCTGCGCAGACCTTCTATCCCGCGGAAGACTACCACCAAAGGTACTATGTCAATAATCCCGGGCAAGGCTATTGCCAAATCGTCATCGCGCCCAAGGTTGCGAAGTTTCGCCAGAGGTTTTTGAGCAAACTTAAACGGGCTTAAATATCACCGGCAATCGAGATATACTAACTACTCTTCCCGTTCTTAAGAAGGGAGCGCTGCATGAACAATAAACGGTCAAATCGTCGTTGCCGAGAAATCGGACGTTGGGCGCCACTATATGAAAATCATGCGACGGGATGCCCGAGGAGAACGCCATAGCCTCGAACCCTTCCAAAATTTCCTCCTCCGCTACCATGGCCCAGTCTTTTGACCAATTTCCCACGCTCGACGACCTCGGCGATTTCGCGCCCATCCTCAACACTCGGCCTGACATTTTAGTGTTGGTGACCTTGTTCCGCGCCTTGCCGCCGAAGGACGTGGAAGTCATCGCCCACTATATGCGCGCCTACATCGCGCTGGAAGATACCGTGGTGTTCAACGAAGGCGAAATCGGCGATGCTATGTTGTTTATCGTCGAAGGCATGGTGCGGGTTTGCCGCGGCGATCCCGCGGACGGCGCGACGCTGGGCATACTCGATCGCGGCAAGACCTTCGGCGAAATGGCGTTGATCGACAATATGCCGCGCTCCGCCACCTGCGTGGTGCTGCACGATTCCATGTTCGCCGCGCTGACGCGCGCTAACTTCGAGCGTTTATCGCAGGATCATCCCAGCCTCGCGATCGCCGTCCTAAAAGAAGTCGCGCGCATGCTCTCCAGCCGCTTGCGCCACGCCAATGAAACCCGCGAAGGCGGGATGTTTGATTTTCTCGAGTTGCAATAAGCGTTAACTCTCAGCCCAACCTAAGCGGGCTATGCCCCTACTTGTCGAAGGGTAGTATCTTAAATCGCTTACGTCGCTCGATGCGTAAAGCACGGAAATGGCGCTGATCCAAGGTCAGCACCTGGTTAATGCCATGGCGCTCCGCCAATACGACAATCGAAGCATCGGCCAGCCCAATATTCAGATCACCGTAGCGATCGACGATTTCTTTGGCGCGAGCAATATCCGCGGCGGCGAAAGTTTCCAATTGGTACGCCCCACGCGCAACCTCTCCAAGCAAGGCAGCTTGCGCCTGCGCGCCCAGGTTACGCATCAGGAGATAGTCGAGTTCCGCTAGTACAAAAGGGGATAGCAACAAGGGAGGGGTGGCATCGCTGAGCAAAGCGACGCACTCGCGGTGGTAGCGCTGACTCTCATCCAAGGCCGACAGCAAACCACTAGTATCGACCAGGATCAAGTTTCGCCGAATCCCGCCAGTGCCTCGTCGACCCGTTCGGCAAGATGGGGCTTGCCGCTCTTGAACAGCGGTAGACGTGGCCGCGGCGGCAATGCCGCAGTGGTAACGGCGCCGAGCGCCTGGCGAATGACTTCGGCTTCACTCAGTCCGCGGGCAGCGGCGACTTGTCTAAGGGCCTTTTTAATTTCGTCCGGGATATATACGGTGGTTTTTTGCATACCATACATATTACCATACATCGGAAAAATTGAGGCCGATCATCTTCCCGAAATTTGCTTTGCTTTCAGGCTGCGATTGCTACTGCTCGCGCAATACGCGCACCCGTTCCTCCGTCCCCGGATGGGTGGAGAAATAATCGTTGCCTTCATGATCTGTCGCGGCGGATTCCGCACCGTGGGCTTTCTCTAGCCGCTCCAACATATTCGCAAGGTAGCCCGGCGAGATATTGTTGTGTTTGAGTAACGCGGCGCCATAGCCATCCGCCTCGCGCTCGAAGTCGCGGGAATAGCGCGCTTCCAACACCGCCGCCGGCGCGCTGGCGAGGATGCTGCTGATATCACCGACATACCAACTGATCACCAGACCCACAACCGTGCTCTGCAGCAGTTGCCGCAGGCTGTGGCGTTCTTCCAGGTGCCCGAGTTCGTGGGCGAGCACGCCGAGAATTTCCTTATCGTCCTTGGCCAATGCGACCAGTTCGTCGGTCATGACGATGTCTCCGGAGGGCAATGCGAAGGCGTTTGCGCCGACCTGTGGGCTGTTGCGAAAACGTATCGTATGATCGACTTTCTTTCCGTTCGGTGGGATTAACTTATCGAATTCGGCGATGATTTGTTTCTGACGTGCAGCCGGCAATTCGCTGGGTTTAAACACCGATTCGTCCAGCGCCTCCAACACGTGTTTACCGAGTTGGGCGATGGATTTCTCCGGTAAATGCCGTGCGACCACATCGGCGAATGCGGGTAAGCCATAGCGATAGCCTACCCAGATCAACGCCACGCTAAGGGCCAACATCGCCAGCACCCAAGCGCCGCTTTGCTGCCAACGCACCACGGTTTTTTCACGGTAACCGGTCTGCGCCAGCAGCTCATTCAACGCAGCATGATCGCTGATCTCGCATATCGCGCCGTCGGCAAAGGTAATCAAGCGCGGCGCGCTGCCCATAGGCTCCGAGACGCGCAGGCCGGCAAGCGGCTCGTCGCGGGAAATACCGCTACCTTCGATGCGGGCACGGTCGCCGTGGACCGTCAAAGTAACTGCGTGGCGGGTGGCGCTTTTACCGTCGAAGTAACTGGCTTGGATCATTGCGCTGCGTGTCATTCCCGCGCAGGCGGGAATCCATACTGAATTGCAAAGGCCAAATGGATTCCCGCCTTCGCGGGAATGACATCAAAAAGTGGTCAGTGTACTTTCCGTTAAAACGAAATATCCACATCGAACATTTCCGCGGTCTCCTCACCGGTCGCGCTCTGTTGTTGGGATTGACCTGCGAGGAAAGCTTCAAGCGAACCGTGCGGCACGAACGCCATAGTGGATAAACGATAACGCAACAAGCGGATGACGGCGAAGGGTTTGAATAATCCTAAGGTAAGGACGATGAGGATGAAATTGGTGAACGTAATCGCGAACAATTTCCGTGCCGAGACATCGCTGGTAAATCCATGAGGACCGAGCTTGGTGCTGTTCCAAACGATATTCTGTAACCGCGCTTGAATATAAGGGCCGACGATGGCCTGATAAACGGCGAAGAAAAAAATTAAGATCACGATGCCGATGATGCTGGTTAACGGACCCTGGGGCATGCCCGTACCGCCGGCGAACATCTGCATGATCGCGCCACCCACCAGCACGAAGAACAGGAACAGCGCCGCCAGCCCCATCAAGCCTGCAATGATATACACCTTGTAAAACTGGCCCGCCGTGCCGGAGAAAGTGAAATCCGTCTGGCCGTAACGGCTGTTGTTATGTTGGTAACTTTTGATTTGATGGTGGGTATAAGGCCACAGGAAACCGAGTAGCGCGGCGGCGACGGTGAGCCCAAGAAAGACTCGATAGGCGCCGCCGGTGGAGCCGTGAAAACTAAACCGCAGTCCGCGATAGCTGCTGTTATGCAGTTTGAATTGCAGCGAGCGCTTGATCATCCACGCCATCACCCCAAATATCAACAACAACAGCAATAAGCCGACGATCGGCGCAAACTGTAATGTGAGTTGCACACCGATCAGCGCAGCGAGCGCGATGCCGCGGCCCTTGAGGATCGCGATAGGATTGCCGTGGTAGTCGAAACTCGAACCGGCGAGCGAGGTGTTCCGATACAAGTACTGCAGCTTGCGCACCTTGGCCCAGGCCGAATAGATGCCGAGGGTAACGATGGTCAATGCGAGATTGACTATCCAGATGCTGAAATACTCCGAACCTTTGCCGGTAAAAGTGAAGGGCAGCGTTTGGCTTTGGACGGAGGATAGATTATTGGTGTCTTCCATGAATTTTCCGGATTAGTTTTTAGCAGTGTAGCCGATTGCGCTTCCCAGCGCCGATGATCCCGATAACACATGGAACCGTCACGCTGCGATAATGGTCAGAGCAGGTAAGCTTAGCGCTCAAGTGCCGACCAATGCGCTCTATTCGAATCGAGGTACAGTCATGTTGTTCCCTATCAGATTTTTAACCTTTGTCCTCATGGTCGGGATTGCCATTTCCAATGTCTCCGCCGCAGAAAAATCGGCGAAAGCCACGTTTGCGGGCGGTTGCTTTTGGTGTATGGAGCCGCCGTTCGATAAGCTAGACGGCGTGATATCCACTACCTCGGGCTACATCGGCGGTAAGAAACTCAATCCCACCTATCGCGAAGTGTCCGATGGCAACACCGGCCATACGGAGGCGGTTGAAATTGTTTACGATCCGGCGAAGATTTCCTATGAAAAATTGCTCGACGTGTTCTGGCGCAACATCGATCCCACGGTGAAAGATCAGCAGTTTTGCGACCAAGGATCGCAATATCGCACCGGGATTTTTTATCACGACGAGCAGCAAAAAAAGACCGCTGAAATGGCAAAAGCCGAGTTGATGAAATCTAAACCGTTCAAGGGCGAGATGGTGACGGAAGTCACCGCGGCGAGCACGTTTTATCCCGCCGAGGATTATCATCAGGATTACTACCGCAAGAACCCGGTCAAGTACAAGTTCTATCGCTTCAATTGCGGCCGCGATTCCCGGCTCAAAGAGCTTTGGGGCGAGGCGCCGAAATAGCGAATGACAAAAAGAATTGTATGGTTCCTGGCATTTGCGAGTATCGCAGCCCTCATGGTCATGGGCGCTTGCGCGAGCAAGAATCCCCATTACCGGGCAAATCGCAGCCACCATACGCTGGAAGGTTTCCGCAATCTTTACGCGGAAAAACATCCCGGTGGCTTCTGGAAATGGAAGCGCGATCAATGGCGTAAAGGACTACCGGAGAAGCCCGAAGGCGGATACCGGTTCCCGTTGGTGCGCCCCGACTTAGCTTACTTAAACAACAATCGAACCGATATGACGCTGACGTGGATCGGTCACGCCACGCTACTGCTGCAGATGAAAGGCGTGAACATTCTCACCGATCCGCATTTTTCCGAGCGCGCATCGCCGGTGGATTTCGCCGGCCCGAAGCGCGTGGTGGCGGCGCCCCTCACCATAGATGAATTACCGCCGATCGATGTCGTGGCCATTTCTCATAACCATTACGATCACCTCGACGCCGCGAGTGTGATCAAACTCAACCAGCGCGGCAAGGGCAAAACCTTGTTCCTGGTTCCGCTGGGACTCAAAGCATGGTTCAACGTGCGCAAAATCGAAAACGTGGCCGAAATGGATTGGTGGCAAGAGCGCGACGTGCTCGGATTGAATATCGCGTTCACGCCGATGCAGCACTGGAGCAAACGCACGTTGACCGACACCAATCAAGCGTTATGGGGCGGCTGGTTGTTTGCGAACGGCGGCTATAAATTCCTGTTTCTCGCGGACACCGGCTATTCGAAAGATTTTCAAGACATCTTTGAACGCTACGGCGCCGTCGATCTCGCCGCGATCCCCATCGGCCATTACGAACCCCGCTGGTTCATGAAAATCCAGCACGTGAATCCGGAGGAATCGGTACACATCATGCAAGATCTGCGCGCGCGTCAGGCGGTCGGCGTGCATTGGGGCACCTTCGACGATTTGACCGATGAATCACTATACGATCCACCGAAAAAGTTAGCGGCGGCTCTCGATGCCGCCAACGTGCCGAAGGATCAATTCTGGGTAATGCAACACGGTGAGACGCGAAAGCTGAACGCCGATCGAACGGCTATCAAAAATTGACTTGTTGCGCTAATTCCATTTCCAAATCAAAAAGGACGCGAAGGCGAGCCGCAGACAGTGCTGTAGCACGGCAAGGCGAAGCCGACAAAGTAATTTTTGATTTGGAAGTGGAATAAATAGTTTGCCGATCGGCCTGGGAGCAAATGCTGGTGCGGCTCTCAGGCCAATGTCGTAACTATTTAGCCGCGTACGTGCGGGTAAGGCGTAGCGGCGGCGAAGATCATGTCGATCGCTTTTTGGTTGGCGCGCGAGCTTTCGAGCGAAAATTTGAGCGGCTCGTCGCCACGCATTGCCGCGTGAAAATTCTCGATCATGAGTTGATAGTGATTGGCTTGCGGAAAAATGATTTCTTCGACGGTGCTGCTGCCGGTCATGCGTGAAGTGACGCTTGCGATGTCGTAAACGCCGGCGTTGAACGGCGCGTCCAATCGCAACCAACCTTTGTCACCGTGGAATGCGACGTGCTGGCGGTGCGCGGCTTGGGTGCTGCAATAAAACGACAGTTGGAAATCGCCGAAATCGACTAAGCACGTGGCAAACCGGTCGACGCCGAAACGCTCGTCCCATTCGATGGCCGCCTGCGCCGACAGCGGTTCGCGGCCGGTGGCGAAACGCGTGGTGACCATCGGATAAACGCCGATGTCGCGCAACGCGCCGCCGCCCAATTCCGGTCGATTGCGGATGTTGTCGGGATCGATGTTGAAAAACGCAAAGCTGCTCTCGACCATGCGCAAGGCGCCAAGATGGCCGCCGGTCAACAGATTTTTCACGTGCTGCCACTGCGGATGATGTACGACCATGAAACCTTCACCGACCACCAGCCCGCTGCGATCCCGCGCAGCGATCAATTGATCGATGTCGTCCGCACGCAACGCGATCGGCTTATCGCACAACACATGTTTGCCGGCGGCGATCGCCTTGTGGGTCCACTCGACGTGCATGGAGTTGGGCAGCGGAATGTAAACCGCGTCGATATCCGGCGCGGAAAGCATCGCGTCGTAACTCGGGAATAGATGGGGAATGTTGAAGCGCTGGCACATCGCCGCGCCCTTGGCGGCGTCGCGGCTGGCGACGGCGGCAACGATGCCGTCAGCCGATAGTTGAATCGCGGGTATGAGATGTTCGCGCGCGATTTTCGCTGCCCCCAATATTCCCCAGCGTAGTTTGTTCACGGTGAATTAACTCCCGTTTCACAAGTTCAAATCGGTTTTACAGCCAGTCAGACCCAAGCAAAGTCAACTCATAGGCAATGAGCACACAGTAACCGATGAACGTCAGCAGCAGTACATGGAATGCCCGAAGGCTGCGGAAAAATGCGAAACGTTGATGCATGACCAGCACGACGATGGCCGTGATGGTCAGGGCCATTTTGATGCCCACGAAAAGATAAAGCCCATTATTGAGCAGATAGGCCATAAACGGGTTGAGTTCCGATCCGCCGAGGGAAATCAGTTGTAGTGTGAAGAACGCATCGGCAACACACAATAGAACGATGCCGACCGCCAAAAAGAACAGCGGAACGCTATACCAATCGGTGTAATAAGCGATCGCCTCGTCATCCCGTCGCTGGTCGCGGCGGCGGGTAGAAAACAAAGCGAAGAACATGCTTTTGGCCCCGGTTCTACGCCGTTCTGAGCGATTGCGACGCTCAGGAGCGCTGGGTTGTTGTCCGTCTCCCTCCTGAATGTCTGCCTTCAAAACAAACTACTCCCGAATGTTATTTGCCGATTAGTTTTTCGAGTTCTGCGCGCGTTAGCGGACCGATCCTGTGCAGCACTTTGTTTCCTTTAGGATCGTACAGAAGTGTCGTGGGTAAGACATTGATTTTGCCGAACTGCGACGTGACGTCTTCATCGCCTAAGATAAGAGGATAGCTCATCTTTTGCCTTTCGGCGAATTCGAAAACCAGCTTCGGATTGTCAAAATCCACGGCGATACCGAGCACCATCAAGTCCTTGTTTTTGCGTGATTGATAGAGTTCGGAGAATTCGGGAATTTCCTCCAGACAGGGTGGACACCAAGTTGCCCAGAAGTTGACCAGCACCCATTTGCCCTGGTATTTGCCGAGGCTATGGGCTTTACCGCCGGTGTCGGAAATATTAAAGTCGGCCGCGTTGGTCAATACTGCCGACATTGTCAGCGTGAGCACAACGAGGATAAATCTGCCTTGCAATAACCAGTTGCTAAGTCTCATTTGCACGAAATCGTTCTTTCTCGGTGACATTTCAGTAACCATATGACTGCGTAGATGGAACAAGTTCAGGAGTTTGCCATCGATTTCTCAATCGAAGTTTCAATAAACCATGACTTTGCTTTAGAATTCTAACAATTAAGCCGCATTAAGGGAGAGCATGTCATTTAAGTTTTCCGTACCCACTGCGGATCCGAGCGATACCGGCGGCCATATCATGCGTGCGAAGCAGGCAAAGACGTGGCTCGATACCCTAGTCGATCAACCGTTAGTCGAATCTGCGCGCGGGATCTATACAGCGCTCTACGGCGCCAATCGCGCCCGGCTGGATGACGATGAGCGGTTTAAGTTGTTGGAAGCCTATGGCGAAAAACTTTACCCGGTACTCCTCTCGCTGGGCCGCGACTACAGCGAGGTTCGGCTGCCGCTGACGGAAACGGCCCGGGAGGCCGCCAACTTAAGCCGCGATCTCTTGATCGAGCACGCCTACGGCTACAAAATCATCCTGCTGGAAAAAGCGAATAAGCTGTTGTTGTTCAGCGCCAAACGGCAATTGCCCACGTTGCTTCACCGCGCCATGCGCGCGCTGTCGGATTTACTGACCCTTTCCTATAAGACCTATACGCCGACCCCGGCCGGGGTTTGGCACGAGATCCACCAAATTTTCCACTACGCCCAGTTTCACGCCTTGCAGGATCTCCCGGTCGACGCCGGTCGCGATAACAGCGCGGCTTCGCCCATCAGCGTGGTCTATAAGCAGGCGTTGTTGCTCGCCTTGGCCGATCCCTACCGCTTAATGCCGGGCGAGGTCGACAAAGTTGCGAGCATTATCGGCCATTTCAGCGGTGGCGCGATCATCATGCCGTACTCATCGGAGCTAACCGGCGCGGGTTTATTTCTAGTGCAAAGCGATAGCGATCGCGCGCCCAAAGCGTTATCGGCATCCGGCAACGTTACGCCCGCGCCGATCGATAAAGTCATCAGCACCGCGAATTTGGCGTTCACCTTGAGCGAACTCATCGCGCAACTCGACGGCGGAATGGCGCTGAAAACGCTGGCGCTTCCGTTTGTCGGTACGTCCGCCCAGGCCAGCGATCTGCTGCGGCGCCTGTCTCGGGCTTGGAGCTTACCGCCGAAACGCGCGTTCAATCGCCAGCCGGCGGCGGCGATGGCGGAAATCTGCGCGGGTATTGCTGCGCTCAACTACTACCTCGGTATGGAAAACGATCCCACACCTAATCCGGAGAAAGCGCGGATCCAATCGGCGACGACGCTGTCTTTCAAGGCGGTGGCCGATGGCAAGGGTGCGCAAACTCGAGTGGAGTATCAGACCAACCATTGCGAAATATTGAATCAAAGCGCCAGCGGGCTGGCGTTGCGCAAATCGCCCGAAGCGAGGCCATTGGTGGCGGTCGGCGAAATCATCGGTGTCAAACTGCCGGATAAGGATTCCTGGAATGTCGGCGCGGCGCGGTGGGTGCAATCTAACGACGCGCAGGAAATCGAATTGGGTATACAGTTGATTTCTCCGACCGGTATTCCGTTAATGATCGAGCCCGCCACAGGACCATTGGTGCGCAAGCAGGAGGCGCTGCTATTGCCGGGGATGGAAACATTGCGCCAATTGCCGACCATCCTCGCTCCGCGCGATATGTTCAAAGAAGGCATGGAATATAAACTCGAGCGTCAGGATCGCATCGACCGCATCAAAGCAACGCGTTTGGTGGAACAGACCACCCACTTCGATTTGTTTCAGTTTATCGCCGCTTAACCGATGAAGGACGTGCTGGTGTTGTATTACAGCCAAACCGGCGCGGTCAAGGGCTTGGCGCAATTCATCGCCCGCGGCGTCGAGCAAGTTCCCGGTGTCAGAGCGCGGTTGCGGACGGTGCCTAAGGTCGCACCGCTCACCCAAACCATCTCGCCCGCGGTTCCGGATTCTGGCGCGCCCTACGCCGAGCTTCGAGATTTACAGGAGTGTATCGGCGTCGCCGTAGGCTCACCAACCCGCTTCGGCAATATGGCGGCGCCGATGAAATATTTTTGGGATGGCACCAGCGAGCTATGGCTCAACGGCGCGCTTGCCGGAAAACCGGCGGCCGTTTTCACGTCCACCGGCACCCAGCACGGCGGCCAAGAATCAACTTTGCTGTCGATGATCCTGCCGCTGTTACATCATGGCATGGTGTTGGTCGGCCTCCCCTACACCGAATCCGTTCTATCGACCACACGAACGGGTGGATCGCCCTACGGCGCTACCCATGTTGCCGGGCTAACCAATGCCATGCCGATAAGCGACGAAGAAAAAACCCTCGCCATTGCATTGGGAAAACGCTTAGCGGAGATCGCCGTCAAGCTCGCGCAAAACTAAGCGCTTCCTAGTCCAAGCGCTTAACATTGCGATACCCGTCGCAAAATCCGTGCTACCAAAATTCGCGTAGCGGGTGCAAGATTACGAGTTGATGCATTTCGGTAAATTGCCTTTCTGGGGCGAGTTGAATTTTACTTCGGCGCTTCGACTTCTGCCGTCAATGCCTTAGCCGCCGCCGGATCGAGTGCGGTCAGTTTTTCCAATGCCTCCGCAAACGCCTTCGTGTCGCGGGTATCGCGATAAGCTTGCGCGAGGTAAAACCAACCTTGGCTGTTGCGTGGATCAAGTTCCGCAGCTTTACGTAGTGCCGGGATGGCGTCGGGATGGCGCTTCAAGTGATAGAGCGATTTCCCCAGCGCGATCCAAGATTCCGGATTAGTCGTTTCTTCCTTGGTCCAGCGCTCCGCTTGCGCCTTAAGCCCGGTCCAATCCTCTAACGCCTCGCGGGTATCGGCCTGCAAAAAATTCGGCTGGCTGCCGGGTTCGCGTTCCCAGAAAGCAACGGTTTGATTCGAACCCACGACATCCGTCCCTTCGCTATCGAGTAGTTTTTTGACCCAGGTGGTTGGCAGTGCGAAAAAATGCCGGCCGCGGAAGGCGATAATGCCGACTAGTTTGCCGTCTTTATCGAACAAACCACCGCCGCTTTCTCCTTCGGTAAAAGTGGCAGAACTTTGTATGACTTGACCGCCGTCGAGGTTGTGCAGCGCTCTAATCTGACCTTCGGTAATCTCCAATCGACCACCGCTGGGATAACCCGCCGCGGCGACCGTTTGACCGATTTTGACTTCCGCCGTATCGGCAAACTCCGCTACCTTACCGATCTCGCTGTGGAGTATGAGTAAACAGAGGTCGTGATCAATATCCTTGATTTGTTCTTTGACTTTCCACTTCGAACTCCAGGCGATCACATTAATCGCCACCGCATCTCGCGTGACGTGGCAGTTCGACACCACTTTATTCGGCGCGACTACGACTGCCGACCCCGATGCGACGCCAGCTTTAACGTAAGCCTGAACCCGCACCACACTAGGTAAGATCTTTTGTAACAGTTTGCGGTCGAGTTCCGCCTGCGCGGGCAAACAGACGAGGGCGCTGAGGACCAATAGCCATTTAATGCTCATAAAGCCGCTCCAATATTGCGGAAGCTCTGATTTATTCCGATTTCGTCGCGGCTCGTTGTTTGGCTCACAAAAAATATCGCCTCACGTATAACGATATGCTGCGACGATATTTTTTGTTCGCGCCTTGTCTCGCTTAGAACTCGAAACAAATCAGAACTTCCTTGTTTTTAAGGGGCCGGGAACGGCCAGAAAGAACCTACTACTACGGCTTTAGTCCCGGTTAAGGGAGAACTGGTTCCGCAAACGCGAGAAAATCTTCGGTGGATGGGCAGGGATTTTCAAGCGTGCCGCAGGCTTGGGTGGGTTCCAACGTGTTGAGCCAGTCCCGTCCGAGGCTGTGCTGGCTATCGATCGCGAGTACTTGGCGAAACGCCGATACCGCTTGGTCTTTCTTATTCAGCGCCACGCAGGCCTTGCCGACCGCCATCCACGATTCTGGGTTGTTGATAGACTGATCACTCCAGCGTTGCGCAACGTTGAGCAGCGCGGTCCAGTTTCGCGTTTCCTCCAACGCGGCGGCTTGCAGGAAATAAGGTTGTTGCGTCTGGTTACGTTGATAGAAAGCAAGATCGCTTATCGCGGACGGATTTGAATCGTCGATGCGGGCGAGCAATGCATCCACCCAAGCGACCGGCATCACGAAATGAAAATCACCTCCTGAGGGGGCGCGAAACGTGAGGATGCCTAACAATTTTCCATCGTTGTCGAACAAGCCACCGCCGCTTGCGCCGGGCACGAAATTGGCGTTCGTTTGAATGACTTTGGCTGCGTTGTAATCGTGCAGCGCGCGAACTTTCCCGCAATTCACAGCGAAGTCACGACCGCCCGGATAACCCGCCGCGTGGACTTCTTGCCCCACCTGGACCGGTGCGGTTGTCGTGGTAAGCGCTGGGGTAAACGGCAAATCTGCCGCCGTGAGAATACATAGATCGTGCTCTTTGTCGGCCGCGACCAGACGCGCGGTCCATTGCTCGCCGCCACGCATCAACTGAATATTTTTAGCCCAGGTAAGTACATGGCAATTGGTAACCAGCTTACCCGGCGCCACCAGCACCGCGGACCCGGCTTGCACGGCGCCGGAAGAGCGCTCTGCAATTACTTTGAAAACGTGAGCTTGGAGGGTTGCGAGGGTTTCGGGAGACGGATCTGCGTGGCTGGCGATTCCACAAGTACTCAAAAAACAAGCAAAGATGACACGCAGGGGAGAACGCATTTCCTTGCTCCTAACGATTGTTTATTGCTTTTGCGCGGAGGGCCATAAGTTGAAGATTGGCCCAACTCATGGCGAATGTCAACAATAGGAAAGGGCCTAAAGCGATATGGCAGCCATGCCAGAAGCCGCATCCAGATTGCTTCTCAGGCCGGCATGGCCGGAGTGTCGCACCGGTATTGGACTGTGGCGTGGTGTTTTTTTTCTGCCAGCGGCTCCGTCGGCCGACCCGCCATCGCGTGTTTACGCGGGTTTTCCCGCCGGATTTGACGAAATTTCCACATCCGTTTGGGAAATATCAGCGCCCATGGAGAAAGTGCTCCAATGATTTGTTGGGTGCGTTAATATAGAAGTTCATGAATGGCTGACGAGTGGGAACTTGAATTTTTACCTGTCGCCTTGATCTAATGAAGTATTGACGTAAATGTCGCAGCGATGGGTTTTAAGGAGAAGAGCGTGTCTAAAGTATTAGCGGTACTGACGGTTTTGATGTTCACGGCGACGCTGTTGACGCCTATGGATTCCGAAGCGGGACGACGGTTCGGGGGCGGACGCTCGACCGGTATGCAACGCTCATTACCGCCGCCAGCGCAAAAACAATCGCCCGTGATGCAACCCGACAAACCGGTTCAACAAGCCGGCGCCCCTGCGAGCAGCGGCATGTCACGCTGGCTTGGGCCATTGGCCGGCTTCGGTTTGGGCGCGTTGCTGATGTCGATGTTCGGCGGCAGTGCGATGGCGGGCTTCCTCGGCAATTTGTTAATGGTCGTCCTCGCTTTTTTCGTCATCCGTGCTCTGATATCGGCATGGCAGCGACGAAATCAGCCGGACACCCGCGGCATGCAATACGCGCGTACACCGGGTGCGGCGAGTGATCGTCGACCCGCGCCCACCGAAGACCTCGGCACGTTTCAATCGGCCGGCGGACAAGTCATAATGCCGCAGCGCTATCCAGCGGACTTCAATGTCGAAGGTTTCTTGCGCCAAGCCAAAGTATCGTTTCATCGCCTGCAAGCGGCGAACGACGCCGGCGATCTTAATGACATCCGTGACTACACCAGTCCCGAACTGTATGCCGAAATCGCCACTCAAATTCAAGAACGCGGCGGCGCCAAACAGCGCGTTGAAGTGATGAAACTGGACGCCGATCTGCTGGAAGTGATCACAGAAGGCGATCGAGAAATCGCCAGCGTGCGTTTCAGCGGATTGATTCGCGAAGAGGAAAACGCAGGCGCCGAGCCGTTTGAAGAGGTGTGGCACGTGGTCAAGGACGCCAAGGATCCGAAAGGCGCTTGGACTATTGCGGGGATTCAGGTCAACGAGGCGTAATCTTTGCGGACATGGTCGGGCAGGATTGATAGTCTTGTCATTGCGAGGAGCGCTTTTTGCGACGAAGCAATCTCGTTTTTCGCGGCGTTCAAGTACGGGATTGTTTCGTCGCGTTGCTCCTTTCAGTGAACCACAATTTACTTGTAGGGTGGATCAAGCGAAGCGGATCCACCAGAACAAATATAAGCTTATTTTCCTCTTCCACCGTTTGGTGGATCCATCCCTGCGGGACTTGATCCACCCTACAACTTACTCCGGTTCATGGTCCGTGGGCAGTACCGGCAGCGCCGATACAGGCTCCTAGCAATGACATGATTTATCAGTAGTTGGTGTGCTCTTAACGCCCGAGAGAACCGACCGACGCAGTTGTCGCGGGCGCGGCGCGGTTCTGCCGTTCTGGTATTTGCGCTAACCAAACTTCATAAACCCGTTGCGTAATGGCGCGCATCGCAGCTAATTTAGGCGCGAGTTCAGCGTACATTTGCTCACTGGTCTGAAAGCCGGGGCCGTGTAGATTTTTTAGCATCACGCGATCTTTTTCTGCCCAAAGACGAATAACTCGCTCGTCCACTTCGATGTGCGGCTGAAAACCGATGTGGGGGCCGAACACGAAGGCTTGATTGGGGCATTTGCTCCCGTGCAACACGCGAATCGCGTTTTCCGGAATCGAAAACGATTCGAAGTGCCATTGAAAAGCTGGGAACTCTCTCGTGTCGCCGAACCAGGCGCGCGCCGCCGGGTTATCTTCAACTTGACAGTCGCCCCAGCCGATTTCCGGTTCGGGGCTTGTGCTAACCGTACCGCCCAGCGCTTTCGACAATAACTGCCCGCCGAGGCAATGGCCGATGACGGGGATATCGTTCGCGATGGCCTCGCGCGTTAATGCCAGCACTTGCGGGATCCAAGGCAGATCGTCGTTAACGCTGGGCGAGCCGCCCATGAGACATAGCCCGCTGAAGCGTGCGATGGATGTGGGCACCGCTTCGCCGCGATCGATACGCAAGTGTTCGTAGGGGAATTGCTTATCGCGCAGAAATTCCGCGAAGTAGGCTGGGCCGTTGTCGAGATCGTACTCGAGGATCGCGATGGGTTTGGTGGGATTAGCTGACATACAAGCGTGACTTCAGAAACGTAAATTCGTAACCAAAAAATTTAGATCAACACCGTCATTCCCGCGCAGGCGGGAATCCAGGGTCTTCAAACAAACGTCACTGGGTCCCCGCTTGCAGCGCGCGTTCGGACTTGCAAGTCCGAACCGTTCCGCAGGCGGCTTGTGTCCAAGCCGAATTCCCTGCTACACCCTTCGCGGGAATGACGATCAAAAGAAATAAATTAACTGCAAGCCTAGCAGATTGTTGGTCTTGGAATAACTGCCGTCTTTTGTGTTCAAGAATGTCCGCAAGCTCGAGCCGTCGAGGCGATACTCGGCGCGCACGGTGACGTTCTTGTCGAGCAAATAATTAAACGTGGCCGTGAGCGCGTAACGGTTCGCGCCTTTGTTTTCGTCGGTCAGCAATCCCGTGAACGTATCGACTTCGGGGCCAAAACCGCTGAAGGGATCGTTCAGTACCGTAACCGCTCCGGCCGGATCGTCGAATTCATCGACGATTCCGTCACCATTCGTGTCGACCTGAACGAACGTTTCGCGGAACACATTACCCGGCATGCCGCCGCCGTTCTTGCTGTTTTTGATGTAATCGGCGCGCAGCACGCCTTCGGTGCGCGGCGAGAACTTGTAGGCCGCCAACCCTGACACGCCTATCCATTCGGCGTTCTGGCCGTTGGTCGCTGACTTATCCCACTTACCGTAGTCGATC
Organism: uncultured Pseudomonadota bacterium; assembly: GCA_963714525.1. Taxonomy (GTDB): domain Bacteria; phylum Pseudomonadota; class Gammaproteobacteria; order Burkholderiales; family JALYOK01; genus JALYOK01. The sequence goes on from CAVQPB010000021.1 coordinate 27,721, forward strand.
TGGCCGGCGAAACTCCAATCGCCTTTGTTGTGATAAAAATCCGCTTGCACATTGCTTAGGTTATTGCCGAACAACTTGCCGCGATAGAACGTTCCGCCCACGCCCGCGTAATCGTTCAACGCGTAGTCCAAGCGGCCGTGCGCGGCGGTCGAGCGGTCGGAATAATTGCGCGCCAAGACGGCCGGATTGCCGATCATGATCTTGCCGCTGAGATTCCCGTCGGGCGTGAACTCCAAGCCTGCCCCGGTCATGTAGGTGAACTCGGCATAGTCGTAGAGCAAGTTATAGGTGATGTTCTTGCGCAACGTTGCCGCCTGGTATTCGTAGCCCTGCCAAGAGCCGACCTGCCCGGCGAAGAGCTTGATGCTTGGCTTGATCGGATAAGAGAAAATCGCTTGGTTGATGATGTTATTGTTGGCGTCGTCGTAGCCCTTTTTCGGCATGATTTCGATAATGCCTTTGGCGCCGCTCTCGAATTCCTTTTCGAAGCGCAAAAAGATGGAACCGAAAAACGAATTATCGTAACCATAAACGTTGTCGCCGTTTTCGTCCGACGAGCCGCCGAGATTATTTAGAAACACGAAACTATTGGTGCGCCGGCGCTGGTTATAAATGTATGTCGGGTCTGCATAACCGGAAATCTTAATGCCGAGGAAACCGCTTTCTTCTTCTGTAGTTTCCATCTGGTCGATTTTAAGCTTGACCTTATTCACCTCGGTGACGGTTTCGTCCAAGCGTTCGTTGGCAGCCGGCGCCGCAGCCGCATCGGCGGGTTGCGCCGCGACGGGCGCCGCGTTGATTTTGTCTTCCAACGCTTTGACCTTGGCTTTCAGCTCCTGCAATTCCTTCAGCAGCTCGGCGTTATCGACTTGAGCGAACGTCGCGCAAGGCAAAGCCAGCGCCATCGCAGCGACTAATGTTTTGATTTTCCATTTCTTCATGATGCCTCTTCCTCTGGTAGATAAATATTCTGCTGCGATTCTTATTCCTAGCAAGCTTCGCCAGCGACCGCGCCCATCTTGCCTGCTGGCAATGCCATGCCTGACAGTCGCTCTGGTATTGCCTCTCAGGCCATCGCTTTGCTCTCGCGATAGGCCTCGGCGATCTCCTTATCCAATTTCCGCTGGCTGCGAGTCATATAAATACTCGCGGCGACTACGCCTATGCTCACCAAGACGATGATCACCGTCGCGATTGCATTCACTTCCGGATTGAGTCCCAGCCGCGCGCGGGAGAACACCACCAGCGGCAAGGTGGTCGAGCCGGGGCCCGACAGGAACGCGGAGAGAATCACGTCGTCAAGCGATACGGTAAACGTCAGCAACCAAGCGGAGACGATGGCTTGGCCGATGAGCGGCAAGGTGATGAGAAAAAATACTTGGCCGGGCCGGCAGCCGAGATTCATCGCCGCTTCTTCCAGGGAACGATTGAGTTCCTGCAGCCGCGCGCGGATCGATACGGTGGCGTAGGCCATGCCGACCAGCGTGTGGCCGATCCAAATGGTCATGGCGCCGCGCTCGGGCCAGCCGATGGCTTTTTGAATCGACACCATGAACAACAATAACGATAAGCCGATGACGATCTCGGGCATGACCAGGGGCGCGGTGATCATGCCGTTAAACAGCGGCCGCGCAAAAAATTTCTTGTAGCGCACCAACACGAAGGCGGCGAACGTGCCGAGTATCGCCGACGCGGTGGCGGTAAAGAACGCGATCTTCAGCGACAGCCAAGTCGCGCGCAGAATCTCTTCGTCCTTCAGCAACTCGCCATACCACTTAAAGGAAAAACCGCCCCAAATCGTCACCATCTGCGAGGCGTTGAAGGAAAAAATCACCAACGTCACGATCGGCAGATAGAGGAACAGATAACCTAATCCCAGGACGCCGCCGGAGAACCAGTTATTGGTCTTCATGCCAACCCGCTCGCGACTGCGTTTTTCTTGATAATGATTCAGGATCACGAACGGGACGATCACAATCATAATCAACACCACGGCTACAGACGCCGCCATAGGCCAATCGTTATTGCTGAACATTTCGTCCCACAGCACGCGGCCGATCATCAGCGAATCGGGACCGCCGAGCAATTCCGGAATGACGAATTCGCCGACCGCCGGAATGAACACCAGCAACGATCCGGCGAGGGCGCCGCCCAAAGAAAGCGGAAATGTCACCTTCCAAAACGCCGTCCACGGCGTTGCGCCCAGATCCATGGCCGCTTCGATCAAACGATGATCCTGCTTCACCAAGTTGTTGTAGAGCGGAAAAATCATGAACGGCAGGTAGGCGTAGACCATGCCCAAGGTCAGCGAGAACGGCGTGTTGATGAGCGCCAGCGGCTCGCTGATCACACCCATGGACATCAGCGCATTGTTCAGAATGCCGTTGGAAGTAAGAATGCCTTTCCAGGCGTAGATGCGCAGCAGGAACGAGGTCCAGAACGGCAGGATCACCAGCATCATCAAGGTCGCGCGATGTTCCGGCTTGGCGCGCGCCATGCTCAGCGCGAAGGGATAGCCGATTAACAAGCAAAAAAACGTCGTTAGAAATGCGAATTTCAGCGAGCTGATGAAAGTCAGAACATAGAGCGGGTCTTGAGCGAGGAATACGTAGTTGCCCAGTTTTAAGCTGAGATTCAGCGCGCCGTCGGTGTAGGTAACGATGTCTTTAAATGGAATGCGGCTGATCTGCATTTCCGACATGCTGATCTTGAAAATGATCAGAAACGGAATCAGCAAAAATAAAATGAGCCAGAGATACGGCACGCCGAGCACCGTGGTGCGGCCCCAGTTGATGTCCCTTATGCGAGCGAGGAAGCGCATTTAATTAATCAGCACGACCATGGCGGATTCGGCCCAGTGGGCGTACACCTTGTCGCCCCAAGTAGGCGCGCCCTCGTGGTGGCGCTCGACATTCGGCGCGCTCGCCTTTAGCTTCATGCCGGAATCGAGCTTAAGGTGATAAGTCGTGTAACTGCCGAGGTAGGCAAGATCGACCACTTCCGCGGCGCAAAAATTGAACTCACCCTCGGGGCGGGTGCGCGACACGGCGATCTTTTCCGGCCGCACCGCGACGCTGACATCCATGCCCAAGGTGCCGGTGATGCCGTGGCCGACGTAGTGTTTACATTCGGGCGTTTCCACCACCACGTGATCGGGCTCGTCGATGATGAGCTTGCCGTTGAACATGTTGCAATCGCCGATGAAATCCGCCACGAAGCGGCAGTTGGGCGTTTCGTAAATGTCCGAAGGCGAGCCGATTTGCAAAAACTTGCCTTCGGACATGACTGCGATGCGGCTGGACATGGTCATGGCTTCTTGCTGATCGTGGGTGACCATGACGCAGGTCAAACCGACTTGCTCCAAAATGTTGACCACTTCCAACTGAGTTTGCTCGCGCAGTTTTTTGTCCAGCGCGCCGAGGGGCTCGTCGAGCAACACCAGTTGCGGCCGTTTCGCCATGCAGCGGGCGAGCGCAACGCGCTGCTGCTGGCCGCCTGAGAGCTGGTGCGGCTTGCGTTTAGCGTAAGGTTTAAGCTGCACCAACTGCAGCATGTTTTCCACCCGACTCTCGATTTGATCCTTGGGCATGCCGTCGCGCCGCAAACCGAAGGCGATGTTCTCCCACACGCTCATGTGCGGGAACAGCGCGTAGGATTGGAACATCATGTTGATCGGCCGCTCGTAGGGCGGCACATCGGTGATGTCTTTACCGTCGAGAAAGATCTTGCCGGATGTCGGCGCTTCGAAGCCGGCGAGCATGCGCAGCAATGTGGATTTACCGCAACCGGAACTGCCGAGTAAAGCGAACAACTCGCCTTTGGCGATACTGAGTGAGACGCGATCGACGGCCGTGACCGCGCCGTATTCTTTCACCAAGTTCTCGATGCGCAGAAAAGACGCGTCTGTCTTCGACGATTTTTCGGGCGGCGTGTTATTCATCGATCTGCCCCTGGGTTGATCGAGCCTCGGCGCGGATTGGCGCCGAGGTTACTGCAATGCTTGTTACAAGCCGGTCTTAAACTGCGTAAACCCGCGCGTCATGATGCGGCGCATGTCGTTGGTCGTGACGCCCGAAGGCACCATTCGCTTTTTCGCTTCGTCGGTCAAGAAAATCGATTTGTTACCCAATATTTCTTTGTTCACGAATTTGACCGATTCCGCATTCATGGTCGCGTAGTTCATCTTGTTGGAGATGCTGGCGGCGACGTCGGGACGCAGAATGTAGTTGATGAAAATATGGGCATTGTTCGGATGCTCGGCATCGGCGGGGATCGCCATGTTGTCGTAGAACAGCAAGCCGCCGGTGGACGGAACCAAAGTTTCGATCTTTTGCCCGGTTTTATTTTCTGCGGCACGTTTCGCGGCGATGTTCATGTCGCCGGAATAACCCAGCGCCATGCACAATCCGCCGCTGGCCAAATCGTTGATGCCGGAACTGAATATCTTGACGTTCGGGCGAATTGCCTTCATCAGCTTTGCGGCTTCGGCGTAGTCCGCCGGGTTGGTGCTGAACGCGGGCTTGCCTAAATAATGCAGCGCGGCGGGGATTACGTCGGTGGCGGAATCCAGCATGCTGATGCCGCAGGACTTAAGCTTGCTGGCGTATTTGGGATCGAATATCAGCGCCCAAGCGTTGTCGGGCATCGGTGTTGAACCCAGCGCCGCCTTCACTTTGTCGGTGTTAATCCCCAAGGTAACAAAGCCCCACGCCCAGTTGACCAAATACTGATTGCCGGGATCCACTTGGGCGAGCAGCTTATACATAATGGGATCGCCATTTTTTAAGTTCGGCAACTTCGACTTATCCAGTTTGCGCAACAAACCCGCTTGAATGTGCAACGCCCCCCAGTTCGCCGATGGTACGACGATGTCGTAGCCCGTGCGCCCGGCGATCAGCTTGGCGTGCACCACTTCGTTGGTGTCGAAGGTATCGTAGCGAACCTTGATGCCGGTTTCTTTAGTGAAATTTTCCAGCAAACCGTCGGGCAGATAATCCGCCCAGTTATAAACGTTGAGGACCTTGGGTTCCTCCTGCGCCAGGGCTTGCTGACCCAGACCCAGGCCCGCGAGAGCCGCGAACGCAATGCCGATTGTTTTGATTAAACGACTTTTCATCTTGCATCCTCCAAACGGATAAAAATAAACGTAACGCGCGGTAAACGCTTTCAGGCTACTTGAAGTTGTTGTAAAGCGCAAAATATACCTGCCTCGGAAGGCAATACTGGTGCGCATCTCCGGGCAGGCATCGCTGTGAAGCAATATCCATGTGGCTCTTGGCGATGCACCCCACACATTATTCGATAGTAAAAATTACTAAGCTTAGTCGCGACGCGGTTGATCTATGTTTACGAAAGCTTACCTGACAGTTTATTTTCACGCCAGCAGATCGAGTCGTTTCACTTCGTCCCAAGTAAGATCCAGACAGCGGCGTATCAGAGCGATCATGGTATCGATCTCGGCTTTGCTGATGATGAGCGGCGGCGCGATAATCATGCGGTCGCCGACGGCGCGCATGATCACGCCTTCCTTGAAACAGTAGCCGCGGCATATCATGCCGACTTCCGCTGCCGGATCGAAACCGATTTTCTTCGCTTTATCCTTCGCCAGCACCAGCCCCGCCATCATGCCGCAAGTCTCGGTCACGCCGACGATGGGGTGGTCCGCCAAGCTGTGGAATTTCTTTGCTAAGTAAGGCGCCGTTTCTTTGGCGACTTTGTCGATGATCTTTTCAGCTTTGAACACGCGGATATTCTCAAGCGCGACGGCGCAGGCCACCGGATGACCCGAATAGGTATAGCCGTGATTAAACTCGCCGCCTTTTTCGATCAACACATCGGCCACTCGGTCGCTGATGATGGCGCCGCCCAGGGGAATATAGCCAGAGGTAACGGCTTTGGCGAAGGTAATGAAGTCCGGTTTAGTGCCGAAATACTCACAGCCAAACCAGCGGCCCAGGCGGCCGAAGCCGCAGATCACTTCATCGGAAATCAGCAGCAAACCATACTTATCGCAGATGCGTTGAATCTCCGGCCAGTAAGTCTTAGGCGGAATGATGACGCCGCCGGCGCCCTGTACCGGTTCGCCGATGAAGGCGGCGGCCTTGTCTGCGCCGACCTCGAGGATTTTTTCTTCCAGCCAGCCGGCGGCCTTAATGCCGAATTCTTCCGCCGATAGATCGCCGCCTAGCCCATAGTAATAAGGTTGCTCGATGTGAACGATGCCGGGAATCGGCAACCCGCCCTGGGCGTGCATGCCGGACATGCCGCCGAGCGATGCGCCCGCCATGGTGCTGCCATGGTAGCCGTTGTTACGGCCGATAATCACACTGCGCTGCGGTTGACCTTGTAGTTCCCAGTAACGCCGCACCATGCGGACGATGGTATCGTTTGCTTCCGAACCCGAATTGGCGAACGACACATGCTTCATGTGGCGCGGCGCGATGTCGGCCAGGGCCGTAGCCAACTCCGTGGCCGGAATATTGGTCGTCTGAAAAAAGCTGTTGTAGAACGGCAAGGTAGTGAGTTGCTGGTAGGCGGCGTCGGCCAATTCCTGGCGGCCATAGCCGAGATTCACATTCCACAGCCCCGACATGCCGTCGATGATCTTGTTGCCTTCGGAATCCCAAACATAGATGCCTTCACCCCGCACCATGACGCGCGAGCCCTTCGCCGCCAGGGTTTTGAAATCGGTGAAGGGATGCAGGTAATGGGCGGCGTCCTGCGCCTGTATCGCCTTGGTGTCGTAACGTTGCGCGCGCTCCGACGCGCGTCTCATTTCAAATATTGCACTCATGATTCCAAATCCTTATTCCGTCTCCAAATCAAAAAGGACGCGAAGGCGAGCCGCAGACAGTGCTGTAACACGGCAAGGCGAAGCCGACAAAGTAATTTTTGATTTGGAAACGGAATTAAACATGCAGCAGCAGATGTTCCCGCTCCCACGGGGAAATGACTTTCATAAACTCGGCGTATTCCTCTTCCTTCACGGCGGCGTAGAGCGTGACGAAGCGCTTGCCCATTATGTCGTGCAACGCCGTGGCGTCACGCATTTCCGTCAGCGCTTCATGCAGCCCGCGCGGAAGCTGGAAGTCGGACTCATAGGCGCTGCCTTTATATTCCGGCAGCGGCTCGATCTTATTGGTCAGGCCTAAATAACCGCAGGCCAAGGTCGCCGCGATCGCGACGTACGGATTGGCGTCGACGCCGACCACGCGGTTTTCCACCCGCCGCGCTTCCGGTTCGGAATCCGGTACACGGATGCCGACGGTGCGGTTGTCGCGGCCCCACTGGATATTGATTGGCGCCGCGCCGTATTTGACGATGCGCCGATAGGAATTGACGTAGGGCGCGAAGAAAATAGTCGCCGCCGGCAGATATTTTTGCAGCCCGCCGATGAAATAGTGAAAACTTTGCGACGGGGTGCCGTCTTCATTGCTGAATAGATTGCGTTTGGTTTTCGGATCGATAATGCTTTGATGAATGTGCATGGCCGAGCCCGGCTCATCCGCCATGGGCTTGGCCATGAAGGTTGCGTACATGTCGTGGCGCATCGCTGCCTCGCGCACCGTGCGCTTGAAATAAAACACGCGGTCGGCGAGCTTCAGCGGATCGCCGTGCAAGAAATTGATTTCCATCTGACCCGCGCCGACTTCGTGGATCAGCGTATCGACGTCGAGTCCTTGTGCCTCGCAATAATCGTACACGTCTTCGAATAGCGGATCGAATTCGTTCACCGCGTCGATGCTGTAAGCCTGACGGCTGGTTTCCGCGCGGCCGCTACGGCCAATCGGCGGCTTCAGCGGTATGTCGGGATCGGTATTGCGCGCCGTCAAATAAAACTCCAGTTCCGGCGCGATGATGGGCGACCAGCCTTTTGCGTGGTACATACCCAGCACGCGGCGCAATACGGAACGCGGTGCGAAATCCACCATCTCGCCGTCGAAAAAGAAACAATCGTGTATCACCTGTGCCGTTGGATCCACCGCCCAAGGGACGATGCAAACGGTTTCCGGATCCGGCTTCAGTATCATATCGGGATCGTAATCGGTCATGATCGCGTCGACTTCATCCGAATTGGGATAGTTTCCCGTCACGGTCTGCATCATCACCGCCTGCGGCAGACGCAGGCCCTTATCCTGGCCGAATTTCGCGCGCGGCAGAATCTTGCCGCGGGACACGCCGGTCAAATCCGAGACGAGACATTCGACTTCCGTGACCCTGCGTTCATCGAGCCAGCGTTCCATGTCGCCGGGAGAAAAATTTTCGCGTTGAATCATATTGCTTCCTTTGTTCTGTGCGCTCCCATACATACTAACTTATCTGGATTATGTAGCCCGGAAGGAGCGCAGCGGATTCCGGGATCCCGGATTTCATCCGGGCTACATTATTTTTTAGATTTCCTTCGTATAAGGGTAACCCAATGCATGCGCAACGGCTTCGTATGTCACCGCACCGCGATGAATGTTTAAACCATTGCGCAAGTGCTTATTCTCTTCGACCGCACGCCGATAGCCTTTGTTCGCGAGTTCGATCACGAACGGCAACGTTGCATTGGTCAACGCCAAAGTCGAGGTGCGCGCGACGCCACCCGGCATATTGGCAACGCAATAGTGGACGATGCCATCGACCACAAAAGTCGGATCCTGATGCGTTGTCGGCCGGCTGGTCTCGACGCAACCGCCTTGATCGATGGCGACATCGACGATCACCGATCCTTGCTTCATCAACCGCAACATGTCGCGCGTGATGAGCTTGGGCGCTGCTGCACCGGGCACCAGCACGCCGCCGATGACGAGGTCCGCTTCCGGTAAGCGCCTGTTCGATCGCGGTCCGGGAGGAAAAACAGGTCATCAGGCGCGGGCCATAAAGATTGTCGAGTTCCTTCAGCCGAGCGAGCGAGACATCGAACACCGTCACCTGCGCGCCCATGCCCAAGGCGATGCGCGCGGCGTTGATGCCGACCACGCCGCCGCCCAATACCACCACATTCGCCGGCGGCACGCCCGGCACGCCCGACAGCAACACGCCTAGACCGCCTTGCGCTTTCTCCAGCGCGTGAGCGCCGGCTTGAATCGACATGCGCCCCGCCACTTCGCTCATGGGCGCGAGCAACGGCAATCCGCCGCGATCGTCCGTTACCGTTTCGTAAGCGATAGCGACGGCATCGGACTCGATCAACAGGCGCGTTTGTTCCGGGTCCGGCGCGAGATGCAAATAGGTAAACAGCACTTGGCCGGGGCGAAGTTTTTTGCACTCGCTGGGCTGCGGTTCCTTGACTTTCACTATCATGTCCGCCCTCGCGAACACTTCTTCTGCGCTGGCGGCAATGACCGCACCGGCGGCAAGATACCGCTCGTCGCCAAAACCAATGGCGGCGCCCGCGTTGCGTTCGATCAATACGGAATGCTGATGTCGGACCAGTTCTGCCGCGCCCTGGGGCGTGAGTCCGACGCGATATTCGTGATTTTTGATTTCTTTCGTTACACCGATCTGCATGATCGTCGCTTTCTATATTTGCCTGAAGCAATTTGCCTTAGGCATCTATGTGAGCCTAGCCGAGGAGCCAATAGGGATGCGGCGCTCAAGCCATGCATTGCCAACGACCAGTATCCTCGCGCTTCTGCGGCGTGTCAACTTAGTAACGTTGTCTCACGCATTCGCCGGCGACGCGTTCGACCGCCGTAAAGAAAACCCAAATGATCGTAGGGTGCGCATTGCGCACGCGGACAGTTGAGCGTTAACCGCGTGCGCGGTGCGCACCCTACGGCTTGCTTCGGATTCAGCCGAGCGCGTCGCGCAAACGATAGTACAAAGTTCCCAGCACCAATCCCGGCGTGCGCAGCGTACGCCCACCCGGAAACGCGCGGTGCTGGATACGGGTGAACACATCGAAGCGTTCCGCTTGTCCGGCGATGGCTTCGGCGGCGAGTTTGCCGGCCATGCCGGAAAGGGCGAGGCCGTGACCGCTGAAGCCTTGCAAGTAATAAATATTCGGCGCCAGGCGATTGAAATCCGGCGCGCGATTGAGGGTGATGTCGATCATGCCGCCCCAGCCGTATTCGACTTTTGTGGCCTTCAATTGCGGATAAAGCCCAACCATTTTCTGGCGCAGCCATTCGACGCCGTCGCTGCTATCGTGTTTCGAATAGGTCGAGCGTCCGCCCCACAGCACGCGATGGTCCGGTGTAACCCGGTAATAGTCGAGCAGGAAGTTGCTGTCGCATACGGCGGCGCGATGGCGAACCAAACTGTCGGCCAATTGTGGATCGAGCCGCTCCGTCGCAAATACCGTGCCGCCGACGGGCATGATGCGCTCCTCTAAATTGGGTGCGAGATCGCCGATGAAGACGTTGGTGGCGAGCACGGCGAAACGGCAAGCGACATTACCCGTAGCAGTTTCAATGCGTGGTCGATCGCCTAGCTGCAGCGATTTGACGTGACTGTGTTCGAAGATTTTTACGCCGGCAGCAATGCAGGCTTTTGCTAGACCTAACGCATATTTCAGCGGATGAATGTGGCCGGACAATCGGTCGTAAACGGCAGCGTGATAATGCGCGCTTGCCGTCCATTGCCCGACTTGTTGGGGTGGGATGTATTCCACGAATTCGCCGTAACCATATTTCGCACGCAGTTCTTCGTGCCATTCGCGCAAGTGCGCGACATGAGACTTGCGCGCGGCAAGCAGCAACCAGCCGGGCGTGAAGTCACAATCGATTTGCAATCGCGCCATACGCTCGTACACGAGCCTCACGCCCTCGACGGAAATATCCCAGGCGCGCTTTGCATCTTGCAGGCCCAAGTGTTTTTCGATGGCGCCGTTATCACAACCAAACCCGACGATGACTTGGCCGCCGTTACGCCCCGATGCGGCCCAGGCGATTTCGCGGCTTTCCAGCAGCGCGACGGAGAATCCGCGCTGCGCCAATTCCAGCGCGGCCGATAGGCCGCTCAGCCCACCACCGACTACGCAGACGTCGGCGTCGATGTCGCCATTAAGTGTCGGAAACGATGGGCCACGCGGCGCGGTGGCGGTGTAGTAGTTGTTGCCGGTAAGTTGGTCGGTTTGGGTGAAGACCAAGGTAACGAAAACCTATTACTAGTTGTCGTTCCCGCGAAGGCGGGAATCCAGTTGAGCCTTTACGAACGTCAACACTGGATTCCCGCCTGCGCGGGAATGACGAATTTGATACTCTCTTGCTTATCATTTTTTGTGTCGAGCGATTCGCCCGCACAAATACGTCCAAACAAAAAACGCGGCCGCATTGCTCGTCAACTCCGCATGATCATAAGGCGGCGCGACTTCCACGCAATCCATGCCGACAAACGGCAAATCGCTTAGCTCTTCTAGAAATGTCGCGACCTGCGCGGTACTCATTCCCGCCGGTTCCGGCGTCCCCGTTCCGGGTGCGAAGGCGGGGTCGAGGCAATCGATATCCAAGGTCAAATAAGTCGGCGGCGAACCTGCCGCGCGGATTCGCGCGCGTATATCATCGAGCTGTGAGGCAAGCTGGGTGCGGTTCTCCAGGCCACGCAATTGGTGAGCGGTATAGATTCTGCCGCCCCGGGTGGTAACGTATTCGCGCGCCGCTTTGTCGCCGGAAGAGCGGATCCCGATTTGTATCGTCGCCTCCGGTATCACCAGGCCCTCTTGCAGCGCTTCGTAAGTCCAGGTGCCGTGGCCCGACGGCTCGCCGAAATGATTGGTCCACGTGTCGCAATGGGCGTCGAAATGTATCAACGCCAAAGGTCGGCCATAGTGCTCGCGATACGCGCGCAATAGCGGCAAAGTAATGGAGTGATCGCCGCCCAGCCAGCACATGTGATGTTTGGCGATGAGTTCGAGCGCGAGGGGTTGTAACGTTTCCCGCATGGCCGATAAATTAGTATTCGGCAACAGCAGATCGCCGTAGTCCGTCAGCGACTCCTTCGGCGAACAATCGAACACCGGATGCACGCCGTCACACAGCATGTGGCTGGCACGGCGTATGGCGTGGGGGCCGAAGCGCGCACCGGGCCGATTGGTCACCGCTCCATCGTAAGCGATTCCCGCGACCGCATAGGCGCGGCTCGAATCGCGTTCGGCGACGTCGAGAAAACTTTGTTTGGTCAGAAAGGCAAAATCGTGTTGGCTCATGGAGCCATAGTAAGGGGCTGTTCCAAAAACGTCAAAACATAGTCGCGAGTGATTTGTGTGCCGACCCGGTTAAAATGAGCGTATGAATATTCCGATCGACGACGTCATTCATCTATTGCACTCGGTGAGCCATGGCGCGTTGGCGACCCTTTCGGAGCGAGTCGAAGGTTATCCATACGCGACCGTCTTGCCGTTCGTACTGGATGAGCAGCATAGTCCGGTTTTTCTGATCAGCTCATTGGCGGAGCATACAAAAAATTTGCTGAGCAACCCGCGTGCGAGTCTGGTGGTATCAGAGGAATCTCAGGCAAACGTGCTGGCGGGCGCGCGGGTCAGCCTGACGGGCGATGTGACCCAGTGGAACGCGGACCAACGATTTGTGGCGAGATATTTGCGCTATCAACCCGATGGGGAACGTTACCTAGCCTTGGGCGATTTCGCATTTTTCCGTATGACCGTAAAGCACGTGCGCGCCATCGCGGGTTTCGGCGCCATGGGTTGGATCGAGCCGGAACGCTGGTCGCAAATCGCCACGTTGTCCTCGGCCGCCGAAGCCGAAACTATCAAGGGCATGCAAATATTGTTTTCCGATAATTTTCACTTGCTCGGAATCGATCCCTATGGCGCAGACTGTGTGCGTGCCGGGGTTCGCGAGCGCCACCGTTTTGAAAACACACCGCTGAGTGGTGAGACGCTGAAGCACGCGTTGCGTGCATTAGGTTGAGATTTCCCGGAATTGCCCCCACAATTATTAAATGACAAATCCCACACGCTTACCCGTCGTGTTTTTCGGACACGGCAGCCCGATGAATACGTTGGAACGCAATGACTACACCGAAACTTGGCGTGCGTTCGGCGCGTCGATCGCCAAACCGCGCGCAGTGTTGATGATATCCGCCCACTGGTACACCCGTGGCACCCACGTCACCGCCATGGACACACCGGAAACGATACACGACTTCGGCGGATTCCCTCAGGCCCTGTTCGATTTTCAGTATCCTGCGCCGGGCGCGCCGGAGCTTGCTCAGCGAGTCGCGGACTTACTCGCGCCGCTGCCGGTGGGGCTCGATCGCGAGTGGGGGCTCGATCACGGCGCGTGGTCGGTGCTCGCCCACGTTTATCCCGATGCCGATGTGCCGGTAGTGCAGTTAAGCATCGATCGCACGCAGCCGGCGCAGTTTCATTACGATCTCGGCAAACGTCTGGCGCCATTGCGCGATGAGGGCGTGTTAATCGTCGGCAGCGGCAACGTGGTGCACAACCTGGGCATCATGAATTGGCGCGAGCAAACCGTGGCTTACGATTGGGCGGTGCGGTTCAACGATTTGGTTAAGCGCTCACTTGCGTCAGGGGATCACGCCCCGCTCATCGGCTACGACCGGCTCGGCAACGACGCAGAGCTTTCGATTAATTCGGCGGAACACTATTTGCCGTTGCTTTACATCGTTGGGTTGCAAAACGCCGACGATAAATTGACTATGCTTACCGATGGTATATTCGGTGGCTCGATTAGTATGTTGTCGATTTCGATTGGTTAAGCTAGGCCCTTCAACGTCCATAAGGCACCCAGCTTAGCGGGTAGGTGCTTTTTTTGGTTTGTCAATCGTTACCGAAAGACCCTGCCGCCTCTCGGTATATAGCAAATATTGCGGGTCGGCTACGCAGCCGCACGCAGCGGTGCGCGAATGATAATTTCGTCATAAGGGGCCATGAGCTTATTCGCATCGTCACGCGTGATCAACCCACGTTCTTCGAGCTCGGCAACGTCCGTATGTACTCGTTTGTAGTCGCGTTCTAGTGCGAGCGCTAAGCTTCGAATCGACAAACCCGGGTGTTCGGCCACAAAGCGCAATAGCTCGATGCGCTTCTCCGAGAGCAAGGAAGCGAGCTCGGCCATCGAATCGAAACCGAGAATTGGTTCGATCGCTCCGCCGCGCGCTGCGGTATTGGCAATCTTTTTGAACTTGCGCAAAGCCTTCGCGGGAGAAAAAACTTCGGCGGTGATTCTTTTCATGAAATTAGCCTTTCCGTGTAGTTCGCTCGGTCCGACTATTTGCCCCAATCCCATCCACGTCGAGCGCACTCTTGTTGAAACTCATCGAGCAGCGCATCAACCGTCGTGAACTCGTAGGGCTCTTCGACATTTTCGAGATGGCGATGCGCGGCCTTTCCGGTATGCGTGTCATAGAGAACCAGACACTCGTCCGCTCGGCCGAAATACAATCGGAAATGAAGGCCGTGTGGTCGATGATTGTCCGGGCGTGGTATTCGATAAATCTGCATCTCCACGATCAAGGCGCCCTGGCGCGCTTTATAGGAAAAGAGCTGCTCGGCCTTCGACATATGGCGTATCATGCCATAGTTGGGCTAGTACATCAAGCCTACCTGGACGGTCAATGATAATTGCGCCGATCCCTCACATTTATCGGCTCAAACTCCCAACCGGCAATGCTGTGAGGGTTACTGTTGCGCTATTGAATTATTTTGACGTTCCGCTAAGAACCGCGCCCCACTTGCCTCGTGGCGAAGCAAGCCCTGTGAAGTTGTCAATACCGGGCTGATTCTGCAAGAACTGCTGCAAGGGTTTTTCGGTCCTCGGGCACGCAAGGAGATCATCAAGCGATATAGTGCTCTGCCTGTCTTGCCCCTGATCGGAAGGACTACATTGATTCTGTGGAGCTTCGCAACCAATGTTGTCGTGCCCGCGTACAGATCGCGACCACCGACGCATTAATTTTACGACTCTGCATAAGCCATAAACTGGTGCTGCTGACGACCGCTCAAGACTTTGCGCATGTGGCGCCGAATTGCCGTTGCAAATGTGCAACGATTAACCTAAGCGAACGTACGATCGCACTTACGATAGCCGAATTCATATGACTTGCGGAATCGGCCACCAGTTGACATCGCATTGTGCGGCGCAAGAGAGCAGTTTCGGGGTGGAGCCGCTATTGACAACGAAACGAATAATTTTCTCGAGTGGTCTCGGCTCAGCAAGCAAAAATCGGGGCACCGCCATTTGCGAAGAGTCGCTACCGGGCAACGCATTTTGCTGAGCTTCAGCCATCAACGAAATCGCACGCGACGCTTATGGGCAATTTGACAACATGTGTAGTTGGCGACAGATTGCCTCGCAGTTCCCTCGAAAACGCGTGCGAGCATCTGATCTCGCCTTGACATAGTTTTCCAGTTTGAGGAACTCGTGAATTCGAACTCGCGTTCCTCGTTGATCGTTGATACGGCGAATTTAACTATGTATTCCATGGATGGTCCCCGCGATAGAACCGGGAACTGTGTATTCGACGTATCACGCCCGAACGCGCCGCGTGCCGCGAAAGTGGGTCTGGTTTACCGGTAAAGCGTGAAGCAGCTGATGCCAATCGGATGGCGAACCTGGATGAATTCACCCGCTAGCGGTCATGGTAACGCCTCGTCACGCAGCTAGAGCAATGACACCAATTTAGTGGGCCTTGCTCCCAAGAACCACTCGGTGTTCTTTTGTGTCAAAATTAACAAAACCCTTCTTGTCAATTTGCGATGCATGGGGAGCTACAGATCCTGGAGGAGAGGTAGGCGTTGTTTGAAGAAGATGACGTTATGTGTAGAAAGCCCACTGTGCAAGCGACGGTGCACCTGACATCACCGTCGTCAGGCTGCCGGACGTACAGATCGTCTCGCATGCAAAGCGTTCGAGTTTCGCGGCGGGATTGAAGCGCGCGTCACACAGGATAATGCGTGCGGACTAAGACTCGAACTGAATCACCACAGTCGTGGTTGAAGAATGCACTGTCGTCTTGGATCACGGGGCTAGTGTTTGGTTTGATTGTCGCCGTGGTTTTAGTTTTCGTGACGGTCACGAATCTCTCTCGTATAGAAGACCGCGGAACTGATCTGGGAAATGTACTATTGGTGAAATTGAGGGAAGCTGCGTTTAAAGTCACTCTGGACTCTGAGCTTCCAAGAAAAGCAGAGATGGAGATCGGCGCAAAAAAGCAGAGCGAGGCCGATCTAGTTCAGGGCTATGTCTTTATAGACATTGATCCCGGCGGTATTCGCTCGGCACAGCATCTGGTCAAGACGGACATCGACATAGCCTCCACAACGGCAGGGGCAAGTGCAAGTGAGGACGCTTGCGCCGCCTTGGTATCTGCACTTGGTACCAAATACCGCTTACCACCCGCAAGATCGGATGGCCAAAGCGGCAACGTTGAACTGAACTGCAGTCAGCATCGTTCACCTAATCGTTACTTGCTTGCTGAGATTGTTTCTGAGCTCACGCAACGTAAGCCAAGGCTCATAGTCCTGGATTTCGTTCTATACGATGACCCAGGGATTTTCTCAGAGCAAGAAAACAAGGCGCTTAGAGGTGCGCTTGAGCAATCCAAAGTTCCTGTATTTTTTGTTGCGCCGTATTTGTATCAGCGGAGCGAAGGCGATATTCATTGGTTGACTCGCGATTCCGTCGGCCTTTTTCTGCCTCATAAGCGCTCGGCCCACGTGCATGCGCTCCCGCATTTCCCCGTGCCTGGTGAGCCAGTGCGCGCTTTCCCAGAGTGCTATCGAGTAACACCGGGACCAGGCGAAGGCGGGACGAAGGCGATTTCAAGCCTACCTCATGCCGTAGCTACAACAGTGCGAACTGGCGAAGTGGCTCTCGGGAGTGTCTGCCCAGACTTCCCTCAACGAACACGTGGCAACGCGAAGATCGTCACGAACGAGAGAATTATCTATACATTGCCCGGTAGCATCGAACATGTCGACGGCAAATCTGAGACTGATTTCGCGCTAGCGGCCAAATACAATCGCCTCTACGTGCGCTGCCTCGCGGAGAATCTCTGGAAATCAGAAGCGCTTTGCTCCCAAGAGCAAACGTTTCACGGGAAAGTCGTCGTGCTCGGAGTCTCGAATCCGACGCGAAAGGATATTCTCCAGACGCCGTTAGGACAAATGCCGGGGGCTTTGGTAACGCTAAATGCGATTAGAAGCTACGTTCTGTACCCAAACCTTGAGGAGAGAAGCATAGCGCTAAAGTTAGTTGAGAAGACGTCAGTTACTCTTGCTTGTTCGCTCGTATGGCTAGGGTACTGGCTTCTCTACTACCGCCGCGTTGCGATGAGCAAGAGTCGCGGAATAGCAGCCTGGTGCACGACAATGATCAGTTTCACGGTTTGCGGCGTAGCCGTTTGCATGCTGGCGGTTTGGCTTAGCTTACAGCTGCATTCGCCGCCCAAATTGGACATACTGCTTCCCATTCTCGCCATCGGGCTTGAAGTCTACGGGGAGGGCGCAAGATGGGTAATAAATCACACCCATGAGTTCGTGGACGGGATCCTTCGAAAGGTGTTCAAATGATCCGCAGCATACTTAGCTTTCTGCACTTGGTATGTGTTTTAACAGTTATGTCGCTGACTACACCGAGTCGCGCAGACACCGATTCACCCCAATGCGAGAGAAATCCCTTGAGCGTTCGATACTCGATCGAGCGAATTCTTCCGCCAAAGGGCAAAGTTATTATTCGTGCGATCAAAGGAGGCAATGAACGGATCACCGGCATAGGTGGGTGCATCGGCCCTGGCGAAACATTGATTTTGCCGGACGATGTGGCATTGGTGGATGTTTTCGATGGCAGCAACGTCCTGCAGTGCAGTCGCGGCAATTGCCGGCTGGAGGCCAAGGATAGCTTCGGTGAAGCTGTCGCCGGTGCATTACGGTTTATAGCTCGCACGTACGCAGCATTGAGTCGTCCACCTACCCAGGATTTGCCCAAGGTTCCAGCCATTCGGGGCGAGGAGGAGGCAGTCGAGGCCAACGTACTAAGGCCTGTTGTCGCCCTTTCAGTGCCGGTCGCCCAAAAGATATCGCTTGCCACCGAGAATCTCGTCGTTGGGTGGCGGGACGGCAAAGGGCCCGTTTGGGAATGTCGCGCTACCCGTATATCATCGATGCGGCGTTCAGCAGGATCCACTGCGTTGGGCACTGTAACAAGCGACTCGGATCAATGGTGCGTGCTGAAGCTTGTCGGTATTGATGCGGGCGATACTATAGAACTCGAACTCTCCGATGGGTCGGGATCGACCGTGGTGTGGAAAATCACTGTCGTATCCTCGTCTGATGTACCTCTGCCGCCGTGGGCGGAGACCGGCCCCGTACTCCAGGGTCCGCCAGACGAAACAGCATGGGCGCTATGGTTGCTGCAGTCAAAACCCGAGTGGCGGCTTTACGTTTTGGCGGAGCTCTATCGATTGCAGCAACATCAGTGGCTTGCTGGCCACGTGCTACGGCGCATCCTGAGCGAGAGCGAATTAGCGCGATAACCGCGCACCAGTTATCCATTGCGAAATCTCTCATTTACCGCCCATATAGAACGAACGGTGCCCAGAAGTAAGGGTGCCGATCCACCGGATCTGATGAGTCCAAGAATTCTCTCTTGGTTTCAGCAAGAGCCTGAGCTACCGCGTGGCGTGGATTTGTTCTTTCAAGCTCTGGCAGCCGTGCGAGAAAAACTGTAACAAAGCGCGCAGACCGCTTGTCGTCCACTGGCCAGAGTGTCGCTACCGTGTTGGCATTGCCCGCTACGTAGAGCGCATAAGCAAGTCCGATCAATCCTTCTCCGCCAACGGTGCGACCGCGAGCTGTATCGCAGGCCGAGAGAATTGTCAGGTAGCTTCTAAGGGTCAAGTTCGCCCACTCGCCGGTCGTCACATAACCGTCCCTTGCTGGAGTGTCATCTTCAAATCTCAATACAAGCCCTGACCTTGAGGGCGCACACGGATCGAAATAGCCGTGAGCAGAGAACAGCACGTGACGGTAGTTGGCGAGGTCACCATTACTCGAGATCGTCCGCAGCTTTGTTTCGGTAGCGTCATTTTGTGTTATCGCCTCGTGGTCTTGCAGTTTGAACAACGCCTTAGCGTCCGAAATCTCTTTGGCCGAATAATTCAGATTCTTCCATGGCTCTTTGGTCTTCGCGCATTCATTCGTGCGATACGTGGGAGGAGTACCTTTGTAGTTAGGATCCCCGAAGGCCAATAGGGGCCGCAGCGCTTGGGCTGATTCGCCCTCAGCTTGCTGATTCTGGATGCGCTGTTGTACGAGTTTTAGGACTGAGAACGAGTGAATCAGACTTAGATCGAAGCTGGCTATGAGCGGCTGGCCCTCGACCTTTAGAACATCAAACGCCAGCAACCCAAGCGGGCCGTCAGGCGAGATGATGATTCGCCTCTTGCCGACGAGCTTGGCTTTCAGTGGTTCGATTAACTTGTTGCTCAGAAAGACTATAAGCGGGTCGCCCGCATTCTTACCTTCGGGGGTACTCGATTCAAGAATCCGAGCCCCTGGGGGCACGCAATCCCCTCCGACTGGACTGCCACCCGCATCGCTGAACGAACCGATACTCTTCATGGGCCTCAGGTTGCCCCACGTGTCATTTGTTCGAACCCGCGAAAGAGCGCGTTGTGGCTTAAGGTCCTCTTGGGGACAAGGCTTTCGTTCGGGAACCGAGCGCCAGCGGCGTACGCCGTTCTCCTCCCAGGAGGCCAACGGTGAAGCTTTCCCTGCTGGTTGGCCAATCCACTTGCGCAGAGCTTCAACGGAGTCGCCCAGTCCTGGTATCGAACCCAGATCGAACCAGCCCACGTTGCTCTCGTTATCTAGAGTCAACGCAAAGACTCGTTGCCCGTCAACGACCATGTAGCTAACGAAGAGTTCGTCGGGCGAAAGCAGTTGAGGGGCATCGGGAACCGCCGCAAATTCAATCTCAGTTACTTTGGCGAAACGCGGATGCTCTTTCTTCAGTTTCGCACGCAAATCGCTTTCCTCCCGATCGAGACGCTTGAGGATATTGCGCGCTTCTTGATCTTCGGACTTCGCAAGGCGAACCTCTATCGCGGTGATTTGGTCGTTGAGATCCTGGAGACGTTTGGCGTCCGTATCGGGTATGATTCCAGAACGTAGAGTTTCGGATTCGGCCATTTGCTCTAAAAGAGTGCGTGCCTTTGTCATCTCTAAGATCTCGAAGGCCTCATTAGGTTGACCAGCCTGGTTGAGCGCAAAGGCAAAGGATTGGTATTGGGACATGTAGCGCTCAAATTGTTGTCGCTGCATGCTGCGGGATTCGGATCCAGCATGGACTCGAACCTGCTCAACGACATCAACGAACCGCGCCCACATTTTTAAAGCGTCAGAGTGTTTTCCAGATAAGTACATTGTCTCTGCAAGTGCAGCTAGATGTTTCGCCGAGTTTGGATGGCGCCCGGGAAAATGCTGAGAGTGCACCTTCAATATGTCTTCAAACAACGGAAGCGCCTCAGAGATCATGTTCTGTTCGCGCAGCGCGATTGCGTAGCTAAACGCTACGCTTAGGTGGTGCTTATATAACTCTGGGCGACTCGGGCCATAAACCTCGTATGCTCTCCTAAAAGATGCCAATGCCTCTTTATCCTTGCCTTCGATTCGATAGAATTCTCCCAGAATGGAATCTAGCGAGGATTGGTTTATTGCATTCAACTCTTGTTCTACTGCCGCATTGGGTGCAGACGCTGCCGCATCCTTCTCCAAAGCTTTCCACGCAACAATAAGCCTATCCACAATGGGCCGTGCCTTGTCTATTTGCTCCGTAGCGAGGAGTATGGCCAGATAGTAAAGCAACGCCGTAGGATCCTCTCTAGCAGACTGAATTTCATTGATAGCCCCTTCCTCACCAACGTTATTTCCTTCCCCAGATTCAGGATTCGGCACGACTAGCGCTTCGTCGGGAACCGGCCAATGTTCTTGCATGAACCGTCTTGCATCCTCTATCTGCTTAAACTGCAGCAAGGCGTTCAGGTACAGGATGCGGGCCGTATACTGCAACATTGCGAAGTTCTGATCCATCTTTGACGTCGACCAAAATTCTTCGAACAGCCGTAGGCCCTTGGTCGATCCCCCGACCGTTACTAATTCATTGGCGTAAAGCAATAGCGCCTGCATCGTATTGACATGATCGGGCCCGCAGCTTTTCTTAACCTCACCGTAGTAACCCGCCACCTTATCCAGATAAGCCGACAACTCGCCATTTGACCGCAGCTTTTCCAACTCTTTTTGAACTTCGAGTGCTGCGGTACTTGCAGCGCGGAGTTCTTGGGCCTGTTTCTTTAGCTGTTCCGATCGCTGTTCGAGTTGTCGGAGAAGTTCGGCCGAGTCGCCCGGGGTCGTCTGAGGTATGGGTGCTTGGCGCACGTGCGGTTCTTGCAGGCCCGAAGCGCATGTCAGAGGCACGGGCAGGCTCTGGGATCGAGCGAGCACGGAACACGTTAGGATCAGTCCGCAGCAAAACAGATAGGTTAGTTGCCGAGTCGGCTGGCAGCGCCACAGTCTAAGACTATGGCGGAAAGCCTTAATCACCGCAGTCCAAGAATTACGCCCCATTTCGAGACCTCCTTTGCACCAAAGAAGGGGGTACGACTTAAATAGTGCCCCGAGTGCGATCATCGTACGCCGACACCCCGGGAGTGTCGAGCCTGCCTTGCCTTGAGGGCCACTTGCCACATACCAGGGTCTGCGAACAACAGTTGGTCATGAACAGTCTAGCGGGAGGGAGCCGATCTTTGCGCTTCATAATGCCAGGTCTGTGTTAGTCGGTGTTTTTGGCCATACTTTCTCGCTGCACGACGGCTTTCAGCGGTGCAGTGTTTGAAAGCCACTCGTACGGACAGGGTCGAAAATCGGGCAGCATGTTTTTTTACACTAGTTCGCGTTTCAGGAAGACGTGAAGTGTGCGCTTTGCGATTGTGAGCCGAAGCGCCGCGACCTTACGTCAGCTATGTGAATGGTGCCGACATCGTGTTGTGCGGCGCAATGGTGCACTAAGGGTCGCTCCCTTCCATTGATGCTGTGAATACTCATAAAAAACGGTGCTCATCAAGCACCAAAGTACGCTAGCGAATGCTAAACCCTAGATCGCGCAGTTCGGCGGCGAGAAGTTTTCGTTTGCTGGGAATATCGGCAGGGCGAGATTTGCGGTAGCGCTTTGCTTCTTCTGCGCTGTAGGGAACAAAATTCTCTGGCAACGATGCGCCGGCAAACCGGGTAAGGATATAGTTGGTCACGTCGGCCGCGCGGGTATCGGGCATGCCGGCGCTGAGCAGGCCGGGAATCTGCATGAGATACGCGCGGCCCGCTTCGGTGCGCAGAAAATAGCCGACCTGATCTTTTAGCGCTGGGATGCCTTTATGTTCGAGGCCGCGTCCATCTTGCGCGTGGCATCCGGAGCAATGCAGTATGTAGTCGATGCGGCCTTGATTGGAATACGGTTGGTCGCCGGCGATAGCAATACTGCTTACGCAAACGAGAATTGCCGAGAACTTCATGCAGAATCCCCGGCGGCTTAATTTTTTCATGGGTTGGTGTTGCTTCAGGTAGATTCCGCGCGCATGCGGAATCTACCTACCACCGACTTAGCCCGCAGCAGTGCCGACGATGGCCGACACGGTGCAGTGATACATGGTTTGAGTATTGGCCATGCACCAGTTGATATCGTTGTGCACACCCATGCGGTAGCCGGGGCGCTCCCGTTCGTTGAAGTTACAAAGGCAGCGTCCGCACGCGACCTTGCCGCAGCAATCGTTGTAGCTCACCAGATAGGCTTTGCCGTCCTTGGGATTTTGGCAGGTGCCGACCCAGGTGACTTTCGAAACTTCCGAGCCCGGCGGACATTGACTGGTTGTACCGCCGCAGCAGTTACAAATAAAACCATCCAGCGCGCAGTTACGCCAATAATCGCAGGCCGCGGGATCGTCGCTGGTCGTCATCGCCGCCTGGGCTGTGCCGCCGGAACGGTCGAATGGCAGCATGGGCAACGCGGCGCCGGCGACCATCCATTTGCCGATGCGGGCGAGTGCGCTGCGCCGGCTGGTGAGTTGCGCCGTTTCGCGCACCCGGCGTTCGGCGAATTTGTCCATCCAGTCCTGAAGGTATTTCATGGTATTCCTCCGTCCCTCGATTTCGATTAAGCGGCTTTACTCGAATAACTTGAATTACTGCCGGTCAAAAAATCCTGTACCGAACCTACGCCGAGTTCCTTGGCGTTAAACAAACTTTCCAACTGCTCGCGATTGTTGATCATGCCCTTGGCGCGGATCGCGCCCGTCTCGTCGATCAGCACGGCGTAGGGCAAACGGCTGACGCGGTAGGTCATGCCCAGATCCGACGATAACACATAGGGAAACTCCATCAGCTTGGCGTCGCGATAAAAGGCCAGATGTTGCGTCGCCTCACCGTCGCTGGCCAGGATCACTTGCAGCCATTCGCGTTCGGCTTGAGAAGCGGATTTCAGAATGGGCAATAGTTTTTTACACACGGGACACGTGGGCGAGAGGAAGAACAACAACTGACTCGACGCACGCTGTCCGCCGATGGCGATGACCGTGCCGTTCAGCGCTGGCAATTCAAACTTCGGCGCAGCCTCGCCGAGCTTGGGGCCGGCGTCCGTGATGAGCGCCCCCATGGGTGCGACCCTCTCGTACAGGATGCCTACCTGCCGCGCCAGCGCCCATAACGCAACGATGACGCCGAGCAGCAACACCCATAAGATCGCGTTCGAAATCATTAGGCTGGTCACGACGCAACTCCCGAGGGTTTGCCCTTAAGTTGAGCGATGCGGCCGAACTGGCGCAGCAACTCGTCAAACGTTAAATAGCTTCCGTAGAGCGCGAGCACGCCGACAATCAACGTAACGGCATCTAGCCATTCATAGGAACGGCCTACGCTGGGTGCGGACATGGCTAGGGCAATACACGCTAACAAGCCATTGCGCACTACCAAGCCCCAAGACAACAAATGCACGTCTCCGCCGCAACCGCAATCGATTTGATGCCGACCGCGCACTAGGTTGATGGCGATAGCGATGCCGTAGACGGTCATTAATGCAGCAAAAACAACTAATCCTAGGGGACGCGTTATCGGGACAAGAACGCCGACCCCGATTGCTGCTTCAACATAGGGCAAGCTCCGCGCGATCGGCATTACGCCGGCACTTGGCAAAAGTTGGTAGGCATCGAGTGCGCCGGCGAACACGTCTGGCTCGGAGAATTTGTGCCAAGCAGCGGAAAACAAAATCAACGCGACGCATCCCGCGACGGCGCTAGCGGCGACAGGGTCCGTCAGGAACGGATACCACTGCATTATTCCGCCTCAAGCTGACCGGGAAACTCGCCAACTTGGGTCAAGCGGACTTTGGCTTTTGGTGAAATCTTATCCCAAACGACTACGGATGCTTTCATCGGGTCGATCGCGTACAGCCGTTTGCCGTCGGCGGATGGCTCCAACGCAATCGCCGAATTGCCGGGCAGGCGAGCGACCCGTTTCTTCGTTTGAGTGTCGAACGCCCAAATCTCGTTCGCAGGATTTTTATGACTACCTTCCACGCCGCCTGTATGCATCGTGACGTAAAGCCGATTGGTGCCCGGATGCACGGCGAGAGGCTGGTAGCCGCCCGGCCGCCAGGCTTTCTTCTGGTCGGCTTTCGATAGTAGCGGCCAAGTCCCTTCCAAGACCGCCGTGTCGCCGCCAACATTGACAGTCGCGATATTGCCTTTGAAGCTGACAAAGTGATAACGATCGCCGTCTTGTTCGCCTTGCATAAACCAGGCATCTTCATCGGGATCGAAAAACTTACCGCTCGACGTGCGCGATGCTTCCTTGCCGCTGTCGTCTATCGTCACAGTGCTGACGTTGCCTTCGCCGCACAGGGAAGCAAAACGTTTTGAGTTGGACTGGGCAGGATAGATTGCCCAACAACCCGGCATGGAAATATCGCCGACGTCTTTCTTCGCCTGCATATCGACCACCGTGACCGATGTTGCGGGAGTGGAGTTCTGTATGAACAGCCAGCGGCCGTCGGCGGATAAACGGATCAAGCCTTCGTAATTCAGCGCCATGGCGCGCTTGTCCGAAATAGGAATCTCGTACTTAAACGACAAATTATCCGCATCCCAGACTTCGACCACATCGACGCGATCGCCGCGCTGCCCGCGGGACAAATAGCCGGTAGCGACTATGATTTCGCGCTTGTTATTGCTCAGGATGAATTGGCCCGTGAAACCGGTGCCTATCATCCCAAGGTAATTGCCGCTTTCGGCGTCGACGACGTGAAGTTTGCCGTCGGATATATGATTAATCGCTATGTCGGAAATATAAATCCGATGCTTAGCGGTGATGGCGGGAAGCGTGCCGACCGTATCGTTGGGAAGGTCCGCCCAGACCGCCGTGGAGAGGGCTAACAAGCTGGTTACGACGATACCGCAATTGACATTCATAGCGTTTCCTCCAATTTTTCTGCGTAACGCTTTAGAACACGGTTTGTTGATATTTCACTCTACTATAGAACGCTGAAGTTGGGAATAGCAGTAGACCCGCTCCGTAAATCGATTGCGCAGGCCGATCTACCCTCTATAGAATGATGCAATGCAACGAAAACAATCACCGGTGCGGCGACCCAAATTCTTCCAGAATACTATCGCGATGGTCTATGACTTCGACGGCACCCTGTCGCCGCAGCCGATGCAGGAATACACGGTGCTGCCGAAGATCGGCATCGACAGTAAAACTTTTTGGGATCGCGTGAATAAAGAAGCTCACGAGACCGGCTCCGATTCCATGCTGGTCTATATGCGTTTGATGTTGCGCGAAGCGAATAAGCGCGAAGTCTCGATCAAGCGCGAAGATTTCGCCAAACTCGCGCATTCGATAGAGTATTTTCCCGGTGTCGAGACTTGGTTCGGCCGCGTGAATGCTTACGTAAAGCGGCGTGCGGCGGGCAGGGTCAAGGTGCAGCATTACATCATCTCCGCCGGCCAGAAGGAAATACTGGACGGCGTGTCGATTCGCAAACACTTTAAACAAATTTACGCGTCGGAATATCATTTCGATCATAACGGCGTCGCTGATTTTCCGAAAGTGTTGATCAACGACACCACAAAAACCCAGTTCTTATTCCGCGTTAACAAAGGCCGCGAAGTGTTGAACGAATCCATCAACGAACACATGCCGGAAAACCTGCGGCCGATTCCGTTCAGCAACATGATCTACATCGGCGACGGCATGAGCGATGTGCCGTCGATGGCGTTGACAAAAAAAAATGGCGGCCACACGATCGCCGTGCACGATCCGAAAAAGAAAAGCGGCCTTGAGCAATGCGTCAGCCTGATGCGCGCCAACCGGGTTGATCTGATCGCACCGGCGGACTATCGCAAGGGCGGCAAATTAGCGTTGCAAGTGGAACTGCTGCTCGACGCGGTCATCGCCAACATCGCCTACGACGAGGAAATATTCGGCTGCAAGATCGACCACGGTCTATATGCTTAACAGCCATTCGTTCGGGGTGCTAAAGTGCCTATCGGAGGTGGAGTTCCGCTCGGGTACGCAGATTGCCACTAAGCTCGGCGTGTCGCGCGCGACCCTGTCTAATTCTCTCAAAGATGTCGATCAACTCGGTGTTCAGGTCTACAAAGTCCACGGCCGTGGCTACCGGCTGGCAGTGCCGCTGGATTGGTTGGACTACGCCCAGGTCGTTCGCGCGCTCGGCCCCGCCGCCAAGTACTTCAATCTCGAAGTAGTGGATGTTTCGGCCTCGACCAATACGGCGTTGATGGAACGAGCCGCCTCGGGAATTCCGAGCGGGACGGTGCTTGCCGCGGAGTATCAAAGCGAAGGTCGCGGCCGCCGTGGCCGGCGCTGGTTCGCGCCTTTGTGCGGCGGATTAACGTTTTCCTTGCTGTGGCGCTTTAACCAGGGTGCTGCGCAGTTGTCGTGCCTTAGCTTGGCGGTCGGGCTTGCCATCGCGCGCGCGTTACGCGAGCTAGGCGTGCGCGATGCGCAGCTCAAGTGGCCCAACGATATCCTGCATCATTACCGTAAGCTGGGCGGAATATTAATCGAGCTATCGGGAGATGTGCTGGGACCGACGTTGGCGGTGATCGGTGTTGGCGTCAACGTGCGGATCGATGAAACGACGTTGACTAAAATCGACCAAGCGACGACGGATTTGGCGAGTGTGCTGGAAGTAATACCGGCCCGCAGCGAGTTATTGGGTCAATTTTTGATACACCTTAGCAATATCTTGCCCCAGTTCGAAGCCGAAGGCTTTGCGCCGTTCCGCGACGAGTGGCTGGCTTGCCACGCCTATCAGAATCGATCGGTGCGCATGCTGTTGCCGCGCAATACGGTGGAAGAGGGGGTGGTGACGGGCATAGCCGAAGACGGTAGCTTGTTGATCGATCGCCACGGGGGGACCAAGCGCTACACCGTCGGTGAAATTAGCTTGACCGCAGTACCATGATCCTCGCGATCGACGTGGGTAATAGCCGCATAAAGTGGGGCGGCTATCGAGACGGAGACTGGGTTTTTACAGGCGCCGTTGCAAACGATGAATTGCCGGCGCTTGCAAGTGCGTTGGCTGTGATTCCGAAGCCGGACAAGATTGCGATATCTAACGTGGCGGGCGAACGCCTACGTGTCGGCTTGGCCGAAACTTTGGCTCGATTCTCGGTAACAACGCATTGGATTGTCGCAGAGCGGGAACGATGCGGCGTAAAAAATAGCTACGCGGATCCGGCTAAGCTCGGCAGCGATCGCTGGGCGGCTTTGATCGCCGCGCGCCGCCTGCAGCGCGGCCCGGTGGTGGTCGTGAACGCCGGGACGGCGCTCACGGTCAATGCATTGTCGGCGTCCGGAGAATTCCTCGGCGGGTTGATTGTTCCCGGGATTAAACTCATGCTGCAGTCATTGACGACGGGCACCGCCCACGCCCATGCTCGGCATGGTGAATTCGTCGCGTTTCCCACCAACACCCTGGATGCAGTTTATTCCGGCGCGATGAACGCCGCTTTAGGTAGCGTTGAACGCGTTGTTGCGGCATTGAGTGCGCGCGAAAGTTCATCGGTAAGTTGTATTGTCAGTGGGGGCGCTGCGCCGACGCTCATGCCTCATCTCGGAGCCAATGCGGTCGAGGTCCCGAATCTAGTTCTGCAGGGGCTCGTTATTCTTACGGAGTCGTCGGCGTGAGGGTGTTATTTTTCGTTTTGCTGATTGCGAATTTGGCGCTGTTCGCCATTGCGCAATGGAGCTCGCCCGATTCGCCGGTGCAAACCCGGGAAGAGTTGTATCCCGAAAAACTGCGACTTCTTACGCCCGACGAAAAGTAACCCTCAGCGCCGAGCGTGCCGAGTAGCGGACGGCGGCCTAATTCGACAGGATTACAGGCATTAACTCGGTGATTCGCTCAATGCGGCCGGACCTTTCCTTTGCCGTCGTCAAGGAAGGATAAGGCCCACTGCGAACCCGGTATAAACCGTCTGAGAACGAGATCTGGAGCGTTTCTCCGAGCGACTTCAATTCCGTCTGCAACTTGCGGAAAAAACTATCGGCGCTGCCACGGCCCGCGAACGCGCCGAGTTGCAGATAAAATTTTGTCTTCGGCATCGCTTGGTTCAGGGTCTGCGGGTTGCTCCCAGATACGGGAGAGGTGGTAATGGTTTCCACTTCGACAGTAACGCTTCCCTGTTCAACGTAACCCAATCTGTACGCGGCCGCGTAAGATAAGTCGATGACTCGTTCGTGGCGGAACGGGCCGCGGTCGTTGATTCGCACCGTCACGGTTTTGTTATTTTGTAAATTCGTCACGCGAACGTAGCTTGGAATCGGCAAAGTAGGATGCGCCCCGGTCATTTGATACATATCGTAAGCTTCACCCGATGCCGTCGGTTTACCGTGGTAGCGACGGCCGTACCACGAAGCAACGCCCCGGGCCTTGTAACCGCGCGCGTCTTTAGTCGGCACGTACCGGAGTCCGAACGCCATGTAGGGCTGATTGGCGTAGGGGTGCGGTTTCTCAAACCTCGGCACCGCATCCGGAATTTTGTCTAAGTTTGCGGGCGGGTTATCGCCTGGGCCATCATCTAAGTAATAACCGCCTTCTTTGCTTGTGGCTGGGAGCGGCTTCTTTTCAGTCTCCGCTTGAACTACCGGTGAAGGTGGTTTGATGAATGGCGGGACCGAACTAACCTGTCGTGGCGCAGACGCACAACCGAATAGGGCAGCCAAGATTGTCAATGAAGTAACGAGTTTAAGTTTGATCATGTTTGCACCAATTTTTTTTGGCTTTGAATACTCATGAGTATACCTAGGCTTGTGAGTATAGTGACGAGAGCCGTTCCGCCGTAGCTTACCAACGGGAGGGGTATGCCGACCACGGGAAGTATGCCGCTTACCATACCCATATTGACGAAAGCATAAGTGAATAAGGTCAAGGTCACCGCGCCGGCCACCAGCCGACCAAAGAGATTGCCGGCGCCATAGGCGATCATCATGCCTCGGACAACGAGGGCGAAGTAGAGGATCAGTAAAACCAGATTGCCGATGAGGCCGAACTCCTCGCCATAGACGGCAAAGATGAAATCCGTGGTTCTCTCCGGTAAGAAATCCAAGTGAGCCTGAGTGCCGTTCATCCAGCCCTTGCCGCTGATTCCACCGGACCCCAACGCGATAGTCGATTGAATGGTGTGGTACCCCGCACCGAGGGGATCTTGGGCGGGATCGAGTAAAGTCAACACCCGCTGGCGCTGGTAGTCGTGCATCAGCGGCCAGGCTACGGGAATGCTGGCGGCGGCGAGCACCCCTAATCCGACCAGCACTTTCCAACTCAGGCCGGCAAGAAACAACACATAGAATCCGGACGCGGCAACCAGTAACGCGGTGCCAAGATCGGGTTGCTTAATGATGAGGAGAACGGGTATGCCTAAGAGGATGGCCGCAATCATGAAATCGAACAGCCGTAAGTTGGCTTCGCGCTTGTGAAAATACCATGCCAACATCAATGGCATGGCTATTTTCATAAGTTCGGACGGCTGAATTCGGGTGACGCCGATATGCAGCCAGCGCCGGGCGCCCATGCTGATTTCTCCAAATAGCGCGACGCCCACGAGGAGGACAATGCCGACGGCATAAATCGGCGCCGCGGCCTGCAACAAATACTGTGCGGGTATCAAAGCCACGATCCACATCATGCTTACGGCAATCGCGAGATTACGCAACTGATCGATCACTCGCGCGCTATCTTCGCCGGCCGCACTGTATAGGACCATCAATCCGCAACCAATCAACAATAACATCGGCGTCAACAAACCCGCATCCAGCGGTGCGAATAGGCGCACCAGTAATTGCCTAA
This sequence comes from uncultured Pseudomonadota bacterium, assembly GCA_963714525.1. Taxonomy (GTDB): domain Bacteria; phylum Pseudomonadota; class Gammaproteobacteria; order Burkholderiales; family JALYOK01; genus JALYOK01. Next base: position 58,053 of record CAVQPB010000021.1, read on the forward strand.
TCATGTTCCTCGACGTCCTCACTCGGCACGACTGGCGCGGCGGGCATTTTCCCGAGCAAGTAATAGTCCAACACCTGTCGCGCGATCGGCGCGGCAGTAGAGCCGCCGTGGCCGCCGTTCTCGACGATCATTCCGAGCGCGATACGTGGATCATGGGCCGGAGCGTAGGCAATGAATAGGGCGTGATCGCGGTAGCGCTCTTCGACGGTTTTTTCATCGTAGCGCTCGCCTTGCTTTATGCTCTTTACTTGTGCTGTGCCGGTTTTGCCGCCGAAACTATACTCCGCACCCGCGGCTGCGCGAGCGGCCGTTCCACCCGGCTGAGTCACGGCTACCATGGCGTCTAGCACCAGACGCTAAATCTTCGTTTTTAAAATTGAAGGGGGTACGCTCCGGGTAGACGACAGGTTTAGTTTCACCGGTTCGGCTATCTTGTATCGCTTTTACGAAATGGGGAGGGATATCCACGCCTTTGTTTGCAATCATCGCCGTGGCGTGGGCGAGTTGGAGCGGTGTGACTAAGGTGTAGCCCTGGCCGATGCCTGCAATAACAGTTTCACCCGGATACCACACTTGCTTAAAACGCTTTTGCTTCCAGGCGCGCGACGGCAGGTTACCGCCTACTTCATCCTTGACGTCGATGCCGGTTTTTTGACCAAATCCAAACTTACTCAGAAAATCATGCATTTTATCGATACCCAGTTCGTGAGCCAGGCCGTAGTAATAGGTATCGCAGGAAATGACGACGGACTTTTTTAGATCCACGGAACCGTGCCCGCCCGAGCGCCAGCAACGGTAGCGATGGCTTGAGCCCGACAAGCTGAAATAACCCGGGTCAAAAATCGTCGTGCTCGGCGAGCGGACGCCGTAGTGTAATCCTGCCAGCGCCATGAACGGTTTGATTGTCGAGCCGGGCGGATACACGCCCCGAATCGCGCGGTTATTTAGCGGCTTTTCCGGAGAATTGTTGTACTCGTCCCAACTTACTTGATCGATACCGTCGACAAATAGATTGGGATCGAAACCCGGTTGACTAACGAAAGCTAAAATTTCGCCATTTTTTGGATCGATCGCAACCAGAGAACCGCGATACTTGCCAAAGGCTTTTTCGGTGATCTGCTGTAGCTTTAGATCAAGGCTTAGGATCAAGTTGTTGCCGGCAATCGGTTCTTCGCGGTTGAGGGAACGTACTGCTCGACCGCCGGCATCGATCTCCACCTGTTCGAATCCGGTTTGGCCGTGGAGTTCGTCTTCGTAGCTTTCTTCGATACCGATTTTTCCGAGGTGATCGGAGCCGCGATAGTTGGAAAGTTTTTCTTTTGCTTCCAAGGCTTCGAGGTCTTTATCGTTGATGCGGCCAATGTAGCCGATCGCATGGGAAGCCGAGACTCCTTGCGGGTAGTTGCGAAATAGCCGGGCATTAATATCGACGCCGGGAAAGCGGAATCGATTCGCTGCGAACCGTGCGACTTCCTCTTCGGAAAGGCGATTCTTGATGGGTAGGCTTTCGAACCGATGACTTTCTTCGCGTAATTTATTGAATCGCTTTCGATCCCTGGGGGTAATGTTAACCAAACCGGCCAACTCATCAATGGTAGCGTTAAGGTCGGCGACTTTGCTCGGCGTGATTTCCAAGGTATACGCCGAGAAGTTATTCGCCAGCACTAGCCCGGAGCGATCCAGGATCAAACCGCGATTGGGCACCACCGGCAGGATGGACATACGGTTGTTTTCTGCGAGGGTGTGGTAGTGATCATGCTGGACGACTTGCAAAATATAAAAACGCGCCGCTAAAATCCCCAGCGAAGCCAGCACGACCACGCCGCAAAACCAAAGGCGCAACCGAAAATAGTTGAGTTGAACTTGTTGCTCGGAAAATGCGGTACTGGCCATCAGTCGTTATAGGCCCGCCTGGCGAGCAATTGCGGGTACTCGAGTGCGAAAACGATCACCGGCCACAGTAATGCGCCGACAAAGCTGGCCAAGAAGTAACTCCAGCCGGGAAAACTAGAGGGAAGAAACACGTGGGTGAGCGCAACTAAAAATTGATGGACTAATAGGATGGCGAGTATGTGCAGCGCTTGTTGCCAAAGCTTGAACTTAAGGATGCGTAAACGCAATACGAGCGTTAAAAAAATTGCCACCGTATAGGAAAGCGCGTGTTGGCCCAGTACGTTTCCATCCGCCACGTCCACTAACAGGCCGAGGACAAAACCGATTGCAAATCCACCGTGCCTGGGTTGATGGATACTCCAATAAAGCAATACGATAAGCGGTAATTCCACACGAAGGTAGGCGAGTATGCCATCCGCGGGTAGGAGATAAACCAAATAAGCCACAATAAAAGTGATGAATACAAACCGACCGGAGGGCGGCTCGCGCATGACGTCTTTCGGATCGGCGATTAAGCTCATTGCGGCTTACGGCCCGAATTTGTCATGGTGCGATTCGGTTTGCCCGATGTTGATTTACTTGGGCTGGGCTCCGGTTCCGGTTGCGGTTTCGTTGTGGCGATCAAATTACTTAAGACCAGCACGTGGCGGTCCTGGTCTATCCCGGCGCTCGGCTTGCATGTTATTTTAGCGAAGGGGTTAGCTGCGTTACGTTCGATATTGATTACTTTGGCTACTAACAGACCGGCGGGGTAGGTACCGTCAATTCCCGACGTCACCAATTGATCGCCGTTCTGCACGTCGGCGTTGAGCGGAATAAACGGAAGATCGAGCGTACCCTCGCGGCCATTGCCGAACACCACGGCACGTAATCCGTTACGGCTTAGCATGACAGGGACCGCTTGATTTTTGTCGGTCAGAAGCGTCACCTCACTGGTGAACGGGAATACCGCCGTAACTTGGCCCAATACCCCTTCGGCGCTGATTACGGCTTCACCGGGTTCGATGCTGTCATTTACTCCTTTGTCGACGATGACTTTCCGCCGGAACGGATTGCGGCCGCTGTGGAGGATTTCCGCCAGCGTGCTGTGTTCTTGTATGGACTCGCGAGCACCGAGCAATTTGCGCAAGCTGGTCAGTTCGCTTTGCATCAGCCCCATGCGCTGCATGTCTTCAGACTTTTGCAGCAGGGCTTGTTTCAGTTCGATGTTTTCTTGTTGCAGTTTATTTTGAGTGACGAAGAAATCGCTGATACGCCCGAGCACTTGGCCGGGTGCGAGCGCTGCTTGTTGCAACGGATAGGTGATCGTCGCGATTCCAGCGCGGGCGAGTTCTAAAGTGTGGAAACGAGCATCCGCCACCATGAAGGCCAACGCCAACACGGAACAGAACAACAGACGAACAAATGGAGAAGGGCCGCGGTAAAAAAATTCAGGCTGCTGGGTGACCATATACTACGATGCGATCCCCAATCATGTTGCCGCCGGCGCGACTGCGAGAAATTTAATCAGAAGTGCTCTAGTCGTTGGTGAAGACATTACCGAGCTTGTCCATTTCCTCCAGCGCTCGTCCTGAACCGCGCACTACGCAAGTTAAGGGATCGTCGGCGACGATGACGGGCAGGCCGGTTTCTTCGACCAATAGTCTATCCAGGTCTCGCAGCAGCGCGCCGCCACCGGTCAAGACCATACCTTTTTCGGCGATATCTGCCCCGAGTTCAGGCGGCGTTTGTTCCAGCGCTTGTTTAACCGCACCGACGATGCTGTTGAGCGGGTCGGTCAGCGCTTCCAGAATTTCGTTCGACGAAATGGTGAAACTGCGGGGAATACCTTCGGCCAAATTGCGGCCCTTGACTTCCATTTCTTTCACCTCGGAACCGGGGAACGCCGAACCGATTTCTTTTTTGATTTGTTCAGCCGTGGCTTCGCCGATCAACATGCCGTAGTTACGCCGGATGTAATTGATGATGGCCTCGTCGAACTTATCGCCACCGACGCGCACGCTGGAGGCATAGACAATACCGCCGAGTGAAATCACACCGACTTCGGTGGTGCCGCCGCCGATATCGACCACCATGGAGCCGGTTGGCTCCGCGACCGGCAATCCCGCACCGATGGCGGCAGCCATCGGTTCTTCTATTAAGTACACTTGACGTGCACCCGCGCCCAGCGCCGACTCCTTAATCGCGCGCCGCTCGACTTGGGTCGAACCACAGGGCACGCAAATGATAATGCGAGGACTCGGAGCAAGCATGTTGGAGTTATGCACCCGCTTGATGAACTGTTTCAACATTTGCTCGGTCACAGTGAAGTCGGCGATCACGCCATCCTTCATCGGCCGGATGGCCGTGATGTTGCCCGGCGTGCGGCCCAGCATCTGTTTCGCCGCCAAGCCAACGTCGAGGATCATCTTCTTGCCGTTTGCGCCACCCTCTTGCCGGATGGCGACAACGGACGGCTCATCGAGCACGATGCCCTTACCGCGGACATAGATCAACGTATTGGCCGTGCCCAAATCGATGGCCAGGTCCGTGGAGAAAAAACCGCGCAGAAAACCGAACATAGTGGATTCGCCAGGAAAAACTTAAGTTGTCGTTGGCCGTTATGATACTCTAATGTCTTCAATGAATTAAAGCGCTAGCGCACTATTTTTGAGCATTTTCTATGGAATTGACCGTAACAGACATCAAACGCATTGCCCGGTTGGCCCGAATCGCCGTAACCGACCGGGAAACCGCAACTATACCTAACGAGTTGAGTAATATTTTTCAGTTGATCGAAACCATGCAGGCGATCGATACGACCGATGTCGCCCCCATGTCGCATTTTCAGGACATGCCGCAGCGGCTGCGGGAAGACCGGGTAACGGAAACCGATCAGCGGGAACTACTGCAAAGCGTTGCGCCGCAGGTGGAAGCAGGTCTTTATCTAGTTCCCAGGGTTATTGAATAGCTTTGATTCCCACCGGCGGCGTCGAGTGTGGATGCCGCACCCTTCGTTCAAACATCGCAGACCATGCTCGATTCAAGTCTTAAACAACTGTCCGCCGCACTGACGACACGGCGGATTTCCAGCGTTGAATTGACCAATCTTTTCTCGCGTCAAGCCGCAGCGCTTAATCCTAAGCTCAACGCTTTTATCACCCTAGACGCGGAAGCTAGCTTGGCCCAAGCGCGTCGGGCGGATGAGCGCCTAATCGCTGGTCAAGGCGGGGCGCTGACCGGTGTTCCCGTGGCCCACAAGGACATCTTTTGCACCAAGGGTTGGCTTACTACCTGCGGGTCAAAAATGCTTTACAACTTCGTCTCGCCATACGACGCCCACGTCATCGACCAATTTAACCAGGCGGGTGCGGTAATCCTCGGCAAGACGAATATGGACGAGTTTGCCATGGGATCGTCAAACGAAACGTCGTACTTCGGCCCCGTGAAAAACCCGTGGGACGTCAAAGCCGTGCCCGGCGGTAGTTCCGGTGGCTCGGCAGCCGCCGTCGCATCGCGCATGGCGCCGGTGGCAACCGGCACCGACACGGGAGGTTCCATCCGCCAGCCCGCCGCCCTTTGCGGTGTGACGGGTCTCAAACCGAGCTACGGATTGTGTTCTCGCTTCGGCATGATCGCGTTTGCCTCCAGCCTAGACCAAGCCGGGCCGATTGCGCGCAGCGCCGAAGACTGCGCGATTCTGCTTAACACGATGGTCGGTTTCGACCCCCGCGACGCAACTAGTGTGGATCGTGAGAAAGAAGACTACACCCGCGATCTGCAGCGGCCGATCGCAGGCTTGAGGATAGGCTTACCCAAGGAGTATTTTTCGTCAGGGTTGAATCCCGAGGTCGGTCGGGCGGTTGAGTTGGCGCTGGCCGAATATCGCAAGCTCGGTGCGGTGACGGTCGATATTTCCTTGCCGAAAACAGAACTCTCGGTGCCGGTTTACTATGTGCTCGCTCCAGCGGAGGCGTCGAGTAACCTAGCGCGTTTCGATGGCGTGCGTTATGGTTATCGAGCGCCGGAATACGAAGGCTTAACCGACATGTATGAGAAGACCCGGGCACAAGGTTTCGGCGCCGAGGTCAAACGTCGCATCATGATCGGCACCTACGTTTTATCCCACGGCTACTACGACGCATATTACCTCCAGGCGCAGAAGATACGCCGCATCATCGCTAACGACTTTAGCGATGCATTTAAGCAATGCGATGTGATCATTGGGCCTACTTCGCCCTCGGTCGCCTTCGATTTCGGCGCCAAGAGCGGCGATCCGGTTCAGATGTACCTAAACGATATCTATACGATCGCGGTCAACCTTGCCGGTTTGCCTGGGATGTCCATTCCATGCGGGTTTTCGGGTAATGGCCGGCCGGTGGGATTACAAATCGTCGGCAACTATTTCTGCGAGGCGAAAATGCTCAACGTCGCCCATCAATACCAACTGGCGACGGACTGGCATCAACGCGTGCCGGAATTGGCGAAAGGAGCCGTATGATGCAATGGGAAATCGTTGTCGGGCTTGAAACCCATGCCCAACTTACGACGGAGTCGAAAATGTTTTCCGGCGCATCCACGGCTTTTGGCGCTGCGCCGAACACCCAGGCCTGCGTGGTCGATATCGCGCTTCCCGGTGTGTTACCGGTGGCGAATCGGGGCGCGGTTGAGCGCGCGATTCGATTTGGCCTCGCGGTGGGTGGAAAAATCGCGCCACGATCGGTGTTTGCGCGCAAGAATTACTTTTATCCCGATTTACCGAAGGCCTATCAAATCAGCCAGTACGAATTGCCCGTGGTCTCCGGCGGAACCGTGACGTTTGCGATGGAACAGGGCGCGAAAACTATTCATTTGACCCGCGCGCACTTGGAAGAAGACGCCGGCAAGTCGCTACATGAAGACTTCCACGGACTGTCGGGAATCGATTTGAATCGGGCAGGAACGCCATTGTTGGAAATTGTCTCCGAGCCCGAACTAAGGGGTTCGCAAGAAGCAGTTGCCTACGCCAAGGCGCTTCATACTTTGGTGCGTTGGCTGGATATCTGCGACGGCAATATGCAAGAGGGATCCTTTCGCTGCGATGCGAACGTTTCCGTGCGCCGTGTGGGCGACAACGAACTCGGCACGCGTTGCGAAATTAAGAACCTTAATTCGTTTCGATTCATGGAACGGGCGATCGAGTACGAAGCAAAACGGCAGATCGAACTAATCCAAGACGGCGGTAAGATTACCCAGGAAACCCGGTTGTACGATCCCGACAAGGATGAGACTCGCTCGATGCGTTCGAAGGAAGATGCTCAGGACTATCGCTATTTTCCAGATCCGGATCTGTTGCCGTTGGAAGTAAGCTCTGCTTGGATAGAACAGGTTCGCTCGCAGATGCCGGAAACGCCGCACGAGATGCAGGCGCGTTTCGTGTCGGCTTATGACTTGTCGCAATACGATGCCGCGGCCTTAACCGTATCTCGGGAAATGGCGCAGTATTTTGAGGCCTTAACCCAGGCAGCGGGCGGCGAGCCAAAACTCTGCGCCAATTGGATGATGGGAGACCTCGCCAGCGCGCTAAACGAAGCGGATCTAGATATACCCGCGAGTAAAATTTCTAGTCAACGGTTGGCGGGTTTGATTCGCCTTATTGCCAACGGCACCGTTTCCGGCAAGATCGCCAAGGACGTGTTCAGTGCGATGTGGAACGAGGGAGGTGACGCGGATGCCATTGTCGAAGCGCGCGGCCTCAAACAGATTTCGGACAGCAGCGCTTTGGAAAAAGTCCTGGACGAAATCCTGGCGAAAAATCCCGGGCAAGTCGACGAATATCGCAGCGGCAAGGAAAAAGTGTTTGGTTTTTTTGTCGGGCTAGCTATGAAAGCCACGCAGGGAAAAGCCAATCCTCAGCAACTCAACGAATTGCTAAAACGCAAATTGTCGCGCTAGCCTAATAGTCTTTGCCGCGCTCGTACCGCGTCCGCTTAACTCTTATTCCTTCGATGTCGAAGGTGCCATCGGACTTAAGCGGACAGCTCGCTTTGATGTTAACGAATTCGCCGGTGGATTTCCTCACCCGCGTTTCAAGCAGAAGTTCTGCGGTTTGCGCATCGCGTTTGATTTCCGCGAACACCGCATAGGCTCTTCCCCCCAAGCTGTCTTGCCAATTTGCGAGACAATCGCGCGCGAGCGGACTTCTCACCTCAACCCAAGTCGGAATATTGTCGCGATCGTCAGCGACGCCAACCCGCATCCCTGCGCCCCCGGCCGCCGTGACCTCACGGAAACGGCGCTTATCGTCCGCGAATTTTGCGACGATCCGGGTTTTGTCGATCTCGAGCTCCTTGATGGAGTTTTCCAACGTGGACATTTCTTTTTTGGTGGCCGCGATTTCTTTCGTCAGTCGCGCGGGCGGAGTTTTCTTCTTGCCGCTGGCAGTTGTCCCGGCATAGAACGCCAACTGCTTGTTTTGATCGATGAGTTGTTGTTGCAGCAATTTGATGCGCTCGCGCGCCAAATAGATTTTGCCGTCATAGGGCTCGAGCGATCGATCGCGCACTAAATCGATTTCGCTTTCGGCGGCGTAGGTGGCGAGCATAATTTCGTCCAAACGTTTTTGCTCTTTGGCTTTGGTGTCTTCTTCTTTGAGGCGTTGGATTTCCTGCTGCTTAGCTTTGACTTCGGCATCGGTTAGTGCGCGGTCGGTTTTCTTTTTGACAATACCGCGCTTATCGATCTGGGTATTCGCATTCTTGGAATAGTCCGGCGGAAGCGTATCGCTGTAGTGGGTGATGCCTTTTTCATCGACCCATTTGTAAGTTTCGGCCACGCTGTTGCCCAGCAGCACGAGCGAGCCGAAACAAAGTCCTAGGCGCCACACGACGTATTTACAGGACGCCATATTGCCGGCGGTAAGACAGCACCGCCGCCAAATTCGTTTGGTATTGCGAATGATCCGTTAGGAATTGCACCAGATCGTCGAGACGCGCGACGCTGATAACCGGGATCCCAAACTCACGCTCGACTTCTTGAACCGCCGAAAGCTCGGAGTTTAAACCGCGCTCCATGCGATCCAAGGCAATCACCACGCCGGCGGGTTTGGCGCCCTCGAAGCGGATGAGATCCACTGACTCTCGTATCGAAGTACCGGCGGAAATCACATCGTCGATAATCAAAACCTGTCCCTTTAACGGCGCGCCGATGATGGTTCCGCCTTCGCCGTGATCCTTCGTTTCTTTGCGATTGTAGGCAAAGGGCACGTTACGATTGAATTTCTCTGCCAAGGCCATTGCGGTGCCTGCGGCGAGGGCGATGCCCTTGTACGCAGGCCCGTATAGCATATCGAATGGGATATTAGCGCCGTTGATCGCCTGGGCGTAATAATTTGACAGCGCGGATAGCGACGACCCATCGTTAAACAATCCTGCGTTAAAAAAATAGGGCGACATCCGACCGGCCTTAGTCTTGAACTCCCCAAAGCGAATTACACCTTGCTTTACCGCGAACGCGATAAACTCCTCATGGAAGTCGGTCATTATTAAACGGCAACGTGAACTGTGGCTAGCAAAAATAACATGTAACAATCGAGAATTATATAAATTTTACAATAGTTTGCAATTAATATTTCAACAATAAGGAAGGTAAGTGCGAGTTATTTCCCTGAATTTAAACGGAATACGCTCTGCGGCGACCAAAGGCCTCTTTCCGTGGATTGCCAAACAGGGCGCCGATATCATTTGTCTACAGGAACTAAAGGCGCAGGCGGTGGACCTCACTTCGGACATGCAGTCGCCGCCGGGTTACTACAGCGCGTTCCACCACGCGGACAAGAAAGGCTATAGCGGAGTAGGGCTATATACCCGCATTCCCCCTAACAAATTGGTGACAGGCTTAGGCATCGCAGCGATCGACGCGGAAGGACGCTACTTGCGTGCGGACTTCGACGCGTTTTCCGTGATTTCGCTGTACCTTCCCTCCGGATCCAGCGGGCCCGATCGGCAAGCGGCCAAGTTTGCCTTTATGGAAGCATTTTTGCCGAAGCTAAAAGCGTTGAAAAAGGAAAAGCGCGAGATGATCATCTGCGGTGATTGGAATATCGCGCACCGGGAAATCGATCTTAAGAACTGGCGATCGAACCAAAAGAATTCTGGATTTCTGCCGGAAGAACGCGCTTGGCTAACGCAAGTGTTCGACGAATTGGGTTGGATCGACGTGTTTCGCACCATCAATCAGGAGCCGGATCAATATACCTGGTGGTCCAATCGCGGCCAGGCTTGGGCTAAGAATGTCGGCTGGCGCATCGATTATCAAATTGCGACACCGGGCATTGCCGCGACAGCGAAAGCTGTCTCCATATACAAGGATGCGCGCTTCTCCGACCACGCGCCGTTAATCGTCGACTACGACGCGCTTAAATAAGCAGCACGGCGCCGACGGGTGTGGTAGATTTCGGTGTCTATTCGCGAGCAAGTCTGGCGGTAGATTCCGGCGCAGATGGGCACCGCGTTTTTCTGCGGATCTCTGAAGCTGTCGCGCCGTTAACCATTCTAATTGTGAAGGAGGAGCGAATCATGGAACGCATACAGCAACATCAGTTTATCGATCTGGCAACACCTCTCAATTCTGAGCAATATCAACCGCCGCAAAATGTCGGCCGCCGTCAATTCCTGCGCACGGCGACGGCAATGGCGGCAATTACCGGATTGTCCGCGGAAGCCTTTGCCCAGAACTTCGATCGCTACAGCGACGGCGCCGCGCCGGTGCGCTACCCTGAGCCGGATGTGATCGTGCTCGACAAGCGCTTTAAATACAAACTCGGCAACACGCCGATCGTACGCCTCTATCGCGGCACCATGTGGGCCGAGGGGCCGGCCTGGAGCGGTGTCGGCCGGTATCTGGTGTGGAGCGATATTCCCAACAACGAGATCCTGCGCTGGAATGAAGACGACGGCCACGTGTCGCGCCAACATCGCTTTCCGTCGGGCAACGCCAACGGCAACACCTTCGACTTCCAGGGCCGTCAGATTTCGTTCTGCCACGGCACACGCAAAGTGATTCGTTATGAATGGAATGGCGGCGTCACCGTGCTCGCCGAAAAGGCGCCGAATGGTCAGGAATTCAACGCACCCAACGATGGCGCCGTCACGCCCGACGGATCGCTGTTCTTCACCGATCCCGGTTACGGCAGTTTGATGGAATACGAAGGTAATCGCCTGCCGTCGAGCGCCAAGAGTGCGCAGCCGATTCAGAAGGAAGCGATTTATCGCGTCGATGAACCGGGCAAGGTTGAGAAAGTCGCCGACGAACCGTTCAAGCCCAACGGTTTATGTTTTTCGCCGGACTACAAAAAATGCTATGTCGCGGACACCGGCATGTCTCATTACAAAGACGCCAAGAGCGTCATCTGGGTATACGATGTGGACGGCAAGAAACTCAAGAACGCGAAAGTGTTTGCGAGCATGGAAATGGATGGCAAAACCGGGTTCGCCGACGGCATCCGCTGCGACGAAGACGGCAATGTGTGGGCGGGCATGGGCTGGGTCGGCGACAACTACGACGGTGTTCACGTGTTTGCTCCGGACGGCGCGCGCATCGGCCGCATCCGCATGCCGGAAATCATCTCTAACGTTTGTTTCGGCGGCAGCAAACGCAACCGCTTGTTCATGACCGGCTCGCAATCTTTATATGCGGTCTATGTTGAAACGCGCGGTGGCACGATCACCTAACAGAAAACTCAACATTTCTTTATCAGGAAAAACGGCGGCTCGAGGCCGCCGTTTTCTTTTAAAACCGTATAAAGAACGCTACGCTTAGGTGCTAAGATTTTGAGTTGCCTACGCGAGTTTCTCGCCCTGAAAGCAAGCGCGCGATGTTTTTCTTGTGGCGCCAAATTACCAGCAACGCGAGTAGAAGGATCATGCCCGTTCGCAGATCGCCGCCGCGAAAATAATAGGCGACGATCGGCGTCGCGGCGGTCGCACTGAGGGCAGCCAACGATGACGTGCGCGTCAGCGCAAACAGCAGCAACCACAGCATCGCTGCCGCGCTACCCACGCGCCAATCCAACGCGAGCAATACGCCCAACGCCGTCGCCACACCTTTGCCGCCTTTGAATTGATAGAACACCGGAAACAAGTGGCCGAGAAACACAAACAATCCCGCGAGCGCGATATGCACCTCGCCAAGACCCAATACCGGTGCGGCATTCGCGGTTATTGCCACGGCGAGCCAGCCTTTGAGCGCGTCTCCAAGCAGGGTTAACGCAGCGGCAAGTTTGTTGCCGGTGCGCAGCACATTCGTTGCGCCGGGATTGTTTGATCCATAGCTGCGTGGATCGGGTAATCCGAACACGCGGCTGACGATGACAGCGAAGGAGATCGAACCTAACAGATAAGAACCGACAGCGACCAGCAACTCGTTCATGAGAAATAGTATATCAGCCACTCAATGCGTTCATGGCTCGCTCGGCGCAAAGCGTTGGCATGAGAGGGCAGATTCAGAATTTAGGACGTGGGAACCTACTAGACGCGACTAATCGCCAGACGGCCACTCGACCTTATCGTAGACGTCCGCCAATGCCAGGGTACAGTCGATGGATGGAATCGAAATACTTTCACTCAAGGTATTCGCCGCCGACATCAACCAACGTTGTTGCGGCTGACGACTGTAGAGTTCGATTTTTGCCGCGTGTTGATTGACAAGCAGATATTCGTTGAGCGTGGTTAGGGTGCGATAGTGTTCGAACTTTCTACCGCGGTCGTAAAGGTCACTTGAATCCGAGAGAACTTCGATAATCACGGTGGGATTGAGCAGTGTATCGCCCGGTTGCTCCAGTTTGGGTTTATCATAAACAACGATTGCGTCGGGGTAGGTATAGAGCCCCGTTTGACTGATTTTAACGCGCAGGTCGCTGGGGAAGACCAGGCAAGGTTTTTTTCTGAGTTGTAAGCTCAGTTCACGAATAATATTCGACAGAATAAGATTATGAATCGCGCTCGCCCCGCCCATCGCAAACACTTCACCATCGAAGTATTCATGCTTCTCCGGCCTACTAGCTTCGAGCGCCAGATAGTCTGCGACAGTGATCTTATTTTGCGGTTTAACGGCCACGCCGATGCCCTTGAATGACGCCAACAAACAACGGTTATGTTAACGCCCTTGTTAAGCGCTGTCGAATCTATCCACGCGGGTGATGCTTGGCATGCAGTTGTTTCAACCGCTCCCGCGCCACGTGGGTATAAATCTGGGTAGTGGTGATATCCGAATGGCCGAGCAGCAACTGCACCACGCGCAGATCCGCGCCGTGGTTTATGAGATGGGTGGCGAAGGCGTGGCGCAAGGTGTGGGGCGAGATCGGTATCGCGATCCCGGCGACGAGCGCGTAGCGTTTGATCAAATACCAAAATGCCTGCCGCGACATGGCGCTGGCGCGCGCCGTGACGAACAGCGCGTCGCTCGATTTGCCGGAAAGCAAAACGGGGCGGGCTTCTTTAAGGTACCGGGTGAGCCACGCGATCGCTTCCTCGCCGATCGGCACTAAGCGTTCTTTCGAGCCTTTGCCTAGCGTTTTTACGACTGCCATATCTAGGCTCACCTGCACGACTTTAAGCCCTACAAGTTCCGATACCCGCAGGCCGCTGGCGTAGAGCATTTCCAACATCGCCCGATCGCGCAGGCCGAGCGGGGTGTCGAGTCGCGGTGCAGCCAACAGCGACTCGACATCGGTTTCGCTCAGGCTATTGGGCAGCGAGCGCGGTAATTTCGGTGCAGCGATGCGCAAGGTCGGATCGCCGGCGATCTTGCCCTCCCGCACGCCGTACTGATAAAAACGTTTTAGGCTCGATAGCAAACGCGCAGTGGAACGCGGTTTAGCGTGATCGCGCCCGATGCGTTGCGCAAGATAGGATTGAATGTCGGCGGAGTTTCCTTGCGCCAAGGTCTTGTTGCCGTGCTTAACTAGCCAAACGGAAAATTGCATCAGATCGCTGCGATAACTCGCCAGCGTGTTGCGTGCTAGCCCCTGTTCCAGCCACAGGGCATCGCAAAACGTGTCGAGCAGCGCTTCATCTTTGCTCATGGGCGAGCAGCCATTGCTTGATTTTGATTGGGTTGCCGGTTTGCGCGCCCATGAATCCGCCCATGCCGGTGCTGCTGACGATGCGATGGCAGGGGATGATGATCGGAACCGGGTTTTTGCCGCATGCCTGGCCGACGGCGCGCGGCGCGGATTTAATCGACCGCGCCAGTTCGCCATAGGTTCGCGTTTCACCGCGGGGAATACATTGCATCGCGCGCCATACGGCCATTTGGTGCAAAGTGCCTTCGACGCTGAGAACCACCGTGAAGCGGTAATTGGGATCCTTAACATACGCATCGAGCTGTTCGCAGGCGAGCGCCGCTGCCGGGGTTAACGGTTCGAGCGGAGGATGGTTACGCGGCAAGAATTCGATGTGAGTCAAGTAGTCGCCGTCGGTGCGCACGCCCAATACGGCGAACGGTGTTTTCAAACAGGCTTGAAAGCGGTTTATCTCCGCCACCGGTTTTTTCCGGCTTTGCGTCTTCATGAATTTCAAATTCCGATTGCGAACGAGCAAGGCTTTATTCTCGCAGATTACGCATGGGAAAAAAATATGCCCTCGCGAGCGCGCCCGCACTCAATGTTTAACGACTGGCCTGAGAGCCAATACTGATGCGGGTCTCAGGGCAACGTTCCCCTATTGAGAAATGGAATTATTCTTCGAGTAGTAGGTCGCGCTTGTGATAGTTCTCGAATTCGAGCCGCAGATTCACGCTCTTCCAAATTTTCACTTCCGCTTCCACCGTTGCCGCCGTGAGGGGATTGCGTTCCAGCCACGCGGCGTCGATACCGAGGATGAATTCCTTTCCGGTGTAATCCAAGCGAACTTCCCCCAGCCGCGTCGCCATGCGGCCGCGGTGCAGCAACACCGCGAGGCGCAATGCCAGCACCGGCAGCCAATCCTCGGGGTTTTCAATTAGCGGCGCGAGCTTGGTGAGCGAGCCACGGCTGCCCAATACCCAACGCGCGAGCGTAGCCTGCTCCATTTTCGAAAAGCCGGGCATGTCGGCATTGCCTAAAATATAGGCAGAGTGCTTGTGAAAGCTCGGGTAGGCGATCGACAGTCCGACCTCGTGCAACCGCGCCGCCCAGGCGAGATCCTGGAATACGTGTTCCGGGTTTGGGTGACGGGCGGCGAGTTGACTGAACAAGGCAGCGCTTAATTTTTCCACCCGCGCCGCTTGTGGGTGATCGATTTGGTAGCGGCGCATGAATTGCTTCGCCGTGGTGTCGCGCACATCGCGCTGCTGAATGCGGCCGAGCATGTCCCACAGCACGCCGTCGCGCAGGCCGCAATCGGTGGTATGCATCGCCGCGATGTGCAACTGGCGAAACACGGCGGACATAATCGCGAAGCCGCCGGCGAACACCGGTCGTCGATCTTCGCGCAGGCCGAGCAAATCCAGCTTGCGCACATCGCCCGCGCTCAACAGCTTGTCCTTGATCCAGGCCATGCCTTTGGGCGTGATGCCATTGGCGCCCATGTTTGCGGCTTCCAAGACTTCGGCGATGGCGCGCGCCGTGCCGCTCGAGCCGATGGCGTCTTTCCATTCGTTGGGCGTAAAGTCGTGGACGATGGTCTCAAGCTCGGTTGCCGCGGCGATTTCCGCTTCTTTAAAGGCTTTTGTGGACAGCTTCCCGTCAGCGAAATAGCGGCTGCTGAAACCGACGCAGCCCATGTACAAACTTTCCACCCGCACCGGCTGGAAACCGCGACCGATAATGCATTCCGTCGAGCCGCCGCCGATGTCGACCACCAAGCGGCGATCGCGGCGCAGCGGCAAGCCGTGGGCAACGCCGAGGTAGATCAAACGCGCCTCCTCATGGCCGGCGACGACTTCGATGGGAAAGCCCAAGGCTTTTTGCGCTTTGCGTAAAAACGCGTCGGAGTTTTTCGCGACTCGAAGGGTATTGGTGCCCACCGCCCGCACCGAATCCGCCGGCATGCCGCGCAGCCGTTCGCCGAAACGCTTCAGCGATGTCAGCGCGCGCTCTTGAGCATCCTCGCTTAAGGACTTATCATCATTAAGGCCCGCCGCTAAACGCACGGTTTCTTTGAGCGAGTCGAGCGGATAGATATGATCCTCTTCGACGCGCGCAACTTGCAGGCGAAAACTGTTGGAACCTAGGTCAACCGCGGCGATGATAGACAATTCATTCATAGAGTCAATGGCGACGCGCACAGAGCAGCGGGCGCAATGGGTGCGCTATTGTGCCATGCAATAATGGCTGCAACAGGTTTATTTCGGCTGTCACACAAACGTAATAATGGACTGCTAACCTTGTGAGCAATAAGTCTACCAAGTCTCTCCCTACCATGACACACGACTCCCAATTTCTCAACCGGGAGCTGGGCTATCTCGCCTTTAACCAACGGGTTCTGGATTTGGTGGAGGACGAAGATGTGCCTTTGCTGGAACGATTACGCTACCTGTCGATCGCCGATTCCAATCTGGACGAATTCTTCGAAATTCGCGTCGCCGGTTTAAAGGAGCAGATGCACTATCGCGCGCCGACCTTGAATCCCGACGGCCTCACGCCGCAGGAAACTTTTCGTTTGGTCGCGCCGCTTGCCCAATCCCTGGTCGAGCGCATGTACCGCATGTTCAACGACGTGATTCTTCCCGCCCTTAAGCAGGAAAACATCCACGTTCTGTATCGCGCCGAATGGACCGAAGAGCAGCGCGCCTGGATCAAAGCCTACTTTTTGCGTGAAGTGATGCCGGTATTGACGCCCATCGGCCTCGACCCGGCGCATCCTTTTCCCAAGCTGCTCAATAAGAGCCTCAACTTCGCCGTCGCGCTGACCGGCAAAGATGCATTCGGCCGCAATTCCGGCACGGCCGTATTGCAAGCGCCGCGCGCGTTGCCGCGACTGGTGCGGCTCCCCGATAACATCGCGGGAGCGGAATACAGCTTTGTGTTTTTGTCGTCGATCCTGCACGAGCACGTAAACGATCTGTTTACGGGCATGAACGCGACCGGGTGGTTTCAATTTCAAGTCACGCGCAATAGCGAACTCGATCTGGAAGAAGAAGACATCAAGAACCTGCGCTTGGCGTTGCAAGGGGAATTGACGCAGCGCCAATTCGGCGACGCGGTTCGGCTCGAGGTTGCCGACAACTGCTCGCCGGAAATGACGGAATTTCTGCTGCAACAGTTCGGCCTGGAACAAGAAGACTTGTACCGCGTGAACGGTCCGGTGAATCTCGGTCGCCTGGTGCAAATTCCCGATTCGGTGGACCGGCCGGAACTCAAGTTTCCCGTGTTTGTCCAAGGGTTGCCTTCGGAAATAACCAAGGCGAACGATATCTTCGCTTCGATTCGCAAAGGCGATATTCTTTTGCACCATCCGTTCCAGTCCTTTGCGCCGGTGGTGGAATTCATCCAACAGGCGGCGTCCGATCCCCATGTCGTCGCCATCAAACAAACGGTGTACCGCGCCGGGCGCGCATCGGATCTGATCGAAGCGCTGATCGCCGCATCGGCGCGTGGCAAGGAAGTGACAGTGGTGGTGGAGTTACTGGCGCGATTTGACGAGGAGGCGAACATCAACTGGGCGGCGCGCCTGGAGGAGGTCGGCGCCCATGTGGTCTACGGCGTGTTCGGCTATAAAACCCATGCCAAAATGGCGATGGTGGTGCGGCGCGAGGAAGGGTTGCTGAAACGCTATGTCCATTTGGGCACCGGCAATTATCATGCACGCACCTCGAAGCTCTATACGGATTTTGGCTTACTCACCTGCAACGACGAGATGTGCGCGGACGTGAATGAAGTGTTCATGCAACTCACCGGTCTCGGCAAGGCGAGCAAACTGCATCACCTATGGCAAGCACCGTTTAATTTGCATACCCGCGTCATCAAAGCCATCGAGCAGGAAGCCAGGCACGCCGCCGAAGGCAAACCGGCGAAGATCATTGCCAAGCTCAATCAACTGACGGAGCCTAAGGTTATCAAGGCGTTATACGCAGCGTCGCAAGCCGGTGTGAAAATCGACCTCATCGTTCGCGGCGTCTGTACGCTGCGGCCCGGTGTACCTGGACTGTCTGAGAATATTCGCGTGCGCTCGATCCTGGGCCGATTTCTCGAGCACACGCGCATTTATTATTTCCACAACAACAAGCTAGCCGACGTCTACGTCTCCAGTGCCGATTGGATGGAGCGTAACTTTTTTCGCCGTATCGAAGTCGCTATCCCGATCTTGGATGCGGCAGTGAAACGGCGCGTGATCAACGAAGGACTGAGTCCCTACCTCAAGGATAACCGCAACACTTGGGAAATGTCGGCGGATGGCGATTACCGCCGCAAAGTCACGCGCCGCGGTAAGCTTTATGCAGCGCAGGACTCCTTGATCGCCGACCTCGCAAAACGGCGTTGATACCGCGATGAACAACGAAGTCGAATTCAAGCTGCAGATCGCCGAATCGGATGTGTGGCGGCTGTTGCGCTTGCCGATGATAAACGCGGTAACGCTGAAGAAATTTCCCGGCCGACGGCTACAAAATACCTATTACGACACCGCGGATTATCGGTTGCGCGAACGCGGTATCGCCGTGCGCCTGCGCCAAATCGGCGGCAAATGGTTGCAAACCATCAAGACCGAAGGCCGCGTCATCGCCGGGCTGCACGAGCGCCCGGAGTGGGAAAGCGAAACAACGGCGAATACGCTCGACTTTAGCCGTCTAGAAGATGCCGAGCTTAAATCTTTGCTGCAGAAAACCCTAGCCGACGCGACTTTGCAGCCAGTGTTCAACACCGATTTCAATCGGCTCAGCCGTGTGTTGCAGTTTAGCGATGGCACCCAATGCGAGTTTGCCGTCGATCGCGGCAAGATTATCGCCGGTAGCCATGAAGCGACGATCGCTGAATTGGAACTTGAGATGATCGCCGGCAACGCTGCCGCGCTATTCGATTTCGTTCGCTCGCTGCTGGAACATGTGCCGCTGAAGCTAGCGCGAGACAGCAAGGCCGCACGTGGCTTCGCACTCGCGCTCGGCACGGTAACCAAGCCCTCGAAGGCGCCTCAGGCCGCGCTCGATAAGCACATGACCGCACAACAAGGTTTTGTCGCAATCGCGACCGCGTGCATGGATCACTTGATGGCCAACGAAGCGGGGTGCGTTGCCGCGGAGGATAGCGAATATCTGCATCAAATGCGTGTCGCTATCCGCCGCCTGCGTACCGCGATCCGTTTATTTGCCGACCATCTCGACGCCGAGCGAATGAATGCGATTATCGATGAATTGCGTTGGTTGGGCACGCAACTAGGCACGACCCGGGACTTCGATGTTTTCCTGGAAGAAACCCTGCCACCGGTGATAGCTGCGTGGCCACAGCATCCAGGTCTTACACAGGTTCGCGACGATATCGTTGCGCGACGAGATGTCGCGTCGGCAGCAAGTCGCGCAGCCGTGCAATCGGTGCGCTACCAACGCTTGCTGCTCGACATCGGTGCTTGGCTAATCGCCCTATCTCATCCGGTGAGCGATACGGCTAACGGTGGCAGCGTTAAGTTAGCCGAGTTTGCCAATAACGCGCTGAAACGCCATCGCAAACAACTCATCCGGCGCGCTCACCATCTGATGGAACTCAGCGCCGAAGAACGGCATCGGGTACGCATCAGCGGCAAGCGCTTGCGCTATGCGGCAGAATTTTTCTCGCCCCTGTTTCCGGCGAAGCGCAGCAAGCCCTACATTCAAGAACTGGCGAATCTGCAGACCATACTCGGTGTGCTGAACGACGCTGCGACGACGAAGAGTATTTTGTCTCTGCTAGCAAATGAAAAAGGCAAAGATGCCCAGGCGATCGTACAGACCTGGGTATCAGGCGTGACCCATGGTCATCTGGCTCATTTGCCGCAAGCCCATGCCCGATTTCTTGAACAGCAAAAGTTTTGGTGAATTAGGGGTTCCTTAGTATGGATATGATTTTATGGCGCCACGCCGAAGCGGAAAACACCGCGCCCGACGATGCTCGCGTTCTTACCGCTCGCGGCAGGCGGCAGGCGCGCGCGATGGCAAAGTGGTTGCGCGAGCACGTGAAAGGGCGCGTGCGCGTGGTCGCGAGCACGGCGCTGCGCGCACAGCAAACCGCTCAAGCTTTGGTGAACGAATTCGAAATCTCGCCCGATATCGCCGTCGGCGCAACCCCTCTCGATGTGATCAATATCGCGGGATGGCCGGAGGGCGAAGGCACCACTATTATCGTCGCCCATCAACCCACGCTCGGTCGTATCGCATCGTTACTCTTGACGGGAAAAGAGGCGGATGGGCAGATCAAAAAAGGCGCGATATGGTGGTTTCGCACTCGCGGCGAAGGAATGGAAATGGAGACGTTGTTACACGCGGTGATTTCACCGGAATTGCTCTAATAGTTTTGAAGTCGATGGCCTGGGATGCGCATGGATAGTGCTTATCAAGACATGCCATGCCACGAGGCAAGCTGGAAGCGGCTTGTGGCGATGCTGTAGTCGTAAGGTGCGCAACGCGCACGCAGATTTGTTTGATCGGTGCGCGTTGCGCACTCTACGTTTGATAATTTTTTCTAAACCGTTGCGTATCGCACGTCCAAAATCTGCAGTTCCCGCCGACCGGCCGGCGTCATGAGAACGACACTATCGCCTTCGCGCGCTTTTAACAGCGAGCGGGCCATCGGCGATATCCACGAAATATGGTTTTTACCGGGGTCGGCTTCATCGATGCCGACGATGGTGTAGGTTGCTTCGGCGTTTTGATCGTCGACAACCGTCACGGTCGCGCCAAAAAAAATCTGATCCGTATCTTCACGCAGCGCGGGATCGACGACTTCGGCGTTCTCCAACCGCTTGCCCAAGTAACGCAGCCGCCGATCGATTTCGCGCAGCCGGCGTTTGCCGTAGATGTAATCGCCGTTCTCCGAGCGGTCGCCATTCGAGGCGGCCCAGTGTATCGTCTCCACCAGCTTCGGCCGCTCGCTTTTCCAAAGTCGATCGAATTCGGCGCGCATGCTCGTGTGCCCGGAAGGCGTCATGTAGTTCTTGCTGCCTATAGGCAATGCGGCAATGCCTTCGTCTTCGTCGTCTTCCGGCGCGTCGTCGTTTTCTTTAGTGAATGCTTTGCTCATAACGATGTCACCGCTTCAATAGGAGCGCGGTAATTCGAGCACGCGCTCCGCGATATAGTTCAGAATCATATGCGGGCTGACGGGCGCGATGCGGCAGATCATCACTTCGCGCAAATATCGCTCGACGTGATACTCCTTAGCGTAGCCATAGCCGCCGAGGGTCATCACCGCGGTTTGGCAGGCGTTGAATCCCGCTTCGGCGCCGAGGTATTTCGCCGCGTTGGATTCGGCGCCGCAGAGTAGCCCCGCGTCGTAGAGTGATGCGGCTTTTAGCACCATCAGATTCGCCGCTTCGAGTTCCATCCAACATTCGGCGAGCGGATGTTGGATGCTTTGGTTTTGGCCTATGGGCCGGCCGAACACGATGCGTTCCTTGGCATAACTCGCCGCCCGTTGCAGTGCCGCGCGGCCGATGCCGACCGCTTCCGCGCCGACTAAAGTTCGCTCGGGGTTGAGGCCGTGCAACAGATATTCGAAGCCGCGGCCTTCTTCGCCGATGCGATCGGCCATAGGCACAGGCAGCGCATCAATAAACAGTTGATTGGAGTCCACTGCGTGGCGCCCCATTTTGGGAATTTCACGAACCTCAACATAGCGGCGATCAAGATCGGTATAAAACAAGCTCAAGCCGAGGCTGGGCTTTGCGACGTTTTCAATCGGCGTTGTGCGCGCGAGGATCAACATTTTTTGTGCGACCTGTGCAGTCGAAATCCACACTTTCGCGCCGGAAAGCAAATAGCGATCGCCATTTAGAATGGCCTTGGTTTGCAAATGGGTTGTGTCGAGTCCGGTGTTGGGTTCGGTCACGGCGAAGCACGCTTTTTCGCGACCCGCGATCAGCGGCGGCAGCCAACGCTGTTTCTGTTCTTCGCTGCCGAACACCACCACCGGATTCAGCCCGAAAATATTCATGTGGATCGCCGATGCGCCGCTCATGGCTGCGCCGGATGCGGCGACGGTTTGCATCATCAGTGCGGCTTCGACAATGCCCAGCCCTGCGCCGCCGTAACGTTCCGGCATGGCGATGCCGAGCCAGCCGCCATCGGCGAATGCACGATGAAATTCGTGAGGAAACTGCGCTGCTTTATCTTTGGCGAGCCAATAGTCATCGCCGAATTGCGCGCAGAGTTTTTGCACGTCGGCGCAAAGGGAAAGTTGTTCGTCGGTCAGTGTAAAGCCGGTCATGGTTCCGCCGTTACACCCGATTGCAATAGCTCATCGATTTTACTTTCGCTATAGCCGACTTCGCGCAGCACCTCGCGGCTGTGCTCACCCAACCGCGGCGCGTGGCGTATCGCGCCCAGCGGCGTCGCGGTCCAACGGGTCGGGTTGCGCATTTGGCGTATGTTCCCCTCGCTGGGATGCTCGGCCAACTCGAACAATTTGACCGAACGCAAATGGGCATCGTCGATCAAACTTTCCAGCGTTTGCATGGGCATCGCCGGAATATCGGCGCGGTCGAAGATTTCCAGCCAGGCGCTCGTCGTGCGCGTCTGCAATGTTTCGGCAACGAAGGCATACACTTCTTTCACGTTTTTTGTGCGACAGCCCATGTCTTTAAATCGCGAATCGCTGAGTAACTCGCTGCGACCGATAAAATCGAGGAACGCCGACCACTGGCGATCGGTATAGATCAGCGCGGCAACATATCCATCCTTGGTCGCGTAGGGCCGCCGGTCCGGTGCGAGCGAGCGCGGGTAACCCAGCCCCGCGAGCGGCGGCTCGAATGCATGTCCGTATAAATGCTCACCGAGCAGCAGTTGCGCCATCGTCTCGAACATCGGCACATCGACCGCTTGGCCTTGGCCCGTGCGCTCGCGATGAAATAGCGCCGTCGTCACCGCATTCACCGCTGCAAGCGCCACGGTGCGATCGACGATCGCGCAGGGAACATAGCGCGGCTCGCTGCCGTTCACGCGATTCGGCAGCGACGCCAAACCGGCCGCCGCTTGTATCATATCGTCATAGGCGGGCTTGGCGCCGTACGGTCCATCCTGGCCGTACCCGAATGCGCCGACGTAAACGATGCGCGGGTTCACCGCGGCGACGTCGGCGTAGCTCAAGCCCAAACGCGTCATCGCTTGTGGGCGCACGTTGTAAACAAACACATCGCATTGCGCTGCGAGCTGCAACGCCGCTTCACGGCCGGCAGGATTTTTGACGTCCAACACGATGCTGCGCTTGCCGCGATTAGCGAGCAGAAACAGCGCGCCCATGCCCTCGTGCCGTGCCGGCGTAATTTTGCGCACGATGTCGCCTTCCGGCGCTTCGAGCTTAATCACATCGGCGCCATGTTCGGCGAGAATTTGTGTGCAGTGCGGCCCCATGAAAACCGTCGTCATGTCCAGCACTTTGATACCTTCCAGAGGCCCGCTCATCGTTGTGACAATTTATTCCGGCTCAATCTTCGCCGCCTTCACCCGCTGTGCCCATTCGGCGATCTGTTGTTTGATGAACCGTCCGAATTGTTCGGGCGGCGCGACCGCCGGCTCACACCCGACCCGCATCATTTGCTCTTGGAACTCGGGCCGCGCGATGAGTTTGGCGAGGGTTTCGTAAAGTTTCTTCACCACATCGTTCGGCATTTTTGCGGGCCCGACGATGCCGACCCAGCCGATTAAATCAAAATTCGCCAAGCCACTCTCAGCGATGGTCGGCAAATCTGGCGCAAGCCGTGTGCGCTTGGCCGTTGCGACACCCAGCGCGCGCAACTTACCGGATTTGATATGGGGCTGGCTGGTGCCCAAGTCGCCGATCATGATCTGGATTTCTCCGCCCATTAGGTCCGTCAACGCCTGCGGATTGGATTTATATCCGACACGCTGCAAGTCGGTCCGCGCCAGCACATTAAATGTTTCCGCCGACACCAGCGACATGCTGCTCGACGTGGCGTAATTCAGTTTCCCCCGATTGGCGCGCGCGTAGTCAATTAATTCCTTGACCGATTTTGCCGGCACGTTCGGATTCACGACCAGCACGAACGGGTAGTAACCGATGCGGGCGATGGGCGTGAAGTCTTTGACCGGATCGTAGGGGAGTTTTTTGAACAGGCTTGGATTAGCGGCCTGCGGCGTATTGGTCGTGAGCATCAGCACATAACCATCGGCGGGCGCCAGCGCCGTCGCCTGGGCGCCGATGATTGCGCTGGCGCCGGGTTTGTTGTCGATCACGAACTGCTGGCCCAAGGCGGCGCTGAGTTCCTTGGCCAATAGTCGCCCCAAGCTATCGGTCAAACTCCCGGCCGCGAACGGAACGATGAGCCGTACCGGCTTAGCGGGATAACTTTGCGCGCTCGCCGAGGCAACGCTCAGCAACGCGAACAACCCTAACAGCCGTGCCATTTGCATCATGCTGCCTTGATCACTTTATCCGGCGATTCAACGTTCCCGTATGGTTAGCGGGATGATAGCCGACGACCTCGCCGGTGCGAATACAATAACACTTGGATACCTGCGTTTCAGTCATCGCCATGCCTTCCTCAAAACACTATGGGCAAATAATGCCTGATTCCGCGCCGGAGTTACAGATAACGCAGTTGGCGAGCGGCGATTATCGTGATCGGCATAAAAGAGAAGCATTTTCGCATCGCCGTGGTAAGGCAGGGTTCCCTAGAATTTGCTTGCACCGCGAAACCCATGGCTACAGAAAACGAAATTGGCTTTTCTCTATGAGTTACGGTGCATGCTCGAATGGGAATGGGGGTAGATTTTTCCAGTGAAGGGGCGGAACGCTGCGCAGTCAGAATATTGGCGTCCGCCCGCTTTTGCGTGTCGCCTATTGGAAAGCAGACGTTCGGCGCGAACAATCCATGCACAAAATCCGGCAGCCTTTGATAAGTGAAATCGTTCAGCTTTGTCAGATTAAATTACGTTTTCTTTTCAGTCACATTCGCAAGCGGAAGGAGCCAACGTCGCTGCTCGACGTCGAGCGCGACGAATCCGTGATGCCGGTAGAAATCCGCTGCAGCATCATTCTTGGCGTCGACGACAAGGGCAAATGCGGCGATCTCGGATCGCGTCGCACGCAGCACCGCATCCCAAAGTAGGGCCGCCCCGAGTTTCTTGCCATGGTAATGTTGATGGACAGCCAGACGGCCCATTCGCACTACGGGAACGGAAGCATAACGGGGAAGCCGCTTAGCCAGTTGAGAAGGCATTTCGTCCAACGGCACCCCGCCCGCCGCCAACGTGTAGTAGCCTGCAATCGCCGATGTTGCTTCGTCGATCGCCACATAACAAGCGCTTACGCGTCGGCGAATATCCTGAGTCGCCTGTTCACGAAAATATCGATCAAGCGGCTCAACACCACAGGAAAAAGCCTTACGATCATGTTCGGCGCGAAGAACTTCTAGGCGAAACGCCACCGCTAACCAACGATCAGCTTGGCGTGTGCCTTACGAGCACGCCGCAAAGCGGCTGCTGGCGTAGGTGGATTGAGCAAGAGATCAACAAAACGGCGTTGCTCGTCAACCGATATCCGGATCAGCTGCGCGTCCTCGATCGCACGTTGCGCTGCGTCGTGTGCCGCCGCGACGACGAAATCGCTGACACTACGCCCTTGTAATTCAGCTGCTCGGCGAACAAGGGCAAGCGCCTTTGGTGCGATACGCGCCTCAAGGCGGGCGTTACGAGTTGTGGCTGTTGGCATCTGGAACCTCATTTATCATTCAAATCATAATGTACGTCGAATCGCCGTACAAATCAAGTAACGCCTTGAAGGACGTACAGCGTTGTGCGGCGCAATAGTCGGCTTACCCCTAAAACTGTAAATTGCCGATTTCAGTCGGCAGGGTTTATCGACGTTCGACAACCCATCAAAGATTGCCGTGAAGCAGACCTTGGGCAAAAACTAGGCGGCTGGACGAGTAAAAAGATAAAGATTATGATTGATTCATCTTGATTGGATTGGATTAACTCTATGTCTACACGTGTCCTCACAGCCCATATCCCGATCGACCTTGCCGAGCATGTCGATCAAATTGCCGAGCGAATTGACCGTCCGCGCGGATGGATCGTCAAGCAAGCGTTGTCGGCGTGGGTCTCGCTCGAAGAGAAACGCCATCAGCTTACTTTGGAAGGACTCGTCGACGTCGATGCGGGGCGCGTGGTCGATCATGCCGAAGTCGAAGCATGGGCGAAGAAGATCGCACGCACGTAATCTTGTATGGAAGTCAAATGGACGACCAACGCGCACCGCGATCTCGTTAGGCTCTATGAATTCCTCGCGCGCGTTAATAAAAGCGCGGCGAAGAAAGCCGTAAAGCAATTAGTTGTCCAAGCTAAACTATTGCATTCGCACCCGCTCCTCGGTGTTGAGCTGGAAGCCTATGCGCCGCGCAATGTGCGCCGATTGCTGATCGGCGATTACGAGTTGCGTTATGAAGTGACTGAAACGGTGCTGTACGTTTTGCGTCTTTGGCATACGAAAGAAGATCGCACACTCTGAAAATGAGTAGGGCTCAACAGATCGCGAGTCTGTTTGCGCGGTCGTGACGCATGAAGCAGGCTGAGGAGGAATAAAAAAATCATGAGCGAAACCCTTTATAAAAATCGCGCCCATTCGAGGGACTCATTTGTATAAAAAATTATACGCAAATGCACCTGAGGGCAAGATGCCGGAGGAGCCGTTCTTTGTCGCACCCCAAACGTCAGCAACCAACGGCTGTTTGACTCGACCGACGGCTCTCCTCAAATGCACTTTCCCTCGCCGGACGTCGGGAAAACTCTGCTTCGAAATTCAATCCTCGAACGTGAAAGGCACAAACGGGGCGCCCTTCGGGATTCGCGAACCTACCAGGCGGGTCTTGACCGGTTCGACGTTGCGCGCGGCAATCGTTGGCTTACCTTACTTAGACCTTACTAAATTACGTGGAGGTAAACGGAGTATCTACAAACTACTGATTTGTTGGTGCTGACGAGAGGAGTCGAACCTCCGACCTACTGATTACGAATCAGTTGCTCTACCAACTGAGCTACGTCAGCAACGGCTTGAATTATAGAGGCTTGCTCGGTGCGGGGCAAATGACGTGGTTTGTTATTTTGATTAGCATGGCTGGAAGGCGCGTGGATATTGCCTCGCAGGCTATGCCTTGCCACGCGGCAAGCTGGTATTGGCTGCTGGCTCGGTGCTATGAGAATAATACTTCGAGTGCGGCGCCGGGATTTTCGGCGCGCATGAATGCTTCGCCGACCAGAAACGTATTGACATTGTGATCGCGCATCAGCGCCACGTCGCTTTTCGCGAGGATGCCGCTTTCGGTGATGATGTGGCGGTCGCTTGGAATGTCGCGAATGAGTTCGAGCGTGGTATTAAGATCGGTGGCGAACGTGCGCAGGTTTCTGTTGTTAATGCCGACCAGTGGTGTCTTCAGCCGCAGCGCGGAATTCAGTTCGTCACGGTTATGAACTTCCACCAGCACCGCCATGCCGAGGGATAACGCGATGGTTTCCAGTGACTGCATGCGCGGAAAATCCAGCGCGGCGACGATCAGCAAGATGCAATCGGCGCCTATGGCGCGGGCTTCGTAGACTTGATAGTCGTCGACCATGAAATCTTTGCGCAGTACGGGCAATTCGCACGCGGCGCGGGCTTGTTGCAAATACTCGACATTGCCTTGAAAAAATTGTCGATCGGTCAGCACGGACAAACAGGCCGCGCCGTGTTGTGCATAACTTTTGGCGATTTCCGCGGGAATAAAATGTTCACGTAATACGCCTTTGCTTGGGCTGGCTTTTTTGACTTCGGCGATGACGGCGGATTTGCCTTGCGCGATTTTTGTTTTTAACGCACCGACAAAATCGCGTGCGCTTGGCATTGCTTCCGCTTCGCGACGAATTGCAGCCAGGGATTTTTCCAGTTGTGCGGCGCGAATTTCTTCCGCTTTCACCGCGAGGATATTGTTCAAAATGTCAGACATATCAGGGAAGCTCTGATTTATTCCGATTTCGTTGCAATACTGCGTTGCTCACAAAAAACATCTCCTTACATATCATCAATATGCGGCGTCGATATTTTTTGTTCGCGCCTTGTCTTGCTTAGAACTCGAAATAAATCAGAGCTTCCTTAACTATTGAACGATTGGCTCATCATTACAAGCTGGTCCAGCTTTTGTTTCGCCGCGCCGGAATCCAAAACCTCCAGCGCCTTGGTAATGCCATCTTTCAAGCTCAACGTCAGGCCGGAAACGTAAATCGCCGCGCCGGCATTCAGCGCGACGATGTCGCGCGCGGGGCCCGGTTCGTTATCGAGCACTTGCAACAAAATCATTTTCGCTTCGTCCGCGTCGCTGGCACGCAGCGCCTGCGTCGGCACCGTCTTCAGGCCGAACATCACCGGCTCGATTTGATATTCATTGACGTGGCCGTCCTTCAATTCCGAAATTATGGTGGGCCCGCTCAGGGATATCTCATCGAGACCGTCGAGGCCGTGAACGATCATCACGTGACGGCTGCCGAGTTGTTTCAGCACTCGCGCCTGAATGCCGACCAGGTCCGGATGAAACACGCCCATCACCTGATTCGGCGCCATCGCGGGATTGATCAGCGGGCCGAGGATGTTGAAGATCGTGCGCACGCCGAGGTCCTTGCGGATCGGCGCCGCGTGCTTCATGGCATGGTGAAAATTCGGCGCGAACATGAAGCCGATGCCCACTTGATCGATGCAGCGCGCCACTTGTTCCGGCGTCAGCATGATGTTGATGCCTAGTGCTTCGAGTACATCGGCGCTGCCGCTCGACGAAGACACCGAGCGGCCGCCATGCTTCGCGACCTTCGCGCCCGCCGCAGCGGTGACGAACGCCGCCGTGGTGGAAATATTAAACGTGTGCTGCCGATCGCCGCCGGTGCCGCAGGTGTCGACCAAATGATTGCGGTCTTTCGGTTCGACTTTGGTGGAGAGCTCGCGCAATACTTGTGCCGACGCGGCAATTTCGCCTATGGTCTCGCCTTTGACGCGCAGTCCCATGAGGATCGCTGCCGTCTGCACGGGAGACACTTCGCCGCGCATAATTTGTCCCATGATCTCGAGCATTTCGTCGAAGAACAATTCGTTCTGATCGATCAGACGATTCAGCGCATCTTGCACGGTGATGCTCATGGCGTCTCGCGAATCTCGAAATCGTGCGTCATTTCGGCAGTCTTACCGAGCATGATGGAGGCGGAGCAATATTTTTCCGCGGAGAGATTGATCGCTCGTTCCACTTGGGTCGGATTAAGATTCTTTCCGGTGACGATAAAGTGAAAGTGAATCTTGGTGAAGATCTTAGGATCGGTCGGCGCGCGCTCGGCGTCGATTTCCACTACGCAGTCCGTAACCTGCTGCCGAGCTTTCTTGAGGATGAAGATCACATCGAACGTGGTACAGCCGCCGGCGCCGATCAACACGGTTTCCATCGGCCGCATGCCAAGGTTGCGCCCGCCCGCTTCCGGCGCACCGTCCATCAGCATCGCGTGGCCGCTTTCCGATTCGCCGAGGAAGGACACGCCTTCCACCCATTTAATCCGTGCTTTCATGATCGTTTGTGCAATCGTAAATGCAGCAATTATAACAACCGCAGCTATGTCGAAGGACTTGCGCCAGAAAGCGCGTTGGTACTGGCCCCCGTTTGTCATTCCCGCGCAGGCGGGAATCCATAGTGCCGTTGCAATTCCAAATGCCTCATGGATTCCCGCCTGCGCGGGAATGACAAGTTTTTCTCTCCTAGTCATTGCAAGACCCCATGATTTATTCCGGGCAGCAATGCACGGCGATGGGATCGAAGCCCAGAAAACGATATGATGAATCTCGTCTAAATCATCCGCGGCGGTCCCGTGAAGCTTCATCTTGCGCAGTCCCCAAACCAGAACGTGATCACCGGTTACGGCAGCGGTTACGTTTTAATCAATGGCCAGCGCCACGAACACAATCTCATCGTCACGGCCAAAACCGTTATTCCTGATTGGCCGGCGAATTCCGAATCTGAGTTGGGTGAATCCGATCTCGCTCTGGTAATTGAGCTTGCGCCGCAGATTGTTTTGATCGGTTCGGGAAGCCGCATTCGATTTCCAAAACCTTCCGCATTAAAGGGGCTGATCGCCGCAAAGGTCGGTTTTGAAGTCATGGACACCTTTGCCGCGTGCCGGACTTACAACATTCTGTTGGAAGAGGGACGAAACGTCGCCGCCGCGTTGCTGCTGGCGTGAATCTGGTTGTGGAGGGTCGGTTTTTCTCTCGTGCAAAAAAATGGCAGACATCCGGTTCGCGACCTTAGGGGTGTTGAACTAGCTGTCTGCCAAGCGCTGCATCCGAGGGCGGCTGGGCCCTTAAGGTCCGATATTCTTCGAATTAGTATGTGGCAATTCTGCTCTTATTCAATAAAAATTACAAGCAGATTTCATGCCACGCCAGGTGGTTTAGCGATGTTAATGCAAACAATTGATTATAAATATTAAATAACGATTTTCGGATTTGTTTTTGTTTGGTCTGTAATGATGTATAAGACGTTTGCGTTCGCCCGTTTTATAAATTAAATATATATTAATCAATATCTTATAAGGATAATGTCGTTCGGCCGCAAATGTCGATTTTTTTGCTGAACAAAATTCACGTGATGTTTTTTAATAATTCATTGATTTTTATGGTTAATATTTTAATAATTGATTAAAAATCGCAAAATAATTCAGTAAAAAGATATTTCATGATACAAAAAATGTCGATTTTCTTTACACTTCAGTTCGTTAATCTTATGAAATTGAAATAAAAAAAGGCTACCCGAAGGTAGCCTTTTCGAATTAACCCATCGGTTAAAAATCGACGCGGGTTTTAACTCAAAATCAGCATTTCAATGCAGTGTATTTCCTACGGCAAAGTTTCCGCTTGATCGCTATTTCTAAGTTTAATAGTTAAAGGAACGGCGCCGCGCGGGACTTCCTTCCCGGTCGGCGCGGTGCGCCGTGCCATAGGAGCCGCTCGGATTGAGTTTTCCGCCGCGATACCCATCGGGCTTGGCTGCGGTTCGGTGTTCGCTGTTACTACGCCCGCGTGCGGGCGGCCGCGAATTGCGTGGCGATCTTTCCTCGCGCGCCTTCGGTTCCAAGCCGGGGATGGTGTCGACCTGCACGGTCTGGCCGGTGTAGCGCTCGATGTCGCGCACCAGGCGGCGCTCGCTCGGGTTGATCAGGGTAACGGCCATGCCGCTGCGTCCCGCGCGGCCGGTGCGGCCGATGCGGTGAACATAATCTTCCGCTTGACGCGGCGCGTCGAAGTTGATGACGTGGCTGATGCCGGCGACATCGATTCCGCGCGCTGCAACATCGGTCGCGACCAGCACGCGCGTGCGGCCATCGCGTAAGCCTTTCAGCGTGCGGTTACGTTGGCCTTGGCTCATGTCGCCATGCAGCGCATTGGCCAAGAAACCTAGCTCGCGCAAGCTGTCGGAAAGTTCGTCGGCGCTCTTCTTGGTTGCCGTGAAAACCAGCGCTTGATCGATGTTCACATCGCGCAGCAAATGGTCGAGTAACTTATTCTTGTGCGACAAGCTGTCGGCAAACATCATGCGTTGATCGATGTGGGCTTTGAGCTCAGGCGTGGACGCGATCTCTATGCGTTGGGCATTGCGCGTGAGCTTTTTCGCCAGGCTACCGACCACGCCGTCCAAAGTGGCGGAGAAGAGCAACGTTTGGCGCGTGTCCGGCGTGCGGCCGACGATGGTTTCGATGTCATCGATGAAGCCCATGTCCAACATGCGATCGGCTTCGTCCAGCACCAGCACTTCCAGGCGTTTGAAATCGATGCGGCCGCGTTCCAGATGATCGAGCAAGCGGCCCGGTGTGGCGACGACGATATCAACCGGCGCCTGAAGTTGTTTCAATTGCAAAGGGTAGGGCATGCCGCCGACTAGGCACGCGACTTTCAGTCGCGGTAATTTTGCGCCATAGGTGCGTGCGGCTTTTTCCACTTGCAGCGCCAGTTCGCGCGTGGGCGTGAGCACCAAAATTCTTGGGCCTCTTCCTTGAACGGCGGAAGGCTTAGTTAGACGCGTCAAGCCGGGCAGCAAGAACGCCGCCGTTTTGCCGCTGCCCGTGAACGATGAGACCAACAGATCTTGCCCGGCCAGCGCGGCGGGGATGGTCTTAGCTTGGACGGGAGTGGGTTGTTCGTAACCGACGCTATTCAGCGCCAACAAAATTGCAGGATCTAAACCTAAATCCGAAAAACTCATGGGTTTCCTTTTAATTCGCCGCACAGCGTTTCGTTCCAGCGGCAATGTTTCTCGATTAACGAGAAAAAAGAGTCGCGACCGTTACGTGTGCACGGAAGACGACAACACATCGAATATCGGCGCCAAACCTTTGTGCCGCGATGCGTTGCCTATGGAAAAGTGCTAAGAGGCTTGCGAAAAGGGTCGGGACGAGAAGCGACAACTTGCGACTACAGCTTGCTTCGTTATCCCTGGGAGCCAGGAAAAACAGCCATGCTGCATCGCACCACGCGCACTATACGTGAGCCACACCAGTTAAAGCGAGAGAATTTTT
Source organism: uncultured Pseudomonadota bacterium (assembly GCA_963714525.1). GTDB lineage: Bacteria > Pseudomonadota > Gammaproteobacteria > Burkholderiales > JALYOK01 > JALYOK01. The sequence continues at coordinate 90,597 of CAVQPB010000021.1, forward strand.
GAGCGGGCTTTACAACGCTTATCGCGCCAGAAGCCAAGTCCCAGCTTGCCTCGTGGCGTGGCATGTCCTGAGAGCCAATATCCATGCGGCTCTCAGGCCGATGCCTGATGGCTTAAATTGTTTGCAGCTCGAGTTCCTTGCCACCTTTACCGTGAAGCAAAACGAACATCGCCTTGCCTTGATCGTGCCAATATTCGGTCGCGGACTGGAAGATCTCGACCACGGTTTCGAGTTGGCTTTCATGATGATCGGCAAACGATTCGAAGTGATCGAACAGGATCACGTAGCCGTTCTCTGCTTTGTCATCGTCCATCCAGGAGAGGTCGGTCAGGCAGTCTTCAAACGCGTCCCAGTTGTTGCCGAACGTTTCCGGAAAATGCATCACCAGCGCGGCATGGTTGAGGAACTGTTCCTTCTTCTCGATTTTTTGACCTTCGATGTGAAAAAAAGCGAAGCCCTTCGCCGTGGTTTGTTTCTCCATTTCCTTAACGGGCGGCATGACTTTGAGCAAATAAACGCCGGGCCGGGTGTGGTCTTCCAACAGCGTGCTGAAGGATTTCATGGTTCAGGAACCTCTACTCCACAATACGTTTAAAGGAATTGTAGTGATCACTAGTGTAATAGTATTCGCCGGGAACACCGGCGACAATGCGGCGCGCGCCTCGATGCTGCACGCCGGGCGTCTTAACAGTGTATTCCTTGTAGTAACCGCGTTGCTGACGCGGCAACAGCCGCTCGCGATTACCGAAGGTCGAGCCGTCTTTACGATAGGGAAACGGCCCGTTTTTCTTGATGAGTTGCAGCGTTATCTGGCCTTCCGGCGGCAGCGCGCTGACAGCCACTGTGTCTTGATTTTCTCGGCTTAGTCCTTTATCGGAATCCCGCGCGCCGGCGAAATTCGCCGCGACGATCAGCAGCACCGCGATCACAATGCCGAACAACGCGACGGATTGCCTGCTGATGAACTTCATGGTGGTCTTCTCGCCCACGCTCTACGGATTGCGGTAAGGGCAACCGGTCTTGGTGCAATCCGCATACAGATGCAACGAGTGATCGTGAATTTCGAAGCCGCGGTCCTTGGCGATTTTTCTCTGACGGCGCTCGATCTCCTCGTCGAAAAATTCTTCCACTCGGCCGCATTGCAGACAAACTAAGTGATCGTGGTGACCGCCCTGATTCAATTCGTAAACCGCCTTGCCGCTCTCGAAATGATGGCGCACCAACAAACCCGCTTGCTCGAATTGCGTCAACACGCGATAGATGGTCGCAAGGCCGATGTCCATGCCTTCTTTCATCAGCAGGCGATAAACATCCTCGGCGGTGAGATGCCGCACATCGGTATTTTCGAATAGGTCGAGGATCTTGAGCCGCGGTAACGTGGCCTTCAGTCCCATGTCCTTCAGATCTTTAGGTTCACTCATGATCGTCGCTTCCGCAAGTTTTCACCATTATAATGCGACATTCGATGACTTTACTCGCCGATGCGCGAGATCACTATGGCAAATCACATTTTGCAACGGCTAGTGTGGGTAGGCGTGGCCCTGTTCGCCACTGCGTGCACTTACCTCACGCCTTATAAGTTGCCTATTCAACAGGGTAACATCGTCGAAAGCGAATCGCTTGCCAAACTTCAGGCGGGCATGACGAAAAATCAAGCGGTGCAAGTGCTCGGTACACCGCTATTGAACGATATATTTCACGCCAATCGTTGGGACTATGTGCATTATTTAAACAAGCGCGGCCGCATCTCCGAGCAAAAACATGTCACGCTAATTTTCGAAGAAGAAAAACTAGCGCGCTTGGTCGGCGACGATGTGCCCGCGTTAGCGCCCATGGCCGCGCCCGAGGAGCCCGCTCCCGTAGCGCCTGCGTCAGAGCCCGCGGCGGATGACGCCGCAGCGCCAGCGCCCGACGCGGCGCCGGCCCCGGACAACAAATAATGCCCCTCAATGTTTGTATCGCCGGCAGCGGCGGGCGCATGGGCCGCACGCTGATCGAGCTGGTGCAGCAGGCGGATGATCTAAAACTATCGGCAGCGCTGGAAATCGCCGGCAGCCCAGCCCTCGGCCGCGATGCCGGGGAGGCGATGGGCGTGACCACCGGCGTAACCATAAGCGACAAGCCCGCCAGCACGCTTAAGGCTGGCGATGTGTTGATCGATTTCACGCGACCGGAAGGCACGCTCGAATACTTAAAAATATGCCGCGCAAACAAAACCAAACTGGTCATCGGAACCACGGGTTTTTCAGCGGAACAGAAAAAACTAATCGAAGACGCAAGCCGTGATACCGCGATCGTGTTCGCGCCGAATATGAGCGTGGGCGTTAACGTCTGCTTGAAATTATTGGATATGGCGGCGCGGGTATTAGCGGAAGGTTATGACATCGAGATCGTCGAATCCCATCACCGCCACAAGGTCGATGCGCCATCGGGAACGGCATTGCGCATGGGTGAAGTCGTCGCGCAAGCGCTGGGCCGCGATCTCAAAGAATGCGCCGTCTATGGCCGCGAAGGCGTCACCGGCGAACGAAAATCGTCGACCATCGGCTTTGCCACCCTACGCGGTGGCGACATCGTCGGCGACCACACCGTCATGTTCGCGGGCATAGGCGAACGCATCGAAATTTCCCACAAGGCATCGAGCCGCGCGACGTTTGCGCAAGGCGCGCTGCGCGCGGCAAGATTCCTCGCAAGTAAAAGCAATGGCCTCTTTGATATGCAGGATGTTTTGGGGCTGCGTGGCAATACCAATTAATGCTAGCAATAGCGACTTGATTTGATAGGCGGTCGCGACCCATTGCGTTAATTCAATTTTTTAAGTACGCGTTGGGTTAGGTCTAAAACTTAATGGCCAGTTTCCTATCCAGATCGGGTACGCGGGGTCATTGGGCTGCCGTCAAATCCAAACTGGTGCGTGGGTGGTGTATCGTTCGCTCATTCCCGTCTTGCCCAGCCCGATTAGATTAAGTAAACTACTTTGTAATACATCGTACCTATTGAGAATCATGTCAATCACCAGTGTTCGACTTCCCGAAGATCTCTCCGATCGCGTTGAAGAGCTTGCCGCTAAGCTGCAACGCAGCAAATCTTGGATTATCAACGAGGCGCTGCGCGACTACGTTGAACGCGCGGAAGGCGATGCGCAGCGTTGGAGAGAAACGCTCAAAGCACTCGATTCCGTGCGGGCCGGGAAGCTGATCGACGGAGATACGGTCGATAAATGGATTGCAAGCTGGGGCACTGACAAAGAACTGCCACCACCACGTTGAAGCTCGTTTACTCGCCTGAAGCGGTGGCTGATTTACGGCGACTGCATGATTTTGTCGCCGAGCAGAATCCGTTGGCAGCGCGGCGTCTGTCTAAATCGCTACGCGATGGGATCAAACGGTTAAAGCAATTCCCGCGTATGGGCCGGCGCGTGCGCCAGTCTGCAGACGTCTGGGCGCCAGAAGAAATCCGGGACTGGGTAACAGGGGCTTACATCGCACGTTATCTTCTGTTGGATGAGACGATTGTCATTCTTCGCATCTGGCACCAGAAGGAAAATCGAACCTAAATCTGCATCGTTAAAATTCTTGGTGAATATTTCCGGTTGCGCTAGTAAAACGGTCATCCGCCCAAAATGCGTGATTGGAAAATATCGACTCAAAGCGACCTTGTGCATTGCGGAAGCGAACATCTAGTCCAGCCGGAATCCCGACCTTCGATTACCGATAGAACACAGCGCTGGGTCGCGCGTGTTTACACTTCCGCGTTGTCCAACGATTTCCCACGAAGCTGACAAAACGGACCAGGTTCGTCGGCGGACACTGGCAAATAACGGCAAGTGTTAGTCTTCAGCCCTACCAGTTGCAAAAGGGAATTTCGAACTCGCATTTAACAACCTCCTGCGTTCCTGTCTGAGCGTCAGTCTAGCTTAGGGCATCGGTGCCGCGACGTGAACTCATGGCGTGGCGCTACCCGTAATTTCTGATGCGCCTAATTCCTAGGCCGTTCGGCCTATAACTTCTGGCCAATTTACTTCAAGGCCAAGGCGCTTATGATTTTATAAGACTCGCGGTGCGCCGAGACTCGCCACACGATGGCCGGAATTCAACTTCGCGTCACGACCACATTGATGACAGGGATACCATTATGAACAGACTGCATCTCATCTGCGCAATCGCAATTTGCACTTTAAGTAGCTGGTGTTATGGCGCTTGGACTAGTGCGCACGGCAATGTGGACAACACGGGCTTTGCTCAGGTTGCGACAGCTCCGGCAGTGTTCGAGAATCAAATTGGTTTCGCAAATGTCGGCACCGTTGCGCCCGGCGCGAACCCGGTTACCGCGCCCGATGGCACCGTTTACATCGGCAATCTCGAGGGTGAGTTGATCGCCTTGCACGCCGATGGAACGCCGTACTGGAAGAGGCAACTCGGTAGTTCCGATGGAGTTATCATGGCCTCCCCGGTGATCGGCGCCGATGGTTCCATCTACGTTGTATCAGGCCGCAGCTTGTCGGTTCCACTCCATGGCGGAGGGAATGCTACACGCGGCATCTCCATACTGCACAAGTTCAGCGCCGGTGGCGCATGGCTGTTCGCGGCGCCGTTCCCCGTTCACTTCCCGACGCAATCGGAATGGATGACTCGAGGCTTGACTTCGGCACCCCCTAACATCTGGCGCTACGATAACATTGAGGTCGTTATGGTGCCCGTTTACGTCGCCACGCCAGGCGGCTTCGCGATACATCTATTGGCGTTCAACGCCCTCAGCGGTGCCGTGCTCGCTGATCATCGAGTCAACCACCGCGTTTACGATCTGATGGGTTACAGCCCGATCATGGAAGCGCTTGAATCCTTTTTTACTTTTTCTTTTTCAGTGACCATTCCCCCTTGGATAGTTCCTCCGATGCCCGGCGTCGCCATCGTGCCAAATTCCGGCGGCTCGCCCTGGATATGGATGGCGGACAACGTAAGCAGCACGGTCGCGCTTAAGTTCGATCCCAGCACAGGTTTTGAAGAGATTTATCGCTTTCGCGATCCTGGCCAACCGGATCGGCATAGCTCGGCCCCCATGGCGCTGCCGAACGTCATTGCCGTGGTCGGCACAGCTGACGGCTACGTTAAGTTCGAGCGCGACTCCATCGTGCTTTCCGGCTACTACCCTATTTCAGCCACACCGACACGCATGGCGGATGGACGCATCGCGATTGTCAGCGGCAACTGGATCTCAGTGCTTAGTGGCGGCGCGGTTGCGCATGAAACGCAGCTTAGCGGACGCAGCATCGCCAGCGTTGCTGCGTCGTGTAACCACGTGTTTGCGGCAAGCGAGAACGAGCTCGTGACTTTCGATGCGAAGACCATGACGCGCGTCGCCACACTGCCATGGACTGATGGCGGTGCTTATCCGCCAATCATTGGTCCGTTGGGACACGTGTACGGAATGACAAAATGGGGATTGTTCGTTTTCGCGCCACCACCAACCTCGGGCAGACCAGCAAGGCCGTATGCCACCTGCGGGCGAATCGTGCGACTACCGAGTGATGCAATCTTGTCGAATCAGATGACTAACAATTGAGAAGCATCCTCTAATCCCTACCTCTAAATTTGGCAGGGTGAAGCTTCACGATTAACGCTGCGGGCAAGGTTGTGCAATGTCCCTTATTGGTAGTCGAGTAACGCATTGTCGAAATTTTTTACACTGTAAAGTCACCGAACCAATACGCATTCGACTAAGCGATGCGAATTCAGCGGATTAGAAATACTGGCATCTTTATTGCATGTAATTCGCCGCGAAAAACACATGCAGACAACTCAATTAATTGGGGGATTACGGATAGTTCATGGTCAGTTTCTCAGCCATATCGTGTCTGCGATTCGCGAGAAGTTTGTGGGTATTTCGCGGCGCGACGCGTACTAACATTTAATATTTTTAAATGCCATCGTCGGCAATAGAATCTAAGGAGGTTGTATGAATTCGCGTAAGAGTATTTTCCGTCGATTGGTTGCCCTCGCGCTATGGGGTTTGCTGATTGTTACGCAGTCCGTCAATGCATCAACGATTAGTATTAATGGCAGCATACTTACGCTCTTTGCTGAAAACGGCGATGATGCAGTGTTCGTAGCTTACGATACGACGAATTTAACGCTTTCATTCGTTGCCCCATTGTTCAGCGGCGCTACGCCAGGGTGTACTGATGTTGGTAATGTTATCAGGGAGTGCCCGATCTTGGGCCTAACGATAATTCGCATCGATTTGCTTGGTGGAGAAGATGTTTTGGACATGTCTACATTACCCGACATTCCTGCCCTCACGTTCATCGTGCTTGGCGGTGATGGAGCCGATGCAATGTTTGGTGGCGCAAGCCGTGAGTTTATGTACGGTGGCGCAAATGATGACATCTTGATCGGCGGGCCCGGTATCAATTGTCTTTCCGGCGGGACTGGCGACAATGTGGTTATTGGTTCGAATTGCGATGCTGGGCCCGATCCCGTGTTCCCGCCCGACCCACCCGCAGTTCCGGAACCGACAGGATTGTTACTGCTACTCGTTGGCCTAGCTGCATTGACGATCACTCGCAGATCGAGCTGCAGCTGATTTCGGCAACTTTCACGAACGTCGGCTTTAGCCCTGCAACTGCCCTCTTGCAGCGCACAATGCAATTTACACTTATGGCCGAATATGACCTCTGATGTCACATCCTCCAAATACCGCAAATTCACAATTATCTCGCCGATTGCTCGGTGTAGCCTTGTCTGTTATCGCGCGACGTCCATTCGCTTACAACTTTTGACCTAGGCCACTTGGCATATTGATTGTCGGATTCCGGGCGCGTACCTTTACGGCATGAACACGCAAATGAATTCGCAGCGCCTGATGCGCTCGTTAGGGTCGTGAAACACGCCGCCGAGATCGCCCACTTCCGGCAACTGTGTTGCCTCGGCATCGATTCCCCAACCGCGATGCCCAGCTTGTTGAAATCGCTGCACGGGCTGGTCGGATCGAATTCCAATGCGTTTTATTGGGCTGCGCAAAATGGCGACATCAACAATGTCTATATGGAGCAATTGATGCCCAAGGACATCTCCGCTTGTTTTTTCAAGGAGTTTCTCAACAATCCTAACCGCGCGTTCTCTGCGCTCGACTTGCGCAAGTATTTGCCGAAGGGCCAGGTCGTCGGCAACACCGCAAAAGTGTTTCCCAAATCGTTTCACCGCTCCGACGTGTATAACCTGATATGGCGGCCCCAATCGCGTAAGCACATGTTGTGGGCGCGGGTTCGCGATGCCGAAGGCCGCGCTAACGGCCTTACCTTATCGCGGCTGGCGGGTGACGCAGCGTTTTCAGAGCGCGATGAGCAATTGCTCACGCAACTCGTTCCCTATTTGGCGCATGCGTTGAATGCGCGTCCGGCCACGCCGGCACAACTGGTTGACGCCGGCGAATCGGCGGTGGTCGTTGTGAACCGAAATGGCCAGGTGGAACACGAATCGCCCGAAGGTCGACGGTTGTTGCTGTTGGCGGCGCACCCGCGTGTCGCGCCGGGTGAAGTGGATTGGCGCAACGATAGCCTAGTGCCGGCGTTGCTAAGACAGTTACTCGCTCGCATTGAGGCCATTGCGGCCGGACGACCGGCTTCTCCACCGGTGATCGAGCAGCAAAATCCTTGGGGGAAATTCGTTATGCGTGGTTATCCCATGGAATCGAACGCGCCAGGAAATACCGGTCTGGTGGTGATTCTGATCGAACGCCACGTGCCATTAAAGTTGAAGCTGCTGAACGCGATGCAAACTTTACCGCTATCGGCGAAACAAAAAGAAGTATGTTTGCTGCTGACGGAAGGTTCCAGCTATCAAAACCTCGCCGAGCGTTTAAATGTACGTCCCAACACGGTCGTCGATCACGTGCGAAAAATTTACGATAAGCTCGACGTGCGCAGCCACCATGAACTGTTGAGTAAACTCTCGCAGGGAGCACAGCCCGCCTCTCTCGCGAGGCACTAACTGATCGAATCCGCAAATACATCGAGCCCGGCTATTTGCCGGATTCTGAATTGACAAAACGAGCCGCGCCGAAGGATAATGCAAGACTTTGAATACGCGGCGAATTAGCTCAGTCGGTTAGAGCGACGGAATCATAATCCGCAGGTCCGGGGTTCGAGTCCCTGATTCGCCACCAACTCTCCACCATAGACAACCGATTCGCACCGCATTGATCTTCCCTCGATATCGCTTCGGCGCGCGTGCCATGTTTGTTTGTCTTGCCCTGTTGTTTCTTTACGTCACGTCGTCCCTTGCGCGTGATTTCCCGCCTGCATCCAAAACCGGCCGGTTCGTCAATTTCGAGCGGCCATTCGTGAAGATAGGGTCGAAAACCTTTCGCCTCGCCCCTGCGGCGCGAATAATCGATACCAACAATCGTTTGATCCAACCGATTCATTTGCCGGTTGGAGCGAGAGTCGTTTATAAAATCGAAGATACCACCGGTTTTGTTCACGACATCTGGTTGCTTGCGCCGAACGAAGTCGTGAATATCCTGCAATAAGCCGTGGCGAAAAAACTCTACATCAAAACCTTCGGCTGCCAAATGAACGAGTACGACTCGGACAAGATGGCCGATGTGTTGCACGAAGCCGAAGGAATGGAGGCGACGACTTCACCGGAGGACGCCGACGTAATTCTGTTCAACACCTGTTCCGTGCGCGAGAAGGCGCAGGAGAAAGTGTTCAGCGATCTCGGCACGGTCAAACATTTGAAGCAACGCAATCCGAATTTGTTAATCGGCGTCGGTGGCTGCGTGGCGAGCCAAGAGGGCGCGGCGATCGTGAGTCGTGCGCCCTATGTGGATCTGGTGTTTGGGCCGCAAACCTTGCATCGTTTGCCCGACTTAATCGCCAAGCGCCGGCTATCGGGCAAAGCGCAAGTCGACATTTCATTTCCCGAAATCGAAAAATTCGATCATCTGCCACCCGCTCGAATCGACGGCCCGACGGCGTTCGTCTCGATCATGGAAGGTTGCAGCAAGTATTGCAGCTTCTGCGTCGTGCCCTACACCCGCGGCGAAGAAGTGTCGCGCGGTTTCGAAGACGTGTTGACGGAAGTCGCCGACCTGACCGACCGTGGCGTGAAAGAAGTGACCTTGCTCGGCCAAAACGTCAACGCTTACCGCGGCAAAATGGCGAACGGTGAGATCGCCGATTTCGCCCAGTTGTTGGAGTATGTGGCGGCGATGCCCGGCCTGGAGCGCATCCGTTACACAAGCTCCCATCCGCGTGAGTTTTCCCAGCGGCTGATCGATGCCTACGGCAAGATTCCGCAATTGGTAAGCCAGGTTCATCTGCCGGTACAGTCCGGCTCCGATCCGATACTCGCGGCGATGAAGCGCGGTTACACCGCGTTGGAATACAAGTCGATTATTCGAAGATTGCGCAACGCGCGGCCTGATGTCTCGGTCTCGTCCGATTTCATCATCGGCTTTCCCGGTGAAAGCGAAGAAGATTTTTTAGCCACCATGAAATTAGTTGAAGATATCAACTTCGATGGCAGCTACAGTTTCATTTACAGTCCGCGTCCCGGTACGCCGGCGGCGGATTTGCCCGATGAAGTGCCACGCGAAATCAAACTCGAACGCTTGCAACGCCTACAAGACAAACTGGAACAGCAGGCAAAATCCTTCAGTGCAAGCATGACCGGATCGGTGCAGCGAGTTTTGGTCGAGGGGACGGCGAAGAAAAACACAGACGAACTGTCCGGCCGCACCGACAACAATCGCGTGGTGAATTTTCCTGGTCAGCCGCGCTTGATAGGCCACTTCGCCGAAGTGAAAATTGTTTCTGCCTTGCCGCATTCTCTGCGCGGCGAGTTAGTGTTGCGGCACTAGCCCTTGAAATCTGCGGTTCTTAGCACACCCATAGATCTGGCCTTCACTCCGGTCGACAACCAGCGGCTCGCCAATTTGTGCGGCCCGCTCGATGGGCATCTGCGTCAAATCGAAGCGTCCCTTAAAGTCACGATTTCTCGGCGCGGCGAAAACGTTCAGATCGATGGCCCGGCAGCCAATGTTGAGAAAGCCGAGAAAGTTCTGCGTGCCCTTTATCAATCGGCTACGCGCGAGCTGCACGTGGAAGACGTCCAACTGCATTTGATCGAAGTATTGGCGGCGCAACCCGAAGGCACTGAGACTTTACAGGCGCCGATACTGCTCACCCGCCGCGGCGATCTGCGCGGCCGTACGCCGCGGCAAATCCAATACCTCAACAACATCCAAGACCACGACATCACATTCGGCGTAGGCCCGGCGGGCACGGGCAAGACTTATCTCGCAGTCGCTTGTGCCGTGGATGCATTGCAACGGGATAAAGTAAAACGCTTGGTGCTGGTGCGCCCCGCCGTCGAAGCGGGCGAGAAGCTCGGCTTTCTGCCCGGCGATTTGGCGCAAAAAGTCGATCCTTATCTGCGCCCATTGTACGACGCACTGTATGACTTGATGGGCTTCGAGAAAGTCGAAAAACTATTCGAGCGCAGCACCATCGAAATCGCGCCGCTTGCCTACATGCGCGGACGCACGCTCAATCACTCGTTTATTATTCTCGACGAAGCGCAAAACACCACGCCGGAACAAATGAAAATGTTCCTCACCCGTATCGGCTTCGGCACCAAGGCCGTCATCACCGGCGACGTCACGCAAATCGATTTGGCCCGCGGCCAAAAGAGCGGCCTCATCGACGCGCGCAATGTGCTGCAAGATATCGAGGGCATCGCCTTCACCATTTTCCAATCGGAAGATGTGGTGCGTCACCCCATCGTGCAGGCCATCGTCAACGCCTATGAGCGCCATGCCAAGGGCAATCAAGCCTAAGGTTGAGCTACATCCACAGCTTTCGCTCACCGTTCAGTACATTACTGAAGATCGACTTGTTCCTTCTCGTTCACAACTGCGCCGTTGCATTCGTGCCGCACTCGAGCGCGATGCAACTATTACTTTACGCATCGTTGATACCAAAGAAGGCCGAGAACTGAATCGAACCTACCGGAAAAAAGACTATGCCACTAACGTGCTCACCTTTGTCTATGAGGAACCACCCAACGGCGTGTTGTCCGGCGACATCGTATTATGCGCGCCGGTCATCGCCAAAGAAGCCCGCGCTCAGCGCAAGCAATTGATGCATCATTACGCTCACCTGGTCACCCACGGCGCCTTGCATTTACAGGGCTACGATCACGAGGCCGATGACGCAGCGAAGGTCATGGAGCAACGCGAAATAGCGTTGCTGAGCCGGATGAAAATTCCGAACCCCTACATTTCTTGAATTTAACTTCGGTATTCTCGTACCCACGATCGCCGAAGTTACCCAATCACACAAAGACTTAATATGAAAACACCAAGCCTGTCATCGTCGATCCGCAACTGGGCGATTAAGTCCGTCATCGAATCGGGCTGGGCGCCCATCGCCGTATTTGTGTTGCACGTGTTAATGGCACAAGTCTTCAATGCCTACGCGAAGTTTCCTGGAATCGACATTCCGATGCATTTTCTGGGTGGCATCGTCATCGCTTATTTTTTTCACCGCGCATCGATCAACGGATCGCAGTTAAAGCTCCTGGGCAAGTTTCATCCCACCACCCATGTATTGCTCGTATTTTTTGCCACGTGCACCGCGACGGTGTTTTGGGAATTCGCGGAATTCATCAACGATCGTTACTTCGGCGGACATGCGCAAGCTGGGCTCGTCGATACGTTACGGGACATGTTGATGGGCCTCTCCGGCGGTGTTGCACTCTTGCTCGGGCTGATTCCCAGATTGGCTCGCCATGGGCTCAAGCAAGCCGAGGTCATAGCAGGGTAGGACGGGCAAGTCGTTGCCCACGCGGGACTTAAGGAAGCTCTGATTAATTCCGATTTCGTCGCGGCTCGTTGTTTGGCTCACAAAAAAATCTCCTCACATACTATTCGTATGCTGCGTCGATATTTTGTGTTCGCGCCTTGTCTCGCTTAGAACTCGAAATAAATCAGAGCTTCCTTAACAATAAAAAACGGGGAGACAAGCTCCCCGTTCTTCAACTGCGCTTAGCAAACGTTAAACCTTAGCGACGTAGCCAAAATAAGCGTTGTTGCGCGCCACGCCTTCCTTGTCGTATTCCTGTTTCATGAGCGCGATATGGTCGCGGGTCATCGGCTCGTATTCAGCGCGGACATCATATTTATAAAGCCGCGCCGAATTCATACCAAAGATCTTGTTCTTGACCTTGCTATCGGGTGCGCCGAGCTGGGTTTTCCAGCCTTGTTTTTTCATCATGTCGTCGGGGATCTCGAGCCGGCGCATGGCTTCGATTTGCCATTGTGGCGATCCGTACCACACCGAGTCCGTGCCCCACAACACATTATCAGCGCCCATCATGTTGACGAGTTGGCCGACGAACGCTGCGGCGAAGCGCGGGTTGGCGACGGCGGAGTTGGCGAAGGACGTGCCGATTTCAGCGTACACGTTCTTGAGACCTTGTTCCGACACACACTTAGCCACATCGGTAGACCAGCGGATGTAGCCGGTCTTTTCGAATTCCGCCAGTTCCGGATCGGGCGCTTCCAGGAACGCGCGCAGCGCTGTGTGATAGATGACGAAATTGATCTTCGGCCAATCTTTCGCCGCCTTGGGCAAATCGCCCACCGCGGCGGTTTCCCACACGCCGGGCCAAGATTTTTCATAGTCGGCCGGCAGAAGACCTTTGTGTATGCAGATCGTCGCGGTGCCGCCGCCGGCCTTGAGAACTTTTTCGTAGAACGGATAGACGAGTTTCTCGTCGTCCAAACGCCACGACGTACCCTTAGACGTCGGCGACAACGGATCGCCGATGGTATAGCCCTTCCAGGAATCGGGCTTGAGCTTTTCGATGCAGCGATCGACTTCTTCCATCCAGCCTTGCGTGCCGGGTGTGAACACCGAATGCGCGAACAAACGCCGCGTGCCGGCGATCTTGTTTACCGCAGCACGGGCATCAACTATTTGATCGTTGAACAGCAGCCACCAGCTCGGATCGTCAAACGGAGCACTCGATAGCAATGCGACCTTGGTGTCGCTGTCGAGGAAAATTTCCTTCATATAGTTCTGGAATTTGTAGCGCTGCAGCGCCAACGGCATGCTCTTCAGCATATCGGGATTCCATTTTTCCGACGCGTATTTGCCTAGGCCGAGCAGGCCTTCCTTGTCGAAATCGTCGCGCACGAAATGGGTCTGATCGTCGAAAATAAATTGTTTGGAATACTTGCCGGCGCGCTCGTTCGCCATGTCTTTGTCGGCGGCTTCGGCCTCGCTGACATCCCAGACGGGGCCGAACACTTTGTTCATCGCCAAGAACGCCGTTGCCATGCCTGCGGCGGTGCCGAGGAAGCGGCGGCGATCCATGCCTTGATGCTTGGCATAGCGATCGCCTAGTTCCTTGATCATGCCTTCGACTTGGCGCTGCTGCTCGGTTTGCGGCAAGGGATTATATTCGCCGTTCGAAACGATTTGGGTGGGGACGGGCGAGCGGAACGCGATTTTTTCGGCGCCTTCGACTCGCTCCATTTCCTGGTCGCTCATCGCGACCCCTTTGATGGGTTGCTTACGATACTCGGTCATGACACTCCTCCAACTTAGGTTTTGGGAGACAAAACGCTTAACCAAGCACCAAGGTGACGGGAACGCTTGGCTAACCTTATTTATACTCCGGTCGATTTGGGGAGGTCAATTACTCCGCGGCAGCGTCTCGTAATTACCTTAGCGGCTAGCCGATGGTCGGAGGCGTCCACTGATTGCACCAGCCGTCGATGCTCACCTTGCCCTCGATGATGACGCATTCGCCGTCGCCGACGTACAACATACATTTTGCGCAAGTGCGTTTTTCGTACGGAAAATCGCGATAGCCGACGGATTCTCTGGTGCGTTTCTTGAGGCCTGTGGGCGGTTTAGGCTTGGGCTCGTTCGCTAGCGCGGAGCGGGCGAGCATCGCCGCGATTCCGCTCAATAAGTAGCGCAGCAATCGACGGCGCGGGGTGCTGGAGATTTCGCGAATCATGGCTTCTTCCTTTCCAATAGAAACAATTATGTTAATGCGATGTTACATCTTACGACAGGCTTAAACTATTTGATCGTCGGCCTGCGAGCCAATACCAGCGAGGCGCTCCAGGCATGCCATGCCAAAAGGCAGGCTGGGTGCGGCTCCTGGCGCGATGCGTTTGTGGCGTACGCCTACAAAGTTGACGCTCTCTCCCGTCCGAGGTAGTGTGTCGTATCGCTTTCCTCTATCGGTGTATGGACGAACCTCGACCTAGTTGGATGGAACGCCTGTCGGCGTTCTTGTTGCGCGCCCCGGAAGATCGTGAGGAGTTGCTGAAGCTCCTCAATACCGCCCACGAAAACGAACTGATCGATGCCGAGGCGCTGTCGATGATCGAGGGCGTGTTGCAGGTTTCCGAAATGCAGGTGCGCGACATCATGATCCCGCGCTCGCAGATGGATGTGATCGAGATCGATCAAAGTCCCGACCAGTTTATACCCTATGTGATCAGCACCGCCCACTCGCGTTTTCCGGTGGTGGACGAAAATAAAGATAACGTGCTCGGCATTCTCCTTGCGAAAGACTTGCTGCGTTATTACGCCGGCGAGGAAGAATTCAACGTGCGCGATATGTTGCGGCCGGCGGTATTCATTCCGGAATCCAAGCGCCTTAACGTGCTGTTGCGGGAGTTTCGCGCCAACCGCAATCACATCGCCATCGTCGTCGACGAGTATGGCGGCGTGTCGGGCTTGGTCACCATCGAAGATGTGCTGGAGCAAATCGTCGGCGACATCGACGACGAATACGATTTCGACGAAGCGGAAGACAATATCATCCTTGACCGCACGGGCCGTTATCGCGTCAAGGCCACGACGGAAATCATCGACTTCAACGAAAAGCTCGGCGTGAGTTTCAGCGATGAGGATTTCGATACGGTCGGCGGCTTAGTCGTAAACCTGTTCGGCCGCATGCCGAAACGCGGCGAGCTGGTTCAGTCTCAAGGACTAAGCTTTCAAGTGCTGCGCGCCGACAGCCGGCGTGTGCACGTGTTGCTGGTGGATCGCGTCAAAGCCGAGCCGCAGGAAGCTGTCAGTATATGAGGGTTTGTTCGATAGAGATTCCTGATTCTAATGCCGGCGTTCCCTCACTTGCAGTGCGCGCTCGAGCTTGCAAGCCCGAGCCGTTCGATGAGCGCGACGCATGCGTCGCGAAATCCTCATCTCACCCCCGCCCTCTCCCAGAGGGAGAGGGGACTGACTCCCTTCTCCCTTTGGGAGAAGGGTCGGGGATGAGGGCCGCACCTCTCGAAGTTCGTAATCACTTCTTGACAGCATGATCATCGGTGCTCGCGGAATAGGATTGTCAACAATCCTAGCGGCGGCGCTCGGCGTCGTGACGGCCTTCAGTTTCGCCCCATTCTATTTTTCTTGGCTGCCAATACTAACGTTCGCGGGCTTGATCCTGCTGTGGCAGAACGCGTCCGGCAAATGGCATGCGGCGCTAATCGGCCTAGACATTCGGCATCGGATTTTTTTGCACCGGCGTCAGTTGGATTTACGTCAGCCTGCACGATTTCGGCGGCATGCCGGCGCTGCTCGCGGTGTTTTGCACTTTTTTATTGAGCCTGATTCTCGCCGCCTATGGGGTTGCGGTTGGGTTTCTTCAAGCGCTGGTAAGAGTCAGAGGTTCAATACACGTCGTGCTGGTGATTCCTGCGCTATGGACTCTATTCGAATGGTTACGAGGCTGGTTGATGACGGGGTTTCCGTGGCTCAGTCTAGGCTATGCGCAAGCGGCCGACGGTTGGTTGGCGGGCTACGCGCCGCTGCTCGGTGTATACGGCGTTTCCTTGCTGACGGCGGTGAGCGCGGGACTAGTCGTATGGGCGTTGAACGCCATTACCAGCGGTCGCCCGTCAGTCACCATGCCCCTCGTCATGCTCGCGATAATCGCCGTAGGCAGTTTCGCGCTGACTCGCCACGAATGGACCGAGCCGTTAGGCTCGCCGGTTTCCGTCAGCTTGGTTCAGGGCAATATTACCCAAGACATTAAATGGAAACCCGAGACCCTCGCCTCGACATTGAGGACTTATCGCGATCTCACGCTTGCGAGCAAAAGCAAGCTGATCATCTTGCCGGAGACTGCGTTTCCGGTTTTCCTCGAGCAAATGCCGGAGGAATATCTCGCCGAATTCGACAACCATGCAAAAAAGCTCGGCGGCGATTTGTTGATCGGCGTGCCGGAAACGACCGGACCGACAACCTATCACAACAGCGTCATCAGTTTCGGCGTGTCGCCACGGCAAACCTATCGCAAGTCTCATCTCGTGCCGTTCAGCGAATTTATTCCGTTCAAATGGTTGATCGGTTGGGTATACGACGATCTTCTCAATATGCCGCTGGCCGATTTCACCGCCGGCGCCATCGATCAAGCACCGTTCGCGGTGGCGGGCCAAAAAATCGTCATGACCAATTGTTACGAAGATTTATTCGGCGAAGAAGTTATCCGCAAGTTGCCGCAGGCAACGATGCTCGCCAACGTGAGCAACGACGCCTGGTTCGGCCGCTCCTGGGGACCGCAGCAGCATTTGCAAATTTCGCAAATGCGTGCGCTGGAGACAGGCCGCTACATGCTGCGTGCGACCAACACCGGCGTCACGGCGTTCATCGATCAGAAAGGCCGCCTCGTCAGCCGCGCGCCAGAATTTACGCGTATGGTGCTCGATGGATCGGCGCAGGGATATGGTGGCGCGACGCCCTACGTGCGTTTCGGCAACTTCGCGGCCGTTATTCTGTCCATACTGATGCTGGCGATTGCGTTCGTGCTGCGTAGCCGCCAGCGGTCGCAGTAGAATCCGTAATAGAATCTCGCCAATGATGGAATTGATGACTACCCATGGTTTCTACTTCCTCTAGCTTACCGAATCGCCGCGTCATTTATCTATTGGGATTTCTGGCCTGCGCCGGCTTGATCGGATTCGCCTTGTATTTGCAGCATAAGCTTGGCGAGGATCCGTGCGCGCTATGCATCTTTCAGCGCGTCGCTGTCGGCGCTCTCGGCGTGGTGTTCTTGGTCGCCGCTTTGCATAATCCGCGCGAGGTCGGCAACCGAATTTACGCCAGCCTCGCCTTCATCGTCGCGGCGATAGGCGGCGCCATCGCCGGCCGTCACGTTTGGCTACAACATCTGCCGAAAGATCAAGTGCCGGAATGCGGACCCGGGCTCAATTACCTGCTGGAAACGCAACCCTGGATGCAGGTTCTGAGCAACGTACTCAAAGGTTCCGGCGAATGCGCGGAAGTCGGCTGGACTTTCTTAAATTTGAGCATCCCCGAGTGGACCTTGATTTGTTTCGTATTGCTTGCCATCGTAACGCTATTTCAGTTTCGAAATCGGCGTCGGTAAGTTTGTATGTTTATAATCTATTTTCCTTGATTGAAGTTTCGGCCATGAAAACACCAGCGAGTTTATTTTTCGTTTTGTTATCGGTCTCAGTGGCTTTTGCCGACGAGGAGATTTCCGATGCGTCGAATGAAGCGGCCATTGCTCTGGCTGCCCAGACCGAGGCCGAGCCGCTCGTCGTCGATACGGCTTTCGTCGCCGATGCCACACAGCGCGGTGCGATCCTGTGGGACGCGCGGACGCAAGAGGAATATCGCAACGGCCATATTCCCGGCGCGGTGAATATCGGCGATCCGCTGCGCGTGTTGCGCAGCGAAAATTCCGAAGATTTTATTCCCCAGGAATTAATCGAGGATATTCTCGGTGGCGTCGGGCATCGATCCTGCCAAAGAGATCGTCGTCTACGCTGGAAAAGGTGTTCCATCGGCTTATTTCGGGCTCTACGCGTTACAATATTTTGGCGCCGACAACGTTCATGTTTACCACGGCGGTATCGACGATTGGAAAGCTGCCGGACGTCCGCTCACCGCCCAAACAATCGATCCTAAATCGATCAAGTTGAGTTTGACACCGCGGCCGGAAATCGCGATCGACACCAGCGAAGTGCTCAGCAAGTTAGATCGTTCGGAGGTGCAAGTTTTAGACGTTCGCACCCAGCGGGAATTCGACGGCGAAGACGTCCGTGCGCTACGCGGCGGGCACATTGTCGGCGCCATCAACATTCCTTACGAACGCAATATGACTGGTCTCGGCCCGCGCAAGCCGGGTGCTCCCCAACCCAATGCCAAGGACGCGCTCACGCTTAAATCAGAATCGGATTTGCGCGCGCTATACGCGTTGCTCGATCCCGATAAGGAAACGATCGTTTATTGCCAAAGCGGTTCCCGGGCATCGGTCACGGTAGCGGTGTTGAAAGATTTAGGCTTCAAGCATGTGCGCATGTATGACTCTTCTTGGCTTGCTTACGGCAATACTTTGGATGCGCCCGCGGAAGATGTGAAGTTTTTCAACGTAGGCCTATTTACCAGCCGCATGGGCGCGCTGATGAAGCGCGTGGACGAGTTGGAAAAAGAATTAGCGACGTTGCGGGACAATAAGAAATGATGCGGCGCCCTTTTTGAATTGGGACGCATCGGCGGTTCATCAATCAGCAACAAGTATCCGAGGCGATCCACCCTCATCCCCACCCCTTCTCCCAGAGGGAGAAGGGAGTGAATCCCCTCTCCCTCGGGGAGAGGGTTAAGGGTGAGGGCGCTGCGCATCCATGCGTAAATCGTCAAAAATTACGCAATGTCAAATAAAACTTACCCGGAGAGCCAATACCAAAGCGGCTCTCCTGGCATCTGCCGCCAGAAGCAAGGATGGATGCGGCTCCTAAGCCGCTCTTTAATCTTTGCCTAAATGTGAACTACTTCTTGAACGCACTGGTTGCCTTCTCCATGGCGCTCTTCATCGCATCCCATGCGCTCTCCATGCCTTTTTGCATTTCCGTCCACGCGGCTTCACTTGCCGATGTCAGCTCATGCATTTTTTGCGTTGCCGCCTCGCGATTTGCGCGCATGATTTTGAGTTGGTCATAATATTTGTCGCGCGCGTCGGCGCCGATCTCGTTTGCCTTCGCCGTTAGCGTATCGATTTCCGCGTCCCACTTTTTCAGTTGCGATTGCATTTGTGCCATGTACTCGTCTTTCTTACTCATCGCTCACCTCCGGAATAATTAAAACAGCCATGTTTAATTTAGGCATCCGCGCCGATTCGTAGTTCCCGACGCGGGATCAATAGCATACCAGTCCTTGCGTTGGTTCTAGGTTAAAATCTTGTTTTTGGCTTGACCATGCTAACCTTCCAGGACCTTATTCTCAAGCTCCAGACCTATTGGGGCAAACAGGGCTGTGCGCTGCTGCAACCGTACGACATGGAAGTCGGCGCGGGCACATCCCACACCGCGACGTTTCTACGCGCGCTGGGTCCGGAGCCGTGGCGGGCAGGCTACGTGCAACCCTCGCGTCGACCCAAGGACGGGCGTTACGGCGAAAACCCCAATCGTCTGCAGCATTACTACCAGTATCAAGTCGTGCTGAAACCATCGCCGCCGAATATCCTCGATCTCTATCTCGGATCTCTGACCGAAATCGGCATCGATCCGAAGCAAAACGATGTCCGTTTCGTCGAAGACGATTGGGAGAATCCCACCCTTGGCGCCTGGGGTTTGGGTTGGGAGGTCTGGCTGAACGGCATGGAAGTGACCCAGTTCACGTATTTCCAGCAAGTCGGCGGATTGGAATGTAAGCCCATTACCGGTGAGATTACCTATGGCCTTGAGCGCCTCGCGATGTATCAGCAGGGCGTAGACAAAGTATACGATTTGATCTGGACCACGCGCGAAGAAAACGGCATCACTAAAACCCTGACCTATGGCGATGTCTATCATCAAAATGAAGTCGAACAATCGACCTATAACTTCGAATACAGCGATGCGGAAGTTTTGCTTAGGCATTTCGGCGACTATGAAACGGGCGCAAAACGCTTGATGGAAGCCAATCTCGCGCTACCCGCCTATGAGCAAGTGCTGAAAGCTGCGCACACATTTAACTTGCTCGATGCGCGTGGCGCGATTTCGGTTACGGAGCGGGCTGCGTACATCGGCCGCATTCGCAACCTTGCGCGCAGCGTTGCGCAGGCTTACTTCGATTCGCGCGAACGCTTGGGTTTCCCGATGTTGGGCCAGCCCGCGCAAAAGGCGGCGTAGCGTGACCGCTGCGACTTTACTGGTAGAGTTATTAACCGAAGAATTACCGCCGAAGGCGTTGAAAAAACTCGGGCACGCATTCGCCGCGGAGATATTCAGCAGCCTCCAAGCCAGCGAATTCCTGGAAAGCAATGCGCAAAAATCGGTGTTCGCCACACCGCGCCGCCTTGCCATGCAGATAACATGGGTACGCGACATCTCCGCAGCCAAAGAGGTGCGAACCAAACTCATGCCTGTCGCCGTCGGGCTCGATGCCGGTGGTAAGCCCACGCCGGCGCTCAAGAAAAAATTGCAAAGCCTTGGTTACCATGCCGACGCCGATTTCGATGCCATCGTGCTCGAACGCATAGGCCGCGAGCAGGACGGCAAGAACGAAGTGCTGATCCATACGGAACTGGCCGCCGGAACCGCTTTGTCGGTTCGTCTGCAAGGCGCGATCGAACAAGCGATCGCGAAACTTCCGATCCCAAAAGTGATGAGCTATCAACTGGCCGATGGCGACACCACGGTGCAATTCGTGCGGCCTGTGCATCGTTTGCTTGCCTTGCATGGAAGCAACGTCCTCGCTGTAAGTGTGCTTGGTCTCACGGCGAACAACGTCACCGAAGGCCATCGCTTTCAGGGTGAGAAAATTATCGCGCTCGATGGTGCGGATGAGTACGAAGCCAAGATCGAAAGCTTAGGTTACGTGATGGCCAGCTTTGATAAACGGCGCGCAGAAATCGATCGCCAGTTACGTGCGCAAGCGAGCGCGCAAAGCGCTGCGCTGGAAAGCGGCGATGCTTATGATGCCTTGCTCGATGAAGTGACAGCGCTGGTGGAATTTCCCACGGTCTACGTGGGCGAATTCGAGACTGCGTTCCTGGAAGTGCCGCAGGAGTGCCTGATCCTGACCATGCGCGCCAACCAAAAGTATTTTCCGCTGCTCGATGCCTCCGGCAAACTCAGCAATAAATTCCTCATCGTTTCCAACATGCGCTTGGACGATGCCACCAATATCATCGCCGGTAACGAGCGGGTGATTCGTCCACGCCTTGCCGATGCGCGTTTTTTCTACGATCAAGATCGCAAGAAAACGTTGGAGTCGCGCTTGCGGAGGGCTCGCTAACGTGGTGTATCACAGCAAAGCTTGGCAGCAAGGCGAGCGGGTCGTCCGTGTGCGCGCTATGGCTCGAGATCGATCGGTGGAGCAATTGGTCGGCGAAGCGATCGAGCGAGCGCTAACAAGGCGGCATGGCTGCCAAAGCTGACCTCGTCACCGACATGGTGGGCGAGTTTCCCGAATTGCAAGGCGTGATGGGATGCTATTATGCGCTGCACGATGGTGAGTCAGCAGAAATGGCGATGCGATAGAAGACCACTACAAGCCGCGCTTCGCCGGCGACACTTTGCCGCGGGGATCGGTGGGCATCGCCGTGGCGCTGGCGGATAAGCTGGAAACATCGTCGGACTATTCGCTATCGGCCAAACGCCGACAGGGGACAAGGATCCCTATCGCGCTGCGCCGTCGCCGCTCGGGTATCGTGCGCATCTTGATTGAACAGGATTCCTATCGGATATGCGCTAAGCGATTTGTTGCGCGCTGCCATCGATGACGACTTTCAAGGAAAGCAATCGGCGCTGCTCATGCAGAGCTGGAGAATTTCATCTTTCAGCGATTCGAAGGTCTGCTACGGGAGCAGGGATATACGTGCGAATGAGGTCGATGCGGTATTGTCGCAGCGGCCAATGCTATTGTATCTGGTGCCGCGCCAATTGGCGGCGGTACGCGCTTTTATGCAGTTGCCCGAGGCGGAAAGTCTGGCTGCGGCAAATAAACGCGTTGCCAATATTCTCAAAAAGGCAGAACAGAATGGCGGCTTGCCCGTCGCATGCCGAAGGAAGACAAGTTGGTCGAATCCGCCGAGCGCAGATTATTTGCCGCGCTATCAAAGCAGCGACACCCGGCGCGAGTAAACTGTTTCAGGCGCAAGACTTTACCGGCTATCTCAAATCCTTTGCCGTGCTGAAAGCGCCGGTTGACGAGTTTTTCGACAACGTCATGGTGATGGCGGACGATCCGTCGCTGCGCAGCAACCGGCTGGCACTTTTGCACGATTTGCGCAACGCGATGAACAAGGTCGCCGACATCTCTAGGTTAGCGAGCTAGCCCGTATGAAACTCGTCATCCTCGATCGCGACGGTGTCATCAATCTCGATAGTGATAATTTTATCAAGCGTCCGGAAGAGTGGAAGCCGATAGCTGGTTCGCTTGAAGCCATAGCGCGGCTTAATCATGCGGGCTTTCACGTTGTGGTTGCGACCAATCAATCCGGCGTTGGCCGCGGATTGTTCGACATGACCATGCTCAATGCGATCAACGAAAAAATGATCGATGCGCTGGCGCAAGTTGGCGGCCGGCTCGATGCCATCTTCTTTTGTCCCCACGCCGCCGAAGCCGATTGCGCCTGCCGCAAACCTAAGCCCGGTATGTTCGAAGAGATCGGTCAGCGCTTCAACGCGCCGCTGCGCGACATTCCCAGCGTCGGCGATTCCCTGCGCGACTTGCAGGCTTCCGCGGCGATTGGGGCGCAACCGATTCTGGTGTTGACGGGCAAGGGTGAGAAGACCTTGGCGCTCGGCGGATTGCCCGAAGGCACAAAAGTATTTGCTGACCTTAGCGTCGCAGTCAAAGCCATCATTCAAGCCGTGCCATGATTTGGCTGCGCTCGGCTCTACTGTTTTTGGTTCAATTTATCGCCGCGCCGGTGATCTGCATTATCATGATCATCTGCTTGCCGTTTGGCTTTCCGGTGTTGTACCGCCTGGTTAAATTATGGACACTCATCGCCGTCTATTCAGCTCGTGTGATATGCGGTATCGACTATCGGGTCATTGGGCGAGAACACATTCCGAGCACGCCCACCATCGTGCTGGCAAAACATCAATCGAGTTGGGAGACATTCTTTTTTTTGCAGTTGTTTCCGCCCCAGGTGTGGCTGCTTAAACGCGAGTTGTTTCGTATTCCATTTTTCGGTTGGGGCTTGGCTATGTTGCGCCCTATCGCCATCGATCGCACCGACAAACTCTCGGCCTTGCGGCAACTCGTACAACAAGGCAGAGACCGATTAGCGCAAGGGCTGTGGATCGTGATTTTTCCCGAGGGTACGCGAACGCGCCCCGGAGAAATGTTACCCTATGCGCGCGGGGGAGCGTTGCTGGCGACCAAGACCAATACCCCGGTCTTGCCGATCGCGCTGAACTCCGGAAACTTTTGGCCGCGGGATTCGTTCTTAAGGCGGGCGGGAACGATCATCGTCAGCATCGGCAAGCCTATCCATCCGCAAGGATTTAAACCCGAAGAGTTGAACCAACATGTGCAAGGTTGGATCGAAGGCGAAATGCAACGCCTAGCGAGTTTATAAACCATGACAAAAAACCTCCTCGTTCCTTTAGATCAAAGCAGCTCACACAGCATTTTGCTGAACGGCCAAGAAGTCGAATTTCAGTTACAACGAAGTCAGGGCCGGCGCGCCATAGCGCTCAAGGTCGATTTCGCCGGGTTGACGGTCACCGCGCCGTTGCGGGCATCGGCGCGGTCGATTAGCGATGTGTTACATACCCATGCCGACTGGGTGCTGAAAAAAGTCGACGTGTGGCGCAAGAACGCGCCACCGAAAGTCGAGTGGCGGCACGGCGCATCGTTGCCCTTTCTCGGGCAGCCTCTCACGTTGAATGTGGTGGTACAGCCGCGGCGTTCGGGCGCCACTTGGCTCGACTTGGCGGGATTGAACTTGGTGTTCGCGGCCGAACCTGATCACGCCACGATCAAAACCATAGTCTGCGATTGGTATCGCGATGAAGCGCGCCGTTACTTCCCGCAACGATTAGCGCATCTCGCTGCCGTAGCCAAAATACCAGCACCGAGATTCTTTCTCAGCAACGCCCAGTCGCGCTGGGGGAGTTGCACGGTCGATGGTGACATCCGCATGACCTGGCGTTTGATGAAGGCTGCTGCTCACGTGATCGACTACGTCGCAGCCCACGAGTTGGCGCACTTGTCGCACATGGACCATAGCCCGAAGTTTTGGCGGCGGGTGGCGGAAATTTTTCCCGATTACGAATCGGCGCGCGACGAGTTGCGTCACAACGACGCGTTGTATCGCATTTTTTAATTGTCAATATTGAGTTCAGGAAGCTCTGATTTATTTCGAGTTCTAAGCAAGACAAGGCGCGAAGGAAAAATTGTGACGCAGCATATATATAATATGTAAGAAACAATTTTTCCTGAGTAACGCAGTATCGCGACGAAATCGGAATAAATCAGAGCTTCCTTAGAGGTTATCCATGAGAATGTTACACACCATGTTACGGGTCGGCGATTTACAAAAATCGCTGGCGTTTTACACCGAAGTGTTAGGCATGAAGTTATTACGCAAGAACGATTACCCGGAAGGCAAATTCACCTTGGCCTTTGTCGGTTACGGCGATGAGAAAGACCACACGGTGCTGGAATTGACGCACAACTGGGATACGCCGAACTACGATTTAGGCAGCGGCTATGGCCATATCGCGCTGGAAGTCGACGACGCGTACAAAGCGTGTGATGCGGTGCGCAGCAAGGGTGGCAAAGTCACGCGTGAAGCGGGGCCGATGAAGCACGGCACGACGGTGATCGCATTCGTCGAGGATCCCGACGGTTACAAGATAGAGTTTATTCAGCGCGGTTCAAAGCACTGAGCCACCAGCCAATCGGGAGCGGCTGTCCAGGCACTATGGCTGAAGAGCCGCACTGGTCATGCCTGAGCGCAAGAAGCATGGTAGGGTGGATCAAGCGAAGCGGATCCACCAATATTGCGTATGTCCCAATTCCGGAAAGCAGATCCTTCACTTCGTTCAGGATGACATGGGTGATTGGTGGATCCAGCGCTACGCGCTTTGATCCACCCTACCATTGCCTCGCAGGGCAACAAAGTTAGCGATATTCGCATAATCTGCGACACCTAGATTCTCGGCCCGCGCCATCGGATCCATTGCGAGCGTATCGAAATCCGCCGGCGACAGAAATGTCCGCAGCGAATTTCTTAACGTCTTGCGCCGCTGGGTAAACGCGCCGGTTACGATCTGCCCGAACAATAGGCGATCGCGCAAATCGAATGTTCGTGATGCAAGTGGCGTCATGCGCACAACAGCCGACTCCACTTTCGGCGGTGGGGTAAACGCGCCGGCTGCGATACGAAATAACATGTCCATCTCGAAATCGAGTTGCAGCATCACCGATAAGCGTCCGTAGGCAGGTGTCGACGGCGATGCCGTCATGCGCTCGACTACTTCCCGCTGCAACATGAAATGGCCGTCGCGCAGGTGGTCGCGAAATGCCGCGAAGTGAAATAACAGCGGCGTGGAAATGTTGTAAGGCAAGTTGCCGATCAAGCGAATGCCAGACCCTAGCGACGAGAAATCGAAATCCAGCGCGTCGCCTTCATGCACGGTTAATTTCTCGGGGGATAGCGCTCACGCAACCGGGCCGCGAGATCGCGATCCAATTCGATTACATGCAAATGATCGAGCTGCGGCGAGAGGTGATCCGTCAGCGCACCGAGCCCCGGTCCAATTTCTGCTACCAAGTCGTTGTTGTGTAACGCGAGTGCATCGACGATCTTATCGATCACGCCCCGTTCATGAAGAAAATGCTGGCCAAAACGCTTGCGCGGGATGTGTTGCAACTTAATCCACTAGTTACTCTTGGTTCTGGCCACTAACTCCACCGCGAGATCGATGGCGGCGAGCAGGCTGCCGACGTCGACCTGTCCGGTACCGGCTAAATCGAGCGCGGTACCGTGATCGACGGAGGTGCGGATAATCGGCAAACCTAGGGTAACGTTGACTCCGTGTCCAAAGCTTTTCATCTTCAGCACCGGCAGGCCTTGATCGTGATACATGGCGAGCACCGCATCGGCGCGGTCTAGATACTTCGGCGTGAACAGGGTATCCGCCGGCAGTGGCCCGGAAAGATTTAGGCCTTGGTTGCGCAGACGTTGAACCACTGGTTCGATGATATCGATTTCCTCGCGGCCGAGATAACCCGATTCGCCGGCGTGGGGATTCAGTCCCGCGACCAGAATGCGCGGCGTGGCGATGCCAAACCTTTTTTGCAGATCGCTGTGGAGTATGGTCAAGGTTCGCTCGAGGCCGTTTGCGGTAATGGCTAGCGCAACGTCCCGCAGCGGCAGATGGGTAGTGGCCAGCGCTACCCGCATCCCGCCGCCCACCAGCATCATGACGACGTGCTGCGTTTGCGTCCGCTCGGCGAAGAATTCCGTGTGGCCGCTAAAGGGAACGCCGGCATCGTTGATAATGCCTTTGTGTATCGGCGCGGTGACGACCGCATCGAAATCGCGCTTAACCGCACCGCGCACCGCCGTGCTCAAAGTCGCGAGCACATAACGGCTATTGCTCGGATTTAACTTGCCGGGCATCACCGGTTCGACCAGAGGATGGTGCAGGATAGCAATACTCGCGCTGCGCTTGCGGCTTAATTTTTCGGCGTCGAAATCACCAAACTCGATACGCCGGCCTAGCAGTGCGGCCCGCGCGGCAAGCAAACCACGATCGCCTAACAACACCAAATGGGCTTGAATCTTGCGTTCCGCGAGCAACACGCATAGATCGGGACCAATGCCCGCTGGCTCGCCAGATGTAATGGCGATAATGGGAAGCCGTTTAACGGAGCCAGCCAAGCGGAAAGAAACTAAAGAAAAAGTCGATTTAAAGTATTAGTTTTCTTCGGTGCGATACTCGACATAGGCGCTATCGCGCAATTGCAACAGCCACTGCTGGTAGGCTTCGTCGGCTTTGCGTTGACGTAACCCCAAGCGGGCGGCGACGCGGTTACGTTCCGCGCTGATTTCCGTGTCCCTGCGTTCGAGCACTTGTAATATGTGCCAGCCAAAAGTGGACAAGAACGGTTCGCTGATTTGCTTGGGTTGTAACGAATTCATAGTGCGTTCGAATTCCGCAACGGTATCGCCGGGATAGAGCCAGTCGAGCTCGCCGCCTTTAGATGCACTCAAGTCCTCGGAGAAGGCTTTGGCGGTTTCCGCGAAATCCGCGCCGTTATCGATGCGGTTCTTGAGCTGCAGGATTCGTTGTTTGGCATCGGCCTCGTTTTGCGAGTCGTTAACCTTGATTAATATATGCCGGGCACGGGTTTGCGTCACCGTTTGAGCTGCCCCTTGACCGCGTTTATCCAGCAATTTGACGATGTGAAAGCCGTTGCCGCTCTTGATGACCTGACTGGTCTCGCCCTTATTCAGATTTTGCAATTCTTCCACGAAGATGTTGGGCAGTTTAGCCGCTGTTCGCCAGCCGAGATTACCGCCCGTCAGGGCTTCCTGCGCGTCGGAGTAAGTAGCGGACACCTGGCCGAAATCCGTGCCTTTTTTTAGCGCCGCCAATGCTTCATCGGCACGGGTCTGCCGTGCTTTCAGTTCCTCCGTCGTGGTCTGTTCCGGGATACGAACCAGGATATGGGCCGCCAAATATTCGGCTTCGCCCTGCGGCCGCGTTGCCTGTTGCGACAGTTCGGTCTCGACTTCGCTCTCGGACACCGTTACCCGACCTTCCACTTCGTTTTCGCGAACCCGGGCGACCGTCATTTCGCGTTTTATTTCATCGCGAAACTTGGCAAAACTAACCCCATCCTTCACAAGATTATCCCGTAGTTCGGTCACGGTCAGCTTGTTGTCCTGGGCGATGCGTTGTAACGCCCGATCCAGTTCTTGATCGTCCAGTTTTAGCCCCATCTCCTTAGCGTGCTGCAACTGCAGCGTCTCGATGACTAGCCGTTCGAGCAACTGGCGCGAAAGGATTTCCTGGGGCGGGAGCGGCGTGCCCTGCTTTTCCAATTGCTTGTTCACCGCGCTGACCCGGTCTTCTAACTCCCGTTCCGTGATGACGCTATCGTTGACAACAGCGATGACTCGATCCACCAGTTGGAATGGTTTGTCTTCCGCCTTAGCCGGCGGTTTCCCTGCCGCGTCTTGCGCATGACTTAGACTCATGGACGCGGCGGCTAGCACGAGATAGAGGGTACATAGAATAAAACGGACAGAATTCATGGGATGAGCTCTTCAGATGTTCTATAACCTGGAATACTTTGTTTCAGCAGTTCCAGCGGATTGTTGCCGAGCCGGGAGAGCCCAGTTAACTCGAGTTGAAAAAATAGCGACGTCGACACTTGCTGCTGCGCGGTTGCCAGGCGGTGCGCGACCAAACGTAATGCCCAGCAGTTCGCATTATACTCAACGCCGGCAAGTCCCTCCACTATGGTTCGATCGCGCAGCGAGTAGTTGAGGCGGCCTAATCCATACCATCGCGCGCCGAACGGCCACTGGCCGGACAGGTCGATTTGATTGATGGGTTCCGGAAGCGAGGGCGTACCGACGCGGCTGCGATAGGCAAGGCTGATCACTTTGCCGGGAGCCGGGTTGTAGCGTGTGCCGACACTCAATTTCTCCGAGCGATTTGCGTCCGGGCTGTATTGCAATGCCACGTCCACCGACCATTTGCGCGACAGTTGACCCGATACGGCGGCGAGGATGTCGGAAGAATTACCGTCGCGCGCTGGATTGTCTAGCGTTACGCGCTGTTTCTCAAAATAGTAGCGCTGGCCGACGGCCGCCCGTAAGCGCTCGATCCCGGTTTCATCCTCGATAAAACGGCTGGTTAACGCCGCGGTGAGTTGATTGGCATCGTTGATTCGATCACCGCCGATGAACTGGTTTTCCGTAAAGATCTGCGCGAAGTTGAAATCCGCTTCGGTGGTGGAAAAATTCGGGATCAGGTTTTGCTCGCGGAATGGAATATAAGCGTAATACAAACGCGGCTCCAAGGTTTGAACGTAAGGCCGGCGTTTGAAAGCGAATTGACGTTCGAAAAATAAACCACCGTCGAGGCTGAAGATCGGTAGCCCGCGATCTATCGAGTCATTGCCCGAGATGTTGTCGGTCAAACGGTAACGGGTGTAATGGTAGCCGAGCTTAGGCGTGAGGAAAGAAAAGTTGTTGATAATCGGATAGCTCACGTTGGGATAAATTAATAAACGCTGACCATTGACCTTACTGGGATGACCGAATTCCGTCAGCTCCGATTCTAGGTTTAAGTCAGCGCCGAAGTAGTCGCTCTTGGCGCCGCGCAGCATAAGTTGCGGTTTCAGACGATACGGCGTGTCGATGCGATTCGCCGGATCCGGATCCTGCAAAGTCTGGTAACTCAACGCGCGTGCGGAGAAAGTCCAGATATCGGCGCTGTAGCGCAGTTCGGCGTCCCGCGGCAAATTGGTCGAAGACGTGTCGATCACGCGAGTGCTCAAGTCGCGAAAGTAATTGTCGTCCGAGACGCGCTGAACGTTCAGCCGGCCCGTCCAGCCTCGGGTGAAATTGTGATCGTGGCGCCACGCCAGAAAATCTCGATTCGTTCCTGTTTCGCGGTCGTTGGGCAGGATATCGCCGTTTAGTTCGCCCGCAAACGTGGGCCAGAGATAGCGAAATTCGTTTTGTATTTGCAGGCCGCGCTTCGACAACGCGCGCGGCGTGATGGTCGCATCCATATTCGGCGCGATGTTCCAGTAATAAGGAATCGAAATCTCCAACCCGCTGCTGTCGGAGGTGCCGATCACCGGCGGCAGCAAGCCCGTTTTACGCTTGTCGCTTAACGGAAAACTTACCCAGGGTAGGTACAAGAACGGAACGCCCATGAACTCCACGCTGGCATTGCGGGCGGTTCCGACTTCGGTTACGCGGTCGAGTTCCAAATCCTTCACGCGCAAGAACCAGTCGTCTTGGCCCGGCGCGCAAGTCGTGTAGCGGCTATCCGACAGCCGTTCGCGGTTAGCACCGAGGAAGTCGATGCGGCGAGCATCGCCGCGTCCACCGCGTTTGCGGTCCGCTTTTTTGACCAAGCGAAACTGCGGCCGGTCCATGTGACCGGTATCGGTGTCAAGATCGTAGCGTAAGAAATCGCCCTCGACGATATCGCCTTCTTTTTCGAAACGAACATCGCCGGTGGCGGTGACTTCCTGCTCGGACTCCAGAAAATAGAGCTCCTTGGTGTTTAGCTTTAGATCGCCCTGTTGCATCTCAACGGAACCGCTGGCTTCGATGTCGCGTCCGGTGCGGCCTTCGATGCGATCCGCTTCCAATTTGATCGGCAACTTTTTTTGGTTGCGTCCGACCGATTTTTTTATGGCGGGTGGGGATGGTTTTTTAACCGTAGGGGCATCCGCGGCGAATGCAGCAGCGTTCATGAGGCTCAGCAAAAATACGAGCGGAAGTAGGAACATTAACGGTACAAAAATTAATCTTCGTTATTGAATGCTAAAATCTCGCAGACTATTAAACTAGGCAATCGGAGAAATCATTTGGAGCGCCTCGCTCTGCTGCAAACCTGGCTCGACGGGCTCTTTCCCGGTCACGCGAATGCCCTGACCCCCGCTTCGAGCGACGCCAGTTTCCGGCGTTATTTTCGCCTTGCCGTGCATGATACAACGTATATCGCTATGGATGCGCCTCCGGATAAGGAAGATTGCCGGGCGTTTATCCATGTCGCCGACCTCATGGCCCAGGCTGGACTCAATGTTCCGCGGATAGTCGAGCGCAATCTCGAGCAGGGATTTTTGTTGTTGACGGACTTAGGCAGCGTAACTTATCTTGCCGCGCTTGAAGGGGACAAAGCCCATGAACTTTTCCTCGACGCCATCGATGCGCTGATCACCTGGCAGCTCGCGACCCGCCCCAATGAATTGCCGCCCTATGACGAGGTGCTGCTGCGGCGCGAACTGAATCTGTTCCCCGATTGGTATGTGGCGCGCCATCTCAAACTGGAATTAAACCCTACCCAGCGCGAGCGCTTGGAAGGCATTTTCGCGTTGATACTGCGAAACAATCTCGCCCAGCCTACGGTATTTGTACATCGCGACTTTATGCCGCGCAACTTGATGGTGACCACGCCCAATCCCGGCATCCTGGATTTTCAAGATGCGGTGGTCGGGCCCATCACTTACGATCTTGCATCGCTGTTTCGCGATGCGTTTATTTCCTGGGAAGAGGAACGCATCCTCGACTGGACTATTCGTTACTGGGAGCGCGCCAAGAAAGCAAACCTGCCGGTGCGACAGGATTTTGCCGAGTTCTACCGCGATTTTGAGTGGATGGGCTTGCAGCGGCACCTCAAGGTCGCCGGGATTTTTTCCCGCATCAATTATCGCGACGGCAAATCCCATTATCTCGGCGACATCCCACGCTTCAGCGCTTACATCCGCCATGCCTGTCGCCGTTACGGCGAACTGACACCGTTATTGAAACTTCTCGACGAGATCGAAGGCGCACAAGCGCGAGTGGGTTATACATTTTGAAAGCGATGATTCTGGCCGCAGGCCGCGGCGAACGCATGCGCCCGCTTACGGACCGCATGCCAAAAGCCCTGTTGCCGGTCGGCGGCAAGCCCCTCATTGCGTGGCATATTGAGAAACTCGCGCGCGCGGGATTCGACGAGGTGGTGATCAACCATGCTCACCTCGGCCATCTGATCGAAGCGGCGCTCGGCAACGGCGAGGATTTCGACATCGATATTTTTTATTCTCCTGAAGATACGGCCTTGGAAACCGCCGGCGGCATCGCCAATGCGCTGCCGCTATTGGGCAAGCACGCGTTTGCGGTGATCAACGCCGATGTGTTTTGCGACTACGATTTTCGCGACTTGCATGCGGAGACCGTGATGCTGCAGGACGATCCCGTGCGGGATTGCCATCTCGTCTTGGTGGATAATCCGGAACATCATCGCGCCGGCGATTTTGTGTTGCGTAATGGCGTCGTCGTGCCGGAAGGCTCGCCACGCCTGACCTTCAGCGGCATCGGCATTTACCGGCCGGAGTTTTTTTATACCCTTCCGCGCGGCGTGAAAGCGCCGCTCGCGCCGCTGTTACGCGCGGCCATCGCCGCGGGCAGAGTCAGCGGCGAGCATTACACCGGTATGTGGACCGATGTCGGTACACCCGAACGACTAGCGCAGTTGAACCAAACCGTTCAGCCCAAAGTCCTACATTAAATAAGGCCAACCGTGATCCCTGTTTCCCGCTACCAACGCCGCCGCGCGCAACTCGCTAAGTCCATGGGTGAGGGCGTCGCCATCATTCCCACGGCGCCGGAACGCGCGCGTAACCGCGATACCCATTACCTCTATCGCTTCGACAGCTATTTTTATTACCTCACCGGCTTCGTTGAGCCGGAAGCCGTTGTCGTGGTGATTGCCGGAAAGAAATCGAAGAGCATATTGTTTTGCCGTGAAAAAGATGTCACCCGCGAGATTTGGGATGGTCGTCGCTATGGGCCCAAGGCAGCGCAGAAAACCTTTGGCTTCGATGAGGCCTACCCCATCGCCAAGCTCGATGAGATGATGCCCAATCTCATCGCCGATCAGCCCGTGCTGCATTACCCTATCGGTGCGAATACGGAGTGGGATACGCGCGTGGTGGGTTGGCTCAATCAAGTCAAAGCACAAATACGCAGCGGCATCACGGCGCCGGCGGAAATCCAAGACGTTTGCAGCGTGCTCGATCACATGCGTTTAATCAAAGACGCGGATGAATTGAAAGTGATGCGCAGCGCCGCGAAAATCGCCGGCGATGCCCATCGCCGCGCGATGCAGACCACCCGGCCGGGTATGATGGAATACGAAGTGGAGGCGGAACTCGCCCACGAGTTTCGCCGCCGCGGTGCGCAAGCCCCCGCATACACCAGCATCGTCGCCGGTGGGCCGAACGCCTGCGTGCTGCACTATGTGGAAAACAACGCCGAACTTAACGACGGCGATTTGCTGCTGATCGATGCCGGCTGCGAACTGCACGGTTACGCCTCCGATATTACCCGTACTTTTCCGGTAAGCGGCGAATTCAGCGCGGCCCAGCGCGATGTTTACGAATTGGTGCTCGCGGCACAAGCCAAAGGCATCGAAGCGGTGAAACCGAATGCGCCGTTTGAGGCCTATCACGAAGCGGCGCTGCGCGTCTTGGCACGCGGCATGATCGATCTCAAACTCTGCAAGGGCAGCGTCGACAAAGTCATCGAGCGCGGCGACTACCGGCAGTTCTATATGCATCGCACCGGCCACTGGCTGGGGCTGGATGTGCACGACGCCGGCGACTACAGAAAAAATGGCAAGTCCGTTAAGCTCGAGCCAGGCATGGTGGTCACCGTGGAACCGGGCTGTTATATCCGCCCCGCAAAAAATGTGTCGAAGGCATTTTGGAACATCGGCATCCGCATCGAAGATGACGTGTTGGTGACAAAATCCGGACGTGAAGTATTGACCAGCCCACCAAAAACCGTACGCGATATCGAGCAAGTCATGCAGCGATCATGACACAGCACGCCGACATCGCCGTCGTCGGGGGTGGTCCCATCGGACTTGCGTTTGGGCTCGCAGCGCAGGTGCAAGGGCGCCACGTCGTCGTGCTGGAAGCCAATACCGGTGCGGGTTCCGACACGCGCACCCTGGCGCTGGCCGAGGGCAGCCGCTTGATTCTGAATGAGATCGGCGTATGGTCGTCGGCATTGAATGCGACGCCGATTAAGACGATCCACGTTTCGCAGCGCGGCGGATTCGGCCAGAGTATTTTGCACGCGGCGGAATCCGGCGTGCCGGCGTTAGGGTATACGCTTAGCTATCGCGTCTTGGTCGCTGCCTTGCTGCAACGGGCCGTGGCCTGCGGCTTGTCCGTCATCGACTCTGCTACCGTACAAGGTCTTGCGACCACGGCAAGTTACGGTGTCGTTAACTATAGTCGCGATGGCATCGAGCACACGCTGACTGCAAAACTGATCGTGGTCGCCGACGGTGGCCGCAGCCTGACCCAGTTGCCGTCGATTAATATCCAACAAAAAGACTATGGCCAGATCGCTTTGCTGGCGCGGGTTTCCAGCGATCGGCCCCACGGCAATGTCGCCTATGAACGCTTTACGCCGACGGGTCCCATTGCATTGTTGCCCGTCGGTGAAGAATTCGGTTTGGTCTGGACTGTGTTGCCGAGTGAGGCCGAACGTATCAAAGCGTTGGACGATAAAGATTTCCTCGCGGAATTCCAAACCCAATTCGGCGATTACGCAGGGAAATTTTCCAGCGTGCATTCGCGCTTCCAGTTTCCGCTGCGCTTACGTTACGCCGACAAGACCACGGCGGAGCGTACCGTTTTAATCGGCAATGCGGCACAAGCATTGCATCCCGTCGCGGGCCAGGGTTTTAATCTCGGACTACGCGACGCCGATGACCTTGCGCGCTTGCTGCGCGCCGCGGGCGATTGTGGTGAGGCGAATTTATTGCGGCGTTATCGGCGCCGGCGTTTGCCCGATACGCGCTTAGGCATTTTTTTTACCGATGCGCTGGTGCGCAGTTTTTCCAACGACCATCCCGTGGTGCGTGCCGGTCGAGGGGTCGGCTTGGCCGCGCTGCAACTCGCGCCCTTCGCCCGCCGCCGTCTTGCTCGAGCGATGATGTTCGGCCGGCCGCAGCCGTGAAGAATTTTTTTATCATCGTGCCAGGAACCGCATGGATATTGGCTGGTAAGGATGCCCTTGCCAGTCGCCGCACCCGTATTGGCTCCTGGCATAGCGCTTCATGAACGTCGATGTGATCATTGTCGGTGGTGGAATCGTCGGTGCGAGCTTCGCATTGCAACTGCGAAGTAGCGGTTTGCAAGTTGCGGTGATCGAGCCCAAGCCGGCGCCAAATGTCCCGCTCGATGGCGACTACGATCATCGGGTTTATGCGATTACGCCGACTAACATGGCATTGCTGGATGATCTCGATGTATTCCAGCGGCAGGACCGTGCGCGACTAACGCCGATTCGCGGTATGGAAATTTCCGGCGACAAGAAAGCGACGCTCGATTTCTCCGCCCAAAGCGTGAATCGCAGCGAATTGGCTACCATGGTTGAACATCGACTACTGGCAATGCGATTGCAGCAGCGCATGAGTGTGGCTAGTCACGTACACATCATTTCCCATGCCGGCTCAAAAACGCTGGAAGTCGGCGCCAAAGATGTAAGGATCCGACTGGATGACGCTACAGAGTTGATGGCGGCGTTAGTGGTGGGCGCAGACGGCGGTGATTCCTGGGTGCGCGGTGAGACTGGATTCGCGCTGCGAGAAAAAGATTACGATCAAGTCGCGCTGGTCGCGAATTTTGTCTGCGAACAACCTCATCGCGAAATTGCGCGGCAGTGGTTTGTCGATCAAGGTGTGATGGCATGGTTGCCGCTGGGTGAACGCATTATTTCGATCGTCTGGTCGGTTTCCGCCGAACGCGGGCAAACGCTGATCGAGTTAGAGCCAAACGGGTTCTGCGCCGAGGTCAACGCCGCCGGTGACAACGCGTTAGGCGAAATGAGCTTGGCGTCGCCGGTGGCGCGTTTCCCGCTGCGCTCGCTGCGCAGCGACAGCATGGTCAAACCGCGCGTCGCATTGATGGGCGATGCGGCCCACGTGATTCATCCCCTCGCAGGTCAGGGTTTGAATTTGGGTCTGCAAGATGCGCAGACCCTGGCGCAAGTGCTCGCGAATAGAGCTGCTCCGGAAGGCCTGGGAGACATCGCTGTACTGCGCCGCTACGAGCGGGCGCGCGCCGAAGCGATCGCGGCCATGCACGGAGTGACCGATGGTTTGCAATGGTTGTTCGCGTCGCAATCGAAGTTTGTGTCGGTGCTGCGCGATAGCGGTCTCGGGTTGGTGGACAAGCTGCCGAGCCTGAAAAAGCTGCTGGTGGGACGCGCGATCGGTTAATATTCGCGTAGGCGATGCGATAAACTTTACGCTTTAAAAGGCTCTAATTTCTAATACTTAGAACTCAAGGAAAAATCATGAAACTGATTCGATTTGTACCGGCCCTGCTGTTGTTTTTTGCCGCAGCCAGTTTTGCTCAAAGCGACCTCGCGGCGGTCAAAAAAGCAATCGCGGAGAAATTTCCGGAGGCGGGCAGCAATATCGAAGTCAGTAAAACCGCGTTCGGCTGGTATGAGGTATACGCCGGCGGCCGCTTGTTTTACACCGATGAGAACGTGAATTATTTTTTCCTCGGCAATATCGTCGATGCGAAATCCATGTCGAATCTTACCGCACAGCGCTTGCAAAAGTTGACCGCGATCAAATTCGATTCGCTGCCCCTAGACCTGGCGATCAAGACGGTTAAAGGTAATGGCAAGCGTAAAGTCGCGGTGTTTTCCGATCCCGATTGCCCCTATTGCAAGCGCTTGGAAAAGGACTTGGTCAATATCACCGACGTGACTATTTACACCTTCCTTTACCCGATCGCGTCACTGCATCCCGATGCGGAGCGCAAGTCAAAAGCCATTTGGTGTGCCAGCAACCGGCAAAAAGCGTGGGATGACTTCATGTTGCGCGGCGTCGCGCCGGCGGAAAAAACCTGCGACACGCCGATAGAACAAATTCAAGCCGTGGGCCAAAAACATAAAATGAACGGCACACCCACCCTGGTGTTTGCCGACGGCCGCGTCGTGCCGGGCGCCATACCTGCTTCCGATATGGAGTCTTATCTCAACGGCAAGTAGGAATCAGCAATGGCGCTGCGGCGACTCGGGAAGCACTGATTTATTTCGAGTTCTAAGCGAGACAAGGCGCGAACACAAAATATCGACGCAGCATACGAATAGTATGTGGGGAGATTTTTTTGTGAGCCAAACATAGAGCCGCGACGAAATCGGAATTAGTTAGAGCTTACTCAGTTCGCCGCGACGCTGTAATCCTTAGGCAGCAAAACCCACATCTGGCCGGACTGTTTCATGACGCCGGCCTGCTTGCCGGCCGCATCGCCAAATCCCCAAAAAAAATCCGCGCGCACGGCGCCGTTAATCGCGCCGCCGGTATCTTGCGCGAGCATTAACCGGTTTAGCGGTTTTTTCGAACTTGGATAAGTCGTCGCCAGATACACCGGCGAGCCCAGCGGAATTACGCGGGAATCGACGGCGATGCTGCGCTCCGCGGTCAGCGGCACGCCTAGGGTGCCGATCGGCCCCGTTAAATCGCTAGGTAGTTCTTTGAAGAATACATAGCTTGGATTGCCGTTCAAAAACTCCACTACTTTTTGCGGATTTGCGCGCGCCCACGCTTTGATTCCTTGCATCGAGGTTTGCGCCAACGTTAATTCACCCTTGTCGATCAGTGCGCGGCCGAGGGAGCGAAACGGATGCCCGTTTTGATCGGCATAACCTACCCGCATGGTGGTGCCGTCTTCGAACTGCACCCGGCCCGAGCCCTGGATATGCAGGAAAAAAGATTCGATGGGATCCTCAACCCAAACCAGTTCTTTGTTCTTAAGCGGTTGAGCATAGGGATTTTCAATGCCGCCTCGATCCAGGTAAGGGACGATGCGATTGCCGTCCAAACGTCCCCGCAGACGTTTGTTTTTTAGTTCCGGGTAAACATCGCCGAGTTCGATGACGACTAAATCGTCGGGCACTTTGTAAAGCGGGAAACGGTAGCGGGTAGTGAGTGTGCGGCTGCCAAAGAGCAACGGCTCGTAATAACCCGTCACCATGCCCGTGTTGCTGCCATCGGGATTGAACACCTGGTAGGGCACAAAGTTGTCTTCAAAAAACTTAGTCAGCACCCCAGCGCTGGGATTGGCTGGGATCGACATGGCGAGACTACACACGGGCTGCCAGACAATTTGCGAACGCAACTGTCCACAGCTTTTCAAAAAGCCTTGCCACGCATCCAGCGGATTCTCGCGATTCCAGCCGGGCAACGCACTCCAGGCGCTCGCGACCAACGTACCGCGACTTTCAGGAACCACATTGGGCGCCGAGGGTGGAATCGGAGCGACTAGCGTAGGGGCTTCGCTCCCCGGCGTCGACGTTGCCGGGCCACAAGTGCAATCCGCGGCAGCCAGCAGCGAACCGGCGTCGCGTATTTTGGTGCGCAAGCCCGTTGTCTGCGGGAGCACAATACTACGATTGATGGCGTGCGGAACCGGCGTGACAGACGTATCGCGTGAATTCGCACAACCGGCAAACTGCACCGCTGCAAGCCCTACTAGGCCGCAATACGCCCATTTCAGTAATGATTCAGTCATAAAGAATAGCGAAGGAACATTGCGAAGAGTTTAACCGGATCGAAACGACTTTGGATTAAAATAATGGCCACACTTGGTAAAGCATAACTATGACGTGGATACTACTGGAAGCGGGCCTAGCCCTTTGTTTGGCGATTTTTATCGTATGGTGGACGCTGCCGCGCGCTGCCAACAAAAATAACGATAAAGATAAAAAAGACTAATGTAAAACCCGCGGCACGCTGAGCACAAACTCCGGAATATCCGCGTCGAACTTCGTACCGTCTTCGGCCACCATCTGGTACGTCCCGCGCATGGTGCCCACCGGCGTGGCGATAGACGAGCCGCTGGAATATTGAAAGCTCTCGCCAGGCCGCAAATAGGGCTGTTCTCCCACTACGCCCAGGCCGCTAACCTCTTGAATTTGATTCGAGGCATCGGTGATAATCCAGCGACGGCGGATCAGTTGCGCCGCGACACCACCGGTGTTGGTGATGGTGATGGTGTAGGCGAACACGTAGCGGCTCTCCTGCTCGTCCGACTGCTCGGGCACAAAAGTTGCTATGGCTTTTACGGAAATGTCGTATTTGGTTTCTTTGTCCATAGCGGATATTGCACACGAAAAAGCCAAACTAGGCAAGCCTCATGCATAAGCATCGAAACTCCATTAAACGAATACTGCGGATGTTTATTGCTATCCAGCGGGCTTGCGTTTCTATAACACATCGGCCTGACAAGCACGGTTAATGCGGCGTTTCCGGTGATAAGCCGTGCGAGGCAATAGCGACGGGCAGTTCCAAGCACCACGATTCCCAATTTCCTTCATTTTTTTGTGATATTTTTGAACCGGTAAATCCATCAATACACTAATCCAACTTTGAAAGGAGCTCCTATGAGCGACAAAAAGAAACTCACGACCAATGCGGGTTGCCCGGTCGCCGATAATCAAAACGTGATGACGGCAGGCCCTCGAGGCCCGCAGTTATTACAGGATGTCTGGTTCTTGGAGAAACTCGCGCATT
Source organism: uncultured Pseudomonadota bacterium (assembly GCA_963714525.1). Lineage (GTDB taxonomy): Bacteria > Pseudomonadota > Gammaproteobacteria > Burkholderiales > JALYOK01 > JALYOK01. Next base: position 129,888 of record CAVQPB010000021.1, read on the forward strand.
TTGACCGCGAGGTCATCCCCGAACGGCGCATGCATGCGAAAGGATCGGGAGCCTATGGTGCATTCACCGTTACCAAGGACATCACCCAGTACACGCGCGCGAAAATTTTCTCCAGTGTGGGCAAAAAAACCGAACTGTTTGCGCGTTTTACCACCGTCGCGGGTGAGCGGGGTGCGGCAGATGCCGAGCGCGATATTCGCGGTTTCGCGGTGAAATTTTATACCGAGGAAGGCAACTGGGACCTGGTCGGCAATAATACCCCGGTGTTTTTCCTACGCGATCCGCTCAAGTTTCCCGATCTGAACCACGCCGTGAAGCGCGACCCACGCACGAACATGCGCAGCGCGAAAAATAACTGGGATTTCTGGACCTCCTTGCCGGAGGCGCTGCATCAAATCACCATCGTCATGAGCGATCGCGGCATCCCCGCTACCTATCGCCACATGCACGGCTTTCGGCAGCCACACATTCAGTTTCATCAGCGCGAAGAACGAGCGATCCTGGGTCAAGTTCCATTTGAAGTCGCAACAAGGTATACGCAACCTCAGCGACGCTGAAGCGGAGGCGCTTATCGGCAAGGATCGCGAAAGTCACCAGCGCGACCTGTACGAGAGCTTGGAGAAAGGTGATTTCCCCAAGTGGACGTTGTACGTCCAGATCATGCCGGAAGCCGACGCCGCCAAGGCGCCCTATCACCCGTTCGATCTCACCAAGATCTGGCCGCACAAGGATTATCCGCTCATCGAAGTGGGCGTGATGGAACTGAATCGCAACCCGGAAAATTTTTTCGCGGAAGTGGAGCAATCGGCCTTCAATCCCGCCAACATCGTGCCCGGTATCGGCTTTTCGCCCGACAAGATGCTGCAGGGGCGGCTGTTTTCCTATGGCGATGCGCAGCGTTATCGACTGGGCGTGAATCACCATCTCATCCCGGTCAACGCGGCACGCTGTCCGGTCCACAGCTACCATCGCGATGGCGCGATGCGGGTCGACGACAATTATCGCGGCACCTTGGGCTATGAACCGAACAGCGAAGGCGAATGGCAACAGCAGCCAGATTTCTCCGAACCACCTTTGAGTCTTTCGGGTGCGGCCGACCATTGGAATCATCGCCAAGATACGGATTATTATTCCCAGCCCGGCGCGTTATTCCGCTTAATGACGCCGGCGTTACAGAAGATCCTGTTCGAAAACACCGCGCGTTCCATCGGCGGAGCGCCACGCGCGATCCAGTTGCGGCATATCGGCAATTGTATGAAAGCCGATCCTGCCTATGGCAAGGGTATAGCCGACGCGTTAGGTATTGCGTTAAGCGAAGTTTCGGCCTCGTCGCAAACTCGCGAACACGCCTGATCGAGAGTTGACAAAAGTTCAACGCCCGGCTAGATTGCGGGTAGTTAGTGCTCCTTAAAGGGGAGTAGCCTCACAGCAGATGCCGTCAATACGGGAGCAATCCCCGGTCCTGTTGGCAACGTAACCGTTGTGGCGAGACCTTTACCGATCGGTAAAGGTTTTTTTTTGCCCGTCGTTTATTTGTTGCGCTGACGTTGACCATTTTCAATCAACGTATAGGGATTATTTAATGGAATTATTTTCTCCCGAATTTTTCTCGGCGCTGCTCGCCATCATCGTCATCGACCTAGTGCTGGCGGGTGACAATGCCATCGTGATTGCGCTTGCCGCGCGCGGGCTCCCGCCGGAATATCGAAAACAAACCATCATTTGGGGCACCGTCGGCGCGATCGTTGTTCGAGCGGTCATGACGCTTGCGGTGGTTTGGTTGTTGAAGATTCCCGGGCTGATGCTCATCGGCGGTTTGTTGTTAGTCTGGATCGCTTACCGGCTGGTCGTGCCGAAGGACGATCACAACGGCGCCCATGCGGGATCGAAGGCGAGTTTCTGGGGGGCGATCAAGACCATCATCATCGCCGATGCGGTGATGGGCATTGATAACGTACTCGGTGTCGCGGGCGCCGCCCACGGCAGTTTCTTGTTGGTGGTGTTAGGGCTGCTTATCAGCGTGCCTATCATGGTGTTCGGCAGTTCCCTGGTGTTGAAGTGGATGGACCGCTTTCCCTGGATCGTCTACGTCGGCGCCGGCGTGCTGGCGCTAACTGCGGCGAGCATGATCGATAAAGACCCGTTGTTCGAGGATTACTTTTCTGCCCACCGCGCGTTGGATTGGGCGTTATATGTTGTCATTGCCGGCGGCGTGTTGCTGGCGGGCTACTGGCGTAATAGTGGAAAAAAAGTTGCAGCGCGCGATGTTGATGACGGTTTGGAAGTCGAGGTGGTCAAGCGCCAAACTTAAGGAAGCTCTAAATAAGCTCGATTTCGTCGTGATACTGCGTTCCTCACAAAAAATATCTCCTTACATATCATTTATATGCGGCGTCGATATTTTTTGTTCGCGCCTTGTCTCACTTAGAACTCGAACTTATTCAGAGCTTCCTAAAATATGACCATGCTGTGAGGCAAGCGGGATAAGGTGCTCACGGCATGCCTTGCCAGGAGCCGCGCTGAATGCGGCCCCTGGCAGCATCTCCGCTGGCGCCGGACATCAAATTCGCTGATCATCGCTATCAAAGGCCGTTATCGCACACCATTTACTTCGCCGGTACAATCCAGCTTTAGTATCAAAACCGGTAAGCCATCATGCGCCAATTTCGCATCGCGCCGAGCATCCTATCGGCTAACTTCGCCAAGCTCGGCGAAGAAGTTACGTCGGTCATCGACGCCGGCGCAGATATCGTTCACTTCGACGTGATGGACAATCACTACGTGCCGAATCTCACCATCGGCCCGCTGGTATGCGAAGCTATTCGTCCCGTGACGCAGGCGCCGATCGATGTGCACCTGATGGTGAAGCCCGTTGACCGCATCGTGCCGGATTTCGCCAAGGCCGGCGCCAACATTATCAGCTTTCATCCCGAAGCATCGGATCATATCGATCGCACCATTCAACTTATCAAAGATAACGGCTGCAAGGCAGGATTGGTGTTCAATCCGGGGACGCCGCTCAACTACCTCGATCACGTCATTGAAAAACTGGATCTCATTTTGATCATGTCGGTGAATCCCGGTTTCGGCGGCCAGAGTTTCATCCGCGAGGCGCTGAATAAATTGAGCGCCGTGAGAAAACTTATCGACGCGAGCGGTCGCGATATTTGGCTCGAAATCGACGGCGGTGTGAAAAGCGATAACATCCGCGAAATCGCCGAGGCGGGCGCCGATACCTTTGTCGCCGGCTCGGCGATATTCGGCAAAGGCGACTATCGGGCGACCATCGCGGCGATGCGCGCGGAACTAGCGAAGGCCGCGCAATGAAACCCGCGTTTCCCATTCCTGTTCGCGCCGTGGCCTTCGATCTCGACGGGACTTTGGTCGACAGCGCCAGCGATCTCGCCTACGCGGGCAATCTCATGCGTAAGGAGTTGGGTCTACCGCCCCTGGAGGAAAGCGAAATCAAAACCTTCATCGGCAAAGGTATAGCAAATTTGGTCCAACGCGCGCTGCAAAAAGGCCGCGAACACGAGCCGATCGCCGACGATTACTTTCGCACCGCGCTACACATTTTCGAGGATCACTACGAACGTGTTATGTGCAGCACCACCGCACCCTATCCGCGCGTGATCGCCGGACTGGAAGCCGCTCGGAGCAAGGGCTTGAGGATCGCGTGTATCACCAATAAAGCTGCACACTTTACCGAGCGCATGCTCGATCAAATGGGCTTGGCGAAATACTTCGAGCTCACCTTGTCCGGCGATTCGCTGCCGCACAAAAAGCCGCACCCCGAACCGTTACTCTATGCTGCACGACACTTCGGCATTCACCCCAGCGAGCTTCTTATGGTGGGCGATTCCGAGAGCGATGCGGAAGCCGCTCACAACGCGGGCAGCCCGGTTTTTATACTGAGCTACGGCTATTTTCAAGGCAATGACCTTGCGGACCTGAAGGCAACCGCTATCATCTCAGACCTTGTGGAAGCGGCGGAATTAATCGAAAATAGCGCTTTCGCGAAACACACGATTAATTTATGACGCACTTATTTGACGACACGAAACCAAACTGGCGATGGCCGCGCTGATCTGCGCCCGTTGTCTGTTTGTCGTTGTTCGTTAAATTTGGAGCCGTCATGACTGAGCAAGAATTTCTGGGCCTCGCCGCCCTTGGGTTTAACTTAATTCCCATCACCGCCGAAGCGCTGTCCGATTTGGACACGCCATTGTCGGTCTACCTCAAACTTGGACGCGAGCCCTATTCGTATTTTTTGGAATCCGTGGTCGGGGGCGAACGGTTCGGCCGCTATTCTTTTATCGGCCTGCCGGCGGCGCGGCGCATTTGGGTATTCGGCAATAAGGTCACGGTGGAAAGCGGCGGCGTGGCGCTCGAGACTTCTGACGCCGCCGATCCGCTCACCTTCATCAACGATTATCTAAAGCGCTTTAAAGTCGCCCAGATTCCCGGCCTGCCGCGCTTTTGCGGCGGACTGGTCGGCTACTTCGGCTATGACACGGTACGCTACATCGAGCGCCGTCTCGCGTCTGGCAAAAAAGACGATCCGCTTAATTTGCCCGACATTGTATTGCTGTTGTCGACAGAGTTGGTGGTGTTCGACAATTTAAGCGGCAAACTTTATTTCATCGTTTACGCCGATCCCACCGTGCCGAATGCCTATCGCCGCGCCCAGGAACGCTTGGCGGAACTAAAGCGCAAGGTACGCCAGCCGATCGAGCCACCGCCGAAATCCGAGGCCGCCACGGCGAGTGCGGCGAGTTCCGAATTCGGCGAAGAGAATTTCAAAGCCGCCGTGAGCCGGGCCAAGCAATATATTTTCGACGGCGATTGCATGCAAGTGGTGCTGAGTCAGCGCTTGAGCCAACCTTTCGATGCCTCGCCACTCACGCTGTATCGCGCGTTGCGGACATTAAATCCGTCGCCCTACATGTTCTACTACAACTTCGAGGATTTCCACGTGGTGGGCTCATCGCCGGAAATTCTGGTGCGCTTGGAGCATGGCACGGTCACGCTGCGCCCCATCGCAGGCACGCGCCCACGCGGCGCGACACCGGCGGAAGACGACGCCTTGGCAACGGAATTGCTCGCCGATCCGAAGGAACGCGCGGAACATGTGATGCTGATGGATCTCGGCCGTAACGACGTCGGCCGCGTGGCGCAAACCGGCAGCGTGAAGGTGACGGACAACATGATCATCGAGCGCTACTCCCACGTTATGCATATCGTCTCGAACGTCGAGGGCAAGTTGCGCCCGGATCTGAGCGCTATGGATGTGTTGCGCGCGACCTTTCCCGCAGGGACGGTATCCGGTTCGCCGAAAGTCCGCGCCATGGAAATTATCGATGAACTGGAGCCGACCAAGCGCGGTGTCTATGCGGGCGCCGTCGGCTACTTGGGTTTTAACGGTGATATGGATTTAGCCATCGCCATCCGCACCGCCGTCATTAAAAATCAAATGCTCTATGTGCAAGTGGGCGCAGGCATCGTCGCCGATTCCGTGCCGCAAAGCGAATGGCAAGAAACGCAGAGTAAAGCCAAGGCCGTGCTGCGGGCGACGGAAATGGCGTTGCAGGGGTTGGATTAATTTCCAGGTGCCAGGGGATTTTTATCTGAGTGCAATTTGCAACGCGCCTTCCCTCATCCCCACCCTTCTCCCAAAGGGGAGAAGGGAGTTTTTCCCCTCTCCCTGTGGGAGAGGGTTAGGGGTGAGGGTGGACGCCTATTAATACCCGGAACGCGTCGATCGAGGAAGGCTAATGCCATCCTAAACCTAAAGTGCCTGCGAGCCAATGCCCATGCGACTCCCAAGCAACGCCGCGCCAACGGCCAGCATCTATGCGGCTCCTGGCAATGCCGGGTAACGGAAATCTCCAAGCCAAACTGTCACGAATCTGTAATATTCACTCCTTAATATCCGTATCGTGTGGAAAATTTCTACTTCTGGAGATAGGCAAGATATGAAAAAAATTAAGCTCAGTTTGATCGGACTCGGTGCGATGATTGCGTTGGGTTCGGTCGCGCAGTCGGCGACAGCGCAAGCGATCAAAATCGATGGTTCCAGCACCGTTTATCCGATTTCGGAAGCGGTCGCCGAGGAATTTCAAGTGGTCAAAAAAGCCGCGGTGAAAGTCACCGTGGGTATTTCGGGTACCGGTGGCGGCTTCAAAAAGTTCTGCCGCGGCGAAATAGATATTTCTAATGCCTCACGCCCGATTCTGAAGGCGGAAATGGAAATCTGTAAGGCGGCGGGCATCGACTACATCGAACTGCCGATCGCATACGATGCCCTGACGGTAATTGTCCACAAAGAAAACGCTTTTCTGAACAGCATCACCGTCGCCGAGCTAAAGAAAATGTGGGAACCCGCTGCGCAAGGCAAAATTATGAAATGGAATCAAGTGAATCCTGCCTGGCCCGATGTCCCGCTTAAATTGTTCGGCGCGGGTTCCGATTCCGGCACCTTCGATTACTTTACAGAAGCAGTTGTCGGCAAGGCGAAATCCAGCCGCGGTGATTTCACGGCGAGTGAAGACGACAATGTCTTGGTGCAAGGCGTGTCGCGCGATAAGGCCGCTCTCGGTTACTTCGGCTACGCTTACTACGCGGAAAATCAGGACAAGTTGAAAGCCGTTCCCATCGTCGCGAAAGCCGGCGCCGCCGCCGTGGGCCCGTCCGATAAAACCGTGGAGGATGGCACGTATCAACCATTGTCGCGGCCGATTTTCATCTACGTTAAAGCGAAGTCGCTCGAGCGGCCGGAGATGCAGGAATTCATTTCTTTCTATTTGAAGAATGTTTCTAAACTCGCCAAAGAAGTTCGCTATATTCCTTTGCCTAAGGGCGTCTACGACCTCGCCACCGACCACGTGACGAAGAAGAAAACCGGCACCGTATTCGGCGGAACAGCCGAAGTCGGCGTGAAAATCGAAGAGCTCATGAGGCGCGAGAGCAAGCTGTAATTTAGCGTTCGCACAGTCTTAATCGAACCGGGGAACAGGCTCCCCGGTTTTTTTTAACTCCAGTCCATAGAGTAGAATGAGTGTATCGAGCGTAATGCGGGGAGCATCCTTGTCTGAAGCAAGTCCGGCCATGGCGGTCAGCCGTCGGCCTTGGGGGAGATTCAAGGAACGGATGATCGAGTTATTGCTGTTGTTGGCGGCGCTTTCGTCGGTTGCCATCACGCTCGCCATCATGTTTATTCTCATTAAGGAATCCTGGACATTTTTTCAGCACGTGTCGATCGTGGATTTTCTCACCGACACGGAATGGACGCCGCTATTCGACACGCCGCGCTACGGCATCATGGCGCTTATTTCCGGCACCCTGGTTTCATCTGCAGTGGCACTGTGCATTGCGATTCCAATAGGCACGGCGATCGCCATGTACATCAGCGAATTCGCCCCGTTCAAAGTACGCGAAGCCGCTAAACCGATACTCGAATTACTCGCCGCCATACCGACGGTTGTGTACGGCTATTTTGCCTTCCTCGTCGTAACACCATTACTACAACAGTTGATGCCGAATTTGCCCGGATTTAACTTGCTCAGCGCGGGCTTGGTGATGGGCGTAATGATCATTCCATATGTGAGTTCTCTGTCGGAAGATGCGATGCGCGCCGTGCCGATGCACTTGCGCGAAGGCTCTTACGCCATGGGTGCAACGCGCTTTCAGACGGCGTGGAAAGTGGTGACGCCTGCGGCGTTCTCGGGCTTGGCCGCGTCTTATATTCTTGCCATTTCACGCGCTGTCGGCGAAACCATGGTGGTTGCGCTCGCTGCCGGCATGCAGCCCAATCTGACTTGGAATCCGCTCGAACCGGCGGCGACGATGACGGCTTATATCGTGCAAGTGAGTCAGGGTGATCTGCCTCACGGCAGCATCGGTTATCAGAGCATTTTCGCCGTTGGTTTGACCTTGCTGCTGATTACCTTGGCGTTCAACATACTCGGCTATTGGTTGCGCAAGCGCTACCGCGAGGTTTACTAATGCAGGTCACCTCGATTACAGAAATTCGAAGACTCATCGCAAAAGCCAAGCGGTGGGATCTGGTGTTTTCCCTGCTCGGTTTGCTGGCATTGCTGTTGGCGGTGATCGTGTTAGTCGGTTTGTTCACGAATCTACTGTGGGAAGGCGCACCGCGGCTCTCTTGGGACTTTTTCACAAACTTTTCGTCGCGGCGCGCGACCGGCGCGGGCATCGCCGCCGCGTGGGTCGGCACCTTGTTGGTCATGATGGTGACGGCGCTCACCGCCGTTCCCCTCGGTGTGGCCGCCGGTGTCTATCTCGAAGAATATGCGCCAAAAAACTGGCTGACCGGGCTGATCGAAATTAACATCAGCAATCTCGCCGGTGTGCCGTCGGTGGTCTATGGTCTGTTGGGACTAGGGTTGTTCGTTTATTTGCTCGGCCTCGGCCAAAGTATCGCGGCAGCGGGGCTTACGTTGGCATTATTGATATTGCCCATCGTCATCGTGGCCACTCGGGAGGCGATACGCACCATCCCGGGCGCCATACGCGAGGGCGCCTACGCACTGGGCGCGACCAAATGGCAGATGGTGTCGCACCACATTATTCCTTATTCCAGCGCCGGCATATTGACCGGCGTGATCATCGGCCTCGCGCGCGCCATCGGCGAGACGGCGCCGCTCATCACCGTCGGCGCCGCCGTGGCGATTTTTTCCTATCCATCGAGCCCGCTGAAAGGCGAGTTTCCGTTCCTGTCATTCGAATGGCTGCGCGAAAGTTTTACCGTCATGCCGATACAGATGTTCCAATGGACATCGCGCCCCGATCAGGCGTTCCAAGTCAACGCCGCCGCCGCGGGGTTGGTGTTGATCGCCTTGACTTTGTTGATGAACGGCTTCGCGATTTATCTGCGCTATCGCCTTCGCAAAAATATTAAATGGTAAGGAAAAAATGAGTCCAACCGGCCCGGTCATCGGCGACATCAAAGCCGAAGCGCGCAATCTGAATTTTTATTACGGTACGTATAAAGCGCTGAAGAACATTAACCTGCCGGTGGCGGATAAAAAAGTCACCGCGCTGATCGGGCCGTCGGGTTGCGGCAAATCGACGTTCCTGCGTTGTTTCAATCGTATGCACGATTTGTATCCAGGCAATCGCTACGAGGGCGAGATTACCTCTGAAGCCGGACAACGTCAATGTCCTGGCTTCGGGTGTCGATGCGATCGAAGTGCGCATGCGTATCAGCATGGTGTTCCAGAAACCTAACCCATTCCCGAAATCGATATTCGAGAACGTCGCCTACGGCTTGCGCGTACGCGGCGTCAACAATCGCGCGCTGCTCAACGATAAAGTCGAACAGGCGTTGAAAGGCGCGGCGCTTTGGAATGAAGCGAAGGATAGGCTCAACGACCTCGCGTTCAATTTATCCGGCGGTCAACAGCAACGGCTTTGCATCGCCCGCGCGCTGGCGACGGATCCGGAAATCCTGTTGTTCGACGAACCCACCTCGGCGCTGGACCCGATCGCCACGGCGAGCATCGAAGAGTTGGTTGCCGAGCTCAAAAAAGAAGTCACGATCCTCATCGTCACCCACAACATGCAACAAGCGGCGCGGGTGTCGGATTACACCGCTTATATGTACCTGGGCGAATTGATCGAGTTCGATAACACCAACACGATTTTCATCAAGCCGAAAAACAAACAAACGGAAGACTACATTACTGGCCGTTTCGGATAGTTTTTGGCTCTTCCCGATGTTGTTATCGCATTTGCCTAGCAATCGGTTTTGTAATATGGTGAAGAGGATCTAAGGTGATTTGGGCTTCGGAAAAGCACTTGGTCACCCATAAGATTCTTTCATAGGATCCTTTTTCCTGACACAAGTCGTCCCCAGCCTGCGTGCAACAAGCTGGAAATCTAAAAATTATTTGGAGGAGTCATCATGACGGTATCACGTCGAGATTTTTTCAAGATCGGCGGCAGTGTTGCCGCGGGCGCAGGATTAGCCTCGGGCGTCGACGCCCAGGCTGCTGCCGGTAGTTCAACACTCACCTATAAATCGAAAAGCGTGGCCAAGGCCGGCGGCATGGCCTCCAACGCGCCGGTCGCGTTTCAGTTCCCGGACGCTTCCTCCCCCTGTGCCGCGATCAAGATGGGTGCACCTGTACCGGGCGGCGTGGGTCCGAACAAGGATATCGTCGCTTACTCTACCCTCTGTACCCATATGGGCTGCCCGGTTGCCTATGACACCAGCAAGCGCACCTTCAATTGCGCCTGCCATTTCAGCATGTTCGACGCCGAAAAGGGCGGGCAAATGATCTGCGGTCAGGCGACGGAAAACTTGCCGCGCATCGTGCTCGAGTACAACGACAAGACCGACACCGTGACGGCGGTGGCCGTCGACGGCTTGATCTACGGCCGCCAAGCGAACATCTAAGGAGACGATCATGACGACGAGAAAAGACCGTGTCGCGCTCCCACCCGTGAGCGCCAAGAAGACGAATTTAGTTTGCCATTTCTGTATCGTGGGTTGTGGTTATCACGTTTACAAATGGCCGGAGAACCAAGAGGGTGGCCGCGCGCCAAACCAAAACGCGCTGGGTTTGGATTTTCGCAAGCAATTGCCGCCGCTGGCCGTAACCATGACTCCAGCGATGGCCAACGTTATCACCGACCGTGAGGGCAAGCGTCACAACATCATGATTCTCCCGGATAAGAATTGCTCGGTTAATCAGGGCCTGTCATCGACCCGCGGCGGCCAGCTCGCCAAAGCCATGTATACATCCGACGGCGTGGGCAAGGCGCGGCTCAAGCATCCGCGCGTACACACCGGCGATCAGTGGTTAGATACGACTTGGGATGATGCACTGGCGATTTACGCCGGGCTGACGAAGAAAATTCTAGACAACGATAGTCCAAGCGAACTGGCGTTCGATTGCTTCGACCACGGCGGCGCCGGTGGCGGCTTCGAGAATACTTGGGGCACGGGCAAGCTGATGTTCACGGCGATGAAAACGCCGATGGTGCGCATACATAATCGTCCGGCTTACAACTCCGAATGCCACGCCACCCGCGACATGGGCGTCGGCGAGCTCAACAATAGCTATGAGGACGCAGAAGTTGCCGACGTTATCATGGCGATCGGCACCAACGCCTACGAAACTCAGACCAACTATTTTCTTGCCCATTGGGTGCCCAATATGCAGGGCGCGACGATGGATAAGAAGAAGAAATGGTTCGCCGGCGAGAGTTTCGACAAAACCAAGATCATCATTGTCGATCCGCGTCGCAGCCCAACCGTCGCCATTTGCGAGCAAGTGGCCGGAAAAGAAAACGTGCTGCATTTGGATATCGAACCCGGTTCCGATATTGCCTTATTTAATGCATTGTTCACCTACGTTGTCGAAAACGGTTGGCACGACAAAGATTTCATTGCAAAAAACACCAAAGGTTTCGATGCCGCTGTGACGGCGAATAAACTCTCGCTGGAGGAAGCGAGCAAGATAGTCGGAATATCCGTTACCAAGCTTAAGCAGGCGGCCGATTGGGCTTACAAGCCCAAAGCCTCGGGCCATCGCCCGCATACGATGCATGCCTACGAAAAGGGCATCATCTGGGGCAACGACAATTATCTGATTCAGTCGGCACTGGTCGACGTCGTACTTGCGACACGCAATGTGGGTCGGCGAGGCACCGGTGTGGTGCGAATGGGTGGCCACCAAGAAGGTTACACGCGGCCGCCCTATCCCGGCGACAGCAAGATCTATGTCGACCAGGAAATCATCAACGGCAAGGGTATGATGTACACCGCGTGGGGTGCGAACCCGTTCCAGACCACGCTCAACGCCGAAGAACATCGCCGCGCCATTCTGCGCCGTTCCAATATCGTGAAAGAGGCGATGGGCGCGGCGCGCGGCAAGTCCGCGGCGGAAATGGTCGATGTGATTTACGATGCGGTAAAGAGTAAGGGCGGCTTGTTCGTGACCAACATCAACCTTTATCCGACCATGCTGGCGGATGCGGCGCATCTGATGTTGCCCGCCGCTCATCCGGGGGAAACGAACTTGACCTCGATGAACGGTGAACGGCGTTTGCGTTTGTCGCAGAAGTTCATGGATCCGCCGGGTTCGGCAAAAGCGGATTGCCTGATTGCCGCCGACATCGCGAACGCAATGAAAAAAATGTACGACGCGGCGGGCAATGCTGATATTGCAAAGCGCTTCGCAGGATTCAACTGGAAGACCGAGGAAGACGCCTTTAACGATGGCTTTCGCACCGCAGGCCAAAAAGATGCACCACCTATCGACAGCCAGGGCGGCGGCACGGGCAATCTCGCCACCTATGAACGCCTGGCCGCCGCCGGCAATAATGGCGTGCAGTTGCCGATCAAGGAATATAAAGACGGCAAGCTCATCGGCACCGAAATGCACTATATGGACGGCAAGTTTGACACGAGTGATGGCAAGGCCGAATTCAAACCTTCGCCGTGGCCTGGGTTGCCTCAGCCGGTCCAAGCGCAAAAAGATAAGTACAAATTCTGGATCAACAACGGTCGCGTGAACGAAGTGTGGCAAACGGCCTATCACGATCAATACAACGATTTCGTGCGCGGCCGTTTCCCCATGGCGTTCATCGAAATCAATCCTGACGACGCGCAAGCGATGGGAATCGGTGGTGGTGATGTGGTGGAAGTCTACAACGACTACGGTTCGACCTACGCGATGGCCTACCCCACGCGGGAGATCAAGAAGAACCAGACTTTTATGCAGTTCGCCTATATCAACGGCATTGCCGGCGATGTGACCACAGCCGTGGACAGATCGCAACGTCGTGCCTTACTACAAAGGCACGTGGGCGAACCTGCGTCGGGTGGGATCGATGGAAGACTACAAACGCACGGTCAGTTTTAAGAATCGCCGCTACGGCGCTTAATTTCATCGAATCGATTTTCCGAAGATTCAGGGGTTGAATTATTCAACGCTTGCTTTTTGTCAATATTTCTATAATATTGGAAATATGGAATCAAAGGTCGCGGTTATGTCCCTTGCAGCCCTCGCCCAGGAGTCTCGACTGGCCATTTTTCGCCTGCTGGTGCAAGCCGGTCCAGCCGGCATGGCGGTGGGAAGCGTCGCCGAGAATCTAGAGATTCCCGCTGCCACCTTGTCGTTTCATTTGAAAGAGCTTACCCGTGCCGAGCTGATCAGCGCCCGACAAGACGGGCGATTCATTTATTACTCAACGAATTTTCCGCAAATGGCAGCCTTACTCGGCTACCTCACGGAGAACTGCTGCCGTGGCATGCCGCAGGAATGTCTGGGTGTTATGGAAACTGCGCTTGCGCAGTGCTGCGCGCCCCAATTAAAACGTAAATCGAAAAGGAGTTGTGTATGAAACGATTTCATGTCCATGTCGCAGTAAGCGATCTCGACGCGAGTATTAAGTTTTATTCGGCGATGTTTGCGACGGGTCCCACCGTGCACAAGCCGGATTACGCCAAATGGATGCTCGACGATCCGCGCATTAACTTTGCCATTTCCCAGCGTGGCCTTGCGCCGGGAGTGGATCATCTGGGCATTCAAGTTGACAGCGATGGAGCGTTAAGCGAATTACGGCAGCAAGTCGCCGCAGCCGAGATTGAAGCTTCCGAGCAAAATAATGCCGCGTGTTGTTATGCGCAATCCAACAAATATTGGACCACCGATCCGCAAGGCATAGCCTGGGAGACCTTTCACACCCTCGCGACGATTCCGACCTTCGGCCAAGACACGAAAACGACATCGGAGCGAATCCGCCAACGCCTGTTGCGCGCCCGCACCGGAACGCCAAGACGATCGCGATTTTTCTCGCGGCCCGATCGCGCGCAAGCGTCGGCGAAGAAATGAGGTGAGCCGTGACCTACAACGTCTTATTTCTCTGTACCGGCAATTCCGCCCGCAGCATCCTGGCGGAAGCGATCCTCAACGCCGAAGGCAAAGACAAGTTTCGCGCCTACAGCGCCGGCAGCCATCCATCCGGCCAGGTGAATCCATATGCCGTTGACCTACTTGAAGAACGTCGTTATCCGGTCGATGGCCTGCGCAGCAAAGCCTGGGACGAGTTCGCCGCGCCCGGCGCGCCGCCGTTGGATTTCGTTTTCACCGTTTGCGACAACGCCGCCGGTGAAGTCTGTCCCATCTGGCCCGGTCAGCCGATCACCGCGCATTGGGGCGTAGAAGATCCTGCGGCAGTAGCGGGCGCTGATGAAACCAAACGCAAAGCGTTTCTCAAAGCGTTTACCGTACTGCAACGGCGCATTTCACTATTTGCAAACTTGCGGCTGGATCAACTCGATCGCCTGGCACTGCAAACCCAACTGCGCGATATCGGCACACGATGACCCTCGCCCGGCGCCTTGCCGCCGAAGCGATCGGCACGGCGCTGCTGCTTGCGATCGTTGTCGGTTCGGGCATCATGGGCGAGCGCCTGTCGCAGGGTAATGACGCGATTGCGCTACTCGGCAATTCCATCGCCACCGGCGCGGGACTCGCGGTATTGATATTTCTCTTCGCGCCGATCTCCGGCGCGCACTTCAATCCTGTGGTCACGCTAAGCGAAGCGATGGAACACAAATTGAAGTGGCGCGATGCGCTGGTCTATTTACCGGTGCAAATACTCGCTGCACTTGCCGGTGTGGCCACTGCTCACTTAATGTTCAGTGAAGCGTTATTTACCCCGAGTGACCACGCGCGCATCGGCCCGAACCAATGGTGGAGCGAATTCATCGCAACGTTCGGTTTAATTCTAGTGATCAAGCTCAGCGTTCACCATAACGCCAAGGCTATTCCACTAACCGTCGCGGCCTATATCACCGCGGCCTATTGGTTCACCTCATCGACCTCGTTCGCCAATCCCGCTGTGACTATCGCCCGTTCCTTGACGCCGACCTTCGCGGGTATACGGCCTGATGGCGTATTCGGCTTCATCGTTGCTCAAACGATGGGCGCGTTCGTCGCGGTGAATTTTGTGAAGTGGCTGATAGGTCCACTGCCCGAAAAACAAACTTAAAACATGGCTGGAGAGGCGCATGGATATTGCCTCTCCGGATGGGCGATCGCAGCTAAGGAAGCTCTGAATAAGTCCGATTTCGTCGTGGCCCTAAGTTTGCTCACAAAAAATATCTCCTTACATATCATCCCTATGCTGCGTCGACACTTTTTATTCGCGCCTTGTCTCACTTAGAACTCGAACTTATTCAGAGCTTCCCTAATTCCATTTCTAAATCAAAAATTAATTTGTCGGCTTCACCTTGCCGTGCTATGGCGCTGTCTGCGGCTCGCCTTCGCGTCCTTTTTGATTTGGAAAAGGAATAAGGGGCCGTGTAAGGTGAGTCAAGCACAGCGTACCCGCCAAACAACTCAGCCCTGCATCGAATGTAAGCCGAACATATTTCCCTCCGTATCGATCGCTAAAGCGATGAAGCCATATTCGCCGATCGACATTTTTTCCTGCTGTATGCGTCCACCGGAAGCCACAACGCGGCCCGCTTCCGTTGCGCAGTCCGCGCAACTGAAATAAACCAACGTGCTATTGCCGCCGGACGGAAAGCCTTCCATCCTGACCAACGCTCCCGATGCGCCGATGCTGTCCATCGCCATGGGAAACTGCCACATTTCCAGCCCCGGGGTATTGAGCTTTTCCAATTTGACTTGCAACATCGATTCGTAGAACTGCTTAGCACGATCCATGTCCTGCACATAGATTTCAAACCAACCGACGGGATTATTTGCCATTGCGCGTCTCCTCAAAGATTCACCAATGCGTCACTACGGATGCGACTAAATTTTACTCGGTTCCCGATAGGCCGTTAATCTAAAATTTCCGTTTTTGAGTTTTGCAATCGTACCGCGTCCAATGACAACCGTAGTAATTAGACGGCTATGCATACCTAAGCGATAATCAGCCGTGTTGAGCATTGAGCCCATACGCGATCGTCATGAAAATTTTCATTAGCTATGCCTCCCAGGATCGCGCGATCGCGCAGTCGATCAATCGCGCCCTGCTGGAGCAGGGGCACGATGTATTTTTCGATCGCGAAGATTTACCGCCCGGCGAGGAATATCACATCCGGATTCGGCGCGCGATCGAAGAGGCGGATCTGTTTGTTTTTCTGATTAGCGAGCACGCGATCGATGCGGGTAGCTACACGCTCAATGAACTCGACATCGCCGAGAAAAAGTTGAAACAAGTGTCCGGACGACTGTTGCCGGTGCTGTTGCAGCCGACGCCGCTGGATCGCTTACCGGCATTTGCGAAGTCCGTGACCGTTCTGCAATCGCCGGGGAATATTCCGGCCGCGGTCGCGGATGCGGTGCATCGCATTTCGCTCAAGCGTCGCCGTGGATTGGTATGGCTGGTCGGCGGTATCGCGTCCGCCGTTGCGATCATCGCCGTGGGCGTTTGGTTCGCGCGCTCGACCGCTGCACCGGAGCAAACCGTTACCGGCAAAGATGGTGCGCCTCTCGTACTCGTGCCGGCCGGAAATTTCACCATGGGCGACGATGAAGAATCGCCGCGCCACGAGCTGTATTTAGACGCGTTTTATATCGATCGTTTCGAGGTGACGACTGCGCGCTACGCGAAATTTCTCGCGGCTACCGGTTCAGCACATCCTCCGGACGGATGGGAGAAACTCGATCTGAATCGCGGCGCGGAACTGCCGGTGGTTGGTGTCGATTGGAACGATGCGGTGGCCTATTGTAGATGGGTTGCACGCCGTCTGCCCACGGACGCGGAATGGGAAAAAGCCGCACGCGGCGGGGATGGCCGTCGCTATCCGTGGGGCGATGCAACGCCGACATCGGCGCATGCCAATCATCAGAATGCATCGCCAGAGGCCTACGACGGTGGTCTCACTGCGGTGGGCGCTCACCCAACTGGACGCAGTCCATACGGCGTAGACGATCTCGCGGGTAACGCCGCCGAGTGGGTCGCCGATTGGTATGCGGAAAGTTTTTCGCGTAGCGAGGTGCGCAATCCGAAAGGGCCGGAATCCGGAACCGCCCATGTGATTCGCGGCGGCGGACGTTTCGATCCCGGCGAACGCCTTGTGGCTGCCAAACGTTATCACGGCAACCCGGAGCTTAGAGCGGAGGACATCGGGTTTCGCTGCGCACGGGATGTAAAGTAACGCGCAATCCCATTGCGCCGCACTTCAGGTGTTCGGTGGGTCCGCTGCGCTTGACCCACCCTACATTTTTTTGGCTTGCCAGGAGCCGCATCCAGCTTGCCGCGTGGCATGGCATGGTCTAGGAGGCAATATCCATGCGCCTCTCAAGCCTATTACTTTGGAACATTAGGCGCTACCACCGCGCCCGTTCGACTGACGTCATTACCTAAGCGATAATACTCAGTCATAAATTTTGTCCCGAGGCTGCAATGCGCAAAAAATTAGTAGTCGGTAATTGGAAAATGAATGGCGGCTTGGATGCCAACGAAACATTGCTAAAAGCTTTGGCTGACGCGAAAGATACGCTTGCCGGCGTAGAAGTGGCTGTTTGCGTTCCCTTTCCTTTTTTGTTCCAGCCGGCGATGTTGTTGGAGAGTACGCCCATCGCCTGGGGTGCGCAAAACGTGAGCGAGCACGCTAACGGCGCGTTTACCGGCGAGGTTTCCGCGGCGATGCTGAAAGAGTTTTCCTGTAAATATGTGCTGGTGGGCCACTCGGAACGGCGCACGCTTTTCGGCGAGGACGATGGCATGGTCGCGCGCAAATTCATTGCGGCACAAAAAGCGGGGCTTGTGCCGATTCTGTGCGTCGGCGAAACCTTGGCGGAGCGGGAAGCCAATGCCACTGAGAGCGTGGTTGGGCGGCAATTGGATAAAGCGATCGAACTTGCCGGCATCGCCGCATTCCAAACCGCGGTGCTTGCCTATGAGCCCGTCTGGGCGATCGGCACGGGAAAAACCGCTACAGCAGAGCAGGCGCAGACGGTGCATCACTTCATCCGCAACCGCATTGGTAGCCATGATTCAGCCATCGCACTCAAGCTTTTGATCCTCTACGGGGGTAGCGTAAAAGCGGCAAATGCGGCACAATTACTGATTATGCCTGACGTCGACGGCGGTTTGATCGGCGGGGCGTCGCTGGTCGCCGAGGATTTTTTGGCGATTTGTCGTGCCGGGGTCCCCGCGGCTTAATGCGCTGCTGCAACTGAAACTTTTTTGAGCAATTCATGGAAACATTCGTTTGGATCATTCACACCCTTGCAGCCCTAGCCGTGATCGGCTTAGTGCTGATTCAGCACGGTAAAGGTGCAGACATGGGTGCGGCTTTTGGCAGCGGTTCGGCCGGTAGCCTGTTCGGCGCAACAGGGGCGTCGAACTTCCTCAGCAAAACCACCGGCGTTTTGGCTGCGATATTTTTCATTAGCAGCTTGGGCCTGACCTATCTGTCGGGCAATAGGCAAAGCGGCGGTGTGATGCAATCTGCACCGGCCACAGTGCAACCGGCGCCCGCACCCGTAGAAAAGAAAGTCGATTCGGCGGTAACGCTACCGCCTGCGACACCGGCGGTGGTTCCCGAGTCGGTGACACCAGCGCCGGCGGCTTTGCCCGAGCCATCGCAACCGGCCCCGGCGACTACCGAGCCGGCTGCAGCGGATTCAAAAGCTAAAGATATACCGAAGTAGAGGTAGGGGAACCTCTGATTAAGTCCCTCGCGGTCGCGCTGAAGTTTGCCGGGTGGCAGGCGCGACGCGGCGAGCGGCCCCTTCAGGGCCCAACGCGAGCCGCGATGGACTTAATCAGAGGTTCCCTAAGTAGTAAAGCCGTGCCGACGTGGTGAAATTGGTAGACACGCTGTCTTGAGGGGGCAGTGGCGAAAGCCGTATCAGTTCGAGTCTGATCGCCGGCACCAACTAAAAACTTTTTAGCAGCTCAACTGTCACAGCAGTATGTGGGACGTGGGCGGCAAAACATGTTAGAAAACTACTTCCCTATCCTAATCTTTATTTTTGTCGGCCTCGCCATCGGTGTGGTACCCCTGACCTTGGGATGGCTGATCAGCCTCCGGCTCGGCACTAATAGACCCGACGCGCAAAAACTTTCTCCCTACGAATGCGGCTTCGAAGCGTTCGAAGATGCGCGCATGAAATTCGACGTGCGTTATTACTTGGTTGCGATTCTATTCATTCTGTTCGATCTGGAAATTGCGTTTCTGTTTCCCTGGGCAGTGGTGTTGAAGGAAATTGGTTTGTTCGGTTTTGTCGCTATGATGATTTTTCTTGCGATCCTTGTCGTCGGCTTTATTTATGAATGGAAAAAAGGCGCATTAGAGTGGGAGTGAAACATGTCATTTGAAGGCGTCACCGAAAAAGGCTTCGTCACCACGAAGTTGGATACGCTCATCAACTGGACGCGCACCGGCTCGCTGTGGCCGATGACGTTCGGCCTCGCTTGTTGCGCCGTGGAGATGATGCATGCCGGCGCATCGCGTTACGATTTGGATCGTTTCGGCGTGGTGTTTCGCCCCAGTCCGCGACAATCGGACGTGATGATAGTCGCTGGGACTTTATGCAACAAAATGGCGCCGGCACTGCGCAAAGTTTATGACCAAATGCCCGAGCCGCGCTGGGTGATTTCCATGGGTTCGTGCGCCAACGGCGGCGGGTATTATCATTATTCCTATTCGGTGGTTCGCGGTTGCGACCGCATCGTGCCCGTGGATATCTACGTGCCCGGCTGCCCGCCGACGGCGGAAGCGCTGTTGTACGGCATCATACAACTGCAAAACAAGATCAAGCGCACTAATACCATCGCGCGGGCCGCCTGATCTAGATGACCGCAACGCTAGAATCCCAGGAAGAAAAGATCCGCAACATCCTCGCTGAGAATGTCGTGGCGACAGGGATTCAGTTTGATGAGTTGAGCGTAACGCTCAAGGTGGAATCGTGGTTATCCGCGGCGACGATGCTTCGCGATCATCCTGAATTTAAATTCGAGCAGTTAATCGATCTGTGCGGCCTGGATTATTCCGAATATAGCGGCGGCGCCAACGGCAAGCGCTACGCCGTCGCTTACCATTTGTTGTCGCTGACGCACAATCAGCGCCTGTGTGTGAAAGTGTTCGCGGGCGACGATGATCTTCCGATGTTACCCTCGGTAATCGATGTGTGGCCGGCGGCCAATTGGTTCGAGCGCGAAGCGTTTGATCTATTCGGCATCGTCTTCACCGGTCATCCCGATTTACGCCGCATCCTCACGGATTACGGCTTCATCGGCCATCCGTTCCGCAAGGATTTCCCCGTCTCCGGTAATGTCGAGATGCGCTACGACCCGGACCAACAGCGCGTCGTGTATCAGCCAGTGACCATCGAGCCGCGCGAGATCGTGCCGAGAGTGGTGCGGGAGCCGAACTATGGTGGTGCGAAGTAGATGAATATTTTTGTGCCGGCATCGCTGATTAGAAAGTTTCTTCCCCTTCAAGGGGAAGGACAGGATGGGGATGGGTTTGTCTCAACAAGCGCAAAACCCATCCCCGCCCCCAACCCTCCCCTTGAAGGGGAGGGGGGCGTTAGTTTCAGTTATAAGGGGGCGAGGAACTAGTTGTGGCTGAAATCCGTAACTACACGATGAACTTTGGACCGCAGCACCCAGCGGCTCACGGCGTGTTGCGCCTCGTTCTCGAACTAGACGGCGAAGTCATCGAACGTGCCGATCCGCATATCGGCCTGTTACATCGAGCGACGGAAAAACTTGCCGAGACTCGGACCTTCATTCAATCGGTTCCCTACATGGATCGGTTGGATTACGTTTCCATGATGTGCAACGAGCACGCCTATGTCATGGCGATGGAGAAGTTGCTCGGCGTCACGCCGCCGATCCGCGCGCAGTACATCCGCGTTATGTTCGACGAAATCACGCGGGTGCTGAATCACTTGTTGTGGCTCGGCGCTCACGCGCTGGACGTGGGCGCAATGACGGTTTTTCTCTATTGCTTCCGCGAGCGTGAAGACTTGATGGACTGTTACGAGGCGGTCAGCGGTGCGCGCATGCATGCAGCCTATTATCGTCCCGGCGGCGTGTATCGCGATCTGCCGGATCGCATGCCGCAATACCAAGTGTCGCAAATCAAGAACGCCGATGAGATCAAGAAAATCAACGCCAACCGCGGCGGCTCGCTGCTCGATTTCATCGAGGATTTCACCAAGCGCTTCCCGACCTACGTCGACGAATACGAAACCTTGCTCACCGATAATCGCATCTGGAAGCAGCGCACTGTCGGTATCGGCGTGGTGACGCCCGAGCGGGCGAAGGCGCTGGGTTTTACCGGCCCCATGCTGCGCGGCTCCGGCGTCGAATGGGATTTGCGCAAGAAGCAACCTTACGAAGTCTACGATCGCGTGAACTTCGATATCCCAGTCGGTGTGAACGGCGATTGTTACGATCGTTATTTGGTGCGCGTTGAAGAGATGCGTCAATCCAACGGCATCATCAAACAATGCATCGCCTGGCTGCGCGACAATCCCGGTCCGGTAATCATCGACGATCACAAAATCGCGCCACCGCCGCGCGTCGACATGAAACAGAATATGGAAGAATTGATCCATCACTTCAAACTCTTCACCGAAGGCATGCACATTCCACCCGGCGAGTGCTACGCCGCGGTGGAAGCGCCTAAGGGCGAATTCGGCATTTATCTTATATCCGATGGCGGCAACAAACCTTATCGCCTGAAAATTCGCGCCCCGGGTTTTCCACACCTAGCGGCGCTAGACGAAATGGCGCGCGGCCATATGATCGCCGATGTCGTTGCGATTATCGGCACGCAGGATATTGTGTTTGGTGAGATCGATAGATAGGGCGTGAAGAGTGAAGGGTGAAGGAGTAAAACGTGAAGAGTGAAGGGTGAAAAGTGAAGAGTAAAAGTTCCATCGATAGAGGCATTTGCAAGTGTGGGTGTGGTGTTCTTCACCTTTCACTCTTTCACTTTTCACGCCTTTAGAGATGCTAAGCGCTGATTCCCTCAAAAAAATCGATGCCGCCATCGCCAAATATCCGAGCGATCAGAAGCGTTCGGCCGTGATGGCGGCTCTGACGATTGCGCAGGACGAAAAAGGTTGGCTGTCGGATGAGACGATGGCATTCGTCGCCAACTATCTGGGAATGGCGCCGGTTGCTGTGCGGGAAGTCGCGACGTTTTACACCATGTATGACCTTGCACCAACAGGAAAACATAAGATCACGATTTGTACCAACTTACCCTGTGCTCTTTCGGGCGCGAATGACGCTGCCGAGCATCTGAAGAAAAGGCTAGGCATCGATTTCAACGGTACGACGCCGGACGGAAAATTTACCTTGAAAGAGGGCGAGTGCTTTGGCGCCTGTGGTGATGCCCCGGTGTGCTTGCTCAACAACAAAAAAATGCTGAGTTTCATGAGCAGCGAAAAGCTCGATGGCTTATTAGCGGAGTTGCAATGAATGTTGCCGGCCTGATCCCACAAAATTTCGATCGCGACAAGACTTGGCATCTTAAGGATTACGAGGCCCGCGGCGGCTATGCCGCCCTGAAGAAAATCATCGCCGAGAAGCTCACACCCGAGCAGGTGATCAACGAAGTGAAGCTTTCGGCGTTGCGCGGCCGCGGCGGTGCGGGTTTTCCCACGGGGCTGAAGTGGAGCTTCATGCCTAAGAATTACACTGGGCAAAAATATTTGGTGTGCAACTCCGACGAGGGCGAGCCGGGAACATTTAAGGATCGCGATCTGATGCGCTACAACCCGCATATCGTGATCGAAGGCATGGTGATCGCCGCGTATGCGATGGGCATCACGGTGGGGTACAACTATATCCACGGTGAAATTTGGGAGGCCTACGAGCGCTGCGAAGCGGCGCTGGACGAGGCGCGGGCAGCGGGATATTTGGGTAAGAATATTCTCGGGTCGGAATTTAGTTTTGAGATCTACAATCACCACGGTTACGGCGCTTACATTTGCGGTGAAGAAACCGCGTTATTGGAATCCCTGGAGGGCAAAAAAGGCCTGCCGCGCTTCAAGCCGCCGTTTCCGGCGAGCTATGGTCTATACGGCAAGCCCACCACCATCAACAACACGGAAACCTTTGCCAGCGTGCCGTGGATCATCGTCAACGGCGGGCAGAAGTTTTTGGAAATGGGCAAGCCGAATAACGGCGGCAGCAAATTGTTTTCCGTAACCGGCCACGTCGAGCGGCCGGGCAACTATGAAATTCCGCTCGGCACGCCGTTCGCCAGATTGTTGGAAATGGCCGGTGGCATGCGCGGCGGCAAAAAGCTCAAGGCCGTCATCCCCGGCGGATCGAGCATGCCGGTGTTGCCCGCGGACATCATGATGGCGACGGACATGGACTACGACTCGATCGCCAAAGCCGGTTCCATGTTGGGTTCCGGCGCGGTGATCGTGATGGACGAAACCACGTGCATGGTGAAGGCGTTGGAGCGCCTATCTTATTTTTACTTCGAAGAATCCTGCGGCCAATGTACGCCTTGTCGCGAGGGCACTGGCTGGCTTTACCGCATGGTGAACCGCATCGAGACCGGCAAGGGCCGCGCGGAAGATTTGGATCGCTTAGTGAGCGTGAGTAATAACATCCAAGGCCATACCATTTGCGCGCTCGGCGATGCCGCGGCGATGCCGGTGAAAGCCATGATTCAGCATTTCCGCTCTGAGTTCGAATATCACATCCAACACAAACATTGCGTAGTTGGTCCTGGCAGTATCAGCCCGCAAACCGCGAGACTAGCTGCTTAGCATGATCAATCTCGAAATCGACGGCAAGCCTGTGCAAGCGGAGCCGGGGACCATGGTGATCCAGGCTGCGAACAAGCTCGGTATCACCGTCCCACACTTTTGTTACCACAAAAAATTGTCGATCGCGGCTAATTGCCGCATGTGTCTCGTGCAAGTGGAGAAGGCGCCGAAGCCGCTACCCGCCTGCGCTACGCCGGTGGCCGAAGGCATGAAAGTTTATACCCACTCCGACTACGCAGTGAAGGCGCAGAAAGGGGTGATGGAGTTTCTGCTCATCAATCATCCGCTCGATTGTCCGATCTGCGATCAAGGCGGCGAGTGTCAGTTGCAGGATCTTTCCGTCGGTTATGGCGGCAGTAATTCACGCTTTGATGAAGACAAGCGTGTAGTCGATCAAAAAGATCTCGGTCCTCTGATTTCTGCGCAGGAGATGACCCGCTGCATCCACTGTACGCGCTGTGTGCGCTTCGGCCAAGAGATCGCCGGCGCGATGGAGTTAGGAATGATCGGCCGTGGCGAACACGCGGAGATCATCGGCTTTGTCGGCAAGACCGTCGATTCGGAATTGTCGGGCAACATGATCGACGTCTGCCCCGTCGGCGCGCTCACCAGCAAGCCGTTTCGCTACGCCGCGCGGACTTGGGAGCTATCCCGCTATCAATCGATCAGCCCCCACGATGGTCTCGGCGCGAATCTTACAGTGCAGGTAAAGCAAAACAAAGTCCTGCGCGTGGTGCCGCGCGAGAACGAAGAACTGAACGAATGCTGGCTTGCCGATCGCGATCGTTTCTCCTACGAGGGATTGAATTCTCCCGAGCGCTTGACCCGGCCGATGATCAAGGAAGCCGGCGCATGGCGCGAGGTCGATTGGCAGACGGTGCTGGAATTCACTGCACGGCACATCAAACGCATCAAGGATCAACACGGCGCCGACAGCCTAGGCGCCTTGGCGACACCGCATCAAACATTGGAAGAATTATTCCTGCTGCAAAAATTGATGCGCGGCCTTGGCTCGAACAATATCGATCATCGTTTGCGCCAATCCGATTTTAGTCTCGATGGCAAAGCAAGTTCGCCGTGGCTGGGCATGAAGGTCGCGGAATTGAGCAAGTTAAAAAGCGCGCTCATTATCGGCAGCACCTTGCGCAAAGAGCAGCCGTTGATTTCGCAACGATTGCGTCTGGCCGTCAAACGAGGTCTAGCCCTCAACGTGATTCACGCCGCCGACGATGATTTGTTAATGCCGGTTGCGAATAAAGCCATCGTCGCGCCGAGCGCGATACTGGATACCTTGGCACAAGTGCTGAAAGCGGCGCTGGAACGTAATCCCGGCGACATACCCGCTGGGCTACAAAGCGTGCTCGCAGCGGTTCAAGTGTCCGACCCCGCGCGCAAGATCGCGCAAAGCCTCATCGACAAAGGCGACGGCGCAATCCTGCTCGGCAATTTTGCTCAGCATCATTTTTCCTATTCGGGTCTTTATGCCGTTGCTCACGCGCTCGCTGGTGTTGTGAACGCGCGCTTCGGGGTGCTCGGTGAGGCCGCCAATAGCGTAGGCGCGAATCTCGTCGGCGCGGTGCCTTATGCAGGTCCGCTGGGTGCGTCGTCACAAACGGGACTAAACGCCGCACAAATGTTAGCGGCCCCGCGTAAAGCTTATCTGTTGCTCGGGGTGGAACCGGAGTTGGATAGTCATCGGCCCATCGCCGCTATGAACGCGATGTCGGCAGCCGAGTTCGTGGTGGCGCTGAGCAGTTACCGGCATCGTGCGAGCGAATATGCCCAGGTGATGCTGCCCATCGCGCCATTCACTGAAACTGCCGGCACCTTCGTCAATATGGAAGGGCGGGTGCAAAGTTTTCCAGGCGTGGTGAAGCCCCTGGGTGAGTCCCGGCCCGCTTGGAAAGTATTACGCGTCTTGGCAAATTTGTTGGGTTTGTCGGGTTTCGAGTTCGACAATGTCGATGCTGTGCGCAATGACATTAGCGGCGATCTTGCGAGAGCGGTATTCGCTCAATTGAATAGCGGTGTAACGCAAGCAACGAGCAACGTCACTTTGCCTTCGCCGGTGGATGGGCCGGAACGTATCGGCGAAGTGCCGATTTACCAACTCGACGCGATCGTGCGACGGGCAGAAAGTTTGCAGCAAACCCACGACGCGGCGGCGCCGACGGCGGCGATGAATTCACGCATGCTGAGCAAACATGGTTTAAAGGTAGGCGCATCCATTCGCGTCAAACAGAGCACGAGCGCCATCGAGCTTAACGCGAGTTGCGATGATGGGCTGCCGGACCAGACGGTGCGCGTAGCAGCGGGACATCCACTCACCGTCGGCCTGGAATCCATGTCCGGCGCGATTCAGTTGGAGCGCATCGGCTGATGGTCGCGCTGGAAAATTTGTTCGGACCGGTGTGGCCGCTGATCTGGTCGGTGGCGAAGATTTTGGTCATCGTACTCCCGCTCACAATCTGCGTCGCCATGCTCACTTATTTCGAGCGCAAGGTCATCGGCTTCATGCAAGTTCGCATCGGCCCGAACCGAGTCGGCCCGCGCGGATTGCTGCAACCGTTTGCCGACGTGCTGAAAATGTTGGCGAAGGAAATCGTCATCCCTTCCGGGTCGAGCAAGTTTCTCTTCATCATCGCGCCGATCTTGTCCCTGGCGCCGGCGCTGGTTGCATGGGCAGTCATTCCATTCACCCCGGAAAAGGTGTTCGCCAATATCGACGCCAGTTTGCTGTTCATCATGGCTATCACGTCCATGGGCGTGTACGGAGTCATCGTTGCCGGGTGGGCGTCAAATTCCAAGTATGCATTCATCGGCAGCTTGCGCTGCGCGGCGCAGATTGTGTCCTACGAAATCGCCATGGGCTTTGCGCTGGTCACGGTGATCATGGTGTCCGGGAGCTTAAATCTGGTGAAGATCGTGGATGGTCAGGGTCAAGGCATGTTCCAGGACCTGGCCGGTGGTTTATTTTCGTTATTGTCGTGGAACTGGTTGCCGCTGTTGCCGATGTTCGTCGTATATTTCATCGCCGCGGTGGCAGAAACCAATCGCGCGCCGTTCGACGTGGCAGAGGGCGAATCCGAAATCGTCGCCGGATTCCATGTGGAGTATTCGGGCATTGCCTTCGGATTATTTTTCTTGGCGGAATACGCCAATATGGTTTTGGTTTCCGCGCTCGCCGCCCTGATGTTCCTCGGAGGTTGGTTGCCTCCGTTTAGAATCGGGTTCCTGGAACAAGTACCGATCATCAACTGGCTGGTGCTGCCGGGTATGCACTGGCTATTTTTGAAAATCGGATTCTTGTTATTTTGCTTTTTATGGTTCCGTGCGACCTTTCCGCGCTACCGTTACGATCAGATCATGCGTCTGGGCTGGAAAGTTTTTATTCCGCTCACTATCGTTTGGTTGATCGTCATCGGAATTTGGATGCAAACGCCGTGGAATATTTGGAAATAGTTTATGGGCGCAGTTAAAGAGTTCTTCGGCAGTCTGATGTTGACCGAGCTTCTGAAAGGCATGAAGCTCACCGGCCGGCATTTCTTCGAGCGCAAGGTCACCGTGCAATTTCCCGAGGAGAAAACGCCGCAGTCGCCGCGTTTTCGTGGGCTACATGCGCTGCGCCGTTATCCCAATGGCGAAGAGCGCTGCATCGCCTGCAAATTATGTGAGGCGGTCTGCCCAGCGCTTGCGATCACCATCGAGTCGGAGCAGCGCGACGACGGCACACGCCGCACCACGCGTTACGATATCGATCTCACCAAGTGTATCTTCTGTGGTTTTTGCGAAGAGTCCTGCCCGGTGGATTCCATCGTCGAAACGCGAATTCTCGAATACCACGGCGAGAAGCGCGGCGACTTGGTCTACACCAAAGAAATGCTATTGGCGATCGGCGATCGCTACGAAGAGCAAATCGCGAAAGATCGCGCCGAGGACGCGCCGTTTAGATAATGGCTAGTACACGCTTGCAAATAATCATAGGCTGGAGAGGCAATACCAGCGCGGCAGACAGGCCATGCATGGCTGAGAGGCACAATCCATGCGGCTCCTGGCAATGCAATCGATTGAAACTAAACCCCTCTCGATGACTTTGCATTCGACCTTATTTTATTTCTTCGCAACGATACTCGTGCTCGCCGCACTACGCGTGATCACCGCGCGCAATCCCGTTCACGCGGCGCTGTCCTTGGTGCTGGCATTCTTCACCGCCGCATGTTTGTGGATGATGTTGCAGGCGGAATTTTTGGCGATCACTCTTGTGCTAGTTTACGTCGGTGCGGTGATGGTGTTGTTTCTGTTTGTGGTGATGATGCTCGACATCAACATCGATCAACTGCGCGAGGGGTTCTGGAAATATTTTCCGCTTGGCCTCACAGTAGCAGTGCTGATGGTGATCGAGATGGGCATGGTGTTCGCCCACAAGCGGTTTAGTGAGGAGAATCTTCCGACGCCGGCATCACGGCCCGCTGACTACAGCAACACGGCGGAACTCGGCCGCGTACTCTATACCGACTACGTATATCCGTTCGAGATCGCGGCCGTGATATTGCTGGTCGCTATCGTCGCCGCTATTGCGCTGACCTTGCGTCGTCGCAAGGAAACCAAGTATCAAAATCCGGCGGAGCAAATTCGCGTCAAGCGCGCCGACCGGGTGCGCATCGTGCAAATGCCCAGCGCTAAGTCGAGCGAAGAATGATGATTTCCCTTTCCCATTATTTGATACTCGGCGCGATACTCTTCGCCATCAGCATCGTCGGCATCTTCTTGAATCGCAAGAACGTGATCATTTTGCTGATGGCCATCGAGTTGATGTTGCTGGCGGTAAACATGAACTTCATCGCCTTTTCCCATTATCTGAACGACATCGCGGGACAAATTTTCGTGTTCTTTATTTTGACGGTCGCCGCGGCGGAATCCGCCATTGGCCTCGCGATCCTGGTTGTGCTGTTCCGCAATTTGAACACTATCAATGTCGATGACCTCGACCAGCTCCAGGGCTAGACCGACATGAAGCCCTTGCTGCTAATCATTCCGTTTGCGCCGCTCGTCGGCGCCATCATCGCCGGTTTGTTCGGCCGTGCAATCGGTCGCACTTGGAGCCATCGCATTACCACCGGCCTCATGATCGTGTCCTGCATCGCGTCGTTCGTTGTGCTGCACGATGTCATGAATGGCTATCGTTTCAATGGCAGCCTCTATACCTGGATGATCAGCGACGGCGTGCGCTTCGAGGTTGGATTTTTGATCGATGCGCTGTCGGCGATGATGATGGTGGTGGTCACTTTCGTCTCGCTCATGGTGCACATCTACACCATCGGCTATATGGCGGAAGACCCGGGCTATTCGCGCTTCTTCAGCTATATCTCGCTGTTTACCTTTGCGATGTTGATGCTGGTGATGTCGAACAATTTCCTGCAACTATTCTTCGGCTGGGAAGCGGTCGGTTTGGTTTCGTATTTACTCATCGGATTTTGGTATACGCGGCCGACGGCGATTTACGCTAATTTGAAAGCGTTTCTCGTCAATCGAGTCGGAGACTTTGGTTTCATACTAGGCATCGGCCTGGTGCTAGCTTATTTTGGTTCCATGGACTACGCGACGGTGTTCAATCGCGCACCGGAAATGGCCGGCAAACCGATCGAGCTAATCTCGGGTACGCCGTGGATGTTGATGACGGTGATTTGTATTTTGCTGTTCATCGGCGCCATGGGTAAGTCCGCACAATTTCCATTGCACGTGTGGCTGCCGGATTCCATGGAAGGCCCGACGCCGATCTCCGCATTGATCCACGCCGCGACCATGGTGACTGCGGGCATCTTCATGGTCGCGCGCATGTCGCCGCTGTTCGAGCTGTCCGACACGGCGTTATCCTTCGTGTTGGTGATCGGCGCCATCACCGCCTTGTTCATGGGCTTCCTCGGCATCGTGCAAAACGACATCAAGCGCGTCGTTGCCTATTCCACATTATCGCAACTCGGCTACATGACCGTCGCCCTCGGCGCATCGGCCTATCAAGTGGCGATTTTCCATTTAATGACCCACGCATTTTTCAAAGCATTATTATTTCTCGCCGCCGGGTCGGTGATCATGGGCATGCACCACGATCAAGACATCCGCAACATGGGCGGTCTGCGCAAATATATGCCGATCACCTGGATCACTTCGCTGGTCGGATCGCTCGCGCTGATCGGTACGCCTTTTCTCTCGGGGTTTTACTCGAAGGACAGCATCATCGAAGTGGTCGGATTTTCCGAGATTGCCGGTTCCGGCTTTGCTTATTTCGCCGTGGTGGCGGGAGTGTTCGTCACGGCCTTTTATTCATTTCGTATGTACTTCCTGGTGTTTCACGGCAAGGAGCGGTTCGGACACGGTAACGGGCAACACGACGATCATCATCACGGCCATGGCGGAACGCCCCACGAATCGCCATGGGTGGTGACCCTCCCACTCATCGCCCTGGCGATCCCTTCGCTGGTTATCGGTTTCATTGCCATCACGCCGCTGGAGTTCGGCGGCTTTTTTGGTGAGGCGATCAAGATAGTGCCCGAACACAAAGCCATGGAGGAAATGGCGAAAGAGTTTCATGGCCCGGTCGCCATGGCGGTGCATGCGCTGTCGACCTTACCGCTTTGGCTCGCGCTCGCCGGCGTGGTGCTGGCATGGTTTTTCTATCTCAAGCGACCTGACATTCCCGAGAAAATAAAATCTACCTTCAGCGTGGTCCATCGCGTGCTGGAAAACAAATACGGCTTCGACGTATTTAACGATTGGTTTTTCGCCGGTGGCGCGCGCGGCTTGGGCAAAGGGCTGTGGCGGATTGGCGACGTCGGCATTATCGACGGTGTATTCGTTAACGGCAGCGCGAAGCTGGTGGGCTGGATCGCGAGCTGGGTGCGCCGCTTTCAAACCGGTTTCATCTATCACTACGCGTTCACCATGATTATCGGTGTGTTCGGATTCCTGACCTTGTTTTGGTATAGCTACATTAAGTAAGGAAGCTCTGAATAAGTTCGAGTTCTAAGTGAGACGAGGCGCGAGCAAGAAATATCGACGCCGCATATAAATGATATGTAAGGAGATATTTTTTGTGAGCAACGAAGTATCACGACGAAATCGGACTTATTCAGAGCTTCCTTAATAATAATGCAGGCATTTCCTTATTTAAGCTGGGCCATCTGGCTGCCGATCGCGGCGGGATTGATCGTGCTCGCGGTCGGCGCCAAGCGCAACGTCGAAGCCGCGAAATGGATCGCGCTAGTCGGCGCCATTGCGGGTTTTATTGTTACGCTTCCGCTCTATCAGGACTTTAAACTCGACACCGGCGCCATGCAGTTCGAGGAGTTGGCGCCATGGATCAGCAGCCTAAACATCAACTATCACCTCGGCGTCGACGGTATCTCCGTGTGGTTCGTGCTGTTGAATAGCTTCATGACCATATTGGTCGTGATCGCCGCGTGGGTGGTGGTGGAAAAGAAAGTCGCGCAATACCTTGCGGCATTCCTGATCATGTCGGGGTTAATAAACGGCTCGTTCGTGGCGCTCGATGCAATATTGTTTTATGTGTTCTTTGAAGCGACCTTGATCCCGATGTACATTATCATCGGCGTGTGGGGCGGTCCGAATCGTATTTATGCGGCGATAAAGTTTTTCCTTTACACCTTACTCGGTTCGCTGTTGATGCTCGCCGCGTTTATTTATTTGTACTTTCAAGCAGGCCAGAGTTTCGAGGTTTTGAAGTTCCACAAAACCGCGCTTGCATTGCAGCCGCAGTTGCTGATCTTCATCGCGTTTTTCCTATCGTTCGCCGTGAAGGTACCGATGTGGCCAGTACACACCTGGTTGCCCGACGCCCACGTGGAAGCGCCCACCGGCGGTTCAGTGATCTTGGCGGCGATCACCTTAAAACTTGGCGCCTATGGTTTTCTGCGCTTCAGTTTACCCATCGTGCCGGATGCCAGCCAAGTCGCTGCGCCCTATGTGATTGCGCTGTCGCTCGTCGCCGTCGTCTATATCGGCTTGGTCGCGCTGGTGCAGGCGGACATGAAAAAGCTGATCGCCTATTCGTCGATTTCCCACATGGGCTTCGTCACCCTCGGTATTTTCATTTTTAATGCGCTTGGAGTGGAAGGCGCGTTGGTGCAAATGATTTCCCACGGCTTTATTTCCGGCGCCATGTTCCTGTGTGTCGGAGTGATGTATGACCGGGTACACTCGCGTCAGATTTCAGACTACGGCGGCGTGGTGAACACCATGCCGATCTTCGCTTCATTTTTCATGTTGTTCGCCATGGCGAATTCCGGCTTGCCCGGCACCAGCGGCTTCGTCGGCGAATTCATGGTGATTTTGGGTGCGGTGCAAGCGAATTTTTGGTATGCCTTCCTTGCGGCTACGACCTTGATTTTCGGCGCTGCCTACACGCTTTGGATGTATAAGCGCGTGGTGTTCGGCCCTGTCGCCAACGAACAGGTAGCGAAGCTACAGGATATCGGCGGGCGCGAAATCATTTTCCTTGCCTTGTTAGCTGGGGCGGTGTTATTCATGGGACTTTACCCCAAGCCTTTTACCGATGTCATGCACACGTCGGTTAAGGATTTGCTGAGTCACGTAGCGCAAAAGAAATATTAAATAAATGACGACGCTGAATCTCTATCCCGCCTACCCGGAGATTTTTCTGGTCTCCACGATCTGCGTGATTCTGGTGCTGGATTTATTCATCTCCGATGCCAAACGCGTCATCACCTATTTGCTCACGCAACTGGCGTTACTCGGCACGATCGTCATTTTGGTCATGACCACGCAATCCACCATCACGCTGACGTTCCACGATATGTTCGTGGACGATTTCATGGCCGACACCCTGAAGATCATGTGTTGTTTTGCGGTATCTGTTCTTCTGGTGATGAGCCGTCAATACCTCCTCGCCCACGGATTATTTAGCGGCGAGTTCTTCGTG
The DNA here is from genome assembly GCA_963714525.1 of uncultured Pseudomonadota bacterium. GTDB lineage: Bacteria > Pseudomonadota > Gammaproteobacteria > Burkholderiales > JALYOK01 > JALYOK01. The sequence goes on from CAVQPB010000021.1 coordinate 162,591, forward strand.
CTGATCTTGTTTGCGTTGCTCGGCATGATGGTGATGATTTCCGCGCATCATTTCCTCACGTTGTACCTTGGACTGGAATTGTTAACGCTGTCGTCCTACGCTCTGGTGGCGCTGGAGCGGGATTCCGCCCGCGCGACGGAAGCGGCGATGAAATACTTCGTGCTCGGCGCACTTGCTTCCGGCCTGTTACTTTACGGCATGTCGATGTTGTATGGCGCGACCGGCACGCTGGACATCGCCCAAGTCTCGCAAGCGGTGCGTCAAGGCATCAGCGGCGACAAGACCGTGCTGGTATTCGGGCTGGTTTTCGTCGTTGCCGGCCTCGCGTTCAAGCTCGGCGCGGTGCCATTCCACATGTGGATACCCGATGTGTATCACGGCGCGCCGACGGCCGTCACCTTATTCATCGGTTCCGCACCGAAGATCGCCGCGTTCGCATTCTTTATGCGCTTGCTGGTGTCGGGTCTGGAGCCGTTGCTCGCCGATTGGCGCGACATGTTGATCATACTCGCCGTGTTATCCATCGGTATCGGCAATGTGGCCGCCATCGCGCAGACCAATTTGAAGCGCATGCTGGCGTACTCCACCATCTCCCACATGGGATTTCTGCTGCTGGGCATTTTGTCGGGCACCCACAACGGCTACGGCTCGGCTATGTTCTATGTCATTACCTACGTGCTCACTACGCTAGGCGCCTTCGGCATGATCATGTTGCTGTCGCGCGCCGGATTCGAGGCGGAGAACATCGAGGATTTCAAGGGGCTCAATCAGCGTAACTCGTGGTACGCGATCTTGATGCTACTGATCATGCTGTCGCTAGCCGGGTTGCCACCAATGGTCGGCTTCTTCGCCAAACTCGCCGTGCTGCAAGCGGCGTTGCAGGCGGGTTACGTGTGGCTGGTGGTGGTCGCGGTGATGTTCTCGCTGATCGGGGCGTTCTATTACTTGCGCGTGGTGAAGGTCATGTATTTCGACGCGCCGACGGATGTTTCCTTCATTCAACCGGAATCGGATATGCGGCTGATGATCAGCGCCAACGGCATCGCCGTGCTGGTCCTCGGTATATTCTCGCAACCGCTGCTCGCGCTGTGCGCCTACGCGATCGATAGGTCGCTTTGATCGATCGCCCATGAGCGACTCCGATAACGACTACACCGAACGCGAAGTCGCTTCGACGACGGTTTATCAAGGTTCGATATTACGGGTGAAGGAGGATCGTATCGCGCTGCCCGACGGCCAACCCGGCACGCGCGAATATGTCGAACATCAAGGCGCCGTGTTGATCATTCCACTTTTAGATGAACACACCATCGTCCTAGAGCGGCAATATCGCTATCCGGTACGTCAACACTGCTACGAATTACCGGCGGGAAAGAAAGAACCCGGCGAGGCGCCCCTCCTGACCGCGCAACGCGAATTAAAGGAGGAGACCGGGTACGAAGCGAAGCACTGGCAATCCTTGGGCAACGTCTTTCCCTGCCTCGGTTATTCCAACGAACGCATCGAATGTTTCATCGCCCAGGACTTAACCTTCACTGGCGCAACGCTCGACGAAGGCGAGTTTCTCGACGTGTTTACCCTATCGCTTGACGAAGCGCTAGCGTGGATTTCTTCGGGCAAGATCAACGACCTCAAGACCATCGCCGGAATATTCTGGGCGCGGCATCTGGCTGGGTCGAAGTAGAAAATAATGCTGGCATGCTGGAACGCCAGTCCCAGTGCGGCTCTCCGGTAAGGCATGGCTGAGAGCAGGTATCCGCGGGCGTCCTGGCGATGCTGAATTTTTATATCCTTAAGCCCCTCTCGGGGTGTGGTTGCTGCTCTAACGGCAGACCTAAAGAGATTTCGCTGCAGACTCGCCCCGAATTCACTCGTAGTCTATTTCCGAATCAAACAGATTGTGAAGGCAAGTCGCATTTTTGGAGTAGCCCATTACTTCGCAAGGCGAGTTAACTTGAAGTACGGGCGTTGACTTTAAGCCCGACTGGACCGGTTGGGAAAAAACTGCTGACCCGTCAACGGAAACGCTTGGCTAGAACCGACCCTTAGTGTGATTTCACACATCGCCTCTCGAACTAACCGTTTTCTGTGCGGAGCCGTCCTTGAGATCGTGGCCTAATTTCATGGTTTTTCGACCGAACTATCATCGCAAAGCGTTCATAACTGATACCCTTGACGGATACTCGGCAAAAAGGTTGACCGTCGTAAAGCAAAACCCCACAATAAGTTTTGCCAGCGATACCCGCTGAGTGACTTTATCAGCACTTTATTGCCCATATGAACGACGACGTCGAGGGTCTCCATGAAGTAGTCAATACGAGGACGCCGGGCCGTAAGGCAGACATCGTCTTTGTTCATGGGTTAGGCGGTAGTTCGCACCGGACATGGCGACACGGGAAACCCGGAGAGGCGGAGTACTTTTTTTGGCCGGAAGAGCTGGGTAAAGACTTGCCTGACTGTTCTGTCTGGACGATCGGATATCCGGCTGGATTTAGTGATATGGGATCACCCGGGACTATCATCGAAAATCGCGCGGGTAACCTTGCACTGAAACTCGCAAATGCGGGGCTCGGAAAATTGCCTCTGATCTTTATCTGCCACAGCATGGGCGGACTGGTCATAAAGTCATTAATCGTGCGCAGTCAGACCCAGGCGGACCAAAACCGAAAACTCATCGCTAGTATGGTACGGGGCCTTGTCTTCTGCGCCACACCGCACCGTGGATCTGAATTTGCTACGGCAACAGGTGTCCTCGGTAAACTCAGGCAAGAGCACGTCAAAGAAATGTCTGCGAATGCCGAACCACTCGACATCCTCCACGACGAGTTCATTGAGTGGCATAAAAATCATCCCATTCCGATCCAAAGCTACGCAGAGAATTTTGCTCTGGGTCGTAAAAACAAAATTGGTCGATTGTTATTGATTGCACATAAGCTAGGGCTCCTTGAACCTATTCCCTTTCTTCGTAGGTTCCCATCGGGGCCGATCGTTACGCGAACCTCTGCCAATCCTGGTATCGTGGGATACAACGTTCAAGCTGTGGATGATGATCATCTAACGTTAGTCAAACCGCGCAACCGTAACCACGACGTTTACGCTGGGGTAGCACGCTTAATCCGCGACATACTTATCGAAAATACGTCAGAGCAACTTCCTAACCAAGCAAAAGAAAGCGAAACGCCCTTGATGCCGGCGCCTTCGGTCGATCTCCTTGGAATCATGAATAGTCGCCCAGAGGAAGAATTACTTGGAAATCTTGATTCGCTCGACCCGACAATTGCACTTCCAGCCGCGCGAGTTTTGGCCCAGCGAAACGTCAACGTCATGTCGGTGATTGATCGACCATATCAACGCTTTGGTCCCATAAATGTCGCAGCCGAGGGTATTATCCTCCGAGGTAATCAATCCGCGGCAAAGGAGCTGACCGCGCGCGTACTCAATGCAAAAGTCGACCCAAGGTCCGCGAATCGTGCCGCTTCTTTGCTCGACGTTTCGCATCGTGCATATTGCCAGGACGCCCTGGCTGAAGAACTTGAAAACGATTCTGAACCTGTTCGCGAAGCCGTGCTTATCGCCCTTGGCAACTTGTGTGCCGTAAATTGGAGTTATAAAGTATTCGAATTCTTCGACGGGGAGCGCTATAGAGAAAGTTGGAAAGCACTCCGTTGCTTGTATAACATGTTTTGTCACGCGGAAAACACACAGGATGCGAATTACATCGGCGGAAAACTACGCGACGCTATCAAATTGAATCGCGAAAGGGGTGGTTCCGACAATAATTGGTCGGCTCTGGGATATTGTGGGGGGGTACATTTAGAAGAGTTAATCTTTCGTTGGACCGCCGATGAACTACCAATGATTCGTTCCCTTGCGGCGTATACGTTGGGCCAAATTCGTGCACAGCGTGGCACTGAAGCACTAGAAAAGCTTTGTTGCGATAATGATAAGAGCGTTAAAGAAAACGCATCATATGCGCTAGGAATGATTGAAACCCCAGAGTCTCTCGCGGCCTTGATGCGGACTGCACCGGATAGCGACGGAATCGGTTTCACGTTGCATCTCATTCACGATGAAAATGAATTCAGAAATCGGGCCCGATATTCATTAGCAAAACCTAGTGAAACTCGCTGGGCTGTGATTCGCGCAATTGGCTTACGCGGATTGCGCCTGGATTACGGTAGTGTCGCAACAGAGTTTGTGAATGAACTTCGGGAAATAGCGAACAGTACAAGACTTTACGTTGAGCGGGGTAGCGCACTACTTGCGCTCGCGCGAATAGGCGATTTATCGGATCGACCTCGCATCGAAAGCGCGCGCGGTGAAAGCTCCAGCAACTGTAGCGAACAAGTTATGGCGCATCTCGCATATTTGCATTTTGTACCTGGCTCGTTTGAACAACACGAACCTAGCTTGCGGAGAATATTGGTCAATGCGTATGTTCAAGAAAGCTACTGGGGTTTTGCGCCGTCCGTTAGACGAGACATCATCAACGAACTGGCATCGCTAAAAATAGCGGGGGCGGCGGAGTTGGCTAACGCGTGGCGGCCATTCTTCCCCGGTGTTGGACCAACGTACATCTCAAACCACATTGTGTAAATTCGAGAGCAAAAACGAGATTCAAACATAGCACAAATTGTTCGGCGCTTTCTTTGTATCAGCATTTGTTTGCATGTGAGCGGTGGCTATGCGATAAGAAAGTGGACATTAACGCACAACTCAGGAAGGGCGGCTTATGGCCGTTTGTTAGCTTGGGTGGTCCAAGCAAATGACAGGAAATAGCAGTAACAACAAATCATCGTATGTCTCAGCGCTTCAAATGTCATCAATCTCATTTCCCTGGGCTATGTGGTCGACGTGCCCAGCCCAGAAAAATTCGCAATCACTTCAAAGCACCTTCAAAAAAGCAACGAGGTCGGCTTTCTCCGCGGCAGTGAAACCGATACCGAAGCGGGTGTCGTAGAAGTCGACGACGGCGTTCAAATCTTTAGCAAAGCCGTTGTGGAAATAGGGCGCGTGTGTGCGTCGGTCAACCCGATATCGAGCGGCGCCGGGACGGAGTGATGGCCGATGTTTGGTAAACGTGGATGCCTTTGCCTAGCCGCTTCGTCCGATAGTCGCGATGGTTCGCTACAGGTTAATTTGGGTGTTGAGAAGAAGACCGGAGTTTCGAATACGATGTATAATCGAAACACCTACATTACTGAAAATTGGACTTAATCCATGCGTTCCACCACCATGCCGAAGCCTTCGAGTACTAAACGCGCACCCATGTTGCGCGGCGCGTGCGAGAAATCCGCGCGCTCGGTTATCTCCGCCATCCGGCGCGCGTCGCCGGGAAAGGCGTCTGCTGATACCATCACCGATTTGGTTAATTCGCTGACCGGCGTTATCGAGCAGTCAACACAGTTGCTACTGGCTGGCAAGCAGGTTCGCGTCATCGAAGATAACGATGCATTGACTACTCAGGAGGCCGCGGACTTACTCAATGTCTCACGCCCTCATCTGGTGAAGTTGCTCGAAACCGGGCAGATTCCCCAACTGCCGAAAGCTGGTCGTCATCGCCGAGTAGCGCGGGCCGCCGTGCTCAAGTACCAGCGTCAGCAACAAACTCAACGAGAGTCCGCGCTTAAGGAGCTTGCCACTATTTCGCAGCGCTATAAGCTCGGCTATTGATTTTGCCACCGCGGCGCTGACCGGGCGCAGGCGTTCCGACGCGAGTAATGTCACGATCATGACCTGGAACGAGAGGGACTTCGATCAGAGAGAACTGTCAGCGGCCGGCCTGCGCGTAGAGAACCCAAATTTCTTCTTGTGCCGATTGCTTGCCGAATCGCCAGATGACGTGATGGCTGCGTTCATGCGCATGCGCGACAATCTCCGAAATCCTCCGAAGGCGAGCAAGGAATGCGCCGACACGCTTGCAGCGCAGGGGTTGAAGAAGTTTGCGCGGCGCTATCGGATCACTTCTGAATTTGGCGATGGCCGGTTCTATTGAGTATCGTATAAATGAGTGACCGCTCACCCCCTCACTTGCAGTGCGCGCACTGGCTTGCAAGCCAGTGCCGTTCGATGAGCGCGACGCATGCGTCGCGAATTCCTCATCTCACCCCTGACCCTCTCCCCGCAAGCGGGGCGAGGGAATCCTCCCTCTCCCGCCAAGGCGGGAGAGGGTTGGGGGCGTAGCGGGGAAATCGGCCAGTACACTGGCCGCCCGCGCAGCGGCTTGCCGTTGCAACCGCAAGCGCGCCCTGCAAGGGAGGGTGAGCGCTGTTAGCAAGAAAGCTGTCATTTATTTTTACGAAGCTCAATAGATACACGTTTCCAGGTAAAATAATAATCATGAATCTACCGCTTTCCATTCCTCGTCATAAGTTGTCGCTCAAGGCGTACCATCAAATGGCGCAAGCGGGCATCCTAGATGAGGACAGTCGTGTCGAACTCATCCAAGGAGAACTAATCGATATGGCGCCCATCGGTAGCCGTCATGCGTGGACACTCAACGTTTTGAACAAAGTGCTTGTCAACGCCGTTGGAAACTCCGCATTTATTTCTCCGCAAAATCCCATTACTTTGCCTCCAGATTCTGAACCGCAACCGGACATTGCAGTGCTGCGGCCCAAGGTCTCGGGTTACGGCGACGCCCTGCCGGGCGCGGCGGACGTCCTTCTGTTAATCGAAGTTGCCGACACCACCATCGAGTACGATCGAACGATCAAACTGCAGCTTGTATGCCGACGCATGGCATCCCCGAGGTATGGATATTCGATTTACAGCGTGGTGTGGTCGAAGTGAACCTGGATCCGACGGCTAAAGGCTATCGGCGGCGGCTGGAACGGAAAAACACTGAAATTCTTTCCCCATCCCTGTTGCCCACCGTCAACGTCGCGCTTGCTGATATTTGGCGTTGATTCGCTGTCGCGCGAGCTTCTGTAGCGTTTAAGAATTCTTTGAAGCTTCCGCGACCGTCATATTGGTCGAAACGGAACGCGGATCGCGTTTTCCCCAATGTCCACTCGCCTGCGCTAAATAGAATTCACTCAACGCGCGATTAAAGGCGTCGGGTTCCTCGATGTTTAAGGTATGTCCCGTGCGCGGTAGCACCACCAACGCCGAAGACATAATCTGACGCTTGAGAAATAGCGATGCTTCCAGACAAGGCTCGTCTTCGTCGCCCGTCACGATTAGAGTGGGTACTTCGATTTTCGAGATCTCATCTTTAAATTCCCACAAAGATGGCCGCTGCGCTTGCACGCCGCGCATGGTTAACGCCGATCCCTGCGGCGAGTGCTGCGCCAATTGATCGGCGAACTCGCGCCAAGCGCGCGGGTCTTTGTTTTGCAGTTGCACCCGAGCCGGGCCGAGCGCGTATTGCTCCGCTAAATATTTTCCACCGAGCTGTTCGATATTTTGCGCTACCGTTTCCGCTTCGCTGCGAAAGCGTGTTTTTTGCGTCGGCTCCGAGCCGTAGCCGCAGCCGGCGATGACCAGCGACAGCGCCCGTTGCGGATAGGTGATGCCCACGTGGACTGTCGCAAAACCGCCCATGGAAAGTCCGACGATATGCGCTTTGTCGATCTTTAAATGATCCAGCACCGCGATCACATCGTCGCGGGCGTGCTGTTGCGAATAGGCGTTGGGATCGCTCGGTACCTCGGATGGCGGATAACCGCGCGCACTGAACGCGATACAGCGATAGTAGCGTGAGAAAAATCGCACCTGGGGTTCCCAACTGCGATGGTCGCCGGCGAATTCGTGTACAAAAATGATGGGCGTGCCGGAACCGGTTATTTCGAAATAGAGTTTGACTGCGTCGCGCGCGGTTGCGTAGGGCAAGTGTTACCTCCAATAACTCGGGATCTGATCAATCGGTTTTTCGATCACATCTTCCAGCCACAGTTTCGCTCGCTCGCGATGCTTTTGTTGCGAAAGCCGATCGTTACGTTGCTTGGCGAACACGTAACCTGCCTCGTTATCCAGCGCGACCAAAATCAAGCGCTCGTAGATGAACTGCCGCTCGCGATCGTTGTTCGCTTGAAATTTCACGTCCTTGGCGAGGTCGCGCCGAAAGCGCTTGGTCAACACTTCCATCTGGTCTTGGTTCGGTCCTTTTCCTTGGGAATAAACGTTATAAGTCAGCGATACAAAAAACGCATAGGATCGCGCGATGTCGTTCATTTCCCACCCACGCTTGATTGCATAGGCCCGGTACTTTTCCAGATAGGCGATCGCCTTTTTCAGGCTCTTGGCAGCCTCCTTCTGATTTTTTTCCTGTTTGGCGTACCAGTCCGGCGCAACATAGGGAGCTGCCGGCGTGAAGGTAGTTGAGCAACCCGCGGACGTTTTATCGCAGCTAGGTTTTACCGTCGCGGTAGTGCTTGCAGGGGGTGCGGGCGGTTTCTTGATTTGAGCGGGCGCAGGGGGTTTCGCTCGTTTCTTGACCGTATCTTCAATCTTGACTTGGGCGATGCTGGAAGATACCCCGAAGCCGAAAAAGATAATCGCGAAAAAAATTCTAATTAGCCACGGAACTTGGTGCATCAATCGTCTTTACCTGGAAATCACGGTGCCTAGATTAAAAGTGAACGCAAAATCTAACTCTCCTCCCCTTCAAGGGGAGGACTAAGGTGGGGATGGGGTTCGGCGAATCCGAGAAACCAGACCCATCCCCCTCCCATCCTCCCCCTTGAAGGGGGAGGCGTAGACCCCTCAGTTACCGCGAAAGCGCGGCGCGCGTTTTTCCAAGAACGCGCGGCGGCCTTCGGCATAATCCTCGCTCTTGAAACAGGCTTCGTACAAGGCCTGAACTTTCGCCATATCGCGCTCGTCGCTGGATCGCGAGACTTCGCGCATGGCGAATTTTGCCGCGGCCAGGGTCATCGGCGCGTTCGCTGAAATCTGCTCGCAATAGGCGGCGAATCCCTGCTCGAATTCCGGTTGGGGAAAGACGCGATTTACCACACCGATTTCTTTCGCCTCGGCCGCGCTGAGTTTGCGCGCGGAAAAAAACAGATCACAGGCATGGCTCGGACCGATCGACTGGATCATGCGCTCGATGCCGCCGAATTCGTAGCCCAGCCCCAGCTTGCCCGCAGGCATCAGAAACACCGCTTCGTCGGAGCAAAAACGTAGATCGCAATCCAACGCTAATGCGAGGCCACCGCCGACACAGGCGCCGCGTATCTTAGCCAGCAACGGTTTGGGAAAATCCAGTAGGGCGGCGGTCGCGACTTTGAGGGTTTCGTTATATTGGTTCAGCGCTTCGCCTTGGCTGCGTTTCTCACCGAACTGCGAAATGTCCGCGCCGGCGGCGAAATGTTCGCCTTCGCCCGTCAACACGACCAGTCGTACTTCGTTATCGTCCGCGAATTCACGTAGCAACGACGGAAAACTATTCCACATGTCGAAGGTAAGGGCGTTGCGTTTCGCCGGATTGGACATGATGATCCAGCCGATCGCGCCCTGCTTGCGCGCGATGAGTTGGCCGGTTTGCGCTAGGTCATTCATAGAGCGATCTTATCTTCCCGCAATTCGTTTATCTCCGTCTCAGTGTATCCCAACTCGGTGAGGATCGCGGTGCTGTCTTGTCCGAGTTCCGGCGTCGCCGCGCGCATCGACGCTGGGGTACGCGAGAGTTTGATCGGTTGGCTCACCAGATTTATGGTTCCTAGTTTGGTGTGTTCGACACTCGCGGCGCACTCCAGGTGCCGCACCTGCGGGTCGGCGAACACCTGATCCATGCTGTAAATCGGTCCGCACGGAACACCCGCGCCGTTGAGCCGCGCGACCAACGCTTTGCTATCGTACGCGGCGCTGGCTTTATTGATCTCGGCATTCAGCGCAACGCGATTGTCCGAGCGTTTGGCTTCCGAGTCGAAACGCGGATCGCCCAGCAAATCCTCGCGTTCGATAGATACACATAGGCGCCGCCAATTCCCCTCGCCGGACGCGGCGATATTGATGTGGCCGTCGGCGGTTTTGTAAACCGAAGTCGGCATGCTGGTCGGGTGATCGTTACCCGCTTGTTGCGGCACTTCGCCGGACATTAAATAGCGCGCCGCTTGGAAATCCAGCATCGCGATCTGCGAATGCAACAACGAGGTTTGCACCCACTGTCCCTCGCCGGAGGTCTCGCGTTCCATCAGTGCGATTAAAATTCCGAGCGCAGCGTAAAGGCCCGCACTGGAATCCGCCACGGCGATACCGGCGCGTACCGGGCCTTGACCCGGCAAACCGGTAATCGCCATCAGCCCACCCATGCCCTGGGCAATTTGATCGAAGCCGGGACGATCGACATAGGGCCCATCCTGGCCGAAGCCGGAAATGCTGGCGAGGATGATGCGCGGATTGATTTTCTTTAGCGATTCGTAATCGATGCCGAGGCGTATCTTTACGTCGGGCCGATAGTTTTCCACCACGATGTCGGCAGTGGCGGCAAGTTGCTTGAAAATCGCAAGGCCCCGCTCGGTTTTTAGATTCAGCGCAATGGAACGCTTGTTGCGATGTAAATTCTGAAAATCCGAACCGTGGCGTGGCCCGCCCATATTTTCGTTCGGATCCACACCCGGTGGCGACTCGATCTTGATCACGTCGGCGCCGAAGTCGGCGAACATGCGCACGCAAGTCGGACCGGCACGCACGCGGGTGAGGTCGAGGACACGCAGCTTCTGCAAGGCGGGTGGCGGCATGACGGGGCTTAAGACAAGATAGCTTTATTATCCCCGAGTGGCGTATGCCGTTCAATCAAAAATTGGGACGCGAACAAAGACGTAGGATGGGTGGATTGCCGCGCAATCGCGCCGGAATATTACACCACGCTTGAACGCCGCGAAGTATGAGGTGCTTAGGCAACCGAAAATATCCGGACAATAACGATTTTCCGTATGTTGAGCTGAGGGTTGCAATGCGGCGAGGCGCTCGCTATCGACCGCAAAGACCAGAGGATGGCTTTCGCTGCGTCGATGGTTTGATGAGAAAATTCAAATGTGTCAGGAAATGAACCTTCGGAAAGACATACAATGAGACTTAACAACCCAACGAGGAGCACAAGTATGAATTACATGAAATCACTCGGTTATCTTGGCACGGTCATCCTGTTGTTCGCATTACAAGGGTGCGCCGGCCTGACGGCGAATACGATTTCTGATGGCGGGGATAAACACCTCGGCTTGAAAGGCCATGATCCGGTAGCCTATTTCACCGATGGTAAACATATGCTCGGCGATGCGAAGTTCAAAGCCGATCACGAGGGCGTGACGTATCGCTTCGTAAGCGAAGAGCATCAGAAGATGTTCGGCGAGAATCCGGTGCGCTACGCGCCGCAGTACGGCGGCTTTTGCGCTAACGGCATCGTCTACGGGATACCATGGGGCGGAGATCCCGACACGTGGCGTATCGTTAACGATCGTTTGTTTATTTACGGCGGTGAGGGGTCGAAGCGATATTGGTCGATGGATGAAAAACGAAATCTCGAGTTGGGCGACCAGTATTGGCGCGACGAAGTGAAAGGATCAACGCCCGTTATCCAACGCTACAAACGCTTGGTGTTCCGCGTCCCGCACTACAAATCCGGCACGGAACTCGAGGCCGAGTGGCAAGCGAAGCAAGGTAAAAATTAAGGAACCTCTGATTAAGTCCCTCGCAGTCGCGCTGAAGTTTGCCGGGTGGCAGGCGCGACGCGGCGAGCGCGGTGTGGTCATTCCACACAAGCGAGTCGCAACAAAGCATGCCGCCCGGCAAACTCCAGCCCATGCGGGTTGGGTCCTGAAGGGGCCGCTCGCGTCGTTGCGCCGCTTGACAAGGGAACGACCCTTGGCTTCGCGCCGACGCCTAGCGATCGACCCCTTCAGGGCCCAACGCGAGCCGCGATGGACTTAATCAGAGGTTCCCAAATGGCATTGTTCAAGCTTCAAGTCGAAGAAGACGACCAAACCTGGCACGATGTTAAAAATGCTCAGGGCGAAGTCTTGACCTTCGACGATGAAAGCAAAGCACGCGCCAAACTGGAGGAGCTGTTTCCGGTTTTGGTTAAGCTGGAACGCTATCAATCGGGACCTAAACGCACGCGGGTTATAGCAATTTGGAGCGACGAAGACGATTGGCCTAAAAAATAGCAACGCTGCCGTAGTTTTGCGTTGATCTGCCAGGAGCCGCGTCCCGCTTGCCTGGCGGCAAGCCATACCCGGAGAGGCACGCCCCGCTTGCCTCCTAGACTTGCTTCCTGGAAATCACTCGATCCACGCTATTTCGCGCGCCGTCTCCTCACCGACCAGGGTTTCGTGTAATCCGCGCGGCATCACCGCCGTACTTTGGCTTAACGGAATGCGGCCCCCCATGATTTCCGCCCAGCGTTGAGGAAAGAGCTGTTCCGCGTCGGGTTCGGCGTAGCCGTGCGGATGCAGCGGCTGATTGGTGCTCGGATCGTATTTATCCTGGGCGCCGACGGTATGCAACAGTTCATGGGCGATGACGACGTTGTTGCGCTTTTCCATCGATTGGCTGGCGTACGTATTGGCGATACCTATCATGCCCTGTTCCAGCCCGATCGAATGGGGTACGACTTCATGGGTGGCGGGATCGAAAAAGCGGATGAACATGCGGATGTGGGGATTGGTCGGGCCGGACGTATCGGCTCGGTACGCCCAGTAGCGCAGTTGCAAACTCCACAGGATCACGCTCAGCACGTTGCCGTCTGGTGGGGGATCCGGCGGCTGGCTGGTTACTTCCGGCGCCAGGGAAAAGCTTACAGGTTGGCCATAGCTCATGGTCACGCCGAAGCGCTTTGCTTCCTCGTCCAAATAGTCGGCGATGGGTTTAAAGGTTTCTGTCTTGAGACCTGCTATATAGGCGGCGGTGGCAACGCTCCGGTCGCCGTTGATGGGGTAGACCGCTACCCGCAGCGGATAGCGCCAGTCGGCCACCCGCGCTTTCGCTCGCCAGGTGCTGAAGGCGACCGTGGCGAGGACGAATAACAAAATGAAGATGCGCAGTCGGCGAAACAGGAACTGCTCGCTAATTGTGAGGTTGCCTAATTGTCTCTAAAAACCGGTGTTGCATCCAGCGCAGATTGCTCGATCACGACGTTTTTTTGGGTATTTATGCATTGACAAGCGCGTGCTGACTCGGCATCCTCTATGTGAGCATTGATTTGTCCAACGCGCAAGCGTTGATCTGTTCAGGGAACACTCTAATCTAAAGGAGGATGTAAGAATGGCAACTGCGAAGAAGCCCGCTGCAAAGAAACCTGCTGCAAAGAAACCCGCCGCCAAGAAGCCCGCGGCAAAAAAACCCGCCGCTAAACCCGCCGCGAAAAAACCCACGGTAAAGAAAGCGGCTCCAGCCAAAAAACCCGCCGCGAAGAAAGCGGCACCGAAAAAACCCGCGGTTAAGCGTAAACCCAATGCCGCATTCATGAAGGCTATGAATGTCAGCGCTGCTCTCGGCGCCGTCATCGGTAGCGCACCGGCCCCACGCACCGAAGTAACCAAGAAAATCTGGGCCTATATCAAAAAGAATGGGCTACAGGATGCCGCCAACAAGCGCATGATCAATGCGGACGATAAGCTTAAAGCTATCTTCGGTGGCAAGAAGCAAGTTTCCATGTTCGAGATGACCAAACTGGTTAGCGCGCACCTAAGCTAAGCGGTATTTGCTCGACGAAAAACGGCCGGCAATATCCGGCCGTTTTTGTTTTAGGGAGCTAGTCTTTCTAACGACCAGGTTTCTCCTTCGCCGCGACGGTACAACAATCGATCGTGCAAACGACTGCGCCGCCCCTGCCAAAACTCGATCGACTCCGGCGTGACGCGATAGCCCCCCCAATGGGGCGGTAGCGGCACGCTATCTTTGTAGCGATCGCTGGCGGCGGTGAATTGTTGCTCCAGCCATTCGCGGCTCGCGATGGTGCGGCTTTGCGGCGATGCCCAGGCGCCGACTTGGCTAAGCCGCGGCCGGCGGTTGAAATACTCGGCGGATTCCTCGCTCGTTACTTTTGTTACGGTCCCTTCGATCCGCACCTGGCGCTCCAACTCGACCCAATGAAACACCAGCGCGGCCCAAGCGTGGGCCGCGAGTTGTTGGCCTTTATCGCTGTCGTAGTTAGTGAAGAAGGCGAAGCCGTGCTCGTCGACGGCCTTGAGCAAAACGATGCGCGCCGCGGGCCGGCCGTCGGCAGCTGACCGTTGCCAAGGTCATGGCGGTCGGCTCCGGTAGTTCCGCGGCAATGGCTTCCTTCAACCATCGATCGAACTGCTGGATCGGGTCGGCATGGACATCGCCCTCGTCGAGGGAGGCGAGGTGGTAATCCTTACGCAGGTCGGCAATCGATTTGGTCATCGGTTTACAGTGAATTTAGGAATTGCAGCAACGCGAGCCGATCCGCTTTCGTCATCTTGAGAAAAGCATCGCGGGAATAACGGCCTTCGCCGCCGTGCCAGAGGATCGCCTCAGTGGCATTGCGAGCGCGGCCGTCGTGCAAGAGCTGGGAGTGGCCGTTCACGGTTTGGGTGAGGCCCAAGCCCCACAACGGCGGCGTGCGCCACTCGTTTCCATTGGCGGCGTAATCGTCGCGATGATCGGCTAAGTCTTCGCCCATGTCGTGCAGCAGCAGATCGCTATACGGGCGAATGACTTGATGGGAGATTTCCGGGATCGGCGCGTATTCACCGGTCTTGAGTTCCGGCACATGGCAGACCGCGCACGCTGCCTCCTTGAATACTGCGGCGCCGCGATTGACGTCGGGATCGTCCACATTGCGGCGCGCGGGAACCGCATTGGCGCGTACGTAGAATAACAGCGGAACGAACTGGTTCGGCCCGAGTTCCGGCTGCGGCGCGGAGAAGGCTTCGCGGCAGGATTTTTGCACCGGCGTGCAATTCTCCAGCGGAAAAAGATTAGACGTCACACCCATATCCTCGATGAACGCCGCCATGATCTGTTGGCTTAGATTGGGGTGGCTGGCCTTTAGCCCGAATCGGCCGATGGCCGGACGCTTCGCGGCGATATCCCACACGCGATTGGCTTTGCCCTTGATGCCGTGGGGTTTGGCGGCGCTCGCGAGCGCTTCCAGGGTCGCGTCCGGGATAGCTTCGAGCAAACCCAAACCGATCAACGGCTGACTAACACGCGGCGAGAATGCGACATCATCGCCCAGCGGACCGTAGGCGAGTTGCTCGATCTTTACGCTTGGCGCGCGCAGAGCGATGGTTTCGCCATCGGCGAATACGACATTTTTTTCTTGCCAGGTAATGAATACCTCGCCTTCGCCGTGAACTTCACCGGCGACACCCAAGTAGTTAATTTGATGACCGTAGCGCGGATGCGGAACCGGGCCGCCGTTGGCGTCTTTGCCGGCGATACTCACGCGCATCAACATAGTGCGCATAGGCTCATCGGCACTGGCCGGCGCCGCTCCGCGCCCACCGTTGGCGTGACAGCCCAGACAGGACTCCGCGTTCGACAATGGGCCGCGTCCCCATACGCCGGTCGGCAGAAACGGCATCACCCATTTCTGTGCGAGCGAATCGAAGCCATCTATGAACTGCAGGCGACGTTTTTCGTCGGTGAAAGCAATGGTCTGGCGGTACGCGCTTGCGTCTTGAACTGGGGTCGTGAACAAGCCCCCCGATAACGATTCGAGCGATGGCTCCGACGCGATAGTCGCTGCCGCGCCGAACGCGCAAGAGAAAAGTAGCAAAGATTTGCTGAGGAGGCACATGGTTCTAAAAATCGTATCGCGCCAGGCGGCCCATGGATATTGGCTCTTGGCAATGCCGGTTCCAACAGCCTCGCTGTGCTTGCTTGGTAGGGCGATGGCTTAGAAAATTCATGCTCATGATATAAAAGCTTACCACTACGCCGATTGTAGTGCCCAAGCTTCGGCGAGTAATTCGTAGGAGCGCAGGCGCGACGCATAATCGCCGGTGACGGTGATGACCATCAGTTCGTCGGCGGCGAATTGTTGTTCGATTTCCTTTAAGCGCGCTACCACTTTGTCCGGCGTGCCGATCACCGAGCGCGCGCGATGCCACTGCATGCGCGCTTTTTCTTCGTCGCTGTAAGTGCGGGCTTGCGCTTCTTCGCGGGTTGGAATCGGCGTGTTGAGGCCGTAGTCCATTTGCAAGCGGCGCAGATCGATGCTCGAGGCCACCGCTTCGGCTTCGTTGTCTGTTTCAGCGCAAATGACAAACACTGCCACCATGGAATAGGGCGTGGCTTCCCGCGGCGACGGGCGGAATTGATCGCGATAGGCGCGGGCGACTTGATCGCCGCCCTGGGCGTTGATGAAGTGGGCGAAGGTAAACCGCAATCCCAGATGGGCCGCCAAGGCGCCGCCGAAATCCGATGAGCCCAGCACCCACACTTCCGGCGCGTGATCGATTTTCGGTTGCACTGTGACCTTCGCAAACGGATGATTCGCCGGCAGCGAGCCGTCGAGATAGCAAACCAAATCGAACACTTGCTGTGGAAAATCGTCGGCGCTGTTGTAGGAGCCGCCGGACATCGCCTGCGCCGTCAGGCGATCGCTGCCGGGTGCTCGGCCGACACCGAGATCGATGCGCTGCGGGAACAGCGCACACAGCATGCGAAATTGCTCGGCGATTTTGAACGGGCTGTAGTAGGGCAGCATGATGCCGCCGGTGCCCACGCGTATGCGTTCGGTGGCGCTGGCGATGCGGGTAAGCAGTATCTCCGGGCAGGGATCGGCGAGGCCCAGCAAGCCGTGATGCTCGGCCAGCCAATAGCGGTGGTAACCCCAACGTTCTGCAGCTTGTGCGAGTTCAAGCGTAGCCTGCAATGCGTCTGTTGCCGTTCGGTTACTCGGGATCGGCGATTGATCTAGGATGGAGAGGTGGGTTTGGGGCAATTTGGTAGGTATCTATTTTTGGTCACGCGCTCCCCTCACCCTAGCCCTCTCCCGGAGAGAGAGGGGACTAACTCCCTTCTCCCTCTGGGAGAAGGGAGGGGATGAGGGAATAGAGAAGAATTTTCCGATCAGGATTGCTCTTTCTTGTGAATCCAAGAATCCCGCAAAGTAACCGCGCGATTGAACACCGGTTTACCGGGAGCGTGATCATTCCGATCGGCGACAAAATAACCGTTGCGCTCGAACTGATAACGTTCTTCCGCTTGAGCATTAGCCAACATCGGCTCGACGAACGCGCTGATGATTTTTTTCGAATCGGGATTCATGTCCAGCTTATAGTCGCGCTCGCTGCTGCCGGGATGTGGGACGTTAAACAACCTGTCGTATAACCTCACTTCAGCGGCAACGGCATGCTTGACCGAGAGCCAATGGATGTTGCCTTTCACTTTGCGCGTTTCCGCGCCGCTCTTGGTTTCCGGGTCATAGGTGCAGTGGATCGCGATGAGGTTCCCGCTCGCGTCTTTGTCGACACCTACGCATTTAACGATGTAACCGTAGCGCAAACGCACCTCGGCGCCGGGCGAGAGACGGAAATAACCTTTGCTGGGGACTTGCATAAAATCATCGCGCTCGATCCAAACTTCCTTGCCGAACTTGACCACGCGCTTGCCGAGTTCCGGCTGTTGCGGATGATTGGGCGCGAGGCAATCTTCCTCCTGCGCCTGGGGATAGTTATCGATAGTGAGCTTTATCGGATCGAGCACGGCGATTCCGCGCGGCGCGCGCTCGTTCAAATCTTCGCGTACGCAATCTTCCAGCACGCTCATGTCGATGAGCGAATCCGCTTTCGATACGCCGATGCGTTCGCAAAATAAACGCATTGCCTCCGGCGTAAAGCCACGTCGCCGCGCGCCGACCAGGGTGGGCATGCGCGGATCGTCCCAGCCGTCGACATAGTTGCCTTCCACCAACTCGATCAGCTTGCGTTTCGACAGCACCGTGTAGGTGAGATTGAGCCGCGCGAATTCGTACTGGTAAGGCCGATAGGGCACCGGCACGCTCTCGACCGACCAGTCGTACAGCGGGCGATGATCCTCGAATTCCAGGGTGCAGATGGAATGGGTGATGTGCTCCAGCGCATCGGAAATCGCGTGGGTGAAATCGTACATCGGGTAGATCGACCACTTATCGCCGGTGCGGTGATGGTGGGCGTGGCGGATGCGCCACAACACGGGATCCCGTAAATTAATATTCGGCGAACTCATATCGATCTTGGCGCGCAATACATGGGCGCCATCGGCGAATTCCCCCGCGCGCATGCGGCGGAAGAGATCGAGATTCTCTTCGACCTTGCGGTCGCGGTAGGGGCTGTTTTTGCCCGCTTCCGTCAAGGTGCCGCGATGGCTGCGTATTTCGTCCGCCGACAGGCTATCCACGTAGGCTTTACCGTCGCGGATCAAATGCTCGGCGTATTCGTAAATCTTGTCGAAATAATCCGACGCATAATAAAGATGCGGCCCCCAGTCGAAGCCCAGCCATTTCACCGAATCGAGTATGGATTCGACATACTCGGTATCTTCTTTGACCGGATTGGTGTCGTCGAAACGCATGTGACACACCCCGCCGTAGTCCCGCGCCAGACCAAAGTTTAGGCAAATAGATTTAGCGTGGCCGATGTGCAAATAACCGTTCGGCTCCGGCGGAAAGCGCGTCGCCACTCTGCCGCCGTGTTTACCGGTGCGATTGTCTTCGTCGATGATGTTGCGGAGAAAGTTCGCGGCGCGGGGTTCGGTCGCTGGGGAATTCATGTTGCTGGGTTAATTGAGAAAAGACCCTAATTCTAGCTCATTTGGACAACCCGCCCTTATCGCTCACGCTTCCGAAACGGGGATCAGTCGCCTCGAATTGCCAGCGCACCTCGAACTTGCCGTCGCTGCCGAAGGCACAGCGCACCTCGGCGACCAGTTCGCTGGTGCCGCTGGTTTCGTTGATGACCAGTTCCGGTCCGGTCGAAATGGGACAATCCAACTCGAGGGAAAAGCGCAAATTTTCCGCGGTGATCGGCTTAGTTTTTTCCGGATCGGAGAAAAGCTTGATGGTTCCCCAAGCCCGCCGGTGGTTGCTGGACCATTCGCGTTTGACATTCCAATCCCACCAAACGCCACCCGGTGTCGCTCCCGGCAGCGGCTCTTGCGCCTCCTCGGCAGACCCGAGCGCTGCGTACTGAATCAATATAAACCCCGCAAGCAGGCATTTTGCAAAAATGGGCGACATAAAGTCTCGCTTTAAGGTAGACCAGGTACAAATAAGATGCTGAAAATGCGCTTTTGTGTCATCCTTGGGCGATAAAAGTTGATGATTGGTTGTTATCGGCACGCTGGTTTTTTTGGGTAAGTCGCAATATTATAATTGATGAAGTCTTCGGATTTTTTCTTTCTCTCTCCGCGCGGCGCGGCTGATCAGCCGGTCTTCACCGAGCTCATCAGCGAGCTGGCAAAGCGCCTCCCACTCAACATAGCCGCGTCGATGATCGCCGGCCCGGTGCTGGCGTATCTCATGAGCTACGCCGTTTCTCTCGACCGCATCTGGGTATGGCTTGCCATTTTATTTTCTATACAATTTATCGGGCTGGGGGTGCTGTGGGTCTATCACCGCCAGATCGACTACTTGGGTGAATCCAGCCGCTGGATGGTCTATTTGCTCGGCGCCAGCGTGGTGCTGGATGGAGTAGGCTGGGGGCTGGCGGGTTATTTCCTGTTTACGGAAAAAGACCCGATGTATCAAATTCTGCTGTGCTTTTTTCTCGCGGTCGGGTCGGCGTCGGCAACGGTTACGTTCTCGTCATGGCTCGCCGTCACCCTCGGGTTCATCGTTGCCAACACTGTGCCCACCATGATTATGTTGGTCGGCTCGGAGCAGAGCTTATATAGGCTCCTCGGGGCCTGCGCGCTACTCTATCTTTTTATCTTAACGGCGTTGGCGGCGGCATCGAATTTAATGACCACGCGCATGGTGCGGTTACGTTTTTCCAATGAACGCTTGCTTAAGGAACTATCGAGTTCCCACACGGAACTGGAGAAAGTAAACACCGACCTCAAAAAGAATAACAGCGCCTTACAAAAGGCGCTGCAAAAGATCAGCACCATGGCGACCATCGACGAGTTGACCGGTTGTCATAATCGACGATTTTTGATGGAGTTTCTCGCCCAGGAAAAAGCCCGGGCCGATCGCACGCTTGTCTCCTTCAGCGTCGCCATCATCGACTTGGACTATTTCAAACGCATCAACGATTCCTACGGCCACATCGCCGGCGACGCGGTGTTGAAACAAGTCGTCGACGTCATCCGCCAGCATGTGCGGGCGACCGATTGTTTCGCCCGCTTCGGCGGCGAGGAGTTCGCCGCGGTTTACACCGCGACCGAACTCGAAGAAGCCCAACAAAGCGCGGAGCGGTTACGCCAAGAATTGAGCGTGACACCGATCGCCTGCGATTCCTTCAGCATTTACACCTCGGTCTCCATCGGCATCGCGGAGTATCGCTATGCCGAAAGCATCGCCGATCTGCTGCGCCGTGCCGACCAAGCGCTGTACATCGCCAAGAGCAGCGGCCGCGACCGCGTGATCGCCATGAGCCGCGACCAGCTTACCCAATAGCCATCGCGCCAGTAGCCTTGCCCAGCTTGCCTGGTGGCAAGGCATGCCTGGATCGCCGCGCTGGATAAGCCTCGTGGCGTGGTTCGATTATTTTTTCCAGGACTTAACCCACACAAAATTTCTTCGCGTTTACAGCGTTGTCTCCATCAACAACAAAGGCACGCCATGAAACGCATTTTCCTCGCCGCCGCGCTATTGCTCGGTTCCATGCAAAGCTGGGCCATCGGCAATCTCGCGGATATCACCGTATACGATCGCAACCAAGGCCGCACCTTGCCGGTGTATGAACACGACGGCCGCTATTACGTCGTAGGCAAACCCGGCAACCGTTATCAAATCAATCTGCGCAATCAATCGGGCCAAGCGCTGTTGGCGGTGACCTCGGTCGACGGCGTGAACGTCGTCTCGGGTGAAACCGCCGACTGGCAACAAAGTGGTTATGTGCTCGATTCCTATCGCCAGACCGATGTTAAAGGCTGGCGCAAAAGCCCGTCACGGATCGCGCAGTTTTACTTTACTTCGTTATCCGATTCGTATGCGGCGCGCACCGGCCGCCCCGATAACGTCGGCGTGATCGGCGTGGCGTTGTTTCGCCCGCGGGCCGAAGCGCCGGAGACCCGTTATAACGATGACGAATTGAGGGAGCGCGATGCCCAATCCAGCGGCGCACCCGCAGCGGAAAGTTCAGCGAAACGAGCTGAGCAAAGCGGCGATTTGGCCCGCGCCGAACCGCGAGCGAAAGCGGAAAAGAAACTCGGCACCCGCCATGGCCGCAACGAAATCTCCCACACCCAATACGTCGATTTCGAACGGGCGTCGGATACGGCGGATGAAGTGATCACGATTTACTACGACAGTTATCGAAATCTGCTCGCGCAGGGCGTGATACCCGCGCGGCGCGCCATACGCGAGCCATCGCCGTTCCCCGGCCAGTTCGTGCCGGATCCTCAATACTAATTTCGGAGAAACTGAAATGACAACGATAGCCCAATTTTTCATCGCACTATTCGCGCTGGTGTTCGGCCTTATGGCCTGCACCAGCAGCACCAAGCAAGCCAACCAACCGGTCCCGCTTAAGCCTGATATCGTCGCCAATAAGCCGATCGAACACGATAGTCGCGAGCAATTGTTGGTTGACGAAGTCAGCCGCGACAAGGACCAACTCGAATTGAAAGCGCCAGCCGCGCCTGCGTCGCGACAGGAATTCGCGAAGCGCAAGATAGCGCCGACCGCATCCGTCGCGGGCGCGGTCATGGCAGCGCCGGAAAAGCGCGAGGCGCCGTGGGTAGATAACGAGAAATACGCCCATCTCGATCAAAACGGCATTCTCCAAGCGAGCGAACATCCGGTATCGACGTTCAGTATCGACGTCGACACCGGCGCTTATGCGAATATACGGCGCATGCTTAAAGCAGGGCAATTGCCGCAACACGACGCCGTGCGCATCGAGGAGATGGTTAACTATTTCGGCTACGACTATCCCTTGCCGCAGGACAAGAACGTGCCATTCAGCGTGACCACGGAAATCGCGCCGGCGCCGTGGAATCCCAATACGCATTTGCTGCAAATCGGTATCAAGGGTCAGGACATCGCCAAACAAATGTTGCCGCCGGCGAACCTGGTTTTTCTGATCGACGTGTCCGGTTCTATGGAAGATGCGAATCGCTTGCCGCTGCTAAAATCGGCGCTGAAAATGTTGGCGCAACAACTGCGTTCGCAAGATCGCGTTGCGATCGTGGTTTACGCGGGTGCATCCGGTGTGGTGCTGGAACCGACGAGTGACCAAGCCAAGATCGCCGTAGCGTTGAGCCGCTTGCAAGCGGGGGGCTCCACCAACGGCGCGGCGGGCATCGAACTCGCCTACGCCGTTGCAAAGCAGGCTTACATTCCCAACGGCATAAACCGCGTGTTGCTCGCCACCGACGGTGATTTCAATGTCGGAACCGTGAGCTTCGAAGCGCTGAAATCCTTGATCGAAGAAAAACGCAACAGCGGTATTTCGTTGACCACGTTGGGTTTCGGCATGGGGAACTATGGCGGCGAACGCAACTACAACGACCAGCTCATGGAGCAATTGGCCGACGCCGGCAACGGCAATTATGCCTTCATCGATACCCTGAACGAAGCGCGGAAAGTACTGGTGGAAGAAATGAGTTCGACCCTCAACACCATCGCCAAGGATGTCAAAATCCAAATCGAATTCAATCCCGATGTGGTCGCCGAGTATCGCTTGATCGGCTACGAGAATCGCGCGTTGAAGCGCGAAGATTTCAACAACGACAAGATCGATGCCGGTGAAATCGGCGCCGGTCACACGGTCACGGCGCTGTACGAAATCGCTTTGAACGGCAGCAAAGGTGCGATGGTCGATCCGTTGCGTTATCAAAGCACGACTGGCGAAAAGCAGTCATTGAGCGACGAACTCGCCCATCTGCGCCTGCGTTACAAAGCACCGAACGGCGGCGACAGCAAGTTGCTGGAATGGCCGCTGCAACGGTCTGCGATCAAAGCCGATTGGGCCGAAGCATCCGAGCGCATGCGCTTCGCCGCGGCGGTGGCGGGTTTTGGGCAATTGCTGAAGGGCGGGAAATATACCGGCAAGTTCGGCTATGCCGATGTAACGAAGCTCGCGCAGAGCGCGCGCGGCGAAGATCGCTTCGGTTATCGCGCGGAGTTTTCGAGTTTGGTGAAACTAGCACAATCGTTGCAGGTGGGTGTGGAGCATAAGCATCTCTCCCAACAATAAATCACGTAGAATGTGGGGGCGATGGATGGCCCCCACACCTATCAACGCTTGGCGGACGAAGCCTTGATGTTGCGTTACCGCGACGGCGAGTTGCCTGCCTTCGAGCCGCTGTATCAGCGTCACAAGGGTGGCGTGTATCGCTATCTGTTGCGCGGTTGCGGCAGCAGTTCCTTGGCCGATGAACTATTTCAAGAGGTGTGGCTGTCGCTGGTGAAGGCGCGCGAACGCTACACACCGAGCGCGAAGTTCGCGACCTATCTCTATCGCATCGCCCACAATCGTTTGATCGATTACTACCGGCAGCACGGCATCCAGTACGAATCGCCTTTGCCCGACGCTGAAGAAGGCGACGGCTGGCATGGTGAACATCACGACGGTCCGGAACAAATCGTCGCCGCTCGGCAGCAAGCGGTGCGGGTGTTGGAAGTGATCGACCATATGCCGATCGAGCAGCGCGAAGCGTTTTTGTTATTTGAAGAAGGCGGCTTGAGCATCGAGGAGATCGCCGAGGCGACCAATGCGAACAAGGAAACGGCCAAGAGCCGGCTGCGTTATGCCTTCAACAAACTGCGCCGCGCTTTGGAGGAATGATGAGTAATCCCGACGATCGCGCCTTCGACGTTTACCTCGCCCGCGGTTCCAATCTGTCGCAACGCTATCGCGATGAAGCGACCGACAAGCCCAGTGCCGCCACCGATTCGCTGATTTTGACGGCGTCGCGCCGGGCGAAAGTTTCCATGGCCGAGATGGCGGTTGAGCCTTGGTATAAGCGCTGGCGCGTACCCATCGCTTTCGCCGCCGTGCTGGTGCTCGGTGTCGGTGTGACTTTGCGCACCGTGTTGCAGGAAAGTAAACTGGCCGAGCCGCCGCCCGTCGCGCCTATGCCTAAGCCCGAAAGCACGCCCGCGCCCGCGGCAGAATCCACCGACAATAATCCCGCAGCCGACGCCGCGCCACCGCCGGCCAGCGCGGTAATGGGCGGCGCGCTTTCCACGCCGAAGGACGCCAGTTCCGATAACGAAATAGCGAAGAAAAAATCGAGTGCGCAGGACGAGATCGTTGTCGAACAGGAAATACCGCAAGCATTCCCACCCTCGTCGGCGCCGATCCCGCCCGAGCAAGCGATCCCCGGGAGGGCCGTGCCAGAGGCCAGTACCAGTGCGGCGCCTGGCAATGGCACCGTGGAGAGCCAGTCTGGACGCGGATCTTCAGGCGATGTGTTGGACGATGTAAAGCCTTCGCCGCGGCAAGAGCAAGATACGCAGGCGGACAAATCCGTCGCTGAAGTTGAAAAACGCGACGCCGATGTGTTCGCCCGCCAGCGCGATCAAACACCGCCCAAGGCCGCGGAAGAAGCCGAGCCACCTGCCGCTACACCGGAACCCATGCCGGCGGAAACGGAGGCTAACGCCAAGCCGCTCAAAGAACTCGGTACCGGCCCACGCTTGCCGCAAGGTCACGCACCCGTCGTCGATGGAAAAACCTTCCGCTCCAACTCAGCCGAATTGAAACGCGAAGCCGAGGAGAAGAGCAAGCAGCGCGCCGCCGCGGCGGTCGTCGACGATGCAACGGAAGCGCCGGAATCCTGGCTGCGCCGCATCGCCGAGTTACGCCGCGTTGGCCGTAGCGAAGAAGCGAAAGCCGAGCTGGAACGATTCCGTAAACGTTACCCGGATTATCCGGCGCCGGAGGAAGATTAAAATTTAGTTCTGACTTTTCTAACTTCGAAAAACAACCTATGGCCTTCGGCGCACTCATCATCGGCGATGAAATTCTCAGTGGGAAACGGCAGGACAAGCACTTCGTCAAGCTCATCGATATCTTAAAGCAGCGCGGGCTGGATCTGGCGTGGTGCGAATATTTGGGCGATGATCCGGAGCGCATCACCGCGGTACTAAAACGCACCTTCGCCACCGAGGATATAGTGTTCAGCTTCGGCGGCATCGGCGCCACGCCCGACGACCACACCCGGCAATCAGCCGCTAAGGCACTGGGCGTTCCCGTCGTGCGCCACGCGGAGGCAGCGAAAGAGATCATCGATCGCTTCGGCGATGCAGCCTTTCCCCACCGGGTGATGATGGCGGAGTTTCCCGAGGGCGCGGCGCTGGTGCCGAATCCGTTCAATCGCATCGCCGGCTTCAATGTCGGTCATCATTATTTCTTGCCGGGTTTTCCCGAAATGGCGTGGCTGATGCTGGAATGGGTGCTGGATACTCACTATCGGCATCTGTTCAACGCTGCGCCGCCGGTCGAGGAAGCCATTATTACCGAGGGCGCCGGCGAGGGCGATTTGATCGATACCATGAATGCCATAGTGATGCGCTATCCCGACCTTAAACTCTCCAGCCTGCCGAGATTAGTGGTAGACAATCGGCGTATCATAGAACTCGGTATTAAGGGCTCGCCGGCAAGGGTCGCGGAAGCGATGGTGATGCTGAAAACCGCGGTGATTGCCCTGGGATACCGCTACTCGGACAAATGTTAAGTTTTGTCACAACGCCTCACATCCCTTGCGACCGCGATTTCGAAAGCAAATAATGCTCAGGCGTTAAACAAGTTCCTGTTAACTAATCTCGAACAAGGGGGAAACAACGATGGCCAGTATTTTGGATATTGAAGGAGTGGGGGAGCAATACGCGGACAAACTCAAGTCAATAGGGATTGCTTCGACCGATGCGTTACTGGAAAAAGGCAGCAGCCCGAAGGGCCGCACGGAGATCACTGAAAAAAGCGGCATCGGCGCGAAGCTGGTGTTGCGTTGGGTCAATCACGCGGATCTGTTCCGCATCAAGGGTGTGGCAGGGCAGTACGCCGAACTTCTGGAAGCCGCCGGTGTCGATACGGTGGTAGAGCTTGCCAAACGCAAATCGGATAATCTCTATGAAGCGATGGTGAAATGCAATACAGAAAAACGTGTAGTCCGCGCGCTGCCCACGGCAGATAAAGTCGCCGACTGGGTAACCCAGGCCAAGGCCTTACCGCGTAAAGTACAATATTAATCAGAGCCGTTCGGCTTTAGGCTGTTCATTTAAGGAGGATAAATATGGGATTACTCGATGGATTGTTGGGCTCGGTGCTTGGCAAAGCGATGGGTGGCGGGCAGCAAGGCAATATGCTGATGGATATGGTGACGGGATTGTTAAACAACCCGCAATCCGGTGGCTTAACCGGCCTGCTCGATAAATTCAAGGCTGCCGGACTCGGCGACCAAGCCGCTTCATGGGTGAGCACCGGTCAAAATATGCCGGTGTCCGGTGATCAGATAAACAATGCGTTGGGTGGCGATTTCATCCAGCAAATCGCCGGGAAGTTGGGTGTCGATTCGACTCAGGCTTCCGGCGGTTTGGCGCAGTTGTTGCCGCAGTTAATCGATAAACTGACCCCCGATGGGACCGTGCCGCAAGACAGTAATCAGTTGGAACAGGGTTTGGCCGGGTTGAGGAAATTGCTGGGTTCCTAAGGTTTTGTCATCGCGGATATCAACCAAAAAGAGCCGGAGGAAGACCCTTCCGGCTTTTTCTTTTCTTGAAGGAGTGTGCAACAGCATGAATCAAATGTCGAAAATAGTTGGCTCCATGTTGCTGGGCTGGGTCGCCCTAAGCACGCAACAAAGCTTCGCCGCGGAAGACCCGCTATGGACGCTGCTCAAGAAAGGCGGCTACATCATACTCATGCGCAACAGCGCCGTCGACGAAGGCTTGGGCGATCCCAAAGGTTACAAGGTCGAAGATTGCGCGACGCAACTCAATCTGAACGACAAAGGCCGAGCGGAAGCAAAGAAGATCGGTGAGGAATTCAAGAAGCGCAAGATTCCGATCAAGCAAGTGCTAACGAGCCAGTTTTGCCGCACCAAAGAAACCGCCGCGCTCGCCTTCGGTAAAGCGGATGTGTGGGAGCCACTGAATTCCTTTTACGATAAACCCATGCGGAAATCGGAGCAAACCCGCTTACTGCATCAGCGCATGGAGCAACCACCTAAGGATGGAACCAACTTAGTGTTGGTGACCCATGGTTACAACATAACTTCCGCAACAGGCCTGAATCCCGATCCGGGCGATATGTTGATCATCGAGCCGGCATTCAGAGTCGGTTACCGCGTGGTAGGCGAATTGTCAGCGCGGAAATAACGTTTTCCAACGTGATGCCCTGAGAGGCAACACCAGTGCGGCGTCCAGGGCATGCATTGCCGGCAGGTAATATCCATGCGCGTCCTGGCTCGACCGTTACTTGAGCGCTAATCCTTCGGAATCGATACTCAACCCCGGCGTTAAACTGCGCGAGGTGTGGGCCTGGTCGATGTACGACTTCGCCAATTCCGGCTACACCACCGTCGTCATCACTGCACTGTTCAACGCTTACTTTGTCGGCGTTATTGCCAAGGATCAGCCGTGGGCGACGCTCGCGTGGACCCTGGCGCTGTCGGTTTCGTATCTGCTCATCATTTTCACCGCGCCGGCCATCGGCGCCTATGCCGATACCCATCGGGCCAAGAAAAAATTGCTCGCCCTCACCACCATCGGCTGCGTTGCATTCACCGCCGCGATGTATTGGGCGGGTCCCGGTGATGTGGCGTTGGCAGTGGTGTTGATTCTGGTATCGAATTTTTTTTATGGCAGCGGCGAAAATCTGGTCGCTGCGTTTTTGCCCGAACTCGCGCGCCCTCATGCGCTCGGAAAAGTATCGGGCTGGGGCTGGAGCTTCGGTTATCTGGGCGGGTTGACCAGTTTGGGTGTGGCGTTGGCGTACGTGAATTGGGCGCAAGGCAACGGCGCGAGCGCAGCGGAGTTCGTGCCCGTTGCGATGGTGTTGACGGCGCTGCTGTTCGCGCTCGCCAGTGTGCCGACGTTCTTGTATTTGCGCGAGCGCAGCATCCCGCAGACAGCGACGGAAAACGCACTTGGGAATTCGTGGAGCCGTTTCCTAACGACTTTGCGTCATGCCCGTAGCTATCGCGATTTCATGCGCTTTATGGTGTGCGGCGCCTGTTATCAAGCAGGCATTTCGACCGTGATTGCGCTCGCCGCCATTTACGCTCAACAGGTGATGCATTTCACCACGCAGCAAACGCTGCTGTTGATTATGGTGGTCAACATCACCGCCGCCGTCGGCGCACTTGCATTTGGTTTCCTGCAGGATCGCATCGGCCATCGAGCCACGTTGGCGATCACGCTAATCGGCTGGATCGTCATGACTTTGCTGGCTTACTTCAGCAAAGGCGCATCGATGTTCTGGATGGCAGCGAATCTCGCGGGCCTGTGCATGGGCGCGAGCCAATCCGCCGGCCGCGCCATGGTGGCGGTGTTTGCACCGGCGGATCGCCGCGCCGAATTCTATGGGCTATGGGGTGTGGCGACCAAGTTTTCCGCGGTCATCGGTCCGCTGACCTACGGCTTGGTGACCTGGCTCTCGGGCGGCAACCATCGCCTCGCGATATTGATCAGCGGCCTGTCGTTCGTGCTGGGACTGATCGCGCTAGCAACCGTAGATATCGAACGCGGTCGCGCCGCCGCGCGGACCTAGTCAGATTCGTCGCTCGCTAACGACGGATTTGTGGAGCGCATGAGTGATCTCATTGTTTTTGAATGAAATAGCAATGTCACTGAAATACGACGGTAAGATTGCGATCCCGCCGAAGCGAGATCGCATTGGGTTCTTACAGCGAACGCAAGAAATTCAACAGATCTTGTTTTTGCGCCGGCTGCAGCGCGTTAAACCTGCCGATCGTGCTGTTTGCTTCCGAACCGCTGCTGGCGTGAGCTTGTATCGCTTGCATCAGGTCGCCGGTGCGTCCATCGTGCATAAAAAATATTCGCTGCCCCACGCCCCAAAGCGGTGCGGTGCGAAACTCGTCGCCCGCCGCGTTACCTTGCGCAACGCCATCGGCGAGCCCAACGCCCATCTTGTGCAGAGCAAGATCGGAATACAGGTTAACTTTTTTGTTAGTCAGCGCGGCCATCGACGATAATCCTGTGGTGAACGAGGGAGTGTGGCATAGCGCACAGCCGACTTGTCCGAACAAGATACGTCCATTCGCGATCGACGGCGTTTCCGGCGCCGGCGTGGGTTGATCCAGCATGCGCATGAAACTCGCGAAGGCGACAATATCGCCGGGTTCCCCAGTATCAAAATTGAAATGATCTTCCGGCGTACCGTTCACGTTACAAGCCCACTCCCGCTCATTTGGGAAGATTTCGCTAGTGACACCCATTTCCACGTTGTACGCTTCTGCGGCGAATAATAGCGTGGACTTATTCTGTGCTTTCCAACCAAATCGCGTGATAGTGTCGTCGTTGCCATTGGTGTTCAATTGGCCCGCGATCCGTGTGGTGCCCAAGCGGCCACCGATGCCAAAAGTGCGTCTACGGGTAGGGTCGCGGCGCAGATTGTCGCGTATGGCTTGATCGGGAATCGACTCGACCAATCCCATGCCGAATAACGGCGTGGGGATGCGAAATATGAAATTGCTCAAGTTAGAAAAGTCCGGTTGGGCGATATTGCATCCCGGTGCATCCGCTCGGCCCGTAACGGTAAAGAGTGCGACTACGCCGCCGTCGGGCGAACCATTGGGCCGCCGCACGCGCCTCGCCTCACGCACGGGCCCGTTGATGCTAAGGAACGACGGGACCACATTTCTGGCGCCGTTTTTTGTCGCGACTTCAAATTGCGGGTTGATCGCCGGACTAGTTCCGCCCACAGCGGGTTGTATGTGGCAACCCAGGCAACTATCCAAATTGAAGCGCGGACCCAGCCCATCGGGTACGTCTTCAACACCGAGAAATGCTTCTCGGAATTCGTTGAACTTTGCAAGCTCCGTGGCGGAAAGGCCGGGCAGAGGACCGCCGGCGCCGGGTGTACCGCCGCGTACACCCGGATCGGTTTGCGCGCTCGCGAAATTAGCCAAAGCGCTTAGCAATACGCCGGCAAAGGTTTTTACGTAAATTGATTTTGTTGATGGCAGCATGGAATTTTCCCCGCAGCGTTAATGATCGTAGGGCCAGACCGCGCGCCGATCTGACGCGGACTCGATCTGGATGTCCAGCCTTAACTTTTATAATTACCAGCGGCAGTTTCTTCCGGTTTGCACCGGAGATTGCTTATTAGAATATTATGAGGGAACTCCCTGAGATTTTGAATTAGCAATAAGTATGCCGCAGCTAGAGAATTTCACTAGAGTGGAAGATATTTTCCGAAGTGCGGAAAAGCGTTGGAAGGCTAGTAGCGTGATGGCGCAGGATGGCACGTCGCTTGTATCAAGGCCCTCAGCACATTCATAGGATAAATCGACCCATGACTAGTATCCTCGATACAAGAACTTTTGCCTGAGCCCGCACAATCGCAGGGCATGCAATCGGAGATTTATCAGCGGGATTTAAGGCGAAAACGTCGCTTGATAGCGACGATGAAACCGTTGGGCAGACAGTCGATTGGGTAACTGCGTGCGATTCCGGATAACATGCGAACCGAAGGGCGCCATTCATCAAGGAGGAGAAAGACATGAGACGATTCAGCAAGAGCCTGCTTAAAGGAGTGGGGTCGATGGTGGTTTTGACTACGGTATGGATAGGGTATTCGCTCTATCCCAATACGATTTCAGCGGAGGAGGGGACGCGAACAATGAAGGTATTGCGTATTTATACGGGAGCGGATAACCAATCCCATTTTGAAGACGTGCTGGTGCCGATGAAAGACAGCGGTAAGATCGGCTTCATGTCCGAGTTGACTAAAGCCACCGGCGTGGTGTTTCGCGAAACCAGCGGCGACTACAACTACGATTTCCACACCGCGCCTCGCCGGCAATATGTAGTGAATCTCGAGGGAGAGGTGGAAATCGAAGTCGGCGATGGGACTCGACGCATACTTCGCACCGGCGATATTCTTCTGGCGGAGGACACCACCGGCCAAGGACACATCAGCCGCGCCGTCGCCGGTAAGCCGCGGAAGTCGTTGTTCATCACATTGGACTGAAGAGTTTGCATTGACCGCGCGTTTTCGCAAAAACTTAAAGCAACAAAGGAGGATGTAACCGAAATGAATAAATTAGATGGCCGCGTGGCGCTTATCACGGGTGGCGGTCGCGGAATCGGTGCGGCGTTGGCGCTACGCTATGCGCAGGAAGGCGCGAAAATCGTCGTCGTCGATTTAGACGAAACCAATGCGCGAGGAGTGGCAGACAAGTGCGTGCGCTGGGCGGCGCTGCCGAAGCCTTCGTCGTCGATGTGCGCGAACCGGGTCAGAGTGCAGCGATGATTGCGCGCGTCGTCGATCGCTTCGGCCGCCTCGATGTGCTCGTCAACAATGCCGGCGTCATAAGGGTGCGTTCGTTGTTAAATACCACGCCGGATGATTGGGATTTCATTCAAGAGTGTCAACACCCGCGGCTTATTTTTCGCGCTGCAGGCCGGCGCGCGCCAAATCCTACAGCAATCGCCCATGGACGAAGGTCGCCCACGAGGCAAGATCATCAACATCGCCTCGATCGCCGGTCGCGGCGGCCGCGCGATGCTCGGCGCCTACGCCGCGAGCAAAGCGGCTGTGATCAACATCACGCAAACCGCCGCGCTGGAGTTTGCGCCGCACCTAACCGTAAATAGCATCTGTCCGGGTCCGGTCGACACCGAGATGTGGGCGCAAATCGACCGCGAGTGGAGCGAGCAAGAGCAACGCCCGCCCGGTTCCATATGGCAGGATCGCATCCGTGCGATTCCGATGAAACGCGGAGAAACCACCGATGACCTGATCGGTATGGCGGTGTTCTTAGCGAGCGCCGATTCCGACTACATCACCGGGCAATCGTTTCACGTCGATGGCGGCATCGTGATGAACTAACTTCATTACGACTGCTTGTTTTTGCGTTAAGCAAGGCGGCCATCCGACAACCCTAAACACAAGCGGTTACCGCGGTCGGCAGCAAGAGCCGTGACCAAAGCTATTGCGCGCCCGCCACAGAAGTTCACAGTCAGTTTCATCGTCTTCTGATAGATTTCGTTCGCGTCAGGACCGGCGCTTAACGAAAAGGGTCGGCATGGGAAATAACAAACGAGACTTCGAACTGTCTGCAGCAGACGCGAAGCTCTATATGAAGCTTGCCGGCGAGGCGACGGATGTTGCATCGAGTGAGGATTTCAAAGCTTGGGCGGAGACGTCGGTACGCAAACTCTTTCCGCACGAGATGCTCATCGCCGGTGTGGCGCATCTAAACGGTGACCGCGTCGCGGTCGAGCGCCTTCTCCCCGTTGGTTTCCCGATGCCCTTTATCGATGCAGTGACCGCTCGCCGGGGCGCCTTCGCCTGCCCAACACTCGAAACTTGGTTTGGGCAAGGCCGCCCCCAGCTCTACGAACCTGAAGGACGGCACGCTTACGCAGAACCCAGTCAATCGATGACTGAGTTCGAAGCCTACAACTTGAAGAACGTTGCGGCGCACGGACTGTCCGATCTTTCCGGCAAGCGCGCAACCTATTTTAGCTTCTCCCAAATTCCCGCAACGCTTACAGAACGCCATACCAATCTCCTTGAACTTCTCGTGCCGCACTTGCACCACGCCTATGTCGGCGCGACTTGTGCGGTTGACGCACGGCAAGAGCGAGGTTTAGCCGCCCCGCGCTCCGACCCGCCGGTTAATGGTTCGGCTACGCAAGCCATCTACTGGGCGAACGGTTTCCATCTAACGGTGCGCGAGCGGGAGCTCCTATATTGGCTCGGCTTGGGTAAGACCAATGAAGAGATCAGCCGGGCCGTCCACCGAGCCCGCGATACGATCAAGCACCAGATCAGCGATATCCTCGCTAAGCTTAACGTGCGCACACGCCATGAAGCTGTCGCCCTCGCCGTCCGTCTCGGGTTAATACCCGACCGCCGGGCGATACGCCCGGGACAAGACGAGAAGTAGTCCGGCGCCTGACTAAAAAAGGCCCACCCGGGCTATCAAAATGGCCCGACCGGGCCATATACAGGCGGTCGCGTCGTGCCTTAAATTCTCACTGGGAACAATCCCAGCACGAGAAAAACCATGGAAAGAAAAATAACGAAGGCGGCGCTCGCACTAGACGCGCAGTTGGCCACCGGCCCGAACGCGTTTTCCCACTTACGCTGCTGGTACCGAAAGACCCAATCGCCTGGCCGAATACCCAGTCGAGTGCTAGTTGCGCTGGCGTTCTTCTGCCTGTTGCCAGCCGCTGCGGCGCCCATCCAGTACTTATACGACGAACTCGGTCGGGTCACGGGCGTCATCGACGCGGCCGGCACCGCCGCCACTTATAGCTACGACGCTGCTGGGAATATGTTATCCGCCGGGCCGGCGGCAGCGGTTTCGATCGTCCAATTCACTCCGGCGACCGGCCCCACCGGTACAGCGGTTACCATCCAAGGCACCGGTTTTAGTACCACCGCTGCGCAGAACGCGGTCAAATTCAACGGCGTCGCCGCAACTATTTCGGGCACGCCGACTGCGAACAAGATCATCGCCGTCGTGCCGGCGGCAGCGACCACTGGCCCGATTAGTATTACCACCCCGACCGGCTCGGCGACGAGCATCGGTGCATTTACCGTTTCGGCGAGCCGCGTACCGACGATCACGACCTTCACGCCGGACACGGGCGTTGCCGGTACGTCGGTGATCATCACTGGCACCAACTACGAGACCGCCATGGGCGCTAGCAAGGCAACCTTTAATGGCCGCTTCGCCGCAGTTACGTCCGCTACATCAACGTCGCTCGCAACCGTAGTCCCAGTCAACGTATCGTCCGGCAAGATTGCTGTGTCCACGCTTTACGGCCAGGCCGTCAGCGCAACCGATTTTTATGTACCACCAGCGGGTTACGCTGCTACCGACATTGGGATCAAAGGACGCTATGTCGTTGGCGGCGCGGCGAGTAACGTCAGTCTTGCGACTGCCGGCAAAGTAGGACTATTCCTGTTCGAGGGTACGCAGGGCCAATATCTGGGCTTGGGCGTAAGCAATCTCGCCTGTAGCACCTCCGGTAACTTCACACTCAAAATATATAGGCCGGATAACAGCCAACTCGTGAGTTTTGCCACGATCGCGGCGGGCGCGAGCTTTAATCTACCTCAGTTAACCGCGACCGGCACGTACAGCATTGTCATCGTTCCCCCAGCAGCGCCACCTGTAACCTTACCCTCACAGTTTCTACTGACGTTCCGGGAGCGCTCACACCGAATGGGGCTGCGATTAACTTCAGTACGGCCCGCATCGGTCAAAATGGCCGCTATACGTTCACCGGTACGGCGGGCAGGAGCTACAGCTTATTGTGGAGTAGCGCTACGATCCCGGGCGCCTGGAGTTATTTTACGGTCTACAAACCTGACGGCACGGCCCTTGCCTCGACAAATTTCGACAACGGTGCGTTCGGTCGCGCGACAGGAACTCTCGATGTCATTAATCTGCCGACGACTGGTACCTACAGCATACAGATCGATCCTTACAGCGCCAACGTCGGCGCAGTCACGCTTGCGTTGAAGCAAGACGTGTCCGGTACGCTCGCGATTGGTGGCGCAGTTACAAGCACATCCCTCGCCCCTGGCCAAAATGGCGCCTACACCTTTACCGGCGCAGTCGGACAGAACCTAGGCTTGGGCGTCAATGGCCTAGTGGCCGGCGACTCGGTCTTTGTTACCTTGTCCGGACCAGGTGGGCCACTTAGCGACAATTGCAAAGTTAGCTCCATACCTGGTTTTAACTGTGATTTTCCCAAGTTGCTGGCGGCCGGCACCTACACCGTGCGCGTCGATCCACAGGGCACGAACGCGACAGCGCTCGCACTTACACTCTCGAGCGACTTGGGTGGCACGCTTACGCTAAATGCCGCCGCATCGACCTTCACTACCACCCGGGTCGGCCAGAACGGCCGCTATACCTTCGCTGGCACGGTGGGACAAAACGTTACACTGCTGTGGACGGGCAGTACGATCCCGGGCACATGGAGCTTTATCAGCGTCTACAAGCCTGACGGGAGCGCGCTCAACGGCGGCGCGGCCTTCGGGGTCGGTTCGAACGACAGCGGGGCGCTTGATCTTACCAATCTGCCCGCTACGGGCACGTACACTGTCTTCATCGATCCCTTCCGCACAAGCGTGGGGGCGGTCAACGTCCAAATCGCGAGTGAGGTTACCGGCACGCTCGCAATCGACGGGGCGACAACGAGCGTATCCCTTGCCCCAGGGCGTAATGGGCGTTACACATTCACCGGCACCGCAGGGCAACGCCTAGGCCTGGGCGTTTCCGCGCTTGCCACCACCCCCGCCGGCGGTTCTGTTGTGACTATCTTTTCAGGGCCGGGTGGACCACTTAGCGCCAACTGCAAGGTTGCCACCTCAAATGGCTTTACCTGTGACTTTCCGACACTGCCCGCGACCGGTTCCTATACCGTGTTGATGGACCCGAGCGGCATTCGCGCAGCGAATTTCATCCTAACGTTATCGAACCACATCACCGGCACGCTGACGCTCAACGGCGCGGCCACTACTTTCGCGACCACCCGGGTCGGCCAGGACGGCCGCTATACGTTCACTGGCACCGCCGGACAAAACCTTACGCTATTGTGGTCGGGCAGCACGATCGCGGGCGCCTACCTCAACGTCAACAAACCAGATGGTACCCTCTTCCGCAACGGCGTTATCGGCAGCGGGAGTGGGACGCTATCCCTAGTCAATCTGCCGGTCACTGGCGCTTACACGATAATCATAGACCCGCAGAGCACAGTCACAGGCAGCGTAACGTTAAGCCTGACCAACCCCTAAGAGTAATGAAGATGAAGAACAATACCTCGACTCGCCCATACACTCGCTTTGCCGGCGCAGCAACTTCCGCGTTGGTTTTTGTAGGCAACGGCCGAACGTGGCTAATTCGTGTCCTCGCCGTTATGTCGCTTGGCCTGCTATGCACCATCGGCGCCGCCCAGGATGGGGCCAGGACCACCGCGCCCGCGTCGAGCGCAGGCCAGGCGACCGCCTTGCTTGGCGATAGTCAACAACTTCATACCGGCGGTATTGAAACGCGCAGTCAAGCGACGCTTTACGACTCGCGAACAGGCCGGCACTCGCCTTTGAGCGAGCGCTTGCGGACACCGCGTGCCTGGCACAGTGCAACCATCATGCCGGGCGGAGAGGTACTCCTCCTCGGTGGACTAGACGAGCGCAATCGACTCGTTGCCGGCGCCGAGGTCTACGACCCCTCGAAGCAGGTATTCAGGTCGCTGCCCACGCTGCGATTGACGTCTCGCGCGAGTCACACTGCAACGCTTTTAACGGATGGGCGTTTATTAATCGTGGGCGGGGTAAACCAACTCGGCACGCCTTTAGCCGGCGTTGAGATTTGGGATCCGGCTACGAACCGCACGGAGAGCATCCCCAGCGCTTTGAGTATTGCGCGCTACGGCCACATAGCGACGTTGCTCGCCGATGGCGGGGTCTTGATCGTGGGCGGTAAAGATTCGGCTGGCAAGGCGGTGGCGCTAACCGAGCGCTTCGATCCTGCAACTGCGCGTTTTGCCGCTTCCGAGAAGCCGACGGATGACCCACAGGGGAATCCCGTACTCGCCGCGTCGCTACCGAAGAAGAACGCTGTAGACGTTTCGATCGACACCCAAATCGCGTTACGCTTTACGCGCCCGCTCGATGTATCCACCGTAAGCGCCGCCACTCTCAGTCTCACTGGCCCAGGCGGCGTGATTGCAACGAAGGTTGTGCCGGCTGAGGGCGGGCGTCTTGCGTTCCTCAAACCGCAAAATCCTCTAATCGCCGGAACTGAATACGTCGTTCTGTTGAATGCGCCGATGGCATTAAACGGACGGCCCCTCACCGGCGACCCCATCCGCTTCAAGACGGCGCCTGGCCGTGCGGGGCAGTTACCGGTCCGGCCTCAGCCGGCGACGCTAACCTGCGCAACCTAGCGAGCGGTGAGACCGGCATAAACGGAGCATCCATCGACGCGACGCAAATCGTGAGCGCTATCGGGTACACCAATCCAATCCGATTGTTTCCGCCGTTGTTGGCGAGCAAGGGTACTACGGCGATATCTGGAGTTGTCTACGCATTAGATGGCCAACCGATGGCGGATGTCACACTCGAAACCGATGGCCCTCGCAAGATCAAAGTGCGTACCGATCATACCGGCCGTTTCCTACTGAAGAATGTTGCCGCCGGTCATAACGAGGTCATCGTCGACGGCCGCAGCGCCAACCGGCGCAGCAAGACTTATGGCGTTTTCCCCGTCGGCGTAGCAGTCAAGGCGAGAAAAACGAACGTCTTGCCGTACATCATCTGGATGCCCGAGATCGACACCGCGACGGAAATCACCATCCCATCCCCGACCATAAAAGAGGTCGTGCTCACTAGTCCGAAGATCCCGGGAATGGAAGTGCGCATCCCTGCCGGTGTGGTGATCAAAGATCACGATGGTAAAACCGTAACCAAAATCAGCTTGACGCCGATTCCGGTCGATCGGCCACCGTTCCCTTTACCTAATAGTTTCGCCGTGCCGGTTTACTTCACTGTACAACCCGGCGGCGCATATCTCTACAACGCCCGCGGCTACACGCCAGCGCTCGCTCGCATCATTTATCCCAATTACACCAAGCGCGCACCGGGATTGCCGGTCGAATTCTGGCACTACGAGCCCGATGGCGGGGGCTGGTGACGTATACGGCATGGGCGCGGTCGACTCGGCCGGCAAGCAAGTAATACCTAACCCGGGCGTCGGCATCTACGAGTTCACCGGCGCCATGATTAAACCAGTAATAATCCGCCGCCCGACGGGCCACCACCGGGCGGTTTTGGAGGCGGAGGTGGCAGTGGCTCTGGTGGTAGTGGAGGTGGTCCTGGCGGTGGAGGCGGCGGTGGCGGCCCAGACGGCGGTGGCGGTGGCTCCGGTGGTGCCGGCGGTGGTGGCGGCTGCAACGTCGGCGGCAGTGGTGCTGGCGATCCCGTGGATACGTCGACCGGTCTTTTTGTTTATACCCACTGCGACCTGGCGCTAAGCGATACGTGGCGCCTAAAGCTCACGCGGTCTTTTCGCCACAACGACACACGTTCGCGACCGTTTGGAATAGGCATGACGCAAGATTACGAGATGTTTATTTGGTCGGCGTTGCAGTTCCAAGAGATGGATTTAATTCTGCCAGACGGGGGCCGAGTCCACTATGTGCGCACTTCCCCCGGAACGGGATACACCAACGCGGAATTCGAAAGCACGAATACACCTACGCGCTTCTACAAATCGCGCGTCAGGTGGGATCCAGACGTTGGCGGCTGGGACGTCATATTGGCCGATGGCACAATTTACTACTTCGGCGTACAACAGCCGATGCAGTGGATGCAAGACCGCTACGGCAATCGCATAACGCTCACTCGCACACCGGCGAATTCAGGGAACATCACTCGGATCGATGGTCCTAGCGGACGCTCGATCGAATTCACTTACGATGCTGCCAATCACATCACCCAGGCGAAGGACAACTTGGGCCGTACGGTGGCGTACGAGTATGACCTCCTGGGCCGCATGACAAAGGCGACCTATCCGGATGGAAGCACTAACGAGTATGGATGGGCGGTGTGTCCTGGGGGACCGATTAGCAACGTGTGCACGCAATTGCTCACCGTTAAGGACGCGCGCGGCAACGTCAGTATCACCAACGAATACACCAACGGCCGCGTGACAAAACAGACTTACGCGGACACCACGACCAATTTGTTCGCGTACACCGTCGACGTCAATGGCAAGATCACCCAAGCCGATGTCACCGACGCGCGCAGCAATGTGCGTCGCATCACCTTCAATGCCAGCGGCTATGTCACAACCGACACGTATGGGCTGGGCAAACCGGAGGCGCAAACATTTAGTTTCACCCGCGCAGCCGTGGGCAATCTTCTCACCGATGTAACCGACCCATTGGGTCGAGTGACCCACACCGTGTATGACGTCTTCGGTAACCCGTCGACCATCACCCGATTATTCGGTACGCCGCAGGCTGTGACGACGACCTACACCTACGAACCTATGTTCCAGCAGGTCGCAACCGTCAAGGACCCGCTCAACCACACCACGACCTTCGGCTACGATGCGGCGGGCTATTTGACCAGCATCACCGACCCCTCATCCACAAGACCAATATCGTTAACAATCCGGCCGGCCAGCCCATCCAGATTACCGATGCGCTCAACCACGCCACGCTGTTCGAATACCAACAGGGCGATCTTGTAAAGGTAACCGACGCGCTTGGCCGCGCGACGCAGCGCTACACCGATGCCGCAGGTCGGGTAGTCGCCACCATGGATGCGCTGGGCAACTTAACGCGCATCGAGTACGACGCCATCGACCGCGTGACCAAGGTGACGGACGCGAAAGGTCAGACGGTGGAATCGACCTATGATGTGAACGGTAACCGGCTCACGTACAAAGATCAAAGAGCCAACGTTACGACGTACACCTACGACGTCATGGATCGCCTCAAAACCCGTGTCGATCCGTTA
Source organism: uncultured Pseudomonadota bacterium (assembly GCA_963714525.1). Taxonomy (GTDB): domain Bacteria; phylum Pseudomonadota; class Gammaproteobacteria; order Burkholderiales; family JALYOK01; genus JALYOK01. The sequence goes on from CAVQPB010000021.1 coordinate 202,337, forward strand.
ATCAAGACCGAAAGTTACGATTACGACGCCGCCGGCAATCTCATCCGCATCACCGACCGCAAAGGCCAGGTTACCGGCTACACTTATGACGCCCTAAACCGCCGCACCCAAGCGGGCTTCGGCGCCACGACCGGTGCGCCCACCGCCTACACCAGCACCATTGCGTATACGTTAGACGCCGGCAACCGCGTACGCAGCTTGGCTGATTCCGTTAGTGGAACGCTCACCCGCGACTACGACACGCTCGACCGGCCCACGCAGGAAGCGAACGCCCAAGGCACGGTCGGCTACACTTATGACAGCGCCTCGCGCCGCGCGACCATGACGGTGGCAGGGCAAAGCAACGCGGTGGTCTACACCTTCGACAACGCCGATCGATTGACCACTGTCACCCAGGGCGCGAGCAGCGTCCTCATCGGTTACGACAACGCCGACCGCCGCACCAGCCTCACGTTGCCGAACGGCGTGGCGGTCACCTACGCCTACAACAACGCCAACGAGCTTACCGGCCTCACCTACAAGAAGGGCGCAGTCACCCTCGGCACGCTCACCTACAGCTACGATCTCGCTGGCCGGCGCATCACGCAAGACGGCACGTATGCGCGCACCAGTTTGCCTGCGGCAGATGACCGGCACTGTGTTCGACGCTAACAACCGCCTCACCAGTCAAGGCGCGACAAACTTCAGTTACGATCTGAACGGCAATCTCACCAACGACGGTGCCAATACCTACACCTGGAACGCCCGCGACCAGTTGACCGCGATCAGCGGCGGGGTGACGGCGAGCTTTCAATACGATGCCGCAGGACGGCGGATGGCGAAGACCATCGCCGGCGCCACCACCAAGTTCTTCTACGACGGCATCAACGTCATTCAAGAACTCAACGCGACCAATGTCCCGACGGCGAACCTGCTCACGGGCTTGGGGATCGATGAGGTGTATAGCCGCACCGATACCGGCGGCACGCAGGGCTTTCTCACCGATGCTGGGCAGCACCATTGCGATGACCGATAGCGCCGGTGCCGTGGCGGCGAGTTACACCTATGAGCCGTACGGCAAGGCAGCTAATACGATGACAAACAACTCGCAAACTTATACCGGGCGCGAAGACGATGGCACCGGCTTGTATTATTACCGGGCGCGGTACTATCATCCGGGACTGAGCCGATTCATTAGCGAGGATCCGATTGAGTATGGCGGCGGGCCGAATGTTTATGGCTATGTTGGGGGGAATCCGATTATGTTTTCGTTCTTCTGGACGAGCCCTGGCAGTACTTCTCCGCTTGGCGACATTGGCATCGAAGATCGGAGTTGAACTTCTTGGAGGTCTCTGGGCTGAAGTTCAGGTAGAGCTTGTCGTTTCGACCTGCAGGTGCTGATGTCACTGGGTAAAAGCCCGTCGTATCCAACGCCGTAGGGGAACCCGCCGTATTGGGGACGTACTGTCGGGATTGGAGGTGAACGTTTTCTTGTGCTCTTCGCTGGCGAAGAAGTATGTCGCACCACGGTGCATGGCACTGATGAAAGGGGAGCCATGGGCCGGCTTGCCGTCCGTGAAGAAGGCCACCGGGTCGTAGCACTGAGGGCGATATGGCTCGCGCCCGCCGACGTTGACTAGATCTCCGGCAGAAGGCGGAGATTACTGGACTAAAACGATCGATATCCATCCGTTGATATCGACCGAGGTCACGATCATGGCGCGGGGGATCCACATGCTCACAATTGGGATCGCCCTTCGGACGGTAGTAGGCCCGACCGCAGCAATCGAGGACCTGGCGTACCGATTAGTCCCGTACCTAACACCGGACCAAACTCGAATTTTTGTAACCCCTGACCATGACTTTCAATCTTCACGATCTAGACCTAACAGCACTAAAATTGAACGGTGATAAATCTGTGCTCCTGGAATTGAGAACGATGCAGGTCAAACGTTAAGGGGTTTGCTAATTAATGTAGAAGAATTTCTGGCTAAAGATTTCCGTGAGGAAACATCGTCCTCAGTGTGGAATTCTTTAAAGGTGAGTCCACTTTAGTACCGGACCTCAAACCTTATCTACGAGAACTCCAAGGGCTGAACCAGTTGCTTCCGAAGTCTACGCAAGAGAAAATCGAGCAACATGTGGTTAAGACTGCCGAGCGAATCCGCGTGGGCGAGATGGTCTTATTTGTCCTCTCTCCTAGGTATGGGTGCGAGATTCTTGCAGTATGTAAAAGCTTCGAGATTCTTACTTAAGTTTACGGAGGATCGGGGTCAGTTGGTGCAGTTTGACATGGCTAGCGGACCGCGATGGCAATTGTCGTGCCAAGACCAAACCCGCGTAACGCGCAGCCGGTAGAGCGTCAACAAGGTAGCGCATTGCGCTGCATGAGCCAGCATCAATAAGCGAAATCGGTTTATCGGGCATGCCACCCAATGCGAGGCATGCAGATGAACTCGATGATCGCTTATCGCCATACGCGGTTCATCGTCTGCGCCATCGGTCGGGAAGCCGCATGGATATTGCCTCCTAGGCCGATTCTTATCGCGAAAAACCCTAAACCGCCGCACCCAAGCGGGCTTCGGCGCCACGACCGGTGCGCCCACCGCCTACACCAGCACCATTGCGTATACGTTAGACGCTGGCAACCGCGTACGCAGCTTGGCTGATTCCGTTAGTGGAACGCTCACCCGCGACTACGACACGCTCGACCGGCCCACGCAGGAAGCGAACGCCCAAGGCACGGTCGGCTACACTTATGACAGCGCCTCGCGCCGCGCGACCATGACGGTGGCAGGGCAAAGCAACGCGGTGGTCTACACCTTCGACAACGCCGATCGATTGACCACTGTCACCCAGGGCGCGAGCAGCGTCCTCATCGGTTACGACAACGCCGACCGCCGCACCAGCCTCACGTTGCCGAACGGCGTGGCGGTCACCTACGCCTACAACAACGCCAACGAGCTTACCGGCCTCACCGACAAGAAGGGCGCAGTCACCCTCGGCACGCTCACCGACAGCTACGATCTCGCCGGCCGGCGCATCACGCAAGACGGCACGTATGCGCGCACCAGTTTGCCCGCCGCACTGACCGGCACCGCGTTCGACGCCAACAACCGCCTCACCAGTCAAGGCGCGACAAACTTCAGTTACGATCTGAACGGCAATCTCACCAACGACGGTGCCAATACCTACACCTGGAACGCCCGCGACCAGTTGACCGCGATCAGCGGCGGGGTGACGGCGAGCTTTGGAGACGATGGCGCAGGACGGCGGATGGCGAAGACCATCGCCGGCGCCACCACCAAGTTCTTCTACGACGGCATCAACGTCATTCAAGAACTCAACGCGAGCAATGTCGCGACGGCGAACATGTTGACGGGTTTGGGGATCGATGAGGTGTATAGCCGCACCGATACCGGCGGCACGCAGGGTTTTCTGACCGATGCGCTGGGCAGCACGATAGCGATGACCGATAGCGCCGGTGCCGTCGCGGCGAGTTACACCTATGAGCCATACGGTAAGGCCAGCAAGACCGGCACGAGCAGTAACTCGCAGACTTATACCGGACGCGAAGATGATGGCACGGGCTTGTATTATTACCGGGCGCGGTATTATCATCCGGGAGGAGCCGATTCATTAGCGAGGATCCGATTGAGTATGGCGGCGGGCCGAATGTTTATGGCTATGTCAAAGGCGATCCCGTTAACTACGTAGACCCTGACGGGAAAAATTGGGTTAAGCTCGCGATTGTTATTGGCAAACTTCTTTATGAAATTTACACAGGAAATCCAACTCCAGGTCCGGAGGACTTACCCCCTCGTGATCGCACAGAGCAGACCCAGAAAAAGAAGGATGATTCGAGTTCTGGCGGCGGAGGGAAAGAACCACGTAAGGGCGGGAAAGGGAAATTTGGATTAATGGACGATAACGACGCGTGCATGTAGATAAAGCGATTGATAGTGCACATAAGGCACTTGCAGAGAAGAACTATGCAACGGCATCGCACCTATTTTCCGAGCTGGCCAATGCTGGTTCGACAGAAGCGGAGCGCTTTCTTGGCTGGATACAAGAGAAGGGTCTAGGCGTAGAGCCCAGCAAGACTAAAGCGATAGCATGGTACCAAAAGGCAGCGAATAAGGGGGATGAGTGGTCTCTGATCCGGCTTGGCACGCTCTTTGAACAACAAAACGCCCCAGATGAAGCAATGCGTTTCTACACGGTTGCCGCATCGGCTGGTAGCATTCGTGCGGAATATCGATTGGGCCACCTCTACAAAAAAGTTCATCCAAATCAGCACAACGCTTTCGAACAAAGCCTTTTCCATTTCAGAAGAGCAGCCGAAAGAGGGCATGTCTGGGCTCAAGCAATGCTTGTACATCACATGTTTAACGGGCGTATTCCGGGGGGTAGATGGTGTGCACTGAGAGCTACCTTCAGCCTCGTGCTAGGGACAGTACGCATCGCGCGTCAGTGCGGCGGAAAGTTATCGACTGATCCTAGGTTCATGAAGTGAGTTGACGCGCCTACGACGGATTGGATCGGCGTACTCAAGAAGTGACGCCACGGGGGATGGTGAACTACACCGGCCTCACCTACAAGAAGGGCGCGACCACCCTCGGCACACTCACGTACAGCTACGATCTGGCCGGCCGGCGCATCAGTCAGGACGGCACCTATGCGCGCACCGGTTTGCCTGCGGCGATGACCGGCACTGTGTTTGACGCTAACAACCGCCTCACCACTCAAGGCGCGACCACGTTCAGCTACGACCTCAACGGCAATCTCACCAACGACGGGACGACTACCTACACCTGGAACGCCCGCGACCAGTTGACCGCGATCAGCGGCGCGGTGACGGCGAGCTTCCAATACGACGCCGTAGGGCGGCGGCATGGCGAAGACCATCGCCGGCACGACGACCAAGTTCTTCTACGACGGCATCAACGTCATTCAAGAACTCAACGCCAGCAATATCGCGACGGCAAACATATTGACCGGTCTGGGCATCGATGAGGTCTACAGCCGCACCGATACCGGCGGCACGCAGGGCTTTCTTGACTGATGCGCTGGGCAGCACGATTGCGATGACGGACAGCGCGGACGCGGTGGCGGCGAGTTACACCTATGAGCCATACGGCAAGGCCAGCAAGACCGGCACGAGCAGTAACACGCAGACTTACACCGGACGCGAAGATGATGGCACGGGCTTGTACTATTACCGGGCGCGGTACTATCATCCGGGACTGAGCCGCTTTATCAGCGAGGATCCGATCGAGTATGTGGCGGGGCCAAATGTTTATGGTTATGTTGACGGTGACCCAGTATCGAACAACGATCGCGAAGGTTTGTTCCTTACTACTACGCTGAATGCGGCTACGAGAGGGCCCAACCGCATTCCGACACAGGATGCAATTCGGATTAGCAATTTCTCAAGTGCAGTTGGGGTTTCAGCGACGGCAGTGGCGGCAGGTCCATTAGCCATTGCAGGTCCGGCGAGTGGTGTGGGGTTAGTCACCGCAACGGGCGGTGCCGCCACGATATCAGCAACTACACCGGGACGCGTTAACACTATTCTAAATATCATAGACCTAGTAAATGAAATTTCCGGCGTAAGTCAGGGAAAACCCCCGACACCAACTCCACCGGGCATGGATCCTGCCGGGCATGTAGAACGAGCTAAGAATCCGACCCGATCACCGCGTGCCCCGACCTTCTGTCCACGTCCCTGAAGGTAACCTGAGGCCTATGAACAGCGATCTTGAGCAAGTTTTTGGTAGCGCATCTGCGGCCTTGCGGTCCGGAAACGAGTCAGAGGCATTGGGCTTGCTAAATCAGTTGGTCAACGCAGGTGACGCCCGCGGTGCCGAGTGTCTCGGATACGTTTACGAGGCTAAGGGGAGAAGTGATCCAAAATATTATAAAGAGTCTTACCGGTGGTACGTTATCTCGCTAGAAATGGGTGAGACGGTGAATGCGCACCGAGGTTTGGCTCGATACTACTACTTCGGATATGGTGGTGATCGCGATCTGGCGCGCGCAGAAGAGCATCTGGAACGGGCCGAGCCGGAGACAAGTCCGCAGGTAGCTTTGATGCTCGGTGAGGTACTATTCGGCAGGGCGAGTTTAGCCGAGGAGATTGAGCGAGCCGAGCGGCTTTTCTTCGTTGCGGCCTCGGCTGGCTACCCTGCAGGCACACTCGGCATGGCGCGTGTCGCACGCTCTAAGAGCCGATACCTCCGCTACGTTTTTCTAAAGACTTCCGCGACTTGGTCGGCGGCGAAACTCGCACTGCAAAGCAAACGGGACGCGAGGTTGTTTGGCTTAGGAGATTTGGGAACGGTGGAGTAGCAGGCGCAGCCTGAGTTAACGCGCGTAAGGCGCACTGCGTAGGGCGTCAATAAGCGAAGCGCATTGCGCCATATGCAAACAATCGACACATTGCATGTTTATGGCTATGTGCGGGCAAATCCGATATCGAATATTGATCCAGACGATACATTCTTCTTCGTAACGATTTTGGGTTGGAGCGCCGTGACAGCTACGGCAGACTTTGCGCTTGCGACGTCAGCAGCGGTGTATGCTAATCAATCGCTAAATAACCAGAACGTATATAGCAAACCAGATCCCCTCGACCCATCGGGAGGAGCAGAGCACACTACGGGTGCGCGCCCTTCAACTGGAGATAAGCATGACGTGGGAAGGGACCGGGTAAAAACGGATCGCGGCAGGGAAAAAGGCGATGATGGTCGCGGTTGGCCGCGTCGACGCCCTAAAGGTTGGACCGGTCCGTGGCCACCAACGCCGAACACTCCCGAAGTCTGTGAAAAATGAAAGGGCCATTGATGAAAACCCTAAGCGTTCAACTATTGCCAGACCGTTTGCCTGGCACGGACATTCAGACAATAGTTAAAAAACTCGAGAAGCTCAGCACGCGATCTATAGTGCAAAATTCTTCGAGCGATTCGGCTGTCGCTGGGAACTACATCAATGTCAACTTTGTAACATCTAATGTGTCAGCGCTATGGAAGGCCATTGAATCTACTCTTGGCCTTTTATCGAATACGCCACCGCCGGTTTCCGATGGGATCATTGTCGTTTGCGAGGGTGATCACGGATGGGACGATTATCTTTTGTTGTATCACTTCGATAAAAGCGAAGGGATCGACAAATTTCCAAAACAATGAGCAAGCATAGCCGGAATGCGCACATGTCTCAAATCTCGCGTTGAATGTCCGTGGACAATGCTCACAACGACCAAGTCGATGTCCCAATCGCTCAGTGCCTCGCCGAAGACACCGGGCGACGGCGGCCCTTATTGCCAATAAGACATATCGCTATGGACGATCATGCGCTTCACGTTGTGGCGGCAGAGCATTTCTCAAAACGTCGCTATGTTGACGCGCTTTCGATTTATCTTGGCCTTGCAGAGAAAGGTTATATTGACTGCCAAGTGCACGCGGGTTGGATGCTTTTCGAGGGAGTCGGAGGTGCAAAAGATAGGTCCCGCGGCATTCAATATTTGCGCAAAGCAGCAATACAGGGAGATCGTAAGGGCATGTTTTATCTGGCCCGAGCTATCGCACTCGGAGGTAACAATGCAGAAGCTTTTCGTTGGTATTCTAAGGCGGCGGACCAAGGTTACACGCCCGCGTTCTTTCGGTTGGGCCTTGCGCATCTAGACGGCGTCGGGACCCCTGTTAATCCAGGAAAAGGCATTTCGGCGCTGCGACAGGCTTCGGATGCTGGTAGCGTTCTGGCGACCCGGGAACTTGCCCTGCGATACGTGTCCGGGAAGTTCGGATTTCGGATGATTCCGATTGGCCTATGGCTGTATTTGGGAGTATTTTTTTCTGCGTACCGAGCTCTCGCTCGTGATCCGTTTGCAGAGGAGCTTATAGGCTAGTCACAAAATCTGGGCCTGTTCTTCATGAACGCCCGCGATCAATTGACCGCGATCAGCGGCACAATCACGGCGAGCTTCTAATACGATGCCGCCGGACGGTGGCAAAGTAAAACGGGGAGCGGCGCCACCACCAAGTTCTTCTACGACGGCATCAACGTCATCCAAGAACTCAACGCCAGCAACGTAGCGACGGCGAACCTGCTCACAGGCTTGGGGATAACCCGCGTAAGGCGCACAAGGTAGGGCGCCAATAAGCGCAGCGCATTGCGCCGCATGAGCCGACATCAACAAGCGAAATCGTTTCATCGAGCATGCCCCTCCATCCGAGGCGTGCACATCAACTCGATGATTGTTTATCGCGCATACACGGTTCATGGTCTGCGCCAACGGTCGGGAAGCCGCATGGATATTGCCTACCAGGCCGATTCTCATCGCGATGACCACTGCGTCAGGAGGTCACGCCGAAGGAATGAAGGAAATGCGCCACGCGTGGGCTTTACTTGCCCAGCCAATCCATGGTCAATACACTGAGTTGTTGCTGTGCCATTCTTTAACTATCATCTTAGCCATCCCATTTAAGGGCTCCCGGCATGGCGTTTGAAATCCTTGGTAAGATTGGTTCGACCGAAACCATCGCGCAAGGCGCCAGTATTCGAGAAAAAAGCCGGCTCGTGAGATTCTATGGCAAGGGCAACTGGGAAAAGAAAAAAGGGATTGCAATTATTCGAAGCGACGATGGTCAGCGAGCGAAAGTCGAGTTACACTGGCACGAAGCGCACGGAATAGGTAAACGTGAGTTTAAATTTAAATCGATCATTGAATGGTTGGATTCATAATGCGCAGCGAAACCTTTGTCGTTTGTCTGGATAATCACGATTATCCCGCATCGTTGGAACGCCATAAACTGTATCGTCAACTGTCGGACGAAGCCGCGAAGAAACTCGGCATGATCCGACTGGTGGACGAGTCGGGTGAAGATTATCTTTATCCGAGTGAGCTATTCGCGCCTATCGAGCTTCCGCTCAGTCTGCGACGCCAGCTAAGAGCTGCCTAGGCGCTGCCGACGAGCCCCTGCAGCATGAAATAAAATTCGACGGAATCGGAACATGGATTTCACGATAATTCTCCCTCGTCAACGTTACAACCTTGCAACCACCTCGTGCCTAGTCAGATAAAGGAATCCATTACTTACCCCGTAAATTACCGGAGACGACACTAGCCGCCGTCAAGACGCGGCTTTCGATTCAACCCGGCGTATCCACACCGCGGTGTCGTGGAATGCCGCGCCGCCCTTGGGCCAACCCGGGATCCGCGCTGGTCAGCGCGTTGATGCCCAGCCCATTCTCGAAATAGCGGTTGGGCCAGATGCCTTCGACGACCACCACGCCGCGCTGTTGACCATCTTGTGGCTTCACATGCACGATCACTGCGCCGCGTTCGTTGCCTAGCTGTACGCGATCGCCTTCGAGCAGTTCGAGTGCAGAACAATCCTGCGGATGGATGAGCGCCGTCGGCCGCTGTTCGCGCTTTACCGAGGAGGGCGTTTCGGTGAAGGTTGAATTGAGGAAGGTTCGCGCCGGGCGCCGCGACGAGCCGGAACGGTTTTTCCGGGGTGGCGTTGTCGATGACGTCCATATGGTCAGGTAAATTCGGCATCTCCTGCCAGCGGCCGCCGAAGCGTTGCCAGTCCGGGCGGAAGTGGAATTTGCGATCCTTCGTCTCGAATCCATCGAGGAAGTGCATCTTCTCGAATGCATAGGCGAAGTCCTGGCCGCCGCGCTCATGGTTGGTTTGCGCATCCCACATGCCGGAGCGGCGCAATGTCGCGTCCATGATTTCCCACGCACTCATGTAAAAGCCCGGATGCTCGGCGCCGAGACGCTTAGCGAGTTCACAGATCACGAAGTGGTTCTCGCGCGCCTCGCCGGGTGCTTCGATCACTTTTCGCGCCACTTGAAACACGGTGTGTCCACTCGCGGTGTAAAAATCATCGTGCTCGAGAAATGAAGTTGCCGGTAACACGATGTCGGCAAACGCCGCGGTCTCGGTCATGAACTGCTCATGCACGCAGGTGAAGAGGTCTTCGCGCGCGAGTCCCGCGTGTACCTGGTTGAGATCCGGGCAGACCATGGCGGGATTGGTGTTTTGCACCAACAGCGCCGTTACCGGAGGGCCGCCATTCAAGGCATCGGCATCGCCGGTGAGGATAGGTCCAAGGCGCGACTGATCGAGTTCCCGCACGGTGGAATCGACTACATCGAGGCCTTCGATTAGGCTGCGGTCGAGCGGATAGATGCCGGTGTGGCCGTACAAGGCGCCGCCGCCCAAGTGTTGCCAGGCGCCGGTCATCGCCGGCAGGCAGACCACTGCATGCATATTCGCGGCGCCGTTGCGCGAACGCGAAAAACCGTGATGGCAACGAATAAAGCTGCGTTTGTTGCGGCCATACAGCCGCGCGAACTCGACGATGGTTTCGGCCGACAAGACCGGTGATCGCGGCGGCCCACTCGGGGGTGCGGGTTTTCAGATGCTCGGCCAAGTGCGTCTGGGCAGTCGGTATAGCGCCGCAGATAATCCCAATCTGCGAACCCTTCGGCGAACAGCACGTGCATCATCGCGCAGGCAAGCGCGCCATCGGTGCCGGGGCGCAATGCGATATGCAGGTCGGCCTTGCTCGCCGTGGCGGTGCGGTACGGGTCGACCACGACCAGTTTTGCGCCGCGCTTCTTTGCCGCCATGGCGTGGTGCATCACGTTGACCTGGGTATGCACCGGATTGCCGCCCCAGATCACGACCACGTCCGCATGCTCGGCCGCTTCGCGCAGATCGACCCCGCGCTTTGCACCCACGCCGGCATTCCAGCCCGAATCCGAGAGTTCGACGCAGATGGTGGAGAACCAGCGCGAGTACTTCATTGCATGGCGCAGGCGGTTGATGCCGTCGCGTTGTACCAGCCCCATCGTTCCCGCGTAAAAATACGGCCAAACGGTCTCGGCGCCATAGCGCTGCGCCTTCTCGATGAAAGCATCGGCGACTCGGTCGAGGGCCTCTTCCCAGGAAATTCGTTTCCATTGCATAGCGCCCTTCGGCCCGGCGCGGAGCAACGGATGGGTGAGCCGGTCGGGATGATGCACGCGCTCGGCATAGCGCGCCACCTTTTCGCAGATTACGCCGTCGGTATAGGAGTTTCGCCGCGAGCCGCGCACGCGGCCGATGGTACGCGCGTCCAGAATTTCGACATCGAGCGCGCAGGTGCTGGTGCAGTCATGGGGGCAGACCGACGGCGCGATACGTACAGGCGCGTTCATATGTTTTCCAACGTCACGTAAAGTTCAAAGGGTAAAATAGCACAAGTCTGACCGAGTGTCCGGGTCGGCTGATAGCGCTTTGTAGAATCAAAGAGGTTAACTATGGATACCGATGTTTTAATCGTTGGCGCCGGCCCGACCGGTTTGATGCTCGCTAACCAACTCGGCCGTCGCGGCGTGCGCGCGATGATCATCGACCGCCACAGCGGGCCGGCGCAGCAGACCCGCGCCATGGCCGTGCACGCACGCACGCTTGAGATCTACGCCAAGCTCGGCATCGCGGAGCGTGCGCTGGAATTGGGCCGCCGCGGTAACGGCGCCAATATGTGGGCGGAAGGAAAGTGGGCTGCACGCATCCCGCTGGGGGAAATCGGCAAGAGCGTGAGTCCGTTCCCATTTGTCCTGATGCTAGGCCAGGACGACAACGAACGGATCATGGGCGAGCATCTGCGCAACTGGGGCTTGGCCGTGCAGTGGAATACCGAGTTGGTTGCTTTCGAGCAGGCAGCGGACCACGTCACTGCGACGCTCAAACAGCCGGATGGAACGAACCGCAAGATCACGGCCACCTACGTTGCAGGTTGCGACGGCGGGCGCAGTGCGGTGCGCGAGCTTTCCGGAATCAAGTTTCCCGGCGCGCCGTACGAGCATGTGTTCTTCGTCGCCGACACCGAAGCGACCGGGCCCATGGTGGCGGAAGAGCTAAACGTCTATTTATGGCGCGACGGATTTCACCTGTTCTTCCCGATGCGCGGTAAGGACCGCTGGCGGGTGATCGGCATTCTGCCCAAGAAGCTGCGGGGGAGAGACGATGTCACGTTCGACGAGTTGAGTCCCGCCATACGCCGTGAGGCGGGGGCCAACCTCACCTTCAAGGAGTGCAGTTGGTTTTCCACTTATCGCATCCATCACCGCGCGGTGGAAAAATTCCGCGACCGCCGTTGCTTCCTCCTCGGTGACGCGGCGCATGTCCACAGTCCGATGGGCGGGCAGGGCATGAATACCGGCTTGCAGGATGCTTACAACCTCGCGTGGAAACTGGCGCTGGTCGTCAAAGGCTTAGCCGATGCTTCTCTGCTCGACTCCTATGAAGCCGAGCGCCGTCCAGTCGCACAGCGCTTGCTGACCACCACCGACCGGGCATTCACCCTATTGGTCTCCGACGGTTGGCTCGCGGGGCTGTTCCGCACGCGGATCCTCGCCAAGATCGCGGCGTTTGCGATGACATTCGAGCGGCCGAAGCAACTCGCTTTTCGTACGGTCTCCCAGACAGGCATCACTTACCGGGAAAGCCCGTTGTCGCAAACGCTTTCGGGTCTGCCAGAAAGCGCACCGCGCGCGGGCGATCGCTTTCCTTGGTTGCAAGTTAATGCTGCGCGAAGGCGGCGCGGTCGAGGACTTGTTCGAGAACCTCGACGATAAGCGCTTTAACCTAATCGTCATCGGACAGCCGGAGTCTGCGGTACAGGCCCTAGCGCTCAATCACTTGATGCATGTACTGGTGATTCCAGCGGATGCTGTCAATGAGAAAGCTCTTGTTCACGCTAAACTTTCTGGGCCATCCTTCTATTTGCTACGTCCTGACGGCCACGTTGGACTTGCTGGAACTCGCTTCGACGCCGCGGCTGTGACGCGTTACCTTACGGATTGCCATATCTCGTTGGACCCGCTACGCGCAAAGAGTCCACCAGCGGCAGTCGCAAGCTTTACCACCACGGCGAACCAGCCTTCAGTGTGGTGTTGATCCCGCTGCGGAAAAAAACAAAAGGGCGCCGAAGCGCCCTTCAAATTATTGCAGTTTTTATATTTGAACGGTTTAGCCCTTGCGGCGATTGAACCAGCCTAGACCGACCAAACCGAGCGCCAGCAAGGCCAAGCGGAGCGGGTTCGGGAACCGGCGGTGGTGGTTCTACGGCGGTGATAACAGCCCACAAGTTCGCGTCGCTGGTGCCGCCCTCTTGACTGATAAAGAAGTCCTGCAGGCTGCTGGGCGTCGCGCCGAAACCTAATATCGACAGCGTGTAGTCAATGCCTCCGATGCTGAATGTATCGCCACCCGCAACATTGGTGAAGCTGATGCGATCAGAGCAAGGCGTGGTGGAGGGGTACGGGCAGGGTGCTCGATTCGGCGTTTCGTCTATGGCGAGGGCCGAGGTGAAAGTGAATGGACCCTGGCCGCTTCCATCGATATCGAGCGTCGCGTTTATATCCAACTGGCTTGCGCTAGCGACTGATCCGCCGCCTATGGTCCAGTTGTAATGACGCAAGTCGCCGAGGTCGAACGGTGTCTCTAACACGATCCCCGCAACGGGCGCGTTGGAGCGAAAACCCAATCCGCTACGGCCGGGCGTTGCCGTTCCGGATGGAACTCCCCAACGGGCTTGATTGAAGCCGTCGCCCGGATCGGCATCCACCCGCCCGAAGCTGACGTTTTCAACGATGTTTGCGCCTGCAGCGCCGACGGTATCGTGCCAATTGGACGTCACAGTAGTGGCAGTGATCGGCACCGCGGACGCGGCACCGGCGATTGCGGTCAGGACTAGCCCCGCAATCCAGTTAGATTGTTTATTCAAGATTCTCTCCTTAAGGTTTAAAGCGGTTATTTGTTATGCGGATAAGGACTTTACCCGAGGCGGGATGTATGCAATTTTCGTGCCAGTAATTTATTTGAGCACTATTATTCAATAAGATACGGTTGATGCATGGAATTTCTGTCTTTAATGTGTAAGAAATTTCGACAGATTTGGCTGGCTTAAGTCGCTTGCGCGGTAGATTTTGTGTGCTCCGCCGCCGAGACTGGTCTAATGACAAAATAAGTCGGGCATTTATAAAGATCGATGTCCGCTTGGTTAATCGGATAGGCGCCGCAGTGGGTATGGTCCCGTAGCCACGTGCCGTAGATTCCGCACAGAAATTCCTCATCGTTTTGCCGTTCTAAAAACATGCAACGTCGTTCAAGGCAACACTGACCGCAACGATTGCAGAATCCGCCGATGTCCTCAGGAATTTGCCGCTCGGGTTTGATTTCGCTTTGTCCGGAAAAATACCGGTGCACCGCACGGGTTTTCGCCAGAGCGTGTAGATGTGTGAAGCCCTTGCGTATGGTGGTCAGGTAGCGTCGCGTGTGTTTGAACTGGCCGGTCATGATCGTCAACATGGGCGGCCATAGTGGCACCGTAAGCACGATACTGGTGAACAATCCATAAGTCATAACTCGAGCGTAAAGTGTCAATTCGTCTCCTGGAAAGCGTAAAGTTGTTTTTGTTGTTAGACGATCGCTACGATGGCGGTCGATGGATTGAAATGTTCCGGACATGCTCGCAGGCTCGCGCCGGCGTGTCAACCATAGAAATCTGATTATCGATCGCATCATCCGTCGTCGCTCTCGTCAATGAAACGCCCTATGTCGCGGCGGGCTTTTTTGGTTGGCCGACCGCGCATGAGCGGCGCGGAAGCAGCGTTCGCGCGCAGTTGTTCGGCTAATAATTGCCGCGCTGCGCGGCTCGCTTCCGATTCGCTATACAGTTTCGCAGCCTCGGTTGCGGGGCCGCGTCGGTCGCTTAACGCCAGCACGGTAATCGCAAACACAAACGGTCCGCTGCGCACTTCGAGCTGATCGCCTGTTTTAATCGCCTTGGCGGGTTTCGGCCGTTCGCTGTTGAGTTTGATCTTGCCGCTATCGACGGCATCGGTGGCGATAGAGCGGGTCTTGAAGAAGCGCGCCGCCCATAGCCACTTGTCGATACGCAGTGTTTGGTGATGCGAGGAATCGTCAGTCAAGCTTGGTCGAGTAGAGCGTCATCGGCAGTTGCGATGAGGTGTCGAATTCGCATCCTGCCCGCACGCCGATAGTGGCGATTTCTTCGGCGGTCATGTTTTGGTCGTAGGCGGTGTACATCGCGCCCAAGGCGTAATCGCGGCCGGTGCCGATGGCCCAGAATCGCTGATGCTCGAAGACCTCGCGCATCGAATATACGGCGAAAATTCCATGACGATTTGCAATCAGCGCCATCAGTTGGCTCGACTCGTACGGATCGTCCTCTTCTTCTTTGGGGTTGAGATAATGTTCATCCTTAAGCACCGGATGAATCTTGCGGAAGCTTTCGAAAATCGCAAGGCGTCCGTTAAACGACAGCCCCGGCGTGCGTTTAAGCAGGCTTTCCATCACCAGTTGGTGCGCCGCGCTGCCGGCGAGGCCGAAATAGGTGTCGCCGTGTTTCACGATCTTCTCCCACGAGCGATCGTAGTCGGGCGTGAGGCGCGTGCCGCCGAAAGTCGTGAGCGAATCTCCGGCGATAACGGCGGTGTTATTTTTTCGAACGACGACGAGTGTGGTCATTAATGTAGTTTGATCTGAGGTTGGGTGCGCCGCGCGATGATCCGCCCGACCGTATCCAACACGGTTTTGCCGAATCCATGGAGCGCCAGCAAATGCAGCTTGTACAGCGACACGTACATCAAGCGCGCAAACAAGCCCTCTATAAGTATACTCCCGCCCATGAGGCGGCCCATGAGGTTGCCGACGGTGCTGTATTCGCCCAAGGACACCAGTGAACCGAAATCGCGATAGCGATAGCTTTTTAATGCCTCGCCGTTTATGCGGCGCTTGAGATTTCCCACCATCAACGCGGCTTGTTGGTGGGCTGCTTGGGCGCGGGGCGGCACGTTGCCGCTCTTTTCCGGCCACGGGCAGGCGGCGCAATCACCGAAGGCGAAGATGTTTTCGTCGCGGGTGGTTTGCAAAGTAGATTTGACGATCACTTGGTTATTGCGCGCGGTTTCCAGCCCATCGATGCTCGCCAGAAAATCCGGCGCTTTAATGCCCGCCGCCCACACCACCAGATCGGCGGGAACGTGCTTGCCGCTCTTGGTGTCGACGCCGTCAAGGCTGACCTTCACTACCGGATCGCCGGTAAAGACCTGCACGTGGAGCTTTTCCAGTTGCTTCAATGCTGCTTCCGACAAGCGTTCCGGCAACGCCGGCAATACCCGCGGCGCCGCTTCGATGATGGTGAGCCGCACATCGCGATCGGGCATCACCTTATCGAGGCCATAGGCTGCGAGTTGGCGCGTGGTGTAGTGCAATTCCGCTGCCAGTTCCACACCGGTCGCGCCGGCGCCGATGATGGCGATATCCAGCTTGTGAGAAATCATCGGCGAGCGCGAATGGGCGCGGATGAACGCATTGATCAAGCGGCGATGGAACTTCGCCGCATCGTAATGGCTCTCCAGCGCGATGGCGTGTTCCTTCGCGCCCGGCGTGCCGAAATCATTGGCGAGGCTGCCGACGCATAACACCAAGGTATCGTATTGCAGGCTGCGAACAGCACTGATTTCGATGCCGCGATCGTCCAAAATGGCAGCGAGTTGAATGTGTTTTTCTGCTCGATTAAGGCCCGTCATCTCGCCCAATAGAAAACGGAAATGATGCCAATGGGCCTGGGCTAAATACTCCAACTCGTGTTCCAGCATGCCGCTGGTGCCGGCGGCGATTTGATGCAGCAACGGCTTCCACACGTGGGTGGGGCTTTTGTCCACCAAAGTGATTTCCGCTTGCTTACGTTTGCCGAGACTGTCGCCGATTTTGGTGGCGAGTTCCAAGCCGCCGGCGCCGCCGCCGACGATCACGATGCGATGGGGTTGCTGAGGTTCACTCACAGACGTAAAACGCTCCCTGACTCAACCTGTAATTATACCATCGGCGTTTTCCTCGCCCGGGTTCCGGGCACATTCGCCAGGGACCAATGGCCTAAGGCCCAATCCCAGAGCGGCTTCTGGCTCGATTGCCGCAATTCCGCCGGCGGACTTTGGCCAAGAAATTGCAACGCATCGAACAGCAATATCGCAGCATTGTCGATATCGATCGGCTGAGCTAAAGTTTGCTTGGAAAGTTTTTCACCGTCGCCGTTGGTGGCGATCGGCAAGTGACCGTAACGCGGCGTGGGATAGCCAAGCAAGCGCTGCAGAAAAATCTGCCGCGGTGTCGATGCTAGAAGGTCCGCGCCGCGTATGATTTCCGTGATGCCTTGGTCGGCGTCATCTACCACGACGGCGAGTTGGTAAGCGATGATGTCGTCGGCACGGCGTAACACGAAGTCGCCGATCTCTACGGCGAGATTTTGCGCGATGCGCCTTGGATGAGATCGGTGAATGCGATCTTTACATCGTCTACCCGCACGCGTATCGCTTGTGCTGCGCGCGGAGACGTCGCTCCATTCCGGCAGGTGCCGGGATAAATCGGGCCTTCGATGCCGATTAACGATGAATCCGCGATTTCCCGTCGCGAGCAGGTGCAGGACAAAAGTAGCGCCTTGTGCCGCTAAGATTTCCAGCGCGACGCGATAAGATGTGCAGGCGCTGACTTTGATACACCACTTCGCAATCCCACTCCAAGCCGAAGGCGGCCAAGGTCCGCAAGATTTCATCGGCCGCACCGGGCACATTTCGCGGTGTGTCGATATCCTCCATGCGTACGAGCCACTCGCCGCCATTGGTTTTCGCTTGAAGATAACTACCGACTGCTGCTACCAGCGAGCCGAAATGCAGCGGCCCGGTGGGCGAGGGCGCGAAGCGGCCGCGATAGTTTGATGCGGACATTGTGATAGTCGAGTTCGGGTTCGCGTTCGCGTAAAATAATATCTGATCATGGAGGAACCAACATGGCTAAAGTGTTAATGGTAACTGGCGGTAGCCGAGGCATCGGCGCCGCGACGGCAAAACTGGCCGCGGCACGCGGCTACGACGTATGCTTCAATTACAAATCCAACGCCGCGCAAGCGGAAGCGATTGTAAAAGACATCCGCGCCACGGGCCGCGCGGCGCTTGCCGTCCAGGCCGATACGGCTCAAGATCAAGACGTGGTGCGGCTCTTCGAGGCATGCGATCGCGAACTCGGGCCGGTCAACGCGCTGGTTAACAACGCCGGCATCACCGGCGGTGTGGCATTGATCGAAGACGTGAAGGCCGACATGCTGCGCGAATTGATGGAAGTCAACGTCGTCGGCTACTTTCTCTGCGCCCGCGAAGCGGTGAAGCGCATGTCCACAGTGCGCGGTGGTAAGGGTGGCGCGATCGTCAATGTCTCATCGCGCGCAGCGGATCTGGGCGGCGGTAATGAATGGATACATTACGCCGCATCGCGTGGCGCGGTCGATAGCATGACCAAAGGCATGTCGACCGAGCTCGGCAAAAAAGGCATACGCGTAAACGCGGTGCAGCCCGGCATTATCGACACCGACATTCAGGCAACGGGCCTACCCAATCGCATGGAAAAGGCGTTGCCGAATATTCCGATGGGCCGCGCAGGTAGCGCCGACGAAGTCGCCGAGACCATACTATGGTTGTTGTCCGATCAAGCGTCCTATGTGACCGGCGCGATCGTCAATGTATCCGGTGGACGTTGACTAGGCAAACCGCCGTTTCAACCAAGCGCCGATATCCACTATTTCCTCCATCGAAACCGAGTGTGGCATCGGATATTCGTGCCATTCGACTTGGTAGCCTTGGCGGCCCAACTCCTTGTAGGAATTCTCGGCGATGGAGATCGGAATGACGGTATCTTGTTCGCCATGGGCCATGAAGATCGGAATCGCGCGATTGGCGCCGCTGGCCTCGGCTTCCAGCGAGGAAGCCAGCGGCAAATAAGTCGATAGCGCCAGGATGCCCGCCAATCCTTGCTCGTGGCGCAGTGCGGTTTGCAGCGCGATGGCGCCGCCTTGAGAAAAACCCGCCAGCACAATGCGGTTTGCCGCGATACCGCGTGTAAGTTCACGCGCGATGAACGCGTTTATCGCTCCCTGTGATTCGCGAATCCCTGCTTCGTCGACTTTGCGCTCGGTGCTGCTGATTTCCACAATGTCGTACCAAGCACGCATCACATAACCTGAGTTGATCGTCACCGGCCGCATCGGCGCGTGGGGAAAAATAAACCGCAGCGGCAAACTGTCCGGCAGACCGAGCTCTTTCACAACCGGAACGAAGTCGTTGCCGTCGGCCCCAAGGCCGTGCATCCAGATCACTGTGCCGACAGGGTTGTGGCCGGTCGTGAGTTCGATCGCTTGGAGTAGTTCGGTCATGTCGAATCGCTTTTTCTTTTATTCAGCGCTCGATCATAACGGAAGGTTGGTGAGACTCACAAGCGATGTGTCGTTCCCGCGCAGGCGGGAATCCATAGGGCGTTGGCAAATGTGACTCAGTATGGATTCCCGCCTACGCGGGAATGACACATATTTTTTCTGAGCTTACGTTTGTTGGGACCTCAACGCGCTAAAAATCAAACTGCCCACGAACGGTAATCGCCGATTCTTTATCGGTCTGCGTCGGTTTACCCGGCGCCGATGGCGTCACTGTGATGGTGTTGCCGAAATCGGTGCGGACGTAATTCAATAAAAATCGGGTGTTGGGATTGACAATCCATTTCACGCCCATTGTCCAGGCTTCGGCGACGCTGGTTCCCGTTACCGGTATTCTGCCAGTGCCATCGGCGTTGCCGCTCGTGAAATCGCCCGCGTCGAATTTGGAGTAACGCAGCCCCAACTCCCATGCGCCACAGCAGGTTTTGCCCGGTACGAAATTGACCCTTGGGCGGATGCGGCCCGAACGCTCGCCGCGGAAAGAATCGGCATATTGCTCGCCGGTCACGAGCCAGGTGAGATTGGCGTAATAGGAATCGATATCGCGGCTGTATCCGACACCGGCGGCGCTCGTGCCATCGAAATTGACGCGGAAGAATTCGCTTTGCAATTTAACCGGACCCCAAGCGAATAGCGACTCTAATCCGTAGCGGGTGCGATCGACGTCGTTGCCACTGAAGGCCAAGGGTTGGAAAAATTGAATGCCGCGCGCTTCCGTCCGACCGGTGGGTGCGGACGCAACCGGTATGGCGCCGGTGGAAAAGCTCGTGCCTAAATGCACGACCGCGTTTTTCAGCCCCATGGTTTCGGCAACATTGATGCTGACCCGACCGATCCAATCTTTACCGTCGATGGATTGATTCGTATCGTTGCCGTTGCGGCCTTGGCCATTGGAATAGGCGATGCCATAGTTAAAACCTTTGAGCGGCGCGCCGTGTACCACCATGCCACGCTCCTTGCCGGGTAGCAGCCCATCGCCCAACGAGCGCTCTTGAAAGTCGGTGAAGATGTCGCTGGTATTTTGCTCCAGGCTGAAGGGCATTTTGCTCTGCCCTAAACGAATCTGTGCCGCTTTCCACCAACCTAGATTGAGCCAAGCCTCGTCGAGCGAGGTCGTGCTGGTGGTGGCGACCGTCGCCGTCGAAGTACAGACGGGTGCGCCGGACGAATTAACGCCAACCGCGGTACAAACGGATGCGGTCGGCCCCGCCACGTCGGCGAAATTCATGCGCACGCGAAAATCGATGTCGTTGTAGAACTTACCTTCTACTGCGAGATAGGCGCGGCGAATGTCCCACGTGTCAGCGCCTAGCGCGTCGTCGCCGAGAAAAGCCCGATAGTCCGCCTCGATGCGCCCACGCAAGCCTATCGAGGTGCTCCTGTCGGCGGATTCCCAGGTAATGCCATCTTTGAATTTCGCCGTGATTTCATCGTTGGACTTCGATTCTGCCACCGGCGCCGCTGCCGGTTTTGGTTGTTCCTTTACCACTGCAGCGGGCGAAGCATCGGATGATGCCGGCGTTTTTGCGTCATCTTTTTTACCCGATAGAATTTCATATTCCTCGTCGGTGATCACGCCTTTTTTTCGCAGCACCTCCAGCAATTGCTCGGCTGTTACGGCGTTGGCAGGCGCGGAATAGCACAATCCCCCCACCAGAATCAAGCACGCCGTGGCAATCGCAGTGGTGAGTCGCGCCTTCACGCGCAGGGATGAAACGGAACTCATGAAGTTTCCTATATTGGTTGAATGGAGTTATGGCCGATCTGTGTGCAGTATTTTAGTTGTTGGCGCTCGGAAAAAACAATTGCTGTCCATTCACTTTAAAGTTTGCGATCAATTGCTGACCTTCCTTCGCTGTGATCCAGTCGATGAATTGCTTCGCCAACGAATAATTCACTTCCGGAAAACGCGCCGGGTTGACGGCAATGATGCCATAGGGATTGTGAAGTGCAATGTCCCCGGAAAAAAGTACCTGGAGATCGATTCGCTGAATCAGCGCCGTGTAGGTGCTGCGATCCGACAGCGTGTAGGCAGTGCGTTCGCTTGCCATCAACAGCACTTCGCTCATACCCTGTCCGGCTGACAGGTACCACGTGCCTTGCGGTTGAACCTTGGCCGCTTTCCACAACAGAAGTTCCTTCTTATGGGTTCCGGAATCGTCTCCTCGCGAGACAAACGTTTGCCCCGCGTCGGGTATGCGCTTCATCGCGTCTGCGGCAGAGTTTGCGTCGCGCACACGCGCTGGGTCACTTTTCGGGCCCACGACGACGAAGTCGTTATACATCACGTCGCGCCGATCGACGCCGAAGCCCTGTGAAATAAATTTATCTTCGTCGGCGCGGCTGTGGACGAACACGACATCGACATCGCCGTTCTCACCCAGTTTCAGCGCCTTGCCGGTTCCCACGGCGATGACGCTGACCTTACATTTGCACTGGCCTTCGAACGCGGGCAACAGATAACCGAACAATCCCGTCGCCTCGGTGCTGGTAGTTGAGGCAATGCGCAGATCGTTTCCAGCGTGAGCACTGCCCATCAACCATGCAGCTATACAAATGAGTCGTGGCGCTATACGCGTTAAGTTCATCGTTCATCCTGTGAGACAAGTCGGGGAAAGGGCGCAATGTTACGAAGTTCGTGACGTTGGTCTGGCTTGGATTATGACTTAACGCCTGTCCTAGTAAATATGTAGAAACTTGCATAATTCCCACGAGCTTAAGCGCGCGCTGCGGGTTTTTCCGCTTTGCGAATCTCGCACACCGTGTCATACCACGCTTGCATGCCCGATACCGGCGCGGGCTGGATCGGCAACACCGCGTTGATGTTGTAGCCGTTGCCGCGCCCACCGCGCGCCGGATCCCACCACACACGCCATGACAAATCGTCGTTCTGCGGCGCCGGGCCGTAACCGGGAAAATCATCGCGAATAGTTTGTTTGCCGGTAGCGGCACGGCCTGCGACAAAATAGCCTACGCTGTTGCTCACCGCCAACACCCGCGGATGGATGCCTTCCGTCACGAATACGGGAATTTTCGCGGAGCCCAACACCTCACCCGTCGCTTCGTAGGTGTTGCCCTTCGGCCTAAACGTCGTGACCTCTACCCAGTCGCCGGTTTTGAGTCCTAATTTCTTGGCCACGCCGGCGTTGATCCACATCGGATTATCGTGCACGATTTCCGAGAGATACTTTTGCGTGGCGGTGCGGGCTTGCGTATGCACATTCCACTTGAATGTGGTCAGCACAAAGCGCTCGCTCGGCAAGTTCTCATGGGAGGGAATCGGGATGTAGGACGGCAAGCCATCGTCCTCGATGCCGACTTTGGCTGATAGTTTCGCGACTTCCGGGCAATGGATTTCAAACTTACGCGACGGAGTAGCGAAGCCGCGCCGTGCCATACCGTCCACCATCACGCCGATGGCTTTTTCTTTACCGTCTTTGCCGGCGCGATAAATGACTTGCGTAGGGTCGTCGATGCGAGCGCCTTCCATTTGGCCCGGTTGGATCGGCTTCATGAAGATCTCGTACCCTTTCGGCAGCGACAGGTCGGTGTACACGCCATGCTTTTGCATATACTCAAACCCGCTCGCGCTATCGCCCTTGGGGATGTGGGCACATTGGGATTTGACAAAATCCACGTGGCTGCCGAACTGGAAATACTTCGCTGCCTCTGGGGAAAGGCGCCGGCCGATATCGAACAGCGAGTCGGCGAAACTACGCGCCTCGCCGGCGGGATTCACCATCGGCTGCCGCAACGTCACATATGGGCGTAACTCGAGATTATTGCGGATATCCAAGCCCCAGCGCTCAAGATAAGTCGCATCCGGCAGGATTAAATCCGCGTAGTGCGCCATCTCCGAATAGACGACATCGGAACAGGCATGAAACGGAATGAGCTTCTCATCGCTCAACACTTCAACCGCGAGGCTGCGGCCCTCGGGCCACGTCATCGGGCTGCCGACGGTGTAGGACAAATAAACTTGCACCTTGCCGCGGCCGCGTTTGATGTAGTCGTAGACCATCTGGCCGACTTTCATTTTCTGCCAGCGATTGGCGATCGGCCACTCGGGTGGATCTTCCAAGTCGGTACGAGTTTTCGCCGCGGGCGGCTGCGGCTCCGGCGGCGGGAACATCACGCTGTCGAGCTTCTCAAGTTCGCCATAACAATAGCCTCCCACGCGACCGACACTACCGACGATTGCGTTCAACATGACTACGGCGCGTTCGTTATTCAGGCCGTTGTAATGGGCCATCGAACCACGGTTAGTGAAGGCCGCAACTGCTGGGCGCCGCGCAGCGAATTCTAGTGCGATCCTTTTGATGTCCGTGGCATCGATGCCGGACAACTTCGCGGCCCATTCCGATGTGTAGGGCTTGAGCCATGCAAGCAATTTCTCCGGTCCAAAATTAGTCCATTTCTCGAGAAATTCCTTGTCGTATTGACCGGCTTTCATGATGACGTGGGCCATGGCCAAGGCGATCGCGCCTTCCGTGCCGGGAAATGGGGCAAACCAATCGTCGCTGCGTCCCGCCGTATTTGACAGCCGCACGTCAAAGGTGACCAGCTTCGCACCATGGTCGTAACGGGCTTTGATGACGCGCTTCAGTAAATGAAATCCGCCTTGGTGCGCTTCGTAAAAATTCGAACCGAAGTTAAGAAAGTATTTGCAATTCTCGGCGTCGATGCTCTCCCAATCGGTTTCGCCGAGACTGATATAATTCGCCGCCCGTTTGTTTAGCGAACATAGCGCGCGGTGATTGAGTATGGTGTTGGAGCCGATAGCATTCATAAAGTGAGAAGTTTCTGCCGCGATTCGCGAACGTCCCTGCTGGAAGGCCACTTGCTCGGGCGCCTTTTCGTCGATGCAGTTTTGAATACGTTGCGCGATCTCGTCATAGGCTTCGTCCCACGAGACGCGTTTCCACAAACCTTCGCCACGTTTTCCAACTCTTTTTAGAGGGAACAGCAGGCGCTCGGGATAATCGTTGATGGTCGGGCCCGATTGGCCTTTGGCGCAAGCCATGAAGCTGCCGACATTGGGATCTTCCGGATTGCCGCGTACTTTAACGACTTTGTTGTCGATGACGAAGCCTTCGATGCCGCAGACCGTGGAGCAATTCAAACACACGCTTTTAACTTTGGTGGCGCGTGAGTAATCATTGACTATGCGCTTCAAGCCGCGTCTGCCCGCGTTAGGCCGCGCGACATGGCTGCCCCAGAAATTCTTAACCGCGCCCGCCTCGCCCGGTGTGAGCAGAATGATTTCGCCGACCGCCAGCGTCGACAGTGCGCCGATGCCGCGTTTAATAAACTCTCTGCGGTCCGTGCTCATGCCTTGTTTCCTTTTTTGGCGGTTTGCTGCTCGCGCGTCTGGTTGGTCGGACTAAACTGCGATTCAAGTTGCGCCCAGGTGTCGATTTCGTAGGAGAACGGATCGTGGTTGCGGCCCTTCGGTACTTTCTTTTCCAGCTTGGCGAGCGTCGTCGCATCCTTGCTGCGATAAGTCACGCTTGGCTTGGTGCGCTCTTTTTCTTTCAATACCGAAAGCTGTGAAGCATGCTTAGCTTTGAATTTGGAGATGGGGCTATCGGGATCGTTAAGATCACCAAACACCAATACGTCCGCGGGACAGGTTTCCACGCACGCGGGTTGCATGCCTTGCTCCAAGCGATGAGAGCAAAAATCACATTTATCCGCGACATTGGCGACCGGGTCGATGTAGATTGCGCCATAGGGGCATGCATCTTCACAGCAGCCGATGCCGTCGCAGGTATTGGCGTTAATACGGACGATGCCGTCGCCGCCTCGAGAGATCGAGCTGGTCGGACACGCTTTCAAGCAGGGGGCATCTTCGCACTGCATGCACAAGGTGGGCAAAAAGTTCCGCTTGGTCTTAGGAAATTTGCCTTCGTCGAGATAATAGACTTTAGTGCGGAAGTGGCCGAGAGGAACGTGATTTTCGACTTTGCAGGCCACCGAACAAGCATGACAACCGGTGCAGCGCTCGAGGTCGAGCGCCATGGAATAGCTGGGTTTAGTCGGCAGCGCCATGGCGGTCTCCGTCGCGTTGTTCGGTGTTCGCGCCGACGATGCCATTTATGAAACCTACGATAATACTGAGTGTTCTCGAACGATTTGGAATAAACATGATTCATTGCCTCTGATAAGCTTTAGTCGATGAAGGGCGGGAAAACTGATACTACGTCAATGTAAGAATGTAAGGTCAGTTAGCGATAAGCGTCTAATCACACCGCTGCAATAAATCGATTGTGACCCTCGCCAGCACCCTTACCTGTCTTGCTTGGTGGCGAGGCATGACCTACCGGCCAGGCTGGTATTACCTCTCAGGCCAAGCACTTTTATCGATAGAAATACGGTTAGTTCTAACATCAACCTCATCGTACTACTTAAAATCGAATAGTCATAGAACTTGGCGAGTTGCGCGATGCGATGCATAATCGAAAAACTTAATCTTCCAAGAAATGTCAGATACGTGAACATTTTCATTCATTTTAAATCTGCTCCTTAGCGAGTGATCCGCTTCTAAAGGAATCGTTATGCGTCGTCGTCAGTTCATTCAGTTTAGTTCCGCTGCCTCCCTGTTAACACTTGTTACCACCCAGGCTAGAACCGCTGCCGCTTGGAAAACATTTACCCTTACGATGCAGCTTAATATCCAGGATACCGAGCGTCCTGTTCGAGTTTGGCTACCGTTACCGAATTCTGTCGAATCCTATCAACAGGTGCTCGACACCCGCTGGAGCGGCACGGCTGCGGACGCGCAAATTTTCCGCGACGTGGTTTACGGCGCGCCGATGCTCTACGCGGAGTGGACCACGCCCGGGCCGCGCGAACTCGTGGTGACCAGCCAGTTCAAAACGCTCGACCGGGCAAATGTGCCGAATAGCGCTTCCCGTGCCGACGGGGCCGTTTATCCGCCCGATGTACGGCGTTTCCTCGCGCCGACCAAACATATTCCGACCGACGGCATCGTATTGACAACCGCTAAAGAGGCAATTAAAGGCGCGACCGAACCGGTGGCGCAAGCGCGCGCTATTTACGATTGGGTGGTGGACAATTCATTTCGTGACGCCAAGGTCAAGGGCTGCGGCCGCGGTGATATCAAAGGCATGTTGGAAACCGGCAATCTTGGCGGTAAGTGTGCCGATATCAATTCGTTGTTCGTCGGTTTATGCCGCGCGGTTGGCATACCGGCGCGCGAAAATTTCGGTATTCGCGTGGGCGCGTCGCAGCGCTTCAAGAGCCTTGGAAAAGTCGGCGATATCACGGGCGCACAGCATTGCCGGGCGGAATTTTACGTTCATGCATTAGGCTGGGTTCCGGTCGATCCGGCCGATGTGCGCAAGGTGGTGCTGGAAGAAAAACTTGAGCTTCAGGATCCAGCTGTGGGAAAGATACGCGAGCAACTGTTCGGCGCCTGGGAAATGAACTGGGTAGAGTTCAATCACGCGCGTGATTTTGTTCTTAACCCAGTGTCTGACATTTCACCGATCAATTTCTTAATGTATCCGAGGGCCGAAGTCGATGGCGCGCCGCGCGATGAGTTGGACGCGAAGGCTTTTGTCTATCGGATCGAAGCGAAAGAAACGTCGGCATGATGTTCGATAAACCGGCAATTACCCAGGAACCCATCGCCGATATAATCGCTCGCCGCTGGAGCGGCCGTGCGTTCGACGAATCCAAACCCGTGCCGCCGCAAGCGATTATTTCTCTGTGCGAGGCAGCGCGTTGGGCGCCGTCGAGCTATGGTGACGAACCGTGGCGTTACTTGGTGTGGGACAAGCTGGCGGATCCGGTGGCGTGGCAGCGGGCCTTTTCTTGCTTGTCGGAAACGAATCAGGTGTGGGTCAAGCGCGCGCCATTACTCGTGCTTTCGCTCGCGAGCAAGACCTTGCGTCACGATAAAAGCCCCAATCGCTTCGCGCAACACGATACCGGCATGGCCAGCATGGCGATGGTTCTGGAAGCCGTCGCGCGTGGTCTCATGGCACATCAAATGGGGGGCTACGACGCCACGAAAATACGCACGGAATTCGCCATTCCGGAGGACTATGTCTGTATGGCGATGATTGCTATCGGCTACCCCACCAGTGCCGATATTCTCGACGGCACGCTGAAAGATCGCGAACTCGCGCCGCGTTCGCGCCGCCCGCTCGGGGAGCAATTTTTTGCCGGGGCATGGGGGAAGGGAATTACGAAATGACGGAATCGACCTAACAAGGCATGAAACAATCAAGTTATTTCCGCCTGCGCCTCATCTAATTCCGTCAACATCGCAACCCGCACTGCTTGTCTTAAGCTTTCAGCAGCCTCACCGTCGTTGCCGGTCGGATGCAACGCCGGCGTAACGACGATTTCTAGCTTACCTAATCGCGGTAGCCACGATCCTGCCGGCAGCACCTCGCGGCTACCGCGTATTACCAGCGGAATCACCGGCACTTGAGCGATGCTCGCGACGCGAAATGCGCCGAGGCGAAACGGCAATAGGCCCGGCTCGCGCTGAAATGTTCCTTCCGGAAAAAAAGCCAAGCGCGTGCCTCGCCGCAGCAGTTCGATCAGCCGGCGGGTTTGGGTGACATTCTTATGGGCATCGAAGCGATCGACGAAGCGCATGCCGATGCGCGTGAGAAAAAATCGCAGCGGCGCAAACGCGGCGATTTCGACTTTGATGGCGAAACTATGGGGCTGCGGCAGATGGGCGAATAGCAATACGCCATCGATATAACTGGCGTGATTGGCCGCGAGGACATAGGCCCCATCGCGCGGTAAATGTTCCAGCCCGCGCATGCTCGGCCGCATCCCCCAGAACACAAAAATCAATCGCGCGAGAAACTGGGCTGCCCCGTAGGTATAGCGCGGCGCGGGTAATATCGTCACGCACAACAGGGCGAGGAGCGATAGCACGCCGAATACCAGCAAGGCGTAGATACCGTAAATTTTTCGCGCAAGGTCGACCAATAGGCGGAGCAAATCTGTTCTCTGGGAATGCGCATCCTAGCGGGCAAATGCCGTCCGCACAACAGCGGGTTTGACTAGGACATGTGATAATATTGTCAGCGCTAATAAAACCCTAGGGAAGCTCTGATTATTACGATTTCGTCGCGGCTAGGTTTGGCTCAGGAAAAATTGTTCCTTACATATTATCTATATGCTGCGTCACAATTTTTCCTTCGCGCCTAGTCTTGCTTAGAACTCGAAATAATCAGAGCTTCCCTAAGTCACTCGCGATAAGAAAGGAAAATGATGGCGACTGTTACGTTGACTAACGACAATTTTGAACAAGTGGTGACGGATAATAAATTCGTCATCATCGATTTCTGGGCGCCGTGGTGCGGCCCTTGCCGCGGCTTTGCGCCGGTGTTCGAAGCCGCATCGGAAAAACATCCCGACATCGTGTTCGCCAAACTCAATACGGACGAGGAACAAGAGTTGGGCGCGACGTTCAATATTCGTTCCATCCCCACCTTGATGATCTTCCGCGAAAAGGTCATCGTCTTCAGTCAGCCGGGCGCGCTGCCGGGGAAGCAGTTCGAAGAACTCATCGGCAAAGCGCGCGAACTCGACATGGCGCAAGTGCATAAGGAAATCGCGGAGCAGAAAACTGCCGCATCTAGTGCTTAGTGAAGTTTCGTCAAGCGCTTGAAACTGGCCGCCTGATCAAGCGCTACAAACGTTTTCTCGCCGACATCGAACTCGATAGCGGCGCGATCATCACCGCCGCCTGTCCCAACACCGGTTCGATGCTCGGTTGCAATGTGCCGGGAAGCCGCGTCTGGCTTAGTTCTTCCGATAGTCCCACACGGAAATACCGGCATACTTGGGAACTGGTCGAGGCTCGCCCCGGCGTGATCGTCGGCATAAACACCGGTCATCCCAATCGCCTCGTCGTCGAGGCGATCGAAGCCGGCGTCATCAAAGAATTGTCCGGTTACCGCGACATCAAAAACGAAGTTCGCTACGGCAACGAGAATAGCCGCATCGATATGCTGCTCGACGGTCATCGCAAAAAACCACGCTGTTACGTGGAAGTGAAAAACGTGACCGCCGCCGTAGAAAACGGCGTCGCTTTATTTCCCGATGCGGTGAGCGAGCGCGGCAGCAAACATTTGCGCGAGCTGATGGCCATGGTAACGGAGGGATTTCGCGGGGTGCTGATATTTTGCGTGCAACGCGGCGACGTGCATGAAGTACGTCCGGCGGACGCCATCGATCCGGTCTATGGCAAAACCTTGCGTCAGGCGTTGGCTAATGGCGTCGAGGTGCTGGCGTATCGTGCCCGTGTTACGCCGCAGGAAGTTGTGTTGGAGCAAAAAATTCCTGTAGTTTGTCCTGAGTTAAAATAAGAGCGTTTTTTTCAAATCGTATAGGGTAAAAATGGCTGCCCGGAGAGGCAATGTGGGTGCGGGCTTCAGCATACGCATTGCTGCGAGCCAGTATCCATGCGGGTTCTGGCAACACGACTAATTCCATTTCTAAATCAAAAAGAACGCGAAGGCGAAGCCGACAAAGTTATTTTTGATT
The DNA here is from genome assembly GCA_963714525.1 of uncultured Pseudomonadota bacterium. GTDB lineage: Bacteria > Pseudomonadota > Gammaproteobacteria > Burkholderiales > JALYOK01 > JALYOK01. The sequence continues at coordinate 232,204 of CAVQPB010000021.1, forward strand.
TGGAAATGGAATAAATTGATAAAATTTCCACCATGACCTCTCCACTCTTGCTCGGCTGCATCGGCGACGACTTTACCGGCTCCACCGATCTCGCCAACACCTTAGTGCGTAATGGCATGCGCACCGTGCAATTGCTCGGCGTGCCTGACGACGACGCGATCGTCCCCGACGCCGATGCCATCGTCATCGCGTTGAAATCGCGAACCTCGCCGGTAAAGGATGCCATCGCGGAATCCCTCGCTGCGCGCCGTTGGTTGCAACGCCGCGGCGCGAAGCAACTGTACTTCAAATATTGTTCGACGTTTGATTCGACCGATGAGGGCAACATCGGCCCCGTCGCCGATGTGTTGCTCGACGGCATCGGGAATTTCAGCGTCGCGTGTCCCGCGTTTCCGGAAAATAAGCGCACGATTTACAAAGGCCATTTGTTCGTCGGCGATGTGTTGTTGTCCGATTCGCCCATGCGTAATCATCCACTCACGCCCATGACCGACGCCAGTCTGGTGCGTGTGTTGAGCCGGCAAACGTCAGGCAAGGTCGGTCTGATCGAACTCAACACGGTTAAGCAAGGTGTTGCCGCGGTTCGTGCCGCGATGGAGCGACTGACCAAAGACGGTTACCGATACGCGATACTCGATGCGACGGAAGACGCGCATCTTTTCACTCTCGGCGAAGCGTGTCGAGATTTGCCGCTCATTACCGGCGGCTCCGGCATGGCGCTGGGCCTGCCGGAAAATTTTCGTCGCGCCGGATTCCTCGCGTCTAATTCGCAGGCAGATGCCTTACCCGAAGTCGGCGGCTTCGCCGCGGTGATCGCCGGTAGTTGCTCGGTCGCGACCTTGGGGCAAATCAACTATATGCAGCGAACTCATCCGTCGTATAAATTGGATCCGCTCAAGATCGCGGCAGGGGAAGATCAAGTATCGGCTGCCCTCGATTTTGCGAAAGCGAAACTCGCGCAAGGCCCGGTGTTGATTTATGCCAGCGCATCGCCGGAAGAAGTGAAGACCGCGCAACAGGCTCTCGGCAAAGAACGAGCAAGCGAAGTGATCGAAACGGCGCAGGGAAAAATCGCTCAAGGTTTGGTCGCGGCGGGCGTGCGCAAACTGGTGATCGCCGGCGGCGAAACCTCCGGCGCCGTGGTCAGCGCGCTAAAGGTGAAGGCCCTGCAAATCGGCCCGCAAATCGACCCCGGCGTGCCGTGGACCGTGAGCATGGGTGAAACAAAAATCGCGCTGGCGCTCAAGTCGGGGAATTTTGGCAGCGAAGATTTTTTCCTCAAAGCGCTGAGCATGCATAAGATAAATTTGTTGGTAGGTCCCCTCTCCCCCGGGGAGAGGGTGCCGAAGGCGGGTGAGGGGGAAAGCGTTTGCAATGACGATAAGCGAAAACACGTTACGCGAACAAATCTGCTTACTCGGAAAATCCCTGTTCGATCGCGGCTACACCCACGGCAGCACCGGCAACATCAGCGCCAAAACCGAAGACGGCTGGCTGCTGACGCCGACCAACTCATGCCTCGGCAGACTCGATCCCGCGCGGCTTTCCAAGATGTCATGGGATGGAAAATTGCTCAGCGGCGATGCGCCGTCGAAGGAATCGTTCCTGCATTTAGCGATGTACGAAGAGCGGCAATCTTTCGGCGCCGTGGTACATTTGCACGGCAGTCATTCCGTCGGCGTGTCGTTGCTCGACGGCATCGATTGCAACGATTGCCTGCCGCCGCTCACGGCTTATTACGTCATGCGCGTCGGACATCTGCCGTTGTTGCCGTACTTCAAGCCGGGCGACATGGCGCTCGCCGGCGCGGTGCGTGAGGCGGCAAAGAAACATCATTCGGTATTGTTGGCGAACCACGGGCCAGTCGTTGCAGGCACGTCGTTGAGCGCCGCGGTGGACGCGGCGGAAGAGTTAGAAGAAACAGCGAAGATTTTCTTGGCGCTACGTCACGAAAAACTTCACGTGTTGTCGCCCGAGCAAGTGGACGAATTGCGACTAGCGTTTCCGCCGCCGCCATGAGCTTTAACGCCCCCAGCGCGCTGTGGCGTTGGCTGGCGGATACACCGCAAGTGTTCCGCCTTGCGGTGCCGCTGGTGATGCTCGGCGTGATTGTGATGTTCGTGCGAGCGGACGTAAAAAATCGCGAGTGCGTGCGAGTTTGCAAGACCCAGGGGCACGCGGGTGGGTATCACGTCGGTGGCAGCGCAAGCGGCCATCGTTGCATGTGCGTGAATCGCGACGGTAAAAATATTAGGGCACAAGCGCCGAAACAGAATTTGAACGAGGAGTAGGAACATGAGTATAGGAAAAGTATTCATCAACAATCGTTGGGAAGAGCCCGCGAACGGCGAGACCATACCGGTGGTCGATCCGAGCACCGGCGAGGTGTTCACGCAAATCGCGCGCGGCACGGCGCCTGATGTCGATCGCGCCATCGCCGCGGCGCGCGCTGCGTTCGACGGCCCATGGGGCAAAATGCCGGCGTTCGAGCGCGGTCGCTTGTTGCACAAGTTTAGCCAGAAAGTGCTGGATCATCACGAAGAATTGGCGCAGATCGAAGCGCGCGATACCGGCAAGCCGCTGAAGCAAGCGCGCGCCGACATCACCGCCTGCGCGCGCTATTACGAATATTATTCCGGCGCATGCGACAAGCTGCACGGCACGACCATTCCCTTCCTCGAAGGGTTTACCGTAATACTGTTACGCGAACCGTTCGGCGTGACCGGCCATGTGTTGCCCTGGAATTATCCGGCGCAAATGTTCGGCCGCTCGCTAGGCGGCGCGCTGGCGGCGGGAAACGCGACGGTGTTGAAGCCCGCGGAGGATGCGTGTCTGTCGCACCTGCGTTTAGTGGAATTGATGGCCGAGGTCGGCTTTCCACCCGGCGTGGTGAACATCGTGCCGGGTTTCGGTTACGAGGCCGGTTCGGCATTGTCGGCGCACACCGGCATCGACCACATGTCGTTCACCGGTTCGACCGCGACGGGATCGTTGGTCGCCCAGGCCGCGGCGAAAAATCATATCGGCTGCATCATGGAGCTCGGCGGAAAGTCGCCGCAGATCGTGTTCGCCGATGCCGACCTCGATCAAGCCTTGCCGGTGTTGGCTAATGGCATTATCCAAAACGCAGGCCAAACCTGTTCCGCCGGCAGCCGCTTGTTGGTTGAAGCCAGCCGCTACGAAGAAGTAATGGAGAAACTCGGCGCGCGCATGAATGGCCTCAAAGTCGGCGGATCGCAACAGGATCTCGATTGCGGGCCGATCATCCGTAAGAGTCAAATGGATCGAGTGCGCAGCTTTTTGAAAGTTGCGGCAGATGACAATTTGAAAGTCGCCGGCAAAGGCAGCATTTCTTCCGAGGCGCCCAAGGGCGGCTACTTTGTTGAGCCTCACTTGATTCGCGACGTGCCGCCACAACCACACCTTGGCGCAAGACGAAATTTTCGGCCCGGTGATGGTGGCGATGCCGTTTAAAGATGAAGCCGACGCGGTACGCTTGGCCAACGGTACGGCCTACGGCCTGAACTGCGGCGTGTGGACCAACGATGGTGGCCGGCAAATGCGGCTGGCGAAAGCCATACGCAGCGGCCAGGTTTATATCAACAACTTCGGCGCCGGTGGCGGCATCGAGTTACCCTTCGGCGGTGTGAAACATTCGGGTCATGGCCGGGAAAAAGGCTTTGAGGCGTTGTATGGGTTTACGTCGGTGAAGACGGTGGTGATGAAGCATGGGTGAAAGATTTTCACCGCCGCCCCTCTCCCTCTGGGAGAGGGTTGGGGGTGAGGTGAGGATTTCACGACGCATGCGTCGCGCTCACCGAACGGCTCTGGCTTGCAAGCCAGAGTGCGCGCTGCAAGCGAGGGAAAGCACAAATCTAGAAAAAATAGCTAAAAATCAGGAGCTGCAGTGAATCTCGTCTGCCTTGACCTAGAAGGCGTATTAATCCCAGAAATCTGGATCGAATTTGCCGAGCGCGCCGGCATCGACGCACTGCGCGCAACCACGCGCGATGTACCCGACTACGACGTGCTCATGCGCCAACGTCTGCGTATCTTGCGGGAACATAAACTGGGCTTGCCGGACATCCAAAAAGTCATCGCCACTATGACCCCGCTCCCTGGCGCGAAGGAATTCTTGGATTGGGTGCGCAGCGAGTTTCAGCTTATTATTTTGTCCGACACCTTTTACGAATTCGCCATGCCGTTGATGCGCCAGTTGGATTATCCGACGCTCATGTGCCATCGCTTGAGCACCGATGCTGACGGTTTCGTGACCGACTATCATCTGCGCCAGAAAGATCAAAAGCGCATGGCTGTGAAAGCCTTGCACAGTTTGAATTACAAAGTGATTGCCGCGGGCGATTCCTACAACGATATCGGAATGTTGAGCGAGGCAGATGCCGGATTTCTATTTTCGCCGCCGGACAGCATCGCCAACGAGTTCCCGCAGTTTAAAGTAACCCGCGACTACACCGCGCTGAAACGCGCCATCATCGAATTGAAATAGGAATAATTGTGAACAAAAAATTTGCGCTGGCTTGGGCGGTTTCCCTTTCATTAATTGCAGTTGCAGCGCAGGCAGCGGATGATTTACCGCGGGTCTACGGTCCGTTCTCGTTAGGCATGAAGCTCGGCGAGTTTCGCAAGCTGACGGGCGCGGCGGTATTCGGCGCCCAGAGCGGCGATACCGTCAGCACGATTAAGTCGGAGAGTTTGGAGAAATACGTGCCAGCGAAAAATCGTGCACGCGAACGCACTGCGGGCTTTATGTTCGCGGGTAAAGATCCCGATAGCCCGTTATACCAAATCGGCTACACGCCCGACGAAACCGATCTAGAAGTCCTAAAGACGAATTTCGCGCGCTTCGGCACGCCGCGAATAGCCAAGCTCGACGCCACCGATCGCTCAGCGCTCGAATGGTGTCAGGACGGCAAGACCCGAGTAATGGTCGCGTACAAGGTAAGCGCAAATCGGCCGGTGTCGGTGACCATAGAAGAGTTAGGTATTATGGCGAGTGCGTTGCGCAACGAAGGTGAGTCCCTAGATCGCGCCACTTGCGGAAAGTGGCCTTAACGCACGCGTGGTCCGCAATACATTTTCAGGATACACGCAGCGCCGGAGCCGGGTGTTTGCGCTGGCGTGGCTTGACGATGATCTCAACATCCTGATCGAGAGCGACGAGGAAGCGCAGTAACCGCTCAACGGAAAACTGCCTGAACTCGCCGCGCAGCATTTTGGATATGTCAGGCTGACGAACACCAAGTAAAGCCGCAGCGGCCACCTGCTTTAGCCTGCGTTCCTGCATGATGGCGTCGATTTTGAACACGAGTTGCGCCTTGACCAAGTGGTCGTCCGCGTTCGGCACGCCAATATCCTTGAACACATTACCGCTGCCGGTTTCGTATCGTTTTTTGCTCATGATTCCTTTTCCTTTGCAATCTGTTCTGCTTCACGCAGACGTTGTTTAATCAATTCCATGTCGCGGCGCGGCGTTTCGCGTCCCGTCTTTGATTTCTTCTGGAAGACGTGAAGCACATACACTGCGCTGGTGTAGCGCACCGTATATACAGCACGGAAGGTGTCGCCGCGAAAATCCTTGATGACCTCCACCACCCCGGCTCCCCCGAAGCCCATTAACGCTTTTGTGCTCCGATGCTTCCCGCCTTTCTGCGCGACATACAGAGCATAGCCCACGTGGTCGCGTACCGGTTCGGGGAACTCGCGCAAATCCTTGCGGCTCGAACCGACCCAGATCACGGGCTTGAAGGGCGGTGCATAGAACATGATCAGTGAATATAGTGACATCACTATATTATGTCAAGAGCTTTCCCGTCGCGTCAGTGAGAGTGAACAGAATTCCTAGCATTCTATTCACTCCCGCACATTTTCTAGATGATCGCCCAGAGGGGCGTCTACACACTCGTGCCTCTTAGCGACGACGAGGGAATCAGGAATAGAATAGCAGCGTCACTTTTAAAGCGAGGGCCTGTCATGCGAAGAGTGTTGAGTGCCGCGGCGCTGCTATTGTTCGCCGCCCTTCAGGCCACCGTGGCGGCGGAGTCGCAACTGACGGTGACCCGTGGCGCACGAAGCGAGTCGTACACCTTGTCCGACCTGCTCAAGCACCCGGCTGTCATCAACGTCAGCACCGACGCCAGCGACGAAGCGTATAAGCGTCCGATGCGCTATGTGGCGATTCCCATCGAAACGCTGGTCGGGGCGTTGCAGGACGACGAAGAGGTACAGTTCGTCGCGCTCGATGGCTATGCGCCGGTGATCGACGCCAAGCGCTTGCGCGGGATCGGCGCTGCGCGCGCTTATCTCGCGATCGAGCCGAGTGCCGCGGCTTGGCCGCCGCTCGGCGCTGGCAAGTCTTCCGCCGGACCGTTCTATTTGGTTTGGAGTAATGCCGCCGGCGCCGGCGTGTCCCCGTCGGAATGGCCGTACCAGATCGCGACCATACGTCTGCAGCAATCGCTCGCCGGACGTTTCCCGCTCATCGTTCCCGACGAGAGTGCTAGCAAAGACACGTGGTCCGGCTTTCACGCCTACGGCAAGCAGTGCCTGCCGTGTCACACCATCAATCGCCAAGGCGAGGCGTCGATGGGCCCTGATCTGAACGTGCCGATGAATCCGACTGAATATTTCACCGAGAGCGGGCTTAAGCGGTTTGTGCGCGATCCCAAGAGTGTGCGTGATTGGAGCGGAAGTGTGATGCCGGGTTTCGATGCGGGTCGGTTGAGCGAAACAGAACTCGATCATGTCATCGCGTACTTGAAGCACATGGCGGGGAAAAAGCCCACGAACAAATAATCGATTGTCGTCCCGGGTAGGGTGGATCAAGCGCAGCGGATCCACCGATATTTGTGATCGTGGATCCAGCGCTACGCGCTTTGATCCACCCTACCCATTCGCAACGCCTGCTTTAATTTATATTTCACTGCGCGCTTATCCGCTCTTGCGCCGCGGCGATCGCCGCCTTGATTTTTGGAATCGCCGCAAGCGCGGCGCGTTCGCCGACGGTGAAGCAATTGCGCTTATATCCTTCGCTCCAACCGGCGTAGTAGCCGATGTTCGGATGAATGATGACATCGGCATAACGGGCTTCGTGGTCGACGATGGTTTTGCGCATGGTGCCGGTGGTGATCCACTCGGTGGGGAAATCTTTTTCCGTCGGTGTGTCTTCGATGAACGCCGACACGTCGACGCCGATGACCACATCCGCGCCGAGCTCCCGCGCCACGCGCATCGGCACGGGGCTGACCAGATCGCCATCGAGGTAAAACTTGCCATTGATCTTGACCGGATGGAAGCGGCCGGGAATCGCGCTCGAGGCGCGCACGGCGAGTCCGGTGTCGCCGCGATTGAATACAACTGCCCGCCCGGTTTTTAAGTCGGTGCTGACGACGGCCACTTCTTTGGGGAGTTGCTCCAACGGTTGTTGTTTGACCAGCCGGTTGATGAAATTCTGCAACGCCTCGCCGCGAATCCAGCCTCGATCCGAATAGCTAAAATCCAAAATTTCCGTGGGCTGTAAGTCCATGGCCATGGTTTCCATTTCGGCCAGGGACATTCCGCTCGCGTACAACGCGCCGACGATGGCGCCGGAGCTGGTGCCGACGATCAGGTCGGGCACGATGCCGTTTTCCTCGAGCGCTTTGAGCACGCCGACGTGGGTCAAACCGCGCGGCCCGCCGCTGCCGAGCGCGACGGCGATCAGCGGGCGGCCGAGGCCGTTGCGTTGTGGCTGTTCGAAGTGAGCGGCGTCTTTGCCGCGATAATCGATCGGCGGCGAGCCGCACGCGACCAGTGCGAATCCCAACAGAAATACCCAGTGGCGCATCATCCTTTCCTTTTTTCACGGCCGCTGCGGCCCGGGCGAAAATACTGCGCGTTGTCGTAATACGCCTCGGCACAGTTTTCCACTGCCCAGCCGGGGATGCCGAGTACGGGCAGCGGCACCAGATCGCGGCCTTGAGACAAGGTGCCCGCGGAGGCAATCAGGGCGCGGCAGGTGGCGTCGACATGCCTGCGAGCCACATCCGGCGCGGCTTGCAGCCATGCCGATTCGACGGTGATCAAAAGCGCTTTACCTGTCAGGCCAATATACGGATTCAGCAATTGTTCCATCAGACCGTGGCCGAACAGAAAAAATTTCATGTGCCGTTCGACTCTCGTCGCCGCCGCTGCCAAAACAACTGCTTCCATTGAAAGGCGCGCGATCAGTGCCAGCAAATCCGGCCGATCGCTGACGACGATCACGCCACATTCGTCGAACAAGGTCAAGGCATCTTGCGCCGGACTGCGATTTGGCGACGGGGTTGCTGTGCGTTGCGCGTTAACGTGCCGCTCATTAACTGCCGCTTTGGTGAGAGGAAACGTCAGCCAAACCAAGGCATTGAATGAATCATGGATATTGCCCGGCCGCGTTGGCACGGCGCCGGTTGCGAAGATTTGCGCTTCATAATTCAGCGTCGAAGGGCTCGTTTCCGGAACGGCGAAAAATAGCACTTTACCGCTCGCCGTTGTGACCGGGGGCTGAATACTGGCAGCAAGACGATTGAGCTGATCGACACTGGGAACAAACCCCGTCGAAAAGTCCAAGCGGCGGGCGATTTCGCGGATGCTGTCGTAACAACAAGCATCCATGCGGTGCACAAGGCTGTCCAGCGTCGGCAAGGAATTAAAACGCGATGGGCTGGTGGCCGTATTCATTTTGAACTAAGCTTTAATTTGATGATCGAAATTTGTACGATTCTTTGATCCGTAGGGAGGCTAGCATGAATGTCGCGTTACGTTGGGTTGTTGCCGTGGTTTTGCTGCATTCTAGCAGCGTGTTCGCTGCGGAAAATTCTTGGCCCTCCGCCAAGGATTGGGCCGATATACGTCAGGTGATTCAAACTCAGCTCGATGCCTTCCAGCGCGACGACGGCGAAGCGTCTTACGCACTCGCGGCGCCCAGCGTGAAACAGCGCTTCCCCACCCCCGAAGCCTTCAACAAAATGGTGCGCGATAACTACAGCCCCATTTACAATCTGCGCGAGGTGAAGTTTTTAACGCCGTCGATCGCGCAAGGGCGCATCTTGCAGGGAATTCAATTTTTGTCGGAAGAAAATCAATTGCTGCTGGCGGTGTTCACATTAGAGCGGCAGACAGACAAGAGTTGGAAAATCAAGGCCTGTGACTTAATGCCTGTTGAAAGCAAGATCGCTACGTAGCGGAACGGCGGGATGGGATCCCGCCCTACATTTCTATTGCAATAATTTCCCGCAGTGCCAGCAACTTGCGAAGTTGCGCGGATTTTCTTCCTGGCAATTGCGGCAAAAAATCACACCAGCGGGCACATCGATATTTTCATACTCGTCGATAATTTGCCGCGCCCGCGGTTGATCGTGTTCGTCTCGTAACCAAAGCTCCGGATAGGCGTGAGTGAACGGAATTTCCCCGGTTCCGCTGCGCGCATTCTGATTGAAAATTTCCGTGGCGATGCCTGCTTCCCGGAGTAAGTCCTTGAGCAATTGGGCTTCGATTATGTCGGCGGCGGCGTACAGGCGTTTCACACGAGGTTACGCTAGCTAATAATCTAACTAGCGTAAACCGTTTGCGCTGGAATGCAAAGTCCGCCATTGCAGCGGATGACATTTACCGTGCCCGAATCGAACCCTCGTTTATCTTACGAACCGCCGGCGCGCCATTGGATTTGCCGACACCGGTCGTCGCTTGTTTCGGTTCATTGCGTTGAATGAACGCGGGGCGTTCCTCGCGGCGGAAATCCCGTTGTTCCATCCGTGGCCGTTCGCGTATCACGACCGGCGCTTGTTGCTGCGTTGGCATCGGGCGAACGATGGGCGCTGGCCGCTGCGGGTTCTGCGGCAACGGCACGCGGGTGTCGACCTCATGGCGCGGTATCGTATAGTCCGGCCGCGGCATGATCCATTTGCGCTCGTCGCGTCGCCGCTCGCGGTCTCGCTCGCGAACCACCGGTTGTGCTTCGCGCGGCGCGCGTTCGCGCACGTCTGCAGGCGGGGTGCCCGTTTGGAAGGTGGGCTGATCGCGGCGCCAGCCATCGTCATGGCGATCGCGCTGGCGTTCCCGTTCTACTGGCCGCGCGAATACGGGCCTAGGTAGCACCGCGCCTACGTGAGGCAGCGGCGGCAACGGTGGCGCGGTCCGCGCGAGATCGCGCAACACATTACGCTCAACATTCAGCATGCCGCGCGGCACCGGCAGTCCGCGAGTGACGATATTCGCATCGACGATGGTCACACCACCGGGATGGTGGCGATTGCGGTAATCGCCGCGATGGTTGCGATCGAACACGTAATCGTTCCGCACGTGGGGAACGTTGATACTGCGCACGTAGCGGTCACTGTAATGATGATGAGGATAGTAGGGCTCGAACGGCGCCAAGGGCACCCAACCACAGGGCGGACCGCTGCTGATCGATACGCTAAAGCCCGGGCCGCCGATAAAGGTCACCAACGCCGGCGCGTAAACGGGGCGGCGGATGATGCGGCCGGGGGCCCAAGCCCAATAGCTGTTGATGTATACCCAACGGCCATAGTGGAACGGCGCGTAGCCCCAGGGAGCGGCGTCGATCCAAGTCCAACCCCAAGGCTCGACCCAGGCCCAGCGGCCGTCGCGATAGGGCGCCCAATCGGCGGCGACATGGCTGGGTGTCCAAACGTTGCCGTAGTCTGGAACGTCGCGCCATTGACCGTACTGGTCGAGTTCGTACAGACCCGGCGTGTCGGGCGCGACGTAGCGCGAAGAAGTGGCGACCTCTTGGCGGCGATCGCGGTCGGCGGCCCAGCGATCGAAATCATCCTCGGCATCGGAGCGCTGGATGGAGACATCGCCGCCATCCGAACCGCTGATTTCGGCCCGTTGCGGCGCGATGAGATTGAAGTGGGAATTGCCGTTCACCACTTGCGCTTCGCCTTGACGGACCGTGACGATCGCCGTTTCACCGTCGTCGTCCACTTCGATGCGGTAGCGCCCGTTACCGTTGAGAGTGATGCTCAAGGTCGGCGTGGTGATGATGAACGGATCGCCGCTGTCCCAGCTTCTAAGCGTGACATTAACAGTACCCTGCGGCACATAGACTTCGACTCGTTCGTCGTCGAGGCGGGTAAAGTCGACCGCGGTCATTTCGGCCAGACGCAGCGACGACGCGCCTATCTGCAATTCGGCGCGAGCGTTGTCGTCGGCGTATAGACGATTACCGCCGGTGATGGGCCAGTTAATCTGCGCGGCAGACCAATTGTTGTCGCCCTCACTGCGCACCGGCGCGAACGACACTTGGCCTTCCGTCACGCTCAAGCGCGCGACTCGGCCCGGCGGATCGGCATAGGCGAAGTTCATGGCGGTCATCGCGACGATCGCCAGCATGGTATTTCTTAGCAATTTAAGATGGGTTCATAACAGAGGCTCCGGCTCGCAACCGTCCCTTAGTTCATGGACGTGTTCTTCATAACGATAAGCATAAAACGGTCGTTGACGAAGTGGTGATTTGTTACACACTGTTACAATCGGTTAGCGCGCAATGTGCTGATCCAAAACGGTAATGCGACACAAGCCTGCATGGATTGTTTGGTTGTGCCGCCATTTCATACTTTTTTGCATCGCCTCATGAATTGGATTATTATTAACTATTAGATAACGCCGATCATATTTATGGATACTATTCTCATTAAAGTTCCCCTGGCCGGAACCACCGCGCAGGTGCAGAAGGAAGTCGCCGACATCTTGGCGAATCTCGCCCCCATCGTTGCGCAACGCGTGGTCGAACGCCGTGACAAAGCCTCAGCCCGCCTCTTAGACGCGTTGCTAGAGGGTGTCACGGCGCGTGGCCCCGATATGAAACTAGCGCGCATGCAGGCGAACGCGATCCAGGCCATCCTCGAGCATGGCGAATGGTTCACCGCGCAGCAGATAGGCGAGCTTGGACGCTTTAGCAAAAGCAACTTTGCCGCACCAGCGAACCGCTGGAAAAACGAGCGCAAGCTATTCGCTGTCGAGTACGATGGCCAAGACCGCTTTCCTAGGTATGCGCTGGATGAGAATTATCGGCCGTTGCCAGCAGTGGAAGTCGTGCTCCAAGTCTTAGGCATGATCAGTTCTTGGCGCATCGCCGCCTGGTTTGAGTCATCGAATGCTTGGCTCGATAATCGGCGCCCGCGTGAAGTACTGGCAACGGCGCCAGAAGAAGTGATTGCCGCAGCGAAGGAGTATCGTTCCGGCGCCCATGGTTAGTGTCGTGCCTCATAATTAACGATACATAAAAATGCGTCTTTTTCCGTCTGGCGTCGTTACTCGTCGTTGCGTAGAGCCCGCTATGCGGCCTCCTCGCGTCTCGCCAGACGAAAAAATCCATCATTTTTATTTGTCCCGTTAATTTTGAGGCGCGACACTAGACGCCGTCCGGCAGCGCCGATACAGAAGGGCGCCATAGCCGAACCTCATCTATTGGAGATGCCGCCGACAGACCTCTGGCGCGTTCATGTCGGCAAATATTCCCCTAAACAATTTCATCCAGGCGGCTCGGGCAATGCCCGCTTCAGCCCGATTTCGGATAGCCGCGGCAAAGCCATTCCCACTCTATACGCGGCCAGCAGCGTGGAAGCAGCCCTCATGGAAACGGTGTTCCACGATGTCCCCACACCTCCGGGCGACTACATTCTTGACTTGGCACGGCTCGATGAACAGTCGATTTGCATCTCCGTCATTCGGTCAACACACTCGCTGCTATTGGTTGATCTCTCTACTAAAGGTTTACAGCGGTTAGGCCTCAAGCGCGTCGATCTCATCGATACGCCGGTGCGTGCCTATCGCCTGACGCGTGACTGGGCGGCCTGGTTTCATCGTGTGAGCCCGAAAGCGCAGGGGCTACTTTGGACTTCCCGAAAAGACGATGATGCCAAATCGCTCATGCTATTCGGCGACCGGATCCGAGCGAAATCATTGACAGTTGTTAAACCGGCTCAACCGGTTACCGGCGTGTGGCAAGACGTCGTCTTGGACGTAGCGCTTCACATCGGCATCGACAAAGTCATTAGTCCTCGCAATTGATTCGCTATCTCAATCCAATCGCGCTCGCCGAATAACTTCGCGAACTCAAGTTCCTGACCATCCTCATGCATAACGTCGTGTCGGTTGCCGTAGCCCAGAGCAAGAAGATCAGCGATTGGAGGATGAATTAGAGTTGACGCGGCGCCATCAGAGTTTCCCGAAAGAATGAGGGTCAGCACGCCGAGCCAGCCAGATTGCCTAGATGACGAGTAAGGGTCATGCCACGAGCCAATCAGGGTGAGGCTCTCCGGATAGGCATGTCTAACCGGCAAGCTGGATGCGGCTCGCTGGCGCGGCCTCTAACAAAAAAATATGCGTTGCCGGATAGGGTAAACTTACGCCGACAAACAAACTCCAAGCCCGGTGAAGCTAACTTATAACATCATGACGCATCCGGCGATTCAATCTCACAACAGTTTCCTCCCACGTTTGTAGCCATTCGCGGGAGGACGGGGATAAGCCCCTCTGGTACGCGCTTCAAACGCAGCGTAAAGCGCGGACTTTCCTAGGCTGAAATAACGGGTTCAGAGGTTCCGAATCGATTCCTTATTTTTCCTTCCGGCTTGGCCGTTGCAAGCGGATGTGACTTTCGTCGCCGCGCTGACTTTGGTGTCGGCCGCGCTCGCCGGCGAGGGCTTGTTCCGCTTTCTCGGCTGGCCGCGCATTGTCGGCTATTCCCTCATCGGCATACTTGCGGGCGCCGTGGGTTTCGGCGTGAACGCCGCGTCCGGCGATACCGCGCCGTTCGCCATCGTGTTCGATATGGGGATGGCGTTGTTGCTATTCGAGGTCGGCTGCCGGGTGAATCTGAGTTGGCTGCGCGACAATCCCTGGTTGCTCGCGACCAGCGTCGCCGAGGCGGTGCTCACGTTTGTCGCTGTGGCGTTTCTCATTACCAGTATGGGTTACGATGCGACCCTCGCCGCGGCTGCGGCGATTATCACGGTGGCCACGTCGCCCGCCGTGGTGATGCGGGTGGCGGCCGAATTCAAAGCGCAAGGTCAACTGAGCGAACGGCTGTTGTTGCTGGCGGCGCTGAACACCGTCTACGCCGTTGTCGCACAAAAATTTTTGTTGGCTTGGCTGCATCACGAATACGGCCACCACGGTTGGGCCGCGCTGCTGCATCCGCTTTATGTGTTCGGCGGTAGCGCGTTGCTGGCATTTTTTCTGGCTTGGCTCGTGTCGCTGTTCGAGCCTCACATCGATCTCGGCGACGAGTACGCGTCGTTGTTGGTGCTGGGTTTGTTGTTGTTGATGATCGCGGTGCTGCGCGCGCTTGAATTGCCGGTATTGCTTACGCCGCTGCTCGCCGGCATGTGGCTGCGCCATCGTACCTCGCGGCCGCTGGTCTGGCCGCGGCACTTCGGCAGCGTCGGCGGCGTATTGGTGGTGCTGCTGTTCGTGATTACGGGGCTGTCGTTATCGTGGACCAATCTTTTTGCCGGCGGCGCCGTCGCCCTTGCCATTGTGGCGGTTCGGTCGCTGGCGAAAATCGGCGTGCTCGCGGTGCTCGGCCGGCCGAGCGGATTGTCGATGCGGCAAAGCTTCGCCCTCGGCGTTGCGCTTTGCCCGATGTCAGGCGTCGCCTTCGCATTGACGGCGGAGATCGCCGGCCGTTATCCCAATTTCGGCGCGACCTTGGGGGTAATCGTTTTCAGCACCATCGCCATCCTCGAAGTGCTCGGGCCGCTGGCGGTGAAGTGGTCGCTCAAGCGCAGCGGCGAGATTCACGTTTGATGGAAACAGGTTATGGCTCTTGAACCCTTTGCTACCTCACGTCCGCTCACGCTCGGTGTCGAGCTGGAATTGCAAGTGGTCGGCACCCACGAATACGATCTCACGCCCGGCGCGCCGGACCTGTTGCGTAACTTGGCAAAAAAGAAATTGCCCGGTGAAGTGAAGCCCGAGATCGCCGCCAGCATGATAGAAATTTCCACCGGCATCTGCGAAGGTTATGCCGACGCGCTCGCGCAGTTGCAAGAAACCCGCGATGTGCTGGTCGAAGCAGCGCGCAAACTCGGTTTGGGATTGTGTGGTGGCGGCACCCACCCGTTTCAGCACTGGAGCGAGCAGCGCATTTTCGATGCGCCGCGCTTTCATCACATTTCCGAACTCTACGGTTATCTATCGAAGCAATTCATCGTCTTCGGCCAGCACGTGCATGTCGGCTGCCCCGACGCCGATACCGCGCTTGGCCTTTTGCATACCTTGTCGCGCTACATTCCCCATTTCGTGGCGCTATCGGCGTCGTCGCCGTTCGTTCAAGGAACCGATACCGGCTTCGATTCGGCGCGGCTTACTTCCGTCCAGGCGTTTCCCCTCGCCGGACGCGCGCCGTTCGTGTCCCGCTGGGAAGAGTTCCTGGTGTATTTCGAAAAGATGACCCGCACCGGCGTGGTCGAAGGCATGAAGGATTTTTATTGGGACATACGCCCGAAACCGGAATTCGGCACCATCGAAATACGCGTAATGGATACGCCGCTGACCATCGCCAAGGCGGCGCAACTCGCCGCTTATATCCAGACCCTCGCGCGCTGGCAGTTGCAAGAAAAAACCTATGTGCCGGAGGCCGACGATTATCTGGTGTACAAATTCAATCGCTTTCAAGCCTGCCGCTTCGGTTTCGAGGGAACCTTTGTCGATCCGAAAACCGGTGAACATCGCAGCTTGCGGGAAGATATCATCGCCACCCTAGCCGCGATCGAATCCCACGCGATCGCGCTAAACACCGAAGCCGCCTGCACGTCGCTGCGCGAAGACGTGATCTCCAATGGCAACGATGCAACTTGGATACGCGCGCTGCACAAGCAGGAGCGATTATTACCCGAAGTGGTACGTCAACAATGTTCTGCGTTGGCAATCTTGAGCGAATTGCCAAATGTACGGCGCTATTGTTATTCCGGTCCGTCGTCCCTATTATGTTGCTTGTCTTCACCAATAACAGTTAGGGGAATATCCATGCGTCTCGGAACTTGGTCGCTACTGCCGCTTTTTGCCGTCCTCACCGGTTGTGGTTACAACACTTTTCAATCCCAAGATGAACAGACCAAGGCCGCGTGGTCCGAAGTCGTGAACCAATATCAGCGCCGTGCCGATTTGATTCCGAACTTAGTCAACACCGTTAAAGGCTTTGCACAACAGGAAAAAGACGTCTTGACGCAGGTCACAAACGCGCGTGCGAAAGTCGGCTCGATACAAATGACGCCGGAACTCGCGAACAATCCCGAAGCGCTGAAAAATTTCCAAGCGGCCCAGGGTGAACTCTCCAGCGCCTTGTCGCGGTTATTGGTCGTTTCGGAAAATTATCCGCAACTCAAATCCGATGCGAATTTCCGCGATCTGCAAGCGCAATTGGAGGGCACGGAAAACCGCATCACCGTGGCGCGCAATCGCTACATCCAAGCGGTCGAAGCTTACAACGTGACTACGCGCTCTTTCCCCAGCAATTTAACGGCGATGGTGTTCGGCTATAAGACTAAACCGAACTTCACGGTGGAAAACGAGAAAGCGATTTCTACGCCACCGAAAGTCGATTTCTCGCAGCCGGCGACACAGAAATAATCGCCGTTTAATTCTCCATGACCACTCTGAACGCGGCGAGAGCATGGCTCTTCGCCGCGCTCTTCTGCTTCCTCGGTAGCGTCTTCGCCCAGAACCTGGTAGCGGTTCCCGAACGGCGCATCGTCACGGATCTGACCGGCACCTTATCCGAGCAAGAGCAAAGTGCACTGACGCAAAAGTTGCAAATGTTCGAGTCGCGCAAGGGCAGTCAGATCGCCGTGCTGATCGTGCCGACAACCCAGCCGGAAACCATCGAGCAATACGCGCTGCGGGTGTCGGATACCTGGAAACTCGGCCGCAAGGGCGTCGACGACGGCGCGCTGTTAGTCGTTGCCAAAGACGATCGCAAGCTGCGCATCGAAACGCGTTACGGTTTGGAAGGTCCGCTGCCCGACGCGATCGCCAAACGCATCATCGCGGAAGTGATTACGCCGTTGTTCAAGCATGGCGATTTTTACGGCGGCATCGATGCGGGCGTGGATCGTATTCTGAAAGTCGTCGACGGCGAGCCGTTGCCGGCGCCGCAAAAGCAAAGCTACAACGAAGACAGTTGGCTTAGCGCTTTGCCGTTGGTGATTCTGCTCGCCTTCGTGTCCGGCGCGATATTCCGCGCGATTTTCGGGCGCTTCTTCGGCTCCATCATCGCCGGCGGTGTCACCGGTGTGATTACGTGGATCGTCTTAAGCGTGTTCGGTGTTGCCGCCGTCGCGGGCATACTCGCCTTCTTGTTCAATCTTTTCGCCGGCGCCGTCAGTCCGGTGAACGGCTGGAGCAGCCGCGGCCGTCATGGCGGCCCAACGGGTGGTCCATGGGGTGGTTGGGGCGGCGGTTACGGTGGCGGCGGCTGGGGCGGTGGCTCAAGCGGCGACTTTGGCGGCGGCGGTGGCGGCCTCGGTGGCGGCGGCGGCGCGTCGGGAGAATGGTGATGGATTTCGGCCGCATTTTGAAACATCTTTGTACGACGAGTTTGCATTTGCGTACGCGTTTTCCCCATGAGACGCTTATCGCCATCGAACAGGAAATCGCAACATCCGAGACCCTGCACAGCGGCGAACTGCGCTTTGCCATCGAGACGGCGTTGGATTTGCCGCCGTTGCTGTATGGCCTGCGTTCGCGCCAGCGTGCGCTCGATGTATTTTCCTTGTTGCGGGTATGGGATACCGAATTGAATAGCGGCGTGTTGATTTATCTTTTACTGGCCGATCACAAAGTCGAGATCGTCGCAGATCGCGGCATCGCCGCGAAAGTCGAGCAGTCGGAGTGGGAAACCATTTGCCACGAAATGGAACAAGCGTTTCGCGGCGGTGATTTCAAAGCCGGCTCGTTGCTAGGCGTACAACGCATTTCCGCTTTGCTTGCGCGGCATTTTCCGGCGGGTGAACGCAATCCGAATGAGTTGCCGAATAGGCCGTTTATTCTTTAGCAAAGTACCCAAGCCAGAAGCCGCGTGGATACTGCTTGCTGGCAATGCATCGGCTGACAGCCGCACGGGTATTGGCGCTTAGGAAGGTCGGTTGAAAAATGTGAACGCGTGCCGCCGTGTGGAATAGTTCAAGACTTTGTAAAGACATTGGGCAAAAAACTGTGTCATTCCCGCGCAGGCGGGAATCCATAGTGCGTTCGCAAAAGGTGACGCTGAATGGATTCCCGCTTGCAGCGCGCGTTCGGACTTGCAAGTCCGAACCGTTTCGCAGGCGGCTTGTGTCCAAGCCGAATTCCCTGCTACACCCTGCGCGGGAATGACATCAGTTAGGTTTCTAAGTATCTACACCGGTTTATCGTTGCGGTGTTTTACGTATAACCACCACATCGTCAACCCGACAAACAGGCCAAAAATAATCGTGATGGCGTTGATGGAAAAATGCGCCCAGATCATGCCGGCGTAGACTGCATTCAGTGCACCGATGCTCAAGTTTTCGTTGAAATTTTGGACTGCGATGGAGTGACCTGCGCCCATCAGCGTGTGGCCGCGATGTTGTAACAACGCATTCATCGGCACGACAAAGAACCCACCGACCGCGCCGATGGCAATGAAGAATACGACGGCGATACGCCAATCGTGCACGAAGATCATGCCGACTATCAACACGCCCATGAGTATGCCGACCGGCAATACTTTTACCGCTTGTTCGAGCTTCACCGTCATCGCGGCGATCACGGCGCCGATGGCGATACCCACCGCCACGGCGATGGTGAGATAGGTGGCCTTGTCCAGACCGAAGCCTAAGACTTTTTGCGCCCAATCGATGATGACGATTTTTAGCGTCGCACCCACGCCCCAGAATAGTGTAGTCACCGCCAGCGATACCTGGCCAAGCGGGTCGCGCCATAACAATTTAAAGCAGTGCCAAAAATCGTGAATCATATACAGCGGATTCTTTTTCGGCAGCTTGTGATCGATCGGCAAACGCGGAATGTAGAGATTAAATAGCGCAGCGACGATGTAAAGTAAGCAAATCAGCGCGATCGCCATTTGCGCCGGCGAGTTGAGCAGCGGAATGTGATGGATGGATTCGATTTTGGCGTAGAGATTGCCGTTCTGTAGATAGCCGCCCAAGCCTAGGCCGAGAATAATCGCGGCGACCGTCAGGCCTTCCATCCATGCGTTCGCCGTCACCAGTTTACTCGGCGGCAATAATTCCGTGAGGATGCCGTATTTCGCCGGGGAGTAAGCCGCGGCGCCGAAGCCGACAATGCCGTAGGCAATCAACGGATGCGCGCCGAATAGCATGGCTAGACAACCGACAAACTTCACCGCATTGCTGATGGACATGACCCGGCCCTTGGGAAAAGCATCGGCCAAGGCGCCGACGAAGGGCGCAAACGCAATATAGGACACAACAAAAAAAACTTGCAGGATTGGGACATAAGATTTAGGTGCGCTAAGTTCGATCAGCAACGCAATAGCAGCGGGCAATAGCGCGTTGTCGGCAAGCGCGGAAAAAAACTGCGCTGCGAGGATCGTATAAAAACTTAGCGGCATGAAAGGGCTAGAATAGAGGCGACAACAGCAGTCTTTGGTTTAGTTTGTACAAATCACTGGCCAAGCGGCTTTATACCATGAACGCCGCGTGCCACGAAAGCGCGAGCCGTCTCGTTATGGGGTTACTAGCTAAGGGGGAGGGATGTTCGAAAACTTCAAAACACAGCGGATAAAAACCAGCGGTACGGAAATTCACGTTACCTCGGGGGGCAACGGGCCGCCGCTATTATTGCTGCACGGTTATCCGCAAAACCATTTAATGTGGCACAAAGTCGCGCCGGCATTGGCGCAGGAATTCACCGTGGTCGTGCCCGACTTGCGCGGCTACGGCGAGAGCGGTAAACCGCAAACCAGCGACGATCATTTTCCCTATTCGAAGCGAGCCATGGCGCTCGATCAAGTCGAGGTCATGGCCGCATTGGGCTTCAAGGAATTCTATCTCGCCGGCCATGACCGCGGCGCCCGCGTATCCCATCGCCTGGCGCTCGATCATCCCGCGGCAGTCAAAAAAATCGCTGTGCTGGATATCGTTCCGACCTTGAAAGTGTTCGATGACATCGACCAGCGCGTCGCCACCAGTTATTTTCACTGGTTCTTTCTGATTCAACCATTCGATTTTCCGGAACGGACGATAGGCTACGACCCGCGCTATTACTTGACCTCCAGGCTGGGCCGCTGGGGGAGCAATATAGATGCGTTTCCAAAGGAAGTAGTAGAGGAATACGTGCGCTTATTTAGCGATCCCGCGTGTATCCACGCTACTTGCGAAGATTATCGCGCCGCCGCGAGCATCGATCTCTCACACGATAGAGCCGATCTACAAACTAAAGTCCAAGCGCCATTACTGGTGTTATGGGGTGGCAAAGGACTAGTCGGTTCGGCGTACGATCCGCTCGCTTGCTGGCGCGAGCGCGCCGCTGATGTGCGCGGATTCGCGATCGATTGCGGGCATTTCATTCCGGAGGAAAGGCCCGAGGAAACAATTCGTGCATTCAACGAATTTTTTACGAATTGATCCCGGAGCTGATGCCGAGGCCTGGTAAAATAATCATCGATCCCCGGTAATCTTCCATGCCCAACGACAATCAACTCGACCTGCTGCGTGTCCCGCCTCATTCCATTGAGGCGGAGCAATCGGTGCTCGGTGGGCTGATGTTGGAGAACGTCGCTTGGGACAAAATCGCCGACCTGGTCGGCGAGGACGACTTTCTATCGCGACGATCATCGCCGGATCTATAAGCATATTTCCAAGCTGATCGAAGCGAACCGTCCGGCAGATGTCATTACCGTCGGCGAATCGTTGGAGCGCAACGCCGAACTCGAGTCCGCCGGTGGGCTGGCGTACGTCGGCATGCTCTCGAATAACACACCCAGTGCCGCGAATATTCGCCGTTATGCCGAGATCGTGCGCGAGCGCTCCATCATGCGCAAGCTCGCGGAGATCGGCACGGAGATCGCCGCCAGTTCCTACAGCCCCGCCGGACGCGAGGCGCGGCAACTGCTCGACGAGGCAGAGGCTAAGGTCTTCAAAATCGCCGAGGCCGGTTCGCGCGGACATCAAGGATTCAGCGCCATCCAGCCATTGCTGACCCAAGTCGTGGAACGTATCGACATGCTCTATAGTCGCGACAATCCGTCCGATGTCACGGGGGTTGCCACCGGATTTGCCGATCTCGACGAGCGTACCTCCGGCCTGCAACCGGGCGACCTTATCATCGTCGCCGGGCGACCTTCCATGGGGAAGACTGCCTTCGCGTTGAACATCGCGGAGCACGTCGCGCTCGACGGCAAATTGCCCGTCGCCATCTTCAGCATGGAGATGGCGGGAACCCAGCTCGCCATGCGCCTGCTCGGGTCCACCGGTCGGCTTGATCAACACAAGCTGCGCACCGGCCGCCTCGACGATAACGATTGGCCGCGCCTTACCAACGCGCTCGGCCGCTTGAACGACGCGGCGGTGTTCATCGACGAAAGCGCAGCGCTGACGGCACTGGAGCTTCGCGCCCGCGCGCGGCGCTTGCACCGGCAGCACAAGGGCTTGGGTCTCATCGTGGTCGACTATTTGCAACTCATGTCGGCCACCAGTCAAGGTGAAAATCGCGCGACGGAGATTTCGGAAATTTCGCGCTCATTGAAAGCGCTGGCGAAGGAACTCAATGTACCGCTGGTCGCGTTATCTCAGCTTAACCGCTCGCTGGAACAACGCCCGAACAAACGTCCGGTCATGAGCGATTTGCGCGAATCGGGCGCCATCGAGCAGGATGCGGATGTGATTCTGTTTATCTACCGCGATGAGGTTTACAACGAAAATTCCCAAGATAAAGGCATCGCCGAAATCATTATCGGCAAACAGCGTAACGGCCCGATCGGCACCGTGCGCCTGACCTTCCTTGGACAGTTCACCAAGTTTCAGAATTTTGCGCAGGGGACTTATTAACGTGAAGAAATTGAGTTTATTGTTTGCATGTTTATCGCTGCTCGTCGCGGGCAGCGGTTGGGCAGAAGAAAAAGTCGTCGATGCAAAGGACGAACCACATCACCGACCGAAGTTCGTCAACGAAGTGGTGCGCGTTCTCGACGTCGAGGTTTTACCCGGCGAGGGCACGCTGTATCACACCCACTCCCTAGACTACCCCTACGTGATGTTGAGCACCTCTCTGCTGAAAAATGACATACCCGGAAAACCGCAAACGGACTTGAATATCACCGCCGGATTAATCGGTTACTACCGCGCTTCGCAAGGCGCTTACACCCATCGCTTCACCAATGTCGACAGCAAACCGTTCCGCGCCATCGGCATAGAGTTGCTCAGCAATGCACCGTTGGGCGCTGGTGGAGCGCCATTGGATGAAAGTGGTATGGTAAAAAAAGTATTGGATAACGAGCGGGTACGCGGTTATCGATTGACGTTAAAACCAGGCGAGTCCATCGGCCCGCTGACCTTGCCGGGCCGCAGTGTAAGAGTGGCGCAAACCGCGGGCGTCATCGAACAGTCGATGAATGGCGGTGAATCGAGCAAAATCTCTTTGGACCTAGCGCAGTTCGAATGGCGCGAAACGGCTGCGAACTATGTAGTAAAAAATGTCGGCGAGACTACGTTGGAGTTAGTTGAGTTTGAGTTTAAATAAAAGAGTAGGGCGGATCCCACCCGCCAATCCTGCCACGGGCAATCAGCAGTCTTAAGTCATGCGCCCCATCAAAGCCCAAATCGACCTCGCCGCACTGCACGACAACCTGCAAGTCGCACAAAAGCTCGCGCCGCAATCCAAGGTCATGGCGGTGCTGAAGGCCAATGCCTATGGACACGGCGTATTGCGCGCTGCGACCGCCATGAAAAAGGCTGCTGGTTTTGCGGTGCTGAATATCGAAGACGCGATAACGCTACGCGAAGCCGGCTTCGATCAAACGATATTACTGCTGGAAGGATTTTTCGATCGCGAGGAACTGCGTCTCGTGCATGAATACCATATCGCGACAGTTATACATCAGCAGGAACAATTGCGCTTGCTCCAGCAGGCGGCTCCCGGCAAGCTCGACGTGCATCTTAAAATCAATTCCGGCATGAATCGCCTTGGTTTTAAGCCAGACGATTTTCCTAGCGCGATGTCGGCGCTGCGGCAAGCACGGCTATCGAGTCTAACGTTGATGACTCATTTCGCTACTGCCGACGAGCCGGCCGGTGTGCGCGAACAACTCGCGTTGTTCCGCGAGATAACGGCAGGTTTGTCTCACCCACGCAGCCTGGCAAATTCTGCCGCACTCATCCGTTATCCCCAGACCCATGCCGATTGGGTACGGCCCGGAATTATGCTCTACGGCGCAAGCCCGTTTGCTGATCGCAGCGGCCCCGGCATAGGTGTGAAACCGGCGATGTCTTTTACCAGCGAAATCATCGCCATTCAAAATTTACAAAGTGGTGAAACGGTGGGTTATGGCAGTGGTTTTCGCGCCGAGCACTCGATGCGCATCGGCGTGATCGCCTGCGGCTACGCCGACGGTTATCCGCGCCACGCGCCGACGGGCACGCCGGTGCTGGTGGAAGGCGAGCGCGTAACGACGGCCGGGCGCGTTTCCATGGATATGATTTGTGTCGACCTCGGTAAGGTTCCGCAAGCGCGCATCGGTAGCCCGGTGGAACTGTGGGGTGCGGGATTGCCGGTGGACGAGGTCGCTAGCAGCGCCGGGACGGTGGGTTATGAATTGTTGTGCGCGATCGCGCCACGGGTGCCGGTGATCGAACGATAACCACAATCACCAATCCCCTCTCCCTTTGGGAGAGGGTTAGGGTGAGGGAGGGTACTAACTACGGCCACTACCCTCCCTTGCAGGGCGCGCGTCCCGATGCATCGGGACGCCGTTCGACGAGCAGGGAGCGTGCTCCCTGAAACCCTCGTCTCACCCCCAGCCCTCTCCCGCGAGGGGAGAGGGAGAAGAACCTCATTTTCGAAGTCTCACAAAAGGATTTGCTTGGCCAAAACAAAATCAGTTTTCACCTGCACCGAATGCGGCGGCCAGACCTTGCGTTGGCAGGGCCAGTGTCCCCATTGCAATGCGTGGAACACGTTGGTCGAAACCGTTGCAGAGACGGCGTCAAAAGGTAATCGTTTTAGCGGGCTGACCGCGAGCGGCAGCGTGCAGTTGTTGTCGGCGATCAAGGCCGAAGCGATACCGCGCATGACCACGGGCATTGCCGAACTCGATCGCGTGTTGGGCGGCGGCATGGTGCCGGGCGGCGTGGTGCTGATCGGCGGCGATCCGGGCATCGGCAAATCAACGTTGCTGCTGCAAGCGCTGGCGCACATGGGGGCAACGCACTCGACACTCTATGTCAGCGGCGAAGAATCGTTGCAGCAAATCGCATTGCGCGCGCAGCGTTTGCAATTGGAAGCGGGCTCGATGAAGTTGCTGGCGGAGATCCAACTGGAAAAAATCCAGTCGGTTCTCGCCGAGCAAAAACCTAAAATCGCGGTGATCGATTCCATACAAACCGTATACACCGAGGCACTGACTTCTTCGCCCGGCAGCGTGGCGCAAGTGCGTGAATGCTCGGCGCAACTCACGCGGGTGGCGAAGGCAAGCGGCACGGCGTTGATCTTGATCGGCCACGTGACCAAAGAAGGCGCGCTCGCCGGTCCGCGCGTCCTGGAACATATGGTCGACACGGTGTTGTATTTCGAAGGCGATACCAATTCCAGTTTTCGCTTGGTTCGCGCTTTCAAGAACCGCTTCGGCGCCGTCAATGAACTCGGCGTATTCGCCATGACGGACAGAGGGCTGAAGGAGGTCGCCAATCCGTCGGCATTGTTTCTCTCCCAGCACAGCGAGCCGGTCGCCGGCTCATGCATAACCGTCACGCAGGAAGGCACGCGGCCATTGCTGGTGGAGATACAAGCGCTGGTCGATCAAAGTCATTCGGGCAATCCGCGCCGCCTCAGCGTGGGTTTGGAGCAGAACCGCCTCGCGATGTTGCTCGCGGGGTTGCATCGCCACGCAGGCATCGCCTGTTTCGATCAAGATGTCTTCGTAAATGCCGTCGGCGGCGTTAAGATAGCAGAACCTGCGGCGGATCTGGCCGCGGTATTGGCGATCGTGTCGTCCTTCAAGAATCGGCCGCTTGCTGACAAGATGGTGGTGTTCGGCGAAGTGGGCTTGACCGGCGAGATACGCCCGGTGTTGCGCGGGCAGGAGCGCTTGCGAGAGGCTGCGAAGTTGGGCTTTACTCGGGCGCTCATTCCTGCGGCGAATCGGCCGAAGCAAGCCATCGCGGGCATGGATGTGATCGCGACTAAGCGCGTGGAAGAAGCGCTGAAACAGGGTTTCGAATAATAGTGTTGTGAAAAGGAGTCGAGTATGTTGAAAAAAATCTGCGTCTTATTTGTTCTTACGGCCTTAGTCGCTTGCCAATCGGTTAATACCACCAGTAGCGGCACGGTCGGTGTCGAGCGTAAGCAGCGTATGTTCCGTGGCTTGTCCTCGGAACAGGTCGATGCTTCCGCCGTTGCTGCTTATCAAGAGGAATTGAACAAAGCGAAACAAAAGGGCGCCCTCAATACCGATCAAGCAAACTTGGCCCGTCTGCGCACCATCGCCAACCGCTTGACGCCCCATACCGGCGTATTCCGCGAGGACGCGCCGAAGTGGGCGTGGGAAGTCAATCTGCAGACCAGCGAAGAGCTCAACGCCTATTGCATGCCCGGCGGCAAGATCATGTTCTACACCGGCATTATCAATAAGCTCAAACTCACCGATTCGGAAATCGCCGCGATCATGGGTCACGAGATCGCCCACGCCTTGCGCGAACACGGCCGCGAACGCATGTCGCAACAAATGGGACAGCAGGCGGCGGTCGGCGTCGGCGCCGCGGTGCTGGGCCTTGGCGAGGGCGGCGCAAACTTGATCGGCATGGTGGCGCAGGTCACCTTTGGCTTACCTCACAGCCGCACCCACGAAACCGAAGCCGACGTGATGGGTTTGGAACTAATGGCGCGCGGCGGATACGATCCGAACGCGGCGGTGAATGTGTGGAAGAAAATGGCGGAAGCAGCGAAAGGCGGACCGCCGGAATTCATGAGCACGCACCCATCTCACGATACGCGCATCAAAGATTTGCAGAACAATATATCGAAGGTCATGCCGCTGTATCAGGCGGCGCCTAAAGCGTAACTCCAACCTATCTTAGAACTGAGATTTGCACGAATGTAGGGCGGGTTCCACCCGCCATTTCCACACGCTTGAATGGCGGGTGGGACCCGCCCTACATTCCGCCGCAACAAACTCCTTCATAGAAGTTCTCCTCTAATAACCGCGCCCCTATTGACTCGCAGCTTGGCTGCGCTGCGCTTATATCGAAAGTTGTAAGACTTTTGTCCAATTGCGCGATCCCCCAAAGCGCGTAACCTAACTAACATATGAGTCGGTTCGACCGAAGAAGGATTGAGCCGATATCTTTTTTAGCGAAATTCGTTAGGAGCGCTGCGATGAAATCACTTCTTGCCGTTGTGTTGCTGTTTAGTTTAAGTACTTCCGTTTTTGCCGTTTGTCAAAAGGACGGCCAGACTTTCCAAACCGGCGACAAGGTCGGGCCCTTCACCTGTATGGCCGATGGCAGTTGGCGGCGTTAGCGCAACAACGGAGGTGTGAGATGGATGGCGTACAAACTTTTCCAGCAACTGATGTCGATCAACGCCGTGACGGCGCCGCGGAAGACAACGCATCGAATTCTTTAACGGCAGCGGAGTTCAAGTCGTGGGTTCGCGAAATCCTTGACTGGATCGTGAAGTTGCTGCCGGTGATCGCGACCATCCTCGTGGCCGTTCTTGCCGATCACTACAAGGCGTCGCTGACCGCATCGACCTTGCTGAGCGAACGCGAGAAAGCGGATAGTCAACTGCGGTCGGAGATGTTTGCCAAGCTCGTGGATCCGATCTCCGGCGCGAGGTCCGGCAGCGATGTGTCGCTGGAGCGCGAGCAGTTATTGGCGGAATTATTGTCGCTCAACTTTCACGAACACATCGGCTTGAAACCTTTGTTGAGCCATGTCGATGCGCGGCTCGCGCGCGAGAGCGCCGACATCGATAAAGCAAAGGCGGACGCAGCCCACGCGGCACGGCGCTCGTTCCGCTCCGTCGCGAGAACAGTGATCTCGCGCCAGACGGCGATGTTGACCCGTAGCAGCGGCAGGGGCAGCAACGATGACGGTGCGCAAACTCAAAAACTCGACATCGGCTTGCCGAATCTCGATCCCGCGTTCGCCGCCAAGTTGAAGCATGAACAAGCCTTAGTAAAAACTTTCGGCGAGCCCATCGCCATTGAGAGTCCAACGGGCACTCATCGGTTGTACCTCACCGTGAGTCAACCCAATTGGGACAGCGAAACGTTTCATGTGGACGTCAGCATTTATGCGATCAAACCCGGTGGAGAAACAGAACTCGCGAACCGCGATTTCGAATTGTCGTGGTTCGACTTTCCGCTGACCGATAACACGCTGCTTGCCGACGGCACGCGTTTCGCGATCGTTTTGGATCAGGTATACGATACCAATGGCCGGCTCAAAAACGACAAGCCGCAGCAAACAACGTTCGACGCGATCCAGCGAGTGAAGATGAGCATCGTTTGGTTCCCCAAGGACTATATCGCCGCGCGCGAACGGCCGACTAATTATCGCGAGTTTAGACGCAGCCTCGGTTTGGATAATCGCTGAGGCGAAAAACAATTGCGCCAGGAGGCAAGTCCAGCTTGCCTCCTGGCAGGGCACTACTGGAAAGCCGCGCTGGTATTGGCTCGTGGCGCGGTGCTTGCTGGGATTCGATCCGAGCGTAGAATGAATGCCACGCTCAATCACCGATCGAATCCATGGACATCACCTTCCTAGGCGCCGCACAAGAAGTCACCGGCTCTTGCTACTTAGTTAAAACCAATCGAGTGAAATTCATCGTCGACTGCGGCTTGTTCCAAGGCGGGCCGGAAGCCTATCGCAAGAACCTGGCGGCATTCCAGTTCGAGCCTAAGGAAATCGATTTTGTTTTGCTCACTCACGCGCACACCGATCACGGCGGCCTGTTACCGCGTCTAACGGCATTCGGTTTCAAAGGTCCGATCTATGCGACGGACGCCACCGTCGACTTGCTGCAAGTCATGTTGTTGGATAGCGCGCATATTCAGGAATCTGAAGCGCTGTGGCAAAACAAGCGCCGCCATAAACAAAGCAAAGGTGCGCGCGCCGATGTGGCGCCGTTATATACCGTGGCGCAGGCCCAGGCTTGTTTGCAGCAGCTTGACGACGTGGCCTACGGAACGGAATTCAACGCCCACGATGAGGTGCGTGTGCGCTTTCAGGACGCGGGCCATATCCTCGGTTCCGCCAGCATCGAAGTGTGGCTCACGGAAAATAAAGCGACACAAAAGATCGTGTTCTCCGGCGATCTCGGTCAGCCCGGGCGCCTGATCGTGCGCGATCCGACGCCGATAAGAGAGGCCGATGTGCTGTTGGTCGAATCGACCTACGGCAATCGCTTGCACAAGACCCTGACGGATACCAAAGCGGAGTTGCTCAAAGCGATCGACGATACTTTTCATAAAAAACAAGGCAATGTCATCGTTCCCGCGTTTGCCTTGGGCCGAACGCAAGAGTTGATCTTCATGCTGTTACAGCTTACGCGCGAGGGAAAACTCAAGAACCTCAAGGTGTTCATCGATTCGCCGCTCGGTGCGAAAGCAACGAAAATTACGCTCGACAATCTGGAATCCCTCGACGAGGAAACCCGGGAACTCGCCCATGAGATGCGCAGCGGCAAACATCCGATTCAAATTCGCTTTACGGAAACCGTAGAGGACTCCATGGCTCTGAACGATATCCGCTCCGGCGCCATCATCATCGCCGGCAGCGGCATGTGCGAGGCGGGGCGCATCAAACATCATCTCAAACATCGTCTAGGCCATAAGCAAAACACGATATTGTTCGCCGGCTACCAAGGCGAAGGCACGCTCGGCCGCCGCATCGTCGATCGCGCACCGGTCGTCACAATATTCGGCGACGAAGTTCGCGTGGAAGCGGACATCTACACGCTAGGAGGCCTCTCGGCCCATGGCGATCAGCGTGCGTTGCTCGATTGGCTGGGACATTTCGCGCTGGCGCCAAAACAAACATTCATCGTCCACGGCGAGCAATCCATCATGCAAATATTCGCGGCGAAAATCGCCGGCGAACTCGGTTGGCAGCCGACGTTACCGAAGATCGGAAATAAATACGAAATCGGGTAGGGTGGATCAAGCGCAGCGGATCCACCATCTGGCGTTTGGTGGATCCGCTACGCTTGATCCACCCTACATGTGTTTCTATGGCGTGAAGTAATAACGAGTCACGTGAAAGAAAATCGGCGCGGCGAAGCTGACGGAGTCCATGCGATCCATGACGCCGCCGTGGCCTTCAATCATCGTGCCCCAGTCCTTTGCGCCCAGGCTGCGTTTGACAGCGGAGAGCGCCAGGCCGCCGAAAAATCCCATCAGCACGATAATCAATGCCATGCCTGCCGCTTGCAGCGGGGTGAAGGGTGTGATCCACCACATCGCCGCACCGATGGCGACGGCGCTGGCGCCGCCGCCGATAAATCCTTCGACGGTTTTCGATGGGCTGACCACCGGCGCGATTTTCGTTTTGCCGAATAACTTGCCGAAGACGTATTGCATCACGTCGCTCATCTGGACGATTAGTAGCAAATAAAACAGCAGCAACACGTTTTGGCCGCTCGCCGAATAACCGGGAATATCGAGCAACAGCAGCGCCGGCGCGTGGCTCACGCAGTAAACCGCGATCATCACACCCCATTGGATTTTGGCGATGCGCGCCAGGAAGTCGTCCGCATCGCCGGCCAAGGCAGCGAAGGCGGGCAATAGCAGGAATCCGTACACTGGAATGAATATGGAAAAAAGCGCATACCACTGGATACCGATCAAATAATATTGCAGCGGCACCAGCAAAAAAAACGCCAGCGCCAACGGGTAGTAATCGCCGGATTTCGTCGGCGTGAGGGTGATGAATTCGCGCAGCGCTAGAAACGAAATGAGGCCGAACAACACCAAGGTCGCATTCTTACCGATGAAGAACGCCAATACGAATATCGCGACCATAGCCCACCAGGCGCGGGTGCGCTGATTGAGGTTGTCGACCACCGCGCGACCGCTATCGCTCGTGACCCGTATTTTCAACAGCGCGCCGATGGCGGTGGCGATACCGAGCACGACGATGACGCCGCCGATAAGCCAATAAAACTTCTGCTGCACGCTCATGCGAGCGCCACGACTTGTTGCCGCGCCCGGATCAAGAAAGCTTCTTTTGTTTCGTTCACATCGCGCGCAAGCGGCGCGCCGAAACGCACGGTGCAGATCACCGGCAGCGGAAAGAATGTACCCTTGGGCATAGAGCGATGCAGGTTTTCCAGATACACGGGTACTAGTTCTACATCGGGGAAACGCTGCGACAAATGATATAGACCACTCTTGAATGGATCCGGTAACGCCTGTGGCTTGCGGGTGCCTTCCGGGAAAATAATCAGCGACTGGCCGCTCGCCAACACGTCGTACAGCGGCTGTAGTGGATCGACGCTACGGTCTTGGCGGGCGCGCTCGATCAGCACGACATTGAAGCCCTTGCCCGAGATGTAACGCCGAAATGCGCTGCCGCCCCAATAGTCTTTCGCCGCAACCGGACGGGTTTGGGCGCGCAATGCGGGTGGCAATGCCGACCACAATACCAGCGTGTCCATGTGGCTGGAGTGATTGGCGAAATAAATCCGTTGCGTGTCGCTCGGCGCCGTACCTTCCCAGCGTGGATAGGCCCCTACCATAAGCTTGACCGCGGTGATAAGTGAATTGGATAGCAACAAAATCATCGCTCCGGATTATTGAGTTGGCGCGCGATTGCGATTGTGCGGGTGATGCAGGTTAAGAGCGCACCGAACGCAATTACATAGGCTGCGATCGTCAAACCGCTTTGCGTTTTCGACACCGACCATTCGATCGCACCGACGATGCAGGCGATGGTCAACACCGCCATGCGATGTTGCTTCGCCATGGGTCCACGAAAATCCTGCGCCAAGCCGATGGCGCCGCCGAATACGCGCACATAAGCGGTCAGCGCCGCAGCGAGTGCGCCCAGCCAACCGAGCCAGGGAACGTCGATCGCATAACCCAACGCGACGATGAAAATGGAATCGGCAAGTCGGTCGGGGAACTCGTTATATAACTGGCCCAGCGCGGATTTCTTTCCACCTTCGATCGCCACCATGCCGTCCAACAAATTGCAGATCAGCCGCAGTTGTATCGCCACAGCACAAGCAATCAGCCCGACGACCTTAGGCAACAGCAACAACGCCGCCGCACCTATGGCGGCGACGACCACACTCGCTGCGGAAATCTGATTAGGCGATACGTTATTGCGCGCAAGAAATCGCGCCAGCGACTGCGCCCATACGGTGGAGCGCGCTTTGATGGGGCGGCGGTTTTCTTCTGTGGAAGACATGGGCGATGAGTGCTGGAACGTGTTTTTGAGGTTCTATAATTCTTCGTTACGTAATACCCGATGTGTTCTCCCTCATCCCCGACCCTTCTCCCGGAGGGAGAAGGGAGTCATTTCCCTCTCCCTTCGGGAGAGGGATACAGGGTGAGGGTCACGAGGTCTTTGATAGTCGATCGCTTCGAGTTACGTAAGGCTCAGCCTTTGATTGTAAATGCATGCCGATATTCCAGCAACGACATTCGGCGCAGTATAGCCCTGAAAGCCAATAAGGACGCGGTTCCTGGCGCATGTCTCTACACCTTTTGGCCAAGTCTATGCCGTTTTGGCTACTACTTCAGGCCAATATTCAAGTCCAGAATCCCCGCCTATAGTTCGTCTCAGAGATTCCCAACGGGCTCTCTTAAGTTAGGCAACAGCAGCTCAGTTTTTTTAACCAAAAAAGGAAAACATTATGTCAACACTCAATGCGTCGATCCTGAATTCGGAAGAACTCGCTCAGGTATCCGGCGGCTACCTCGATTGGGAAACCGATTGGTGTGGCACCCGCGTCCCCGGCTGGCCCCGTCCGAAAGGCATGGTGAACGTACTCGATTCCATCGATTACGTTGCACTCAATCCACAACCGTTGCCACCGCGAGGCGGCGACTTCGGAATGATGTTTAGTTTCTAACCCAATCACCTTTTACGGAGAAAATCATGTCAAACGAAATCAAGCGTTCCACCCTGGCGATTAGCCAAATCGAAAGCGCCGCAGCGGCTGCCGTTCAACGTGCAGTCGAAGCGCGCAAGCAAGCCGGTATCGAGCTCAGCGACGAGCAAGTCAATAGCGTAAGCGGCGGCGCTACCTTCTATT
The DNA here is from genome assembly GCA_963714525.1 of uncultured Pseudomonadota bacterium. Lineage (GTDB taxonomy): Bacteria > Pseudomonadota > Gammaproteobacteria > Burkholderiales > JALYOK01 > JALYOK01. Next base: position 264,688 of record CAVQPB010000021.1, read on the forward strand.
GGAAGGATCCGTTCATCTATGGCATCAAAATCGATCCGTACTGGTTCCGGCCTGTGGTGAACGATTTCAATGTGAATCCTGGCGAAATCGCAGGCAAGACCTTCGGCGGCTAATCATGGAAAAGCGCGAATGGCCCCTTTGCCCGAGCACGTTTCCCGGCTGGCCGGATAGCGTTGCCTTTGGGATAGTCACGGGAACCGTCGAGGAACCCCGTTGGCAGCCCTTTGAAAAGCCGATGCCCATCACCGATGAACTGCTCGCGCTCTCGGGGCCCGTCGCGCCGACCGAAGTGTTTCGTTTCGCGGGGCCCTGTGCTGGCAAAGCTTGCCAACATTTCGCCGGCGAAACGGGACAGTGCCGCTTAGTGGAAAAGACCGTGCGTTTCGTGGCGAAGGCGCAGGACAAGCTACCGCCTTGCACTATCCGCGTCGATTGCAAATGGTGGCGGCAAGAGGGCCGCGAAGCATGTTTTCGCTGCCCCCAAGTTGCGTCCAGCAATCCCGCGAACGCAGAAGCGTTACGCATGGCGGCTGATCCCACGGTGATTTAAAACAATCTCACTTAAAAGGAAATCCAAATGAACATGTTTATTAACAACGAGCAACAAGACGACAACGACGACAACCATTTCTTCGATGTGCAAGCACTGAGCAGCGAAGACCTGGATGCTATCTGCGGTGCCGCTAACTGCAGCTATCTAGGGGTACACGACTACGGCCTGATGATGAGTTATTCAACAAGAAACTACAGTTGCTAGTGTCCGTGAGCAAGGAGAACGATGCATGAGACGAGACCTATTTCGTCGCGAAGCCCTCGACTTTAATCGAGAAAAATCCTTGGGCGACGTTGTGCTGGTGCGTCCCATATCGTTCTCCTTGCTCACGATTTTTGCTGTGGTATTCGCAGCCGCGGTAATCGTGTTTGCCTTCAGCGCGGAGTACACGCGCAAGACCCACGTCTCGGGCTACCTCGCACCGGACAAGGGGCTCATCAAAGTTTTCGCACCGCAAGCCGGCACCTTGATCGAGAAGCATGTGAAAGAGGGCCAGCAAGTGAAACGCGGCGATACGTTATTCGTGTTGTCGACGGAACGCAGTTCCCGGGAAAGCGCGGAAACTCAAGCTAGCGCCATCGAGAAACTGAAACAACGCCGCGCGAGTTTGGAAAAAGAACTCGCCAAGCAAGGCACCATCGACACCATACAAGTGCAATCCACACAACAGCGCATCCGCGGCATGGAAGCCGAACTTGGACAATTGCGCGGTGAGATGGGTATACAACAACTGCGCGTCTCCAGCGCCCGGGAAAACCTCGCGCGCTATCGCACGCTGATGAAAAATCAATTCGTATCGGCCGTCCAGGCACAGCAAAAGAACGAAGAACTGCTGGAGCAACAGGCGCGGCTGCAAGCGTTGATGCGCACGCGCACGGCGCTGGAGCGCGACATCAATACCTTGCGCCACGACGTGACGTCCACCGATCTGCGCGCGACCAATCAGCGTTCCGCGATCGAGCGCGACATCTCTTCCCTTGAGCAGGAAATGACTGAGTACGAAGCGCGCCGCACTATCGTCATCACCGCGCCGGGAGATGGCACGGTTACCGCCATCCTCGCGGAACGCGGCCAAACGGCGCAACCGCAAAGCGCGTTACTGTCGATACTGCCGACGGGCGCGGTGTTGGAAGCGCAGTTACTGGTGCCGAGCCGTGCCATCGGCTTCATCGCTGCCCATCAAGAGGTGGCGGTGCGCTACCAGGCGTTTCCCTATCAGCGCTTCGGCAGCCACCGTGGACGTATCACCGAAATTTCCCGAACGCTTATCACCGGACAAGATACCCAGCTTCCCATCGCGCCTCAGGAACCGGTTTATCGCGTCACCGTCGCCTTGGACGCGCAATCGGTGCAAGCCTACGACCAGAAAATCGCGCTGCAATCGGGCATGTTGCTGGATGCGGATATCTGGCTCGATCATCGCCGCATCATCGATTGGGTGTTCGATCCTTTGTTAAGCGTCACCAAGAAAGTTTAAGTGATGAATCGATTACTACAGTTCTCCGGGCGCCGTTCCACTCCCGTTGTCCTGCAAACGGAAGCAGCCGAATGTGGCCTTGCCTGCTTAGCGATGGTAGCGTCATATCATGGTTATCGCAGCGATCTTGCGACTTTGCGCCGTCATCACTCCATCTCGCTGAAAGGTGCGACCCTCAATCAACTAATCCAAATCGCCGGTCAACTCAAACTCGCTTCGCGTCCTCTAAAAGTGGAACTCGAGCAACTCGACAAGCTGCAGTTGCCGGCGATCCTGCATTGGGATTTCAATCACTTTGTCGTTCTCACGCAAGTAAAGGGCAGTGAACTCACCTTGCACGATCCGGGTCGTGGCGTTCGTCATCTAGGTGTCGCCGAAGCATCGAAGCACTTCACCGGCGTCGCACTGGAACTCACGCCCACGCATGAATTCGCGCCGCGAGAAGAAAAGCAACAGATACGCTTGAGGCAACTAATCGGGCGCGTCACCGGCGCGAAGCGCACCCTGACGCAGGTCTTCTTGCTTGCTGCCGCGCTGGAAATATTCGCCATCGTCAGCCCGTTCTTCATGCAATTGGTGACGGATCACGCCATCGTCGCGGAGGACCGCGATCTCCTGACCGTGTTAGGCATTGGGTTCTTGCTGCTCGCGTTGGTCCACGTGGCCATAAGCGCGGTACGCTCGTGGGTGCTGATGGTGTTGGGCACGACTTTGAACCTGCAGCTCGTGAGCAATTTATTTCGCCATTTGCTGAAGTTGCCGATGAATTATTTCGAGAAGCGTCATCTGGGTGACGTCGCTTCACGCTTCGAATCGCTGAACGTAATTCAGCGCACGCTCACCACTGGTTTCATCGAAGCGATCATCGATGGCGCCATGGCGATCGTGACCTGTTTGATGATGGTGATCTACAGTTGGAAGCTCGCGCTGGTGGTCTGCCTCGCGGCGACGCTTTACGGCGTGCTGCGCCTCACCTTGTATCGGCCTTTGCGGCAAGCCCAGGAGGAGCAGATCGGACACGCCGCCCGCCAGCAATCGAATTTTCTCGAGACGGTGCGCGGCATTCAAAGCGTGAAGCTCTTCAACCGCCAAGTACAACGCCGGACAGTTTACGAAAACTTGCTGGTCGATAATTTCAACGCCGGTATACGCGTGCAAAAACTCGGCATCCTGTTCCACACCTTGAACGGCAGCTTATTCGGCGTCGAGAATATCATTGTCGTCTGGCTAGGCGCCTTGCTGGTACTCGATGGCGGATTTTCCATCGGCATGCTGTTCGCGTTCATGGCCTATAAACAACAGTTCACCACGCGGGTGACGAGCTTCATCGAAAAGGGTATCGAGTTCAAAATGCTCGCGCTGCACACCGAGCGCGTAGCCGATATCGCGCTGACTACACCCGAGACGGAAGCTCTCACCGATACCACCGCGTTGGCGCCGTTATCTGCCGCGATCGAGGTGAATAATCTGAGTTTTCGCTATTCCGACGCCGAGCCCTGGGTGTTGCATAACGTCAATCTCAGAATCGAAGCAGGTGAATCGGTCGCCATCATCGGACCTTCCGGCTGCGGCAAAACCACGTTGCTGAAAATCGTCCTCGGGCTATTAACGCCATCGGAAGGCGAAGTGCTGGTCGGTGGAAAAAACGTGCAGCGCCTCGGCGCCCAGTATCGCAACCTAATCGGCACGGTGATGCAGGAGGATCAACTATTCGCCGGTTCCCTCGCCGACAACATTTGCTTCTTCGATCCCGAACCCGATCAAGCGCGAATCGAAGCGTGCGCGCAACTAGCCTGCGTGCATCAAGACATCGTCGCGATGCCCATGGCCTACAACACCTTGATCGGCGACATGGGAACCACGCTCTCCGGCGGACAAAAACAACGGGTGCTGCTCGCCCGCGCGCTCTACAAACAACCGAAAATACTCGCGCTGGACGAAGCCACCAGCCACCTCGATGTCAGCCGCGAACGCCAAGTGAACGACGCCATCCGCCAACTCGAGCTCACCCGCCTCATCATCGCGCACCGGCCCGAGACGATCGCCTCGGCGGATCGCGTGATCATTCTTGGCCAAGGAAATTCGCAGTCGATCCAGAGTTCCACGGCACAATATCCACAACGTACCGAACAAGCCACCGCAAACGCATCGGCCTAACAGCCAATAGGGGTGCGGCACTTCAGGCATGCCTTGCCACGAGGCAAGCTGGTATTGCCTCGTGGCACGATGAAGTATAAATCGCAGGTAGGGTGTGCATCGCGCACGCGGATTTGTTTCTGCGTACTGGCCAATTAACGTTCCGCGTGCGCCATGCGCACCGATCCGGCAATGCCATGGGTGTGCAATTCCTGGGAAAAGGGTAAGCTGATAAAGTTCGGTGGTCACGTGATATGTTACGAACATGAATATCAAAGAAGTCATCGCGGTCGTCAACCAGATGCAGGCCGATGGAGTGATTGAGCCTTACGCTATCGGTGGTGCGGTAGGGGCTACGTTTTGTCTGGAACCGGGCGCAATTTCTTGGCGATGAACCATGAGTGTTGACCTAAAAAAGATTCTCGACAGCAAACGCGCGCTGCGCCGCGACCTTGCCGCGCGGCCGATAGGGGAAAAGCTTCGTATGCTCGATGCCCTGCGCGAACGGGAACTCGCCATTCGCGGCCGGGCGACGCAAGTTGTATCCGGCACCGGACCTGAGGAATTGGCACCCCACCGCACCAAGTCGATATGAGTGCGTTTTTGGCGAAAAGCAAACTCAGGAAAATATGAGTTCGGCGCCGGCGCAAATTCACAAATGGGTTAAAGTTTATGTCTATACCTAACTACGAAACTTTCATGCTTCCTGCGCTGCGGCTAACGGCAGACGGGCGCCCCGTGCGCAGAGGTCACATGATGAACGCCGTGGCGGACGCATTGGCATTGTCGGCAGAAGATCGAATTCTAATGCTGCCAAGTGGCAAATCGCCAGTGTATCGAAGCCGCGCTGGATGGGCGCTGACCTATCTCAAGCAAGCGGGTCTGGCGAACACACCCGCGCGTGGCGTATACGAGATCACCGAACGTGGGCGGGAAGTTCTCGCGCGCAGTCCATCCAAGATTGACAACAGTTTGCTTAGCGAGTTTGTGGAATTTCGGGAATTCCGTGAGCGAAGCGGTGTCGAGACCGTGAGTGCAAAAGCTGTTTCAGGTGATGATTCGTCACAGGAGGAATCGCCGGAAGAAGCTCTGGACCGTTCATATCAAATTTTACGCGCAAGCCTCGTATCGCAACTTGTCGAAACATTGCGGGGAGTAAGTCCGGAGCGATTCGAAAATATCGTCATCGATGTGCTTGCTGCGATGGGCTACGGGGGTGGCCGCGAGGGCGCAGCTCGCGCGGTGGGGCGATCTGGTGACGGTGGCATTGATGGCGTAATCGAGGAAGATCGTCTAGGGTTGGATTCGATATACGTTCAAGCGAAGCGTTGGGAGGCGAATGTCGGCAGGCCCCATGTCCAAGCTTTTGCTGGCGCGCTGCAAGGGCATCGCGCACACAAGGGCGTCATGATAACAACTTCAGACTTTACTGCGGATGCCAAAGCATACACAGCAAATCTTTCGACTCGAATCGTGCTAATCGATGGACTACGATTAGCCGAAATGATGATCGATCACGATGTTGGCGTTAGCGCCGAAGTGACCTATATCGTCAAGCAAATCGACAGCGATTACTTTGAGGAAAGTTAGGGAAGATGTTTTGAAATGAGGGTTAAATTACTTTAGGCTCAAAATTCAGACGAGGCGAGGGAGGAAAGCAATTGCAAAGATGATACTACGTGGTTCCGGCACAAAACCGGCACACTAATGAATAAGGCGCGACCTCCGATATCCTGGAGAGCCGCGCCGCTATTGGTAGGTCGTGGCAGGCTCGAACTGCCGACCAACGGATTAAAAGTCCGCTGCTCTACCGACTGAGCTAACGACCCTTAATCGGCAAAACATGTATTCTAAATTTTTTCGCCTATCCGGTCAATTTCTCCGGTACTTTCTCCTGCTCTGGTCAGGCCCAATTCGCGTCCGAGGTAGAGCCAAGTCTCGACCACCGTGTCCGGATTGAGGGACATGGTCTCGATGCCTTCCTCCATCAGCCACTTGGCGAGGTCGGGATGATCCGATGGCCCTTGGCCGCAGATGCCTGCGTATTTGTTGGCTTTGAGGCAGGCTTGGATCGCTAGATGCAGCATTTGTTTGACTGCTGGGTCACGTTCGTCGAAGGAATCGGCGACTAGGCCTGAGTCGCGATCGAGCGCCAGGGTGAGTTGGGTCATGTCGTTCGAGCCGATGGAGAAACCATCGAAGCGCTGCAAGAATTGGTCGGCGAGGATGGCATTGGACGGCACTTCGCACATCATGATGATGCGCAGCCCGTTCTTGCCGCGTTCCAATCCATGGTTCTTGAGGATATCCAAGGTGCGATCCGCTTCGCCCAAGGTACGCACGAAGGGCACCATGATTTCGACGTTGGTGAGGCCCATGTCGTCGCGAACTTTGCGCAACGCCGTCAGCTCCATCTCGAAACAATCGGCGAAGGATTCGGCGATGTAACGCGCCGCGCCGCGAAAGCCGATCATCGGATTCTCTTCGTGGGGCTCGTAAACGCTGCCGCCGATCAAGTTCCGATATTCGTTGGACTTGAAATCCGATAAGCGCACGATGACTTTTTTCGGATAGAAAGCCGCCGCAAGCGTGGCGATGCCTTCGGTAAGCTTATCGATGTAGAACGTTTTTGGGTTGGCGTAACCTACGCAGCGCAGCTCCACTTCTTTGCGTAAATCTTCCGGCAAATCGGGGTAATCCAGCGCCGCGCGCGGGTGCATGCCTATCATCGCGCTGATGATGAACTCCAGCCGCGCCAGGCCGATGCCGTGATTCGGCAGCCCTTGAAAATCGAAGGCGAGCTGCGGATTGCCGACATTCATCATGATCTTGACCGGCAACTCGGGCAATTTTTCCAGCGACAAATTGAGGATTTCGAATTTGAGATTGCCGCGATAGATATTGCCCGTATCGCCCTCGGCGCACGACACAGTGACTTGCGAACCCGCTTTTAGTACTTCGGTCGCGTCACCGCAACCGACGATGGCCGGCACGCCCAATTCGCGGGCGATGATGGCCGCATGGCAGGTGCGGCCGCCGCGGTTGGTGACGATGGCCGACGCGCGCTTCATCACCGGCTCCCAGTTCGGATCGGTCATGTCGGTGACGAGGATATCGCCGGGTTTGACTTGATCCATGTCGCTGGAATCCATGACGATGCGCACTGTCCCCGCCCCGATTTTTTGGCCGATGGCGCGGCCGGTGGTTAACACTTCGCCTTTTTCCAGCAGGCGAAAGCGGCTGTATTTATCTTGCTTGCCTTGCGATTTTACCGTCTCGGGACGGGCCTGCAGAATATAAAGTTTGCCATCGACGCCATCGCGGCCCCACTCGATATCCATGGGACGGTCATAATGCTGTTCGATGATCATGGCGTATTTTGCCAACTCTTCCGCTTCAGCGTCGCCGATGGAGAAGCGTTTACGCTCGGCATCGCTCACGTTCAAGGTGACGGTGGACTTACCCGCTTCCCGCGCATCCGAGAACATCATCTTGATCGCCTTGGAGCCGATGCTCCGCCGAAGTATTGCGGGGCGCTTATTTTTTAAGCAGACCTTGCTGATATAGAATTCGTCGGGATTCACCGCGCCTTGCACCACGGTTTCACCCAGGCCATAGCTCGATGTGATGAACACCACCTCTTTGAATCCGGATTCCGTGTCGAGGGTGAACATGACCCCGGACGCGCCGATATCGCTGCGCACCATGCGCTGTATGCCCGCCGACAACGCGACTTCGCTATGCACAAATCCTTTATGGACGCGATAAGAAATCGCCCGATCGTTGTACAGCGACGCGAACACATGTTTCACGGCGATAAGAATATTGTCGAGGCCGTGAATATTGAGGTAAGTTTCTTGCTGGCCGGCGAAAGAGGCATCGGGTAAATCTTCCGCCGTCGCGGATGAACGCACTGCGACGGAAATATCGGCGCCGGCTTCCGCCAGCATTTGCTTATACGCGGTTGTGATTGCGTCTTGCAGCGCCGGTTGAAACGGCGCGTCGATCAGCCATTGACGAATCTGACCGCCGGCTTGGGCGAGGGCATTCACGTCGTCGGCATCGAGTTTACTCAATACCGCTTCGATTTTTTCTTCCAGTTTGTTGTGTTGCAGAAACTCACGAAACGCGAAGGCGGTCGTCGCGAAACCACCCGGCACCCGCACGCCGGATTGCGTCAATTGGCTGATCATTTCTCCGAGGGAGGCATTTTTGCCGCCGACTTCATTCACGTCGGTCATGCGCAGATCGCGAAACCATGCAACGTATCGTTGAGCCATCCCTGCCGCCTCTAGGATTGTGAGTTCGGAAACCCGTTATTATAGCTGCTTATTATCTTCTATTGCCTTCACATAAAACCATGGCCAGTCAGCGCAGCGTATTTTTTGTTTCGGATGGAACGGGCCTAACCGCGGAATCGCTGGGCCAATCCATGATTACCCAGTTCGACGATGTGACGTTTAACCGCATCACCATTCCCTTCGTCGATAATATCGAGAAAGCGAACGCGGCGGTGATGTCGGTACGCCAAGCCGCGGCAAACGACGGCATGCGCCCCATCGTCTTCAGCACGTTGGTCAACAACGACTTGCGCGCGATCATCCACAGCGTCGATGCATTGTTACTGGATTTTTTCGAGATATTCATTGGTCCGCTGGAAACCGAACTCGGCGCGCAATCGAATCACAGCGTCGGACGTTCCCACAGCCTCAGCAACACCTTGGTCTACGATGCGCGCATGGAAGCGGTAAATTACACCTTGAGCCACGACGACGGCAGCACAGAAAAAAATCTCAGCGATGCGGAAGTGATCTTGATAGGCGTGTCGCGCAGCGGCAAGACGCCGACGTCGCTCTATATGGCGATGCAGTTCGGCATCAAGGCGGCGAACTATCCGCTGTTGCCCGAGGATCTAAGCGACATGAAATTGCCGCCGGGACTACAGCAACACAAACGAAAATTGTTCGGCTTGACAATTATGCCCGAGCGCCTGCGCCGCATACGCGAGGAACGCCGGCCCGGCAGCAAGTATGCGACATTGGAGAATTGCCGCTTCGAAGTGTCCGCCGCCGAGGCGCTGATGCGCTCTAGCGGCATTCCGGTGCTTAATTCGACCGATAAGTCGATCGAGGAAATTTCGACGACGATACTGCATCAGGCGCATTTAGTGCGGCGGGTGTTTTAGGCATCTGTTTAGGGTTGCATAACGGAAGAAAAATTTGTGTCATTCCCGCGAAAGCGGGAATCCATAGTGCTTTTGTTACCGCCAGCGCCTTATGGATTCCCGCCTGCGCGGGAATGACAATAGGAGAGGACTTTCACCTTCGAACTTTTCGTACTTAAAGTCAGAGAGATTTGAGTTGCCGCACCCGCTCAAACAAACAAATCGCAGCCGCCGCGGCGGCGTTGAGCGATTCCATTTTCCCCGGCATGGGTATCGTTACCGTAGCATTCGCCAAGGCAGACAACGCTTGAGACAAACCCGCGCCTTCGTTCCCTATCATCAACGCAAGTGGGCCTTTCAGATCCATGTCGTATATCGACTTATTCGCGCTTAAACTAGTGGCGAGTTTCTTTCCTCGAAAATTATTCAGCACAGCAAACAAATCCTGCTGTTCGTATATTGTCAGCAGAAAATGAGCGCCCATGGCCGCACGGATGACTCGCGGCGACCACGCGAACACGCAGCCTTTCGACAAGATAACGTGTTGCACATCCGCCGCGGCGGCGCTGCGCAGTATCGATCCGAGATTGCCTGGATCCTGTATCTCTTCCAACACGACGCAGCAATCCATGTCAGCCGGGATTGCTGCGGGCGCAGGCGTTTCGATCAGCGCGATGATGCCGACCGGTGTCTCGAGGGTGGAGAGTTCGTGGAACAGAGCATCGGTCAGAATCGTCGGCGCCAGCGGCGAACAGCGAGCAATCAACGCTTCGATCTCGATGTTCCGAACGCCGCTCGCGCTGATCACTAGTGCCTGCGGTAAACCGATCGCGTCGAGGTAAGTCTGCGCGAGATGAATACCCTCGATCAACGTCTGCTGCATCTTCTTGCGCTCGCGCGACGATTGCGCGAGTTTTTGCAACTGCTTGAACAGCGGATTGTCCCGCGAGGTAATCGTCTTCACAAATCCAAGGCGCAGGTGCGAAAACCGGCGAACACATCGCATCGGTCGGGTTTATAAAAATTACGCCAAGTGTTGCGCAGTAAGCGCGTGCGAGTGGCGAAGCAGCCGCCGCGCAACACTTTGTGATCGCCAAACCACGGCTCGGAATATTCTTTATACGGATCGCGCACGAAGCCGGGGTAAGGCGCGAACCAATCGGCTGTCCATTCCCACACGTTGCCCCACAGTTGGCGTACGCCTTCCGGTGTATCGCCGGCTGGAAACGCGCTCACAGAGCCGGTCTCAGACATTATGCCGTCAAGATTAGCTCTGGAAGCGGGCTCCAGGCCGACAGTGTTTTCTATCCATGGGAAGCAGCGCTTATCGACGCCACTCGCCGCGAGTTCCCACTCGGCTTCCGTTGGTAAACGGCGCTTGGCGAAGCGGCAATAGGCATCGGCTTCGTACCAATTCACGAAAACAATTGCTGAATCTTTTCTTTCGCTCAATGGTATCCAAGTATCGAACTCGCGCACATGCCAAACGCCGTCGCGTTGCTGCCAGTAAAGCGGATACTGCGCCTGAATTTGCTCGCGCCATTTCCATCCGGCGTCACACCACCATTCTCGCCGCGTGTATCCGTCCGCCATGACGAACTCTAGATACTCGGCATTACTGACGGCGGCCTTGGCCAATCGGAAACTCGGCACATCGATTTCGTGCGCCCATTTTTCGTTGTCGAACACGAAGCCCGGATCATTTTTCTTCGCGCCGAGCAAGAATCGTCCGCCACGAATCTCCGCATCGCCTCGTAACATATCGCTGGAAGCCGCATGGATATTGGCTCCTAGCCTGGGTCTCGGGTAGCTTAATGTCTGTCGTGTATAAAAAAATGCTTCGCCATGCATGTCTTCGTGAAACACGGCGAGCTGTGCGAAATATTGTAAGGAAGGGTTGTTGGGTTCCTTTTCTAACCGTTTCAATACTGCGTCCGTTACGTTTTCGAGATAACGCTGAGTCTGATCAATGTCAGGCAGCGGCAGATCCCAACGAATGTCGTGGGCGACGGTCGCGGAGTTGTAGAACTGATCGGCTTTGGCAAATAACGAAGGCAGCGGCGCATGATTTTCGCCGCGATGACGCAGGCACCAATACTCCTGAAACCAGCCGAGATGGCCGATCTCCCACAACGGTGGATTGACGATGGCAAGGCGCGGGCCTAGCCATTGCTCTCCGTCGAGATCTGCGCAAAGTGCAAGGGAACGTTCGCGCGTATCGAGCAGCCATTGCTTTAACAGCAGTGGGGTAAGCGGATGCTGCATTCATGACAGTGGAAGCTTTTTATTCCGATTTCGTCGCAATACTGCGTTGCTCAGGAAAAATTGTTCCTTACATATTACCTATATGCTGCGTCACAATTTTTCCTTCGCGCCTTGTCTTGCTTAGAACTCTAGAGATTCGGGTACGCTCCGCAGTGTAGCTTGAATCGACTAATCGTGAAAATCGCCTTGATCACACCGGCTGCGCAATGGGCGCGCAACGGTAATAGCCACACCAGCAGCCGCTGGGCGGCGATGTTGCGCGCGCTCGGCCACCGTGTGTCGGTTGCAACGATTTGGAATGGCGAGCCGGTCGACGTGATGCTTGCGCTACATGCGCGCCGCAGCCACGATTCCATCAAGCGATTTGCTCTGGCCCATCCCGATCAGCCCTTGATCGTCGCGCTCACCGGCACCGATCTGTATCGCGATATTCGCGTCGATGCCGATGCGAAACAATCGATGCAGCTCGCGACTCGCATGGTCGTGTTACAGGAGATGGGCCTGAAGGAACTTACGCCCGCCTTGGCGAAAAAAACCCGCGTGGTCTATCAATCGGCCAAACCCATCGCGCACCATACGCCGCTAATAAAATGTTTTGAGGTTACGGTTATCGGGCATTTGCGCGACGAGAAAGATCCGCTGCGCGCAGCACTCGCGCTGAAGCATTTGCCGCCCAACTCAAACATCCGCGTCACCCAATTAGGCCGCTCCCTGGACAACGAGATTACTCGCGCCGCTCAGGCCATCATGGCTGAAGAGCCGCGCTACCATTGGCTCGGCGAGGTGCCTCATTGGAAAGCGAGGCGTTATCTTGCCCGCAGCAAGGTCATGGTTATCAGCTCGCGTATGGAAGGCGGAGCGAACGTGGTGTCGGAAGCGCTGATGGCGGGTGTGCCGGTAATCGCCTCGAAAATGTCGGGCAACATCGGCATGTTGGGCAAAGACTATCCGGGCTACTATCCGGTCGGCAACGAACGCGCGCTCGCCAAGCTTTTGCATCGGGTCGGAAACGGATCGTGAGTTTTATTCGGAACGTTGAAGCGTCAGTGCCGTGCGCGTAAGAAACTTATCACCGCGGCGGGGGAGAAGCGCGCATTGGCGTCGCTGTTAAACGAGTTTGGCGCTGGCAAGTAAACGTCTATAGTGTGATGGCAGCTCTTGCCCTCATCCCCGCCCTTCTCCCGGAGGGAGAAGGGCGTAAATCACCTCTCTCTGCTGGGAGAGGGCTAGGGTGAGGGAGAGCGCGCTAAGAATTTGGCCAACGCATCCAAATCCTCACGTATCGAAGCGGAAGCTTTTTTCTCGATTTTACGATAACGTTTCAGCACGTCGATGCCCAGCACGGTAACTCGCGCGCCGCCGCCACTCGCACCGCCCGTGGCGGTTTCCACCAACGGTTGTTGAAAACAGCGATTCATCGTGTCGACCAGCAGCCACGCGCGCCGGTAGGACATTTTCAATTCGCGCCCTGCCGCGGAGATCGATCCGGTTCGCTGGATGGCTTCGAGCAAATCGGCTTTCCCCGGACCGATGGCGTAGTCGTCACCCAAAGGGATACGAATGCGGATGTGAGGCTGGATTTTCATTCTCGTTGAATAACGCTTAGGGGTTTACGATACCAAAGTTAGCTTAACAAAGTATGATGGGTGCTGGTTAAAGTTCGAGTTCGAGTTCGAGTTCGAGCGACTTTATTTTCGAGAAAAGGAAATTTCATGAAGCGAGTGTATTCATCCATTCTGCTGTTGAGCGGCGCCATCGGCATATTATCCGGCTGTACGCAGGAACAACAAAACCAGTTTTCCCGCGGCATTCAAAACTGGACCGGCACCAACGGCGTGCTCGATATTTATACCGGCGACAAACTGGCCATGCGGTTTATCAAAATCGACAAGATGACCACCGCGATGGGCACGTCCGACGGCGGCGCCCGCTCTTACCGTTTCGGCTATGGGTATGTCGACGAAAATCAAAACTTTGTCGCGGATTCCGGCGAGAAAAAAGTTTATTTCGAGATTAGCGATTACTCGACAAACTATGTGTTTTACGAGAATTATAAGGACTAAGGCGCCACGCCATCGGCGGTAGCGGCGATGCGTTTTGCCGGGTGGAACGCAGGCTTAGGAACGTCGATCAACTGCACGAAAATCTCATCGGGCTTGACCATGCCGAGTTCCGCGCGCGCCCGTTCCTCGATCGCTTCGGTGCCGGTTTTGAGATCCCTCACCTCGGCGCTCATGGTGTCGTTGCGCACTTTGAGTTTGGCGTTGATGTCGCGCTGTGCTTTAACTCTTTCCTCCAATTCCACGACTCTAAACCAGCCGCCTTTTCCTATCCAAAGGGGATACTGAACCAGTATCAGCAAGGCGGCTAACGCGAGGGTGAGCCAGCGCATGGTTGCCCGCTATTTGACCTGGTAGAAAGCGCCGCGGCCGGGGTAGCTCGCGGTTTCGCCCAGCTCCTCCTCGATGCGCAGCAGTTGATTGTATTTGGCGATGCGGTCCGAGCGCGACAGTGAACCCGTCTTGATCTGACCGGCGTTCGTCGCCACCGCGATGTCGGCGATGGTGGTGTCTTCCGTTTCGCCGGAGCGATGGGATATCACCGACGTGTAGCCGGCGCGTTTCGCCATTTCGATCGCCGCCAGCGTTTCCGACAGCGTGCCGATTTGATTGACTTTGATCAGTATGGAATTGGCGATGCCTTGGCTGATGCCTTCGCTCAGGATCTTGGTGTTGGTGACGAACAAATCGTCACCGACCAACTGGACTCTTTTTGCCGAGTTTGTCCGTCAGGATTTTCCAGCCCGCCCAATCGCCTTCGGCCATGCCGTCTTCGATGCTGATGATCGGATATTTCGCCACCCACGACGCGAGCATGTCGGTGAATTCTGCGGCGCTGAGTTTGCGATTTTCCGATGCGATATCGTATTTGCCGTCTTTGAAAAATTCCGAACTGGCGCAATCCAAACCGATAGAGACTTGCTCGCCCGCTTGATAGCCCGCGGCGGCGATCGCCTCCATGATCAACTGCAGCGCCGATTCGTTATTCGGTAGATTCGGCGCGAAGCCGCCTTCATCGCCGACCGTGGTCGACATGCCCTTCGCGTCGATGAGTTTTTTCAGCGCATGAAAAATTTCGACACCACAACGCAGCGCTTCGCGGAAGGTCAGAAAACCGTGCGGGATGACCATGAACTCTTGCAAATCCAGGCTATTGTTGGCGTGGGCGCCGCCGTTGATCACGTTCATCATCGGCACCGGCAATTGCATGCCGCCGGCGCCGCCGAGGTAGCGATACAGCGGCAAGCCTGATTCTTCCGCCGCCGCTTTCGCCACCGCCATCGACACCGCCAGCATTGCATTGGCGCCGAGGCGCGATTTATTCTCCGTGCCGTCGAGGTCGATCAGCGTTTTGTCGATGAAGCTTTGCTCCGATACGTCAAGACCGATGATGGCTTCGCAAATTTCCGTGTTGATGTTTTCCACTGCTTTGAGGACGCCCTTGCCGAGGTAACGCTGCTTGTCGCCGTCGCGCAATTCCACGGCTTCGCGGGTGCCGGTGGATGCGCCGGACGGCACGGCGGCGCGGCCGATGATGCCCGATTCCAGCAACACGTCCGCTTCGACGGTGGGATTGCCGCGGGAATCGAGAATTTCCCGCGCCATTACTTCAACGATTGCAGTCATGAATTGTCCTTATCGAATTAAGTTGTTCTCGGCAAAGCCCTGTTGCTTGACCAACTGGTCGATGGCTTGCAAGGTGACGAGCAATTCTTTCATCTTAGGTAGCGGCCAGGCATTGGGACCGTCCGACAACGCCTGCTCCGGATCGGGATGGGTTTCCATGAAGATTCCAGCGATGCCCACCGCGACCGCCGCTCGCGCTAACACCGGAACGAACTCGCGCTGGCCACCGCTCTTCGTGCCTTGCCCACCGGGCAATTGCACCGAGTGGGTCGCATCGAACACCACGGGGCAACCGGTGTCGCGCATGATGGCGAGGGAACGCATGTCCGACACCAGATTGTTGTAGCCGAAACTCACGCCGCGCTCGCACACCATGATGTTATCCACGCCGCTCGCTTCGCGCGCTTTGTCGACCACGTTTTTCATGTCGCCCGGTGCGAGGAACTGGCCTTTCTTGATATTGACCGGTTTTCCGGCGGACGCGGCAGCGTGGATGAAATCCGTTTGCCGGCACAGGAAGGCAGGCGTTTGCAACACATCGACCACTGCGGCAACGGCGGCGATTTCATCGATTTCGTGTATGTCGGTCAATACCGGTACGCCGATCTGCGCTTTCACTTCGCTTAATATTTTCAAGCCCGCATCCATGCCGGGGCCGCGATAGGATTTGCCGGAACTGCGGTTGGCCTTGTCAAAGGAGGATTTGTAGATGAACGGAATACCGAGCGATCCTGCAATCTCTTTCAACTGTCCAGCGGTGTCGAGCGCCAGTTGGCGTGATTCCACTACGCACGGGCCCGCGATCAAAAAAATCGGATGTTCGAGTCCGACCTCAAATCCGCAGAGCCGCATCAGTTCACGGTGCTCATCTGCGCCCCGGCATAAATCGGCGCATTCGCGCTGGCGACACGCATTGTCGCTCGCTCCAACGCCGCGAGTATGAAGGAGGTGAATAGCGGATGGCCATTACGCGGGGTCGAGGTAAATTCCGGGTGGAACTGGCAACCGAAAAACCAAGGATGGCCGGGTATTTCCGCCATTTCCGTGAGATTTTCCGCCTGGGTGCGGGCGCTGATCACCATGCCGCCTTTCTCCAAGCGATCGATGTAGTGATTGTTGACTTCGTAACGGTGACGATGGCGCTCGGCGATCACGTCCCGGCCATAGATGCGATAGGCGAGCGTATCGCGCTTCACGTTGCAAGGTTGCGCGCCTAAGCGCATGGTTCCGCCCAGGTTGGAATTTT
Organism: uncultured Pseudomonadota bacterium; assembly: GCA_963714525.1. Classification (GTDB taxonomy): domain Bacteria; phylum Pseudomonadota; class Gammaproteobacteria; order Burkholderiales; family JALYOK01; genus JALYOK01. Next base: position 281,215 of record CAVQPB010000021.1, read on the forward strand.
CATCGCGCTGCTCGATCTTTCCGTCGTGATTCTGCCACTCGGTAATGAGCGCGATAACGGGATGTTTGGTATCGGCATCGAACTCGGTGGAGTTGGCTTTGTCCAGTCCGACGACGTTGCGCGCGAACTCGATCACCGCGATCTGCATCCCCAGGCAAATGCCGAGATAGGGAATCTTGCTCTCGCGGGCGTATTTCACCGCGGCGATCTTGCCTTCCGTGCCGCGCTTACCGAATCCGCCCGGCACCAGAATCGCATCCATGCCCAACAAGCAATTGATGCCCTTGGATTCGATGCTTTCTGAATCCACATAATGGATATTTACTTTGGAGCGAGTGTGTATGCCCGCGTGGATCAACGCTTCCGACAAAGATTTATAGGATTCCGTCAGATCGACGTATTTACCGACCAGCGCGATGTTGACTTCGTACAGCGGATGTTCCTGCGCCTCCGTCAGCTTGCGCCAAGCGCTCAAGTCCGCGGCACGGGCGAGGATGCCGAGTTTATGACAGACAATTTCGTCAATCATCTGTTCGTGCAGCATCACCGGAATCTTGTAGATGCTTTCGACGTCGTGGGCGGAAATCACCGCTTCTTTGGCGACGTTGGTAAACAGCGCGATCTTGCGTCTATCTTCCTCGGGGACGGGGCGATCGGAGCGGCACACCAAGATGTCCGGCTGTATACCGATTTCGCGCAACTCCTTCACCGAATGCTGCGTCGGCTTGGTCTTGATCTCGCCCGCCGAAGCGAGATACGGTACCAACGTTAAATGTATGTAGCAGGTATTGTTACGGCCTTCTTCGATGCCCATCTGGCGGATCGCTTCGAGAAAGGGCAACGATTCAATGTCGCCGACTGTGCCGCCGATTTCGACGATCGCCACGTCGTGGCCTTGCGCGCCTTCCTTGATATGCCGCTTGATTTCGTCGGTGATATGGGGAATCACCTGGACCGTGCCGCCGAGGTAATCGCCGCGCCGCTCTTTTTTGATGACGCTTTCGTAGATTTGGCCGGTGGTGAAATTGTTACGCTTGCCGGTGCGCACATTGACGAAACGCTCGTAATGTCCCAAATCAAGATCGGTCTCGGCGCCGTCTTCGGTGACGAATACTTCGCCGTGCTGGAACGGGCTCATGGTGCCCGGATCGACGTTGATGTACGGGTCGAGCTTGAGCAAGGTCACATTGATATTGCGGGATTCGAGAATGGCGCCAAGACTCGCGGCAGCGATGCCTTTCCCAAGCGAGGAGACCACTCCACCGGTCACGAAGACGAACTTGGTCATGGGAAATTTGGCTAGTTTGAAAGAAGAATTTTATCCTAAAAGCGCAGTTGCAACAATGAAGGATGGGCGTGGGACGGTTGATCCACCAACGGGCTCAGATAGACGAAATACGACACTCGGTAGACGAAAACTCACTCGCAACTCTCAATATCTGCCGATCGGCCTGCGTGCCAATACCCATACGCCTGTCCAGGCAGTCTATCGACATTGAGACGCGCGTACGCGCTGTCATTCCCGCGCAGGCGGGAACCATTGGCGTCGCAATGCACTATGGATTCCCGCCTGCGCGGGAATGACAGTAGTGAAAGTGGAAATAAATATCACCCAGCTTCTTATGGGTCCCGTCGCAAAACGGTTTCGTCCCTGCGTGTTTGCAGCCACACAGCCAAACCTGCTTGTCTTCTGTCAGAGTGAATTTCATCGGCGTAAATTCACCGCCCTTGTGGGAACCGTCGCAGAACGGTTGATTCTTCGATTGTCCGCAGGCGCACCACCAGTAGTCGCCGGCTTTGAGTTCTTTCATATAGGGAGATTTTTGTGCGATGACCGGGTCCATGAACGAGCTCCTGATAAAGAAAAAAATGACGCTTGCGTGGTCAAGGCTTTTCCTGAACTAGAAATTCGCGGTAGCAGCCTTGTTCGATTTCGTGAAATAAATCTTTACCTTTTGGCTGCCAGCCCAAAATGCGCCGCGCTTTTTCCGCGCTGCGCGTAAGGCCGCTTACCTGATCGCTGCGAGCAAACAAAGCCGCGGCGACCGAGCCGCCGATGTAGCCCGCCGCGCCGAGTTTGAATACATGCACGGAAGCGTGCTCCGAGTAACCTACTTACCGGTCTCTGGATAAATGAGCGTTTTGCGTCTCACCCTAGAATTAGTGAATCAACAGCCACTCAAATAGCACAACCTAGACAGGATTATAGCGGCCTCAGATCAAGAAATAAAAAGCCCCGCATTAAGCGGGGCTAAGGAGGAGGCAGTGAACACTAGCAAGAACTGCTGGTGTAGTCCGCAATGTCATTATTCGCTTATAGGGTACAGATGAAAATATGCCAAATGGCCTATTTGGCATCGGCCAGAAGTATTAGGCCGAAAGTATTAGGGAACCTCTGATTAAGTCCATCGCGACCGCGCGGAACTTAATCAGAGGTTCCTTAGTTACTTCGGAGTGGTTTTTTTCTTACGCGGCTTAGTGGTTGTTGGATCCGGGGAAGCGGATTCTTCGGCCTTGAGGAAATTCCACGGCCAATTTTTCGGATCGAGAAATGGATTATCGGCGGGCGACGTTTTTTCCGGCTCGGACGTGCTGGGTGATAGCAACGCCTTTTGGTATTCCAGGGATTTGAGACTGACTTCCAGCACCCCCAGGCTAGTTTGCAACCAGGCATGTACCGCCTGCAACTCGCTGATCTTCTTCTCTACTTCCTCGAGAGATAAACCGGGCATGAGAAAGTTTTGCAGCGGAAAGGCGAACGGATTCGCCATTTTCTGGAACATCTCGAACATTGCCTGAGGCGATGTGGAGTCGGTCATGTTCTCCTCCTACCGCAAAGCTGCCGTTTCTTAGGCGTACTTGCGGATGAATGCGTGCATATCAGGATAAATGTTCTCGCGGAACTTGCGGCCACTGAAAATTCCGTAGTGGCCGACATCCTTCGCCAGCAGGTGCTTGTGGCGCGACGCGGGGATGCCGGTACAGAGTCCGTGAGCGGCTTCCGTTTGACCATTGCCGGAAATATCGTCGAGTTCGCCTTCGATGGAAAACAGCGCGGTGGTTTTGATCGCGCTGGGATCGACCCGCTCGCCTGCCACCATCAACTCGCCTTTCGGCAACTGGTGTTCTTGAAATACGGCCTGGATAGTATCCAGATAATATTCCGCCGGTAGGTCCATCACGGCATTGTATTCGTCGTAGAACTTGCGGTGGGCATCGGCATTATCGCCGTCGCCCTTTACCAGATGATAAAAATAATCCTTATGGGAATCGATGTGGCGATCCGGGTTCATGGCGACAAAGCCAGCGAGTTGCAAAAACCCCGGATAAACGTTGCGGCCAAATCCAGGATATTTCGCCGGCACGCGGCTGATGAGCCGGTTCTCAAACCACGCGATCGGATGCTTTAACGCAAAATTATTCACCACTGTCGGGCTGCGGCGGGTGTCGATCGGCCCGCCCATCATCAGCATCGTGGTCGGCGTCTTTTCGCCGTGTTGCGCCATGAGCGATATGGCCGCCAGCACCGGCACCGTCGGCTGGCACACCGAAACCACATGGATATCAGGGCCGAGGAAGCCGATGAATTCCTGGACATAGGCGACGTAGTCGTCGAGATGGAACGGGCCGTCGGTGACGGGCACCGCGCGTGCGTCTTTCCAGTCGGTAATGTAAACATCGTGATCGGGCAGGAAGGTTTTCGCCGTGTCGCGCAGCAGGGTTGCGTAGTGGCCGGATAACGGCGCCACCATCAGCACCTTGGGATCCTTGCGCTTGGTGTCGCGTTTGAAGTGCAGCAGTTGGCAGAACGGTTTATCCAGCATCACCTCTTCGCTGACCTCGACTGTTTTGCCTTGGATGAGGGTTTCTTTCAAGCCGAACGGCGGTTTGCTGTAGCGCTGGGTCATGCGCAACACCACATCGGCGCCGGCGGTCAACACCCGCGACATGGGGTTGTGACTGAACACACTGAACGGATTACCGTAGAATTCGGCGGTAGCTTTAGCCCAGAGGCGCAACGGTGTGAGGGAGGCATGCTGCGCTTCGTGTAATTCGTATAGCATTAGCCTAGTCCAATACGGGAATGAATTACTCCGAATGTAAGTTCTGGGTGACAACCCTGTCAATAGACGCCACAAAATTTAACAAGGTATCGTTTTCATGAATGATTTGAATCCAACGGCGCATTTGTTTGATTTTTATCCGGAAATCGAGGTAAATCGCACGGGTTATATGGTTTTGGACGCGCTCCACACCCTATATTGGGAAGAATCCGGCAATCCCGAGGGAGTGCCGGTGGTGTTTTTGCACGGCGGCCCAGGCGCCGGCGCGACACCGCAACACCGGCGTTTTTTCGATCCCAAGTTTTATCGCATCATCATTTTCGATCAGCGCGGTGCGGGGCGATCCAAGCCCTTGGGCGAGATAATCGACAACACTACACCTCTGCTGGTGCAGGATATCGAACGTCTACGGGAGATGCTTAAAATCGAACGCTGGCTGGTGTTCGGCGGCTCCTGGGGCTCAACCTTGGGGTTGGCCTATGCCGAAACCCATCCCGAGCGCTGCACCGGGCTGATCCTGCGCGGCATTTTTCTTTGCCGCAAGAGCGAAATCGACTGGTTTTTGTATGGCCTGAAGACTTTCTTTCCCGAGGCGTGGTACGACTTCGTCGCGCCCATCCCTAAGCGCGAGCGCAGCGATTTGCTAGTTGCCTATTACTGGCGCCTGAACGATCCCGATCCTGCCGTGCACATGCCTGCAGCGCGCACCTGGAGCATCTACGAAGGCCGTTGTTCCACCTTGCTGCCCAACCCGCAACTGATCAACCACTACGCCAGCGATGTGATGGCCTTGGGTCTGGCGCGCATCGAGGCGCATTACTTTGTGCACAATATTTTTCTGGCGGAGAATTCGCTGCTCAATAACGTCGACAAGATCCGCCATATTCCCGGCGTGATCGTGCAAGGCCGTTATGACGGCGTGTGTCCGATCATTTCTGCGGATGATTTACATCGAGCCTGGCCCGAGGCCGAATACATTGTCGTGCCCGATGCCGGCCACGCAGCGTTCGAGCCGGGCATACGTTCGAAATTAGTCGCGGCGACCGATAAGTTCAGAACGCTGCTAGCAAAGTAACCACGCCACGAGGCTTATGCAGCTTGGTTCGCAAGCATGCATTGCCTGAGAGCCGCTCTGGTAGTGGCTTCCAGGCATGCTCACAGTAACCAGTATCAATCGCTGGCCCCGTAAACTAGGCCGCTTGCAACGCCATCGTGCCGTCCGCGCCCGCCGACAACTTGATTTGGCGCGTATGAAACGCGCCGACGCTCGGGCGATGGGCGATGCTGATGATGGTCGAATGAGCTAATCTTTCGCTCAGCAATCGATACATCTCTTGCTCGGTGGCTTCGTCCAGCGCCGAGGTCGCTTCGTCCATGAACAGCCAATCGGGTTTGTGCAGCAACGCGCGGGCAAATGCGAGGCGCTGCTGTTCGCCTGGAGAAAGCTGTTGTGCCCAGTGGCCGCTTTCGTCCAAGCGAGTGGTCAGTGCTTCGAGCTTGCAAGCGGTCAACGCTTCAATGATCGCGCCATCGGAAAATTCGCCGGGTTTGCCCGGATAACAGACCGAATCGCGCAACGGCCCAATCGGCAAATACGGTTTTTGCGGCAAGAACAACGTGCGCTTGCCACCGGGACGTTTTACTCTTCCGCGGCCGAAGGGCCAGATGCCGGCGATGGCGCGGAACAAGGTGCTCTTGCCGCTGCCTGAGGCGCCGGTCAACAGCACTTTTTCGCCCGGTTGAATACTGAGCTGCGTTGCATTCAGCAACACGTTGCCGTTCGGCAGCGCCAGCGTAAGATCTTCGACTTGCAGGGAGTCGTCGACGCTGACCGGCGTTTCGACTTGAGCGCCTTGAGTTTGATCGGCCACGCGATTCATCGCTGCTTGAAATTGCAGCAATCGATCCACCGTCGCACGCCACGCGGCGAGATTGGCGTAGTTATCTACGAACCAGCTCAACGCGTCTTGCACCCGGCCGAACGCCGATGCAATCTGCATCAGCACGCCGAGCGAAATCGCGCCGGAAAAGTAGCGCGACCCGGCCAGAAAAAACGGAAAAATCACCGCTGCTTGACCGAAGCCAAAGGTGAACCAACCCAAGCGCTTGTTCGCCTTGGTCAAACGCCACCAATTACCCATTACCGCGTCAAAACGAGTCAATAAATGTTTGTGCTCGCTCGGTTCGCCTTGGTAAAGCGCAACCTGTTCGCTGTTTTCGCGCAGTCGAACCAAGTCGAATCGAAAATCCGCTTCGTAGCGCTGCTGTAGAAAATTGATGGGAATGAGCGGACGGCCGATGAAATGCGTGATCAGGCTCCCCGCCAGCGCGTACAAAATGCAGCCCCATACCATGTAACCGGGAATGGTGATCTCGCTGCCGAGCAAGGAAAACTTCAACGGCCCGGAGAGTCCCCACAAAATGCCGATAAACGTCACGAGCGTGACCGTCGCATTCAATAGGCCGATGGCCAGCCCAAGCGTATCGCCGGTGAATTTGTTCAGGTCTTCGGCGATGCGCTGGTCGGGGTTATCGGTTTCGTTACGCGCCAACTCCATGCGGTAGTAGGTTTTGTTGCTCAGCCAGCGATTTAGAAAATTTCGATTTAACCAATTGCGCCAGCGCATTTGCAGAATTTGTGCGACGTAAACTTTATATACCGACACCAGCACCCAAAACGCGGCGAGAGTGCAAAACACCCAGATCTGCTTCCAAAATTCCGTGGCGTTTTTTTGCTCGAGAGAATCGTAGAACGCCTGGTTCCATTTATTGAGTAGATAGAGGAGATAAACGCCACCGAGGTTTAGCGCGAGGATCAGCAGCAACAATCCCCACGCGCGCCATTTTTCTTCCGATTGCCAGTATGGGTAAGTCAAGCGCCACACTTTTTTAGTGAAACTGTCGTGGGGCTGGCCTGGACTGGGAATGGCGGGTGCGGACGCTGAAACCATGGGTTCCTCGCTAGTTAGAATCGATGTTGATGGAGGAGATTAACACAGCGTCGCGAGCGGCTCGCCGTGTCGGAACGACTCAAGAGCATTGCTGCCGCTCAGTGTATGATGCGACAAAACCAATCAATGCCCGTTAGGAGGAAAGCATGGATCGCGCACAGCGCAGAGTGATGATGGCGTCCGCCGTGGGTTCGGCGCTCGAGTGGTACGACTTCTTCCTCTATGGCACCGCATCCGCGCTGGTGTTCAGCGAATTATTTTTCCCCCAGCTTGATCCCAACATGGGCATCCTCGCGTCATTCGCGACCTTCGGCGTCGGATTTTTCGCGCGTCCGTTTGGAGGTTTGGTGTTCGGCCACTTAGGCGACAAGATCGGCCGCAAACCGGTATTGGTATTCACGTTGTTGCTAGTCGGCGGCGGCACATTTTTGATCGGGCTGTTGCCGACTTACGATTCCATCGGCATTTGGGCGCCGATCCTATTGGTTGTGTTGCGCTTGGTGCAAGGCTTCGGCGCTGGGGCGGAATACGGCGGCGCGGTGATCCTCGCGGTGGAATACGCACCGCCCGGTAAGCGCGGACTGTATGGTGCATTCGCGCCCATCGGCGTGACGCTGGGCATCCTGCTCGCACAAGGCGTGTTCGCGCTTTTTTCGTCCATGCCGAAAGAGGATTTTCTGAGTTGGGGCTGGCGGGTGCCGTTCTTGCTCAGCATCTTTGTCATTGCGCTGGGCATCTATATTCGCGCCAAGGTGATGGAAACGCCAGTGTTTCAACAAGCGGTCGAGAAGCGCCAAGTTTTGCGTGCGCCCGTGATGGAAGCGATCAAGCGCCATCCTCGCGAATTCTTCGTCGTGGTCGGCGCCCGCCTCGCGGAAAACGGCTTGGGCTATTTGTTTCCCGTGTTTACGTTAAGTTACTTGACCAAGAATTTAGGCTTGCCGAAAAATATGGTGCTGACGGGATTGGTCATCGCGAGCTTCGTGCAGATTTTCACGGTGCTCGGGTTCAGCGTGTTATCCGATAAGATCGGCCGGCGACCGGTTTATATGGGCGCGGCGATTTTTTGCGCGCTGTTTGCGTTCCCATTTTTCATGCTGGTGAACACGCAAAGCACGCCCCTCATTTGGCTCGCTTTGATCCTGGCGATAGCGGTCGGCGTAGGCGGCATGTTCGGCCCACAAGCCGCCTACTTCGCCGAACTGTTCGGTCCGCGTATCCGCTATAGCGGCTTCGCCTTTGCGCGGGAGTTGGGATCGATATTGGCCGGCGGTCCTGCGCCTTTTATCGCGACTTGGTTGTTGATGCAAGGTGGCGGCGCGCCGTGGTTCGTAGCGATTTATATTATCGTTTTATCGGTACTTACCGCTACAGCGATTTACTTTGGCCCAGAGACCTACCGTAGCGATATCACAGAAGACCGAGTGAAGTAGGGCGGAACAGCGAATGCGCCTTCCGCCCCATGTGACGTTTGGCATACGGCGGACAATGGCTGTGCGTCATTGCCCTACGATCAGCTAACCCACTTCCAATCTTTATAAGTGTCCCGCAATTTCGTCTTCAAAAATTTTCCCGTTGAGGTGCGCGGGATCGCATCGACAAACACAATGCCGTCGGGCACTTGCCACTTGGCGTATTTGCCTAACAGGAACTCACGTATTTCGTCGCCACTCGATTCTTGCCCGGGCTTGAGTACGACTACCGCCAGCGGCCGTTCGTCCCATTTCGGATGAGGCACGGCGATCACCGCCGCTTCCGCTACGGCGGGATGGCCCATGATGGAATTTTCCAGATCGACCGAGCTGATCCACTCGCCGCCGGATTTGATCAGGTCTTTGGCGCGATCGGTGAGGCGTAAATAGCCGTCTTGACCGATCATGCCGACATCACCGGTTTTGAGCCAGCCGTCAGCGGTGAAGCTCACTTCGGATTTTTCCAGGTTGTGATAGGCGCCGGTGATCCAGGGTCCGCGCACTTGCACTTCGCCGACCGCTTGGCCATCCCACGGCGCTTCGCCTTCTTCATTCATGATGCGAATATCGACGAATGGGACGATGATGCCTTGGCGGGCGACGGCGGCGGCGCGTTCGTCGGGCGTGAGTTTTCTCGTGTTTTGATCCAATTTAGAAATAGTGGCGATGGGCGAGGTCTCCGTCATGCCCCAGCCTTGTATGATTTCCATATCGAGTTCCGCGTAAGCCTTGATTAACGATGCCGGCACGGCGGAACCACCGATAGTCATGCGCATACCAGGCGTTAATTGCCATTTGCCGGGATTTTGCTGCAAGGTTTGCAGCAACGATAGCCAGATGGTCGGCACACCGGCGGAGATGGTGACTTTTTCTTTTTCGTAAAGCTCGAGCAAACTTTCGCCGTCGAGAAATGGGCCGGGATAGACTAGCTTTGCCCCGACCATGGTGCAGACATAGGGAATCGCCCAGGCATTGGCGTGGAACATAGGCACGACCGGCAACACGGAATCGGCGTTGCAGTAACCGGTACTATCGGGCATCGCAGCCATGAAGGCATGCAACACCGTCGAGCGGTGGGAATACACCACACCTTTAGGCTGGCCCGTGGTGCCCGAGGTATAGCACATGCCGCAAGGTTCGTTTTCATCGATGTCCGGGTATTGAAATTGTCCTTTTGCGCTGGCGAGAAATTGCTCGTAGTCCTCGTAGCCACTAGGCGTCGGCTTTCTTGATAGCGAAAATACGAATACACGCTCCGCTTTGATTTTGTCCTTGAATTTTTCGAACAAGGGCAATAACACATCGTCGACGATGATGAAGCGGTCCTCTGCATGATTGGCGATGAAGGCGATATCTTCGGGGAACAGGCGCAGATTTAGGGTATGCAACACACCGCCCATGGCGGGAATGCCGAAGTAGCATTCCATATGTGCGTAGCTATTCCACATTAAGGTGCCGACGCGATCACCGCGCTTAAGACCAGCCTGCTGCAGTGCCTCCGCCAATTGCTTCGCGCGGCGACAAAAATCGGTATAGGTATAACGATGCAAGGAACGATCAGCGAGGCGCGAGACGATCTCGGTTGCGCCGAATAATTTTCCCGCGCGCTCTAAGATGTGATTGAGCGTGAGGGGGTAATGCATCATTGTCGACTTCATCTTTTTCTCCGTCCATAAGGCGTTATAATTTGTTGACAATATACTACGAAAAGTTAAGGAAAATCCTCCATGGCGATCAAGGAATTCGAAAACTGCAAGGAGTTACACGACTGGGTTGGCAAGGAAGTCGCCGTCACCGATTGGCTCACGGTCACGCAACAGCGCATCGACGATTTCGCCAAAGCCTCGGACGATTATCAATGGATCCACGTCGACCCGGAACGCGCCGCCAAGTCGCCGTTCGGTTCGACCATTGCCCACGGCTTTTTGACCATGTCATTGCTGAGCCGCTTTATTTACGAAGCGACGGAAATAAAAAGCGTGCGGATGGGAATTAATTACGGCATGAATCGTCTGCGCTTCGTGTCGCCGGTAAAAGTGAATTCGGACATACGCGCCCGATTTACGCTGGCTTCGGTTGAGGATTTGAAGGACGGGGTGCAGACGATCTGGAATGTGGTGATGGAAATCAAGGGATCGGAAAAACCAGCGCTGATCGCCGAGTGGGTTACGCGGCGGCATGAGTAGGTTTAGGCGATTGCTTATCCCACCTACATTGAAAATAACAAGGTGTCATCCCAGCGAAGGCGGGGATCCAGTGACTTTAGAACGACACGGGATTCCCGTTTGCACGGGAATGACAGATTAAGGAACATCATGCCATTCAAACGCTCACCCCATTGGCCGCAGGGCTTGCCCCATCATCTGACCATTCCCGAAACCAGTCTTTACTACAACCTCGAAGTGTCGGCCGCGCGCTTTCCCAACAAGGACGCCATCGTTTTCTACGATTCGAAGACGAGTTATGCCGAATTGAATGCGCAAGCCACCAAGCTCGCGGGATTTTTGCAGCAACGCTGCGGCGTGAAACGCGGCGACCGGGTGTTGCTGTACATGCAGAACAGCCCGCAGTTCATTGTCGCCTTTTACGCGATCCTGCGCGCCGATGCCGTGGTGGTTCCGGTGAATCCCATGAATCTCACGGCGGAGATTGCGCACTACATCGAGGACGCCGACGCGACCACCGCCGTCGTTGGCCAAGAAGTTTTTCCGCAGATTCAACCCCACGTCGGCACAACGTTATTAAAGAACGTGATCGTCGCGACTTATTCCGATTATCTTACCGCGACGACAGATCTTAAGGTGCCGGACTTTGTCCAAGCGCCGCGAATCGAACTCTCGCAGCTCGGTGTGACTGCCTGGAGAGCCGCTCTGGATGCGGATCTCCAGCCATCTCCCTCGACCGTGGGAGGACAGGATTTGTGTGTAATGCCCTATACCTCGGGAACGACCGGGAAACCCAAGGGCTGCATTCATATCCACAGTTCCGTAATGATGACGACCGTCACCCACGGCGCGTGGCTAGGGGCAGGCAGCGCCGATGCGGTGATCCTCGCCGTGTTGCCGTTCTTCCATGTGACCGGTATGCAAGGCAGCATGAACGGTCCGATCTTTTACGGCCAGACCATAGTGCTTCTTCCGCGCTGGGATCGCGAAGTGGCGGCGATGATGGTGCAGCGCTACAAGGTGACCGGCTGGACCAATATTCCGACCATGGTGATCGATTTTTTGATGAATCCTAAAATCACGGAATACGATCTTTCCAGCATTACGCGCGTGGGCGGCGGCGGCGCCGCGATGCCGGAAGCGATCGCGCAGAAATTGCAGGACTTGTGTAAGCTGACCTATATCGAGGGTTACGGATTGACCGAGACGATGGCGCCGACCCATGTGAACCCGGTCGACCGGCCGAAAAAGCAATGCCTCGGCATTCCGATTTTCGACACCGACGCTCGGGTGATCAATCCCGAGACGTTACAAGAATTGCCGGTGAACGACGTCGGCGAGATCATTTCCCACGGTCCGCAGATCTTCCAAGGTTATTGGAAAAATCCCAAAGCCAGCGCCGACACCTTCATCGAATTGGAGGGCAAACGTTTTTTCCGCACCGGCGATTTGGGTCGTGTCGACGAGGAGGGCTATTTCTACATCGTCGATCGTTTGAAGCGCATGATCAACGCATCGGGTTTCAAAGTCTGGCCGGCGGAAGTTGAAGTGATGATGTATCAAAACCCCCATATCCAAGAAGCCTGCATCATCGGCTCGCAAGACGCTTATCGCGGCGAGACGGTGAAAGCGGTGGTGATGTTGAAACAGGCGAGCCAGGGCCAGGTTGGGGAACAGGAGATCATCGACTGGTGCAAGGCTAATATGGCGGCGTATAAATATCCGCGCATCGTCGAGTTTCGCGATGCGCCGCTGCCGAAATCCGCGACCGGTAAAGTGCAATGGCGCATGCTGCAGGAACAGGAAAACGCTAAATTCAGTAAGCCGATTGGGTAGAGGCGCTGTGTTAGAATTTGTGCGAAGCGGTCAAACGAAGACAGTTTGGAGGCGTGCCAGAGCGGTTTAATGGACTGGTCTTGAAAACCAGCGAAGGGGCAACTCTTCCGTGAGTTCGAATCTCACCGCCTCCGCCAGAAAAGAAACGGCCCACAAGTGGGCCGCTGTTTTTTGGTTAGCAATGTAATTATCCGACCGCACGAACGCGCGGTTGAGTGTCTACCGAACCCAAGTTCACCGGAACCGGAACACCATTGGCTTTGAGCGACCGTTGCGCTGCATCCAATACCTTTACCACCCGTAGACCATCGAGACCGTCGCTCAAAGGTTGTTCGCGTTTTTGCACGCAGTCGAGGAAGTGCTTGCATTCGATTTGCAGCGGTTCGCCGATTTTCAGATAGGGAATGGTGATGTCGCCAAAACGCAGTGCGATGTATTCGGCAAAGGTGTTGTAATCCTGGCTGTGGGTCGCGCCTTTGTCGTAAATCTTCAATTTTTCGGTGCCCTCCAGATCGTCGAACACCGCCATTTTTTTGCTGCCGACGATGGTTATCTTGCGTATCTTGTGCGGGTCGAGCCAACTCACGTGGATGTGCGCCATACGCCGGCCACCGAAGTTTAGGCTAAGAAATACCACATCTTCGATACCCGGTTGCAAATACGATTGTCCACGGGCCGATACGTCCGTCGGCTCTTCGCCGAGGAGATATAGGATCGATGAAATGTCGTGGGGCGCAAAATTCCAAAGGGAGTTTTCATCTCCGCGCACGGTGCCGAGGTTAACGCGCTGGTTGTAGATGTAATAGATATCGCCTAATTCCTTGGCTTCGATCATCTGCTTTAAACGGTTGACCACCGGGTGATATTCAAGCAAGTGGCCTACCATCAAGATGCGTTCTTTTTCCTTAGCCAATTGGATGAGCTCTTCGGCTTCGGCGATCTGCAGCACAAAGGGCTTTTCTACATATACGTCCTTGCCTGCCAGCAGCGCGGACTTACAGAGCTGGTAGTGGGAGCCCGCCGTCGTCGCGATTACCACGGCCTGCAGCTCGCGGTCTTCCAAAAGATCTTGCCAGCGGGTGGTCATGATTGCACCGGGCAACTGACTTTGCATTTGCCGCAGTTTCACGGTGTCGAGGTCGCAGACATATTTAAGTTTGCAGTCCGCGATTTGAAAATAGTTCCGGGCGAGATTCTTACCCCAACCACCGATTCCGACTACCCCGAGTTCCACCATGATCCAGTCCTTATGTAACGTTGTTAACTTGCGAGTCGATGAAATTGTGCTGCGCGACTTATGGATTGCAAGGCCGCGTTTGCTTCATCTGGGTTTTGTAAAAAATCGATCAGCGCCTGGCAGATCGCTTCCGCCGCGTGTCCCTCGCCGAACGCCGCGCGCACCGCCAGGGAAAAGTCTGCTTTACCTTCGGGATAACGCTCGCGCCAATCGGCGACTGCGCTTTGGATCGGCGATGAATCTGCGCCGACCAGTACGTTAGCGCCGCTACGTACCGTTTCTTCCCATTCCGTTTCGTCGCGCAAGGTGACGCAAGGGCAGCCAAGAAAAAACGCCTCTTTTTGTAGGCCGCCCGAATCCGTTAGCGCCATCGCCGCGTGATCAATCAGCGCGAGCATATCGAGATAACCAACCGGCTCGACCAGGTGCAACTTGCTATGGGGCCGCCAATCGGGCAGATCGATTTTGATCTGTCGCGCCGTTCTGGGATGGATGGGGAAAACCACGGGAAGATGATGTGCGGCGACGTCATTGAACGCCGTGAGTAACGCCCGTAATCGCATCGGGTCATCGGTATTCTCTGCGCGATGTAAGGTTGCAACCGTATAGGCGCCCGGGCGCAGCGAGAAACGATTCAGCGCGGTCGATCGTTGCTGCGCTAATGCCCGGAAGAACAGGACTGCATCGTACATAACGTCGCCGGTGAAAACCGAGCGGCTACCCAAACCCTCTACGCGCAAATTGGCGATGGCCACCGGGGTCGGCGCCAACAGCAGATCGCACACGTGATCAGCGACAACGCGATTGATTTCCTCGGGCATTTGGCGGTTGAAGCTGCGTAGGCCCGCTTCGACGTGCGCCACTGGGATGTGCAGTTTCACGGCGGCGAGGGTGCCTGCCAGGGTTGAGTTGGTATCGCCATACACTACGACCAGATCCGGCGATAGTTCCCGCAAAGTGCGTTCCAGTTCCATCAGCATCGTGCCGGTTTGGCTGGCCGTGGGAACCGGAACCAACACCGAGGTTAACCGCTGCGGTCGGCAGACCCAGTTCGGAAAAAAATATATCGGACATCCGCGCATCGTAGTGCTGCCCGGTGTGAATGATGCGATGGTCCGCATCAGTACCCATGGCGCCGTGGGCGATGGCTCGCGAGATCGGTGCGATTTTGATGAACTGTGGGCGAGCCCCAACGATACTAATTATTTTCACGACGATTACCGATAAAACGCTGCGATTGCGTCGACCACAGACTGCTTTTGCGCATGGCTCAACTCAGGGTAGATCGGGATCGCAAGCGTATCGCTGGCGGCGCGCGAGGATTGCGCCGCATCGGCGGCCGAGTGGCCTAAATACGCGAAGCATTCTTGTACGTGCAACGGTACCGGGTAATACACTTCGGTGCCGATCTGCCACTTAGCTAAATGCTGCTTCAGCCCATCGCGCTGCTCTACGCGAAGAATATATTGATTGTAGATGTGCCGACCGCCGATAGAGGTCGGCGTCTGCACTTGGCGAATATTGGCAAGGGCCTGATTATAGAATTCGGCATTTTGCTGGCGTTGCGTGGTCCACGCATCAAGGTAGCGTAGCTTCACCAACAGTACCGCGGCTTGCAATTCATCGAGGCGAAAGTTGCCGCCTATCATTGCGTGGTAGTACTTCGGTTTACTACCGTGCGCCCGCAGCACGCGCATGCGTTCCGCCAGGCCGGCGTCATTGGTGGTGCACATGCCGCCGTCGCCGAATGCGCCGAGGTTCTTGCTTGGGAAGAAAGAAAAACAACCGATATCGCCTATGCTGCCGGCACGCTGGCCGTCGCGATACTCGGAACCAATCGCCTGCGCGGCATCTTCTACAACCTTTAGACCGTATTCGCGAGCGAGTTTCATCAGCGGTTCCATGTCGGCCACTTGCCCAAATAAATGGACCGGCATGAGCACCTTGATACATCCACCCGTATTGCGGTTGAACAATTTGCCGTCGCGCCGGACTGTGTGCGTGCGCAACAGGTTTTCAACGGCTAGTAGCGCTGAGGTTATAGGTTTCTGGATCGATGTCGCAAAATAACGGGCGCGCACCCAGGCGGGCGACGGCGCCAGCGGTGGCGAAAAACGAATAGGGGGTGGTGATGACTTCGTCTCCCGGGCCGATGTCGAGCGCCATCAATGCGACCAACAAAGCATCCGTACCCGATGACACGCCGATCCCGTAATGGCAGTGGGAATAGGCCGCGACCTTTTTTTCGAGTTCCTCAACGCGCGGGCCGAGGATGAAGCGTTGACTCGCGCACGTCTCATGTATCGCCTGCATGAGTTCTTGCTCGATCAATACGTACTGCGCTTTCAAATCCAGCAGCGGAACGTCGATAGCGGGTTTTTGTATGAGTTCTGGGTTGGCCGACATGGGAGTCCTTATTAACTGAGTTCAATAACTTGATTGCCGTGGTGCCGATAGTGGCGGCCGCACGCGCTACACGCGGTGGTTCCGGTTTCTTCTGCGTTGGCAGGCAGATCCAACTTAATCCCGCAATTACACACCCAGCCGCGTACGCGGGCGGGGGAGCCATACACCATGGCGTAGTCCGGCACATCGCGGGTTACGACCGAGCCGGCGCCGACAAAACAGTAGCGGCCCAAGGTGACGCCGCAAACGATAGTGGCGTTCGCACCGATGCTTGCGCCTTGCTTAACGAGCGTAGGTGCATACTCGTCCTTGCGCGATATGTGGGATCGCGGGTTGATGACGTTGGTAAAGACACAGGACGGGCCGCAGAAGACGTCGTCCTCTAGCGTAACGCCAGTGTAGATGGACACGTTATTCTGTATCTTAATGTTGTTACCGAGTTTGCAGCCAGGGGAAATGACGACGTTTTGCCCGATATTGCAACGCTCGCCGATCACACTGTCTTTCATGATATGGCTGAAATGCCAAATCTTCGTATCTTTGCCTATTGCGCTAGGCTCGTCGATGTAGCTCGATTCGTGGGCGAAATATTCTTTATTGCTCGAATTCATTTCACACCACCTTCATACGGGGTGCGATAGGTACTGCTTCAATTGCAGGACGAGGTTCCGCGGCAGCGCTAAACGTGGCGCCGTGCGCGTCTAGAAACTCATCGACGGCACGGATCACTTCATTATTATTAAGAGTCATATGGGTGAACTGTGATGTATTGAGAACGAAAAAATCGGGATGATCCGATGTTACTTGCGGCACTAATTGCGAGTAGTTGAGTACTTGCAGTGGTTGCACTCTTCGAGCACGGTTAATGTGGACCGACTCGATACCGCGTTGTTCCCAATCTGGGAACATGATGCGCAATCCTTCGAAAAATGTACTACGAATTTCATCATCGGACTGTGCCAGCATCGGGCTGTCCGCATGGATGTACTTCGGCAAATAGGTCACATGCAGGCTGGCGGTCTCTGCGGGGTCGGCCAAATTACTCATCCCGATAATGCCGGTGAAGGGTACACGCTGATCGGCGATATTCACGATGTAATAGGGAACGAGAGGTTCTCGAGTCACTAGCACCATGCAGATAACGCCCAGATACTCTACTTTTTCGCCGCGGCGCTGAAGCTTGACCAATTCGTCGCTCGCAATTCGCTGCAATACGTCCACCGGGCTGGTGAAAATCACTTTATCAAAGTAGTCTTTGACATTGTCGTACTCCACCCACAGGCCACCGCCGGGTCTGGGCTGGATATGCTTGACCGCCACGCCAAGGCGAAGATCGCCACCGCTCGTAGCAATCACGTCCGTTAGCCGATCGAACACGGTCTTGTAGCCACCGGCGACATGTCCCAATTGTTCTTTCTGGGTCGAACGATCGCGCGCGGAAAACATACGGGCGATGTAAGACCAGATGAAGACCGCAGAAACGCGTTCATATTGACTGCCGAGTTTTGCCAGTAGCAACGGCTTCCACATCTTGTCGTAGGTCGCTTGCCCGCCGAGCTTTCTCAGCCACTCTGCCACGGGAATTTGTTCCAGACGACGCCAGTCCTTGATGCGCGAGCAATACAGGATAGTAAACGCGAGCCGGCATTTGGATAAAAGACTCAAGGGAGAAAAGCGCAGAAAGTCGATACCGCTGCTAAGGGAATGAAATTTCCGGTCGACGAAAAATCCCGTGAGCGTGCGATTCCATCTTAATTTAGCGGAGAGACCGAGATCTTTGATGAAGCCTATTAGATGTCTGTCCGACGGCAGGATTACGTGGTAGAAACGATCCCAATAGAATTGACCGTAGTCGTGATAGGTCGCCAGGCCACCCGGTTGACGTTCGCGCTCGAACACCGTGACCTGGTGGTTGGAGCCTGCCAGGCGTTGGGCTAAGGCGAGGCCCATGAGGCCACCGCCGATTATGCCTATTTTCATGCTCGAACCATTATTCGTAGATTTGCCGAGATCGGAGCTCTAGCGTGCTGCCACCAATGCGGCAGGCGCGGGGCTCTGAGTAAATCGGCGTTGCCACGCTATAGTCTGGAGTAGCCCTTCTTCAAGACCGACTTTGGCGGTCACGCCGAGCACTTGAGCGCAACGGGTAACGTCGGGAACTCTCCGCCGCACATCTTCGTACGCCTTACCGGTGAAAGATTCGTAGGGAACAAAGCGGATATTAGCTTCACCCGGCGCGCCGCTTAAGCGATGGATAATTCTCGCCAACTCGAGGATGGTAATCTCGTGGGTACTGCCGATGTTGAACACTTCGCCATTAGCTTCTTGCTTCATCGCCGCTGCGTAGATACCTTCCACGGTGTCGCTCACATAGGTGAAACTGCGAGTCTGCATGCCGTCGCCGTGGATCGGAATCTCTTTGCCGAGCAGCGCGGCTTCGATAAACACCGACTGCGGACCGCCCCACCAACTTAAATGCTGGCGCGGACCGTAGGAACCAAAGAAACGCAGCACCGTGACGGGGATTCCATTACTGTCTTGATAGGCGAAAGCGAGATGCTCATCGAATAGTTTAGACACGGCGTAGGACCAGCGCGCTACTTTTGAGCTGCCGATCACCGATTCATCGTCCTCGGCAAAGGGTAACTTGGGATTGCGGCCGTAGATGTCGGAGGTCGATGCGATCACGCACTTGCAACCGACTTTGCTGGCAAATTGCAGTACGTTATCGGTGCCTTGATAATTGATACGCAGGGTGTCGATGGCTTTGCCATAGCGCGGTATCTTAAATGCTGCTAGATGTACGATGCGGTCGAAGTGTGTATCGAGTTGTGAAAACGTTGATGCGTCTACCACGTCCCGTTCAAGAAATTGAAATCGCGGGTTGGCGAGCTGATGGGCGAGATTGGCTCGGCTACCCATGGAAAGATTGTCGATACCAACAACGGTATGGCCATCGGCAAGAAAGCGGTCAAGCAAGTGGGAGCCAAGGAAACCCGCGACGCCGGTAATCAGCACTTTGCCTGGGGATGATGTCATGTGTTGTCTCACTCTTAGAAAATAGATTAACTTTAGTTGAAAAATCGCCGCGAATACTTAAGCTGCACTAGCGATCGAGATCTCGCGATTCTTGGCGCGAGCGATAGATAGTGCTCGCCAAATGGAATATTTCTTCGAAGTAATTCTTATTCTGTAGCGCGAGGATACCGAGGCCTACGAGTTGTATGCCCAGCATAAGCGCAGAAATTCCAATGATAAATGTATGCGGCGATTCGGCGTAGGCCGCGCTTACGGCAGCCGATGCCCGTGCAAAGAAGGCTGGGTATTGCGTTAGCGCGTGAAAATGGGAGACAAAGTGGGCGACCGTCCAGCCGTTGACGTAAACCGCGAACAATAGCATCGCTAAACCCGGCAGAATGAAAAACATCACCGGACGGAACAGGAATCCCGACAAAATGATAGATACCGTGTGACGCCATAGCCGCATGCTGGAACGGCGAGAGGTAACTCGGGACCGAAGTTCACTCCAATCCAAATGGGCGGGTATTTCTTCGATGCGCGCGCCGAGCAGTTTAGCTTTGTAGATGATTTCCGGCATGATTTCCATGCCTTGGGCGCGTAAATTTAGAGAGCGTAGGAAACGTCCGTCATAGACGCGGACCATGCTCGTTAGCGTGGAAAGCTCACCGTTTGCCGCACGCGATAGGAATCGATTGGCGCCTACACTAAAAACTTTCCGCAGCCACGGAACGTCTGAAATTTTTCCGCCCTCCATATATGGAGAGGCGACTACGATTTTGGCACGGGTTTGTTGAATCTTCTGAAGCAACCGTTCGATATGGTCCGGGCTGTAGCTTAGGTCCGCATCGAGGGTGACGATGAACTCACCACGGCATCGATTAAAGGCGTATTTAAACGCTTGCCCGAGTCCGAAATTCGTAATGTGATGAAATACGCGCACGTTCGCGCGGGTTCTTGCAAAATCGTCGGCCAAATCTCCCGTCGCGTCAGTACTACCGTCATTGATGACAACGATTTCCCAGCGGAAGCGGCTTTCCAGACTTTCCATGTACGCACATAGGCGAGCGAGATTGTGTTCAACGATGGTTGCTTCGTTAAAGGCCGGGACAACTATAGAGACTAGGGGTCTGCTAGCGCTTAATAGTACCGATTCGGCGAGGTCGGGCAGCGAGGACTCGTGCGCGCCGTTTTGATCAACTTTGGTATAACTCATGGCGGTCTCCAGCCAACCTGGCCAAGTTAGTAAGATGCAGCAAAAATGTATTATCTATCGTCGACTACTCGATGTCGTAAGAATGGACACCCATTGCGCGACGTAGAACTAGTTTTTAATTTCGAGCTATGCCGTTGTCGGCACTGTTCTTGTAACGCTTTTTAATACTTATTCTGATCATAGCGTTTCTTTCGATATTCACCAGATTTCAGTTCATACCACTCATTTTTTTGTTCGGGAAATCATAAAACAACCAGCAAGCATAAACTACGCCAAATTGATTTTTAATATATAATTCAATAGTTTATTAGCATTGTATAGTACTATTCATACTTAAATTACTGGGCGAGTGTAAAAAATATCGACAACCTATCGTGTTGAAAATTAGTTTATTGCATAGGAGCAAAACCGAATCTAAATTAAGAAGAAAAGCACCTTTAACAATGAAATGGCTCACCCACGAAGCGGGTTTTGAAAAATTTTTTCACCTAGTGTCGAAAAATTTTACACACACGTTTCATAAGTTGACTCAAAAAGGGGCGTTCTAATAAACACTGTGGGTGCCAAGGTTAACTAGCGCTTTCCAACTATGCGAAGGATTCGCAGAAATTAAGATACTGATCAATAGGTTGATGAGTCACTCGGACCGTCTAGGTCGACGCTGGATGGTCGAGTCATGGTGTGAAAGACGCAGCTATGCTGTGCTGTTTTAAGCGTAGATTGATTGTTCAGGCAAAAGGAAAAAGAAACTGGCGCGGAACCGGAATTTTATGAGATTTAATTTTGAATGACGAAAAATTATGTCGAGAATTTTTACAGTGGTTGAGCGCATCGGGCCAGCCGCAGGAGTTAAATGAGTATTAGCCCATGAATTATCTTAATAAAGTTCAAGCCATTGGAAATTGGCATGGTTAATGCTCGGAATCATTAATAGCCGCGTTACGCGGATTTCGTCACTAGGACAGGGGGTACAGGTTAACGCTATTTAGCAGGACAGGTTGGTACGGTACCTAAACGGACGATTAGATTCGGATCTGGGTACAAACTTAACGACTACCCGGGATCGGCATCGGGTAACTAATTAGATGTTAAGAGCTCGTTTTAAACGGGCTAGCTGTAGCAGCATTAGTAGTCAGAAGGGTGTTTTTCTTTAGCAGCGGCTGGGCGTATTAAGAAGTTGGCGGGTTTAGCTACCGTATTTCGGTTCAAACTATCGGAAACGGTGCGGCTTTCCTTCTTTATCTCTATTCTCCTTTCGTCGCCGGTTAAAGTTCCCTTACTTTTGAGTGTTTGGCGTACGCGCCGCTGGGGCAAAGTGATGAGAAAATCAAATAAGTTGGCTGGACAGATTCTAGTGCAAGCGGTTCATGCGTTTCTTTTCCTAACCGCGACGCTGGTATATGCAATAGGTGCATTCGCGCAAAGCGCCCCGCAAAGTATTTTCACCACGCAGGTTCCTGCCTCACCCAATGCCCTCGGCGCCATACGTTACGAGTTAGGGATGAAATTTCGCAGCGCGAAACCTGGGAAAATAACGGCGATTCGATATTATAGGTCGGTAAGCGACACCCGTCCCCACGTTGGACGCCTCTGGAGTTCTACAGGGACGTTGCTCGGTAGCATAACTTTTACCGGCGAAACCGCATCGGGTTGGCAACAACAGGCACTCGCCACGCCGATCAATATCGCCGCAAATACCACTTATGTGGTGTCGGTCAATGCTGGTAACTCCGGCACCGGCAGTAGATATCCATTCACAAACAATGGATTAGCGTCTTCCATCGCCAACGGTGACTTGTCAACAGTAGTCGGCGGCAATGGTGTTTTTGGTAATGCTGGGA
Organism: uncultured Pseudomonadota bacterium; assembly: GCA_963714525.1. Taxonomy (GTDB): domain Bacteria; phylum Pseudomonadota; class Gammaproteobacteria; order Burkholderiales; family JALYOK01; genus JALYOK01. The sequence goes on from CAVQPB010000021.1 coordinate 303,421, forward strand.
CCTTTCCGACCTCGACTAATTTAAACAGAAACTATTTTCGCGATGTTGTATTCGTCGCGGATGAGCCTCCCACGATTTCCAAAGTGAGCGGCGATAATCAAACCGCAACGGTGGGTTCGTCGCTGCCCAATCCACTAGTTGTTCAAGTCAAGAACGCTAGTAACGTTCCTGTTTCCGGGGCCACGGTTACTTTTGCGGTCACGGGCGGGGGTGGTACGGTTACCCCCACATCCGCCGTTACAGACGCAAGCGGTAATGCAAGCACCGCCCTTACCTTGGGTAGCGCCGCGGGCACCAACAGCGTGAGTGCGACCGCAACCGGAACTAATTTAGTCGCGTTCACCGCAACAGGCACGAACATCGTCATACCGCCGCAAACTGTTTTCACCACGCAGACACCAGCGTTGCTGGACGCGACCGACAGCGTCGGTTATGAACTCGGGATGAAGTTCCGCAGCGGCCGCGCAGGAAAAATTTCCGCCATACGTTACTGGAAAGCGGCGAGCGAAAGCGGTACCCATGTGGGCAATATCTGGGATGGCGCCGGGACTCTGCTTGCATCCGTCACTTTTGCGAGCGAGTCCGCATCGGGTTGGCAAGAGCAAGCATTGACAACCCCCCTAGCGATTATCGCGAACACTACTTACATCGTTTCGGTTAACGTAGCTAGCCACTTTGTATTCACGGCAAGCGGCCTCGCTGGATCGATTACAAATGGCGACTTGAGCACCGTAGCGGATGGAGCCAACGGAATTTACGGCAGTACGGGTACGTTCCCAACCGCTTCCTTCCAGAATTCTAACTATTTCCGCGACATCGTTTTCGTCCCGGATCCAACTCCGACGATTTCTAAAGTGAGCGGGGACAATCAAACCGCGCCTGTAGGTTCAGCGCTGCCCAATCCTATGGTTGTTCAAGTCAAGGACGCTAACAATCTTCCTATTTCTGGGGCCACGGTCTCATTCGCAGTCACGGGCGGTGGCGGTACGGTATCACCCACATCCGCCGTTACCGACGCGAGTGGGAACGCGAGCACCATCCTCACCTTGGGCAGCGCCGCGGGTACCAACAGCGTAAGTGCAACCGCTGCTGGAACGGGTACGGTGAATTTTGCAGCAACCGGAACGAGCGTTATCAGCGGACAGCAAATTTTCTCAACTCAGGTACCCGATCTGTTGAATGGTACCGATTTCGTGAGCTACGAGCTTGGGATGAAGTTTCGCAGTGTCCGTGGCGGAAAAATTTCTGCCATACGTTATTGGAAAGCCGCAAGCGAGAGCGGCACCCATATAGGCCGTATCTGGAATGCTTCCGGGACCCTGCTAGCTTCCGTTACTTTTGTTGGTGAGTCGGGTTCGGGTTGGCAACAACAAGCATTGACAACGCCGCTAACGATTGCCGCTAATACTAGCTACGTTGTTTCGGTTAACGTTGTAAGCCACTATGTATTCACGGGAGGTGGTCTGGCCGCCTCTATAGTAAACGGTGATTTGAGCACGGTAGCGGACGGAGCCAACGGAGTTTACGGCAGTCCGGGTTCGTTCCCGACCGCCGCCTTCCAGAACTCCAACTATTTCCGTGACATCGTATTCGTCGCGGACGCAACCCCTACAATTTCCAAAGTCAGCGGCGATAATCAAACAGGATTGCCTGGGACGAGTTTGACGAACCCATTGGTGATTCAAATTAATGATGCGAGCAACAACCCTCAAGCCGGCGTAACGGTTAACTTCGCAGTGACTGCAGGTGGCGGAGTAGTGTCACCTGTTACTGCGGTGACCGGCGCCAATGGACGCGCAAGTTCGACGTTGGTCCTCGGTACCGTGGGTGGCGTGAACACCGTTACAGCAACGGCGGCCGGCGTGGGCAGCGTGATTTTTTCTGCGATTAGCGGACCCAATGCGGTTTATCTGGAAAATCAGAAGGCTGGAACGAGCGCTTGGCGTATCAATAATTATACGATGGCGGACATTTCCGGCTACGCCGGTGCATTGAGCGTTCAGCGCGGCGGGTCCCTGCCATTCAAGGTTTCGGTTGCGATCCCAGGCCCGTACTCAGTCGAAGTCTATCGCCTTGGCTACTATGGTGGCGCCGGCGGTCGTTTCATCGTCAGTAGCGGACCCTTAAGCGGAACGACACAACCGACTTGCCCCGTGATTGATGCAACCACGCGTTTGGTGGAATGCAACTGGAGCACCGGATATACATTACCGGTCGGGGCAGACTGGACCTCCGGTCTGTATATTGCGAAGTTGCGCTTCGCCAGCAACGGCAAAGAATCGCCAGTATTCTTCGTCGTTCGCGACGATGCCAGCACATCCAAAATATTGTTCCATAGCAGCTTCACCAACTCGGCTGCGTACAATAATTACGGCGGTTATAGCTTGTACGAGTACAGTAGTACGGCTAATCAGCGTGCGTATAAGGTTTCTTTCGATCGGCCAAGTAAGGAAATCGAGGACTACAACAACATGCTGCGCTATGAGTACAACATGATTCGTTGGCTGGAGTCGCAAGGCTATGACGTTTCTTATGTAACTAACCTCGATATCCATACCAATCCGTCGCAGTTGTCTCAGCATCAGGTTTTGCTCGATGCCGGGCACAACGAATACTGGTCTTTGGAGATGCGCAACGCGGTAGAGTCGGCGCGGGATTCGGGGATGCACCTGGCATTCTTCTCGGCTAACACGGCCTATTGGCGTGTACGTTTCGAACCTTCGAGCACTGGAACCGCAGATCGAGTTATGGTGTGTTACAAGAATGCAACTGATCCGATCGCGCCCACCTCTCGTTTTCGTGATGCACCCAATAATCGGCCTGAGAATGCGCTACTGGGTGTAATGTACATTGGCGATCATGGTGCGCTTTATGGCGGATTTGATTTTGTTGTTTCTAATGCTGCCGACCCGTATTACGCATTCACTGGCTTGAACAATGGCGATAAGCTTTTGGGTTTGGTTGGATACGAATGGGACGCGATCGTCAGCAACGGCTTTACGCCCGGCGGCTTGGTGACCTTGGGTAGCTCCGTCGTGACCCCGACGGAAATAGCGCCGGGAATACCCTCAACGCCTACTCAGATATCTCACGCGGTCCGTTACACCGCTCCGAGCGGGGCGAAGGTCTTTTCAACCGGCTCTATCCAGTGGGTATGGGGTTTGGATGGCGATCGTGGCTTCGACTTCGTTTTGCCACCGCGCGTGGATACGCGAGCGCAACAGATGTTCGTGAACATATTGCGTGATATGGGGGTTCGTCCCACTACGCCAAACGCCGGGCTAGTCATTCCGTAGGAACATGGGACCGTAGCCTAGGATCGCATCATGGTGCCCAGACGCTACCTCTGGTTGTCGATTGCCATCACCCTTGCAATCGGACTGGCAGCGTTTAGAGTAACGGTCGCGACAACAGGCGGGTTTCTAGTGTGGAGTGATGGCCTCGCCTATTTCTTCCACGCCAGATCATTGGTGTTAGACGGTAATAGTGACATCACCAATGAATTCGAAGAGTTTGATCGTCTTTATCCCATAGATCCGAACAAGAGTTCGGTCATGGATTCGATCCGTATGAATACGGCGCGCAGTATAGAAACTGGCCGCGTCGTGTCGCCGTGGCCAGTCGGAATGGGACTAGTTACCGCTCCTTTTTATGCGCTGGGATTCGGGGCGGAATCGGTCGTGGCCTCCCTCCAAGGTCGCGCACCGAATTCGTACGGTATTATTCCGCAATATTTTTTCGCACTCGCGTCGCTCGTTTTTGGCCTACTTGGTTTTTGGGCTACGTTTCTCTGCGCACGTCAATTCGCGGAGGAAAAGCAAAGCTATCTCGCCGCATTTTCCGTCGTCTTCGCGGGTCCCGCGGTGTTCTACATTTTTGTCAATCCCTCTATGGCCCACGCTATTTCGTTTGGCCTCACTGCGACATTGATATTGCTGTGGTTGCGTGGATGGTTTGCCGGCATTAGACCTCGAACAATGGTATTGCCTGGGTTGCTACTTGGACTGCTCGTCACCATTCGTTTGCAGAACGCGATTTTCGGCTTGCTTCTCGCGACGCTTGTGATAAGAGAGTTATGGCGTAGCAGTTGGTGGCGATCTCTAGCGGCTGCGCTGAGCGGCCTCGCTTTAACCGCAATACCGATGACGGCTTTGGTACTACATTCGGCAGCCTACGGTCCAGCTCACGCCAAAATTGCCGTGCAACAAGGTGGAGTTCTTATGGTTGGGAATTATCCCGTCCACCTCAAATCCCCCTTTTTTTTCGACGTACTCTTTTCTTGCCGTCACGGAGCATTCCATTGGGCACCCATCTTGGCCCTTGGCACGATAGGACTAGTGTGGGCCGCACGTCGTGAATCCTGGGCATTGGTATTGCTCGCGGTATTAGCGTTGCAAGTGTATTTGATCGGCGGTATTGGAATTGCCGATCCTAGCGGGCGCCCGGCCAGTTTCGACCCTTCAAATTGGAATGACCATTGGAAGGGTGGGACGTCGTTTGGTATGCGCTACCTGACGGAATGCACACCGATTTTCGCGGCTGGCCTTGTAATGCTTTTTAACATCTCACGTACCGATGCAGCGATGATGCTTTGGCGAGTTGGACTGGCTGGATTCGTCCTATGGAACGGGCTGTTGATCCTCGCTTACGGGCTCGGTACGGTGTCGCGGTCCTACTGCGTGTCCTACGGCGATATGTGGGTTGGAATAACGCAGGCGTTGGCCAAGGTAGTCGGTCGGTTACTTTAGATTCTCGACTGGAAGGGCCAAGATTATCCTACACAAGATTAGCGAATGAAAGCTTAGAAAAACTGTATAACTGGAGAGTATCGAAATGAGGTCGCTCGAGGAATTCTTACAATTCATCCCGTTGGCAAGTACCCGGCAGGTATTAATCCGTTTTGCCGCAAGTCTATTTTTAGTTGTCGCATTTCCGCTGCAAGCGGCCGTCATAGTAGGGTCGACGACGGTACAACCGCAAGTCGATTCCAATCCGGCGGGAACAGCGGAAGCGTTCAAAACCACGGCTAGCTCTGCGGGGACTATTACATCCCTTAGCATCTACGTCGATGGCTCATCGACGGCAACCAAGCTAGTGGCGGGCCTTTATGCTGACAGTAGCGGTAGGCCTGGCGCACTTCTAACCCAAGGTACACTTAACGCACCGACAGCGGGCGCATGGAACACGGTCGCCGTACCCGGGGCAAACGTATCTGCGGGTGCGAGCTACTGGATCGCAATTCTCGGTCCGGTAAGTTCCGGCGTGCTCAAGTTCCGCGACAGAACTACTGGTACTCGTGCTGAGACGAGTGCGCAGACCAATCTCACCGGTTTACCCAATAGCTGGACCACCGGCAACGTTTACGGTGATTCTCCGTTGGCTGCCTATGGTTCTTCGTCGACGAGTACGCTGCCGATTTTATCGGTCGCTCCTTCTTCCCTTTCGTTTAGCTATACCACCAACGGCACGCTTCCTGCACCGGCTTCCTTGTCCGTGACCAACACCGGCAGCGGTACGCTGAACTTCAATGTAACTGACGATGCAACGTGGCTTAGCGTCACTCCTGCCAGCGGCAGCGCTCCCGCGACACCGCAGGCTTCGGTCTCCGTGACCGGCCTTGCTGCGGGAACCTACAATGGACAGGTTACCGTTACGTCTTCGGGCGCCTCGGGATCCCCAAAGGTCGTTCCGGTCACGCTAACAGTTAATCCAACGCCGACTACGAATAGTGCGGATTGGCCGATGGCCTATCGCGATCCAGAGCGCAGCGGTTACGCTGCCGCGGAGTCGACGATTACCAAGGCCAATGTCGCAAACTTGGGTTTGAAGTGGTCTGCGAACGTCGACGGGAAGGTTACGGCCCAACCACTTTATGCGGGCGCAATACAAATCGCAGGGGTTACGCGTGATATTGTCGTCGCCGCAACCACTGCTAATTCCGTCTATGCGCTAGACGGCAACACCGGCGTTCAGATATGGCGCCGAAATTTCGGCGCTAACGTCGGCGGCTGCGCCGTACCCGGCGGCACCGGTATCCGCGCCACACCGGTCATTGACCGACGTACCAACCGAGTCTATGCGGTGTCCGACGACGGCGCGTTGCGTACGCTGTCGATCACGGATGGGACGGAGGTGGCGCCCGCACTCGGGCTGATGGATTTACCCGAAACAAATAAATTTCGCGGCGGCTTGAATTTGCTAGGAAATAATCTCTATGCGGCAAGCGGAAGCGGTGGCTGCGACGCCCCGCCATGGCGGGGTAGAATTTACCGCGTCGATGTATCGGGCGCTAATCCGGTGGTGGCGAACGTTCAGGACATGATTCCCGGTGTCGCCGGGAACAACCGTGGCGGTGGAATCTGGGGTTACGGCGGTATCGCCATCGACAGCACGACCGGTAATTTATTCGGGGCGACCGGCGCCGACCAAAACGGTGGATACACACCCTATGGCGTACGAGTGATCGAATTCAATTCGGCTCTCAATGTGTTGGGATCTTGGGAGCCATCGCATCCTACTTCGTATCCGTGTAACGGTACCCCATGCGATGTGGATTTCGGGGCGACGCCGGTTGTTTTCCAGCCAAGTGGTTGTCCAACCCTGGTGGCGGTTGGCAACAAGAATGGCCAGTTGTACTTGATGCGGGCTAGCGATCTTATGGTATCGGGTGCGCCGATGCAGTCCTTGACTTTGAACCCAGCAAATGACTGGCTCGGCGACGGCGGGGTGGGAGGCACTCCCGCGTATTGGCCTGATGGGCGTATGCTGTTCATAACCGATACCGGCGCGGGTACGGGTGGGATTGCGGCTGGGGTTGTTGGACTTACCGTTCAAGCGGCGCCTGCGTGCACACTTAGCGTGGCGTGGAGCACCCCCTTGGGTGGCGCTACGCGTGCCAATTCAAATCCGACGGTCATCAATGGTGTGGTATTCGTAGGCGAAGGCAATGGTGGCCGCGTGCATGCCTTTGATGCCGTCACCGGGGTCGAGCTTTGGAATACAGGGAACATCATTTCCGGCGCCACGTTCGGGGCGCCTTCGGTGGCGGCAGGAAAACTCCTAGTGGGATCGTGGAACGGGTTTGGGGTCACCGACGCAGGAACTATCCGTGCGTTTGCGCCGGGCGTCCCACCCCCTGATCCGTGCAGCGGTACGGCGCCGCCTGTTCTCTTGGGAGAACAGAGCCTAGGTAGCCAAGTGGACTACGCGCCGTTAGGCACTGCCGAAGCGTTCCAGACCACGGCGACGGGTTGCGGTAAGGTCGGATCGCTAACCGTTTATCTGGATAGCAGTTCGACCACGACGAAATTAGTGGTGGGCCTATACGCCGATGCGAACGGGCATCCTGGGGCTTTATTAGGCCAAGGCAGCAGCACCGCGCCGATAGCAGGAGCTTGGAATACGATAGCGATTAGTCAGGTCAACGTAACGCAAGGGACCCGCTATTGGCTTGCGATCCTCGGTACGCAAAGCGGTATTGCCAAATTTCGCGATCGTAAAGGTGGATGCTCTAGCGAGACGACGTCAGCGACCAACCTCACTACGTTGCCATCGTCCTGGAATACGGGTCAGATTTGGGACGACTGCCCGGTCTCGGGTTTCGGAAACTCGGTTCCATAGCACGCAGATACTATAGTTAACGTAATGGCGACTCGACGTTATTCAATGCTGGTGCAATTTCTAAACTTCGCTTGCGTTGGCGCCGTTGCGACTGCGGTGCACTACTTTGTTTTGGTCGCGTTGGTGCAATTCGGGGATATCAGGCCAGTCCTGGCTTCTGGCGTAGGCTACGCGGCCGGGGCTGGTATAAATTACTTGATCAACTACCACTACACGTTTGCGAGCCAGCAAAGCCATTTGCAGGCGATGTCGAAGTTTCTTTCAGTCGCTGTTGTCGGGCTAACTCTGAATTCGCTGATCGTGGAGGTCGCAACCGAGAAATTGCAACTTCACTATTTGGTTGCACAAGTAATCGCAACTGGCTTGGTGCTAATGTGGAATTTTTTCGCTAACCGGGTTTGGACATTTGGCGCAGCACGAACGTAATGTTCGTATTGCTATCCCGAGAGAAGCGGCAAACAGACGCTATTTCATGGACTATAAAAGAACAAGAACAATTGTGGAGTCAGTCGGATCATGAATGATGTGCGATCGCACTGGCGGGAAACACAGCCTACGGGGACCAACAAGGAAGTCCTGTCGGTCGTCGTGCCCGCCTATAACGAACAGGAAGTGCTACCAGAATTTCACCGGCGCTTGGCGACCGTATTACAGTCTTTGGCGATGGACTATGAAATTGTTTACGTCAATGATGGTAGCAAGGATACGACGCTCGAGGTGCTGAATGTTTTGCAACGTGGCGATCGACATACTGCCATCGTCGATTTGAGCCGAAACTTCGGTAAGGAAATCGCGTTGACGGCTGGCTTGGACTATGCCCGCGGTGACGCTGTCGTAGTCATCGATGCCGACTTGCAGGATCCCCCAGAATTGATTCCCGAGTTAATAAATGGTTGGCGTGATGGCTATGACGTAGTCTACGCTACTCGGTCCGCACGGGAGGGCGAAACCTTCATGAAGAAGGCGACGGCGCATCTCTTCTATCGTGTGGTGCAAAGCATCAGCCGATTCAAAATCCCCGAAGACACAGGAGATTTTCGCCTGTTGAGCCGTCGAGCCGTAGATGCGCTAAAACAGTTGCGCGAGCAGCATCGTTTCATGAAGGGACTATTCGCTTGGATAGGCTATCCGCAAAAATCGGTTCCCTATCGCCGCGATCCGCGTTTCGCCGGTGAAACCAAATGGAACTACTGGCGATTGTGGAACTTGGCCATTGAAGGCATCACCTCATTTACGATTGCGCCGTTGAAACTGGCAACCTATTTGGGCTTGATCGTTGCACTCGGGGCGTTTTCCTACGGTGGGTTTATTATTGTCAGAACATTGATATTCGGCAATCCCGTTGCAGGTTATCCATCGCTTATGGTTGTCGTTTTATTCCTCGGTGGCGTTCAACTGGTTGCATTGGGGATCATCGGGGAATACCTCGGCCGGATGTTCGATGAAACTAAGGGGCGGCCTTTATATCTAGTTAATGCCTATCACTCCGCCGTGATCGGTCAGTCGCTGCCTTTGGAGCTAGGGTCGTCACGTGGTATAGAGAACCGCAGCGCCGTTAACGATTAGCTTCCAAGCGCGGCTTGCGGCGCAGTCGGGTTGAGGCAGACTATGCGAATTCCGCGCAGTTTCGCGCCGCCACAGTCTCGATGGCGTTTTCTCAGCGTCGCAACAAGTAAACCCTCTGGGTCAGATAGCCATTCCCTACCGATCATGAAGATTACCCGCTCTCTTTGAGAGCCTGGCAACGCGGCCGCAATTGCATCCACGTTGCTATTCCCTACAATGGTCCTGCGTGGCGGGTAAAGTACAAACCGGCGCTGCGGCCAATGGAAGCGCGCGAGGATAGCGAGTTCTTCCGAGGTAATTAAAATAGCTTCATCGATCGGTACGTTACGGTCGAGCCAGGCGCCGGCTGAGAGCACATCTTCGCGGCCGTGACCGGGGTCTTTAAGGTGCAGGTAAGACGCAACTGATATCACCGCAAACACTGCGGCCACCACCGCCCATCGGAGCCGTTGATTCGCAGCAGTTGCGAGCCCCGCCGCTAAAAAGATGATAAACGCTGGCGCCGCCGTCATGGCATAACGGGGATTGATGCCAATGTCGAATACGAAGCTCATTGCCAACGGCCCCAGCAAGACCCCCAGCACCTGGCCAACGAGCAATATCCATGCGGGTCTTGGCAAGAATCGCAGCGCACGCCAGGCGACTAGCGCTAAGGCACAAAGGACTACCAAAGCGACCGGAACATAGGGAAGGGCGGCGCGTAGCCCAGTTCCATGAAGCTCGTCTGAACTTGGCATAAGGGTGTAACCGGTTAACAGCGCCCAAACCATGCCGGGGAGGGCTATTAGGCTCATACCTTCGTAGCTACCGCCCGCGTGCGGCGTGGCGAGATACTTAGCCGCTAGTATTGGGCCGACAAAAAGGATGCAGCTCGCAACCAGCGCCGGTAGCCATGCACGCCAGCGGGAACGTTGTAGCAAAAATAATAGGGGGACTTCGACTGCAATTAAAAATACGGCGTAATAGTGGGTAGCAAGCATTGCGGCATTCACCGCTAAAAAAGCGAGCCCTAAATGCTTTGTTTGCCCCATGACAAAACGAGCGACCAGCAATAAATGGATCGCGGCGAGAAAACCCAGCATCGCGTACATACGTGCGTCCTGGGCGTGTTGCAACAAATAAGGCGAAAGCGCGGCCAACCACGCCGCCCACCGGGCGGCTGATCGACCCGACAGCGTTGCCGCTGTTGCCGCCACGAGCGGTACCATGGCCCACGAAAACAGAACACTAAAAAGTCGTAGCGACCATGGCGAATCGGTCGCAATCGACGTCCAGGCTTTAATCGCGACAAAATACAAGGGAAGGTGATTATCGGCGAGCACGGCACGCAGCATTTCGGCCCAAGGCAGGGCTACCCAGCGTGCGGTAAAGGTTTCGTCGAGCCAGAGCGCCGCGGTATCCAACCGAACCAGCCGCAGCAGCAATGCAGCTATGAACGGAACAAGCAGCCAGGCATCGAATTTGCCCTCTCCAATTTCCGGATGCTTACGATTCACGGTTCAACCGATTTTCTTTATCAATTTAACGAATTGTTTTCGATTTTTTGAATCCCACTTATAGCGGTGTATCTTTTTTACCCCGCCTGAAAAGACTAGCCCAACGGTTATCTTAACGCCATCGACATTCGATCGATAGCCCGATACGCGAAAGCATTACTTCGCTCGAAGAACTTCGACGCTAATTAACCCGTCTTATACATTTTTGGTTTATATTCCCGCAAGGTGAATAAATTGTCGAATATTTTTACACTAAATGGAGATACGTCGGCGCAAAAAGAACAATATTATTTAGAAACAGATAATTAATGGAATGGCCTAATTGTTGCTTCTTGTAAACTATGTCACGGTTAGAGAAAGAATACCTTATTGTGAAATGGATGAGAATATTTCATATACCGCGTACTATACTAAGAAAAAGATAGATAAAGACGTAATCGTCCATTTGGTTTTGTACCGAGCAATCGGCGTAAGCGAAATAAAAAAGGTCGCATCGCATTCGTAGTAATTGTTTGAGTGAAAATTTGGCTGGAATCTAGTTTTTCTCGGAAAAGCATTTTCACATGGCGATCTGTTTCGCCTTGTTTTTCCAGCCGATTTCTCCCTCGCGATGTGAGCCTAGCCGAAAGACCAAGGTTTTCGCGTTCGTCCTTGTCGCTGTGTTGTTTGATGGTTTGGATAGCTAAGAGGGGCTGGGAAATGAATTTCGGTAATTCTCAACGGGTATTGGTGACGGGTGGCGCGGGGTTTTTGGGGTCTCACCTGTGCGAAGAGTTGGTCAACGCCGGTCACGAAGTTCTGTGCGTCGATAATTTTTATACCGGAAATAAGCGCAACATCCGCCATCTAATCGGCAATCCCAATTTTGAATTGATGCGCCACGACGTGACCTTTCCGTTGTACGTCGAGGTCGATGCTATTTACAACCTGGCGTGTCCTGCTTCTCCGATCCACTATCAAAATGATCCCGTTCAGACCACCAAGGTTAACGTTCACGGCTCAATTAACCTCCTAGGGTTGGCCAAGCGTGTTGGCGCGCGCATCTTGCAAGCCTCAACATCTGAAGTTTACGGTGATCCAACCGTCCACCCGCAGCCCGAAAGCTACACCGGGAGCGTATCGCCGATCGGGCCGCGAGCTTGTTACGACGAGGGAAAGCGTTGTGCCGAGACGCTTTACTTCGACTACCATCGTCAGCACAACCTCGAGATCAAGGTCGCACGTATATTCAATACCTATGGTCCACGGATGCACCCCGACGATGGTCGTGTGGTGTCGAATTTCGTTGTGCAAGCTCTGCGTAATGAGCCCATAACGCTTTACGGGGATGGTTCCCAAACGCGATCATTTTGTTACGTGGATGATTTGATCGATGGTTTGCAAAGGTTAATGAATTCTCCCGCGAATGTGACCGGGCCGATTAATCTTGGGAATTCTTCTGAGTTTACCGTGCTAGAGCTTGCGCAAAAGGTTATTAATCTAACTGGCTCGCGTTCAAAGTTTGTTTTCAATCCCCTACCCATCCACGACCCTCAACGGCGTCAGCCCGACTTGGCTTTGGCGCGCAAAGAACTGGGTTACGCACCGAAAGTCTCATTGGATGAAGGGTTGCGTAAGACCATTACTTACTTTGAGGAATTGATGCGGGATGAGCGCAGGGAGCCAAAGATATTACCCATCGAGCCGGGCTTAAGAGTTGCTTGATGAGTGAGAAAGAGAGACGTTTTCCTGCCGCGAACTAGCTGAATTGCAACTCCCGTGAAACTCCGCGATCGCAGTAGAATATTGAATGGCCTCAAGATCTACGATCTTTTGGTTATGCTTGTTGCTTTCTTCCTTGCGGCAATGCCACCGTTCGCACAAATGGATGCGCCGACGTTTGCCGAAGTACTGAGCATGCGGATCAAGCTTCACAATTTCCTTATGTTCTTTGGTTTTCTCATCGCTTGGAACGGACTGTTTTCCTATTTCGGTTTGTATCGCGAGCAGCGCCTAACCGCGAGTATACGTGCCACTTCGCTTGATATTGCCAAGGCAGTATTGGGTGGGGTTGTCGTCATTTGTGTCGTCGCAGTTATTACTACGATCGAGTTGATCACAATCAGGTCATTACTGGTTTTTTGGGCGTTAGCATTTGGCCTTTGTGTCCTAGGTCGTATCCTGTTACGAGTTATGCTGCGGCGCCGTTCCGACAACCGATCGAGTCACTTGGTAATAGTTGGCACTAATCCGCGTGCCGTCGCGTTAGCCAAGCGTATCGAAGGAAATTCAGATCTCGACTATCGGTTAGTTGGCTTTGTCGATGAGCACTGGGCTGGTGAAGAGGCATTTCGGCAAAGCGGATATCGCGTGGTCAGTAATTTTGCCGGGTTCCAGAGCCTGCTCAAGGATCAAGTGGTGGATGAAGTGATCGTCTGCACACCGGTTAAATCGTTTTATGACCAAGCTTCGCGTATCCTCATCCAATGCGAAGAACAAGGGATTACAGTACGTTTCGTTTCCGATGTGTTTAAGCCGAGAATCGGGCGGTCGCGAGTTGAACGGATTGAAGATGAGATGGTGGTTACTATCGATACCGGAGGTATGCTCGGCCCCACCGTCCTTGTAAAACGTGCTTTCGATATTTCTATATCGCTGATGTTGCTAGCTGTTTTAGCGCCGGTTTTTGGCGCCATAGCACTAGCCATCCGCTTGGCTTCACCAGGTCCGATACTGTTCGTTCAGGAGAGAGTCGGCCTAAACAAACGCCGCTTTCACTTGTACAAATTTCGAACGATGGTGCCCGATGCGGAAGCGAAACTGGCGGAGTTGGAGGGTCGAAACGAAGTCAATGGCCCGGCGTTTAAAATCAAGCGAGATCCACGAATTACGCCTATCGGTAGCTTCCTGCGTAAGACCAGTCTGGACGAATTACCGCAGTTCATCAACGTCCTACGCGGCGACATGAGTTTGGTGGGGCCGCGCCCGCTACCGCTGCGCGACTACCGCGGTTTCACCGAGGATTGGCATCGGCGTCGCTTCAGCGTCCGACCAGGAATTACGTGCCTTTGGCAAGTTGGCGGTCGTAATTCGCTTCCATTCGAGCGTTGGATGGAATTGGACATGCAATATATCGATCAATGGTCTTTGCTACTAGATTTTAAAATATTGCTGAGAACCATCCCTGCGGTACTGAAAGGTTCGGGGATCTAGGATAAATTACGATGTTGAATGTTCCTGCAACAATGGCTCAAGTCGAACGCTTCGAACCGACGATGGAAGATACCCATCGCAGTGGGTTTTTGCGCGACTTCTTACATGTTTTGTTCAAGCGCAAATGGTTTGTGCTGCTGTTTTTCCTGAGCACCTCCGCAACTGTCGCGGCCGTAACTATTTTTTTTATGAAACCTATGTATGTCGCGAACACGCAATTCCTGCTCTCTCTCGGGCGCGAACACATTTCTGACCTGACCCTGGTTACTGGTGGAGCGGTTACACCACGTTTCAATTCCAACATGGATGAGCAAATCGCCCGTAGTATCGAATTATTGACGGGTCATCATCTTGCCGAGCGAGTAGTTCAGACTATTGGGCCGCAAATTCTTTATCCGAAGCTTAGGGAAGAATCTACTCGATTGTGGAGTGGATTTCTGTCGCGCGCCACCCTAGACGAACAGCAACTATTCGAGCTCGCGGTAGAACGGCTGATGTACAACGTTGGAGTGGAAGCGGCAGGAAAATCGTCTCTTGTTAACCTAAGCTTTAGACATGAGAACCCAGAGATGGCGGCAAAGGTGACGAATTTGTTGGCGAACTTGTATGTGGATCGCCACCTTGGTGTCCTCAAGAACCCAAAGACAGATGCGTTTTTCCAGGAACAGTTTCAAAATCTCAAGCAAAAACTTCGCGAATCTGAGCGAAACCTCGAGGGCTTTAAACGACGGTATTCGATCGTGACTTCTGTTGAGGATGAGCAAGAATTAGCGCTCAAACAAGAGCTTTCCTTACGATCGGTTTTAAACGATACCCGCAGCCAGCAGGCTGAGGTCTTAAGCCGAATCGCGCAGTTGCGCCAACAACTCGCGAACACGGCACAAAATCCAGGCACCACGACTATTTTGCGCGACAAGCTAACAACCTTGGAATTGCAAGAAAATGAAATGGCGCTGCGTTACAAGGCCGAGAATCCAACTTTGCGCGCGCTGCGCGAAGAAATCCGTTTGGTACGCGAAAAAGTCGCGCAACAGGAAACATCGAAATCCTACGGTAACAGCGCCACCACAAGCGGCACGTTATTCGCTCAATTACAACAAGACCTGTTGCGCAACGAATCTGAATACAAAGCGTTACGTGCGCGTGAAGAAGCGCATGCCAACAAACTTAGAGAATTTCAGGATCGCTTGACCACGTTAGAACAAGTCTCGGTTGAATTTAATCACTTGAAGCAAGCAAGTCAGGTTGACGAGCAGACCAATCGTCTGTATCAAACAAAATTTGAAGAGTTACGCATCTCCAATGCAATGGACGCAGAGAAAATCGCGGGCGTTCGCGTGATTGAACCCGCTCGGATACCGTCGATGGCGATCGATTCCAAGAAAACGTTTAAGCTATTTGCCGGGATGTTGTTTGGATTACTGGGCGGAATTGCGCTCGCATTCGGGGCTCATATTATGAGTGGCAAACTTGAGACCGTTGAGGATGTTCAGCATCATCTCAATCTCCCAGTACTGGCGTCGATCCCGCGTTTGCGGACTAAGTAAGGAGCATATGATGATCGTGACATCAGTGCTGACGCGAGGGTTCCCATGAGTGAGTCGAAACGCACTCATTTTCGATTAGCGGACGCGCTAGACGTCGACGTATCGATGGACGCAGATCCCAAATTGAATCTTGCTCCGAGGCAAGACCACGATGGATTGATTACACGATCGATGCAGGCAATCAAACAAAGGGAGTCGGAACAGATACACGATGTTCGACTCAAGCTACCTTTACAGGCTCGGCTGGAGACTAGCTTCGAGAGTGGGCAATCAAACGATGCAATTCCTATTGAGGCGCAAAGGGATGTGCGGCTGGGGCAAGCGAAATTGGTGCCTACGGTATTTGCAGCTGAGCAGTACCAAGTTCTGAAAGCGAAGCTATGGACTCGTTACTCGGAGAAAGACATGAAGGTAGTGTTGTTTGTCGGGACCACTTCGGGAAGCGGCGCGTCCACCACAGCATCGAATTATGCTGCCATGCTAGCGCAGGACGCGCAGGTGAAGGTTCTGCTCATCGATGCTAACTTGCGGACGCCACGGCCGGAGGTAGGCAAACGTCTGCGCGCCGGTGAGAAAGGCCCCGATGTAAGCTTGGCGGGCTTGCTGGAGGCAGACTCTTCAACCGTATACCCAGCGCCTGGCCCAGGTAATTTATATGTTTTGCCCAGTGGTACTAAATGCATGGCGCCGTTGACTTTGTTTCAGTCGGAGGCATTCGATCAATTTCTGCAAACGGTACGGGAACGCTTTGATCATGTAGTAATCGATTGTCCGCCGCTGCAAGGATTTCCAGAGAGTATTGTGCTAAGTCGAAAAGCGGATGGTGTCATCCTTGTGGTTGAGGCGGGACGAACGCGGCGGCGCGCTGGCCTTTGGGCTAAACAACAGATCGAAGATGCTGGCGGTAAGATACTCGGCGTTGTATTGAACAAGCGAAAGTTTTATATTCCGAATTGGTTATATCGTTACATCTAGTGCGCTAATTTATGTCCAGAGGGTGGAAATTAACGCAGCGCGTGATATCCACCCCTTCTGATGGAATAATAAATCGATATGCCAATGAATGATTGGGTTCACGTTCTCGGGGTCGCCATAAATAATCTTTCCCAAGCTGAAGCGATCGCGTTGATTGAATCTTGGGTTCAAGATCGCGAGACGACCCGCAGCATATTCATCGTCAATGCGCACACGCTGAACCTCTCATCGGTCGACCCGAAATTCCAATCGGTACTTAACAACGCTAGCCGTGTTTTCGCCGATGGCACGGGCGTCCGCTGGGCGGCCCGGTTGCGTGGTATACGGATAAAAGAGAATTTGGTGGGCACTGATCTTGTTCCGCGCTTATTTACGGAAACGGCTGGACGAGGCTATCGTTATTTTTTACTCGGTGCCGGCAACAGTACAATTAGCCGCGCGGCACGTCGCTGCGAAACAGACTTTCCCGGCTGGGACTTGGTGGGTTTTCATCATGGATACGTCAGCGAAAAAGAAACCGCTACCCTAATCGAGAAGATAAATTCTGCGCAGCCTCATTTATTGTTGGTGGGTATGGGAAATCCGTTACAAGAGTGTTGGATACATCGCTACCAAAAGCAACTACAAGTGCCAGTTTGTATCGGCGTTGGTGGATTATTCAATCATTGGGCGGGTGACTTGCAACGCGCACCACATTGGGTGCGTCAGCGGGGCTTCGAATGGCTTCAACTATTGTTGCAGCAGCCCCACAAGTGGCGCCGTTATTTGCTCGGCAATCCCCAGTTTCTTATCCGTATTTTGCGCGAACTATCCAAAGATCTAGCTCGTAGTACCCAAAGCTAAAAGCCGGGCTATACTGGTGATGAGGCGGCGCACTGTGTGTCGCGAATTCGTCAAGCTATAAAATTTTTCATGACCTCGTCTCTCCGTTGGCAGCTCAAGAAAACTGCGCGTAAAAGTATGGCGTTGTGGCATTGGGTGTCTCATTGGGCTGAGACTGCCGACTCAAAAGGGTTGGTGAGAGTATTGACCTATCATCGGTTTGGACAAGTTTTTAGAGATCCATTCTGCGTCGCCCCGGATGACTTCGCCGTTCAGATGGCCTGGGTTGCCGAGCGAAATCTTGCGATTTCTCTCGCTGATGTGGAGGCATTTGTCTCCGGCGGAAAACCTCTTAAGCACGGATCGGTGCTTATCACGATCGACGATGGGTGCCGCAGCGTAGCAACGCTGGCGTTGCCGATACTCAAACGCTACAACATTCCCGCCGTTGTGTTTGCCAGCAGCGGTAACATCGGCCGCAAGGTCGATGAGCCTAACCAACAGGGTGAGCGGGTGCTAGAAGACTACATGGGCTGGCCGGAACTGCATGAATTGTTGGACGCGGGAGTTGCCATCGGGTCTCATGCGGTGACACACCGTTCGCTGGCTCGTATGTCGCTTGCGCAGGCCGAGGACGAGATTCTCGGTTCGCGCGCTAAGTTGGAAAGCGAGCTCGGTCAGCCCATTACGTCCTTTGCTTACCCATATGGAACCTTGGCAGATTTCAATGACACGGTTGCTGCGGCATTGCGGCGAGCTGGGTATCGGCTTGCGTTTACTTCTCAACACGGTGCGATTCGCCCGCGCATGGATGCAATGTTATTGCCTCGCATCAAGGTCGAGGGTGGCGAGGGAAATTGGTTGTTTCCCCGCCTGGCCCAAGGTGGTCTTGATGGCTGGCGATGGATTGATAAAGCCCTATGGCGTTTTCAGGCGAGTGGCCGTGGCTAATGAAATCTGTGCATCGGAAAGCCTGGGGCAACTACCGGTGACCGCGGACCTGCGTGTTGCCAAGAATACCCTTGTTCTAGTCGCCTTACGCGTCCTGATGCCGGCGCTCGCAGTCGGCTTGGTGTTGATGTTATCGCGTTATTTGGGTGTTGAAGGACTAGGGCGCTACACGCTTGCGTTCAGCTTTCTCTACTTATTTAATGCCGTTGCACCGCTTGGCTTAGGCGCCATCATCACTCGCGATGGCGCTCGCAATCGGGCGCAACTCGACGGTATGCTCAGCAACGCCATGACACTTGGCGCCATAACTTCGCTGACTCTGACGCTGGCAGTAGCGGCATTGGCTTATCTATTCGACTACGACCATGAGACTAGGGTCGCAATCGTTATTCTCGGGTTAGCCCTATTACCGTGTACGATCGGAACCTTCCAGGACAGCACGTTTGTCGCGCTGGAACGCATGGATTATCTAGCATTCGGAACCCTCGCTGAGTATGTAATCAAAGTCGGTGGCGGCATGTTGCTGTTGTTTTTAGGGTTTGGGCTCAACTCGGTGCTGCTCCTCGCGGTGATCGGGCGCGTGGTTGGCTGCGTGATCTCGGCGATTTTGCTCAAGCGCCTTAATATTCATGTTCGTTGGGCGTTGGAGTCCGAGACCATTCGCGGTTTGCTGAAACTCGCACCAACATTTCTTTTAATAGGTATCTTCGCCACGCTTTATTGGCGCATCGACATTTTTATGTTGTCCAAACTTAAGCCGGTGGAAGAAGTGGGTTACTACGGCGCTGCCTGGCGTATCCTGGAATTGGCGATGGTTCTACCGCAAAGCCTTTGTCTTTCGCTGTACCCGCAAATCTCGGCGAGCGCATTATCGGATCTGTCACAGTTACGGAACATTGGCCGTAGCGCCATGCGTTACTTACTTGTACTCAGCTTGCCTGCGGCAATCGGCGTGACCTTACTGGCCGCGCCACTATTACAAATACTGTATGGCGAGGCGTTTCGTGCTGCATCCCATACCTTGAGCATACTGATTCTCACTCTGGTGCCGTATGGTATTGTCCGTTACCACGCCTACGTGTTGGTTGGTGCGAATCATCAGCGCATTGACCTTACGCTCAACGTAGTCATGTCCGTTCTCAACGTTATCCTCAATCTAATACTGATCCCGCGCTATGGCCATTTCGGTGCGGCCATGGCAACGTTCGTCTCGATCTGTGCCTATGGCGTCCTACAGTACGGCTATCTACTAAACCGATTGCCGGGACGCGCTGCGCCCCTAACTATTCCGGCGCCGGTCGTATTCGCTTGCATGGCGATGGCGCTGTGCGTGTGGTTGTTGCGCGACTTTAACTTGTTCGTCGTCATCGGCGTTGCGGCGATGCTCTATGGCGTCTGTTTGTCCGTCGGCGGATTTTTCTCTGATGCGGAACTTAAGCTGCTCAAGCTTGACCGATTGCGGTTGTTACGGCGGCGTAGCTAATGTGTGCGATTGTCGGTAAGTTACGCAAGGATCGGCCCATCGAACGTCCTCTATTGGAAGCGATGCGCGATACCATGACTCACCGTGGTCCGGACGATGCCGGGCTGTGGTTTAACGCCGAAGGTACGGTGGGACTTGGGCATCGACGTTTATCGATTATCGACCTGTCTAGTGCCGGGCACCAGCCGATGACCAATGAGGATGAATCGATCTGGCTGGTATTCAACGGCGAAATCTATAACTTCCAAACGCTACGGCAGGACCTGATTCAAGCCGGCCACGTGTTTCGCTCCAATACTGATACTGAGGTCATCATTCACGCCTATGAAGAATGGGGTGTTGACAGTATCAAACGGCTACGCGGAATGTTTGCTTACGCATTGTGGGATATCAAGCGCCAACGTTTGGTACTAGCCCGGGACCGCTTGGGAATAAAACCGTTGTACTACGCTCTACGCGACGGCAACCTGTCTTTTGCGTCTGAACTTAAAGCGATACGCATTGATCCAGATGTGCGCTGTGAGCTTGATGAGAGTGCGATCTACGACTTCTTTACCTACCGATACATCCCTACGCCGAAAACTATCTATCGAGACGTAAGTAAGTTACCGCCCGCTCATTTTGCTGTCATGGAGGACAGCAAGCTCACGCTCACTTGCTATTGGGAACCTGTGTTCAACAATCGCAGCGATATCAGTGAAGCTGATGCAGTCCAGCTACTTCAACACAAGCTTAAAGAAGCAACCGAGTTGCACATGATCGCCGACGTACCAGTTGGCGTGATGCTCAGCGGTGGCTTGGATTCTAGTACGTTACTGGCGTTGGCGGCAGATACTACGGCTCAGCCGTTGCACACTTTCTCGATCGGATTCGATGTTGCGCGCCACAGCGAAACCCAGTTTGCGCGTGTTGTGGCAGAGCGTTATGGCTCGCAACACCATGAGCTTACAGTCACCAAGGCCATGGCAGATAGCCTCGAGCATAAGGTAGTCCAACTTTACGATGAACCCTATGCAGATAGTTCCGCAATTCCTACATTCCTAGTATCGGAACTTGCGGTAAAGAACGTAAAAGTTGCGCTTTCCGGCGAAGGCGGTGACGAAATTTTTGGCGGATATGGTTGGTACGCGCTTTGGTGGCGTATGAGAGCCGTGGATCGGATACCAATAGCATTGCGGCGATTAGCAGCGTTGCCGATGTCAGCGATGCCGCGTGGCTTCAAGGGCAAATGGACGCTTCAGGCCGCCGCGTTGGATCCTATCTCCCGGTATGGAAAATTCATCTCTGCATTCTCGCGACAGGACAAGCGTCATTTGCTTGGCCCAGATTTCTATAAGCGTTTCGAGGGTTACGACGACTATTGGTACTTCCGAAAATATTGGCGCGAGGACCTGGATCCATTCTCGCGCATGCAGTATTTGGACCTCAAAACTTACCTCAACGATGACATCTTGACTAAAGTGGATCGCGCGAGCATGGCCGTCTCGCTCGAGGCTAGGGTACCGTTATTGGACCACGAATTGATTGAAGCGGTCTTGTCGTTACCTGTTGAAATACGCAACAAGGATGGGAGACAAAAGTATTTATTCAGAAAGGCTATAAAAGATTATCTTCCTTCAGAGATTCTGAACCGAGGCAAGAAAGGGTTTAGCATTCCGCTTTATGAATGGCTTAAGGACCCCCGTGTCAAGGAATTGGAGCCATTGTTCGATAATAATTTCATCTCGCGAAAACTGATCCAGTCGGGCAGGATGACAGGAAGCGATCTTTGGCCGTTTATCGTGATGGGAAAATGGCTGCGGCATTATGCTTAATGCAGAAGGTTTCCCGGCTCAAACCTCGACTTCGACCGGTGTGGAAAAAGTGCTAATCGTCGTCGATAGCTTTCCGGTAACGGGCGGAAGTCGGGTCGACAAGTTCGTAAAATTCTTGCCGCGCTTCGGTGTCGAGCCGATATTACTGTCTGCCAAGGAAAGCCTTTCTCCCCATTCAAAAGAACTCAAACGGCGTTTTTATCCCGCTGAATTGAAAACGTATCAAGCGGCTTCGATAGGCAGGGCATATTTTTCCGAACGTTTTCTTGTTCGTGGCCCGGAGGCAAAACATTATCGGCTGTTAAGCTTACTATCTTTTCCCGAGCGCTGTGTATTCGTTCCCGATTATAAAGTGCGCTGGATTCCACTCGGCATACGTCTTGCAAGAGACATTGTGCGCGAGGAAAAAATTAGCGTGGTCTTGACCTCTTCACCACCTGAAAGCACCCACTTGATCGGCCTTTACTTGAAGCAAAAACTCGGTATTCGCTGGGTCGCCGATTTTCGTGACTTGTGGACGGAAAAAAAACTTATGTATCGCCCTCCAACTCGATTGCACGATTGGTGGGTGCGGCGCTTGGAACGCAAGATATTTCAGACTGCCGATCACATCATCGCTAACACGACGGGAAACGCCGACAGTTATGTTAAGCGTTTTGACCTATCCCGTAAACGCATCACTGTGATTCCAAATGGCTTCGATCGCGATGATTTAATTTCTGCACCAACGCGAGCGTGTGCAGCCAATACTTTCCGGATCGGTTACTTCGGCAGCCTAGACAAGCATGATTTTCCGTGGCGGCTTTGCCTTGAGGCTATTGGGCGATTTGCGTTAGAAGTAGGTCGAGAAAATGTGCAGTTCGTTCACTGCGGTTATCAATCGGAGCAGATAAAAAATTATTTGAAAACGGAACAAATGGGTGACTTGGTGGAGAGCCACGGCGAGTTGCCACACCGCGAGGCTATGGAAATCACTGCTGATACAACTATCCGGCTTCTGATGCTGTACGAAAACGCCTACAGCAGCTCCATTGTACCGATGAAGCTCTACAACTATCTCATTATGAATGGTCCGATTTTAGCTATCGCTCCCGAGCGAGGAGCCACCGCCGATATCATCGCACAGACGCGTACGGGTATGGTTATTTCGCCTAGCA
The DNA here is from genome assembly GCA_963714525.1 of uncultured Pseudomonadota bacterium. Classification (GTDB taxonomy): domain Bacteria; phylum Pseudomonadota; class Gammaproteobacteria; order Burkholderiales; family JALYOK01; genus JALYOK01. Next base: position 326,044 of record CAVQPB010000021.1, read on the forward strand.
GGGGTTCCGAGCCCATCTATCGCGCGCTTAAAAATTACTACGAGGCGTGGAAGCGCGGAGCATTATCGATCTTTCCCAACCACGACGAGATCGCTCGCTATGATCGCAGCAGCCAAGCCAAGCAACTCGCCAAGATACTTGTCCACTAGCTCCTAGTCCCCGCGTGGCGTTCGGCAAAACAACTACTGTGAAAAATACTCCAACCTACCCACTGTCGGAATCAAGCGGCGTCCATCGCCGTTGCAGAGTGGCGCATCTGCATTCTTCTTTAGGTGTTTACGGAGCAGAACGCTGGACCTTGGCGCTACTAAAGCATTTGGATAAACAGGAGTTCGAGCCAGTGGTTTTATCGATGGGCACAAAGCCAGGTGCAGATTCATTTCATCGATTGCTAAAAGCCGAGGGGCTTCCCGCCATTCACCTTAGCGTACCGGGAAAATTAAATCCACGCGCGGTGCTTGAGTTACGTCGCTTGTTGGTGGAGCTTAACATAGACATCCTCCATACCCACGGTTTTAAGGCCGACGTGCTTGGCTATATAGCAACCCGCGGCCTGCCACTTTCTGTCGTCTCGACTATTCACGGTTTGAGTTCCGATGAAAGCTTGCGGATTAGGGCCTACGAGGCAATCAGCCGAGCTTTCTTAAAGCGCTTCGATCGCGTATATCCACTGAGCCGGCCACTATTTGACTATCTAGCGCGAAGCAAATTCGATCCGCGAAAGCTACAGTTGGTCCTGAACGCTGTTGATCTCTCTGGATGGGAGTTCAAATTTAATCATTACGAGGCGGGAGAGAAGTTTTGCTTTTTATTCGTCGGCCGTCTCTGCCGTCCGAAGGGAATTTTTGATCTGTTGCACGCTTTCGCATTAGCGAAATTTTCTATGCGAGCCGAGTTAACTGTTGTCGGCGATGGTCCAGATCGGGAGGCGTTAGTGGAATTGTCGAAAACGCTGGGGATCCAAGACCAAGTAAAGTTTATCGGTGCAGTTGGGTCCATCGTTCCTTTTCTTAGCGCAAGCCACGCTCTAGTATTGCCATCCCACGCGGAGGGTATTCCTCGCGTCGTTATGGAAGCTTTCGCTGCCGGGGTGCCTGTCGTCGGGACGGCTATTCCCGGCATTCAGCAGTTGGTTAACGATGAAGTGACCGGGCTTTTAGCTCCCGCCGCAAATCCCGAAGCACTTGCGCGTATTCTCGAGCGGCTTTGCAGGGACCCCGATCTGGCGAGTCGGATGGCGATCAAAGCCAGAGATCTAGTGGTAGAAAAATATTCCGCACGCCGCATGGCGGAAGATTTCCAGCAGGAATATCGGCAACTCTGTAGTGTCGTATGAAGATATTATTTTTAACCACGGTGTTGCCGAGCAAAAAACGTATGGGTAGCGAAGTTGCCTCGCAATCGCTAATCGATGCTCTTGCCACGCTTGGCAACGAAGTAACAGTCGCCGGCTACGTTCGCACCGGGGACATCTATGAATTAGGGTCTGAAGAAGTTTGCGTGGGGAGGCGTCCCATCGAGTCGAAGAGCGCCGGACTCTATCCGCTCCTCTGGTTTGCGCGCGGTTTATTGGGAGGATTACCCTATTCTGTAGCCAAATATTGGTCGCGTGCATTTGCTCTTTTCGTTTCGAATCAATTGCGCCAGGGCCGCTACGACCTTATCGTTCTCGATCATGTTCAGATGATCTGGCTAGCGGATCACATCCCGTACTCCAGTAAGCTCATCGGGCTTGCGCATAATATCGAACATCAAATGTACAGCAGCTTTATCGGAGCGAAAGAAAGTGGATGGCGGCGCTGGATTTACGAGCGGGAAAGCCGGCTACTGCAAAAACAGGAAACGAAATTTGCTAATCGTGTCGATCAGTTGTGGGCGCTGACGAAAAGCGACGCGCGTTTTTTTTCTGGCATCAAGAAAAATGGTGAGGTTAAAGAAATCCCCCTTCCGCCGAGCGTGATGCCGTTAGATGTGACGCGAAGTAGTAAAGACTTCGATATCGGAATGATTGGAAGCTGGACCTGGAAAGCCAACGAAGAAGGGCTTCAATGGTTTTTTAACAGAGTTTATCCACTACTACCTCAAAGTGTCGATATCCGCGTCGCAGGCAGCGGTGCGCGCTGGCTAGATGGGAAGTTTGCCAACGTAAAGTATCTGGGGTTCGTGGACGATGCACAGGATTTCTTGCGTCAAGCAAGGGTTATTGCAATCCCTACGTTGAGCGGGGGTGGTATTCAAATTAAAACGTTGGATGCGATAGCTTCGGGATCCAAAATCGTCGCGACACCCCTCGCGATGCGCGGAATCGACGATCGGCCTTCCACCGTCGCGGTCGCGGAGAATCCTGATCAGTTCGCCGCTTTGATTACTACTGCGATGGTCCCTTCGATCGACGACTTATCGGCAACAGATGCGATTCTATGGTCACGATCGCGTTTGCAGCGCTTTCACAAAGACGTTCTGGAAAGCATCCAAAAAGTTACTCACTCCTTAAGGCCAAGTTAGAGTTGCGATGACACTTAAAACTAAAATTATAAATCTCATGCCATCAAAATTTGAGTTGGCGGCCCGCTATCACTACAACAAAACGCTAGGTCGGCTTGAGCCCGAGACTGCAATTATTGGAGAACTAACTGAGCAAAGGCGGCGTTGCTTGGACGTCGGCGCTAACGTTGGTCTTTATACTTATCGGTTCGCTCAGCTTTTCGAGTCCGTCGAGTCGTTTGAACCCATACCCGCGTGTGCACGCATCATCGCCGCGAGCAAGCGAAGCAATGTTCGGCTGCACAATTTTGCGCTTTCAAACCGAAAGGGACGGGCCAATCTTAGTATTCCCGCAACAGGTGGTCCCGAGGCCACTGCGCTGGCTAGTCTTTCGAACGAATTCCCCGGCGCCGAGTTACTCAATGTCGAACTGAGAACGCTAGACAGTTTCGGCTTTACGGACGTCGATCTTATTAAAATCGATGTCGAAGGACATGAACTAGAAGTTTTGGAAGGCGGTCTAGAGACCATCCGACGCGAATCGCCAACCTTGCTCATCGAGATTGAACAGCGCCATCACGCGTCGCGCACCATACACGATATTTTCGATTTTATTCTGAAGCTTGGATATCTCGGAAGCTTCTATTGGAATGGCCGCTTGATGCCGTTGACGGAATTCTCTATCCCGCGTCATCAACAATCGATCGATCCCCGCAGTCAAGACTATGTGAACAACTTTATTTTTCGCCCTGCCGCAAAACTTTAAAATGCCCCGCAAAAGCAATAAAGCCACCCAGCCGTCCCCGAGAATATTGAGGAAGCACCTCGCGTGAGTAGAAAACTTCGCTTAGCTTTAGCGGTTGCGATCAGTTTCCTGCCGACCAGCACACTGCGCTGTGCTTGCTATCGATTGTTTTTCGGATATTCGATTAGTAATTCTGTTATTGGGTTGGGGACGGTAATTGTCGTACAAGAGTTAACACTGCAGGGTTGTAAGATCGGGCGATTTAATCGCTTCCTAGGGCCGATGCGCGTGTCCGTCGGCCCATCTGCCGACATCGAGACGCATAATATTTTTGACTGTGGTGAGTGGACCGCTGATGCTAAACATGCCGATCTCTACGACCGTAGACTAATCGTCGAGGCGAATGCGCGTATTACTAACCATCATTTTTTCGATGTTGCTGGGTGTTTTCATCTTGGGCAGGGTTCATGGATCGCAGGAAGGGGTTCGCAGTTTTGGACTCATGGCGTTAATGTAACCGACCGAAATATTTACATACGGAATCATTGCTATATCGGCAGCGCGGTTCGTTTTGCGCCTGGTAGTGGCGTAGGGGATAACGTTATCGTCGGTATCGGTAGTGTGGTGACCAAAGCGATCGAGGCATCGAACGCGCTGATTTCAGGCTTTCCAGCTCAGGTGGTGAAACTGGGTCGGGGTTGGAAACCCATATTATCCGCTCAAAATGCGCCAGAGGAACTCACTAGCGGTTTTCGCAGTGATTCGTAACGGGGTACAAGCCGCTGTGCACCATCCATCAATCCCAGCATGAACCAGAACATGGCGTTGTAAGAAAATCCTATCCACGGCACCCAGAACATCATCCACGCGAGAACGATCATTGCGCCTAACCAGCCTGTGGCGCAAATACTCAACAGCGACGGTGGCGCACGCGATAGCCTGAGCGCTACCTTAAATCCAATGACCAGCAGAGCGATGAACGCGATTCCGCCGGGAATACCGGTTTCCGCGGCCCAGAGAAGATAGACATTGTGTACGGTGAACAGCCATTGGTTTAATCCGGGAGGAACGTACTCCCTAAACGCGTGAGAATAAGCGCCAGGACCTACACCGAAAACCGGATTATGAGCGATTACGTTTAGCGCAATCAGGTTAAGGCCCATCCGTTCGTTATAGGCTTCTACCGTCGCACCCGCGCCACTGGGCCCGTAGTCCGAGCTCACCCGCTCCAGCATTTTCGGAAACAGCGCCGCCACTCCGATTCCCACAACCACCACCAGGGTTACTACCATACGGAGATTTATCCATCGTCTGCGCATGCCGATCAGAACGATTGCAAAAAAACCAAACACCAGACCTAACCATGCGGCACGAGTGAAGCTTAGACCGACCGCCGCGAGCCCCATAAACATCAAAGGAATCGCGTAGCCTTGCAGCAGTCGCCGCCACTGCGATAGCGCTACGGCACTTGCCATCATCAATGCCGGCATGATGAAACTCACAAAGCCTGCCGGATTCGTGCTCACCGTACCACCCGGTCGCGGCACTTCTTCTTCTAAAAGGGTATTCCCCAAAAAGTCGAAGGTAATCCCCAGAGCGCTTTGGGCGAAATAAACAAGAGACTGCATTCCCAGTGTAACGAGGACTAGCATTATCAAGCGCTGAAAATCCTGCGGTGTGCGCACGATATTGAAGGCTATCCAGTATAAGAAGTAATAATGCACTGTGTAGAGAAGAGCGCTCAGCCCAAGGAACTGCTCTGAAGATGCGGCAACCGAGATCGCCATGATGATCAACAATGCCGCGATTGGCTTTCGCATACTTCCGCCCCAGGTAAAGCCTCGCATATGGCCTGAAAAGTAGTACCAGCCAGCGAGCATGGCCCCGGCAACGACTACGAGCGGCAACGCCAACCCTTCATTACTGCCGGCCCGTCCATAGAGAAACCGCAGATAAATATCTACCTGGAAGCTCAATACAAAAACCGCAGTTAATACTTTCTGCTTGGCTGGAACGACTGCAAGGAAAATGGCGCCAACCAAGGCCAACGCCGGCAATAAGACCCAGCGTAATTCCTTCTCGGCGAGAGCAAAAACGCCAAAGCCGAGCAGACAACCCGCCACAACTACTAGGGAAAATTTGAAAATTAACGGTACAAAGCGCCAATCGCGCTTGCTTTCGGAGTTCACGTTGCTTTTTTATCCCGTGGTAATAGTGGGTTTCCGGTTCCTTTCAGATATAAGATAGCACGTGGACTTGCTTCTAGTAACCGATTCCCGTGTCGCGAGAACTAGCACGAATGCAGTGATTTTGCCGAAATTTTGTCGCGAGTGGCTACGCGAGAGGAAATTATTGGCATAGCCGGTGTTTGCTATGCGAGCGACGGCCCATCGGGTTCAGCCGTTGCACCAAAAAATTGAAGCTAAGGGTCGGATTGCCAGCGCGAACGGAAAATGAGTGCGTCCAGCAATGGGGGAATATCTAAATGGGATCAATGCCGGCGCGGGCCGAAGCCCGCGCCTTAGATTGTGCTTTTTCTGGCCTAAATCTAGCGCTTAGAGGACTCGAAGATTAGTCGGTGCAGAGAGGCTGCCACTGCTTGTGCCAGACCCGAAAGGACCGATATCGGGCGGATTACTGCGCGCAACACCATTGCGATCGACATTGACCCCGGCGGGTGCCGTGAGATAAGTACCGACATTGTTCGCCGGTCCCGTATTATCCGCGAGGCGATAGTTATCGGTCGCTATACTGATGAAAGCCTGGGTATAAGTGGTTCCAAACTTGTCGTTAGCGCCTTTCCATGAAGGCGGGCTAGCGTAAGTTGCGGCAGTGGCATTATCTACTTTTTCCGAGTTGGCCGAACCAGGCACCCACAGATTATAGTTAGAATCAAACACTGGATACCCGTTAGGGCCGGGATTGTAGTACTGTATCTGCACTGACCCGCTGGTGCTAAAGTAAGAATTACGTAATTTGAGGGTTGGTTTAGGCCAGCCGGAATACGAAGAAAACGCGTGGAAATTCGCGGAAGACGCGCGACCCGCCGAGTGGTAGAGCTCGATATGAGCACCGTCGTAGACCGTCCAGTTGGCCTGGCCATTGCGCGCCGCGATGGTGTTGATATGGATGGCGGTGACATTTCCGGTTGGCCCGGAGTTCAGACCAAAACCGTCCTCTCGATTATCGTGGGAATAGGAATTGATAAAGGTCATGCTGGCGTTTCCTGCATTATCCGCGCGACCTCCGTCGAATCCATCGCGCCCGTTACCATAGGCTTCGCAGGAGTCGAATATCGTATTGACACCGCCGGTGATATGGAAACCGAACGATACGCTTCCATCGTTCGTTCTAGCCCCTTTACCATTATCGTAAGACACTACGCGTCTGATGATATTGTTATTCCCTGTTGCGTCGGCCGCATCACCCATAATGATTCCGGTGCCGTTAGTGGGCGTTCCTCCACCTTCCAGCGCCCCATTGTCGTGCGCGATGCCATCTTCGTAGAGCAACGAATCTTGCCAGACGTTGCTGGCGCAATATTTGGCAGAGTGATGGCATTCAAACCACTTTAACTGATTTCCCGTTCCACGCGTGCTACCACCACCGGAGCTGTAATGCATGATCCCGGCGTGAGCCGAGTAGTTCTTTATTTCGATGCGACGGGTGCCATTCACTCCGGTCACAATGATGTAGTTCATATTCGTCACCTGAATGCCGCCATTCCAAGTAGGAACGCTGGCACCCCGCCCATCAATGACTACGTTACCCGAACCCCAACTTGGGCTGACTCGGATCGTAATTGGGCTTGAAGCAGTGCCAGACTGGTAATAGGTCGAATCGATTAGCCAGCGTTTACCGCTGAAAGTCGCACCCGCCTTGATTTCTATAACGGTGCCCGCTGGGACTTTGTTTCCTGAACTGAACGAACCCCAGGAACTCGCGCCAGTCATGCCGGGAACACTTTTCCATGGAGCCGATTGCGAGCTGCCTGCGTTAGTATCATTGCCGACAGCAGGATCTACATAGAAAGTGGCCGAGAACGCCGACGCGGGGGTAAGTTCTAACGCAACAACCAACAATGTCGCAAGTGAAACCGCACTGCGCCTAAACAGGCGCGTGATTCGATTGACAGCGACGCCAGCGTTGAAAAAATTTTCTTGTTCAAGAGAGATCTGTTGCGTATTCATTTCTAATTCCCCTAAGCCCTTTAGGCCGCTTGAATGAGTTTGTAAAATCCACTTGGTCTTAATAGTGCAACCATGGTCGGCAAGCCGAACCGGAACTTTCCCTTCCGCAGCGTGGAAGGGAAGTGTTTGAGTGCACAAAGCAGGCACGATTAAATCCAAGTTTTGAGCATGAATAGGTTGTTTCATAGGCTTATCAGTTCAACACCGGTGCAAGCAGGTCTATTTGAATGTCGCTATTGGTGAGCGCCCGGTTATAGACTCGGACGTTGTCGATCATGCCTTTGAAGTATTCTCCCCAGACACCGTTGCCACCGATGCGTAAGGCGCCGGTAGACGTCGCGATCGCGCCGGTCTGAGCTCGGCTGGAAATGAGGACGCCGTTCATATAAAACTTCTGCGTGGCGCCATCGTAGGAAGTCGCGATATGGGTCCAGGTATTAATCGGCAATGTCGATTTTCCTAGGACCGTGCGCTCGAAACCACCCGCTATAATCCCACCCGCCGGGAAGTTAGTGGTTGAATTTGCGTATAGATAATACGGTGTCGAACCGGGTTGCTCTTTAACGATGACGGTAGTCCAGCCAGTTTGTACAGCGGTCGGATAAACCCATGCGGATATGGTTACGTTGTTGGTCAAATCCAATGAAGCTGCATCGTTAATGGTGACCCAATTATTCACACCGTTAAACGATAACGCTTTACCGTAACGTCCGACCGACGCCCACGTAGCACCGGAGATAACACCATTGTTAGCCTTGCTGGAACGGTCAGTTAGCTTGGTTCCAGTGCCTTCGTCAAAATTGAAGGCAGCTACTAACGTTGGGTCGACAGACGCCGCCGGCGTTCCGGCCGCCACTATTCGAACAGCGTCCGCGTTAGCGATACCTTTAGCCGCGCTAATTTCCACGTATTTTGTCACGCCAGCGGTGAAGCTGTAGGTGCCGTGTAGCACCCAAGTTCCGCCGTTTAGTTTCTGATTAAAATTCTTGGTAACCAATCCACTATTTGCGGAAACCGTTATGGGTACCCCCGCAGAACGGTTCGGAGCGGTGGACCATCGTACGTAGACGCTGTAGTCGCCGGTGGTCGGTGTGCTGAATGACCAACGATATCTGTCTTTGCTCGTGCCGCAATTGTAGAGCGACTGCGTGCCGTAAGAACCAGTCCCTACGGAATTGCACCAAAGTCCAACCATGGTTCGCGTCGCATCTTGTATGCCGGGGCCCAGGTTATCGACGATGACCTCGTTCGGTTTCGCTGCAGGCGGAGGTGTCGAAGAGACGGTCAAAAGATTAGACTTGGTCATGGTGTTAGAGCCACCCGAGCCCGTCACCGTAAGGCTGACCGTATACGTGCCGGCATTGCTGTAAACATGAGAGGGGCTAGCAACGGTGCTTGTGGTTCCATCTCCAAAATTCCAGGAATAGGTGGAAATACTGCCAGTAGAAGAGTTCGTAAAGGTAACCGTTAGAGGGGCGACGCCGGAAGTGGCGCTCGGGGTGAAGTTCGCCGTCGGCGCGGTCGGTGGAGGTGGCGTGCTGGACACGCTGATGTAACTCGCCTTAGTCTCGGAATCGCTACCGCCGGGACCTGTCGTCGTTAGGCTAACGGAATAGGTGCCAACGACGGAATAAGTGTGGGTTGGGTTTTGCGCAGTGCTGCTCGTACCGTCGCCAAAACTCCAACTATACGACGAAATTGTACCGGTCGAAGAACTTGTAAATACGATAGTGGCGGGCGCCGCGCCGCTGGTCTTATCCGCACTAAAGGCCGCAACCGGCGCCGCGAACGGTGTAGAGGCGCTTGCTTCGTTAGAAAACGGGCTTTCCGCGCGGCCCGCATCATAAGCGGTCACCGCGTAGTAATACGTTCTTCCATCCAACAATCCGGCAATCGTGTAGGCGGTAACTTTGCCTACGTCAACCTTATTTGTGTACGCACCGCTGACTTGCCCGTAATGAACCATGTAACCGGCGACTTCCGGCTGTGGGTTAGCATTCCAAGCGAGACTCGCTTGGGCAGCGTGCGCAGCTCCAGAACCGACAAAGAACGCGTAAATTATTACTAGGATCGCGAAAAAGCTGCGATTGATGTGCGTCAACAAATAGCTAGGAAATGCTGGGATCATAAATATCTCCGTTTTTTTAAATCGAACTTGCAGCGCCCAGCCCGCGACAGGTCCCGATACATACAAATAGAGCATGTATTTACCTGGCAACCGGGCTGCCGTGTTCCAACAGGAACGAGGGCCAACGGCTTTGCGTCCCATCCTTTCAGATGGTTTGCCTTTTCAGGTCAAGAAGCTAATTAAGGTAATAGAATCAATACTATTGGACTTCCACCCTTGAATGATTAGGATTCCAAATCATTCTGAGATCCACGTTAGCAATATCCGTACCAATAATATTTATTTATATAAAACAAATAGTTAAATAATTTTAATTAGGTTATTTATGGGAAACTCGTCTCCTATTGGCAACGCCCTTCGCATAAATTAATATCAACCCATTATTTAATAACGTGTTTTTTTGTCTCAAAACGAAGACAGCGTTTTGGCAAAGGCCCACGAAATTTATTCTGATCGGGTTGCAGAACAAGATGGGATGCAGATCAACGGTGATAGTCGTAAAAACGACAATCATGACGGCCGCCATTTCGGACGGCCGGGAATTACCGCGATTGTTCAACTCGCCGGAGCCACAAGGCCACCGATTAATTGCACTAACCGTTAAGATCTAGAAACGAGCGCGAAGTCGACACAACGCGCGAAACCGCTTCTAGTTCTGGCAATCCCGCTTTCTTGCGAAAATCCACAAGACCGGTGACTTTGCGCCCCCAGCTCACACTGAGTTAGCCCTTTTCAGATCAATCGATAACAAGCAGGTTTTGTGCCAAATTGTCGTGAACTCAACGAATGTGTCGAATTTTCGTAATTGATAGGTCGATTACGGAATTAAGGCAATCACAGAAAACATTTGTTAATTCAGTGACTAATTGTTACAAATGGGAGCACGATTCGGGCAATTCTCTGTGCGGTTTTCAAGCCGGTGTGCTAAACGCAACGATCGGTAGCTGTAGTCCAGAACGACGCTGCGAGTCAGTTTTTCTGACGCGGCGGGTCAGTTCTTGCCGCCCACGCATAAGCTTCGTGTAGCGCCGGCGATCATTCTCGGCTAGGCTAAGAGCGGAGCAGATGCGTTTGGGCCACCGCTAGCATGTCTATAACATTCATTCAATAAATCACGGCATGAACGTCTTAAATGCCAAACAATAATCCGATGGAAAAATCGCAACAATCCGCTGCACGCAGCTTTGCCTATGTCGCGCTGGTCACCAGTATCGCTTTTGGTATCGCCGGTCAGTTGTTGATGAAATCCGCAGCCCTTAATTCCGCCCATTCCGGCCCACACGCGCTCATTTCCGTTGGGACGCTGATAGCCTTAGCTGTATATGGCTTGGGCGTCGTGAATTGGATTATCGCGTTGCGCAGTGTCAACCTCGGCGTCGCCTATTCTCTGAGTAGTCTTAACTACGTCGGTATCTTCCTGGGCTCCTATTTCTTCTTCAACGAGGCGATTACGTTGCAGCGCTTTATCGGCGTCGCACTGATTTTTTTAGGCGTATTGATCATCATGTTGCACGCTCACGATAAGCCAACGAGTCTTCAATGAATCTGGTCGCATGGCTGCAACTCATCGCCGTGGTCTTGTTGGGCACCGGCGCTCAGCTTGCTCTCAAATACGCGCTCGATAGCTCTTCGCACCCTACAGCTCGGCGCCCATTAGCGCGCTCTCCTTGGGCGTGGTTATGGTTTTTTAGTTACGCGTTAAGTACCGTGCTGTGGCTGGTGGTTTTGCGCAACGTGCCGCTAAGCCAAGCCTTTCCGATCCTGGGATTGCAATTTGCGCTGGTGCCGATCGCGTCGAGATTGCTTCTGAAAGAGAGAATGGTTGGCGCGCAGTGGTTGGGTGTCGCGACCATCGTTATCGGCGTAATGTTGGTCGGCCGCGGCTGACGATGCCAACCCGCTAATCCAACTCGTTAGTCAGAACCACCCAATCAATGTTTAGTGCCGGCAATCGATGACCATTGTCGGGAGTAATGTCGACCGTAACGTCCCACCCAGTACAATAGATATTGTCCATAGGGCCAGGGATCGGGTATTTTGTCCCGCCACCGCTCTCGTGCTTTTAAATGAAACTGAAGTTTATTTAAAAATGGCGCGGCGCGCTTCGAACGTCCCTGCACCCGCAATCCGGCGGTCATTTGCTTGAGTACTTCGCTACCCAATGCCTCGATATTGGGGTCGCGTCCGATCGCATTTTTTATCTCGATGGGGAGTGGCGTTCCGATCGCACGGTGGGCGAGGTGCAGCCCCAACAGCATCAAGCGTCTTCCGCCTAACCGCGTCGCGCGCTCTAATGCCACCGGCCACCGGATCTTCTCGCCAAAAATACTCACGAATGCGGCAACGTCGACAATCCACTTCAGTTGTTCCCAGAAATGCCTATATCCATGACCGCAGAGCACCAAAAGCATATCGTCCAACGCCGGCTGCAAGATTTGCTCACCTCCGATTCGATGGGTTTCCAGGCGATCCCAGAAGTCGTTGAGATCGATCGGAAACGCTATCCAGTTCGAGGCGAAACGCCACTGCAAATCCAGCGCAACTTGCCGGTCCTCCCTAACCATGTCCAGTTCGTGACCGAAACGAGTGTACAACTCGAACTGTTCCATCAAATGTTTGGCGGCATAGCCATCGGCAATGAGCACATCGCGCGCCCTAACGACATCCGCCACGCGAACCAGAATATCCAGGTCGCTGAACTCGCGGAATGACGAATCGCCAAACAGGAGCATGGACAGAATTGGGCCCTTGAACGGAACGGCGGGAATATGATTGTTGCGCAACAAACGCACAAGCCGCAGTAGCTCACCGGTCAAAACCAGATTCCGGTTTGCAGTGACCGTGAAATAGTGGGATAGCTTTTGCAACTGAGGCGCCGGTACCAAATCGGGACAGACGGCGTCCAGCGCACGAAACAACAGGGTGGTTACACCATGATGACGCGCGAGAACTCCTACAAAATTCCAGTCAACCCCGTTTTTTGCTAGCGTCCGCAGCGCTTCAGCATCGGTTCCATGAACGCAATACTGTAAGCATTTAAACAACAGTTCGATTTCGCGACCGGTCGCCGTCTGCAAGCCGGTTCCCTTAGTTGCTTAACCGGAATCGAACACAGATCCGCTTACTGATCGTTATATTCATTTGGCCGCCGCCTGCAGTAGCCGTGTCGCTTCCGTTGCGTCTCCGTAAATCAATTCGTAACACGGTGTTTGCGCAACTAACTCGCAGACTTGTCCTACTTGCTCGGCGGTATAGGGTTTCAGGTTCAGCGAATTATTTAGCATCTTAACAACAGTAGTGGCCGGGGAGCACGTCGAGATCTCTGCGCGAGCGCTGGTTCGGTAGGTAGGGAGGACGAAGCCGGCTATCCTTATTGCCGTATCTGCGACGGTCACCGAATTCAACGGAAACACATCCTTCTTGAATTTGCCGAAGCGGCTTTGTTCGACGGCTATTGGACTGGGTTTTCGCACCAGGGGCGTTAATGGGAATGGCATGACGGTTCGGCTATGCGGGTCGATCGGCGCGACTTCGTCCGACAGGAAATGCCATCCGCTTCGTGCAAGCTCAGTTACCAAGGTGCTTTTGCCACTGCGCGATGGGCCGAGGAGCAACCATGCGTGAGCTTGCTGCGCGGCCGCGCCCGCATGCAGCCAGAGTAGCTCGGATTTGGCGCGCATAAAAGCTTGGATAGTCCGATGAAAAAGCGCGGTGCCCGCTTCGGCAACGGTGTCAAATTCAGTAGTTTTGGTCGTAGGATCGATAAGTTGAATTTTGCGATCGCGGCTGTGTAGCGCCAGCCGCAGCGTTTCTGTTCCGATCGGCTCGGCGCGAACCATTTCGCCGAACACGTCAGTAATATCTGAAAAGATCTCGGAATCGGAGTGAGTTTCCACCGCGACATGCAAATCGGCAAACACAACGTAACTAGTGTCTGATTGCATGAATTTGCGAGCTTAAGGATATGTGTCCAACAACGTTTGCACAACGCCAGTTGTATCGCATGCAAGCGTTGCCCCTTGTAAGCCGGCGGTCAAGATTCCCAATATTACCGCCAGGCAAGCGCTGACTTAATTCGAGTTCTAAGCGAGACAAACCGTCGGACGGATACGCAAGGCGAGCGAAATTCGAGGTTAACTATTTCGCGCCCGCAAGCTCGACCAAACCGCTTTGTCGCAAATGAGCAACCGCTGCCATGATGTCGGACATGATATCGCAGCCGGAGCAGCCCGACCATTCTGCGAGTAAAGCGCTGATGTCTAATAGGCTTTTATCGCCATCGCATAGGTTCCAAACGGCGCCTGCAGAGCGATTTAACGAAACCGCTTGTCCGCTGTCCGGCGCATAGAGCACCAGTTCATCCCCGACACTATAAGATAAAACGAAATCCGAGCGCCGCGGCAGACAGGCGGGATCCAGCGGAGTTGAAAAACTTTGTCCAAGGTCGCCGGTCACACTCTTAAGCTCGTGCGTGGCCAAAGGCAACCACGATGGCCAAACAGCGTCGCGATTCGTTAGCCAGGTTCAAAGCCGATGCCTCGGACCTAGTTGCCAGGAAATTCCTCATCGGAGCTAATGTTCATGGCAAAGCCCGATTTAGGAAGACTGATGCCAACCACTAACGGAACGACCCAGCCCTTGGCAAGGAGCGAACGTTTACTGGTCGAAACGGCAGTAGCGTCGAGCTGATCTTGATTCGACAGGGATTGACCGTTCGGGGTATCTTGTTCTTTTTGATTCATGATTTTTCCTTCTTTTAGTCACACACGCAAAATTACCACAGTCCTAGCCTTCAAGCGCCAAGACAAAATTAATTGAGCCAGCTTGCGTACTATCTGGGCTTGGGTCTGGGCTTAGGTTTGGGTTTTTCGCTAATATTTCTGGCGAATCCAGACTTAGGTAGGCTGACACCCACAACTAGCGGAACCACCCAACCTTTTTTAACGAGTGCCCGTCTACTTAAAGACACCTGATTGGAAACTTGCTTGGCGGTCGGCGTCCCGACCGAAGATACTGCTTTGCCTGAATTCATATTTCTCTCCTTCGCCCGAAGGATACCTGCAACTAACACCTCTGCAATTTTGCAGTCATCCAGAGCGTACCAGCCTTACAAACTGCTAAATATCGCAAGCCCTCAATTACGATAACCAATAGTTATATCTGTATTCTTTTTTTGTCATTTAAGTATAAAGATTTGACACGCCAATGCAACTAATTTCTTCGTATTTCAATAGGAGAAGAACGCCTTGCTTGTCTTGATAACGAGCATAGAAAAACACTCGTAAATTACGGTTCTGACGCAGATTATCAAATTTTTATGCCGCAGCAGTTTGCTTACCCCCGCTTCTTGGAATCCAGCTTAGCTTTCAAGTCCGCAAAAGGATTGAATGTGGAGGCCGCTGTTACGTTTTCGGTGTCGCTGCGGTTTGCCCTATCTTTCAGTTTAGAGTGCTCATGCTCATGGCAATACGTGCAGAGTAGTTCCCAATTGCTGCCGTCCGCGGGATTGTCATCGTGGTTGTTGTTTTTGTGGTGGACTTCCAACAGTTGTAGATTGCCATGGGTAAAGGTACGCGCGCATCGTCCACAAACCCACGGAAAAAGCTTGAGGGCCTGCGCCCGATATCCCGCCATGCGCTTCTCAGCATTTCTTCGAGCTTCAAGCACTACTGTATCCAACCGGTTTTTCGCTTGCACGACTAAGGCCTCGTTCGTTTTGTTTCGGTTTGATTGCTAGTTAAAAGATTTTGCCAAGAACTTAACGAATGCGCTAGCCTGCGCCAGTCCTAATCTAAACAAGCTCACTCAATAGTGCAATCGCTTGCCTGAGAGCCAATACTGGTGCGGCCCCCAGCCCGATCGGCAGGACATTGAGGCGCGTGCCCACGTGAGTGTGCGCGCCACGCACGCGCCAGATGTCGTGGACATGATATTAGTGGTAGAGTTATTAATCGCCCGGAGGCGAACTCGTGTCGATTGGAGGTCAGCGTGTCTTCACATCTAGTCAAAGATCTTTTGCAGCAAAAAGATGTCGGTTTATTCACAACGACGCCGGACACCTCGGTGCAAGATGCGCTTGAAATCATGGTGTCTAAAGGCATCAGTTCGCTGGCGGTGCTTGCCGGGCAGGAATTGGTCGGCATCATTTCCGAGCGGGACTACATCCGCAAGGCGGTGCCCAAGCGCATCGTGCCGTGGGAAATCAAAGTGCGCGACATCATGACCGCCGATGTCATAGCGGTTACGTCGGAGAATACCGTGCGCGAATGCATGGAGTTGATGAGCAGCAAGCGCATCCGCCATCTTCCCGTCGTCGACGGGAAAACCCTGATCGGAATGTTGTCGATTACCGATATCATCCGAGCGCTAAAGCCGGCGCGCATCGACTTTCCGGGGTAAGAATCGTTAAACCATGTCGACGCTGAGCACCAGTCCGGTTGCTGCAGACGCGCTGAAGCGCCCGCCCAAGCGCGACCCGGATTCGAAGCTATTGCACATCGATGCGTGTCTTAACGACGCCGTCGAGTATCGCAAGACGACGGGCCTGGAACGCTTCGAATTCGTCAATCAGGCATTGCCCGAAGTGTCGTTGGCGGACATCGATCTTAGTCTCACGTTCGCCGGCAAATTGCTCCCGGCCCCGCTGATGATCGCGCCCATGACCGGCGGAATGGAGCGGGCATTCGAGATTAATCAACGGCTGGCGCGCGCGGCGGAGCGGTGGCAAATTCCCATGGGCGTAGGCAGCCAGCGCATCGCCTTGGAAGACGAAAATCGCGCGCGATATTTTCAGATTCGCGACGCTGCGCCCAACATTTTGCTGTTCGCCAATTTGGGCGGCGCGCAACTGGTCAAAGGCTGGGGCGCCAAGGAAGCGCTGCGCGCCGTCGAGATGATAGGCGCCGACGCGCTGTTCATCCACTTGAATCCGATACAAGAAGCCATTCAAGGCGGCGAGCAAGATTTTCGCGGCTTGGCCGCGCGCTTGCGCGAAGTATGTAAAGCCTTGGCGAGCGAAGGGGTTCCTGTATTCGCGCGGGAAGTCTGTTTCGGTATGAGTGTCGAGGCCGCGACGCGCTTAATCGATTGCGGCGTCGCCGGCATCGACTGCGCGGGCGCGGGCGGAACATCGTGGGCCAAGGTCGAGGCGCTGTGCGCGAAGACCGAGCGCCGCCGCGACATGGGCCAACGCTTCGGCGAATGGGGAATTCCCACCAGCCTATCCATCCGCAATGTGCGCAAAGCCTCTACGACGGTTCCACTGATCGCCTGCGGTGGCCTGCGTAACGGCATCGATTTGGCCAAAGCCCTGGCGCTGGGCGCCGACATCGGCGCCATGGCGCGGCCGTTTTTGCTCAAGGCCCACGACAGCGAAGAGGCGTTGGATACCTTCATCGCCGACACCTTGACCGAGTTACGCATCTGCATGTTCGGCGCGGGTGCGGCGAACCTACAAATGTTAAAAGGCACACTCGCGCCGGAAACGTGACGCGAAACACCTCTGCTACAATCGGGCGTCAAAAATTTATCTTAAAGGCACGCAGATGGTCGTGAGGATCGCTGTAAATCAGCCCTGTGATTGCGTCCACGCAATCCATTTTTCGCGGGCAAAATAACCATGGCTGCAGTGTTTCCGTTTTCTGCCATTGTCGGGCAGGAAGAGATGAAGCTCGCCATCCTGATCGCCGCGATCGATCCAAGTATCGGCGGCGTATTGGTGTTCGGCGATCGCGGCACAGGCAAGTCGACCGCGATCCGCGCGCTCGCCGCGTTGCTGCCCACCATGCGGGCGATTAAAGGTTGCCGCTACAACTGCGATCCCGATGCGGATGCCGCGAATTGCGCTGCCGGTTGTGATGCGCGCGCGGATAACGGAACGCCGAAAATTCAACTCGTGCCGGTTCCGGTGGTCGATTTGCCGCTGGGTGCGACAGAAGATCGCGTCGTCGGCGCACTCGATCTGGAGCGCGCTTTAACCAAAGGCGAGCGCGCTTTCGAACCGGGACTGCTGGCTCGTGCGCACCGTGGTTTTCTCTACATCGACGAAGTGAATTTGCTTGAAGATCATCTGGTTGACTTGTTGCTCGACGTCGCGGCCTCCGGCGAAAACGTCGTCGAGCGCGAAGGCCTGAGTGTGCGCCATCCGGCGCGCTTTGTGCTAGTCGGCAGCGGCAATCCGGAGGAGGGTGAATTGAGGCCACAGTTGTTGGATCGTTTTGGGTTGTCGCTGGAAATCAAGACCCCCGAGGATTTGCCGACACGTATCGAAGTGGTGCGCCGGCGCGACGAATTCGAGCGCGAGCCGGCCCATTTCATCGCCCGCTGGAAAAAACACGATGACAAACTTCGCCGCCAAATCGTCGCCGCGCGGCAGCGCTTGAATAGCGTGCAAACGTCCGACACCGCACTCGAGCGAGCAGCGCGCCTGTGCATGGCGCTCGGCACCGATGGGCTGCGCGGCGAGTTGACGCTGATACGCGCGGCCCGTGCCGTGGCCGCGTTAGATGGTGATTCCGAAATCGCAGACGTTCATTTGCGACGCATCGCCCCCGCCGCGCTACGCCATCGGTTACGCCGCAATCCCCTCGATGAGGCCGGCTCTACGACGCGGGTCGAACGCGCCGTCGCCGAGGTGCTGGGCCCATGAATTTCGAAGGTAGTATTCCGCCTTCACAATGGACCGATGCGGTAGACGCGGTAACGTTACTCGCTATCGATCCGATCGGGCTCGGCGGCGTTTCGCTGCGCGCCGCGCCCGGTTCGCTTCGCGATCGTTGGTTGAACTTGGTTCGGAATTTTGTTGCGGCGCCGCTGCGCCGCTTGCCTTTGAACGTCAGCGATGACCGCCTCATCGGCGGGCTCGATTTAGCCGCAACCCTTCACGCCGGTCGACCCGTCGCCGAACGCGGAATTTTGGCGGAAGCTGATGGTGGAATTCTGTTGGTCGCGATGGCCGAAAGGCTCAGCGCCGCGACGGCTGCGCGTCTAGGCGCGGTGCTCGATCGGGGTGAGGTCGCCATCGAGCGCGATGGCTTCGCCCTGCGGGCGCCGGCGAGATTTGGCGTGATCGCGCTGGATGAAGGGATCGCTGACGATGAACGGCCGCCGAGCGCGTTGTTGGATCGTCTCGCTTTTCATATCGATCTCACTCAAGTGTCCCACCGCGATTTAGTTGAGTGGTCCGGCGATGATGTAGAAACCATAGCGGCTGCTCGCGCAATACTGCCACGCGTCAACGTGAGCGAGGCCATCCTCGAAGCGCTGTGCGGCGTCGCCTTCGCGCTGGGAATACATTCGCTACGCGCTGGCCGATTCGCGCTGTGTGCCGCACGTGCGGCTGCAGCCCTCGATGGCCGCGACGAAGTGTCAGACGTGGATGCGGCGTTGGCCGCGCGATTAGTGCTGGCGCCTCGCGCGACGCAACTTCCCGCCGAGGCATCACCGGAGCAGCAAGATGCCGAGCCCAATGAAGATGACGCGAACGCCGAACCCGAGCCGCCCGAAGTTGACACAAAGCAAACCGATAACTTGCCAGACGAACCCTTGCAAGACCGAGTACTCGATGCGGCGCGTGCCGCCATCCCGCCCGGTTTGTTATTGGCATTGAGCGCGGGCCAACTAAAAAACAAAGGCTCCAAAGCTATCGGTCGCGCCGGCGCGGCGCAACAAGGCGTCGGTCGCGGCCGGCCCGCCGGGGTTCGTCCCGGCAATCCGCGGAATGGCGCGCGCCTCAATGTGGTGGAAACTTTACGGGCGGCGGCGCCGTGGCAGTCGCTGCGTCGGCGCGGCTCGAGCAAAATCGGCGTACACGTTCGGCAAGACGATTTTCGTATTAATCGCTTCAAGCAGCGCAGCGAAACCACGAGCATATTCGTCGTCGATGCGTCGGGATCAGCGGCGCTGCATCGCTTGGCAGAAGCGAAAGGCGCCGTGGAATTATTGCTGGCGGAATGCTACGTGCGGCGTGACCGCGTGGCATTGATTTCGTTTCGCGGGCGTAAAGCGGAGCTGCTGTTAGCGCCGACCCGCTCCCTGGTGCGCGCCAAGCACAGCCTCGCGAGTCTGCCGGGCGGCGGCGCTACGCCGCTCGCCATCGGCATCGATGCGGCGACGAACTTGGGCGATGCAACGCGGCGCCGCGGCCAACTGCCCGTCATCGTATTTTTGACCGATGGCCGCGCCAATATCGCCCGCGACGGCAATGCGGGCCGCGCGCTGGCCGAGGAGCACGCGTTGGACGCAGCACGCCGCTTGCGCGTGGCGCAATTGACCGCGTTGCTGGTCGATACTTCACCGCAACCGCAACCCGCCGCACAACGCTTGGCCGCCGAGATGGGTGCGCGTTATTTAGCATTACCTTACGCCGATAGCGCGACGATTTCGCAGGCGGTGCGCGCGTCGGCTACAGCACCTAATCCGTCGTGAGCGCTCGTCTAGTGTGGGAGCGCGACGGCCGCGATTGGCCGAACCACGCCGCCAGCCGCTTCGTTCAAGCCGCCGGTTTGCGTTGGCATATTCAGCAGGCGGGAACCGGCCCGGTGATCCTATTGGTTCACGGCACCGGCGCGGCCACCCATTCTTGGCGCGATCTGTTTCCGCTGCTCACGAACGACTACACCGTGCTCGCGCCCGACCTCCCGGGGCACGGCTTCACCGATACGCCGTCGCCGGCCGGGTTTGTCACTGCCGGGCATGGCGCAGTCGCTCGCGGGCTTGTTAAAGACGCTTGGCCTTGCGCCGTCCATCGTCGTCGGCCACTCGGCGGGCGCCGCGATACTCGTGCGCATGTGCCTGAACGGCGCCATCGACCCTCGCGCCGTCATGAGCATCAACGGCGCGCTGTTGCCCTTGGGCGGTTTATCGGGGCAGATATTTTCGCCACTCGCCAAGCTGCTGTTCGCGAACTCGCTGATCCCGCGGCTGTTCGCCTGGCGCGCCGGCGACAGCGCAGTGGTGCAACGATTGCTTGACGGCACCGGCTCTAAAATCGATCCGGTGGGCATAAAACTTTACGGCCGCTTGGTGCAAAACTCAGCCCACGCCGCCGCCGCGCTGGGCATGATGGCAAATTGGGATTTGCAGCCGTTGCAGCGCGAGTTACCTCGGCTGAAACCGCCGTTGACCTTGGTGGTCGGCCAAAACGACCGCACCGTGCCGCCGACCGAATCGCAGCGAGTGCGTGTGTTATTACCGTCCGCGAAGCTCGTCACATTACCGGGCTTAGGCCACTTAGCGCACGAAGAACGTCCCAAAGAAATCGCAACGCTAATAAGAAGCCTTAGTTAGCGCACCGACGGCATCGCCAGGAGCCGCATGGATACTGCCTCTCAGCACATGCCACGCCACGAGGCAAGCTGGTATTGCCTCGTGGCGTGGCATTTATCCTTCCCAATGCCCCGGCACCCGGCGGTCCGCCGCTTCCGGTGGCCGCGCATGGATGCTGGCGCCCAGTAACGAGGATACGGCACCTTTGGCCGGCTTGCCTTGACGGCGTAAGTGACGCTGGAGTTCGGCCTTCAACTCACCGCGCGGTAACACTTCCAAGGCGTGATAAATGGTGGGATGCGACACCCACTGCTCCTGGTCATCCGGATACTCGATTCTAAGCCGATGGGCAATCTGCTGCGGCGACCAGCCACGGCGTAACTTGCTCATCACCGGCTGCCATAGCCGACTCCCCGGCACTAATAACCTCGGCCGTCTCGCCTGCCGCGCCCGTTGGCTGGCTTGCCGTTGGGCTTGGCACCCGAAGTAACCCGGTTGACCCGAGGCATCAACGCCCCGATTACGCGCAAGTTCCCGCGTGACGCTGCTGCGCGCCCGGCCAAGTGCCCGGGCAATCTCGGCCGCCCCCGCCCCACTGTGAACCATCGAAGCTATCCGTTCTCGTTCCATTTCGTCGACGTGTCGATAACGCTTCATGCAACACCTCCTCTTGATTCTCATCCTAGTCCTCAAAAGTGTTGCACTTGTACCTTTAGACCGCCTTCCATCAGATTCACGTAGGGTGCGCAGAGCGCACGCGGAAATCTCATCACACCAAAAGCGCAATCGTAAACAAAATTGCCGCGACGATCGAGGCCGCGGTACGCACATGATTCCACGTGGTCCAAACGTTCAAATAATGCGGCCACAGACTTACCTGCTGCGCCGCCGAACCTGCGGCCAGTTGATTGTTGAGCGGCACGCTGTAGACCATCGTCACGCCGATGCAGCCGACCCAGTAAAGCAGACTCGCCGCCAGCATCAGTTTACCGCTGAGCTGCCCCCACCAGAAATACGATGCGATTAAGATAACCACGCAGATCAACGCGGTCCCCATGAAGGCGAGCATGAAGCTGGGCGTGATGACCGTGACGTTGATGTGGTTCATCGCCGCCGCGCCTTGCTCGGGCGGCAAGCGGCCCAAGCCGCGCATCACGAAAGACGAAAACCCATAAAAGATACCGCCGACGATGCCGCTACCGATCGCGGCGATCAATATCAATACTAAGATCACCCGGCTCGTCACCTCACGCACTCCACACGCCCGTCGCGGCAGTGCGACGAACATAGTCGGAAAAATCCCGCGCGGGTCGTCCCAACGCGCGCATCACCCCATCGGTCACGGAGGCATTACGACCATCGAACAATTCAGTGAATAGATACGTGATTAGCGCGATCGTTTCCTGCGGAACCTGTGCTTGCTCTAGCGCGGCAACATAGTCCGCAATGGGGATGCGAGTAAAACCTATCGCTCGCCCGGTCGCCCGCGCGATCTCGGCGGTCGCCTCGGCGAATGTCCACAAGCGCGGTCCCGTCAATTCGTATAGTTGGCCGACGTGGCCATCGTCGGTCAACGCCGCCACCGCGACTTCGGCGATGTCATCGGCATCGATGAATGGCTCGCCGATATCAGCCACCGGTAACGCGAGTTCACCGGCGCGTATCGGCTCCAAGAAATCCGCTTCACTAAAATTTTGTGCAAACCAGCTTGCGCGCAACAGCGTCCACTCAACGCCTGAGTTGCGCACGATGTCTTCGCACCTCTCAGCCGCCAATTCGCCGCGACCGGATAGCAATACTAAACGCCGCACGCCTTTTTTCACGGCGAGTTCGGTGAAAGCACGGATGGCATCGGTGGCGCCAGGCACCGTGAGATCGGGGTAATAAGATACGTAGGCGGCCTTCACGCTTTTTAACGCCGCATCCCACGTGCCTGGGTTTTCCCAATCGAATGGCGGCGTCGCGGAACGGGATCCGAGCCGTGTGGGTACATGTTTCTTCGCCAAACCTTCAGCGACACGGCGACCGGTTTTACCGGTACTACCGAGCACTAAGATCGTTGGTGTCGTCATGGGACTCTCCTTGCAGATATTCAAATTAACCAGAGTCGACTTTACGTCGCACCGGTAGCGCAAACAATGGCAATGCATCCGCGATTTATGCTTTTTCGTCCAAGTGTATGGACGCGGAGACTAAGTGGTGCGTACACTAAGCAAATGATCGATGCATGGAAATCCGATGATGCCCTCGGTGAGGCGCTGCACTTTTTGCGCATGAGCGGCACGTTTTATTGCAAATCCGAGTTAACCGCGCCATGGGCGCTGGTGTTACCGCCCTTCGAACACTGTTTGATGTTCCACGTCGTCACCGCGGGGCTATGTGTTCTGCAAGTGGACGGCGCCGAGCCTTGCACGCTGCGTCCCGGCGACCTTGCGCTGGTGCCGCACGGCGGTGGCCATCACTTAACGAGTGAGCCCGGCGTCGCGGCAGCCAAGCTGTTCGATCTGCCCCGCGATGCGATAAGCAATCACTACGAAATCCTCCGCTACGGCGGCGGTGGCGCCGCGACGACGATGATCTGCGCCGTGGTCCGCTTCGATCATCCGGCAGCGGAGCAGTTGATGCGCTTGTTGCCCAAGCTGATCCGCGTGGACACGTGGCGCTTGCCCGAGATGGAGTGGATACAAAGTACGTTGCGCTTCATCGCGGCCGAGGCGCAGCAACTCAACGCCGGCGGGGAAACGGTGATCACGCGGCTGGCCGATATCCTGGTAGTCCAGGCGATACGCTCTTGGATCGCGCGCGATCCCGCCGCGCAATCGGGATGGCTAGGCGCGCTGCGCGATAAGCAGATCGGCCGGGCGATCGCGGCGATTCATCGCGATCCGACCCACGATTGGAGCGTGGCTACTCTGGCGAACACCATCGGCATGTCGCGTTCCGCGTTCGCTGCGCGCTTCACACAATTGGTCGGCGAACCGGCGATGCACTACGCTCTGCGCTGGAAAATGCAATCGGCGCTGATGGGCTTACGCGAAACCGATGTATCGATCGCGCAGATGGCGAACCGTTTGGGCTACGATTCGGAGGCGGCATTCAGTCGAGCATTCAAACGTGTGATCGGCTCTTCACCGGGAGCGGCGCGACGCAATTCAATCGCTACACAGCATCTTAATGGCGCGGTCGCCAATTGATTTTGCAAACGACCCCATCGCTGGAAGGCACGTGGATATTGCCTCCCAGGATATGCCGTGCCACGAGGCAAGCTGGTATTACCTCGTGGCACGATGATTTATAGATCCCAGGTAGGGTGCGCATCGCGCACGCGGATTCGTTCTTGCGTGTTGGTCAATTGACGTTCCGCGTCCGCGTTGCGCACCCTACGGGCAACACTGGTTCGATTTTTAAACTTGGTGTTACACTTGCCTGGCCATGTTGCCCGCCGATCCGATTCCCGTTATCGCGAAGTCACAGCGATCGACCTCACCCCATGCGGTGGTGATCGGCAGTGGTTTCGGTGGCTTGGCTGCCGCCGTAAGACTTGGCGCGCGCGGTTATCGCGTAACTGTTCTTGAAAAACTCGATGCGCCCGGCGGTCGGGCTTATGTCTATCGCCAAGATGGCTTCACTTTCGATGCCGGCCCGACGATTATTACCGCGCCATTTTTGCTGGAAGAGTTGTGGCAACTTTGCGGTCGCAAGCTCGCGGATGATGTTGACTTAAGGCCGATCTCGCCGTTTTATCGCATCCGTTTTGACGACGGCGCGGCGTTCGATTACAGCGGCGACGCGGCCGCGATGCGCGCCGAGATCGCGCGCTTTTCGCCTGACGATGTGGCGGGCTACGAACGCTTCATGCAAGCGAGCGCCGAGACTTATCACATCGGTTTCGAGCAACTCGGTCACGTGCCATTCGGTTCGTGGAAAGACATGGCGCGGGTGTTGCCGCATCTGGTGCGTCTCGAAAGTTATCGCACGGTGCATGGCCTGGTCGCAAAACATATCAAGGATGAACGTCTGCGCACAGTGCTGAGTTTTCATCCGTTGCTGGTCGGCGGCAATCCGTTCAGCACCACGTCGGTCTATTGTCTCATCGCATTTCTCGAGCGGCGCTGGGGCGTGCATTTCGCGATGGGTGGCACGGGCCGCGTGGTATCGGGCCTAGTGAGCTTGATCGAAAGACAGGGTAATCGCCTGCGCTGCAACGAAGAAGTCACCGCTATTCAAGTTGAAAATGGCAAGGCAACGGGCGTACAACTGCGTTCCGGCGAAAATATCAAAGCCCATATCGTTGTCTCGAACGCCGATGCGGCGTGGACTTACCGTTATCTGATACCGAGCCATGTACGCAAGCGCTGGACCGACCAACGCATCGAGCGCGCGCGTTACTCGATGAGTTTGTTCGTATGGTATTTCGGCGTCAAGCGCCGTTACGAAAACGTGCCGCACCACATGATTATGCTCGGCCCGCGTTACCGCGAATTGCTGGCCGATATTTTTCAGCGCAAGATTTTGGCCGATGATTTTAGTCTCTATCTGCATCGCCCCACCGCGACCGATCCCTCGCTCGCGCCGCCGGGTTGCGATGCGTTTTACGTGTTGTCGCCGGTGCCGCATTTGGATAGCGGCATCGATTGGCATCGAACGCGCGGAGCCTTATCGAAAAATTATTGCGCAATATTTATCGGATACGGTTTTGCCTAACTTGGAAGAGAACGTCGTTTCCTCGCGGCTGTTGACGCCGCAGGATTTTCAGGATCGTTTGCTCTCGTTCAAGGGCGCGGCCTTCGGGATGGAGCCGACGCTGATGCAAAGCGCGTGGTTCCGCCCGCACAATCGCAGCGAAGAAGTAGATCGCCTTTACTTGGTCGGCGCGGGAACCCATCCCGGCGCCGGATTGCCCGGCGTGCTTTCGTCGGCGCGTGTACTCGATACGGTGGTGCCCGATGCAGCAGTCTTTGCCTAACAATAACGAAGTAAAAAGTGATGACCTCGACGTGTGCCGCGCACTATTGCGCGGCGGCTCGCGCACTTTTCACGCCGCGTCGAAAGTCTTACCGCGTAACATCCGCGATGCCGCGACCGCACTTTACGCATTCTGCCGTGTCGCGGATGATGCCATCGATTTAAGCGAGGATCACGAGGCGGCGCTGATCGAACTGCGGGCGCGTTTGCATGGCGTTTACTCTGGGCGACCCGCTGATAACGCCGTGGATCGCGCCTTCGCCGGCGTGGTAACACGCTACGGGATTCCGCGCGCCTTGCCTGAAGCGTTGCTGGAAGGATTCCAGTGGGATGCCGCGGGGCGGCGCTACGAAACGCTCACGGAGTTGCAAGACTATGCCGCGCGAGTCGCCGGAACGGTGGGCGCGATGATGGCGTTGCTGATGGGCGAGCGGGAACCCGACACCGTCGCCCGCGCCTGCGATTTGGGCACGGCGATGCAGCTCACCAACATCGCCCGTGACGTCGGCGAAGACGCCCGTTTGGGGCGGCTCTATCTGCCGCTCGATTGGCTGCGCGAGGCCGGCATCGATCCGCAGGCTTGGTTGGCGCAGCCAGAATTTGCGCCGGCGTTAGGAGAAGTAGTTAGCCGCTTGCTCGCCGCGGCCGATGAGCTTTACGTGCGCGCCGAGTTAGGCATCAGCCGCTTGCCTGCCGCCTGCCGGCCCGGCATGTACGCGGCGCGATTGCTCTACGCCGAGATCGGCCGCGAGGTCGAGCGGCGCGGATGCGATTCGGTGACGTCCCGCGCCATCGTCACCCCGCAACGCAAAGCGCAGTTGCTGCTCGCCGCGTTGACCGCAACGGCGCGTGGGGCGCAGCGCGAAGCGCTACCCGCGTTGCAGGCAACACAGTTCTTAGTCGATGCGGTGGCGGCGCATCCGCTACCGAAGTCGGTGGGATTCACTGAGCCCGAAGTGGCATGGTGGAACATCGCAGACCGGCTGGTAAAGCTGATCGATTTATTCGAACGCTTGGAGCGGCGTCAACGCCTCAGCCGAACCAGCTCGTATAGAAACTCATAATATGGAATGGCTAGCGTATTTCAAGGGACCGTGGTTTTGGCTGGAGCTGGCGATTCTCGCCTTCGCCGTGCGGGAGTTGATTGAATTGCGCCGTTACAAGCGCCGCGCTGCCGCGGAAGCGAATATGCGTAACCCGAAAACTTAATCGATCACCCGCGCAAGCAAACATGAGCGATATACCCTACGGCATCATAGAACTGGTCTTCGTGTTCGGAATTGTTCTCGCATTTCTGTTTTGGGAATTGTTTTCGCTGCGACGTTATCGGCGGCAAAAAGACGAGCAACCGCCGAGGAAAACGGATCGCTAGTCTGGGTGTTGGTTATCGGTAAAGATCAAACTACCCCATCCGAGTTTATTGTCGCAGCGTCCGCAGTAATTAATAAGTTATAGGTCTCGTGCCAGCGCGCGATCCTCCCCTTCCGCACGACGCTCTCGCCATCCGGCACTACGAATGCGAAGTAAACAAGCGAACTTGCCCAGTAACGGGCGAGTCCAAGGAGGAGTTTGGTGCCGAGGAACAAGATGAAGAAATCGATAGTCGCAGTTTGTTTAATTTATTTTGCGTTGGTTGCGCCGACGTCGGCGGAGGAGCTTGCAAGTTACGCTTTCATCCAAGACGATGGCACGCTGCGCATCTCCGGCGAAACGGTGCATCTATGGGGACTCTACATTCCGCCCACCGAGACCGCCTGCCACGAATTCCAGCGGCCCATGAACTGCGGCAAACGCGCCAAGCTGGCGCTGGAATTCAAGATCGGCGTGGAGTTCGTTCACTGCGAAAAGAAGGTCCGCTATGCGGACAACACCCTAGGCGCGGTGTGCAGTGCGCGCGGCGAGGATTTAGGCGCCTATCTGCTGCAAAAGGGTTGGGCGATGGCATTGCCCGAGGCGCCGTTTCCGTATCACGCGGCGGAAAAGATCGCGCGCTCGCGCGGCGTTGGCGTGTGGGGATTGAGCGGGCGAATTAAGGGGAGGTAGCCGAAGTGATCAAACGAAAGCCCAAGAGTTATCTCGATCGCTCCAGAGTATTGCGGCCGACGGTGTAGCAATGCAGGCTGGCCGGCGTGAATTCGACTTCGATGCCATCGAAGGTTTTGATATCCGACACGGTTCGAGTGGTCACCAACGGTCGTCGCGCCAAGGGATTGACCCGCGCGAATTCGAGTAGCGCTTTGATCTCTTTTGCGTCGCTCGGCGCACGATCGCTCCATTTTACCTCTACGGCGAAGCGTGGTCGTTGTGCGGCATCCAGACTGACTAGATCAATCTCCCCTTTTTTCCAACGGGCATAATGCAAGGATTCGATGTATGACGTATTGTGCAGCCACTGGCTGAATACTGCGGTCTCGACCATGTGCCCCATCGCAGCATCATCCGAATCGAGCGGCGCAAATAGTGCGGAACGCATGGTGGAATTCGTCAGGTAAACCTTGAAGGTCATAGCCTTGCGAAAGTGCGCGGCGTTTTCATCAATGCGACGAAGACGTTTGATGAGAAAAGCCGCTTCCAGATATTCCAGATATTTCACGATGGTCGGCTTACTCACGCCGCTCGATTGCGAAAGATCCTCCACGCTTATTTCTTGCGCGGAGTTGTAGGCCACGGTATTGAATAGCGAATTGAGTTCCTGCACGTCGGCGATACCATACAGGCTCGGCAGATCGCGTAGTAGGACCTTGTCGATAATGTCGCTTTTGATGTAGCGCCGCGGATTGTTACGCACGGTTTTGGAAAATACGGCTTCGGGATAACCGCCAAAGTTCACGTAGTTGACAAACGCATCGTTCAACCCGTGAATATCGCGCGCGAGGAAGCGACCGGCATCGTCTCGATCAAGGTCATCCACGATCAACGCATCCTCGCTACCGATAAACCGCAAGTACTCGAAAAAAGTAAGTGGTGGCAATACATATTCGGTAAATCGTCCTGCGCCGGACTCGGAGCTCTTGTGCTTAAGCGCCGCGGCAGCAGAACCGGTGGCGACAAACTGGACGCCGCGAAAGCTATCGACCAAGGACTTGAGGTGGACTTCCCAACCCTTCAGGTATTGTATTTCATCGAAGAAAACGAACAGGGGCGTACCGGGCGGGCGCTCAAACATCTTTTGAAATCGTCGCACCAAAGATTCCAGACTTTGACCAAAAAATGTCGGCGTCTCAAGGGAAATATAGAGGATGTCGCGCCCCGCAATATTTCGTTGCAGAAGATCGTCAATGGTATGAAAAACAAGAATGGTCTTGCCGACACGGCGCGGGCCTAGCAGTAGCAGCGCGCGTTGCGGACCGTCTCGTCGCAGCAGTCGAATAAAGGGCTGCAAGTAGGCCCGTCGCGGAAAAATGGCGAACTCTCGATCGATCCCCGCCCCATCAATCCACCATGGGTTCTCCTCGCGCAGACGACTGTTAATTTCCTGATCGGATACTTGGAGCATGAGAAATCCACTCAAACAAACTATATTTTGTTTGATTGTTTATAAATAAGCAAACTAAACTTTATACCGCAGAGGATTGTGATGTGCAAACTTCGGATCGAATTAGGGCGTTTTGGGCTAATTATTACCGAAAAATGCAGGCAAAACAGTATAGTGCATGCATTGGATCCACAACGGGGTGATGAAGATGGCCATGCTGACAGTGCGCAACATTCACCGACGAGGTACACCGGGCCTTGCGCGTGCGGGCCGCCCAGCACGGCCACAGCATGGAGGCCGAGGTGCGCGAAATTCTGGAGTCCGCAATCAGCCCGGAGGGGCGGGTGAAGCTGGGCTCGCTGCTGGCCGACATGGGCCGGCGGGCCAAGCTGACTGATGAAGAATTTGCCGTCTTCGAGCAGGTGCGCAACAAGGCCCCGCCCGCCCGGTGAGCTTCGAATGATCCTGCTGGACACCAACGTGGTGTCGGAGCCGCTGCGCCCGGCACCCGATGCCCGCGTGTCGAGTGGATCGACGCCCAGGCACTGGAAACGCTGTTCCTATCGGCCATCACCGTTGCCGAATTGCGCGCCGGCGTGGCACTGCTGCGCTGCGGGCAAGCGCCGGGCAGGCTTGCAGGAAAACCTGAAGACGCGGGTGCTGCCGCTGTTTGCCGGCCGTGTGCTGTCCTTCGATCTTAACTGCGCGCAAGCCTATGCGAAACTGATGGCCAAGGCTCGAGCATCGGGACTCGCCGTTGCAAGTACAGATGGTTACATCGCGGCCATCGCCGCCGCCAATGGCCTGGCCGTGGCTACCCGAGACACCGGCCCCTTCGAGGCGGCCGCGGCGGCCGTGATCAACCTGTGGTTGGGCTGAAAGCGGTGACTCGTTCGCCGTAGGTTACTAACGGATCGCTAATTTGCTAAACTGATTTGCGATAACCGACCCTGAACTGACGCCGCTTTGGGTGGCGCGCCGGGCAGCAGGCCGCTGGAAAGCGACTTAGTTGCTCCCCAGAAAAATTAGATGCTGAACCGAACTGATCCTTCGCAAAAAATTGAAACTCGCAGTTTCTGGAAGTCAATTTTGGGGCAGCGACGCTCGAAGTCGTTGATACCCTCTAACTTTTAACTTTAACTTGCCGCGCGACCGGTTCGCCTCCTCTAGCGCTTATAGGCTTGCGTGACCACACCCCAAGCTACGAGTACGAGCGTCATTGCGGCCGCGGCTTTGAGAAGGCCCCACTTCCACATCGTAGCGACGGCAACGGGTACCTCCGTTTGGGCGAATCCATCTAGTCGAAGAAAGTTCTCGGTATAGTCCGCCAATGCGCCGAACACCGCCAATAAAATGGTCGCCCCGCCTAAGGCGATTCTCAGTCGAGATACTTGATTCGAAAAGATTGCTTGGCAGGCCGCCAGGCTTACCATTACGAACATGACCAAATAAACAATAATGAACATGTTATCGGCCCACAACCACGTCTTGCTTTGACATTCATGCTGCGTTGCGAACCACGGGAGATCGCAAATAAAGGCTGCAAATGGGGAGTGTGCTGGCGTAGCGCCGAGGATCCAAAGGCAAAGTACGGTGGCTATCACTAAGGCAACAGCAGATTTCCACGGAACTTGGTTAGTTTCCGTTGACTGATTGATCGCCGTCACTTGTTTTCCACTGCTATTGACAGCCTTCGTATCGTCCCAACCTTCCGGTGGATCGGGAATCAATGCGCCGTGCTTTTCCAAACATTGTTCAGCGACAAATTGGCCTAACCGCCGGTAGCTTTCAAACTGGCTTTCCCCGAAAAATTGATCAACGGTAGTTTGGTGTGGAAAGTCGGTGTTGCGCGCGGCGAACGAGAGAACATCTCTGGGTTCCTTCCGCATATCACAGAGTGATGGCTTAAGATAAATTAGCTTGCCAGGCGGAGTTGGCACGCCACCCACTTTTGGGTAGTGGATCTTGCCCTCGATCGAACTATCTTCAGCGAGGCCTTCGTCGCCTCGAGGCCGCAGCGCTTGCACCGGAAGTTCGATCTCGACGCCGAAATCAACGCGGCAGTTACGGATAGCCATGCCGAGGTCGTCGAACTTTCGTTCGGGATCGGCGGTGGCGTCGACTGCAACGATGACTGAACAGCGCCGACGTACAAGCTCATAAATGCCAAGATTGTCGAAATGCCCGCCATCAGAAAGATAAATGTAACGTCGCTCCTCGTTTGAAAAACCAAACAGTTCCAGCAGATAACAGAAAAGCCCGAAGCGCGGGCCGGGCAAATGCTTACGATCACCGCGCGGATTGGCGGTCCATCGTCCGAGCCGGACATTAAACAAGGTAAGAAGAGCCGCGATTGCAGGGTCAGTCGAAAACCCTCGGTTAGGGCTGACGGCAGCTCCCGATGTTGCCATTGCTGACGCAAGTGTGATCCCTTCTGGCTCTTCAGGGTCATCGATTCCGAATGAGTTGGTGTGCTGAAACGCCTCTTCCCCGGAAGACTCACCATGCGATTTCCCCAGGGCATACCCACAATACAGAGGCGCAAAAACAAATGAGCCTGCCTTACGCTCTTGCCAAGCGAGGTCTCGGCCATGAGTGATATTTAGGGCGGTATTTAAAATGTGATACGGGCGTTGGTGGCTGCACTCTTTCGTGGGTTCAGCAAGTTGTCGCAGTGGGAAATCGTCCGAATCGTCAAAACCCGTAAACGGCTGCTTATCTCGGGAAAGATTGCTGGCACCAAGATAGCAACGCACCAGTCGATTTTTGTACAGATTATGCAATGAGAATTTGTTGACGTCGACCCGCCAACCAAATATCGCAAGGACCATTAGGCAGGCAACCAATGCCGCAGTTGTGTAGTGGTGAGCAGTAAACGGACCGACCGTTTGGGAATAGATAGAAAATGGGCCTAGCGTTACGCCAATACTTCGAGCGTCTTGAAGATTCCCAACTCGCGCCACTACGTAGGATGTCAAGGGCACGATTTTCAGTTCCTCTAGCTCAACGTTAGCGCCAAGACTTGTTGGGTCTTTGGAGATTTGCAATGAAAAAGTCGATGCTTTAGTCGGCGCGGTGACTTCGCCTGCAGTAACACCCGCCGCCGCGACGTACAGCCGACTCACGCCGTAGGCAGTAGCGAACAACAAACCTACGACGACAATCCAAGCCGCAATGTTGGTCGCCAAGGAGAGCCAACGGGTAGCGCGATCGCTCGTGTTTTTGTCGGGTCGGGCGAATACCGCAGCGAAAACAGAACCCAGCCAACTCGCACCAACCAGTGTGCGCATCCACGAACCTGATCTTTCGATACCCCACTCGATAAGCGGCCACGCATAGAAGCTCAATATACACACCGTCAGCCAGACAACGGTGGCGGTGATAAGCAGTGCGTTGAAGCGCGCCCACCATTCTCGGCTGCGCTCGAAATACTCCCGCCCCACGATGCCGACGAACACCGATGTACTCACAATGCCGACCGCAAGAATCGCAACCGGACCAAAGGTTACGGTCTCAGCGAGTCCGACAATCCCAATGCAAGAGCCCCCCTTAAGAGGATTCCATAACACGCGGAGAATGACCAATCCGCCACCAGCAACTGGAATCGCCACGAGCAGCGCGAGGCCATAAGTAAGCACGGACCTCCAGAGTTCCTTCCGCGGCACACCTATCCGACGCTCATGCCACCACCAGATCAAACCAAGGATCACTGCGATACCTGCAGCAAATGGCAGGATAGCCTTAGCTTCAATTTCGGCGCGGCCCAGCAACCACCATGTCGTTAACAATATCGCCACTGTCATAGGGATCGCCACAACGCAGGTGACGCCCCCCGGGGAAACAAGCCATCCCCGCCCAATGCGAATGTGGCGGTTTCTTCGCGTTACTTCGCCAAGGTTAAAGGCGACACCGATGAACGCGACAAGGCCAAGTATGACCGCAAGACTGCCCGACACTGACGTATGGGCAATTGCAATTTCGGTCATCGGAAGAAGCATACGCGGAAGCATCAGAAGTGCGCCGGCAAACGACACGAACACGACCAGATTGAGCATGAAATTACGCAGCCAGATTGCTAACAGGGTTAGCGAATCTTGACTTAAAAGGCCCAACCGCGGTGCCAGGTAATTACTGTAGCTTCGCAACCACTTTAGTTGGTGCGGTTCATTTGCTGTCGATGAGCCATCGCGACTTGACGCCGATTGTTTCAGTGTCTCCTGCACCGAGGCTAGGCTCGAACGGTGGACCCAAGCGCTAAGCCAGGAACCGATGTAGCCTCCACCCGAAACGGTCGACATATAGTCGAAACTGGCCAGTTTCTTCGAACACGCAAGCGCTTGGATAACACCGAGCGAGAACGTGGCGCTTCGAATCCCACCCCCAGAAAGCGCTAACCCAACTAGCTCACCTGAAGATCCTCGGCGAAAACGATTTATTCTTGATTCATCTTCGAGAACTACTCTTTGGATTTTCGCTCCGTGTCTATCCTCGCGCGCTTCTCGTAGGTCGCGACCCCACCACTTTCTAAACCTCACGGACCTCTCCCATATCGTAAGTTCGTTGCGTTGCTTTTGCTTCTAGTAGGTCGTGGTGCAAAGTACGCACGACTGCGCGGCATTAATGCCGTTTCGACAAGGCCGCACTTCGAGATCGTTTTAGATAGTTTGCCGAAGTGCTCCTCGCTTCGTCAATATTAATCAGCTCTGTAATCCTATGGGTGCTTTCCGGGCTAAGCGAACGCAAGGTTATGCGACATATTAGTCGGCTCACAGCCGTAGGCCACTAAACCCCAAACTGTACCTTGGAGGACAAAGTGTTTGCGTCCCTCCCATAACGATAGTAAGCAACTCGACTCAATGAGCTAGCGAGCGCGGCGCGGCATACGAAACGGTAGCAACGTTTGCACCCAGCGCGAAGCAAAGCGATTCAGGTTCAGGCTTTCGTGCACTGCCGTCACCGGCACGCCATGCAATTGTGTTGAAACCAGCGAGCGTGCGTAGAACGGCGTGTCTTCCAGTGTGCTCAGGATACTGGCTGAAGAGCCAGTATCGGCGCGGGTTTCACGGCGGATGCGCCAACCGGTTGTGGTCAAGGGGCCCGCCGGTGGCGGGCTAAATTCTTCCGCGCGGCCGCTCCGATCAAACCTCAATCCCAGAGAAAAACTGCTGCCGTCTTTGCGGGAAGCGTCGTATAGCACGGCGCTGCCGCCATCGAGGCTGGCGCGCGACCAAGTCCAATGGGTGAATCCATCTTCCAACGGCGCCTCTCCGGTATTGGAATCCAAGTAACCTTCACCTTGCCAGCGCAAATTTGGTTGGGAAAAATCCACCTCGATCCGGGCAGACGGCGCGATACCGCGCCAACGGTGATGTCCCGCGGGATTTAAAACAACTTCGTGGTTTGCCAATATGCTGGGTCGTATACGAACCGTGCCGCGAATTTTGCTGGGCAGCGGGACCGAGACTTCATCGATGTGTATGGTGAGTGCATCGCCGTCCCAAGTTAGGGCGCTTGGCCCCACGATAAACTCCGTCGCCGTTCGGCGGATGTCGTTCCGGCCGCGCTCCGTCATGGCCCAGCGCTTACCGCCTTCGCGATAAAGGGCAACGTTCAGCGCGCAGAAGTTGAGGGGGTCGGTCGCGCCGCGCCGCCGCGCCCACGCATAGTAGGGCGAGAACACGCTGCCGACAAAGGCAATTAACGTCAGCGCATTTTTGCCATCGTCGCTGATGCCATCGACGTACCACCAGGCATAGCCTCCCGACGGAACCGGGCGATCAAAATTGGGGAAAGTGTCGTTCATCGTTTGCCCAAATCTTGCATCACGCTCGCCGCTGCAAATTGGCCGCTGAGCGCCGCCATCGGGACACCGGGGCCGGGGTGGACGCTGCCTCCCGTTAGGTACAATCCGGGCAATTTGCTGTGCGCTCCCGGCCGGCTGAATGAGGCTTGCCAACCGTGATTCGCCGCGCCGTAAAGCGCGCCGTTTGTCGCGGGGAACAACTGTTCGAATTCCTGTGGGGTCGTCAGGACGCTCGTCTCGGGACTACGCTTGATGCTTAAGCCGCAACGTTCTAACAGTCCAAAAGCTTGGTGCTCGCAGGCGGCAAGGTCTTTGGCCGAAATCTCGCTGACCCCTCCAATCGCGGGCGCGTTTACCAGACATAGCAAACGTTCGGTTGCTAAATTTGCTTGAACGTTATCATCGCGATCTTGGGCGCAGACGTAAACGGTGGGATTGGCCGGCAGCCGTTTGCGTTCGAAAATATCGTCGAATTCGGCCGCGTAGTCGTTGCCGAAAAATACGTTATGACGCAGCAAGGGAAACCCGGAAGTCTCCGCAACTAAATTCCAAGTCAATGCCGATAGCGATTGCGTACCGCGCGGGCTGATCGGTACAGCGCCCATTGCCTTAGCGCCGAACAATCCAGCAGCAAGCGCTTTGACGTCGGCGTTGAGTACAACCGCATCGGCGTCTATCGATTCGCCCGACGTCAAACGAACGCCGTTAGCACGGCCATTCGTAATCACAATCTCGGCGACCTCGGCGCCATAACGCAACACAGCGCCGCGTTTCACGGCAAGATCCGCAAGCGCTTGCGCTAGTTTGTGCATGCCGCCGTCTATCGCCCAAACGCCGTCCTGTTCGACATGGGCGATCAGCATCAGCGTTGCGGGCGCGAGAAAAGGCGACGAGCCGCAGTACGTCGCGTAGCGACCAAATAGTTGTTGCAGTCTGGCATCGTGAAAGTATTCGCCGAGCGCTTTCCATAGTGTGGTGAACGGCTGAATTTTCATGAGGCCGGGTAAGCCGTTTAGCCCGGCGCTACGCACTAGGCTGAACGGGCTG
Source organism: uncultured Pseudomonadota bacterium (assembly GCA_963714525.1). Lineage (GTDB taxonomy): Bacteria > Pseudomonadota > Gammaproteobacteria > Burkholderiales > JALYOK01 > JALYOK01. Next base: position 362,146 of record CAVQPB010000021.1, read on the forward strand.
GGCTTGGCCGAGCGTATGTAGGCATTTGCTAGCGTGGTATAAACCTCCCGCGCACGACGGTTGAATTCGCGGTAACGGCTGGCTTCGGCTGCGCCTGCGAATACACCGATGGCATCCACGGTGCGTTCGACGTCGGCATACAAGTCCAACCGTTCGCCCGCGCCCCATGCGTGGCGCGCTAGAATATCGAGTGGCTTAACTCGCACCAGTTCGGCAAAGGATGCGTTGGCCGCCTCGAACAATTCTTCGAATACCCACCGCATGGTAAACACCGTGGGCCCGGCGTCGAGCCGAAAATTGCCGATCGCCACCTCACGTATTTTGCCGCCTGGGCTCGCCCCTCGTTCGAACACCGTAACCTGGAAACCGCTCGCCGCTAGCCGCAACGCGGCTGCTAAGCCGCCCATTCCCGCCCCGATAACCGCAACTCGACGCTTATCCATCCTCTTGAGAAAACGTTTGACTCAACATAGCAAATGTGTCTATTCTACGTGACATAGTTATCTGTCAATAAAAGTTTTCACTTCGGGGGAAGCAATGGATACAGCATTGAGGATAGAACAGGCCTTAGCCGTCGCGGTGGCTCGCGCGGACGTCGCTGAAGCGCCTCCGAAATTGGTTGAAGGGATGCGCTATGCAGTATTTCCCGGCGGCGCACGGATGCGTCCCCGGCTGTGTTTAGAAGTGGCGCGAGCGTGTGGTGAAGATGTGCCAGCGTTGAGCGATGCGGCTGCGGTTGCGATCGAATTGTTGCATTGCGCGTCTCTGGTGCACGATGACTTGCCTTGTTTTGACGATGCGCCATTGCGCCGGGGTAAACCTGCTTTGCACCACGCGTTCGATGAGCGCATCGCGGTGTTGTCGGGCGATGCGCTTATCGTGCTTGCGTTCGAAACCCTAGCTGTCGCAGGCGCGGCGTTGCCGCGGCGGCTGGCGACCATTTTGCCGATAGTTGCCCGCTCCGTTGGTGCGCCAACGGGTATCGTCGCAGGCCAAGCGTGGGAATGCGAGCCCCAGGTCGATTTAGTCGACTACCAGCGTGCGAAAACCGGCGCATTATTTGCTGGCGCGACCATGGCCGGCGCCGCTGCGGCCGGCGCGGAGCCTGGCCCCTGGCGAACCCTGGGAGAGAAACTCGGTGAAGCGTATCAAGTGGTCGATGACATCCGCGACGTGGCCGCTCATCCAGACGAACTCGGCAAACCGATCGGACAAGATGTCGCGTTGGACCGTCCCAGCGCCGCTCGGGAACTGGGTATACCCGGCGCGATAGCGCGGCTGGAACAATTGGTCGCCGATGCGATTGCGTCGATTCCATCCTGCTCCGGCGGGAGGGAACTACGTGCCATCATGTTGGCCGAGATGAAGCAGCTCTTGCCGAAGAGCGTGTCGCAACGCGCATCGTAACGGCGAGGATTCGAACGCGTCCTCGCATCGAATGATGTTGTCTTGGCCGGATGCCGCGCTAAATGTTCGTGACCGGCTACTGGCAAGTCCTCGATTTCGGCAATTCGCCGCTGCTTTTCCCGTAACCCGTCCCATCGCGCGCCGCCGGGCGCGCGCCTTGTTCGATCTCGTTGCAGGATTTGTCTACTCCCAGGTCCTGGCCGCTTGTGTGCGGTTAAACCTGTTCGATATTTTGGCAAAGGAGGGTCCGCAAACCCTGGCGACGCTCTCCGGTCGTCTCACGCTTTCCTTAGATGCAACCCGCCGGCTGATAGCGGCTGCGGTGGCGCTGGAACTCGTTGAAAAGCGCGGCCACGAACGCTTCGGCTTGGGGTCGCTCGGTTCGGCGCTGGTCGGCAATCCCGGCATCGTGGCGATGATCCAGCATCATCGATTGCTCTATGCGGATCTCGACGATCCCGTCGCGTTGCTCCGAGGTGAACATCGGGCTAGTGCCCTGGGGCTCTATTGGCCCTACGCGGCGGTCGGCTGCACCTGCAACGCTGTCGGAAGATCAAGTGGCGCCCTATACCGCTTTGATGGCTGCGTCGCAGCCGTTGGTATCGAGCGAAATCCTTGTCGCTTACTCCTTTTCCAAGCACCGCTGTCTGCTCGACGTGGGCGGTGGCGATGGCACGTTCTTGACTACCGTCGCCGCGTCCGCCCCGGCTTTGCAACTCATGCTGTTCGATCTACCCACGGTGGCGGAGCGGGCTAAAACGCGGTTTTTAAACAATGGGCTCGCCGATCGCGCCCGGGCGGTGGGAGGCGATTTCTTGCGCGATCCTATCCCCACGGGCGCTGACATCATTACCTTGGTAAGAGTCGTCCACGATCACGACGACGCCAGTGTGGTCGCGCTGCTGACGGCTATCCGCCGTGCGCTGCCGGTCGACGGCGTGTTGCTGATCGCCGAACCCATGGCGGAGACCCCCGGCGCGGAACCCATGGGCGACGCTTATTTTGGTTTTTATCTCCTGGCCATGGGGCGAGGACGCCCGCGGACGGCGACGGAGCTCGAACAGTTGCTGCACCGCACCGGATTCAAGCGGATACGCACGGTTCCGACGCGCATGCCGTTGCAGACTTGTCTCATTCTTGCACACCCAGGTTGACTTGAACGACGACAAGACTGTAAATTATTGTTGACAACAAAATATGTCAGCGTAAACTGACATTCCATACGAGGAGGGAATTGGCGTAAATGAAACCGATTCTGCGGTACGGGACAAATAAGAGGGGCGGCGAGTGAATACGCTAGCTGTGGTGCTTAAAGAGCCGGAGCGTTTGGAAGTAAGTAGGCTCGATCTTTCACCGATGGGCGACGAAGACATTACCGTCGACATCGAGTGGAGCGGTATCAGTACAGGCACCGAAAAACTGCTGTGGGCAGGACAAATGCCGCAGTTTCCGGGCATGGGTTATCCGCTGGTGCCAGGCTATGAATCCGTCGGCAGAGTGCAAGCCGTCGGTGTGCGTTCGGAAAGAAGTGTGGGGGACCGGGTTTTCGTTCCAGGCGCCCGCTGCTTTGGAAGTGTCAAAGGTCTATTCGGTGGCGCTGCTGCAAGGGTGGTGGTGCCCAGTGCACGGGTGGTTTCGCTCGACGACAGGCTAGGCGAACAGGCCGTGCTTCTCGCGCTTGCGGCAACGGCCTACCATGCAATTTCAGTTCCCGGCGCCGCGCCGCCCGATCTAATCGTAGGCCATGGCGTTCTCGGCCGGCTGCTCGCGCGGCTCGCCGTGTTGCTCGGGTCTCAAGCCCCTGTTGTGTGGGAACGCAATTCTTTACGCGCCGACGGCGCGGTCGGCTATCAAGTCATACAACCTGCCTATGACACGCGCCGCGACTATCGCAGCATTTACGACGTCAGCGGCGACAGCGCATTCTTAGATCACCTTATTTCCCATCTCGCCCCGGGCGGCGAGATTGTGCTCGCCGGTTTCTACAGCGAGCCGTTGACGTTCGCATTTCCGCCTGCGTTCATGCGTGAGGCACGCATTAGAGTTGCAGCGGAGTGGAAGACGGCCGACTTGATCGCCGTGAGAGACCTAGCTGAGTCCGGCCAATTGTCGCTGGATGGGCTGATTACCCACCGGCAGGAAGCCATGCAAGCCGATTCCGCGTACCGCACCGCATTTGGTGATCCCACCTGCCTAAAAATGATACTCGATTGGAGAGCACTGTCATGATGTCAGCTAGCCCGACCCCTGCGGTAGCGCCAATAAAATTCAGCGCGATGAAGGACCAATTACGCGCCGAAGCAGCGATCGAACCGGATCCCGTACCCACTTCCGCTGCGGCGAAAACCACCCAGATTATCGCCATCTACGGCAAAGGCGGTATCGGCAAGAGTTTCACCCTGGCCAACCTGTCCTACATGATGGCGCAGCAGGGCAAACGCGTGTTGCTGATCGGCTGCGATCCTAAGAGTGACACCACCTCGCTGTTGTTCGGTGGCCGTGCGTGTCCGACCATACTTGAAACTTCGTCGAAGAAAAAGCTAGCGGGAGACGAAGTCAAGATCGGCGATGTGTGCTTTAAGCGCGACGGCGTGTTCGCCATGGAACTCGGCGGCCCAGAAGTAGGGCGCGGCTGCGGCGGACGCGGCATCATCCACGGCTTCGAGTTGTTGGAGAAACTAGGTTTCCACGATTGGGGCTTCGACTATGTGTTATTGGACTTCCTTGGCGACGTGGTGTGCGGCGGGTTCGGTTTGCCGATCGCGCGCGATATGTGCCAGAAAGTGATCGTCGTCGGCTCGAACGATTTGCAGTCGCTGTATGTTGCAAACAACGTCTGCTCAGCGGTGGAATACTTCCGCAAGCTGGGTGGCAACGTCGGTGTCGCGGGTCTCGTGATTAACAAGGACGATAACTCCGGCGAAGCGCAAGCATTCGCCGAAGCGGTCGGTATTCCCGTCCTAGCTGCTATCCCTGCTCATGACGACATTCGCCGAAAAAGCGCGAACTATGAAATCATCGGCCGCCCCGGTACGCAGTGGGCGCCGCTGTTCGAGGAACTTGCCACCAACGTGGCCGAAGCACCACCGGTGCGGCCGAAGCCGCTGTCGCCTGATGGCTTGCTCGATCTGTTTAAGGGCGAGGCCGTGGGTCGCAATGTGGTGCTGCAACCCGCGACCCATTTCGACATGATGGGTAAAGATGCGGTCGAGAAGAAATCTCTCGAAGTCATCTACGACACTGTTTGAACTAGGCACGGCGAGCAAACACGATGATCGACATCGAACCCCATAACGATACCGACGCCGTAATCGATAAGCGTGTCATCCCGATTAATGTCGCCGCGACCAAAAGCGACGGCCTGGGTTGTCATGCGGGTAAAGACGAGTTACGCAATGCCGCCGCGGCGGCCGGCAAGAGCGAGACCCTCGCTCAGTACGCCACGGATTATCCTGCCGGCCCCCACGATCAACCGCAAAGCATGTGTCCGGCATTCGGATCGTTACGGGTGGGTTTACGCATGCGCCGCACGGCGACGATTTTGTCGGGCTCAGCTTGTTGCGTCTATGGTTTGACGTTTACCTCACATTTTTATGGCGCGCGCCGCACGGTGGGCTATGTGCCGTTCAATTCCGAAACCTTGGTCACGGGTAAATTATTCGAGGACATCCGCGAAGCTGTGTTCAAACTGGCTGATCCGGCGCTTTACGACACGGTGATCATCACCAATCTGTGCGTCCCAACCGCTTCCGGCGTACCGCTACAGTTGTTGCCCAAGGAAATTAACGGCGTGCGCATCATCGGTATCGATGTGCCGGGTTTCGGCGTGCCGACCCATGCCGAAGCAAAAGACGTACTTGCCGGCGCCATGTTGAAATATGCACGCAGCGAGGTGGAGCAAGGACCGGTGCAAGCGCCCCGTGCCGGCGTGAATGATAAACCCACGATCACCTTCGTCGGAGAGATGTTTCCCGCTGATCCCGTCGGCATAGGCATGCTGCTCGAGCCGCTGGGTCTGGCCGCTGGACCGGTCGTGCCGACGCGGGAATGGCGTGAACTCTATGCCGCCCTTGACTGTGCCGCCGTCGCTGCAATCCATCCTTTCTACACGTCGGTGTTCCGCGAGTTCAATGCTGCGGGACGTAAAATCGTCGGCTCTGCGCCGGTCGGTTGTGACGGCACCGCCGCATGGCTCGATGCGATCGGCGACGCTTGCGGTATCGCCCGCGCCACCGTCGATGCCGCTAAGAACCGCTTCTTGCCTGCCATTAAAGGCGCTCTCGAGAAATTGCCTATCAAAGGCCGCATTACCTTGTCGGGCTACGAAGGTTCGGAACTACTGGTGGCGCGATTGCTGGTAGAGAGCGGCGCTGACTTGCGCTATGTCGGCACGGCGTGCCCGCGTACGGTGTGGTCGGATCCCGATCGCGAATGGCTCGAGGCCAAAGGCATCAGCGTCCAGTATCGCGCATCGCTCGAGCAGGATCTTGCGGCGCTGCACGAATTTAAGCCCGATCTCGCGATCGGCACCACGCCGGTGGTGCAGCAAGCCAAAGAAATGGCCATCCCGGCGCTGTACTTTACCAATCTGATTTCAGCGCGTCCGCTGATGGGCGCCGCCGGCGCGGGTTCCCTGGCGCAGGTGATCAACGCCGCGTTAGGCAATAAAGCGCGCTTCGACGAAATGAAACAATTCTTCGAAGGCGTCGGTACGGGTTACACCGCTGGTGTCTGGGACGAGTTGCCGCAAGACCGCCCCGAGTTTCGCGCCAGCTATGAACGCCAATTGGCGAAGCTCGCGCAAAAGAAAAAAGCCGAGGAGATGATCTGATGCTGGTCCTCGATCACGATCGCGCAGGTGGCTATTGGGGGTCGGTGTATGTGTTCACCGCCATCAAGGGCCTGCAGGTAATGATCGACGGTCCCGTCGGTTGCGAGAACTTGCCGGTGACGTCGGTGTTGCACTATACGGATGCCTTGCCGCCCCACGAGTTACCGATCGTGGTGACCGGATTGGGCGAAGAAGAGTTAGGCCAGCACGGAACCGAGCAAGCGATGAAGCGCGCCCATAAAACCCTCGATCCATCGTTGCCTAGCGTGGTGGTGACCGGCTCGATCGCGGAAATGATAGGCGGCGGCGTGACACCGGAAGGCACGAATATTAAACGTTTCCTGCCGCGCACCATCGATGAAGACCAGTGGCAGAGCGCTAACCGCGCGATGTGCTGGCTCTGGACCGAATATGGCTCGAAACGCATCCCTGAGCGCAAGCCGAGAAAAGAAGGCGAGAAGCCGCGCGTCAATATTATCGGCCCGATTTACGGCACTTTTAACACGCCTTCCGATTTAGCGGAGATCAAACGCCTAATCGAAGGAATCGGCGCCACAGTCAACCTGACTTTTCCGCTAGGCAGTCATCTCGCCGACGTTGCCAAACTCAGCGACGCCGACGTCAACGTTTGTCTGTATCGCGAGTATGGCCGCATGTTGTGCGAAATGCTCGACCGGCCTTATCTGCAAGCACCGATTGGTTTGCACAGCACAACGAAATTTCTCCGTACGCTCGGCGAAATGCTCGGTATTGATCCGGAGCCGTTCATCGAGCGTGAGAAGCACACGACCATTAAACCGCTGTGGGATTTATGGCGCTCGGTTACACAAGATTTCTTTGGCACCGCGAGTTTTGCGATTGTTGCGAACGAAACCTACGCGCGCGGCGTGCGCAACTTTCTCGAGACTGAGATGGGATTGCCGTGCACGTTCTCGTTCTCGCGCCGTGCCGGTGTCAAACCCGACAACGAAGCTGTTCGACAAGCAGTGCGCGAGAAAACGCCTTTGGTAATGTTCGGCAGTTTCAACGAGCGTATGTATCTCGCGGAAATCGGCGCCCGCGCGATCTACATTCCTGCGTCTTTTCCTGGTGCGATTATTCGGCGCCACACGGGTACACCCTTCATGGGTTACGCCGGCGCGACGTATATCGTGCAAGAAGTCTGTAACGCGTTATTCGATGCGCTGTTCAATATCTTGCCGCTCGGTAGCGAGTTGGACAAAGTGGATGCCACGCCGGCACGGGTGCATCAGGAGTTGCCTTGGGACGATGACGCCAAGGAAATCCTCGACGAGCTCGTCGATGCGCAACCGGTGCTCGTTCGCATCTCTGCCGCCAAACAGTTACGCGATACCGCCGAACGCCATGCGCGTCACGCAGGTGAGCAGCGCGTTACGGTCGCCCGTGTAGCGGCCGTGGCGCCGCAAGGACGTGCAGCGTGAGCGGCATACGACAATGTGTTTGTTTCATTACTCAATTCAAGGTTTCGTCCCGCCGTTTGGGATGGAAAGTCCGCTGTGACGGAGTTTGTCACGGCAATACGCGTCGCGCGATGTATGCGCGGTAACGGCCGCAAGGCCAACTAGCTGGAGGTAATAACGATGGCTGACGATAGGTCGGGCTCACTGTCAGGATTGACAGAAAGCGAAGCTAGGGAGTTTCACGGCATTTTCATTACTAGCTTTATCATTTTTACGGTAATCGCAATCATTGCCCATTTTCTGGTATGGAATTGGCGTCCATGGCTTCCGGGCCCGGGCGGCTACGCTTCGATGTTCGAAGACGCTAAAACACTGGCGTATTCGGTATTGCCATATCTGTTTGAGGCATAAGGGGAAAAATTATGTGGAGACTTTGGCTACTATTCGATCCGCGTCGAACATTGATCGGATTGTTTACGTTCTTGTTTGTGCTAGCAATCGTGATTCATTTCATTCTGCTCAGTACAGACCGCTTCAACTGGATAGAGGGCCCTCACAAGGGGCAAGCGGCCGCGGGAGCGCACATGACCCCGGTTCCAGCATCAGAGGCGCAATCCAAATAGTGTTGGCAGCTAGGTGGTGGGCGAGTGTTGGGCAAGACGCCCATCCCGTCCACTACCGACCGATGCTGTGATAAGAGAGCAAGAGCTACACCGTTCGAGCGGAGGATCGTAAGATGGCGATGTTGAGCTTTGAAAGAAAATATCGGGTGCGCGGAGGCACCTTGGTCGGCGGTGATTTGTTCGATTTTTGGGCTGGCCCGTTCTACGTCGGATTTTTCGGTGTCACAACGGCTTTCTTTGCCGTCGTCGGCACGGCGTTGATCGTGTGGGGAGCCGCACTAGGTCCAACGTGGAATCTTTGGCAGATCAATATTGCTCCGCCCGATTTGAAATACGGTTTGGCTTTGGCGCCGCTGCGAGAAGGCGGGCTATGGCAATGGATCACTCTGTGCGCCTTGGGAGCATTCGTCTCTTGGGCGTTGCGCGAAGTCGAGATTTGCCGCAAGCTCGGTATTGGCTACCATGTGCCTTTCGCATTCAGCATCGCGATTCTCGCGTATTTCACCCTCGAAGTTATTCGACCGGTGTTATTGGGCGCCTGGGGTCATGGCTTTCCCTACGGGATCATGAGCCATCTCGATTGGGTCTCCAATACCGGATACCAATACCTGCACTTCCACTACAACCCGGCGCATATGATCGCGGTGAGTTTCTTCTTCACCACGGCGCTGGCGCTCGCCTTGCACGGCTCGTTGATACTTTCCGCGGCAAACCCGAAAAAAGGCGAACGGGTCAAGTCGGCTGAACATGAAAATACGTTCTTCCGCGACACCATAGGCTATTCCATCGGCACGCTCGGCATCCATCGGCTGGGTTTGTTTCTAGCTTTATCGGCGGCGTTTTGGAGCGCCGTATGCATCGTCATCAGCGGACCGTTTTGGACCCGCGGTTGGCCGGAATGGTGGGGATGGTGGCTTAACCTGCCGATTTGGCGCTAGAGGAGAGAGGGAAAAATGGCTGAATATCAAAATATCTTCACTCGTGTTCAAGTTCACGCGCCCGCCTACGCTGGCGTGCCGATGTCGAAGGGACACTGGGTACGGCAGGGGAAACCTTTCTTTGCCTATTGGCTCGGGCGCATCGGTGACGCGCAGGTCGGACCTATTTACCTTGGGTTTACCGGGGTGGCGTCGTTGATTTGCGGTTTTGTCGCAATCGAAATTATCGGGCTCAATATGTGGGCCTCGGTAAATTGGGATCCAATCCAGTTTATTCGGCAACTGCCGTGGCTTGCGCTTGAACCGCCGCCACCAGCTTACGGGTTATCGATTCCACCGCTTAACGATGGCGGATGGTGGTTGATGGCCGGATTTTTTCTGACCACATCTATCATACTGTGGTGGGTACGAACCTATCGGCGCGCCCGCGCCCTCGGCATGGGAACCCACGTCGCCTGGGCTTTTGCTTCGGCGATCTGGCTGTACCTAGTCCTAGGGTTCATTCGCCCGCTCATGATGGGCAGTTGGGGAGAGGCGGTTCCGTTCGGCATCTTCCCGCACCTCGATTGGACGGCGGCATTTTCGATCCGCTACGGTAACTTGTTTTATAACCCTTTCCACATGCTTTCAATTGCCTTCCTTTATGGCGCGACGTTGCTGTTCGCTATGCACGGCGCGACGATTTTAGCCGTGAGCCGGCTTGGTGGCGATCGAGAAATAGAGCAGATCGTGGATCGCGGCACGGCATCCGAGCGGGCAGCGTTGTTTTGGCGTTGGACGATGGGATTTAACGCGACCATGGAATCGGTGCATCGTTGGGCATGGTGGTTTGCGGTGCTGGTCACGCTAACCGGAGGAATAGGCATCCTACTCACGGGTACGGTGGTCGACAATTGGTATTTGTGGGCTGTCAAGCACGGCGTTGCGCCGTCCTATCCTGAGGTGTTTCCACCGGTTCCCGATCCAGCCACTCTTCCGGGAGCACCAAAATGATCGCCTATAAGTTTTCCAGAATATTAACGGCCGCATCGTTTTGTGCGTTGGCCGTGCTGATGGGGTGCGAGCGCCCCCCGGTGGATACGGTACAGCGCGGTTATCGCGGGTTGGGAATGGTGGAGCTATTTAATCCTCGGGTTAGCGCTGAAGTGGCGATGGCGAACCAGTTGCCCGAGGTCGTTCCTGCCGCCGCACCAGGCTCGCCGGCGGTGTCGTCAGTCTACAAAAACGTTCAGGTTTTGAACGATCTCGATGTCGGCCAATTCACCCGTGCGATGGTTGCGATTACTAACTGGGTTTCGCCGCAACAAGGCTGCGCGTATTGCCACGAGGGTGCCGATTTCGCATCTGATTCTCTTTACACGAAGGTCGTCGCACGGCGCATGTTGCAAATGACCCGGCATATCAATAGCGATTGGAAGAGTCATGTCGCAGATACCGGGGTGACTTGCTATACCTGCCACCGAGGGCAGCCGGTGCCAGCTAATGTATGGTTCACGAACCCTGGACCTTCTCAAGCGAAAGGCGCGGCAGCCAGTCGTGCCGGTCAAAATCTAGCCTCTGAGTCCGTTGGATTTACTTCGCTTCCCTATGATCCGTTGTCGGTGTTTTTGGACCAAGGACAAGCGATTCGCGTAGTCTCGCCCACCGCCCTACCGGCAGGCAACAACAAATCGATAAAACAAACCGAATGGACTTATGGGCTGATGATGCATATGTCCGATTCGCTGGGCGTGAACTGTACCTATTGCCATAACAGCCGATCGTTCTTCTCTTGGGACAACAGCACCCCACAGCGAGCTACGGCGTGGTACGGCATTCATATGACTCGGGATTTGAATGTCGCTTATCTCAACCCCCTGACATCGGTTTTTCCTGCTAACCGTAAAGGAATGTTAGGCGATGTCCCCAAAGTGAATTGCGCCACCTGCCACAACGGGGCTTACAAACCGTTTTTGGGCGCCAACATGCTGAAGGACTACCCGGAACTTATGGGCTCGAGCCACCCGGCCCCATCCTCGGCGGCTGAGCCTGCGGCAACGAATGCCGCTGACGATGGTTTACTCGGTAAGGTTTTTTTCGAGACGGGAAAAGTTGACATATCGGCCGAGGGCCAACAAGTGATCGCCGCCGCCGCTAAACGCGTCATGGAAAACCCGGACTGGACAATCGATCTTTCCGGGTTTGCGGATAAAACGGGAAACCCTGATCAAAACCTTGAGTTGGGTAAACAACGGGCCGCCGCAGTACGCGATGCACTCAAAGTTGCAGGGGTGGCAGAGGATCACATTAATCTGAAAAAACCGGAGTTCGTGATCGGCGGTGCATCCTCGGAATCGCGACGTGTAGATATCTCTGTGGCGCAACCGTGATCAAAAGTTGATTCGGCGAAGTAACATATTTTATTTGGTAAGTACTGATCGCTAGCATGTTCGTAGTAGGACTACGTTCAATGAACGCAGTAGCCTACTCGATATAACCTCCCACTTTCACCGCAACCATCCCCGGTTGGTGAATCGCAATCCTCAGCCCAGGGATTGCGTTTTTTTTGTGCGAGGGTGGAGCCGCTTTCGCTCGAACATCAAGCTTACATAGCTTGCGTTTTGAAACAAATTAGCTGCGCCAGCGGCGTTTGAGATCGACTAAGTGGGCAAAAAATGCCGCGCCAAGCGAACTCGCAACCCAATACCAACTACTTCCTGTGAGACTGGCGTACAAGGCGAGCAACAGGAAAATTCCCGACAACGCGTTTGCTAACATGTCGTTAAGCGCGATGCCCCGTCCGGTACGGCGGTGTACCGCAGAGATGAAAAAAACTTCTAACAGTAAGATGGCAAGAGCTAGTTCGACAATTTTCGCGCTTTGAAAAAACTCGGCTAGGTTTTGCATCATGGTTAACGGCTAAACGGGTAATTTAACCTTACCACCGCAAGGTTGAGATAGGCTGCGAACGCAACCCAGAATAAATAAGGAAGTAACAGCCAAGCGGCGCGAACCGAGTACGGTGCGACTACTACGATCAGGGCAGCAACTGAAAACCACAATAGCACCACTTCGACGAGCGCCCAATCTGGACGACGGGTCTTGAAAAACAAAGCACTCCAAAGAATATTAAGGACGCCGTTGATTGCGAAAGCACCGATGATGCGCCGTTGTCCTTCACCGTCGGACGCACCATTCCAGGCTAGCAGCCCTGCTATCGCCGTAAGGGTGAAGATGAGCGTCCACGCGGGCCCGAACAACCAATCGGGAGGCTGCCAAGAAGGTTTGCGAAGATTGCGGTACCAGTCGTCCAGAGTCGTTAGCGCGGCGCCAAGTCCTGCAACAAAAACGGTTGCGACGACAGCCGTCAATATCGGTAGCCAATCCCCCACCCCGGTTATTCCGTTTCCATATCAAAACTTAAACTTCGTCATAGCAAGTGCGGCTCCTCACCGTACCCACTTGTACTGTCTCGCCGCCTAACCCGCTCTGACTCGGTCCATGTTTGCTATCCAAACAGAATTAGGGGGAGACCAAACCCAGCAAATGCGCGAGGTCTTTGAAAAAAATACGCAGATGAGTCATCGGGTTTGCCCGAACTAGTTTCTTGTGCATGTACGCTTGCCAGGTCAAGCGCTGGACGTCTGGGTCTCGGCAGATACTGACAAACCGCTCACGCCGTTTGTCGCTGGAATACCAAAACCGTTGCATCATTCCGAGGATCCAAAATACCCGCCCATGGGCGCGCATGAATTGCTTGCGAGCGCCAGCGAGTGCGCGCTCATCGCCCGTGGTAAGGAAGGCGTCGACCGCGTCGGCCGCGAAGCGACCCCCGCTCATAGCATAGTAAATACCCTCGCCTGAGGCCGGTGCGACAACCCCCGCCGCATCGCCCGCGAGCACGACATTTTTACCGTTATCCCAGCGTTTCAGCGGATGCAGCGGAATAGGCGCGCCTTCGCGGCGAATGGTTTCGCTGCCATCAAGACCAGTAATTTGGCGCAGACCGCTACAGGCAGTGCGCAACGAAAACCCCTTTTGCGCGGTGCCGACGCCGACACTAGTCGTGTCACCGTGGGGGAATACCCAGGAGTAAAAATCGGGAGAAAGCGAGCCTTGATAAATCACATCGCAACGAGTGCTATCGAACCCACCACTTCCGTTTTTCGGCGAGCGAATGATCTCATGGTAAGCATAAACGTAAGTTAGATTACTCGCGGAGGGTATGTTCTGCCGCGCCACGACCGATGCAGCACCGTCGGCGCCGATTACAACCCGTGTCGTTACACTCTGGAGCTTTTTTTTCTCTACGCTCGACGGTTCTCGGTAGTATACCGTTGTGATTCCAGCGGCATCACGATCGAGATGATCGAAACAACCGGTGCGACGGCTTGCCCCAGCAGCGACCGCGCGCACGCGCAGCCACTCGTCGAATTCATCGCGATCCACCATACCGACGAAGCCGCCTTCTATCGGCATATCGACTTGGCGAGCCGAAGGCGACACCATGCGGGCAGACGTAACACGGGCTTTCAGGAGTTCGTCGGGGATGGCGAACTCCTCGATCAGCTTGGGTGGAATAGCTCCCCCGCAAGGCTTGATCCTCCCATCGCGGTCGAGCAGCATTACCTTATGTCCGCGACGTACGAGGTCCGTCGCTGCAGTTGAGCCGGCCGGACCGCCACCGATAACAATAACGTCGAATTCGACTAGGTCAGTCATAGCTATTTCCTCTGGACAAGCCTGCCGGCATTAATTGATCGGCACGTAGCGGTGCATGATGGGAGCCGTCCTCTGGGGTTCGGCCGATACGAACAGCGAGATATGCAGACATTAAAAATAACCCAGCTTCAACCAGGAACACCACGGCATAAGCAGAACCGGGAGAATGAAATACAAGACGAGTGACGTCCGTTGCGAGCGCACCCAAAAAACCACCCAACCCGAAGGCGATGGCTTGCGCTGCACCCCACAACCCCATGCGTATACCTTCGCGCGATTCTTTTCCGCGGCCGGCGAGCGCCATCATCGACGCAATAGCCGCAACGGCAAACGCGCCGTTCGCAGCCCCGAGCGCAAACACCGACACCCGCAGTGGCCAGATCGGTCCGATTAAACCGGCGACGGCAAGGCTCACCAGGGCAAGCGACGAGGCGATACAACCGCCGATCGTCCACGCGCGCAGTGATCCGGTACGGGATCCTTTACCTATGCTCCCCGCGAAAGCGACTAACAGCATTCCGATTAGCACGCCGCTGTGCTGCACGCCGGCGAGCTGGGTAGATTCACCGGGTGTGTAGCCAAAAACGGAACCTGCAAACGGCTCGAGTATGAGATCTTGTGTGCTGTAGGCCAGCATCGACACGAACACAAAAATCGTGAAACGGCGCGCCTGTGGTTCAGCCCAAACTTCGGCAAGCACTTTGCGGAATTCGGGCTTCGAGCGTGATTCAAGTTTGAGATCGGTAACGCCAGACGCCGCTTGGCCTTCGACGTTCCATACGGCGAGTAAAGTCAGTACGAACGCCAGTACCGAGACCGCCGTCGCGATCGCGACTAAGCGCCCTGGGCTGAATGGGTCGAGCAAATGCCCCGCAACGCCAGCGGTGACAATGAATCCGACGATCATCATCACCCAGACCGTGGTCGCCGCCGCGGCGCGGCGTTTTTCATCCACTCGCTTAGCGAGTAACACGAGCAGCGAGGTGCCCGAAGCGCCGACGCCGATACCGATCAAGAGAAAGGCGACGATCGCGAGCGCAATTCCGGCGACGGGATTCGTCGCCATCCACGCCGTCGCAACGGCGGCGCCGATGCCGCCCAAAGCTAGAATAGCCATGCCACCCACTATCCATGGCGTTCGGCGGTTGCCCACGTCTGAACCATATCCCATTCGTGGCCGCAGGATCTGCACCGCGTAGTGAAGCGCCACCAGCGCGCCCGGTAACATTGCCGGTAACGCAAGCTCAACAACCATCACTCGGTTTAAGGTTGAGGTGGTGAGTACAACGATGGCTCCAAGTGCCGTCTGAACCAGCCCCAGCCGCACAATTCCGAACCAGTTCAGCGGCGGACTATTCACGATACATTGGCCACCACGGGCCGCAACGCAAACGCACTCACCAGCATGCCTATGACGTAGAGCGTTACGCCAGTGCCGCTATACCATGGTGCACGCGCACGCGGGCTTTCCAACAGCCGAACCATCAATACCAATTGGGCCACAAGCAACATTGCGACGAGAGATGCGTGGATGGGGCGATCCCAACTAACAAGCAGCGCCACCACAACGACTTGGGACAGCGCCATGAACGCGCACGCGACCCGCCCCGCTTTGTCCACGCCAAGTTGGACGGGTAAGGAGCGAATGCCCATGCGCTTGTCTCCCTCCACCGACTTGAAGTCATTCAGGGTCATGATGCCATGCGCGCCCGCGCTATAGAGTCCAGCAAGGACTAAAACCTTAGGTGCCGGAAGCGCGCCGGCAATCATGACCGCAGCACCGGTTATCCACGCCAAGCCCTCGTATGAAGCGGCAACCGCGGCATTGCCCCACCATCCATTTTGCTTCAGGCGCAGGGGTGGAGCGCTATAGGCCCAAGCAAGCAGGAGTCCCACTACCGTTGCCGACAGTACCCAGCTTCCTAAGGCCGCTCCAAGCAGCAACGAGAGCCCAGTCCACGCGAGAGCGATAATCAAACCCCAGCGACCGGGTATCCTGCCCGAAGGAATCGGGCGATCGGGTTCATTAATGGCATCGACATGCCGATCGAACCAGTCGTTCACCGCTTGGCTGGCAGCACAGACCAGCGGGCCGGTCAAAGCAATGCCCGCCAGCAAGACCGGCCATCGACCCGTGAGAGACTGGCCGGAGGAAACCGCTCCGCATCCGAACGCCCACATCGGCGGGAACCAAGTGATCGGCTTTAGCAGCTCGATAACAGAGGCTAAAGCGGGACGTGCCATTGCCGGTTTAGGCTTCGTTTTCCGGCGCGAGGTCGCCAAGCCCGTAACGCCGCAATTTGACGTACAGACTTTGACGGGATAGTCCAAGCATTTCGGCGGCCGAAGCACGATTGTCTTGTGTCAACTCAAGCGCTGCCTCGATACACATTCTTTCGATCAGGTCGGTCGACTCTCGCACCAGGTCCCTGAGCGGCACCCTTCCGACGAGTTCGGTTAGTTGCTCAATCGAGCGTGGTATTTCTCTCCGTGCCTGGGTATCCGCGTTGGATTTCGCGACAACGTGACGCACCGTCAAACCGATGCAAGGTTGTTCGCCGCCCGATACCGATACCGCTGAAATCTCGACATCAGCGGAGGCGCCATATTCGCCACGCACGACGGTTGCAAATAACCTGACAGAACCGTGTTGGCGCAAATTTGCGATCAACACATTGAAGTCCATACCGGGCCGGCCAAGCCAACGCTCAAGGGACTGGCCGCGCGCTTGCTCTTCGGTCGCCAACTGTGCGAGATCCAGAAACGCACGGTTACACGTAAGTATGCCGCCCTGAGGATCGGTTACGATAAAACCATCCGGTAAACCGCCGATGACATCTAGAACTTTCGAGTTTGTGTAAGGTAGTATTGACGAGTCTGTTTCACGATTCAGCGATGAGATACGCACCAGAAAGAAAGAAGAATTTTCCTGGCGATATAAGGACATATTTATTACAACGTCGCGTTTGCTTACTTCTAATCGGGCACGCGTTTCTTCAGCTCGTCCGGCAACTCGAACCGTTGCGAGTAAGCCCAACACGGTTTCCTTACTGCTGGGCGCAAAAACTTCTATCAATGAGCCGTTCGGCATCGGTGATGTAGAGCCAAGCAGGGCTCTGGCCGCGGGGTTCGCCTCGACGATTTTCTGCGAAGACGCATCGACAATGAGAACCGCTTCGGATGCCATTTGAAATAGGAGGCGGTAGCGCGTTTCCAAATGGCGCAGTCGGGCGTATTCCTTATCCATCGACTGTTGCGCACCGACGAGTCGTTGTTGCAAAGATGCAACAGCACGAAGATCGCGGCCGACCGCTACGATTCGATCGTTCTTACTTCCCACTGGAACGGTTGAATACAGTATGGGTAAATCCCTGCCGAGCGCAGACGTATGATTAATTTGCCGCCATTTAGGCGTCACCTTCGCAGCGGCATCGCGCAACATAGCTTCGACTTTGGGACGACTTTCCACCGTTACGGTGGAGATCCATGGTTGTCCGAGCCACTCGCCACAGCCTTCCAGCGATAGTTCATCGTTTCCCAAGGCCAAGTCAGTGATCACTCCGTGGTCGTCGACGATTAAAGCGACATCCGCAGCAGCCGCGATCAGAGTCGCGACGACTTCCGCATCTAAATCTCCGAGCGAGCGTTTGGGCGCTTTGAAGTGGTTCATGGAGGCTTGTTGCATTATTAAATTATCCTTATGTAAAACTAATAAAACTTGATGTAGAGCAATTACGCCGTGACCTGTTGCTGATGACAACGCGCAGCCACCAGTGTAATTAATCTGTTTGCTTGCAAAATGGCTTGCCGGCCATCGCAGGCCGTAGCGTCCGCGCCTACTAACACGGCTAGTTCTGGACGCTTAACGAACATCGAACCGCCAACCATTACCCCGACATCTCGGTTACGCGAGACTTTTCTCATCGCGTGTATGATCGCGCCGAGGCCGTCTAGCCAAACTTCGCTGCTCAGTGACAAGCCAACGATATCGAACCATTCGTCTCGAACAACCGCGCTCAATTCATCGATGGACATCCCGGATTCGTCCCGCACGCTCCAACCCGCATGGCGAAAAAATTCCGATACCATGGTGATGCCGAAAGTGTGTTGATCTCCCGGTACGGGTAACAACATGATGCTACGCTCGGTTTCGCGCAACACCCCTTCATTTTCTTGCCCAAGGCTAAATTCCCGCAGCACCTCGTGCAGCCGGCACAAGCCTATCGTGACCTCGGTAAAGCCGCACTCATCTTTTTCCCACATCTCGCCTAGACGACGTGCCGTCGGCGCAAAAAGATGAAGATAAATCGATTCCAGGGACATTCCCTGGGTTTGCATCACCCGCACGTAAGACGAAGCCAGCAAAGCGTCGTCGTGCAATACCACTCGAGTAAATTCCGCAACCGCAGTTTTGCCTGGCCTATCTTCACGCACCTCCGTTTTGCTAGGTGTTTGTGTCGGTACCACATGGGCCATCATTAACCGAGGAATGATTTCCTTTTCTATCGTACTCGCGAGTTTCTCAAAAGGAACGCGGTTTAACTCTTGACTGTTCCCTAAGCCATTGTTTTTGAGCTGTTGCAGTGCTTCTTCAAAGTCGAATTGATGGGTTTGGCATCGTTCGGCGCTGGTCTGATTCTCCAATTGGCTCATTACTCCCCCTCCGTTGCGCGGACACAATCTGTCCTTGTCATGGTCGGCTGCCCGAGCCTGTTCCTGTTTCGGAAATTGTTTGACTTGGGCGATTTATGAAACCTAGAACTCCAATTCTTTAATACCCAGGATTGTATGCTGTACTTCTAGTACAAGAATGTCAAGTTATGTTTACACAGTTTGTCAACTGACAATTACGTCAACTCTTATTGACAGTCGACGATCTTGCGGTATAGAGTGATGCTATAAAAGGAGCAGGAGGAGAATGTGTCGCAGCAGTCTCGGACGCCAAATAAACGAAATCAGTCCCTCTACACCCCAGATGAACGTCGTCGCCGTGACGCGTCGCCTTGGACGTTAGTTCAAGGTGTGCTCGCGCCGCTCCAGTTTGTTGTTTTCATCGTTAGCGTCTATCTGGTTTTGCGGTTTCTTTCCAACGGGGAAGGTTTAGCTGCCGCAACCGTTTCCGTGGTAATTAAAACGCTCGTCTTATACACCATCATGGTAACCGGTTCCCTTTGGGAGAAAGACGTGTTCGGCCGTTACCTATTCGCACCAGCCTTCTTTTGGGAGGATATGGTGAGCATGTTGGTGATTGCCTTGCACACCGCTTATTTGATTGCGTTGTTTACCGGTGCGTTGGACCCAAGACAGCAAATGTTCCTCGCCCTTGCTGCCTACGCCAGTTACGTTGTTAACGCCGGGCAGTTCGTTTTCAAGCTTCGTGCCGCTCGCTTACAACAGAGCGGTCAAATCGTGCCCACTGGCGCTGCCTTGGGATTGCGTGAATGAACTCCATTCCCATCGTTCCCGCAACGGAATCCATGCAAGCTTGCGATGAGATTCCCGTGTTGCGCGAACGGGGCCAGCGCGAAGTGTTTTGCGGTTTGACGGGAATCATCTGGCTGCACAGAAAAATCCAAGACGCGTTTTTCCTGGTAGTGGGTTCGCGCACCTGCGCCCACCTTATTCAATCGGCGGCGGGCGTGATGATTTTCGCCGAACCGCGTTTTGCCACGGCGATCATCGACGAACGGGACTTAGCGGGACTCGCCGATGCTAACGCCGAGCTCGATCGAGTCGTGACACGATTATTGGAACGCCGTCCCGACATCCGTCTGCTTTTCCTGGTGGGCTCGTGCCCATCGGAAGTCATTAAGCTGGATTTATCCCGGGCTGCGGCGCGGCTATCGCAGAAGTTTTCGCCCGGCATCAGGGTGTTGAACTATTCCGGCAGCGGTATTGAAACTACTTTTACCCAGGGCGAAGATGCCTGTTTGGCCGCGCTGGTGCCGAGCTTGCCGGCGCCGCCGGCAAACGCAGAACCAGCGTTGATGATAGTCGGCGCTTTGGCCGATGTGGTGGAGGATCAATTCGCCCGCCAATTCGCGCAACTCGGCATTGCCCCGGTGCGGTTTTTCCCGCCGCGCCGCGCCGTGGACCTTCCGCCCGTAGGCCCGAACACTCGATTTTTGCTGGCGCAGCCGTTCCTCGCTGATACCGCGCGAGCCCTGGAAGAACGCGGCGCAAAGCGGATCGCGGCGCCGTTTCCGCTCGGAGCCGAAGGCACCACTCTATGGCTGCAAGCCGCGGCAAGCGCTTGGCAGGTCGATGCGGCGCGATTCGAAACCGCCACCGCCCTCGGTCGCGAGCGGGCGCGCGGCGCCCTGTCGCGCCATGCAAGCACGCTTGCCGGCAAGCGCGTGTTCTTTTTCCCCGATTCGCAACTGGAAATTCCGCTCGCGCGGTTTCTGGCGCGCGAACTCGGTATGCACCTAGTCGAAGTTGGAACGCCGTTCCTGCATAGAGCGCATCTCGCGGAAGAGTTGAAATTGTTACCCGCCGGCACCGTGTTGAGCGAAGGCCAACACGTGGAAAAACAGCTCGATCGCTGCCGCAAAGCGAGTCCCGATTTAGTGGTGTGCGGTTTGGGTCTCGCAAATCCGCTGGAAGCGGAAGGCATGACCACGAAATGGTCGATCGAGCTTGTTTTCACGCCGATCCAAGGTTATGACCAAGCAGCGGATCTCGCTGAGTTGTTTGCCAGGCCCCTGGTGCGCCGCACGCGGTTGGTGGCGTAATGCAGCTTACCGTCTGGACTTACGAAGGCCCACCCCACGTCGGTGCGATGCGTATCGCCACCGCCTTGGAGGGCGTCCACTACGTGCTACATGCCCCGCAAGGCGATACCTATGCCGATCTGTTGTTTACCATGATCGAGCGTCGGACCAAGCGCCCGCCCGTGACTTACACCACGTTCCAAGCGCGCGATTTAGGCGGCGATACGGCGGAGCTTTTTAAAACCGCCGCACGCGAAGCCTATGAGCGTTTTAAGCCGGACGTGATGCTGGTCGGCGCGTCCTGCACTGCCGAGTTGATTCAAGACGATCCGGGCGGCTTGGCTAAAGCGCTGGCCTTGCCGATACCGGTCGTGCCGCTCGAGTTGCCCAGCTATCAACGCAAGGAAAATTGGGGTGCTGCCGAAACCTTTTATCAACTCGTTCGCGCGTTGGCAGGCCCCCATGCTCCCCCGCCCGGCACGCAGCGCCCAGCGCGTAACGGCGCGGCGCCGACATGTAACCTGCTCGGGCCGACTGCACTGGGCTTCCGTCACCGCGACGACATTACTGAGATCACTCGCTTGCTCGAGCAACTCGGCGTGACGATCAATGTCGTCGCGCCAATGGGCGCAACGGCACACGATCTCGCACGGCTCGGCGCTGCGGACTTCAATATTGTGTTGTATCCGGAAATCGCGTCACAAGCCGCGCAATGGTTGGAACGCACGTTCAAGCAACCGACGGTCAAGATCGTTCCGATCGGCGTTGCGGCGACGCGCGAATTTATTGCCGAAGTCGCACGCCTCTCCGAGATCGATCCCCAGCCGTTACTGGAAAAGGAAACCTCGCGCCAAACCTGGTACGCCAAGTCGGTGGATTCAACTTATCTGACCGGCAAACGGGTATTCGTGTTCGGTGACGCTACCCATGCTGTTGCTGCCGCCCGCGTCGCCGCGCAGGAACTTGGCTTCAACGTCGTCGGCCTCGGCACCTATAGCCGCGAATTCGCCCGCGAGGTTCGCGAAGCCGCGAAGATTTACGGCATCGAAGCGTTGATCACCGACGATTACCTCGAAGTCGAAGCGCAGATCAGCGAACTCCAGCCTGAATTGGTATTAGGCACGCAGATGGAAAGACACATCGCCAAGCGCCTGGGCATTCCCTGCGCGGTGATTTCCGCACCCGTGCACGTGCAAGACTTCCCAGCCCGCTACTCGCCGCAAATGGGCTTCGAGGGCGCGAATGTGATATTCGATACGTGGGTGCATCCGTTGATGATGGGGCTGGAGGAACATCTGATCGGCATGTTCCGCGAGGACTTTGAATTTCACGCCGAAGCAGCGCCATCGCATTTAGGTGGGTCGGCGCAGCAGCGCGAACAGCGCGCTCCAGCAGCAGCCGTCCAATCAACCCCTGAAATTGCTTCAATCTCCTGGCACCCCGAAGCAGAAAAGGAACTCAGTAAGATTCCGTTCTTCGTTCGCGGCAAAGCACGCCGCAATACCGAACGCTTCGCTCTGGAACACGGCGTTGCGACGATCACCGTTGAGGCTCTTTACGATGCTAAAGCCCATTTCAGCCGCTAAACCTATGCTTCCCGCGACACCCGTGCGAGTGGTCATCGTGACCATGGACAGCCATCTCTCGGGTGCGGTGGAGCGCGCCAACCGTATCCTGGTAAAGCAGTTGCCGGGGCTAAGCTTAAGCGTGCACGCCGCCGCCGAATGGGCCGACGATGCCGGCGCGTTGGAACGCTGCCGCGATGCGATTGCCGAGGGTGACGTGGTGATCACCACCATGTTGTTCATGGAAGATCACTTCACGCCGGTTCTCCCGGCGCTGGCGGCGCGGCGGGATCATTGCGATGCGATGGTCTGCGCCATGTCGGCGGGCGAAGTAATGAAGTTGACGCGCATGGGCAAGTTCAACATGTCCGGAACGGTGGGCGGGCCGCTGGCATTCCTCAAGCGTCTGCGCGGCAAGCCCGAAGCCACAAGCAACGAGAAAGGCGTCCGCGCCAACGCCGGTGCGCAGCAAATGAAAATGCTGCGTCGGCTACCGCGGATTTTGCGTTTCATCCCCGGCACCGCCCAAGATGTGCGTGCCTACTTCTTGACCCTGCAGTATTGGCTTGCGGGATCGGAAGAAAACATCGTTAACATGGTGCAGTTTCTGGTCGATCGTTACGCCGATGGGCCGCGCCGTGGCTTGCGCGGCCTGGCCAAGCCCCACGCACCGGTGGAATATCCTGAAGTCGGTGTTTATCATCCGAAAATGAAAGGCCGTATGGCCGATCGCGCCAGCGCGCTGCCCCCGGTTGCGACCGCAGGCAAGCGTGGCCGTGTCGGGCTGCTGTTAATGCGCTCCTACCTATTGGCCGGCAACAGCAACCATTACGACGGCGTGATCGCCGCGTTGGAGGCGCGAGGTCTCAGCGTCATTCCCGCGTTCGCCACGGGATTGGATTCGCGGCCGGCGATCGAACAATTTTTCTTGCGCGAAGGTAAAGCAATAGTCGATACCGTTGTGTCGCTAACGGGATTTTCTTTGGTAGGAGGTCCAGCCTATAACGATGCCCGCTCCGCCGAAGATATGTTGGCGAAGCTTGATGTTCCATACGTTGCGGTGACTCCGGTGGAATTTCAAACCCTCGATCAATGGGAAGCGTCGGACCAAGGTCTGATGCCGGTCGAAGCGACCATGATGGTGGCGATTCCCGAGCTCGACGGCGCCACCGGTTCCATGGTGTTCGGCGGCCGGTCGGCGGTGTCGGGCGAAAGCACGCGCGATATGTGCGTGCATACGGAAAGAGTCGCCATGCTCGCCGCTCGCGTCGAACGCCTAATCACCCTGCGCAAGACGCCCCGTGCTGAACGCAAGGTTGCGATGGTCGTGTTTAATTTCCCGCCGAATGCCGGGAACACCGGCACCGCTGCTCACCTGGCGGTATTTCCCTCGCTGTATCGGACCCTCCTCGGTCTCAAGGCGGAAGGCTATTGCGTCGGTGACTTGCCTGCCGATGTCGATACGCTGCGCGAATCGATCGTTAACGGCAACGCGGAACGCTATGGCGCCCACGCTAACGTGCATGCGCGCATTCCCGCCGATGACCATGTTCGGCGCGAACGCTGGTTGCGCGACATTGAGGCGCAGTGGGGCCCGGCGCCCGGCAAACAACAAAGCGATGGCAGTTCGTTGTTCGTGCTCGGCAAACAGTTCGGCAATGTCTTCGTCGGCGTGCAGCCCAGTTTCGGTTACGAAGGCGATCCCATGCGCCTATTGTTCGAGAAAGGCTTTGCACCCACCCATGCATTTTCCGCTTTCTACCGTTATCTAAGAGAAGATTTCGCCGCCCATGCAGTGCTGCATTTCGGCACCCACGGCGCACTGGAATTCATGCCCGGCAAGCAAACGGCGTTGTCCGGCGATTGTTGGCCGGACCGGCTGATCGGCGATCTGCCCAATCTTTATCTGTATGCCGCGAACAATCCGTCCGAGGGCACCATCGCCAAGCGGCGCGCGGCGGCAACCTTGGTCAGTTACCTCACCCCACCGGTTGCCCATGCGGGCCTATATCGAGGCTTGGTTGACCTGAAGGCGTCGGTGGATGCATGGCGCGGCCTGTCGCCCGAGGTTGCGGCGGAAAGCACCGATCTCATGACGTTGATTCAAGCGCAAGCCAGCGCGGTGGACTTGGCGGACGCCGAGCCAGCCTGGGGCGCGAGCGCCGAGGCGCATATCGCCAAACTCAGCGGCGCCATCCTGGAATTGGAAGATACGCTAATTCCCCATGGGCTCCACGTGGTAGGCGAACCTCCGTCCCCGACCGAGCGTGTTGACCTGTTGCTCGCGATCGCGGAAGCGAGCCACGGCGCGAAACCGGAACGCTCGGTGGTTGAGGAACTCGTGCGCGATGGTCTGCCGCAATCGCTAAAGACTTCTGCCGATTCCGCTACCAAAACGTTGCTGCAAGACTTGGCCGAGCGAGATCGATTGATCGCGCACGATCACGAAATTCCCGCCATCGTTCACGCCCTGGACGGCGGTTTTGTGCGTCCCGCACCGGGCGGCGATCTGTTGCGTACACCGGCGATGTTACCGACCGGCCGCAATGTCCACGGCCTCGATCCGTTCCGCATTCCGACCGCCTTCGCGGTGCTGGATGGCGCCAAACAAGCAGCCCGCATATTGGCGCGGCATCTCGCCGACGGTAACCCCTTCCCCGAATCGATTGCGTTGGTGCTGTGGGGGACGGACAACCTTAAATCCGAGGGCGCACCCATCGCTCAGGCGCTCGCGTTGATCGGCGCCAAACCGCGGTTCGACAGCTATGGCCGCTTATGCGGCGCCAGCCTGATCCCGCTCGCGGAATTAGGCCGACCGCGGGTCGATGTGGTCATGACCTTGTCTGGCATTTTCCGTGACTTGTTACCGCTACAGACTAAGTTGTTGGCCGAAGCCGCTTTTCTCGCGGCCAGTTCCGACGAGCCGCTGGAGCAAAACTTCGTCCGCAAGCATGCTTTGCAATACCAGCAAGCCAACGGCTGCGATTTGGAAACCGCCGCGCTACGAGTATTCAGCAACGCCGACGGCGCCTACGGGTCCAACGTTAACCACATGGTCCACAATTGCCGCTGGGAAGATGAGGACGAACTGGCGGAAACCTACACCCGCCGTAAGTGCTTCGCGCACGGCCGCCACGGCCATCCGTCGCAACAGGCGGCGCTGCTGAAAAGCGTGTTGGCTGATGTGCAACTGACCTATCAAAACCTGGAGTCGATCGAACTGGGCGTGACCACCCAAGATACATATTTCGATACCCTCGGCGGCATCAGCCGGGCGGTGCGACGTGCGAAAGGCGAAGCGGTGCCGGTGTACATCGGCGATCAAACCCGCTCCGAAGGTGTGGTGCGCACCCTGGGCGAACAAGTCGCGCTCGAAACCCGCACCCGCATGCTCAATCCCAAATGGTACGAAGGCATGCTCAAACACGGTTACGAAGGCGTGCGCCAGATCGAAGAGCATGTGACCAACACCATGGGCTGGTCGGCTACGACGGGGCAGGTGGCGCCTTGGGTGTATCAGCAGCTCACCCAGACCTATATGCTCGATCCGGAAATGCGTGAGCGTTTGGCAAAACTGAATCCGACGGCATCGGCAAAAGTAGCGAGCCGCTTGCTTGAAGCACAGCGGCGCCAGTACTGGTCTCCCGACGAGGGTGTACTCGCCGCCTTGCGCCGCGCCGGAGAAGAATTGGAAGACCGGCTGGAGGGTATCGGCATGGAAGCAGCAGCATGATCGTATTCTCCCCATTCAAATCGGCCGCAAGCTTGGATCGACGCTGCCATCGGGGATCAAAACTGAAGTTCACGGAGGTGGCAATATGATGACAACGACAACGGTGCCGATCTCGTCGATCCGCAATTCGAGCAAGCGTGCCGATGGCGAAGGCAGCGTACAAGTGCAACTCGATCCCGATGTGAAAATCGGCAACGCGAAAGTGTTCGCCGTATACGGCAAAGGCGGGATCGGCAAAAGCACCACCTCATCCAATCTTTCCGTCGCGTTTTCCAAACTCGGTAAACGCGTGTTGCAGATCGGGTGCGATCCGAAACACGACTCGACCTTCACGCTGACCAAGAAGCTCATGCCGACGGTGATCGACGTACTCGAATCCGTGGATTTTCATCCGGAAGAACTGCGTGTCGAAGATTTCGTCTACGAAGGTTATAACGGCGTGATGTGCGTCGAGGCAGGCGGCCCGCCGGCGGGCACGGGATGCGGTGGTTACGTCGTCGGCCAAACGGTGAAGTTACTGAAAGAACATCATCTCCTGGAAGACACCGATGTGGTGATTTTCGATGTGCTGGGCGATGTGGTGTGCGGCGGTTTCGCGGCGCCTCTACAACATGCCGATCGCGCGTTAATCGTTACCGCTAACGATTTCGATTCTATATTCGCCATGAATCGCATCGTCGCGGCGATTCAAGCGAAGTCGAAAAACTACAATGTTAGGCTAGGCGGCGTCATCGCCAACCGCAGCGCCGCTACCGATCAAATCGATAAATTCAACAACGTGGTCGGATTGAAAACCATGGCGCTTTTCCCGGATCTAGACGTCATTCGCCGTAGCCGTCTAAAAAAATCGACGCTGTTCGAAATGGAGCCGTCGCCTGAATTGGAGGCAGTGCAAAACGAATATATGCGGCTAGCCGCGACCTTGTGGGCTGGTACCGAACCGTTGGTGGCCGGCCCGATGAAGGACCGGGATATTTTCGATTTACTGGGGTTCGATTAATGGGTATCGCGTCTTATCTCGAGCGCCGCGGTCAGCTCGAAACTTACTTCGATCGCACCGCGGTCGAGGCGTGGGCGCGACTCACGTCGACCGCGCCGGTCGGTCGTATTCGCGCCACGGTACGGGCAGGACGGGATCGTATGCGGCGGACCTTGCTCGATTGGTTGCCCATCGATCTAACCGGTAGTCGTTTGCTAGACGCAGGTTGCGGCACCGGTGCGCTCGCGGTTGAAGCAGCGCGACGTGGCGCCCACGTGATCGCCATCGATTTGTCTCCCACGCTGGTGTCACTCGCGCAGCAGCGGGTGCCGGCGGAATTGGGAAAAGGCGCGGTGGAATTTCGTGTCGGCGACATGTCGGATCCGGCGCTTGGGCAATTCGATCACGTTGTCGCCATGGATTCGTTGATTCACTACCGCGCTCCTGACGTCGTGCGCGTTCTCGCCGGTCTTGCGGCACAAACGCAAGGGTCGATGCTTTTCACGTTCGCGCCCCGCACGCCAGCCCTGACCGCCATGCACGCCGTGGGCCGCCTGTTCCCCCGTGGTAATCGAGCGCCATCCATCGAACCGGTGGCGGCTGCGAATATTCGTAAACTCATTGCAACGGAACCCGAACTGGGAGGCTGGCGCCTCGGACGTAGCGAACGGATCGCAAGCGGGTTTTATACCTCGCAAGCGCTGGAGATCGTGCGCGCATGAAGCGACTGAACGCCAGAATCGCCAGTTCATGGACCCAAGTGGGCCCGAGATTTTTGCCGTTCGCCGATGCTGCTTCAGCGCAGTTGCCGCTGGGGCGGTTGTTACGTTTGTCGTTGTTTCAAGTATCGGTGGGAATGGCGATGGTGCTCCTCACCGGTACGCTTAACCGAGTGATGATCGTCGAGCTTGGCGTTGCTACGTGGTTAGTGGCGCTTATGGTTTCGCTGCCCCTGGTGTTTGCGCCATTGCGCGCACTGGTTGGTTTTCGCTCCGATACTCACCGCTCCGTACTCGGTTGGCGGCGGGTGCCCTATATCTGGATGGGGACGTTACTTCAGTTTGGCGGACTGGCGATTATGCCATTCGCCCTTATTGTTTTATCGGGTGATTCCAATGGCCCGGCCTGGGTTGGGCATGCGGGCGCGGCACTGGCTTTCCTGCTTACCGGCGCCGGCCTGCATATGGCGCAAACAGCGGGTCTAGCATTGGCGAGCGATTTAGCTCCGGCTGAATCGCGGCCGCGTGTAGTTGCTTTGCTGTACGTGATGTTGCTGATAGGAATGGTGGTCAGCGCCTTGCTGTTCGGGGCGCTGTTGGCTGACTTTAGCCAGGTGCGGCTTATCAAAGTCGTGCAAGGCGCGGCGGTGGCCACAATGGTTCTCAACATCATCGCACTATGGAAACAAGAGGCACGCAATCCGGCGCTAACGGCTGCGATCGGCCCGCGTCCGGCCTTCCTCGATTCATGGCGAACCTTTACCGGCCAAGGCCAGGCTCGGAGGTTCCTGGTCGCGGTGGGCTTGGGTACCGCAGCCTTCGCCATGCAAGATGTTCTACTCGAGCCCTACGGCGGTCAGATCATGCAGATGTCGGTCGGATCAACTACTATCCTAACCGCGGCGCTAGCAGGCGGGACACTTATCGCGTTTGCGATTGCTGCAGAATACTTGGGCCTAGGCATGGATGCGTGTCGCGTGGCGGCGTACGGCGCCATCGTCGGGTTGCTAGCGTTTACCCTCGTCATATTTGCAGCCCCGCTTGAATCGGTACCTCTATTTTTCGTCGGCACGGCATTAATTGGATTCGGCGGCGGACTGTTTTCGGTCGGCACGCTAACGGCGGCGATGAGTCTGGAGAATCACGGTTACAGTGGCTTGGCGCTCGGCGCTTGGGGAGCGGTGCAAGCATCAGCCGCAGGGATTGCCATTGCCGTCGGTGGTGCGCTGCGGGATTTCGTTTCCGGATTGGCCGCACAAGGGCTGCTGGGCCCCGCGCTTACCGGCCCAGCCACCGGCTACGGCGTCGTGTACCAATTTGAGATTGTGTTGCTGTTCGCTACCCTCGTGGCGATCGGGCCACTGGTTCGATCCAATGCGATGGAATTCAAAGTGTCGTCTAGGTTCGGGTTGGCCGAGTTTCCCGGCTAGCCATTTTTTAAGGAGGAGATCGTATGCAAACCGGAGCCATTACCAACTACATCGACGTGGCCCAACTAATGCTTTACGCATTTTGGATTTTTTTCGCCGGCCTCGTCATCTACCTGCGGCGCGAAGATAAGCGCGAAGGCTATCCGCTCGAATCGGACCGTTCCGGTCGAATTCGAGTGCAGGGATTCCCGGCTGTTCCAAAACCCAAACATTTTCTGCTTGCCCATGGTGGAACGGCTTCCGCGCCCAGCGGCAAACGAGATACCCGCAGCATCGCCGCGAGACCGGTTGGCGGCTGGCTGGGTGCGCCACTGACCCCTACCGGCAATCCGATGTTGGATGGCGTAGGGCCGGCATCGTATGCGGAGCGGGCGGACGTGCCGGACCTCACGGTTGAAGGACTGCCGAAAATCGTTCCGCTGCGCGTGGCGACAGGTTTCCACCTCGAATCTCGCGATCCGGATCCGCGCGGCATGGTGGTGATCGGCGGCGATGGCGCAGTCGGCGGCACCATATCCGATGTCTGGGTAGATCGCTCCGAAACCCTACTACGATATTTCGAGGTCGAGGTGAAGACGCCAAGCGGAAAACGTCACGTGCTGGTGCCCACCACGTTTACCCGCGTCCACGGCAGGCGCCGGCAAGTCAAAGTGAAATCCATATTCGGACATCACTTTGCACAGGTGCCAGGCCTGCGTAATCCGGAACAGGTGACCTTGCTGGAAGAGGATCGTATCGCCGCGTTTTACGCCGGTGGAACGCTGTACGCCGAACCGTCACGCCTGGGGCCGCTGCTGTGAGCGACTTCGATTTCGAACCCATCAGGGGGCTACCTGAAGCGCTTCCCGCCGGCGAGCAGATCCTGTGGCAGGGAGCGCCGGCCTGGAAGATGTTGGCAAACGATGCGCTGCACGCGAAAAAAATCGCGGTGTACTTCGGCCTGCTCATCGCCTGGCGCATCGTAGCGGCCATGGCCGATGGACAATCGTTTATCGACGCGGCGGTTTCATCGATTTGGCTGCTGTCGTTAGCAACTGCGGCAGTCGGTGTCTTAGCGTTTCTCGCTTGGCTGATCGCTCGAACCACGGTCTATACCATTACCAATCAGCGCCTGGTTATGCGGTACGGTGTTGCGTTGCCGATGACGGTGAATATTCCGTTCAACGTGGTGGATTCCGTTGCCCTGACGACCATGACGAAAGGTTATGGCGGTATCGCGCTGTCCTTGCTTGGGAAAGATCGCATTGCCTATTTGCACCTTTGGCCCCATGCGCGGCGTTGGCAATTCGCCCGCCCGCAACCGATGCTGCGCGCGATTCCCGAGGTCGAGAAAGTTGGGCAAATCATTTCCAAGGCACTGGTGGCCAATCTGGGCGGCGTCGCACGGCAAGTACCGGACCCGGCGTCGTCGCCATCGCGTCCGCCTGCGTTCGAAACTCGGGTCAATCAACTTAGCCCATCATGAACGAACCGGAATTCGGCAGCGAACCTTTGCCCCGCGGACCGTTAATCGGTGCGGTGACGCTGGTCGTGCTGACAATTCTTTTTGTAACCCTCACGCGCTTTACCGGCCTGGGTGCGAGCCAGATCGCGCCTTCGACACCGATCGCCGTCCGCGACCTGCATTTTTCGGATATGCCCGATGGCGGCATTGCCGTTTACGACGTCCGCGACGATCGGCCCATCGACATCGTAGCGCCGGGCACCAATGGTTTTCTACGTGCTACTTTGCGCGGCTTGGCGCGGGAACGTAAACGCCAAGGCATCGGCGATGCGGTTCCGTTTCGCCTGATAGGCGGCAAGCAAGGGCGCCTAACTTTGGAAGATCCCGCAACGGGCCGGCGAGTAGACCTGGAAGCGTTTGGCGCCACCAACGCGGGGGTTTTCGCCCGCTTGCTGACTGCGCAGAACACCCGTTAGTTCGAAGGAAAGACTATGAACGCAACGCTCAAACCCAACATCTCTCACGAAGCAACGTCCCGGGCAAAAGAAGATACCATGCTCAGCCCGCGCTTTTATAAAACCGATTTTGCCGCGATGGACCGCATC
Source organism: uncultured Pseudomonadota bacterium (assembly GCA_963714525.1). GTDB lineage: Bacteria > Pseudomonadota > Gammaproteobacteria > Burkholderiales > JALYOK01 > JALYOK01. The sequence continues at coordinate 393,255 of CAVQPB010000021.1, forward strand.
GATGTCACGCCGATACGTAAACAGTGGGATGAGCTGATCGCCGAGTTTCAGCGCGATCCCAACGCCGGTCACTTCGATCGCGATCCCGATTTCACCACCGAGGCGCATAAATTACCCGATGCGCTGCACCAGGAATTCCTCGATTTTCTGATCAGCTCGATCACCTCGGAATTTTCCGGGTGCATTCTGTACGCGGAAATCAAAAAGCGCTGCAGCAACACCGATATGCGCGATCTGTTCGGCTTCATGGCGCGGGACGAATCGCGCCATGCCGGCTTCATCAACAAATCCCTCAAGCACTTCGGCGTCGGCATCGATTTAGGTTTTCTAACTAAGAGCAAAAAATATACTTACTTCAGCCCGAAGTTTATTTTCTACGCCACTTATTTGTCAGAGAAGATCGGCTACGCCCGCTACATCACCATCTTCCGGCAATTGGAGCGGCATCCGGAAAAACGTTTTCATCCTATCTTCCGTTGGTTCGAGAAGTGGTGCAACGACGAATTTCGCCACGGCGAGGCATTCGCACTGCTGATGCGCGCCAACCCGAAATTGCTCGAGGGGCGCAACAAATTGTGGATTCGTTTCTTCCTGCTCGCGGTATTTGCCACCATGTATATCCGCGATCACACCCGGCCCGAGCTACATCGCGCATTCGGTATCGATCCCACCGAATACGATTACACCGTGTTCCGCATCACATCGGAAATATCGCGCCAGGTATTTCCGTTGACCTTGGATATCGACAATCCGCGCTTCCGCGCCGGTCTGGAAAAGCTTCGCTACATTTCCGAAGCGAGTGCCGCGGCTAAGGCCAAGGGTGGTTTGGGCAGCAAGGTGAAACGCCTGGGACTGGCTCTTTCCGGCGTCGCGACTTTCGCCAAGCTCTATCTGCTTCCGATCCAGCCGAATACCTTGCCGCAAAATGTTCGGCTTGCCCCGGCCTGGTAGCAGGGCGGCGTGATTCATTTCATTCTGCCGGTGTTGTTCGCGTTGCTGATCTGGTGGTTCAGCACCGGCCTGATTCTCTACCTCGACAGTTTGCCGCGGCGCACGTTTCGTTGGAGCATGCTCGGCGCGACCACCGTGTTGATCGCCGCACTCTACGGACTTGCCGCGAGCCGCGATAACACCGGCGTTGCCGCCGCTTACGTCGCGTTTACTGCGGCGGTGTTGGTATGGGGTTGGTTGGAGATGGCGTTTCTCATGGGATTTTTAACCGGCCCGCGCCCGACTGCCGCACCCTGGGGCTCGGCCGGTTGGGCGCGGTTTCGTTATGCGGTTCTCGCGATTCTCTACCATGAACTGAGCCTTATCGTCGGCGCTGCGCTGGTACTTGCGCTGACCTGGGGCGCCGATAATCAAGTCGGGTGGTGGACGTATTTAACGCTGTGGATCATGCGGCTTTCAGCAAAATTAAATCTATTCCTCGGTGTGCCGCAACTGAATGCGGAACTGCTGCCCGAGCACTTGCAGTTCCTCAAAAGTTATTTGACGAAAAAGCCGATGAATTTTCTGTTTCCGATTTCCATTACCGCATCGGTCATCGCGGCGGTTATTGTGGTGCAACGGATTATCGTCTCCAGCGAATTGCCTTTCGAATCCGTTGGGTTAACGCTGGTGGCTGCGCTGATCGTGCTCGCAATCGTCGAACATTGGCTGATGGTGTTACCCGTTCCGGCGGCGAAATTGTGGAATTTCAAACCCGCATCCCATGAGCCGGTTGAATTGAACCGGCTATAACTCGCTAATCGTTCTCCTCAATAGCAAGGTCATCGGCCTGAGAGCCAATATGGGTGCGGCTCCCAGCCCGATCGATCCGGTATTGAGGCGCGCGCTCACGTATGCGCGTAGGTCAAAGCAGTATCAGATTCGGTATTTTCACGTGCGTCAATGCGGTGCGTTCAGTTGCTTCTCGAGACATACCGATCTATCATTCCGCCTGGTTACCCATTTTGCGGCGCTCGCCCCCCGATCATAACGGCGGCTTTAATTAGAATCGCATCAGGGAATCACCCATAACTGGGAGGTTTAAATCACACCGAGTCCACAGGCGCTGCAAGGTACAAGCCCGCCCGATCACCCGCGCAAGTTGGGTTGGATCTCCACGACTGCCATGGCCATGGGCGGCAGCAACCAAAGCCTATTTCTCCTCACCGCGTTGTTTGCCGGTCAGGGCGCGATCAACGGCCAGGGTAGTGCGGCGGTTCCATTATTGATCGTCGGCTTGTTGCTGAGTTGGGCAGCCGCGCCGGCTTGGACCGAACTGATTTTGATGTATCCGAAAAGGGTCGGCGGCATCGCCGCCACTTGTTCCGAAGCGTTCCGTCCGTACAATCCCGTGCTCGCGAATCTCACCGGCGTGTGTTACTGGTGGGGATGGATTCCGACGTGCGGGCTCACCGCAATCTTCTCCGCGTCCGCTATTCACGAATGGTATTTGCCCGGCATACCCGTCACGGTGATGGCCTGCGGCATCGTGTTGTTTTTCACCGCAGTGAATCTGAGCGGTGTGCACTGGGCTGGGCGCCTCGCGGTTCCCATCGCCACGGCGTCGGCTGCATTAGCATTTATTTCCGCCCTCGCGCCGGTGTTCACCGGGCAAGTGGATTGGCAGCAGGCCAGCACGTTTCACTTAACCGTTCCGTTCGCCGGTTGGTTCGGCGAAGTGACCAGCCTCATGGCCGGGTTATATTTGATCGGCTTTGCCGCGCCGGCGTTCGAGGCGGCCGCCTGTCATGTCGGCGAAACCATCAATCCGAACAAGAACGTGCCGCGCGCCATGTTCGCGAGCGGTTTGATGGCGTCGATTTACTTCATCGTTCTTCCCATCGTGTGGCTGGGCGCGCTGGGTTCCGAGCAACTCAGCAAGGATCTCATGCTGGTGCTCGGGCCGACATTCGCGCCGGTCTTCGGCAGCTTTGCTAAAGCCGCGGCCATATGGTTCATGATGTTCAACATGTTTCACGGCACCTTGCAGCCGCTCGCCGGTGCGTCGCGGACCATATCGCAGTTGGCGGAAGACGGCTTATTGCCGCGCATGCTCGAGCGCCGTTCACGGCTGGATGTGCCGTGGGTTGCAACGGTGTTGACGGCGGGCATGGCGATTTTCTTTTTGTTGTTGGGCGATCCGATTTGGCTGGTCGCCGCCGCGAACTTTACTTACCTCATCAGCATTTGTTTACCGAATGTGGCGGTGTGGTTGTTGCGTAAAGATCGGCCCGATATGCCGCGGCCCTATCGTGCGCCGCGCGGCATGATCGTCGCCGGACTCGTCGCCGCCGCGGTGTGGGGAATATCCGCGATCTTGGGCTTCCAGCAATTTGGTATGCAGACCGTTCTGATCGGCGTGTTGTTCGCCTACTCCGGCGCTGCGTTATACGCGTGGCGGGTGTTCAGCGATCGCCGCGCGCAGGGCCTGCCGGGCATCGCCCACACCCTGCACATTAAATTAACCGGCGCTATGCTCGCCGTGTTGGCCCTCGACGCCGCCGGTTATCTACTGGCCGTCTCGAGCATGCCGCAACAAGTGGGCCCGCTGGTCAGCGTCCTCGAGGACATCTTTGTCGCCGTCGCGATATTGACCATCACCGTGGGCTTGGTTTTACCGGGAATGATCGCTCACACCGCGATCGAAGTGCGCGACGCCGCCAGCCATATCGCGCAGACGACCATGACGAATTTCTCTCATGCGCTGCGTGCGCTGGGGCGCGGTGATCTCGATGCGGCTTATGCGAAGGTGGATATGGTGCCGGTCAAGGTGACGTCGCGCGACGAACTAGGCGAGATGGGCGCGAGTTTCAATCGCCTGCAGAATGAAATCGTCCGCGCATCGATGAGCTTAGACGAGGCGCGGGAGGAATTGCGGCTGGCCCGCCACGACCCGCTGACCGGCTTGATCACGCGCCGTGAATTCGAGCGGCGGCTCGAAGGCGCGCTCGATCAAGTAGTCCGCGACCCGATCTGGTATAGCTTGCTTTATCTCGACCTGGATCACTTCAAAATCGTTAACGATACCTGCGGCCACGCGGCGGGTGACGAGTTGCTGCGTCAGATTACTTCCGTACTGCGCGGTGTGATCCGGCAACGGGACAGCGTCGCGCGGCTCGGCGGCGACGAATTTGCGATCCTCTTGGAAAACTGCGCGCGCGCGCCCGGCGAACGCATTGCGCGTAACGTACTGAGCGCCATACAGGGCATGATTTTTGTGTGGGATGAAAAGATATTCAAGATCGGCGCCAGCGTCGGCATGGTCAATTTTCGCGATGCAAAATGGAACTTGATCGAAGTGATGCGGGCCGCCGACGACGCATGCTATATCGCCAAGAAAAAAGGCCGCAATCGCATCCACGTGCACGAACTGGGCGATCACGAAGTAACGGCGCGGCAAGACGAACTCGATTGGATCGGCCGCATCCGCCGCGCCATCGACGAGAAACGATTTTGTATGTACGCGCAAGACGTCGCACCGATCTCGCAGTTGGCCAGCGCCGAATACCATCGCGAGTTGCTGGTGCGCATGATCGATGAAAACGGCGGTTTGATCGAGCCGATGGCCTTCATTCCCGCAGCGGAACGCTACAACTTGATGCCTGCCCTCGACTGCCTCATCATCGCCGCCTCCTTCGAGTACTGTGCGAAATTATTCGCCACCGAAGCTTCAAACAAGAAAGTGCGCTGGTCGATCAATATTTCCGGCGCATCGTTGACCGACGAGACATTCTTCGAGTTTGTGCGCGCTCAATTCGCCAGCCTGCGCATTCCCTACGATGCGATTTGTTTCGAGATCACCGAGACGGCCGCGATCACTAATTTCACGCGGGCGCAGAAATTTATCAGCGAGTTCAAGAGCCTCGGCTGCCGTTTCTCGCTGGACGATTTCGGCAGCGGTATGTCGTCGTTCGCATACCTTAAACATCTGCCGGTCGACTATCTAAAGATCGATGGCGCGTTCATTCGCGATATTCTCGACGACCCGATCGATCGTGCCATGGTCGAGGCCATCAACAAAGTAGCGCAGCTCATGGGTATACAAACCATCGCCGAATTTGTTGAGAACTCCGATCAACTGGAGTTGCTGCGCGAGATTGGAGTCGATTATGCGCAAGGCTACGGCGTGTCGCGACCGCAATTATTTTTCTTGTTTAGCGACTCACCCCACGACATTAGACCTGCGCTTCCCGCGCAAGTATAGGGCCGATGGCCTAGGAGCCAATGGTGGTGCGGCTCCCAGGGCATGCCTTGCCAGGAGCCAAGCTAGATGGACTTCGTGGCGATGCTCTACTTCATTTTACGCAAGCGCTGTTTCGTTTTCTGCGGACATGGCGAGTATTCCGCGCAGTGCGATCACAACCGATTGCCGGCGCACAGCGGTGCGATCACCTGTGAGCAAATGTTTTTCGCTGTGCAAAGCGATGTCATCTTTCGCCCATGCAAAGCACACTGTGCCCACGGGCTTGTCGGCGCTGCCGCCGCCCGGCCCGGCGACACCGGTGACCGCCACGGCGATGTGCGCGCGGCTGTGCTTCATAGCACCGAGCGCCATTTCGCGCGCCGTTTCTTCGCTCACGGCGCCGTATCGATCCAGAGTGGTAGCGGCGACGCCAAGGACGTCGCACTTCGCCGCGTTGCTGTAGGTAATGAAGCCGCGGTCGAACCAATCGGAACTGCCGGCGATGGCCGTGACCGCTTCGCCCACCCAACCGCCGGTACAGGATTCTGCTGTGACGAGAAGTCGTCCGGCGCTTTTTAATGCGCGGCCGACTTCCATCGCGAGCCGTTCCATCTCCATATCAACCATGCATCCACCTTGCCAATATTTGTAATAGCGCGATCGAATAAATCGCCGCGAGTAAATCGTCGAACATCACACCGAATCCATTCTTAATTTTACGATCGGCCAAGCGAATCGGAAATGGTTTCAACATATCCATGGCGCGAAAAATAATAAACGCCAAGAGATACCAGCCCCATCCGATGGGCGTGAACATCAGCACCAGCAACATGGCCACTACTTCATCCCAGACCAAAGCGCCGTGATCGGCGATGCCCAGATTCTCGCCCGCGACAGCACAGGACCAAACCCCCAGGGCAAATAAAATCGCAACGATGGCAAATTGTACCCACAACCCGATGCCGCCGAACATCAACAAGAATATGGGATAGGCCAGCGCGGTGCCGGCCGTGCCGGGGATCACGGGAACCAGCCCAGAACCAAATCCGAGTGCGATGAAATGGGCGGGATGCCGGGTTAGAAATCCGGCGGGAATGCTTCCGCGCTTGTCAGTCGAAATGGTCAAAGCCCTTGTTGCTCAGATCGACGGCAGCGCCATTTTTGTCGCGCACGATTAAATCGCGGCCAGTGTCGATGTGTCCGATAATGGTAAGCGGCAACGCCAAGCGCTGGCCGATGTTGCGTATCGTCTCCGCTTGCGCCGGTGCAGCGGTGAAGCAGAGTTCGTAGTCGTCGCCACCGGCAAGCAACGCCTGCTGCCCCAATGGTTGATCGAGATAATCGCGCAATTCAATTCCGTGGGGAACCTCGCTAAGTTGCATGTCCGCGCCGACCGCCGAGCGATCCAGAACATGGCCCAGATCGGCGAGCAAACCGTCGGAGATGTCAATTCCGCTCCCGGCGATGCCGCCAAGAGCCAAGCCCAGAGCGACTCTTGGCGTAGGGTCATGTAAGCGTTGCGCGCAGCGGCAAAGATTATCGGCGGACAGCGTAACCTTTCCCTGGAAATGCATGAGCGCCAACGCCGCGTCACCGAGTTGACCCGACACCCAAATATCGTCGCCCACTTTTGCGCCATCGCGGCGCAGCGCCAGCGCCGCGTCGACTTCCCCCATGATCTGAACGCAGATATTCAATGGCCCTTTAGTGGTATCGCCGCCGATCAGCTCCACGCCATACTCGCCGGCCATGGAATAAAACCCATTGGAAAACGGCGCCAGCCAATTTGCATCGGCATCCGGTAGCGCCAACGATAACGTAGCCCAACGCGGCCGCGCGCCCATCGCCGCCATGTCCGAGAGATTCACCGCCAGAGATTTGCGCCCGAGGAGATAAGGGTCGGCGTCGGCGAAAAAGTGTCGACCCGATACCAACATGTCGGTCGACACCGCCAGCACTTTACCGGGTGTGACGGGTAACAACGCTGCATCGTCGCCGACGCCCAAGATCGCATTCGGCGTGTTACGCGTGAAGTAGCGGCGGATGAGGTCGAATTCCCCTAAGGGCATACACTAGCCTAGCGCGCGTTAATTTCCACGCTGCGAACGCTGGCGGCGAATTTATCGAGCACACCGTTGACATATTTGTGGCCATCGGTGCCGCCGAAACTTTTTGCGAGTTCCACCGCTTCGTTGATCACAACACGATAGGGGATATCAATTTGATGAACCAGCTCGAAACCCGCAAGCAACAGTATGCCGCGTTCGATGGGGCTAAGCTCGGCGAATTTCCGGTCGAGGCAGGGCGTGAGCGCCGCTTGCAGATGTTCCGATTCCTTCACCGTGCCTGGGAACAGCACGCCGAAATAGTTCTGATCGGCTTTCGCATAGTCTTTGCCTTCGACGAATTGCTTTTCGATGTAAGCGATGGTTTGGCCCGACAATTGCCATTGGTACAACGCTTGCAACGCCAGCTCGCGCGCGCGGCGGCGGGCGGATTTCATTGAATTTGTTTCAACAGATTCGCCATTTCAATTGCGGCCTTGGCGCAATCGGCGCCCTTCTCGGCGATGCGCGCAAGCGCTTGCGCATCCGTATCGGTGGTGAGAACGCCGTTGGCGATGGGCACGCCGGTGTCGAGTTGCACCTGCGTGATCCCCGCCGCCGATTCGTTCGATACGATCTCGAAATGGTAGGTCTCGCCGCGGATCACCGCGCCGAGTGCGATCAGCGCATCGAACTTTTTCGTTTGCGCCATACGCTGCAAAGTTAACGGGATCTCCAACGCGCCGGGTACTGTGGCGACGGTGATATCCGCATCGTCAACGCCGTTTGCGAGCAACGCCGCGTTGCAGGATTTGAGCAACCCCACGCCCACTTCGGCGTTGAAGCGCCCCTGCACGATGCCGATGCGCAGCCCCTGACCCTGCAAAATCGTTTCTAGTCGTTTCATAACGTATCGGGGCTTTCGTAACCGGTGATTTCCAAGCCAAAACCCGCCATGCTGGGCAGCTTCTTCGGCCGCGCCATCAAGCGCATTTTGCCGACGTTGAGTTCGCGCAGAATCTGTGCGCCGATGCCGTAGCTGCGCGGGTCCCAACGTTCCGAGGGCTTGCGCGCCCGTTCGTCGGGCTTAATGCGATTCAACAGATCGGCGCCCGACTCGGGTTTATTCAACAATACGATCACCGCGCGTTCGCTCGCTGCAATTCTTTTCAGCGCGTCGGTTACGGTGAACGAATGCTGGTTCGCATTGGTATCGAGAAAATCGAATACCGACAGCGGCTCATGAACCCGCACCAGGGTTTCTTCTTCGCGCGAGATTTTTCCGCGCACTAATGCAAAGTGCGTATGGCTGGTCGTCGTGTCGATGAACACCACCAAGCGGAACGTGCCGTAAGGTGTATTGATGTCGTGGTCAGCGACTTTGCTGACGATGGTTTCGTTATGGCTGCGATATTGAATCAGGTCCGAGATCGTGCCAATTTCGAGTTCATGCTTGGCGGCGAATTCGACTAAGTCCGGCAAGCGCGCCATTTCGCCGTCTTCCTTCAAGATTTCGCAGATCACCGCTGCCGGTTCCAGACCCGCCAAGTGCGCGAGATCGCAGCCTGCTTCTGTATGGCCCGCCCGCACTAGTACGCCGCCCTTATGGGCTTTGAGCGGAAAAATATGGCCCGGCTGAACCAGGTCTTCGGGCTGGGCTTTTTTCGCGACGGCGGCGTGGACGGTGCGAGCGCGGTCGGCGGCGGAGATGCCGGTTGTTACTCCGGTCGCCGCCTCGATCGACAAAGTGAAATTGGTGCCGAGCGGCGAGCGATTCTCGGACACCATCAAAGGCAAATTGAGTTGCTTGCAGCGAGCTTCGGTCAACGTCAAGCAAATCAATCCGCGGCCATGCTTCGCCATGAAATTAATCGATTCCGCCGTTACATGCTCCGCCGCGATTACCAGGTCGCCTTCGTTTTCGCGGTCTTCCTCATCAACGAGTATGACCATGCGGCCGGCGCGAATATCGGCGATGATCTCACTGGTGGTGTTGAGTTGCATGCTGGGATTTTAACAGCTAAATTAGTGGGTCTTTAGAACTTCGCGAGCTGTGCAAGATAGCGGGCAATCAAATCCACTTCGATGTTGACCTTCACACCGGGGGCGAGCCGCTTGAACGAAGTGGCCGCGAGCGTATGGGGGATGATGTTGATGCTGAAACCTTGGCTATCGATGCTGTTCACCGTCAGGCTGACACCGTCGATGGTGATCGAACCCTTAGCTGCGACAAACTTTTCTAGTTCCTGCGGTAAGCGAATCCGAAGCTCCCAGCTTTCTCCAACCGGCGTGAACGCTACGACTTCGCCGACTCCATCCACATGCCCACTCACCAAATGGCCGCCGAGGCGGTCGGATAAGCGCATAGCCTTCTCGAGATTGATTTCCGCGCCGACGTAATCGAGGCTGGCGGTGCAACGCAAACTCTCTTGTGAGATATCGACAGAAAAAGAATTCGCAGTTTTGGCGACCACGGTGAAACATGCGCCGCTGCAAGCGATACTGTCGCCGATAGCGACATCGTCCAGTGTAAAACCAGCGCAGGAGATCGTGGCGCGTATGCCTTTTTCCTGTTGCTTGATTTCGCTGATGCGGCCGAGGCCGGTGATTATTCCTGTGAACATCAGTTTTTCGGTCGCAGGGTTATTCGAATATCGTCACCAATTTGGCGCACCTCTTTGATTGCCAGTTCACTGCGATCGGACAGCAGCGTCAATTCAGGTAATCCAAACATACCTCGTGCATTATCGCCGAGCAGGTGAGGCGCCAAATAAATGACCAACTCGTCGACCAAATCAGCGCGCAGCAACGAGCCGTTCAACTTCATTCCAGCTTCGATGAGGACTTCGTTAAATTCGTGTTTGCCTAACTCTTGCGCCATGGCGCCAAGATCGACTTTGCCTTGATCATCGGGCAATTGAATTACTTTTGCGTTCCTGTCGACAAGCTGCGTGACTTTCTCAGGATTGCTCGACGCGCAGAATATCAAGACTTCGGCGCCGTCAAACAGCTTTGCATCCAGCGGTACTTCCAAACGGCTATCGATCAAAATTTTTCGCGGTTGCCGAGTCGTGGTTACCGCGCGCACGGTTAACCGCGGATCGTCGTCCTTAACCGTTCCGATGCCGGTCAAAATGCCGCAGGATTGCGCGCGCCAGACATGGCCGTCGCGCCGCGCTTCCTCGCCGGTAATCCACTGGCTCATGCCGTTGTTAAGCGCGGTTTTGCCGTCGAGACTGGCGGCGATTTTCATACGCATCCAAGGGCGGCCGCGGGTCATACGCGAATTAAAACCGATATTCAGCTCGCGTGCTTCGTTTTCCAGTATACCAATGGCAGTCTCAAGGCCCGCATCAGATAAGGCTCTCAGGCCGGCGCCTGCCACCAGCGGGTTGGGATCTATCGTTGCGGCCACTACCCTTGCCACACCGCTTTGGATGAGCGCGTTGGAGCACGGTGGCGTACGGCCCGCATGGTTACAAGGCTCCAGCGTGACATAGGCAGTTGCACCGCGCGCACGTTCGCCCGCGTTATTCAGCGCATGTACCTCCGCATGCGGCGTGCCGGCACGCTCATGCCAGCCTTCGCCGACGATCGCGTCATCGCGGACAATGACACAGCCGACCCGCGGGTTCGGTGTGGTGGTGTAAAGTCCGCGTTCCGCCAGGCGCAAGGCGTGGGCCATGAAGCGATGATCAGCGGCGGAGAACACGAATCGACTTACAAATCCCGCATCACATCGCGGAAATCGTCGACGTCCTGGAACGAGCGATATACCGACGCGAAGCGAATGTACGCGACCTTGTCCATTTTGCGCAGTTCGTCCATGACCATTTCACCGATGCGCCGCGCATCGATTTCCCGCTCGCCCAGGCTCAGCAGTTTTTGTGCGATACGCTCGACTGCGGCGTCTACCAGGTCGGTCGACACCGGGCGTTTGTGTAGTGCGCGGGCAAAACCGATACGCAACTTGTCCGGCGAAAAATCTTCGCGTTTACCGTTTTGTTTGATGACTTGCGGCATACGCACTTCCGCGGTCTCGTAGGTGGTAAAGCGTTTATTGCAGGCCGCGCATTTGCGGCGACGGCGGATACTATCGCCTTCGTCGTTCAGACGGGAATCGATGACTTGCGAATCCAGCGTCCCGCAGAAGGGGCACTTCATGGTGAGGTGCGTGAAGGAGTGAAGAGTGAAGCGTGAAAAGTGAACGGCGAAGAAACGGCGGTGTGATTTTCACCTTCACCTTTCACTCTTCACCCTTCACGTATTTAAGTTCTATAGACCGGAAACCGCGCACATAGCGCTTTAACTCTTTCCGCTACATGCTGGATATGGGCCTCGTCCTGCGGGGCGTCGAGGGCGTCGGCGATGAGATGGGCGACTTGTTCGGCTTCAAGTTCGCGGAAGCCGCGGGTGGTCATGGCCGGCGAGCCGATGCGGATGCCGCTGGTGACGAAGGGTTTTTCGGGATCGTTGGGAATGGCGTTTTTGTTGACCGTGATGTGTGCGTGGCCCAACACCGCTTCCGCTTCTTTGCCGGTGATATGTTTCGCGCGCAGGTCGAGCAGGAACAAGTGACAATCGGTGCCGCCGGAGACGATGCGCAATCCCCGCGCTTGCAATGTCTTGGCCATCACGCGTGCGTTGTCGATCACTTGTTCTTGATAAGCACGAAAATCTTTCGACATCGCCTCTTTAAACGCGACGGCTTTCGCGGCGATCACATGCATCAATGGCCCGCCTTGGATGCCGGGAAAGATAATCGACTGCATGGCTTTTTCGTATTCGGCTTTTGCCATGATCAAACCGCCGCGCGGGCCGCGCAAAGTTTTATGCGTGGTACTGGTGACGAAATCCGCGATGCCGATTGGACTGGGATAAAAGCCGGTGGCGATGAGGCCCGCATAGTGGGCGATGTCGGCGAATAAATAGGCGCCGACGCTGTCGGCGATGTGGCGAAAGCGTTTCCAATCGATCACGCGCGAGTAAGCCGAGGCGCCGGTGACGATCATTTTCGGCTTATGTTCGAGCGCGAGCTTTGCCGCTTGATCGTAGTCGATCTCTTCGTTATCCGCGCGCAGACCATAGCTGATGACCTTGTACAAGCGTCCGCTGAAATTCACCGGCGAGCCATGGGTCAGGTGACCGCCATGGGCCAGTGACAGGCCCAGTATCGTGTCGCCCGGCTGCAGCATCGCCATGTAAACGCCGGCGTTGGCCTGGGAACCGGAATGGGGTTGGACGTTGGCGTAATCGGCCTTGAACAGCGTCTTGGCGCGATCGATGGCCAGTTGCTCCGCCATATCGACATATTCGCAGCCGCCGTAATAGCGCTTACCCGGATAACCCTCAGCGTATTTATTGGTGAGCACTGAACCTTGCGCTTCCAGAACGGCGGGGCTGACGTGATTTTCCGACGCGATCAATTCGATATGATCTTCTTGGCGTTGGCGTTCTTTCTCGATGATCTGGGCGATTTCCGGGTCGACGACAGCGAGGGTATGGTTGGCGCTAAACATTCTTAGTCGTTGTCCTTGAGTAATTTATGCAGCGAGTTTGTTTTGCGCGGCGGGCGAACGGAACTTGGCCAGTAACTCGGCCTGTTTTTTCCTGGCATCGGCAAGGTAGCGTTCCTTGACGTGACCGAAGCCGCGAATTTGCTCGGGGATTTGCGCTAACGCAACCGCCTGTTCGTAGTTGTTCTCGTTCAGTCCGGCAAGTATTTCGGCGATTACTTTTTGGTACTCGGTGATAAGCTCACGTTCCATACGTCGCTCGGCGCTATGGCCGAAAACATCCAGCGCACCGCCACGCAGTCCTTTGAACTTCGCCAGTATTTTGAAGGCGCGGAACATCCACGGTCCATAGGGGGCTTTACGCAAATGGCCGGTAACCGGATCGCGCTTCGCCAGCAGCGGTGGCGCGAGATTGAAATTCAAATGGAAATCGCCCTCGAACATATCGGCAATTTTTTTAGTGAAGTCACCATCGGTGTAAAGACGGGCGACTTCGTACTCGTCCTTGTAAGCCATCAATTTGGCGTAGTAACGGGCCACCGCCTCGGTCAAGCGCTGTTGACCCGGAAACTTTGCTGTTTCGGCCGCGCGAACCTTATCGATCAGCGCACGATAACGTGCGGCGTAAGCCGCGTCTTGGTATTTGGTGAGGTGATCGACTCGCCGTTGTATCAGTTCATCCAGTGTTTGCGACAGCCGTTCCGACTGCGGCCGGCCCTTTGCCGGAGCAGCGATTTTTTGCACCGCATCCAAATCGATCGCGGCGCGCCGGCCCCAAGCCAACGCTTGTTTGTTCATGTCGATCGCGGCGCCATTTAATTCGATGGCGCGCTCGATGGCCGCAGCGGAAATCGGCAGCCAACCTTTCTGATAGGCAAATCCCACCAAGAAAAAATTGGTCGCGATCGAATCGCCCAACAACGCCGTTGCGATCTTGGTGGCGTCGATGAAATCCACGTTCCCCTGGCCAACCTTATCCCGGATTGAATCTTGCAGCTCATTGCCCGGGACACGAAATTCCGTGTTGCGGGTGAAGGCGCCGGTGATTACTTCGTTAACGTTGATTACGGCTTTGGTGCCGCGCGCCAACGTCTCTGAACCTTCGGAATTACCCGATACGATCAAATCACCACCGATCATGAGATCCGCGCCACCGGTGGCGATTTTCGTAGTCTTAATATCTTCGGGCTTAAGGCCGATGCGCACATAACTTAACACCGCACCGCCTTTTTGCGCGAGGCCGGTCATTTCCATTACGCCACAACCCAGGCCTTCCAAGTGCGCCGCCATGCCGATGATGGAACCCACGGTAACGGTGCCCTGGCCGCCGACGCCGGTCACGATCAAACGATAGGGTCGGCCAAGTTTATCCAAGTCGACCAGTGTGGGTTCGGTGAGTGCAGGCGGCGCAATTTCCAAATTACGGCCGGCACTGCCTTTTTTAAGCTTGCCGCCGTGGACGGTGACAAAGCTCGGGCAAAAACCTTTCACGCAGGAAAAATCTTTGTTGCAATTGGATTGATCGATGGCGCGCTTGCGGCCAAATTCTGTATCGACCGGCACGACCGCGACGCAATTCGATTGCACGCCGCAATCGCCGCAGCCTTCGCAAACCGCTTCGTTGATGACGGTGCGCTTCGGCGGATCGATCATCTTGCCACGCTTGCGGCGGCGGCGTTTTTCCGTGGCGCAGGTTTGATCGTAAACGATACCCGTCATGCCGGGTATGTCGCGGAATTCGCGTTGAATTTGATCGTAGTCGTCGCGGTGATGTATGGTCACGCCCGGCGCCCACTCCAAACTCGGCGGATATTTTTCCGGCTCATCGGTGACTACGGCGACGCGCTTCGCGCCTTCTGCGTGCAACTGCAAAGTGATCTGCGGCACCGTCAATTGGCCGTCGTGGGGTTGACCGCCGGTCATGGCCACCGCGTCGTTGTACAACACTTTGAAGGTGATGTTGGCGCCCGACGCCGCTGCTGCGCGCACCGCTAACAATCCAGAATGGAAATAAGTCCCGTCACCGACATTTTGGAACACGTGCTTTTGATTGGTGAACGGCGCCATGCCCATCCACGATGCGCCTTCGCCGCCCATCTGCGTGTAGCCCGAGGTATTGCGCTCCATGGATTGCGCCAAGAAGTGGCAGCCGATTCCTGCTAACGCCTTGGAACCTTCGGGTATTTTAGTGCCGGTGCTGTGGGGGCAGCCGGGGCAGAAATACGGCATACGCACCACGCCGATGTTCGAATCTTCGTGCTGGCTCAGCAACCGATCGATCGCGGCCACTCGATTCACGAGCCGGTCGTCGGCGACATTCTTCAAAATCCGATGGCCGATCACCTGAGCGATTTGATTCGGATCGAGCGCGCCGGAAGACAAAAACATCGGCTGACCCTGCTCGTCGGTTTTGCCGATAATGCGTGGGGTGTTCGCGAGTCCGTACAACATTTCTTTGACTTGACCTTCCATCAGGCCGCGTTTTTCTTCCACCAGGATGATGAGGTCCAGACCTTCCGCGAATTTTTTCAAACCTTGGGGTTCCATCGGCCAAGTCATGCCGACTTTATATAACCGTAAACCTAAGCGCTCGCAATCGGTGTCGGAGAGGTTCAACTCATCCAGCGCGCTGCGGGTATCGAGATAGGATTTACCCGTGGTGATAATGCCGATCTTCGCGTTCGGTGAGTCGATGACCGATACGGTCGAGTTTATTCGCACGCGCAAACGCTTTAACCGCTTCGAGTTTGTAGGTGTGCAAACGGTGCTCTTGGGTTCGCGGCGGATCGTTCGGGCGGATGTGCAGACCATCCGGCGGCGGCGCGAAGTCGGTGGGAATATTGACCTGCACGCGATCGGAAGCCAGCTCCACCACGGCGGCCGTGTTGACTGTATCGTGTACGCACTTGATTCCGACCCACGTGCCGGAGTAGCGGGACAACGCGAATCCATACAAACCGTAATCCAGAATTTCCTGCACACCCGCGGGATTCAACACCGGAATCATCGCGTCCACTAAAGCATATTCGCTCTGATGCGCCGTGGTGGAAGACTCGCACGTGTGGTCGTCGCCCATCAACACCAGCACGCCGCCCAGAGGGCTGCTGCCAAAAAGATTACCATGGCGGAATGCGTCGCCCGATCGATCTACGCCGGGACCCTTGCCGTACCAAATGCTGAATACGCCGTCGTACTTCGCTTGGCCGGTAAACGCAACTTGCTGTGTACCGGAACAAGCGGTGGCCGCCAAGTCTTCGTTTAGACCGGGCTGAAATACCACGTGATGTTCCTGCAAAAATTTCTTCGCAGTCACGAGTTGCTGATCGTAGCCGCCGAGCGGCGAGCCGCGGTAACCGGAAATATAGCCTGCTGTGTTATGGCCGGAGGCGAGGTCGCGTCGGCGCTGCATCATGGGCAAACGCACCAGCGCCTGGATGCCGGTGAGATAGATGCGTCCGCTTTCCTGGGTATACTTGTCGTCTAGCTTAACGTCTCTGAGGATAGTCATCGACCGATGATCCTTTTCCGTAGAATGCGGGAAGGCCGCGTAATTCGTAATTTTAACATGGGGTAAGGAACCTCTGATAAAGTCCCTCGCGATCCCAGGAGATATAGCGCTGCAACTTTTGATATAGTTGAAAAATTGTTTCCCGTTTTAGTTTGGAGTGTCGAATGGAGGTTGGGGATTTTGCCGAGGCCGAGATGATGGCCGGTCCGCAGGAGATGGCGAAGGCATTGTGCCTCTCGCCGCTGGACGATTTTCCAGAAGTCTGGGCGACATCGCGCATGATCGGACTAATGGAAATCGCCGCTGCAAGGTTGATGAAACCGCTGCTTGAGCCCGGGCAATTGTCCGTCGGTGTAGGGATCAACATTCGCCACACGGCTGCAACGCCCGTCAACCAAAGCGTACGAGCGCGGGCGACATTCATCGGCCGCGAAGGTAAGCTGTATAAATTCACCATCGAAGCTTTCGATGTCGCCGGCAAGGTGGGCGAGGGCGATCATACGCGGGCGATTATTTCTACCGAGCGCTTGTTGGCTGGCGCGGCGGCGCGGATCAAATGAGATTTCGTGTCATTCCCGCGCAGGCGGGAATCCATAGGGCGTTGGCAGAGGTGACTCAGTATGGATTCCCGCCTGCGCGGGAATGACAGATTAAAGGGAAGTGACCAAGTGACAAACCCAACAGCAGCGCGCCTCCTGGCGCAAAACCGGCTGGCGAGGCAGTATTTAAGCCCGCTGCCACTTGAGCATCGTCCGCAGGACGTAACGGCCGGCTACGCGCTTCAAGCGCGAACGCACGCCGAACTGGCATCGGTGCTCGGTGACATCGCCGGACACAAAATCGGTTGCACCACCGAAGTGATGCAGCGGTTCCTGAATATTTCCCATCCTTGCGCCGGTGGGATATTTGCCAAGACCGTCCATCAACGCAGCGCATTGGTTCGCCACGGCGATTTTGTGCGGCCCGGAATCGAATGTGAAATCGTGGTGCTGTTAGAAAAAGATTTGGCCGCGCCGGCCCAACCTTACACAAAGGAAACAGTCGCCGATGCCGTCGGCGCCATGGCCGCGGGCATCGAAATCGTCGATGAGCGGTACACCGATTTCAAAGCTCTCGGCACGCCAACTTTGATTGCCGACGATTTTTTTGATGCCGGTTGCGTGATCGGTACGCCGGTTCAGGATTGGCGCAAACTCGATATTCCAGCTTTGGTTGGACGCACAATAATCAACGGCACTGAGGCCGGTCGCGGCGTCGCGCGCGATGTGATGGGTCATCCGTTCGCGGCATTGGCGTGGCTCGCGAATTTGCTCATCGCTCGCGGCCAGTATCTTAAACGCGGCGAATTTGTTTTCACCGGCAGCGTGGTGGAGACCCGCTGGACGAACCCCGGCGACCAGGTGCGGGTCGAGATCGAAAATCTCGGCACAGCGGCGATCACGTTTTCGTAGCGCTAAATCGTTTTGTAAAAATTCGGATTCGCCCGCGGCGAAAATTACGCGTAAGCTTACGCCCGCCATGTTCATAGGTCACTACAGCGCGAGCTTCATCGCCAAAGCCATAGCGCCGCAAGCGCCGCTGTGGGTATTGCTGGGCGCGGCGCAGTTGGTCGATATTTTTTGGGCGATATTTATTTTGACCGGGGTGGAACACGCGAGCCTCGATCCCAGCTTGGCGTCCAACCCGCTCGTTCTCAACGACATCCCCTACACCCACAGCCTCGTAGCGGCGATCGCTTGGGCGATAATCGCGTTTTTGATTGCGTTGAAAGCGCTGGGCCTAGCGGCGCGCGAAGCGTTCGCGGTGGCGGCGGTGGTTGCGTCCCATTGGTTTCTCGATCTCATAGTCCACCGTCCGGATTTGCCGCTCCTCTTAGGTCCGCCGAAATTGGGATTGTCGCTGTGGAACTATCCGCTGGTTGCTTACGCGTTGGAAGTCACGCTACTGATCGTGACCGTGTGGCTATGCATTAAAGCGATTCCCATCCGCACCGATCGCCGCGGCGTATGGTACGGTCTCGCCATCGCGCTGGTCGCCATTCAGACTATGACCTCATTCGGCCCCCTTCCACCGACGCTCAACACCATGGCCGTCTCCGCGTTGCTGCTCTACCTCATCCTTCCGTTTGCCGGACGCTGGGTTGAGCGCCGTCAACGGCGAGCTAATTACTGAGTGCGGATTTATCGCATGGGCATTCGAATTTGCTGTCTTCTGCTTTGTCTGGTTGTTGCCATTGACGCTTTCCCGCAAGGACTGGAGCATCTGCAAAAAGGCGTGGTGCGCGTGACGGCCATCACTTCAGCCGGTAGCCGCAAGGAAGGAAGCGGTTTTATCGTGCGCTTGACCGGCGGCAACGTGCACATCGTGACCGCGGCCCACGTCGTGGAGGGCGCCGCCAATATAGAAGTCGAGTTCTTCACTCAGCGCGCGCGGCCGCTGGCGGTAAAGATTGTCGAACTCGAAGGAGGGGACCGGCAGGGGCTCGCCGCTTTGTCCCTCGCCGGGAGCGTCCCGGAAGGGGTATCGGTGCTGCGGCTTAATCCCGCGACAACGGTCAACGCCGGAGATCCGGTCACGATCATTGGCTTCCCGCGCGCCGGCGGCCCGTGGGCGGTGACCAAGGGCGAGATCGTCGGCCGCAAAGCAAAGGCCATCGTTTTCACCGGTGGCATCGATGAGGGCAGTTCAGGCAGCCCGCTCATTCGCGATGGGCAGGTAATCGGCGTGGTGAGCGAGGCGCAAGCCCCGTTTGCTTATGCCGTTCCGGCAACGATAGTCCGCTACGTACTGAATAACTGGGGTGTGAAGTTTCGCGAGGAATTACGTAGCCAGCCAGCGAAACTGCTGGCTGGCAGCATCGCCCAAATGGTGAGAGAAAAGCGTTTTCATCATCCCGGCGCGAAGACCAAAGACGGAGTATCCCTGAGCGCAATTGGCGGCTTCCAGCACGACTACGAGGCAAAGGCCATTGCCGGCGACAAAGTGATAATCGACCATGCTACTGGATTGATGTGGCAGCAGTCGGGCTCCGCCGATGGCCTGCACGAAAAAGTAGCGGCGGCCTATATCGAGGAACTCAACCGTGAGGGCTTTGCCGGCTTTTCCGATTGGCGCCTACCTACGATCGAAGAGTTGGGATCGCTTATGGAGCCGATCGGCAAGAATCGCGGGCTGTTCATTGACCCGCTGTTCGATGCAAGGCAAGAGACGCTGCGCAGCGCGGATGCCGGTAGCGGCGTGAAGACCCGGTGGTGGGCTGATTTCTTCGAGGGAGTAGTAGACGACGCCATTCGCGCCGAATGGGAGCCGCAGGTCCGGGCCGTGCGCACGTTTCCGCTGAATGCAGACGTATCAGCCAGCCAGACAACTGCCAAGGGCAAACCCGTGTCCGCCGGCGAACGATTGCGCGACTCAAAAATCGCGTTTGCCAGCGGATGGCGCAGTAATTCGGAAATCCACGTCATGAATGCTGATGGCAGCGAACGAATTCGCCTGACCCACGGCGCGGCACGCAACGTCCATCCGGCGTGGTCGCCCGACGGGCGCAGAATCGCCATCATATCGGAACCGGAAGGCAGCAAGGCTCAGGTGCATCTGATGAACGCCGACGGCAGCGCCGGAAAACGCTTGACTCAGCCGGACAAGAGCTATTTCGCGCCATCGTGGGCGCCCGATGGCAAACGGCTGACGTTATACACAGTGGAAGAGGGTAAACCCGGCCTGTTTTCAATCGACGTGGACGGCGGCAAAGTCACGCGATTGGCGGATTCCAACATGGGAATCTATAGCGATCAACACGACACCGCCCGGAGCTCGTGGTCACCCGACGGGAGCCGCATCGCCTTTACCGCGCGAGGGGGTGGTTTGGAGATCCGAATGCTCAACGCGCAAGGATCAAGTCAGGTTGTCCCCCTGTGGAAAGATCAAGGAAAAGATCAGCACTACTTCATGCCCGCCTGGTCGCCGGATGGCAAACGCATCGCCTTTGTTTCGCGCCGCGACGGCAACGAGGAAATCTACGTGATCGATGCCGACGGCGCGAATCCCAAGCGGCTCACCCACAACGCCGCCGCCGACCTGTGGCCCGCCTGGTCGCCCGATGGGTCAATGCTGGCGTTCGCGTCACAGCGCTATGGTAATTGGGAGATTTACATCATGGATGCCGACGGCGGTAATCCAGTTCGCGTGACGGATTCTCCGGAGAAGGATACTCAGCCTTCCTGGTCGCCGAGTTTGAATTAGCCACTTTCCGGACGACCGCGCGCAGCTTGGCTCTCAGGCCGATCGCCCTATTATTGAAACAGTAATGCCTTATTGTTTAAGTTCAACGAGGATCGCGATTTGATCCGCTAAGCATTCCTCGGAATGGGTTACCGGCTGGCTGACGATGATCGCTTCGCCGTCCTTCGGATTGCGTTCGAACGAGGTTCCGTCTTCGAGGGTGAAGCGCGATTTCCCGCCCTTGACCAGATAAATCACATACGCGGGATGAGAGTGCAGCGGAGTTTTGTCGCCCTTTTTAGCGCTGAATTCGATGACGCGTATCTTCGCGTCTTCCTTCAAGATTTTGCAATTCCCCGGTGCGACGGTGCAAAGATCGTCGGCGGCAAATGCATGCGACGCCGCCATCGCGCTGATTGCCGAAGCTAACAAAAGTTTTTTCATGTTTCTTCCCCGAGTTGATCGTACAAAGGACTTAAGTTGAACCACTTGTTAGGCCCCCACATAGGTAACAGTACCTCTCTTGGCAGTTGCGATGCATGCAAGTAGTTCGGGAACGAGCGGCCGCAGATCCGCGAGACGATTAGACGGTGCACGTAGAACGATCACGAAAATCGTGAAGCTAGGAAGATATTGCTGAAAGGAGAGGTTTCGATCGACAGTCACGAATACATCAAACTCCCGTTGGGCAAGCGCTAGCAGTTCACCGTTGTTTACGGCCGACCAGCCCATCTGACGTGCCGTCTTGACTTCGTGACCGACGATGTCACGGCAAAGGCGCCAATCAACGCATTCGTCGACTAGCACCTTCACGATGCAGTAGCGACCAACCGATCTTTTGCCTGCTCCAAAAAGTTGACCACCAGTTCTCGGCTGACTGAAGGAAAACCGGCAAGAAAGTCGTTGATCGTTTCTCCCGCTTCAAGGTAGTCGAGCAGTGTCTGGATCGGCACCCGTGTGCCCGCAAAAACCGGAGTACCGCCCATGATATCCGGGCTGCAAGAGATGACTTGTGTTTCCATGTGTTTAGGTTACTCCCAAGGCTGTGGTTCCTGCAACCCGAAGGTCTAACTAACCGAAGTAAGGAGCGCGCGCCACGTTGTATCGCTTCGCTTAGTCGTAGTTTTGCGATTTTTCTGTTTTCTTAATATCCGTCATGATCCATTCTTCGTCCGTCTTCGTAACATATCCAGTGAGCGACATGCCGTTTGAGAGGCTGCCTTCTTTGCCTTCATATTTCATTTGAATCGGCATTTGCTTCCCACCGTCCTCGATAGTAAAGGTGATGTTCTTGTTAGAGGCGCTTATCCTTTCTACTCTACCTTTTACCAGTATGCTGTAATCAATGCCTTTAGAGTCCACCAGCCACGAAAACTGATTACTGGCGAGCTGAAAGTAGGAGTCAGGATTTGACTGGACCGTAAGATTTTTTGTCGATTGCTTCTCGTTCGTATTATCAAAGAGCTCA